>CAVUKX010000009.1:0-936020 GCA_963742165.1 uncultured Acidobacteriota bacterium | reverse complement strand
GATAGTTAAACGCAGTTCCCCGGTATCGCTTTGCGCCATCAGGGGCAGCACCCACAGAAGCACGGCAAGAATCAGCAACTTCTTCATTGGTGGTCGGCATCCAGTTAGTTCTTATTTGGGGGCTCGTAAAAGTATACCCGGAAGTCGTTTGTCTTCATTGGAGCACCTTTCCGTCCCTCACTTATAAAATTCCGTCTGTGGCCGTTTTGTTCAGTGTTTCTGCATCGCCGGATGGGAATTCAAAGATGGCCTCGAAAAACCTTGAACAGAAGCGTGGAGAGTGGAATATATACTGTAAGGACCCGCGCGTATGCCTCCCATGGATTCCATCGACGAGCTGGCGTTCCCAATCGCCGCCGGCACGGCGCGTTCGGCGCAGCCCTCGGAGATCGAGCGCGAGGTCATGGATCTGTTTGAGCAATTCCGCAATCCTCTTCTGCGTTATGCGTTCTCATTCGGCATACCCGTGCATGATGCAGAGGAAGTTGTCCAGGAAGTGTTTCTGTCCCTGTTCCGGCATCTCCAATCCGGCAAATCCCGGAAGAACCTTCGCGGCTGGATCTTCCGTGTCGCGCACAATCTCGCGTTGAAGCAGCGATACGCGAACCAAAGATCGTGCGACAAGGCGGCATCCGACTGGTCCCTTGCGGAAGAGCACGTGGACCCATCGCCGAATCCGGAAGAACACCTTTCGTCGGCCCAAAGGCAGCGCCGTTTGCTGGCCGTCGTTCAGGCTCTTCCCGAAGCGGATCAGGGTTGCCTCCGGCTGCGAGCGGAGGGTCTCCGCTACCGGGAAATCGCCTCGGTACTCGGAATGTCGCTGGGAGCCGTATCCATTTCGCTGACTCGATCACTGGCACGGTTGATCCGTGCGGACGGGAGATGAGGTTATGTTGAACCAAGACCTGCACCTGTCGGACCAGGAGCTGCTTCTGGCGGCGGACGGCGAACTCCCGCTCCGCCGGGCAACTCAAGTCCACGCTCACCTGGCCGCCTGCTGGAGCTGCCGTGCCCGGATGGCGGAAATCGAAGCGACGATTGCCGATTTCGCCAGAACTCACCGGCAGACTCTCGATCCACAACTGCCCCCTATCTCCGGCCCGCGTGCGCTGTTGAGAGCGCAACTTGCCGAACTGGCATCGCAGCGCGAGCCGAGTTCGTGGCGACGGTTATTCCAGTTCGCCCCGTCCGTACGCGCTGCGTCCGTGCTCTGTGCTGGGGTCGTTATCGCCGCGCTGGCTGGCGGACTGCTGCATCATTTCAGTCCAGGCAGGACGAACGCAGCCGTTGCTTCATTGGAGCGCGCCGCGGTCCCGGATCGAAGCCTTACGCCGGGCGCCACGCGGAGAGTTACGGTGAGCGATGTTTGCTCGATGCCCCATGAAGAGGTGATTGGAGATGTATCCGCCTCGTTGCGTCAAGAGGTCTTCCACGAGTACGGAATCGCGAGTGCCCGGGCGGGCGATTATGAGATTGATTATCTGATCGCGCCAGGATTGGGCGGCACGGAAGATATCCATAATCTGTGGCCGCAACCCTATACGTCGCGGACTTGGAATGCGCACGTGAAGGATGCATTGGAAGAACGCCTCCACCAGATGGTCTGTGAAGGACAACTCGATCTGTCCACGGCGCAGCGCGACATCTCCACCGACTGGATTGCCGCCTACAAGAATTACTTCCACACGGATAGACCGCTCCAGCGAAATTCGCATCTCGAATCGGCGCTCGTAGCCTTCCGGCGTGGCCCGTCCAGAAGAAAGCGATTCCCGCACGGCAACGCGTAAGCCCAGGCTTCGGACAGCTTCAAGGTTTGCAAAACGAACCCCCGTGCAGGCGATGCTGCACGGGGGTTCGTTTTCTGGAAGCGTTCTAGCGGTTGTCGTGGCGGCTCGATATCTGCCGCCGCACTGGTTAGTAAATCACCTTCAAGCCGAACTGAATCAGTCGTCCCCCTTGGGGAACTGCCAGGGAGGTGATTTGTCCCGCCTGGGCGCTGGTCAGCAGCAGGTTGGGTGTGCCGAAATTGGTGTGGTTGAGAAGATTGAAGCACTCCGTCCGGAACTGCAGCTTGACCTTCTCGGTAATCTGCGTGTCCTTGAACAGCGAAGCGTCCACCTGCACAAACCCTGGTCCGGTCAGGCTTCCCCTGCCGATGATCGGTAAAGCGGCCGTCCCATAAGTTCCTGGTGTCGGTGACTGGAACGCTGCCGGATTGAACCAGTTCGTGCCATTGCGCACCATAACGGCCCCGTTAAAGTTGGGGTTCAGCACGGGACGGTCCGGATTTCTAGTGTCTCCGTCGCCGGAGATGTTGGAGCCGACCTGAGGCGTCAATGGGAAGCCGCTCAGCAGCGTGGTGATGGTATTGAAGACCCATCCGCTGACCAGCTTGTCCTTCACCCCGTGGGCATTGGCCAGCCAATGCTGTCCGCGTCCAAAGGGCAGTTCGTAGGTGCCAGTAAAGTGCGCCTGGTGTGCCACGTTCAGCGCCGACCGCCCCCAATCTTTCCGCAGATCAAATCGATCCAGGACCATCTGGGCTTCGTTGTTGGATTGAGCCAGGGTGGGTGCGGAGTTGTTATCGAGACTCTTCGACCAGGTGTAGTTGGCGCGGAACTGCAACTGCCGGGTGAAGCGCTTGGTCACGTCCACCTGCAGCGCGTTGTAGCTGCTGTTGCCCACGGTGTTCCAGAAGAACCCGTTGGCCAGAGCCTGATTGGGGCGGGTGTTGGGAGCTCCGTTCCCCCAGGGGATATAGACGGTGCCAGCGGGGACTGAGCTCGGAACAATGGGCGCAGTGGCTGACGCCTTGAGATCTCCACCAGCCGTGCAGGGCGCGGGCGCGGTTGCGGTGCCACAAAGCACCGGCACAATGCTGTTGTCGTCTTCGCTGACGATCTGATGGAAGCCAAACGATCCTACGTAGCCGATGCTGAATGCCATGGTGTTGCTCAGCCGCTGCTCGATCGAAAAACCCCATTTCTCCACCGTGGGAGTCTTGGCGTTGGACTGGACTCCATAGGGGGCATAGGTTGTAGGCGTACCGATTTTAGGCAGGATCGCGGGTAGGGAACCGCTATAGGCAAGCGTTCCATTCTCACCATTGGGACCAGGCACGCTGTTGAGCTGAAAGGCAAGCGCGTCCAGCAGCGAATAGTAGATTCCGAATCCCGCGTGGACGGCCGTGGAGCCATCGCCGTAGGGATCCCACGCCAGCGCAACCCTGGGTCCGAAGAGCCATTTGGCGTTGTTCTGCGTAAAGGCGGAACTGCCGATCCGAGGGGCGGTCTGAAGGATGCCGGTAGCGGGATCCACGATGAAATTCGCGGCCCTGTCATGTGCCTCGTTCCATCCGGTGTCGAATTCGTGCCGGAGGCCGAGCTGAACCGTGAGGTTGTGCCGCACCCGCATGGCGTCCTGCACGTACCAGGCACCCATGAGGGTACGCCAGCCCAGTTCCGCCGGATTGGTCACAATTTGAAATCCGCCTGCCTGTACGGTCCCCTGTAGAAACGTCTGCAAGCTTGCGAAAGAGGCTACACCCAACTGGCGTGAAGCGATATTTTCATTGTCCTGCAGCCGCTGGAACCAGACCCCCGCGCTGATCTGATGGATTCCCTTGCTGATCTTCACGTTGTCCGTGTAAGTAAACAGGTTTCTATGGTTGTAGACGCCTGCGTTATTGCTAGGCCCCGCTCCAGCGACCACACCGGCTCCCGTGGTCGTATTCCCGCCTCCGATGGTAATTCCGCCGGGACCGCGTCCGGGGACGAAGTCAAGGCTTGCCACATCAGGCTGGGCCAGGAACTCGGCCGAGGGTGCCGAATCGTCCGAGAATGAGGAGCGGGAGAATCCAAACGTAGCGTCGTTAACCACCTGCGGCGAGAAGATATGGGTCTCCTGCAAGCTGAACACCTGGCTCCCTACGTCCAGCGCAGACGCGAAGAACGGGTCCGGTTGGGGGAGCAAAGAGGTCCCGGTATCGATGGTGTAAGAGCCGGAAAGAGTGTCTCGAGCACCAAGAAGGTAGTCCAGGCGAGTGGTCCCGAAATCCTCATTGATGGACTGCAGTGGATTGCTGATGTACTTTGCGGTTCCGCCACCAGCTTCGACTGAAGACGAAGGCCAGAATGCCATGTAGGGCAACATCGTGGTGCAGGGGTGAGCTGGAGTGCAGATGGTGGAGCCTGGCAGATAGCCCAGGCGGGCCCCGTTATCCGGAACAAAGGCGATTTGGGTTGCCGACAGCCTCTCCCGGAATCCCTCGTAGTTGCCGAAGAGGAAGATCTTGTCTTTCTTGATCGGCCCACCGATGGCGGCGCCAAACTGATTCTGCTTGTAGGGTGGCGCGCCCGACGCCGGATCGAAATAGCCGCGTGAGTCCAGCACGTTGTTGCGCAGAAACTCATAGAGGGTGCCATGCACCGCGTTGCTGCCGGACAGGGTCACGACGTTGACTTGGGCTCCCGAGCGCTTGCCGTACTCTGCTCCGTAGGTACCCGTCTCCAGGTTGAATTCCCGCACGGCATCCACTCCAAGGAGGAGCCCGCTGACTCCGCCCGGCGTTACCTCCAATTGGCTGGCGCCGCCGTACTCCACGCCGTTGAGCAGGGTCTCGTTGTCTCCCGGTTTTTGCCCGTCTACGGCGAAGGCGCTTCCGTTGCTCGTCGTGGTGTTCGCGCTTCTGAGGCCGCTATAGTTGACGGTGCCGGGATTGAGGGTGATCAGGTCGTCAAAGCTCCGGCCATTGAGCGGCAGGTCCTTGATTTCTTCCTCGCCTACCAGTCCGGCGACGGACGAAGTGGTGGTGTTGACCACGGGATTCGTCGCTGAAACCGTGATCTCCTGTGCGCTTCCGCTCACCGCGAGGCGCACGTTCTCCACTACTTCCTGGTCCACATTAAGCCGGATTCCGCTCCATAGCTGGGTCTCAAAGCCGCTCTTCTCCGCGCTCAGTTCATAGATCCCGACCGGCAGCGAGAGGAAGTGGTAGTTCCCGGCTGCGTCGGTGGTTGCCACCCGCTTCGCATCGGTTTCCATCTCCCGTACCGTAACAGTTGCGCCGTTGACGGCTGCTCCGGATGCGTCCACCACCTTCCCGGAGATGGATGCGGCAACTTGCGCCCACATCGTTGCCGGAAATGCCAGCAGCACGATAATTCCCAAAAAAAAGCTCGCGAGCCAAATCCGCGAAGCCGCAATCCCGCTGGTCTGTTGCTTCTGGTCCACGTTGGGTCCTCAATCGAAAAATTGGTGTCACCGCAAAAACCGAGAGGAGTGAAAAGCTTTCGCCTTCCACTCCTCTCTCCGCGTCAACCTGCGGCAGTGCTGCCTTGCACCCCGGAGTACGGGGAACTAGCTAACTACTTTGCACCCTTGAGAGCGAAGACCCAGATCGCGCCGCCCTGAGGAGTGTTCTTGTTGAACTTCTGGTTGATTTCGCCGGTCCAGATGGGAATCGCACCGCCGAAGCCAGCAACGGTAGCAACGTACTGAACTCCGTCGATCTCGTAGGTGATCGGCGCGCCGACCTGGCCCGAGTTCGTGCGGAACGACCAGAGCTTTTTGCCGGTGGCCTTGTCCAGAGCAAACAGTTCACGGGTATCGGTGCCGCCGCCGAACACAACGCCGCCAGCAGTGGCGACCAGTCCGGACCAGTTGGCATCGGGCATATCATGCTCCCACTTCGTCTTGCCGGTGACCACGTCGAGGGCCTTGACGAAGCCGCCGCCACCCTCGTGGCCTGGCATTACGTGCATGTGGAACTCGGCATACACGTACGCCTTGTAAGGAGCCCAGGGCTGAATCGGGGTGCCCTTGATGCTCTCGCACCAGTAGTTGCCCGAGATGTAGACGGTCTTGGTGGCCGCATCATACGACGGCACCAGGTAGTTGGTTCCACCCAGGAAGCCGGGGCAGACGTCGACCAAGTTCGGAGTGGTCGAATCCTTCGCCGGGTCATAGAGCGGGTGCATCTTCTCGTCGAGGTTTCCCTTGGACCACGTAATGCCATCCATGAAGGGCTTCACGTAGATCGCCGGGATATTCTCCCAGTTTTCATAGGTGCGGGTAGAGAAGTGCTTCGGGTCACGGTCGATCACATAGGTGAAGCCGTCCTTGTGGGTTTCGAAGGTGGCGTGGACCTCTTTGCCGTCCTTCATGAAGTCCACTGCAAACGGCTGCGAGATGTTGTCATAGTCCCACATGTCGTGGATCATCGTCTGATACATGCCGATGATGTGGCCGTCTTTAGGATCGAAGCCGACCAGCGAGCTGGAGCCGGCATTGGCGCCGGGACGAACATAAGCTGCCCAGGGTCCGGGGTTGCCGGTGGGCTGCCAGAAGATGTCGTTCGCAGCGTCAAAGTAACCGTTGGTCCAGGTGGTGCCGCCGGAATGCTTCCAGGTATCTTTATCGGCGACTTCCGCGCTGGCTCCCCAGGTCTGGTTGCCGGGCTCGCCCGGACCAGGAATGGTGAAGGTCTTCCAGACAATCTTGCCATCTTCGGGCTTGATTGCCATCATGAAGCCGCGGGCGCCGAATTCGCCACCGGTCATACCGATGAGGATGTTGCCGTCGACCACAACCGGAGCGTTGGTGATGGTGGTGCCTTCAGCGTAATCGGTAACCTTGGTGTCCCAGTGCACGGCGCCGGTCTTGGCGTTCAGCGCGACCAGGTGAGCGTCGATGGTGCCGTAGATGAAGTCGTCACCATAGAGCACGCCGCCCTTGTTAACCACGTCGCAGCAGACAACCGAAAGGGCCTTGTCTGGAATGTCGCGGTCATAACGCCACAGGAGCTTTCCGCTGCGGGCATCCATAGCAAAAACCACGTCGTAGGAAGCGGTGACAAACAGGATACCGTCGTGATACTGGGGAACGTCTTCGTGGCCTTTGGTCAGGCCGGTCGAATAAGCCCAGAGCGGCTGCAGATTCTTCACGTTGGCCGTGGTGATCTGCTTCAGCGGGCTGAATCCCGCACCGTCGTTCGTACGGCGGTACTGGTACCACTCCGACGGGGCCGGATTGTTGTACATCTCAGCGGTTACGGGCTTATACGGCCGGTCCGACGAGTCCTTGAGTTCCTGTGCAAAGGCAGGAACCGCGACTGTCAGAATCAAGCTTGAAGCTACTGCAGCTAGCAAACCCTTCTTCATTGTGCCCATTACTTCTCCTCGAGTGTTGCAGTTTGTTGTTCTTCTACTACCAGGTTAAAGGTTATAGGTTGTTCTGTTGACGCCAACCTGCCCGCTAGGCACGCCGGAGACACTTAGCAGTTAAGAACAAACGGCCAGCCCGCAAAAACGACGGACTGGCCGATCTTACTATCCTGCGGTTGTCGGATCGATGATGGTGCGTACTTGCGAGATCCGATTGGCAGGAAAGCCACCGCGTTTGGCATGCTCACGAACCAGTTCTTCATTCGCAGCAAGATAAACGCAGTAGATTTTGTCGTCAGTGACATAGCTTTCGACCCACTGAACTTGCGAACCCAGTTCGTTCAGGACTCCGCAGGACTTCTGCGAAATGCCTTTCAGGTCGCCTGCCGTTAAATTGCCGGCTCCGGGGATCTCACGCTCAATCACGTACTTGTTCATTTTCATTCTCCTTCACGAAGTCACAGCTAAGTGCTGAACTGCCGTGAACGACTAGAAGAATACGATGGTTCCCAGGGCAACCGAGTCCGAAGTTCCGGTGAAGCCGGACTGAGCTTCGGAGCGGGTATGGGTGTATTCCGCAACCAGGTTATCCCAGCTCGTAACTGCATAGCGGAACTGAGCGATATGCGACGAGTTGCACCGAACAAAATCCAAGCTATTCAAGCGGTCGGTAAGGCTGGCCGGGGAAAGGAAGCTCTGGCCGTAGCTGTATCCGAAGAACGCCTTGTGGTAGGTGTAGCTCGGCTGGAAGTAATAGCCCGAGGAAGCACGCGTTGTGATGGAATCATTATTGTTGACACCGATGCCGCCAAGCAGGAGACCTGCGATCCCGAGGCCCGAACCATTGTAGCCGTAGCCCACGAGACCAAGTCCATGCCAGCTGCCCTTGAAGCCGTAATCCGCGCCCCAGGCGCGAACGTTGTTACCCTGCGTCAGAACCGGACCCTCGCCAAAGCTCGAGCCGCCGTTGTTCGCTTCTTCGCTCTGGGTCATGAAGTTGGTCCAGAGTTTAAACTTGGTCGCGCCCTTGAGAGGCGCAGTGTAGGTGACCTTGCCCTGGAACATGGGCTGTCCGTGGCCGTCGAGAATTGCAGTCGTCGGCGCAAACGCGTCGTCGTATGCCTGCATCATTCCGAATGCGCCCTGCAGACCCTTATAGGACGGAGTGGTGTAGGTGATCTGGGGCAGGAAGTCGGTGTAGACATAGCCTACGCCGATGCGGCCCAAGGTTACGCTACCCGGATGATCGTTGCCGTTCGGGCTGCCCGCACCCAGAAGGGTCATGTCGTTGAGGATGCCTTCCTGTCCGAAGAGGCCCAGGTCGCGGCCGATCTTGAGGGTTCCGTACTTGGGTCTGCCCAACGTGACGAACTGTTGGCGGAAGTCGATACCCGGGACGCCAAGGGCGCCCGTACCGACGTTGCCGTTGAGATTAACGCCGTTGTTCTGGATTCCCGGCCAGATGCCGAAGAACACCGCTACGTCCCAACCCTTTTCCTGGGTCGAGATCTTGATGGAGAGGTCGCCCGGCAGCAGGCCGCTGCGGATCGACCAATTGGGCTGTGCGCCCGTGCTGACCACGCAAAGCGCGCATTCCCCGAACGGGCTAGGGGCGCCAGCAAGGCCGTGGCTGTTGTCGGCGCGGTCGTGAACGGCGAATCCGTTGACCTCGCCCGAGAAGCTGATGTCGAATCTGCCAGCGTGGAAGCCAACGCCGCTATCCATGGCGGTGACCACATTCGCCACCTGGGTTTCTGCGTCTGCCGGCATGGCTACGGACCGCAGCTGCGGACCTACCTGCTGAACGGTTTGCTGTACAGCCTGCTGTACGACTTCCTGCTGCGCAGCGGCTGCCTTCTGCTCGTCCTTCGTCACCTTCGCCTTCAAGGCTTCGAATTCTTCGTGTGTGATGACGCCCTTGGTCTCGAGCGTTTTGAGAACGTCCACCATGGCATCCGAGTTGGTGCTGGGTGTGACATTCTGCGCATAAACCAGATTTGCGAAGCTAAGGACAAAACCTGCGACTACCGCAATCCAGACTCTATTTCTTGTCATTAAATGCTCCCAATCGATTGGTGTTGACACCTAATACAAGTTTGCCCGGGAGAACAGTAACAAGTCAGTGTGCGGCCAAACGGATCCGCCACGCGGAAATAGGTATCCATCCTTCTGATTGCTTGTTCCCATGCTCTCAGACTCCCCCGATGCTGTAACATTAGCACCTATGCTTCCGATGCTGCACGTCATTTTTTTCGCATCAGGCATCTTTTTTACGATTCGGTAAGGCCAACAGACTCAAAGTTTTCGGGCTTCGTCCTTAGGGGTTGGACTGCAGTGAACCACTTATACCCCTGGGAACACACACCGGTCTGTGGCAGTCTGCCATATCCGCTGTGACCGCAGTCACACGGCGTCCGGATAGCCCCAACTCACAACTCAACCACACTCTCTGCCGGGGAACATACGCTGCCGCCTTATTCCATCGCGGTTCTAGGCGCTGGCGCCTCTTCGTAGAGTTCGGCGTCCTTGCGGCTGACGATGACCAGGGGAAGCAGAAATACCAGGGGGACGGTGATGAGCGTGGTGGCAGAGTTGGAGAGCACCAGGGAGTTGAAAGAGACGTGATACTGGTCCAGCATTTTGGAGCCGAACCAGTCAGTTCCAAAAAGGGCCAGGTTGCGGACGCTCATCATTAATGAGAAGCCCAGGCCTTCGCTCCCGGCGGGGGTGGCGCGCACGGCAAGATCCATCAGCGCCAGCTCGGCCAGCGTGTAGCCGAAGCCGTTAAAGCCTTCGATCACCCGAGCCCGTCCGACAGTGCTGTAAAACAGGTAGCCCAGGTTGGCCGCCGTCCCGGCGAGCATGCACCACACCAACAGGGTGCGGAGGTTAAACCGCCGGCAGAGGAAGCCGTAGCCGAGCGCGGCCGCGATGCCGGTGATCCCGGCGATCAACTGCAAAAAGCCCTGTGCCTGGGTATTCATGTGGAGCTCGTTCTGTTGCCGATAGAAGACCGCGGTGGAAAAGCCGGGCGCGATGTAGAACAGCGCCATCAAGCCCACGGCGGCCCACATGGTTTTCGCGGTTCCGATCTTGACCAACTGCTTGCGGGCGTTGCCCAGCAGTTCCTGGGAATTGATTCGCACCCGCCGCTCATGCAGAAACAGGATGGTGGCCGGCACCAGCAGGAACATGACGCCACCGCAGGCCGCGGCCGTCCACCCAAAGGCAATGCTGGCCAGGTATCCGGCGGTGGGTCCCACAATGATGGACGTGCCCTGCTGCACGAATTCCCGGATGGCCGTCAGGCGTCCCGAGCCGGAGATGGATTGCGCAATCTCCACCATGTAGCCACCCACCACGGTGCTGACGATGACCATGAATCCATTAATGATGATGGAGACGATGAGCAGCGCACGGTACTGATGGGGCGTGACGATCAGCGCGAACCAGGAAATCACCGCCAGCGTGGTGGCTCCCAGGATGTAGCTCTTGCGGCGGCTTCCGAAGATGGGGAATGCGTCGGTGAAGATTCCGGCGAAGGGCTTGAAGTACCAGGCCAGTCCGGCCCAGAAGAAGAATGCGGCGTTGGCCGAGCGGCCCACGTGCAACTGGTTCTTGAGCAGGTTTTGCAGCGGGATGCGCCCCAGAACCTGGGTCTGTGCCAGGGTGGTAGCCAGCACTCCGGCGACAATGACAATCGCCGCGTGCCGGAGGGCCTTTTTAGCGTCAAGTGGATTCGTGGTCGCCGTAGCCATGGCAGGCATGAATCCTACAGGCCCGCGCATCGGATTGTCCATGGCGATTGCAGGCTCCCACCGATGCACAGTGGGAGAACCGCTCGCGGCTTAGTTAGCCGCCAACTGTTTGCGGTACTGCTTCAGGAAGTAGTCGATGGTCTCCACGCGAATGCGCAGCGCCCCCGCCGGTTTGTTCTCGTCGATATCGCGGAAGCAGAAGTGGGGTTTTCCGGCGCACTCGGTGATCTGTTCGATGACCCGGCTGATGAAGGCGTCGTGGCCGCACTTGAAGTTCGACAGCTCGACGGGGATCAGGTTGGGATGGCGCGCGGCGAACTTCGCGGCCCAGAGTTTGTGGTTGGTTCCTGCCGAGCTGGAAACCTTCCACACGTCGCTCACCGAGAGCGGGGAAGGGATCAGTCCCTGCGACACCTCGGCACCGAAGAGACGTTCGAGCAGGTCTTCGTCCAGCGGCAGATAGGTCTGCGAGAAGATGGGATAGCCAAGCTGCTGCAGAGAGTCCAGAATGCCCTGGTTCAGGCCCGGATCGTGATGATAGGGACGGCCGAGCAGGACCAGGCCAATTTGGTGCTCCCGCTCCAGTTTGTCCAGCAGCTGCCGGGATTGCTGGCGCAGTTCTTTCTCGTAACGCAGCTGCGCGGCGTAGGCCGCATCGGTGGCGCGGCCGTTTTCCCGCCAGTCCAGCCCCAGCACGTCCTTCCAGCACTCGAACATCTGCAGGGCCACCAGGTCGCGGTCGGACAGGTTCACCACCGGATGCATGTAGGTAATGCCGTGCTCTTCAAAAAGATTGCGGCTGAGCGAAAACGCCGACTGCACCGCCTCCGGAGTGGCCGCTCCGGCCGGGCAGGCGTTGGAGCCGCGGCAGTCCTCGATGCTGGTGGTGAGCGTGTCGATCATCGGGAAGAAGATGAAATCGAGTTTCCGGCGCGAGCTTTTGTCCAGCAGATTGTGGACGTGCGAGATGCAGACCTTGGAAGGAAAGCAGGGATCGACGGAAGCCAGCCCCAGGGTGCTGCGGTACTGCTCCAGAGTGGTGGTGTCGGAGAAGACAATGTTTTCCGCGGGCAGGCCGAGGCTTGTGAAGTAGGCGGAGAACAGCGGCCCGTAGGCGTAGAGGTTGAGGACCTTGGGGATTCCGATGCGCAGTGCCGTGCGCTGCTTGCGCTGTTTGGTGCGGCGGCGCGCGGAAGGCAGCAGGGCCACGCCGCCCGGGGCCGAGGCGATGCCCGGAACCATCTGCGGCTGGAACGCGGCCTTGGCCGCCAAGGCGGGAATGTTGGGGTTCTGCTGCTTGACGGCGGCGAGCGAGGCGTTGAATGTACGCGCGGCCACCGCGTCGGAGGATTCTCCCCGCTCGCAGTTGGCCAGGATGATGCGGCGCGCGGAGCCGTCGGGGCTGTCGGGGCTGTCGGGCGCGGCGCCGTCGCCAGAATTGCAGACCGAAGCGCTGGCCCCGTCGTTGACCTCGATAAACGTCCGGGCGCAGCGGTTGCTGCAGAAGCCGCAGCGCGTCTCCTCGTTGCGAACGGTGGAATAGCGGATCTGGTCCAGCTCGTCCATTCCGATGAAGCTGCTGCGGTGGCCCGGCGCGTACTGGCCCAGCATGTGCAGGGCGGCGCCAATGGCTCCGGCCTCGCCGCAGTAGGGATGCACGAAGATCTCCGGCTGCGCTTCGTCGAAAAAGTGGCTGCGGATGAAGTCCACCTCGGCCTTGACCACGGCGAGGTTGCGCTGCGTGCCTCCCTGCAGCAGGAAGCGGCGTCCGAGGGTGGCGATGTTGGAGACCCCGGCCACGTAGAGGAAGATATTCTTGGGCAGCACCGCGGCCAGCCCGGCGATGATCTCCTGCGGCCGCCAGCCCTGGCGCTGAAAGTTGACGATGTCGGACTGTAGAAAGACCGCGCAGCCGTAGCTGAAGACGGGCATCTGCTCGGCGGTGAAGGCCACGTCGGCGAAGTCTTCAATGGCGATGCCCAGCGATTCGGCGGCGGCCTGCAGAAAGTAGCCGTTTCCGGCCGAGCACTGCGTGTTCAGGCGGAAGTCTTTCACCGCGCCGTGGTTGAGGCAGATAATCTTGATGTCCTGCCCGCCTACGTCGATGATGGCGTCCACGTCGGGATGAATGCGCAGGGCGGAGTTGGCGTGGGCCACGGTTTCCACCAGCGCGGCGTCGGCGTGGAAGACGCGCTGCAGCAGATCGCGCGAGTAGCCGGTGGTGGCCGAGCCCAGGATCTCCATGCGCGTGTTGCTTTGGGCAAATTGCTGGCGAAGCTGCTGCAGCACGGCGATGGCGTCGGCCACCGGGTCTCCCTGCGAGAGCCGGTAGGAACTGGCCAGCACGTCGCCTGTGCGCGAGAGGCAGACCGCCTTGGTCGAGGTCGAGCCGCCGTCGATGCCAAGGAACACCTCGACGACTTCGGTGCTGGGGCTCGCGTCAATTCGTGCAGCCGCCGGTCGTGGGGCGCCGTAGTGCTGGAGAAACTGGTGCAGCTCGGCTTCGCTTCCGGCCAGGCCATTCATGCCTGAATTCCCAGTCTGCGAGCCGCTTGAGGCTTGGATCGCGCGTTCCAGCGCGGCGCTGCCCAAGTACTCGCCCACCTCGGCGGGCTCGGTGCGTCCGTACTCGATGGCGCCGATGGCGGCAAAATACTGTGCGTGCTCCGGCACCAGGATCAGCTCATCGGGGCTTACGGCGGGCGGCATGGCAACCTTTTCGTGCTGCCACAGCCGGTGCAGATGGTGGCGCCAGGCCTGGCGCAGTCCGGGGAAAAAGAAGTTGGGGCCGCCCAGCAGAAGCGTCTGCGGATGGAGCAGATGTCCGCGGGTTAGCACGCTCAGGTTCTGCAGCACGATGGCGTCAAACAGCGAAGCCATCAGCTGCTCCGGCGGAACGCCCTGCTTCTGCAGGCCGGTGATGTCGGTTTCGGCAAAGACGCCGCACTTGCCCGCCACCGGATGCAGCTCGATTCCGTCGTAGCCGATCTGGACCACCTGCTCGGCCGGCAGGTTCAGCTTGGCGGCAATGCGTTCGATCACCGCCCCCGTGCCTCCGGCGCATTTGTCGTTCATGGAGGCGAACTTCTTGAGATGGCCGGGGATGGTGCTTTCCTGGAAGGCGATGATCTTGGAATCCTGCCCGCCCAGCTCGATGACGGAGCGCACCGCGGGATGGAGGCGCTCCACGGCCAGGCTGACCGCCGTCACCTCCTGCACAAACTTGCCGCCCAGAATCTCCGCAATGCGGGCACCGCCGCTGCCGGTTACGAACAGGCGCGTGTTGGCCGCGTTGATGGGCAGCGCCGATTCCAATTCGCGCAGCGCGTCCAGCAGCGTGGCCAGTTGGCGGCTCTCATGCCGGCGATAAAGCTGGAAGAGCAGTTCGTTGCCGCTCTGCGCGCAGGCGACCAGTTTGACGGTCGTCGAGCCGACGTCCACGCCAAGAAAGAAAGGTCCCTGCGCGGCGGATTGCCGACGAGCGCCCGCGGCCGGAGCGGCATCATTTGCCGCGTACCCGCCGCGAAGCTCAAGCGGCCCCGCCGCGTTCTGTTCGGATACCTTCACCGTTTGGTTTTACCCCTCAATCCATATTGCCATTGACGCCCTGGAAGCCGTGGGAGGCCTGGCGCAGCATCCACTTGATGACGCGCGTGTTGTCGTAGCAGAAGGAAAGGATGTGATTGAGCGTCGAGAAGCAATTGGTTTCGCAGCTGGCTTTGAGCGTCCTGAGATGCGCCGCGTCCATAATCGGATTCTCGATGGTTCCCCAGTCGTGGGTGGCCGAGTACATGGGGAAGCAGGGCGCAAGCGTGCCGTCGGTGCGGATGATGAGGCTGCTGAGCCCGGCGCGGCAGCCCCAGCTCTTCAACTCGTGCTCGATGAAACTCTTCATCTCGGCCAGCCGCGAAGTGGAGTTCACCATCTGCCATCCGGAGTTCTGCTTGTCGATCAGCCAGTCCAGCAGTTCGCAGATCGCCGAGTGGTCCTCATCGCGGATGAACACGGGATTGTTCTCCATGTGGCGGAAGTTTTCCTGGTCCATCATCGGCGTCTCGCAGATGTGGTAATCGGTGGCGATGCCGCTGTCCCGGGCCAGCTGGGTCAGCTGGCGGACGTCTTCCAGGTTGTTGCGGCAGATATTGATGTTGAGGAAGACGGAGAATCCGTACTTGTACTGCTTGCGCACCAGGTAATCGAAATACTGGCGGATGGGAACCATCGCCTTGGGCAGTCCGGGCTTCACGTCCCAGGCATCCACGGCCAGATTCACGGTGGACATTCCGGCGTCCGCCAGACGGTCGATCAGGTCGGGCTTCATCAGCCTTCCGTTGGTGGGGACATAAACCCAGAAGCCGCGCTTGGCGGCGTAGTAGACGATCTTCTGGGCGAATTCGGGGCGCAGCAGAACCTCGCCGCCCATCAGCGCCAGCACCCGGCAGGTGGTGGAGTGCAGCCAGTCGATGGAGCGCTTGGCAACGTCCTCGGTCATGCCCGCCACGGAGCTGTCGTTGGCCCAGCAGTACTGGCAATCCAGGTTGCACTTCCATTCGTTGAACAGATAGGCGATGAGCGGATGGAACTCGCCCGGAGTAATACGCGAGCGCAGGTAGGGAAGCGCCCAGCCCTTCATGGTGTGCAGGATCTGCGACGCCGTATAGTGCCGCTTTTCGCCGGGCTTCGGCATATAGGGCTCATCGGCAGCGGTCAGCAGCTCGGGCCTCTGCGGAAAGACCACCTCGGGGAACCTTTGCAGAATGCCGTTCGGAGGCGGCGGCACCACCGAGCGTTGTCCGCTCTGGAGAGCCGAGTTCATGTCTGCATCAAGCCGTGCAGAGGAAGTCGGAATGGAAGTCGCAGGACTGGAAATAATGCGTGGTAAGTCTGGCACGTCTAAGCCTCCTGACGGAGCGTATGGTGTTGTCCTTCCAGTGAGCCTGGAAGCGAATCGGGACAGGAGATCGATCCCCGGCCGCCGGAGCGGCGCATGAGATCGTCCACATCGAGAACAAAGTTGGCGGCGGTTGAGATCACCCCCGGGCGGTGCGTGACCTTATACATCGGGCTGCGCAGCTCGGGATGCTCGGCCACGAAGCGCCGGATATTGGCAAGCGGCTGCCGGGCTTGCCGGAGCGCGCTTTCGAACTCAACCTGCGCCTTGACGCGCGCCTCGGCCAGCGCCATCTGAACCCGGCTGTAGGCGTGGATCTCGCCCTCTGCCGAGGTTTCCACCGAGAGAAAAACCATCTCCGGGAAGCGCTCCGCAAGGCCGGCCTGCACCGCGTCCGATTGCAGCGATGGCAGACAGCCGAACGGCTTCAGGGCAAGCACCATGTGGCACAGGCGATGCTTGGTGTAGTAGAGATTCTTGGCCACTTCCAGATGGCCTTCGCCGCCGCGCAGTTTGCTGTTGTAATACTGGTCGGAGAGCTCAGCCAACTCCGCCTGCGAGGGCAGTCGGTGGACATCGCCCAGGAGCGCTTTTTCCAGCCGCGCATAGTGTCCCAGGTAAAGTCCTTCTCCGGTGGCGAAGCTGCTGCGCTTGCCCCAGGCGGCAGCCCGTTTCTTGAGGGCCGCCAGCGGGCCGTTCTTCCAGGGAGCGATGTGGGTCAGCATCCGGCTGCGGAAGACGCCGCGCTGCTTGAACTGGTGGAGCAGGTACAGCACCCAGTTGCTGATCGGTTCGACCGAAACCTCCGCGCCCTCTTTTTCCAGGAAGCGGAACATCTGGTAGTTGCCGTCGCCTTCGGTTTCCTGCGCCCAGAATTCGCCGATCACCTTGACCACCGGTTTCACCCGCAGCCAGTCCGTCTCCATTCCGCTCAGCGACTGGCGGCACTGGGTCAGCGCTGCCGGAAAACGCTTGCCGTAGAGATGGGTCAAAATCTTGCCCGCCGTGTTGCCGATGCGGTAGGCGCGCGAGGCGCTATGGCGCTCCAGCAAGGGCCGCAGAAACTGCGGCGCAGCTTCTGCGAGTTCGAAACGCGGGTTCTTTTCCAGGGTGCGGGCCACGGCTGCGGCGATCGACTGCACGGTGCGTTCTGCGTCACCGTCGTTCGCCTCGTAGGGACGCAGACGGCGGTGCAGAGTGTTCAGCAGGTCGCCCAGAATGAATGCGTGCAGCGCGTCCATGCCGAAGTCGACGGTGAAGTTCATGCCGCTATGCCCGGAGTTGGCGTTGACGCCATGGTCCTGCTGGAAGCCCAGCACGCGGAATCCGTTGTATCCGGCGGCGTTGAGCGCGGCGCGGAACTCGGCCTCATACATGCCGAAGCGGCAGGGGCCGTCGGAGCCGGCGGAGAAAAACAGATAATTGCGCACAATCTCTTCGCGGGATTGGGTGCGCTCCAAAACGCGCAGGTATTGGATCAGGTTGCCAACCGTGAAATAGGCGGGGTTGCACAGGCCGCTGCTGCAATACTCTTTGCCGATCTCGTGGCCCAGGCGGTCGGGTTCCGGCAGGCGCTGGCATTGCAGGCCGCTGCGCCGCAGCACCGACTGGATCATCATCTCGTGTTTCCAGGTGAGGCCGCCGAAGAGGATGGTGACGTTGCTGCGCTCTGCCGCCTGGAAGGGTAGCTCCTCTGGACGCAGATAATGTTGAGTCACATCAATCACCCGGCTGAGAAAATGTGCGCGTTTTCCCTGCCATCTCAGTACGTGGCCCGAAGCACAGGCGACCGATCGGCAAACGACATCAAGCAGAGCGCACTTTTAACAATCGTAGCACAAGGCAGGCTCTTTGCTATGTGCTACGCCGCACAAAACAGACGTTGGGTAAACTTAAATTTATAGATAACATTTTGTCTCTAAATATATGAATTTATTATGCGTTATTCATGTGGAAGCGACTCGCATAGAGTTCTCGCCAGCTCGATGAATTTTCGGGGAATCTGGCTCACACAGGCGTAAAGGGCCGGCACAGGGGAAAACGCGAAATCTTGCGGCGTCACTAAAGAAATTTTTCCATCTGTGACTTTAGTCGCATCGGGCTGCCGCGCCAGTCCCTATTCTGGGTTTGCTAGACGAAGTCAAAAACTCTCTCCACTGGGCTGGTATCAAAGACATGTTCTGTTATCAATGTGAGCAAACCTATCGCGGACAAGGCTGCACCGATCTTGGCGTCTGCGGCAAAGACGAAAGCACGGCAACCTTGCAGGATCTGCTGGTGTATGCGGCCAAAGGCATTGCCATGTACGCGCATCGTGCGCGTCAGGCCGGGGCATCCGATCCATCCATCGATTCGTTTGTGATCGACTGCCTGTTTGCCACCGGAACCAACGTCAATTTCGATCCCATCCGTCTTGCCAGCCTGATCGATCGCGCCGCTGTGGTCCGCGACCAGGCGAAGGCGCTGTATGAGCGCGCCCTACCCGGCGCAGCACCTCTGGGCGGCGCAGCCGCGTTCAAGCCCGCAGGCTCCGTCGAGGGCCTGGTTGCGCAGGGCAAGCAAAATCTGATTCCGGATCAACTGCTTGCCGTGGGGCCTGAGGTCGGCAACCTGCAGGAGCTGATTCTCTACGGGCTCAAAGGCCTGGGCGCCTATGCGGCGCACGCCAAACGGCTGGGCGCCTCGGATGCCGACGCCAATGGCGACATTCTGGAAATTCTGGATTTCCTCACCCTGCCCGCGCCCACGCTCGACGAGCTGGTGGGAATGGCGATGCGCACCGGAGAGTTGAACTACCGCATCATGAAGCTGCTCGACAAGGCCAACACCGACGCCTTCGGGCATCCGACGCCCGCCGGCGTGCGCCTGCATCCCCGCAAGGGAAAGGCAATCTGCATCTCCGGACACGACCTGGCCGACCTCTACGAACTGCTCAAGCAGACCGAGGGCACCGGAATCCAGATCTACACCCACGGCGAAATGCTGCCCGCGCACGGCTATCCCAAGCTCAAGGCCTTCCCGCATCTGGCCGGAAACTTTGGCGGCGGATGGCAGGACCAGCAGAAGGAGTTCCCCACCTTCCCCGGCCCCGTCCTCATGACCTCCAACTGCATCCAGGACCCGAAGGATTACAAGGACCGCATCTTCACCACGGGACCGACTGCGTGGCCCGGAGTGCGGCACATCGCCAACCATGATTACTCGCCCGTCATCGAAGCTGCTCTGCGCGCGCCGGGCTATGCCGAGGATGGTCCCAACGATGAGATCCTCACCGGCTTTGGCCACAATGCGGTGCTGAGCGTAGCGGGCCAGGTAGTGGACGCCGTGAAGTCGGGTGCCATCCGGCACTTCTTCCTCATCGGCGGCTGCGACGGCGCGCGTCCGGGACGCAACTACTACACCGAGTTCGCCCAGGCCGTGCCCGACGACTGCCTGATCCTCACCCTCGCCTGCGGAAAGTTCCGCTTCAACAAGCTGGACTTCGGCCAGATTGGCGGCCTGCCGCGTCTGCTCGACCTGGGGCAGTGCAATGACGCCTACTCGGCCCTGCAGATTGCGGGCGCGCTGGCGGAGGCGTTCAAGTGCGGCGTGAACGACCTGCCGCTCTCGATGGTGCTGTCGTGGTATGAGCAGAAAGCGGTGGCGATTCTGCTGACGTTGCTGCACCTCGGCGTGCGCAACATTCGCATCGGTCCCACGCTGCCGGCCTTCATCACGCCCGCCGTGCTGGGCGTGCTGCAGGAAAAGTTCAACCTCATGGCAATCACCAAGCCGGAGCAGGACCTTGCCGCGATCTTGAACTAAGCATTTGAATACCGTGATGAATGCCCCGGCGCGTGCTCGTTCGCGTCGGGGCTTCGTGCGTCGAGCTGTTCCGGTCCGGAGACGAAAGGGGATTCCATGCGCAGAATGTTGTCTCATGCTTTTGGTCTATTGCTTTGCGTGCTCACGTTGGCTTCCGCGGGATGGCCACAGGCTGCAGCGGCCACGCCCGCGTCGGTCGCCAAACTGGCGGCTTCCACTTCCAAGGAAAGCCAAGCCTGCATCCAGTGCCACCAGGACCAGGCCACGCCGCTGGCCGTGCAGCAGTGGGCTGAGAGCAAGCACGCCGTCTCCGGCATTGGCTGCTACGAGTGTCACCAGGCAGGCAAGGACCGGCCGGACTCCTTCGAGCACTTCGGCTCCCGGATTTCCGTGCTGGTGACGCCGAAAGTCTGCGGCACCTGCCACGCGCAGCAGACGGCGGAATTCGAAGCCAGCCACCACGCCAAAGCCGGCGAGATTCTCGGCTCGCTGGACAACGTGCTGGGCGACATCGTCGAAGGGCCACAGGCGGCGATCAACGGCTGCGCCAAGTGCCATGGCAGCGTGGTCAAGGTGCTCAAGGACGGGAAGCTCGACGCTACGACCTGGCCCAACGAAGGCATTGGCCGCATCAATCCCGACGGCAGCAGGGGATCGTGCTCGGTCTGCCATAGCCGCCATACCTTCTCGCTGGCGATTGCGCGCCAGCCGGAGAGCTGCAGCTATTGCCATCTTGGCCCCGACCATCCGCAGACGGAGATTTATGCCGAGAGCAAGCACGGCGTGACCTACCGCACCCTGATCGGCCAGATGAATCTGAACTCCGATAGCTGGATTCTGGGCAAGGACTACAACGTTGCGCCCACCTGCGATACCTGCCACATGGGAGCCACCACCAAGTTGCCTGCCACGCATGATGTAGGCGCGCGGCTCTCGTGGAATCTGCGTCCTGAAATCGCCATCAAGCAGCAGAACTGGCAGGACAAGCGCGGAGCGATGAAATCCGTTTGCCTCAACTGCCATGCCTCTGACTGGGTGGACAACTTCTACACCCAATTCGACGGCGTGGTGGACATGGGCAACGACAAGTTCTTTGCTCCCTCCAAGGCGATCATGGCGAAGCTGCAGGCGGCCGGCAAAATTACAGCCACGCCGTTTGACGCAAAGATCAAGTGGACGTACTTCGAACTGTGGCATCACGAGGGACGCCGCGCGCGCATGGGCGCTTCCATGAACGGCCCGGACTACGTGCAGTGGCACGGCTTCTATGAAGTCGCCAAGATCTTCTACAGCGAATTCATCCCCGAGGCCGAAGCGTTGCTGCCCGGCGTGACCACCGAAGTGATGAACCAGCCAGAGCACCAGTGGACCAAAGGGCTCACGCCTGAGGAGAGAAAACAAATCCAGGAGTTCTACCAGAAGCGCTATCAACAGAGCGCGCAGTAAGAGTTAAGAACTGACGGTGTATGGGGGCCGGTGTCGCTCGTTCGCCACTTATCGGCGGCGAAGCTATGTAGTAGCGTATAGATGCGCTGCTGCGCGCCGGTTCCCCATGCTCTCACCTGACCCAAACCGTGCGGGCTGCGTTGACGCCGATCCTGGCCGGCAGGCGGCTCTGCCGCTGTGCGTGGCGGGACCTGATCGGCAATGTGTAGAATTCTCGTTACGGACACAACTTTGCAAACACTTGACAGGAATGAGAACGGGAGCGTGACCCGCGCTGGAACTCCGCGAAGTACCGTGAACCTCGGCGTTGTTTGTCCCATGGCTAACGAGGGGGACGAGGCGGTGGCGTTCTGCCGTGCGGTGTTGGAGGAGTGCCCGGGATTCCAGAGCGTTACATTTTTTGCTGTGTTTGACAGGGTCACCAGGGACTCCAGTCTGGACCAGATGCGCGACCTGGAGCAGAGAGAGCCGCGTCTGCGCGTGGTCTGGGCTCCTGAAAATCGATGCGTGGTGGACGCCTATTTGCGTGGCTACCAAGAGTCGCTTGCCGCCGGATGCGACTGGATTCTGGAAATTGATGCCGGATTCAGCCATCAGCCATGCGACATGCCCCGCTTCTTTGAAGCTATGGAGGAGGGTATGGATTGCGTCTTCGGGAGCCGCTTTCTGAGTGAGGGGGGCTTTGAGCGCAGCTCATTGAATCGGCACTTTGTCAGCTGGGGCGGAACCGCCCTGGCGAACCTGCTTCTTGGGACGCGTCAAACCGACATGACGAGCGGATTTGAAATGTTTACCCGCCAGACGCTGCAGATGCTATTGGATAGGGGTATCGAGTCGCGCGCACACTTTTTCCAGACTGAAATTAAAACGTATTGCAGAAACCTGAAGTTCGTGGAAGTTCCGATTACCTATCGTGCCGCCAGTCCGCGGCTTAGCTCATCTTCCCTAAGAGAGGCCTTCCGGCAGTTGTGGCGGCTCTATCAGCTTCGTCTGAATGGTGAACTGTAATGGAATCGTCAGCTGGCGGCCGAGTCAGCGTTGTGGTCACTTCCATCTCCGCTCCCAATGCGGTTTTGCGGGAGTGGGCGGAGCAGTGTAGCGCCCGTGGGTTTTCGTTTTATGTAATCGGAGACGTTCCCAGTCCGTCGGATTTTTCGTTGGATGGATGTGAGTTCTACAGTCTGGAGCGCCAGAGGCAGACGGGCCTGAAGGTCGCAGGGCTGCTCCCGACCCGGCATTACTCGCGAAAGAACATCGGGTATCTGCTGGCGATGCTGGCCGGATCCACCATGCTGTTTGAGACCGATGACGACAACCTGCCCGCGCCGGAGTTCTGGCGTTCCAGGGCTCCTGGCCAGCGCGTGCGGGTGCTTGCAGGTAGCGGCTGGAGTAACGTGTATGCGTACTTTTCCGACGCAAACATCTGGCCGCGCGGGCTGCCCTTGGACGCCATCCGCACCGCACTTCCGGATTTCGACGCATTGCCGGAGGCCGAATCCGACTGTCCGATTCAGCAGGGGCTGGCGGACGAAAATCCGGATGTCGATGCGATTTACCGGCTGGTGCTTCCGCTCCCGGTGGTATTCCGTAAAGACCGCCAGATAGCCCTGGCAGCGGGTGCATGGTGTCCATTTAACAGCCAGAATACAATTTGGTTTCCCAAGGCCTATCCTTTGCTTTACCTGCCATCCTACTGCTCCTTCCGCATGACGGATATCTGGCGGAGCTTTGTGGCTCAAAGAATCGCATGGGAGAACGGCTGGAGCGTGCTGTTCCAGGGACCGGACGTTTCTCAGGATCGCAACGAGCATAACTTGATGCGCGACTTCGTGGACGAGGTTCCGGGTTATGTACACAACCGTACCATCGGCGAGCGGCTGGACGGGCTGCGATTGACCGCGGGGCCGGAGAACCTGGGCGACAATCTGATCCGGTGTTACGAAGAACTGGTCCGGATCGGCGTGGTGGGTGCCGAGGAGATTGCGCTGGTGAGGGCGTGGGTTGATGATCTTGCGGCAATCAAAGCCTCCATCTCCTGATCTTTACCTCCCGTGCCGCACGGGTACCCTCGGGGTCTATTCCAACGGATGATTTTGCTCATCCCGGCGAAAGACTTTAATCCTGGGAAAACCATTTCGCTCTACCCATCCTCCAATTCAGGCGGCAACACAGGGGAACCTGCGACCAGCACCACGTCGTGCGGAAGGAGTCCTCGATGGCAGAGTTTGCCGAAGACAGGGCCAAGAAACTCAACAAGCGGAACTGGGTCAGCCTCGTACCCTACGGCCTCAACCAACAACACCCTAACAATTACCGAGACATTCTGGATTCGGTCTGGGAGAACCGCGACAGCCTGGGCTACGCCTTTCGCATCCTGAGCGATGGCTGTTGCGACGGCTGCTCGCTGGGCACCAGCGGCATGCACGACTGGACGATGAAGGGCATTCACCTCTGCGCCGTGCGCCTGCAACTGTTGCGGCTCAACACCATGCCCGCCATGGACGCGCACCTGTTCGAGGATGCCAGCACTCTGCATGGACTCTCCGAGCGAAAGCTGCGAAAGATGGGCCGCCTGCCTGCGCCGATGGTGCGCTCCAAGGGCGACAAGGGCTTTCGCGTCGTCTCCTGGGACGAAGCCATCGGGCGTGTGGCCGCCGCCTTGCGCGAAGTCGATCCCCAGCGCCTGGCCTGGTATATGACCTCGCGCGGCCTTACCAACGAAGCCTATTATGCGCACCAGAAGGTCGCGCGCTTCCTCGGCACCAATCATGTCGATACCAGCGCCCGCATCTGCCACGCGCCCAGCACCGCCGGCCTCAGTGCCACCGTGGGCTGTGCCGCCACCACCTGCTCCTACTCCGACTGGATCGGCGCTGACCTGGTGGTGCTGGTCGGCACCAACCTGGCCAACAATCAGCCGGTGGCTACCAAGTATCTGCACTACGCCAAAAAGGCCGGAACCAAGGTCTTCGTCGTTAATCCCTATCAGGAGCCGGGGCTGGACCGCTACTGGATTCCCTCGGTCACCGAGAGCGCGCTGTTCGGCACCAAGATCGCCGACGATCACTTCCAGATTCACGCCGGGGGCGACATCGCGTTTTTCTCCGGCGTGCTCAAACACCTGATCGAGTGCGACTGGCTCGACCGCGACTTTATTGCCCGCCGCACCAGCGGCTGGAGCGATACCGAGGCCAAGGTGCGCAGCCTCTCCTGGGAGTCTCTGGAGAGCAGCTCCGGGCCTCACCCGCTCGGACATGATGCGATTCGCCGAAACCTTCGGCAAGGCGCGCCACTCCATCATCGTCTGGAGCATGGGCATCACCCAGCACGCCTATGGCAGCGAGAACGTGCGCGCCATCGTCAACCTGCAGCTCGCCAAGGGAAACATCGGCCGCGAGCACACCGGACTGATGCCGATCCGCGGCCACAGCGGCGTGCAGGGCGGCGCCGAGATGGGCGGCCAGCCCAGCGCTTATGTGATGGGTTTCCCGGTGAACGAGGCCAATGCCAAGGCATTTGCCTCGCCCGAGAAGTGGGGCTTTGAGCCGCCCTCGTGGAAGGGACTCACCGCCGCGCACATGGTGCTGGCCGCCGGGCGCGGCGAGATCGACGCCCTCTGGCAGAGCGGCGGCAACTTCAAGTCAACCTTGCCGGAGCCCGATCTGGTCAACCACGCGCTGGGCAAAATCAAGCTGCGCGTACATCAGGACATCGTCGCCAACCCGACCATGTTCGTCGAGCCCGCCGATACCGTGGTGCTGCTGCCTTCGCGCACCCGTTACGAGCAGCGTGGCGGAGGGACCGAGACCAGCACCGAACGCCGGATCATCTACAGCCCGGAGATTCCCGGGCCGCGTCCCGGCGACACCCGCGACGAATGGGAGATTCCGGTGATGGTGGCGCGCAAGTTCAATCCTGAGGCCGCCGCGCTGATCTTCCCCTGGCGCGACACCCAGGATATCCGCAATGAAATCGACCGCGTCTGCCCCACCTACAAGGGAATCGCCAACCTGCGGCAGAAGGGCGATCAGTTCCAGTACGGCGGGCCGCGCCTGCTGGTGGACCGCTGCCTGACCCCCGACGGGCTGGGCCATTTCAGCGTGGTGGCGCTGCCGGAAGAGTCCGTGCCGCCGGGCCAATTCTTAGTGGCCACGCGGCGCGGCAAGCAGTTCAACAGCATGGTGCTGGCCGAAAAGGACCCGATCACCGGGGCCAGCCGCGATGACATCCTCATCTCCGCCGAAGACGCCGCGCGCCTGGGATTGAAGAACGGAGACGAGATTACCCTGCGCAACGAGCACGGATCGTTCACCGGACACGTGCGCATCGACCGCATCAAACCGGGCTGTCTGCAGGCGCACTGGCCGGAGGCCAACGTAATCATTCCCGCCGGGCGGCTCGACCCCAGCGGCGTGCCCGATTACAACGCGACCGTGGAACTGATTGGAGGAAGCTGTCTGCAGGCGGACAGCGAGGAGGCACACAGCAAGATCGCGGCTTAGTGCCCGCGGCCGGAGGGCCAATATTGGTGCCCCACATCTGCCGTAGTCAGCAGATGTGGGTCTGTTGCACGTCGGGCTTTAAAGGAGTTGCAGTTGATCCCACGCATGGTATCGGTAACGGGAGTCAAGGAATGGAACGAAGGTGTCTTGCGTCCCTTTGAAGACTACCTGGTCGCCGAGGAGCCGCTGGAGATCCGCGTCGGCGAAGTTCCCGTCAGCGTCACCATGCGTACCCCCGGGCATGATCTGGAACTGGTGCCAGGCTTTCTGTTTACCGAAGGCCTGATCGCAAGCCGTTCCCAGATCGCCTCGGTGCGCCATGAGCCCGGCGTGTTGCCCAGTGGCGCCACCGAGAGCGGAGCCAATCGCGTGCGGGTCGATCTGGCCGAAGGCGTTGAATTCGACGCGAAGGCCAGCCAGCGCAACTTCTACGCGGCCTCCAGCTGCGGAGTCTGCGGCAAGGCATCCATCGACGCCGTGCGGGTGCGCAACATTGCACCGCCCAATCCGAACTGCACCGTCGATGCCGAGGTGCTCTGCCGCCTGCCCGATCAACTGCGTGCCGAGCAAGCAGTATTCAGCCGGACGGGCGCGCTGCACGCCGCCGGCCTGTTCACTCTGAGCGGACAGTTACAGGTGCTGCGTGAGGACGTGGGCCGGCACAACGCGGTGGACAAGGCCATTGGCTGGGCGCTGGCCCATGATCGCCTGCCGCTCTCCGGTTCACTGCTGATGGTGAGCGGGCGCGGCGGCTTTGAGATCGCGCAGAAGGCGCTGGTGGCGGGCATTCCGGTGCTTGCATCGGTTTCGGCGCCCTCCGACCTGGCAGTCAAGCTGGCGCGCGAATTCGGCATGACGCTCATCGGCTTCCTGCGCGGACGGCGCTTCGTGATCTACTCCGGAGCCGAGCGGCTGGCCGCCGTCCCGTTGCAGCGGGCGGGATAGAAAGTTTACATATCGACATATGTCGATATTATTGGGAGCCGAAAGGAAGGTGGAAAGGTGCCCCACATCTGCCATAGTCAGCCGATGTGGGGCCGGAACTCGAATTGAGAATAAGCGCCTCTTGCGCTGAGTTTGCGAACCAATCGAAGCTGGCTGGCTGATGGATCTGCTCTGTCCTCGTACTAAGAAATGGAGATTAGCCATGGCCACAGATCGTCTCGCTAACCGTTGGGGAATCGCTGTCGCAGCGGTCCTCATGCAGCTTTGTCTGGGTGCGGTGTACGGCTGGAGCGTATTCGTCAAACCGCTCATCGGCATCGAGCACTGGACGCTCACCCAAGTCGCACTCACCTTCACTCTCTCGGTTCTCTGCCTCGGTGGAGGTACCATCGTCGGCGGTCTGTGGCAGGATCGCGTTGGCCCGCGCCGGGTCGCCACCGTCGCCGGCATTCTCTACGGAGCCGGTTACATGGTGGCCGCGTTCGCTGCTGCCCACCACTCCTTGTCCGGGCTGTATTTCGGCTACGGAGTACTGGCCGGCTTTGGCATGGGGATGGGCTACATCTGTCCGGTGGCCACGCTGGTCAAGTGGTTTCCCGACCGCCGCGGCCTGATGACCGGAGTTGCCGTGTGCGGCTACGGCGCAGGCGCCCTGGTGATGAGCCCGCTCGCCGCCCGCGAGATCCTCGCTTACGGCGTGCCGGCTACCTTCCTCACCTTGGGAATCGTCTACCTGGCCGTGGTGGTGCTCACCGCCCAGTTCTATCAGAATCCGCCGCAGGGCTGGCGTCCGGAGGGATGGGAGCCGCGCTCCGCTGTCTCCAAGTCCGCCTCCACCTATGACTTTACGGTCAAGGAGGCCATGGCCACGCCGCAGTTCTGGCTGCTCTGGTTCATGCTCTTCCTCAACGTCTCGGCCGGAATCATGGTCATCAGCCAGGCCTCGCCGATGGCCCAGCAACTGGTGGGACTCACGCCCGTCACCGCCGCGGGAATCGTCGGCGTCATCTCGATCTTCAACGGCCTGGGCCGCGTCTTCTGGGCCGCGGTCTCGGACTTCCTGGGACGCGCCCGCGTCTATTTCCTGCTGTATCTGATCCAGGTCGGCGTCTTCTTCAGCCTGCCGCATCTGCACACCGCGGCGCTGTTCACCGCGGCGGTGGCCATCGTCGGACTCTGCTATGGCGGCGGCTTTGGAACCATGCCATCGTTCACCGCCGACTTCTTTGGCCCCAAGTTCATGGGCGGAATCTATGGCTGGATTCTGCTGGCGTGGGGTGCGGGAGCGGTTCCTTCGCCCATACTTATCGCCCGCGTCCGGCAGACGACGGGTATGTATCAGCCCGCGATTCACGTCATCGCCATCGTGATGGTGTGTTCGCTCGTGCTGCCGCTGCTGGCGCGCCGCCCCAAGCACGAGACCGGCGAGCCCGTGACTGCGGCGCCGGAGCAGAAGCTGGCCGCATAACAACCGCGGCCACGGAACTTCCTTCCGCATGGCGAGACGCTGCCGCACTTGGCAAGCGCGCCATGCGGAGGTCGCGCTGCCTCATCCAAAGGCGGTGTGCTACAAGATTCTCCGTAAACCTAATCGAAAGTCCGCGACCGCCAAAAAAAAATCCAGGTACAAACGTATCGAACGATTGTGCATCTCAGGTATAAAAAGCCATACCCGGCCGTGGGGTGAGTCTTTGTTTTTCGTCCCGGATCGGCTGACAGGTTGTCCTGCGGTGAGCCTCAATTCCCGTCTGCCCGTGGGCTGAGGTGATCGGTCCAGCGAAAATACCAGGAGAGCACGTGCGTTCCCGACTGAGCTGTGTGAGCCTGATCTGTTCACTCCTGCTGTGCGCGGCGCTCGTGCAAGCGCAATTCACTCCTGCGGCCAGAAAGGCTGCAGCGGCAAAACCCGCGCTCACGCTTCCACCGGGAACGGACACATCGGCTAAGTTCTACGGCAATGAGACCGCGATCACGGCTTCTCCCTATGACGTGTTTGCCATGCAGCGCAAGCCGAACTGCTCGCTGACTGCTGTCAGTGCCTCGGGCACGGTAATCGGCAGCACTCTGACTTCTTTTACCATTGAATCGAGCACGTTGAACTACGAGCAGGTGATCCACGCAGCGGCGGGGTTGACGACGACACCGGACCAGTTTGCAGGTGGCTGCCAGGATCCAAACATCGGGACTGCTTCCAACAACGTGATCTATGTGGGCCAGACGCCAGGCGGCTTGGGCGTGCTGGCCGTGGCGGCCGGCACGCTGAACTCGAGTCCGAACGCCTCTACGCTTGTGGGAGAGGCGTCCACTGGAATGTTCGTCAGTTCAACCGCGCAGCCGGCTCCTCCGGACGGCTCCATTCCAGTGTCGGCACTGAGCGGTGACCTGACCGGAAACGGAATCAACGACCTGATCACCGTGAACTGGCTTGAATCGGGCGGTGCCTCCGTCACCGTGTACCTGGGCAAGACAGATGGGAGCTTCACGCTTGGCCAGACCTACGCCCTTCCGAGCCTGGGTCCAGGCACCAGCGCCCAGAGCGCGGTTCTGGATGATTTTAACGGCGATGGAATTCTGGATCTGGTGGTTGCCACGGGGACCGGGAGCATTGCAACCAACGGTTCGCAGATCACCTTTCTGCCCGGCAACGGCGATGGCACCTTCGGCATGCCGAAGACCATGACGGTCACCGGCAACTATAGCGGCTTCGGAAGTCTTGCCGACGGACTGGTCTCGGGGGACTTCAACAATGACGGCAAGAAAGACCTGGTCAGCGGGTACGGACTCGTATTCCTGGGCAACGGCGATGGCACCTTTACCCAGCTCTCGACGCCGGCCTTCCGGCGAACCGACTCCATCTCCGGGGCGTATGCGTCGCTTGCCGTCGGCGACTTTAACAAGGATGGCAAGCTGGATCTAGCGGTCGGCAGCGGCCAAACGATTGCAGTGTATCTTGGCAACGGCGATGGCACATTCACGGCGGGCCAGGCCTATGCCTCGATCACGAACTACGGCTATTTGACGGCGGCCGATCTCGATGGCGACGGCAATCTCGATCTCTACTCCGGCGACGCCACCAACGGTTTATTCCTGGGCGACCTCTACACCCTCGATACCTCGTATGCCCTGATGGGCAATGGGGACGGCACCTTTCGCGGGGCTCCCAGGTCCGCCGGAACGGGTCAGGCCTATGCCTACACATCTCCCTTCCAGTCCGTGGAGGACCTGAATGGAGACGGCCGCCCGGACTACGTCGCCGCTGCGTCTACCAGTACCGGCCTCAACATGCAGACCTATCTGGGCAACGGCGATGGAAGCTTCAACCCCGGCTCGGTGTTGAGCCTCAACTTCACTTACAACGGAACCGCCTACAGCCCCTCGTCGCTGGACTCCTTCGTTCTGATGGATGTCAACGCGGATGGCCATCCCGACCTGGTGATGTTGCCTCTCGGCTACAACGGCGCGTACCCATCGCGGCAGGGACTGCTGGTGGCGCTCGGCAACGCCAATGGCAGCTTTCAGACGCCTATCTTCTATCCGTTTCCCAGCCTGCTGGCCAATGGCGGTTCGGATCTCATCTATGGGGTCACGGGGTTGCTTACGGCGACGGCCGCCAATGGCACTCCCGAGCTGCTGTACAGCTTTGAGACGACGGAGTCTGTCCGTCCCAACACTTTTTACTATGTCGGCTTCGCCACGCAGCTCAGCAACGGCGATGGAACCCTCGCCGCACCGGTTGTCACGGATAGTCTCTATTCGGGAACCGTTCCCCCGACGTTCACCGCGCCAATGCCCGCCCTGAATCTGGTCGATGTCAACGGCGACAAAACCCCGGACCTGATTACCTACGTGGCTCCTGTATTATCGGGTGGAGTCCAGCTATCTGGTGCGATGTACCAGCTTTATCCTGGCAACAGCGATGGAACGTTCAGTGCCGCCCAGACCATCCACGTAATGGACGTGCCCAACCAGGCGCCTCTCACCGTGGTCGACGTCAACGGGGACGGAATTCCGGATCTTCTCGCAACCGGCCAGAGTTCGCCTCAGAGTGGTGCAGGCGAAATCGGGATTGCCCTGGGCAACGGAGACGGCACGTTCAAGACGCCAACCAAGATGTTTCTCGAGTACAGCGGCGGAAGCCTGGCGGCAGCCCCCTTTACTGGCGACGGCCACGTCGATCTCGTGATCCTGGGGGGCTCGCCTCCGTACAATAGCGGTCTTTTTCCCGGCAATGGCGATGGTACTTTTAAGAGCGTGGCCAGCGGCTTCGGGGATGGCACGGTGATGCCGCCACAGCCCATCAACATCGTCGCGACTGGCTCTACGATCGCGGCCGACCTCAACGGCGACGGCCGGCCGGACATCGCCGGCACCACCTTCCTGATCAACAACTACGGCGCCCCGGCCTCGCCCGCAGGCTCAACCACGGCTTTGCAGCTCTCCTCCACGTCCATCGCCGGCGGCCAGAGCGTGACGCTCACGGCTACGGTTGCCGCGCTCTCCGGCAGCATTGCCCCCACCGGGACAGTCACCTTCCTCAACGGCAGCACGCCGCTGGGATCGCAGACGATCAATGCGCAGGGCGTTGCCGTGCTCGTCACCAGCACGCTGCCGGTCGGTTCCGACCCCATCACGGCGATCTACAGCGGCAATGCGAACTTTTTAGGCAGCTCCGCTTCCACCAGCGTCACGGTTACGGTTGCCGGGCCGTCCAGCAATACCGCGCTTGAATCCTCGCTGAACCCGTCGCAGGCCGGGCAACCGGTGACGATCACCGCCACCGTGACTTCGACTGCAGGCACGCCCGCCGGAAGCGTCAACTTCAAAGACGGCGCCACCACGCTGGGCCTGCGCGCGCTCAACGCCGGAGCACAGGCCACCTATGTTTCCTCGACCCTGGCGGTGGGCACGCACTCCATCACCGCAGTCTATGCGGGCAGCACCAGCTTCGGAGCCAGCACTTCGCCCGCGCTGTCGCAGGTCGTCAACCAGGCTGCGCCGCCGGGGTTGCCGTTTTTGCTATCGCTCTCGCCCGGCACTGTGAACGCGGGCACGGCGCAGTTCACACTGACGGTGATGGGCGAAAACTTTGCTTCGAAGTCGGTTGTGCTGTGGAACGGCCAGGTGCGGGCAACCACCCTCGTGAGCAGCACGGAATTGCAGGCGACCATTCTTGCCTCTGACATTGCAGCGGACGGAACAGAGCTGGTGACGGTGGCCAATTCGTCGGCGACCTCGGCGGCGCTGCCGTTCGCGGTGCAATCCGGCGTGCCGATGATCACGGGCGCCTCGCTGGCGGCCGTGCCCGACGCCGGCGGCAATTACCAGTTGACCTTGACGGGCATGAACTTTCTGCCCACCTCGACGGTGAGGTGGAATTCCTCCACAACCCTGGTGTCCAGCAATGTCAACCCGTGGACGATCACGGCAGTCGTGCCGGCCTCCAGCTATGCATCGCGTCCGGCGACGGTGACGGTGAGCAATTCCTCAACCACCTCGCTGGGCTTCGTGGTGCATTGACCCAGGGTGGCTAGCTCTACTTGTTCTTCTCCAAATCCTTCAGCGCCGCCAGAACCTCGGCGCTATGCGCGGCGGGCTGCACGTTGTCGAAGACGAGCGCAATCCTGCCGTCGGGCGCGATCAGATAGGTCTTGCGTGTCACGCGGGCGACCCTGCCGTCGGGCGCAAGCACGAAAGCGCCCGGCGAGCCCTTTGTGATTCCCGTATACGTCAGGGATCCGTATTCCTGGGCCACCGAGTGCTCGGTATCGGCCAGCAACTTAAAGTTCAGCCCTTCCTTCGCGCAAAACCGGCGGTGCGAGTCCGGATTGTCCACGCTCACGCCCAGGATGACCGCGTTGAGCTTCCGGTACTCAGCCAGATCGTGCTGAAAGTTGTTCGCCTCCAGGGTGCAGCCGGTGCTGAAGTCCTTCGGGTAGAAGTAGAGCACCACCCACTTGCCGGCGTAATCCTGCAGGCTCACCGGCGTACCATCCTGCGACGTCAAAGTGAATCGGGGTGCCGGTGTCCCGGCCACGGGAGCAGCGGCCGATAATGGCGGCGCGGCCACCATCGCGGCCGCGGCGCAAAGCAACGCCAAGCAGAGCTTCCTGAACATTCGCTTACCCTCCGGGCGGGACGCCGCGCTCCGTTCTATTGGCCGCGCGGAGGCCCCGTCCCCGCTATTGGATGCCCGAAGGCAGCAGAAGGCATCGGCGCTGCAACTTCTCAGAGCAGGCCCCGAAAACAACCTCCGCAGCGAGTACCGCGTTTATGCGGGTGTTGCATAGACAAGTCGCGCATTTATCATGGAACGATGCAGGCAGTGGACGAACGTTACTCACGGCAGCTTCTCTTTCCCGGCATCGGCTCTGCGGGCCAGCGCAAACTGGCGGATTCGCGCATCGTCATCGTCGGCTGCGGTGCCACCGGCTCGGTCCTCAGTTCGCTGCTGGTGCGTGCCGGCGTGGGCTACGTCCGCATCGTCGACCGCGACTACATCGAGCCCAGCAACCTGCAGCGGCAGGTCTTGTTCGACGAGCGGGATGCCGCCGAGTCGCTGCCCAAGGCCATCGCCGCCGGCCGCAAGCTGCAGCAGATCAACTCCACCGTCACCGTCGAGCCCCACGTCGAAGACCTCACGCCGGATAACTGCGAGGATCTTCTGGAAGACACCGATCTGATTCTCGACGGCACCGACAACTTTGAAACCCGCTACCTGCTCAACGACTATGCCGTGCGCGAGCAGCGTCCCTGGATCTACACCGCCGCCGTGGCCAGCTACGGAGTCACCCTGAACATCCTCCCCGGTGAAACCGCCTGCCTGGCCTGCGTCTTTCCCCATCCTCCGGGCGGGGCCGTGGAAACCTGCGACACCGGAGGCATCCTCAACTCCGCGGTCAATCTGGTCGCGTCCATTGCGGTCACCGAGGCGATGAAGCTGCTGGTGGGCGCGCGCGATGCCATGCGCCGCACTCTGCTCTCCTTCGATGCCTGGCACAACGAGCATTCCGAAATTCGCACCGCGCATCCGCGCTCCGATTGCAGCGTCTGCCAGCAGCGCGAGTTTCCTTATCTGGCCGGGCGCGCCCATCCCCACATCTCGCTGTGCGGACGCAATTCGGTGCAGATCCACGAGCGCAGCCGCCCCATCGATTTCGCCGCGCTGCAGGCCCGTCTGGCGCCGCACGGAGAAGTTCGATCCACCGAATATGTGTTGAAGTTCCTGCGCCCGCCCTTCGAGATGACGCTCTTTCCCGACGGCCGCGCCATTATCCGGGGCACCACGGACACCGGCGTGGCCCGCAGCTTTTACGCCCGCTTCGTCGGATCATAAACGCGGCCAGGTGGCCCATATTTGCCCGCCGTTGGCAAATGTGGGAAGTACAGATCGGCTCGACCGGGTGGCCCACATCCGCCCGTAGTTGGCGAATGTGGGAAGTACAAGTCGGCACGCAGATCGGCTCCAGGAGAAACCTTGCGCATTCTAGTGCTCAGCATCAATTACTGGCCGGATGAGACCGGGATCGCCGCCTTCAACATCTGGCGCTGCGAATACCTCGCCGCGCGCGGGCACCAGGTTACCATCTGCACCGGGCCGCCCTACTATCCCGAGTGGCGCGTGCCCCCGCCCTATCGCGGCAAACTCCTCCAGCGCGAGCAGCGCAACGGCGTCACCATTCTGCGCTCCTGGATGTATGTGCCGCAGGTGGTCAACAGCAAAAAACGCATCCTGCACGAGGCGTCATATCTGGTGTCTTCCTTTGCGCGCGCGCTATCCGGCCAACGCCCCGACCTCATCTATGCCATCTCGCCGCCGCTCGGACTTGCCCTGACCGCCTCCACCCTCGGTAGACTGTGGCGCGTTCCCTTTGTCTTTGACGTGATGGACCTGCAGCCCGACGCCGCCGTCGAACTCGGCATGATGAAGGGGCAAAAGCTGATCGAGGCGCTCTATCGGATCGAGCGCCTCGCCTACGAGCGCGCCGCGCTGGTCGCTACCATCACCGAAGGCATGCGCCAGAGAATCGTAGAGAAGGGAATCGATCCCGCCAAAGTCGTACTTTTTCCGCCACGCGCCGACTCTGGACTCTACACCCTGCGCGAGCGCTGCAACGGCGAGGCCTTCCGCCAGCGCTACGGATTGCAGGGCAAGTTCCTCGTCTCGCATTCCGGAAACATGGGCGTCAAGCAAGGCCTGGAGGTGATTCTCGAAGCCGCCGAGCGCTCCCGCCAGCGCCCGGATCTCCACTACCTTTTTGTGGGCGACGGAGCGATGCGTCCACAGTTGGAGGAGCAGGCGCGCGTCCGCCAGCTCGGCAACGTTCAAATCCTGCCGCTGCTGCCGGCCGATGAATTCCAGCAGATGCTGGCCGCCACCGATCTCGCGCTCATCACCCAGCAGCGCATCGTCTCCAACATCGTCTTTCCCTCGAAAACCGTCACCCTGCTCTGCGCCGGATGCCCGGTGATCGCCGCAGTGAACTCGGAAAGCGAAGTGGCGCGCGCAGTGCAGAATTCACAAGCAGGAGTGGTCGTCGAGCCGGAGAATGCCGAAGCTCTGTTCGCCGCCATCGATCGGCTCTCCAGCAGCACGGAGACGCTCGCCCGCATGAGCCAACAGGCGCGCCAGTATGCCAACGAAACCTGGGACGAGCGCCGCACCCTCCCCCGCATGGAAGAGCAGCTCACACAATGCGTCGAGCGCTGGCGGAATAAATCGTGACTTGCCTGAAGCCAGGTTTTTCCGTACGCTGAACGTGATGGAACTTCAACTCACTCCCGACCAAAAGGCGTTTGTCCGTCAAGCAATTGAAAGTGGACGGCTCCAACGCGAAGAAGATGCGGTGCGGGAGGCCCTTGCCTTGTGGGAAGAACGTGAGCGCACCCGCGCAGAAATTCTTTCCGCAGTTGATGAAGCCGAGGCCTCTCTCGCACGAGGGGAAGGTCGCGTCATCACGCAACAGTCCATGCGCGACCTTGCCGGAGAAGTGAAGCAGCGCGGACGGAAGCGCCTTGCGGCAGAGCAGCACCCCGCCCGGTAATGGCGCATCGTCTTGCACCGGAGGCTGAAGCCGAGCTTGATGAAATCTGGTATTACCTTGCCAAGGAAAGCTACAGCATCGACATTGCCGACCGCGTGATCGATTCCATCACCGATAGGTTCTTTCTTCTTGCCACCAATCCCCATATCGGGCGTCGCCGCGACGAAGACTTACGGCCCGGCTTGCGCAGTTTTCCCGTGGGAGAGTACATCATCATTTATCAGGTGGATGACGAGGATGTTCTGATCCTGCACGTCATACGCGGCAACCGCGACATGGAAGCACTGCTCCGGCACTGACCCGGCCTGCTAGCTGCCATCGCTAATACTTGAGGGGTGCCCCAGATCTGCCGTAGTCAGCCGATGTGGGACTTCGGAATCGAAGGGTTGAGTTTTTTACGCGCGCCGCAAATTCGCATGGTCTGGAGTCGTCCCGATCTGCGCATTGGTCTGCACTGCGGGCGACTCTTGCGCCGGCAGCAGACTCGTCAGCTTTTTCACCACGTCGGCCGCGGAATAGCTCTCCTGGTCAGGGGCCAGGAATTGCAGCACGCAGGCCATGTCGTCGCCGGTGGTCACCATGCCAGGCTCCACGCTGCCATCTTTCTGGATCTGGTCCAGACCGATGTCGGTCAGCAGGCAGTTGCACAGGCATTTGCGTCCTACCGTCTCTTCAAATACTCCGCCCTTGGCAACGTAAACATTCTCCGGCTCCGAGGGGCAGCGATAGGCGACGGTGCCGCTCGGGGTGCGGTAGCTCTCGCGCAGCACGCCCACGTCGCAGATGCGTTTGCGGGTGGCGTACACCTCGGCCTCGGAGGTCGTACCCTCCAACTGCGCCACCTTGAACGGGAAGCCCGTGGGCGACGACAGCGGATCGGTAAACGTCGATGACTCGCCGTGCTTGATCTTGGCCAGCAGAGCGCTCTTGTAGTCCTCGCGCAGGCCCGACTCTTCGCTGAAGGCAAACGCCGTGCCTACCTGCACGCCGGCCGCTCCCAGTTCCAGGGCCTCGACCAGCTTTTCCGGAGTGCCGTAACCTCCGGCCAGCCAGAAGGGAACGCCGATCTGCCGAATTTTGTCCAGGTCCACCCGGTCGCGCTCGCCGTACACCGCTTCGCCTTTTTCGCTCAGCACCATCTGTCCGCGCGGAGGCGCGTTGTGTCCGCCCGCGGTCGGTCCTTCGATCACAAATCCATCTACCTTGCCGTTGGCGCGGCGGACCATGGTGGTTGCCAGCGTGTTGGAGGCGATGATAGCCACGAAATAAGGGCGCTGCAGCACCGGTGCCGGCTGCCCAAAGTACTCCTGCCGGATCGAAGCGCATCAGGCAATCGTCGTCCGGCTGTGCCCCGTTGACCGAGAGCGGATAGCTGGCGGCATGTCCGGCGGCAAATGCGTCCAGCACTCCCGGCGCCTTCAGCGGAATTCCCGCGCCCATCAGCACGTAGTCCACTCCGGCTAGCATCGCTCCATACAGCGAGGCAAGCAAGGGGAGCTGTATCTTCTCCAGGCAGTTGATTCCAACCGGATTGGAGTGGCCCTCCCGGGCCAGCATGACCTCGACAAAGTTGCCCACCACGATCAATTCCACGATGTCGCGCGAGTTCACCCGCGCCGGCATCGGCACCAGGCGGTAGGGCTTGCCCGCGGGCTTGCCTCCGGCAATGTAATGTTTTTGCAGAATGCGCTCGGCGATCTCGGGGAAGGGAAACATCGCCAGGCCGCGCCGCATGTGGCCGCCGGGATCGCCGTCCTGCAGCCGCCGGGAAAGGATCGTGTCCAGCGCCACGCTGGAGACAACTCCGAGCTGTCCGGTGAGCGAGACTGCCCTCGCCAGCCGCCAATTGGAGACGCCCGCCCCCATACCGCCCTGGATCAAGACCGGATGCTGAGTCATAGGTCAATTGTTGCAGGCATTTACGGTACAGTCAGTCATAGTTTTGTAACACCTTAGGCCTGAATGCCGCCGTCTGCCGTTGAATGAAAAAGGGAGCAGAGTGAAAACCACTGCTCCCACCATTTGTTATCCCTAATATTTAAAGAACTAGATGAACATGTCGTCTTTCGGTGTTGCCTTGGTTCGCTGCCGCTCTCGCCGCACTCCTGCGAGCTGGCCAATGCCCGCCAGAACGCCCTCCACCAGCCCCGCTAGATGCCGCACCGGCGTAGTGACCGCATTCTGCACCGTGGCAGCCGTATGGTCTACGCGCTCCATAGTACGGCTGGCCAGCCCGTTGGCCCGTTCCACCTGGCTGCGGGCCAGGTCCATGATCTCCGTAACCGCTCCGTCGATCTTGACCGCCTGCGATTTCACCAGGTCCGAGGTCTCCGTTACGTTGGTGATCACCGTCTGGATCTTCGGCGTGCTTTCGTCCACCAGGCCGCGCACCTTTTCCAGCAGTGGCAGCAACTGCTCGCTGACCCGCAGCTGCAAGGCCCGCGTGTGCCCGATCATCTGGCGCATGGCAACGAACATGCCCGCCAGAATCAATGTTTGCAGCACCACAGCAACCGCGGTCACCGCGATAAAGGCAGTGAGTAAGGTCTCGTTCATTTGGCCCGTCCGTTCGCCCAGCCAGCAGCGAGTGTATGCAACATTCCAGGTTGGGAGTCCCGGCTTTCAACGTTGAACATCGAATCCGGGCCGCATCCCGCTATGCCTGCCGGCCTGTCTTAGATGCCGATGGGGTTGTCAGGGTCGGTAGCCGAATCCTGCGTGGCATCGCGGTAAGCCTGCCGGCCTGCGTCAAACGCCGAGCGGATGTTTTCTTTCTGCTGGGCGATCACTTCCTTGCCGCGATCGGCCCATTGCGAGGCCTGCTCTTTATACTTGCGGGCGCGTTCCTGCATCATTTCGCGGCTCTCTTCTGCCGCGCTCAACAGCGAGTCGCGAGTTTCCTGACCGGCCTTGGGCGCATAGAGCACACCCACTGCGGCGCCAATGCCAAGTCCTGCCAGAAACCACAGAATGCCACCTCCGCCACAGCTGCTGCAGCTTTCGTCAGCCATCAAATTCCTCCTGGGTAAACCCTAGGGCCAGAATGGTAGCATCCACATTCCGGAATTACAAACCCGCACAGGCACGGCCCGTCAAGCTGCGCCGCTCCCCGCGCCAGCCCTGCCCCGCAGCCCGCGCCGATGCGGGCCAGAGCGGCTCGCGCGCCCTCGGCGAGTGCTCATGGTACTTGGCATTCAGCCGTTTCTGTCCTATGATTTGTGACGAACATCACGCTCCATAGTGACTCTTACACTTAGGACGCTCGCCGGGGTTTGTATAATCAGTGTCGGCCTTGCCTCGTTTTAGGTTCATTGGACGAGGCGGGGTGGGACTCTCTAATTTATGCCGTTAATCTGGCTTCGTGTTGCGACCGTTTTGTATGGCGTGGGACTTATTCATGCAGTCCTCATGCTTCGACAGCGGGGCGAAAAGTTTGGCAAGATCGCGGCCCCGGCCGTCTTCCTGGGCATGGTCTTTCATTTCGTCTCCGTGGTGGAGACCGCGGTTCTGTACGGATATGCGGAGTTGCTGACCATTCGCCATGCCGAGTCCGTGCTGGCCCTGCTCATCGCCATCATCTTCACTATCTTGTTCGTGCGTTACCGCACGGCGTCTCCGGCAGCCTTTATTTTTCCGCTCATCTTTGTCCTGACGTTTGCTTCGGCCATTGCGCAGCATCACGTCTCGTTCCCCTCGCCCACCTTCCGCAGCGGCTGGATCCTGTTTCACGTGTCCACTCTGCTGTTGGGCTATGCCATGCTCTTTCTTAGCTTTGTCTCCAGCCTGCTCTATCTGGTGCTCTCGCGCCAGCTCAAGCGCAAGCAGACCTCGAGCTGGGCGACGCGGCTGCCCGCGCTGCAGGAGATCGACGAGCTGGGCTACAAAGCGCTGGTGCTGGGCTTTCCCTTCATGACCGTCGGGTTGCTGGCCGGCGCCGTGGTGGCGCAGGAGCGCTTCGGTCCCACGTTTTTCACCGATCCCAAAGTTCTGCTCTCGATGCTGATGTGGATGATCTATCTGGTCCTGCTCTACAGCCGCTGGAGTGCCGGGATGCGCGGCGTCAAGGCTGCCTATCTGGCCAGCTTTGGATTTATCGTCGCGGTTTGCGCCTGGGGCGCAAATTACATGAGCAAGCTGCATAGGTTCGTTGCCCCATGAATTTTTCAGTACTGGGTGTCAATCACAAAACGGCGCCGGTTCAAGTGCGGGAGCGCTTTGCCATTCCCGAGGCGCGTCTGCCCGAGGCTCTGGCCAGGCTCACCGCCATGGAAGGCATCGAGGAGGCCATGATCGTCTCCACCTGCAACCGGGTGGAGATCTTTGCCCGCTCCGAGAACGGCAACTGCGATCTGCAGCGCTTCGTGCGCGAATACTTCGGCTTCAGCCGCGGCGAGTACGAGCCCTACATCTTCGAGCACCAGAGCCTTGAAGCCGTCAAGCACGTCTTCCGCGTCGCCTCCAGCCTGGATTCCATGGTGGTCGGCGAGTCGCAGATTCTGGGACAGGTCAAGGAAGCCTACGCCACCGCGCGCGCCCTCGGCACGGTCAATTCGCAGCTCGACCAGCTGCTCACCCGCGCCTTTGCCGTGGCCAAAAAGATCCGCAATGAAACCGCCATCGCCACCTCGTCGGTGTCGATCGCATCGGTCGCCGTCGAGCTGGCGGAAAAGATCTTCGGCAGTTTGAATGGCAAGTCGGTGTACCTGGTGGGAGCCGGAAAGATGTGCGAGCTGGCCGCCCGCCATCTGATCGCCCACGGAGCCAAGAAGATCTACGTCGGCAACCGCACCTTCGACCGCGCCGCGGCCCTGGCCGCCAAGTTCGACGGCGAGGCCATCCCCTTCGATCGCCTCTACGAGACCGTTCCCTGGGCCGACATCGTCATCAGCTCCACCGGCGCGCCGCATGCCATCTTTGAAAAGAAGCACGGCGAAAAATTTCTCCACGCGCGCAAAAACCGCCCCATGTTCTTCATTGACATTGCGGTGCCGCGCGACATCGATCCGGGCCTCAACGATCTCGATGGAATCTTCGTCTATAACATCGACGATCTGCAGCAGGTCGTGGCCTCACACATCGGCGACCGCCGCAAGGAAGCCGTGCGGGCCGAAGAGCTGGTGGAAGATGAGGTGCGCCGCTTCGAGCAGCGTGCCCAGACCGCCGAAGTCGTGCCCACCATCGTCAGCCTGCAGCAGCACCTTGAGACCCTGCGCCAGGCCGAACTGGACCGCGTGCGCGGACGCCTGGGCACGCTTTCGCCCGAGCAGGAGCTGGCCGTCGAAGCCCTCACCCGCGGCATCATCAATAAAATCATGCACACTCCGATCACCACGCTGAAATCGGCGGCGCGCGATCCGGAGTCCACGACGGTCGTCGATGTAGTTCGCAAACTTTTCAACCTGCGCGCCGAGCCCGGCAAAGACGGAACGGATTCAGGCGGGCCTGGTTTTGTGGAGCGCCGCGCCGCCGAACGCCGTTCCGGTGCCGTGCCCGTGCCCATTCAGCCCACGCCCGTCTCCACGCCGGAGCAGGCCGTGGCCGAGGCTCCGGCCTCGCCGTTGTTCACGAATCAAAGTCGGAAATAAGCAAAGGAAGTTCTCAGAATGGCCCTGCTTCGTATCGGTTCCCGCGGTTCAATGCTTGCTCTCTGGCAGGCCCACCACATCTCGTCCCTGCTCCGCGAGCAGGGACACACGGTCGAGCTGGAAATCATCAAGACCACGGGCGACAAGATTACCGACGTGGCCCTCGCCAAGGTCGGCACCAAGGGAATGTTCACCAAGGAGATCGAGGAGGCGCTCGAAGAAGGCCGCGTCGATCTCGCCGTGCACAGCCTCAAGGACCTTCCTACCACGCTGGCCGGCCCCTTTGAGATTGCGGCCATCACCGAGCGAGTCGATCCCCGCGACGCCTTCCTCTCCATTCACTTCAACAGCGTCAAGGAACTGCCGCAGGGCGCGCGCGTCGGCACCAGCAGCCTGCGCCGCCAGGCCCAGCTCAAGCAGTTCCGTCCCGATTTGCAAATCTTCCCCCTGCGCGGCAACGTGGATACCCGTGTCCGCAAGCTGGAAGAGGGCGAGTACGACGCGGTCATCCTCGCCGCCGCCGGCCTCAAGCGGCTGGGCAAGACCCAGCACATCAAGGAAATCATCGAGCCCGAGATCATGTGCTCAGCCGCCGGACAAGGCGCCCTCGGCATCGAGATCCGCCTGGGCGACACCGTCATGCGCGAGCACCTCGCCTTCCTGAACGACGAGCCCTCGCGGCTGGCCACGGTCTGCGAGCGCGCCCTGCTCAACCAGCTGGGCGGCGGATGCCAGGTGCCCATCGGCGCCTACGCCGTGGTGGATAAAGGCGAGATCACACCTCACCGCCATCTGCGCCCGTCCCGACGGCACCCAGCTGCTGCGCGAAGATCGGCAGCGGCACCGATCCGCTCGAGCTTGGACAGCGCCTCGGCAACCTCATTCTCAGCCGTGGCGGAGACAAGATTCTGCGCGATGTGTATGCCGAAAACTCGGCTGTCACTCCGGCCGGCGCATAACCAGCTGGGTTGACGAAAGCAACCTGACGAGAGAAGTCCAGATGAGCGAAGTGATGATGAGTGAAGTCGAAACCGGCGGAGCGCGCGCCCCGCTGGCTGGCTGGCGCATTCTTGTTTCCCGCGCCCGCGACCAGGCCAGCGCGCTCACCGACGGACTTCGTGCCCTCGGTGCGGAGATCATCGAGATTCCGTTCATCGAGATCCGTCAGCCCCGCTCCTTCAAATCCATGGACGAGTCGCTCAAGCTGGTGGCCGAGTATCAGTGGCTCATCCTCACCAGCGTGAACGGCGTGCGCGCCATGTTTGAGCGCATGACCCAGCTCAACATTCCCCGCCGCGTGCTGGCCCACCTCAACATTGCCGCCATCGGTCCGGCCACGCGCGCCGCCATCGAGCGCGAAGGCCTCAAGGTTGCGGTGATGCCCAAAGAGTACGTGGCCGAATCCGTCGTCGAGGCGCTATGCGACAAAGTTCGCGGCAAGCGCGTCCTGCTCTGCCGCGCTAAAATCGCCCGCGACGTCATTCCCCGCGAGCTGCGCCACATGGGTGCGTTTCTCGATGTGGTGGAGGCCTACGAGACGGTGATTCCGCAGAGCTCGCGCGTCGAGCTGCGCGCCGTGCTGCGCGATCCACAGCGCCGTCCGCACGTGATCACTTTTACCAGTTCATCCACCGTCAACAACTACGTTGCGCTGCTCGGCATCCGCTCCGGACGCTCCCATCTGGTCGAAGGCGTACTCAACGCCTCCATCGGTCCGGTGACCTCCGAAACCCTGCGCCACTTCCAGCTGAACGTGGACGTGCAGGCCATGCAATACACCATCCCCGGACTCATCGAAGCCATTGTGCAGCGCGCCGGCGAACAGGCAAACTCCGCCCACGCCATGCCGGTTCACTGATTTTCCCGACAAGCGGGTGACGTCAAGTTCACGTTACCCGCTCGTCCTGAAATCACAACTTGGCAACTCCGATTTCCCGCGAGAGGATGACTCATCCAGAGCTGAAAGTTGTTCATGGGAATTAACGTCGGTGCCGTTTGCGTCCGATGTGTTCTTACGATGTCTGCCTTCGCGGCGCTGGCAGGTTCACGCGGATTTGCCCGGGTTGGTTGACGCGACAAGAGGGAAGGCCTGTTCTGAATTCGTAACAGACCTCTCATTGTTGGCTGTTCGCAACCTGCCTGGGCTACGCTTGGCGATACGCTGCCGTTCGGACTCAGGCTTGTGCGGACGGGCTGCTCTTTCGCGGCGTGCTCTGCCGCCGCACGGAATGGGTTGAGTTGGGGCCATCCAAAGCCCCGCTGGGAGTGCAGTGAAGAAGCAATGGTTCCGATCACCGAGGCGGCATCTTCCGGGGCTCGCCCTGGTCTGCTTTGGCATCTTTGTCTCGGCGCTCTGCTTTGTCACCCTCCACTCCCTGGAAACCGAGAAAACCCAAGCCGTCTTCCATCGTGTCGCCCAGGAGCGAATCGACAACCTGCAATCGGATCTCGAACTCACGGTGGACAAGGTAGCGGACCTCGGCGCATTCTGCGACTCCAGCTATCCTATCGCCCGGACGTCATTCGAGGGCTTCGCCTCCGCAATCCTGAGTCCGGACGCAGGAATCCAGGCGCTCGAATGGGTACCCCGGGTTTCGCTTGCCCAGCGCGCCGCTTTGGAGCGCTCCGCCCGAGCCAGCGGGCTTGCCGGATTTGAGATTCGCGACCGTCTGGAGCAGGGCAAAATGGTGCGCTCCGCCGATCGCTCCGAATATTTTCCGGTGCTCTATGTGCAGCCTTATGCGGGCAACGAACTGGCGCTCGGATACGACGACCTCGCCGCCAATCCCGGCCGCCGCCAGCTTCTCCTGCGCGCCGCCTCCAGCGGGGAGCTCACCGCATCCGCGCGCCTCACCCTTGCGCAGGAAACCTCCGATCAGCACGGCATCCTCATCGCGCGCCCCGTCTACCGGCGCGCCTCAGTTTCAAGCGGCCGCAGGCAATTGCTGGGCTTTGCCTTGGGCGTGCTGCGGCTGAGCGATGTCGTGGAAAAGCATGGGGCCGGCTCCGGCGTCGCTCTGGCCGTCACGGACCTGAGTGCGCCCGCTGCGGAGCAGCAGCTCTACCCGGCGGCCCAAGTGCAGCCCCAGCAGCCTTCGGGCTTCATCCAGAACCGGACGATCACCGTGGGTGGGCGCACCTGGCAGGTCACCGCGTCCCCCATGCCCGGCGCATTTCCGGTGGACAATACGTACAGCTACGCGGGCGCCGCACTCTGCCTCCTGTTCACACTGATGGTGGCCGGGTTGATCGCGGATACCTCCGACCGCGGTCGGCAGGTCGAGCGCCAGGTCGAGGAGCGCAGCAGCGCACTCAATGCGGCGTTGACCTCGCTGGCCCAAGTACACCGCGGCTTGGAGGAAAGCCAAGCGCGCTACCGCCGTCTGGTCGAGGATTCTCCCGGCGCCATCGTCGTCGAGCGAGAGGGCAGGATCGTCCTTGCCAACCGTGCCGCCCTGGAGATGTTCGGCTTCGATCCCAACCACGAGTTGCAGGGGCGCAGCATGTTCGATTTCGTCGCTCCCGAGGGCAGGGAACTGGCCGAGCAGCTTCACCGCACCCTCGGAGCCCGCGCCACGCGCATCACCCCGCGTGAGATCCGGGTGATCCGCCCCGACGGAAAATCTCTCGATGTCGAGTTCGCCGCCTCGTCGTCTCTTCAGGACGGCGGCTATTCCATCCAGATCGTTCTCCGCGACATCTCCCAGCGCAAGCAGGACGAGGCCGTGAACGCACGCCTCATCAGCGCCATCGAGCAGGTCTGCGAATCCATCGTCATCACCGACCCGGACGGAAACATCGTCTATGTCAACCCGGCGTTTGAGCGCATCACCGGCTTCAGCCGCCAGGAGGCGCTGGGCAAAAACCCCTCCGTCCTCAAAAGCGGCCGGCATCCCAAGGAGTTCTACAGCCAGCTCTGGAATACGCTCAAGTCCGGCGAAGCCTGGAGCGGCCGCTTTACCAACCGCGCCAAAGACGGCCGAATCTTTGCCGAAGAAGCGACCATTGCGCCCATCTTCGACCGCTCCGGCACAATCGTCAACTTCGTGGCCGTCAAGCGCGACGTTACCCATGAAACCGAGCTGCACGAGCAGCTGCACCAGTCGCAGAAGATGGACGCCATTGGCCGCCTGGCCGGCGGCGTTGCCCACGACTTCAACAACATGCTCATGGTCATCGTCAGCTACGCCGAACTGCTCGCCAGCGCGCTCCCCGAGGCCGATCCCCTGCGCACCTACACAGCGCAGATCCTGCGCGCCGCCCAGCGCTCGGCCTCGCTCACCCGCCAGCTGCTGGCCTTCAGCCGCAAGCAGGTGCTCGCGCCCCAGGTTCTCGACTGCAACGCCATAGTCTCTGAAACCGGCAGCATGGTGCGCCGTCTCATTTCGGAGAACATCGACCTCCGCTGCAATCTCGCCTCCGACCTTTGGCCGGTTAAAGCCGACGCAGACCAGATCGTGCAGGTCATCCTCAACCTCTGTGTCAACTCCCGTGACGCCATGCCCAACGGCGGCTCGCTGCTCATTGCCACCCGCAACCACCATGCGCCAGCGGCCGGAGGACCATCGGTTGGCCCGTACCTGCCCGCAGGCGGCGAGGCCGAGCTGGGGCTGGTCGAAATCTCCGTCTCCGACACCGGCACCGGAATCCCTCTCGATGTCCAGGAGAGACTCTTCGAGCCGTTCTTCACCACCAAGGAGCGCGGCAAAGGGACCGGCCTCGGTCTGGCCACCGTCTACGGAATCGTGCAGCAATCCGGCGGGCACATCCGCGTCGAGAGCGAGCCCGGACGCGGATCGACCTTCTTCGTTTATCTGCCGCGCTGCCTGGAAGCCGCAGCCGTGCCGGAATTGCCCGCCCTGCACCCTCTGTTCAGCGGACGGGGCCGCATTCTGGTGGTCGAAGACGAGCACGCCCTGCGCGAAGCCATCGCCGACCAGCTCCGCAATCACGGCTACCAGGTGCTGGCCGCCTCCGATGGCATCGAAGCCCTCGACCTGCTGAGCCGGAACCCCGACCTCTCGGTTCTGGTCTGCGATCTCGTGATGCCGCGCATGGGAGGACGCGAGCTGGCCCGGTTGGCCGCCGAGCGGCTCCCCCACCTCAATTTCATTTACATGTCCGGCCACGCCGAGCAGGACCAAGGCGAAGCCGACGGCGCCGTCAACTCCGCCATCTTCATGCAGAAACCCTTTGCCATGTCGGCCCTGCTCGCCCGCATTACCGAGCTGGATCGCCGTTCCGCCCTCCTGCGCAGCCTGCCGTTAGGTCCCTCCGGCCGGCCCCAGATCCAATAATCCGAGGCAAAAAAATGCGTCTCCGCGGAGACGCTGAATGAGGAGAGTAATCCGGCACGGCCGTTTGCGCATCAGCCTGGCCGTTTGACCCGTTCGGCATACTTGGCCCGGATCTTGGCCACCTTGGGAGCCACCGCAAACATGCAGTAAGGCTGATGGGAGTTATTGGCAAAGTAGTTCTGGTGGTAATCCTCGGCCTTCCAGAAGCTGACCGCCGGTTCCACGGCGGTCACAATCGGCGAGGCAAACACATGCTTCGCTTCCAACTCGGCAATCACCCGCTCGGCTTCCGCCCGCTGCTCATCGTTGAGCACGAAGATCACCGACCGGTACTGCGTCCCCACGTCGTTTCCCTGCCGGTTCATCGTCGTGGGATCGTGCGCGGTAAAGAACACCTCCAGCAGCTCCCCGTAGGAGATCACGGCCGGGTCGAACCGCACCCGCACCACCTCCACATGTCCCGTGGCTCCAGTGCAAACCTGCCCATAGCTGGGCTGCTCGCGCTTGCCGCCGGTGTAGCCGCTCTCGACCTGCAACACACCTTCCAGTTGCTGCAGCACAGCCTCGATGCACCAAAAGCATCCTCCACCCAGGATCGCCGTCTCAGTATCCGCCATAGGCTTTCGATGCTTCACCGGTGCAAACGATGCGCCTTTGCCTTAATCCGCCCGGATCGCCTCCACCGCTCCAGAACCGCTTTGCCATTATGAATATGCGACCAAATATTACATCAATAAATACTTTAACTTAGCCTTGTATGTACATGACATATAAGACTTCCGGTAAAGATTCAATCTTTTCTGTTATGCACCTCATAGAAAGAATCAATTTCCCATTCCCGGCAAAATGCGTCATTCTTTATTCACGGGCCCTGGATGCAGGTTTCGGTGCACGGAATACTACTATTCATAATTCTTTCGGCATTCTGCACAGGTAACTCGTGCTTCTCCTCATGCTTTGCTTGAACCCGGCCCTCCCAGGGGCCGGGTTTGATTTTGCCCGCATCCTCGTCCTCTCCGCGCCGCTTGCACTACAATGAAACAGTCATGTTGCTCAACGGAATCTTTCCTGCCATCTCTACCCCCTACTACGCTGACGGCCGTCTCTACCTCAAAAAACTGGAACACAACGTTGAGCGCTACAGCCGCGGCCCCGTCACCGGCATGGTCGTTCTCGGCTCCACCGGCGAGGCCATCCTGCTCAACTGCGAGGAGCAGCGCCAGGTCTTCCGCACCGCCATCGAAGCTGCCGCTCCGGAAAAGGTGATGATCGCCGGCTGTGGACATGAGTCCGTGCAGGAGACGGTCGAGGCCTGCGAGTGTGCCGCCTCGCATGAAGTACGACGCGGTCATGGTCCGCACCCCGCACTACTACCGCGCCCAGATGACCCCGCCCGTCATGCTCAACTACTTCCGCACCGTGGCCGACCGCTCGCCCCTGCCCGTCATCCTCTACAGCTTCCCGCAATGCACCGGCTACGATCTCCCCGTCGAACTCATCGTCGAGCTCGCTGCCCACCCCAACATCGTCGGCATCAAGGAATCCTCCGGCGACCTGGCCAAGGTTGAGCGCATCGTCCATCGCACCCGTCCCGTCGAACGACAGGTCCGCGTGACCCACGACTTCCAGCCGGTCACCGCCCGCATGCTCCAGAAAGCGGCCAAGGCCTCCAAGGGCGAACTCGTTACGGTCGGTGCGCTGGCTGCCCCAGCGCCTGCGGCCGGAGCGGCGTCCGTTGCCGCGTACCCGTCATTGCCTGCGGCTGATTCGCCTTCCAAGCCATCGTCCGCGGCGGTCGAAGTCGTCGGCGGCCTGCGCACCCGAACCAAGCAAGTCGGTTTCCAGACGCTGGTCGGCTCCGGACACAAGCTGCATGCCCTGCTCAACGTGGGGGCCGTCGGCGGCATCCTCGCCTTTGCTGCCTGCGCACCCACTGCCTGCTATGAGATTTACGCGGCCTTCAAGGACAACGACCACAAGCTAGCCGCTGAGAAGCAGCAGCGCATCGAAGCCGCCTGCATGCGCGTGGCAGGCGATCTGGGCATCGCCGGAGTCAAGTACGGCGCAGATCTCAACGGCTATTACGGCGGCAGCCCGCGCCTGCCCCTGCTGCCCCTCACCGCCACCCAGCGCGCCGAGGTTGAGCGCCTCATGGCGGAAATCAAGAACTAGGTTTCATCAATAACCAGGTTTCAAGGTTTCGCAGGTTTCAAGGTTTCAAAGTTGGGATCTTCCGTGCCGACGGGTGCCCCACCTTCGGCGCGCGCCTTTTGCGCGGCTAAGGTGGGAAAGCAGAACGCCCCGGTCTTAGGGGTTTCGAGGTTTGAAACCTTGAAACCTTGCCTTTTCCCTCACCCCGCAGTCTTCGCCGCCAGCGTCTCCACCACCGCGATATTCTGCACCAGCTCCTGCGGAACCCCGTGCCGCGTCTGCAGGTACGCCGGGGAGTTGTAGGCGATCCAGACTTTGCCCTCGGCGTCCTCCGAAACCAAAATCTTCAATGGCAGATCGATCGCAATGCTGGGTGCGGCCACCATCAGCGGAGTCCCAGCCTTCGGACTGCCAAAGATGAGCACTTTGGTAGGACGCATCTGCAACCCGGCCTTTCCCGCCTCGCCGCTGTGGTCGATCAGGGCAAACACCTTCACTCCCTTGGCCTCGAGCATTGCTTCCAGCTTTGCAATCGTGTCGTCAACGGAGTGTTGGCTCGGTATCGTAACGATCCCGTTTCCAGAGGGGTTGGTCATCTCTATCTCCTGGCGGATTCCGGTGCCTAGCTGTCTCGGCTCGCGCACCGCAACCAGATAGATCGCCATCGCCAGTCCGAGCACCGCCAGCGTCACGGCCACGGCAATCGCCAGCGACGACGGCCGCGCGTATCCGGTTCCGCCGCGTTGCAGCTCCTGCACCAGCCGCACGTGGTTGCGTGCGCTGACCAGGTTGACGATCACACCCACCGCGATCAGCGCCGTGCCCAGCCAGAACGAGGTGCCGTACGCCTGCGGCGCAAAACCCGGTTGCCCCACTCCATTTGGCTGCCCCATTCCATTGGGCTGGCCCATTCGCAGCGCCTGCAGGAACAAGCCGAAGCGGGCGACGACAAAGCCGAATCCCATTAGCGCCAACCCGGTTCGTATCCACGCCAGAAAGGTTCTCTCCGCAGCCAGATAGTCACTCGGTCCGCTGCTGGATCGCTCTGCCATGTCTTCCCGAACTCAGGATGCCGTCGCCCGCTTGCTAGCTTAGATTTTGCTTCTGCTGTTCAACCTTGAAACTTTGAAACCTTGAAACTTTGCAACCTGCTCTTCTCACGCCACCCGGTTCTTCCGCTGCTTCTCCAGCACTTTGGGCGAACGGTTGCTGCCCTGCATTCCGCCGTCGTTCACATATTCGGCGGCCTCCCGGTCGTCCACTTCGGCAGGACTGTTTCTGCGATTCATCGGACGTCCGCTCACTCCGCCAATCGAACGGCCTGGAATCTCCGACTCGCCCTGCAGCCGCAGACGCTCATCGCGATGTCCCGTCAGTGCCTGCTCCACCAGCGCGTATTCTTCTTCGCTCTCCGGCTGCAGCGTCGCGCTTGCCTTTCCATCTTCCACCCACGGATCGCTTCTGCGGTTGGAGCCGCTGCGCGGATCGACGATAAACAGCAGCTCGCTCAGCTCGTCCGCGTGATCTTCTTCCTCCGATTTCAGGTGTTCGAACATGGTCCGCGTGGTCGGATCCTTGGCGCCAAAATGTTCGATAAAGCGCTGGTACACGTCGATCACCACGCGTTCGGCAATCAGGTCCTCGCGAATCATCTGCCCCAGCGATTCGCCCTCCACGTATTGCGATACCGAGCGCGATACCAGTGTTCCCGGATTGAAGTCCGGCTTGCCGCCCAGCTGCTGAATGCGCTCGGCGATCTCCTCCATGTGCTCGCGCTCCTGGTCGGAGTGGCTCTTGAAGGTCTCCGCTACGCTCCGCCCATGGACTCCGGAGGCCATGAAGTAGTGATGCTGATAGCGCAGCACGCAGACGATCTCGCTGGCCAGCGCCTCGTTCAGAATGGCAATCGACTGTTGCCGGTCGAGCTGATAGCCGTGGGTCACCGCGCCATCTTCCAGCTTGCGCGTCGCCCGCTGCCGAATGTCTTCGATATCCTTGATAAAGCTCGCCATGTAGTGCACCCCCTGTGCGAATGGCCGCCGAGCGCCCTCGGCCGGAGCGGCGCTTATTCGCCGCGTACCCGACTGCTTAGTTGTGATTGAGCTCTGTTCGTGCGCGGACCTATTCACCGTAGTTGGTTGCGCAGATTGCCCACAAGGATGCCACCCTTTCTCTTCGGTGTTATGCTCGTTTCCATGCCACACGATTTCAACCGCGAGCCCGAAGCTCCCGATACTCCCTGCGGCTGCACCAACTGCTACCGCCTCTTCAGCTACGCCGACATCCTTGACTATTGGGATGAAGGCGATACGCCGGTCTGCCCCTGCTGCGGCTCCGATAACGTGGTCATCTCCACCCCGGAGATGGTCGTCGACGCCCACCTGCTGTTCGCCATGCGCAAGACATACCATTGAGCTGATCGGGTGGCGGGTGGCCCATTCAAGCCCTCATTTGGCTTGAGTGGGGCTGTTGCTTGAGTACAATTTCGAGGAACCCCATGGATTACGAGATCACTCCCCAGGAACTCCGCCAGCGCCAGGAGCGCAACGAGGAACTCACGTTGCTCGACGTGCGCGAACCCTGGGAGCGCCAGACCGCCAGCATCGAACCCAGCTCACACATCCCCATGGCAGACATTCCCGCCCGCCTGCAGGAGCTCGACCCCGAGCAGCACATTGTCGTCTACTGCCACCACGGCATGCGCTCGCTCTCGGTCACCGGATGGCTCCGCCAGCAGGGCTACGAGAAGGTGCAATCCATGTCCGGCGGAATCGACCGCTGGTCGCTGCAGATCGATCCCACAATTCCGAGGTATTAGAGCGCTCGCACGATAGACGAACTGCGGGTGCCCCACCTTCGACGCGCCGCCCTTGCGCGGCTAAGGTGGGAAGCAGCACGCCCAGCCCTGCAGGTTTTCATCCTGATAGAAACAGACAGGTGGCCCACATCCGCCCTCCTTTGGCGAATGTGGGTCTTTTCCAATTCAGCAGGTTAAGGTTTCGAAACAGGTGATTCGGAGGGACTCTAGTTGTAGAATGCAGCCGTCTTCGGAAGCAGGAAGACCATGGCAACAGAACCAGTATCTTTAATCATCTCTCCCGGTGCGTCTTCGATACGTGCGCCGCACATCGCGCCAGCCACACCGCGCACGGCAGGAGGTTCTATGCCCATCCAAAAGCTAAGACAGTTTCTTGACGAAAACAACGTCAAGTACATCGTGATCACCCACAGCAAGGCCTACACGTCCCAGGGTATCGCCGCCACGGCGCATATCTCGGGAAACCAGTTGGCCAAAACCGTCATGCTCAAAAAAGACGGCGAACTCTGCATGGCCGTTCTGCCTGCATCGAAACAAGTCAATCTATCGGTGTTCGCCAAGCAAACCAATAGCAAAGACGTCTCTCTGGCCAGCGAGCGCGACTTCCGGGACCGCTTTCCGGATTGCGAAGTCGGAGCGATGCCGCCATTCGGAAACCTCTACGGCATCCAAGTCTATGCGGACCCATCGCTCGCCCGCGACCTGGAGATCGCCTTCAACGCCGGCTCGCATCTTGAACTGGTCAAACTCGACTTCGCCGATTTTGCGAGGCTGGCCAAACCAACCATGCTCGAACTCGCGACGCACACCACCAGTCGCGCCGCATAGATCGATCCATATCGATCGAATCGAAGGTGCCCCACATCTGCCGCAGGCAGCAGATGTGGGCACCTTTGCTAGTCGAACACCACGGTCTTTTTCCCATACAGCAGCACGCGGTTTTCCAGGTGCCAGCCCACGGCGCGTGAGAGCACGACCTTCTCCAAGTCGCGTCCCTTCTGCACCAGATCCTGCACCGAGTCGCGATGGGAGATGCGCACCACCGCCTGCTCGATGATCGGTCCGTCGTCGAGCACTTCGGTGACGTAGTGGCTGGTGGCGCCGATCAGCTTCACGCCGCGCTCAAACGCCTGATGATACGGACGCGCGCCCACAAAGGCCGGCAGAAACGAGTGGTGAATGTTGATGACCTGGTTGGGAAACTCCGCCACGAATGCGGGCGAAAGAATCTGCATGTAGCGCGCCAGCACCACCAGGTCGCACTCCTGCTCGCGCAGCATGGCGATCTGCCGCTGCTCCACTGCTTGCTTGGTCTCGCGCGTCACCGGAATGTGCACGAACTCCGCGCCGTAGAAGCCCGCCAGCCGCGCGGCGTCCGTGTGGTTGGAGAGCACCAGCGGAATATCGCAATCCAGCTCGCCCGCCTTGTGACGGTAGAGCAGGTCGGCCAAACAGTGGTCGTACTGCGAAACCAGAATGCCCATGCGCGGACGCCGTTGGCCCTTGGCCAGCCGCCAGCGCATCTCATAGAGCTCGGCAATCTTGGCGAACTGCGAGGCCAGCTCGTCCAGGCCCACGTCCATGCCCGAGGGATCGAACTCCACGCGCATCAGGAACAGTCCGGTTTCGGCGTCGCGATGCTCGTCGGCGTGCAGAATGTTTCCATCGTGGCGGAAGACGAAATCGGAGATCACCGCCACCAGACCCTTGCGGTCCGGGCAACTGATCAACAACACTGCGGAACGGGTACGCTGCGAAATCTCAGGCAAGGCTCACTCATCCAGTTCGAATTGGGAGATGAACGGAGTGTACCACCGTGCGGCCCATGGCTTCGACGGAAGCCGCCGCGCACCAATCCGGGCAAACGAGTGCAATCGTTTGCCCTTCGCGGATACGCCGCCAAGGCAACCTGGCAATTGCCGCGCCGCTCCAAAAACTCGAGAGGGGAAGGAGGCAAGCGATGCTGACGCACTTCCACGCACACGGCGAAGCACACATACCGGGAGTGACCCATGATACGGTGCTGCGTCCGGCGGGCGTGGTGATCGCGCTGTTCGGCGCGGCCTGGGCTCTGTTTGCGGGCATGGCCGTCACCGAGGGAGATTTTTCCGAGCCCAAGGCGGCAGGTGCGCTAATTCTGGTTGGCCTGCTGATGGCCGTCATCGGCAAGCGCGAGCAGCAGATTTAGCGCGCTACGATTTCTGTTTCGCCGCTTCCTGCCTGGCGCGTTTGCGGCTGGCCCATCCCTCTTTGATCTGCAGCTCCGGCCGGGTGATTCCCAATGCGTCTGCGGGCACGTCCTTGGTGATGCAGGAGGCCGCGGCAACGTAGGCTCCATCGCCAATGTTCACGGGCGCAACCAGAGTGGAGTCGCTGCCGATGAATGCGTTGGCGCCGATGACGGTGCGGTGCTTGTTCACCCCGTCGTAGTTGCAGGTGATGGTGCCGGCGCCGATGTTGGTGCGCTCGCCGATCTCGGCATCGCCCAGGTAGGTGAGGTGATTGGCCTTGGCGCCGCGTCCCAGCTTGACCTTCTTGGTCTCCACAAAATTGCCGACGTGCGCCTCCGGGCCGATCTCGCTGCCGGGGCGGATTCGCGAATAGGGGCCGAGGACGGCCGCGTCGCCGATGATGGCGTCTTCGCAGAGCGTGCCGTGCTTGATCTGCACCCGGTCGCCGACGCGAGTGTCGTCGAGCACCGAGTAGCTGCGGATGAGGCACTCCTGGCCGATGGTGGTTTCGCCGAGCAGTTGCACGAAGGGCTCGATGACGGAGTCTTCGCCCACGGTGACGCCGCAGTCGATGAGTACGGTTTCAGGCTTGTAGATGGTGACGCCATTGTCCATCAGCTCGCGAGTTTTGCGCTCGCGCAGAATGTGCGTCGAGCTGCGCCAGCTCGCGCCGGGTGTTGACGCCAAGCACCTCGCTGGCGTGGGGGGTGGGCAGGGCCAGCACGGGCAGTCCATCGCGCTCCAGAATTTTTGCGATATCGGTGAGGTAGTATTCGCCGTGCGGATTGTCAGTGGAGAGGCGGTCGATGCGGGAGAACAGCTCGGCGACGTTGAAGGCGTAGATGCCGGAGTTGATCTCGCCGATTTCGCTCTGCCCGGCGCTGAGCTGCTTCTGCTCGACGATGGCCTCGACCTGGTCGGTGGTGCGGCCATCGATCACGCGGCGCACAATGCGTCCGTAGCCGAAGGGATCGGGCGGCTCGGCGGTGAGGATGGTCATGGCCGCCGCGCGCTGCAGGTGGAAGTCGCGCACACTGGCGATCGTCTCCGGACGGATGAGCGGCACGTCGCCGCTGAGCACCAGCACGTGATCGTAGGCGCCGAGCGCCTGGCGGCACTGCATGAGCGCGTGCCCGGTGCCGCGCTGCTCCAGTTGCTCGACCCACTGCGTGCCCAACGGAGAGATTTCGAGGCGTACGCGCGCGGCCTCATGGCCGATGATGCAGAAGATGTCGGCTGGAGCGACGACCGTGCTGGCGGCTCGTATGACGTGGCCCAGCAGCGGGCGTCCCGCGATCTGGTGCAGCACCTTGGGCAGCTTCGACTTGAGCCGCGTACCCTTGCCCGCGGCGAGAATGGCGATGGCAAAACGTGAATTCGGCATGCGTAGGTATTGTAATGCAGGGGACACGGGCAGGGGATAGGGCTCCAATGCCCGGTCTACACCACGGGCAAAGCCCGGAAGGAACTCAAGACGCCGGTCAAGATTCACGTACTCAGGTGACTGTAGGTGGGGCGTGCGTCTCTACAGTGGCGGATTTGGGCCAGCTGCGTTTAGCGGGCGCTCTTGGCCGCTGCGTTTGCGCGACACGCCTTGGAATAGAGGCGGGTTTCTTGACTGCAGTCCGCCGCGAAGGGGCCGCTGCTGCAGGGTGAAGGGCCCGAATGACCGCCTCCGGATTCCGGGCGATGACGGTGAGGAAGGCGCGCGCGGAAGCCTCCGGGGTGCGGCGCCCGCCCTCCCAATGTTTGACCGCGTCGATGCTGAATCCGAAAGCGCGTGAAAAACCGGCCTGAGTCATATTGAGGCGCTTGCGGATGCTCTTCACATCCACTTCGGTGGGCACGATGACCTTGTATCCAGCCGTCTTTCCGCGAAGGAAGGCATTCACTTCCTCGAGTCCGTTCATCAGGTCGTCGAATATGGCGGTCATGGCTTACTCCCGTAGTTGCTGAAAATCTGGTCGGCGCGCTTCTTAAGTTGGTTGCGTTCGGCTTGGGTCAGGTTATCCTTTTCGTTCTTGGCATAGGCCGCAATCAGAAATATTGGAAAGCCTTCGGTGCGGAGAATATAGACGACCCTCGCACCTCTACGCTTACCGATGCCTTCGCGTCCTACTCGCACCTTACGGAAGCCGCCCGTACCCTGCATGACCTCACCACACGAGGGGTCGCCGCCACCATTGCCACGATGTTCGCTCTCTCGGCCTCGCTGAAGAGCGTGGCGGCAGCCCGCAGGTAGGAGGGCGTCTCGACGACGGTGTGCATTTCTTCTTGTACTCCAATGGACACCTTTCGTCAACAAGAAAAAGTGTCCATTGGACACGTGTCGATTGTTTGGATTGAATCTGACGCCCTACGCCGTTGGCGACTGCGCGCTGCGTGCGGGGTGCAGGCGTGCGGGGAGGTTGAGCAGGTCGAAACTGATGCGGTCGGTGGCGTGGCGGGCGAAGTGGGAGGCGTCGAGGTAGTCGCCAAGGATGGGGGTGACGCCGAGGGCGCGGATGGCGTCGAGGTCATTGAAGAGGGGTTCGGAGTTGTCCTCGGCGTAGCGGGCGCGGAGTGCGGCGGGGACGGGCGCGGAGTTGAGCATGACGTAGTCGAAGACCTTGCAGCCGGCGTGCTCGAAGATGGCTTCGATGTGCTGCGAGGCGGTCAGGCCGGTGCTCTCGTTGGGCTGGGTCATCAGGTTACAGATGTAGACGCGCAGGGCAGCGGAGCGGCAGATGGCTTGGGGGACTCCGTGGACCAGGAGGTTAGGGATGCAACTGGTGAACAGCGAGCCGGGGCCGATGCTGACGATGTCGGCCTGGAGGATGGCGTCGAGCGACTGGGGCAAAGGTTGGGCGTCGGGTGGAACCAGGCTGAGGCGGGCAATGCCGCTATGGCTGGCGGTGATTTTGGTTTCTCCGACGACGCGTTTGCCGTTGTGCATGACGGCCTCCAACTGCAGGTTGCTGGAGGCGGAGGAGGGATAGATTTCGCCGCGGGTTTTGAGAATGACGGAGCTGAGCTGGACGGCCTGGGCAAAGTCGCCGCAGACATCGGCCAGCGCGGTGAGAAAGAGATTGCCGAAGCTGTGGCCGTCGAGTCCGCCGCCGGCGAAGCGGTAGCGGAACAGCTGGGACAGGAGCTCTTCATCGTCGGAGAGCGCCGTCATGCAGTTGCGGATGTCGCCGGGCGCGGGCACGCCCTGCTCTATGCGCAGGCGTCCGCTGGAACCGCCGTCGTCGGTGACGGTGACAATGGCGGTGAGCCGGGAGATGAAGGGCGCAAGCGGGGCCGCGGCCGCCGAAGCGGAGACGACGTGGCGCTTGAGTCCGCGGAGCAGGGTGGACAGGCCGGTGCCGCCGCCGATGGCAACCACGCGGAGGCCGTCGGCCGGATCGGTGGTGGACTGCGCGGTGGTCATCGCTACGGTCTACGGCTCGGCAGCTCGGTCAGAATCAGCATTGCGGGTGCGGCAGCGGGAGTCATCCGGCGACCGTACCTTCGGGATAAAGTAGTTCGGTGAAGCGGGGATCGTCGGCCATGTTGCGGAAGTCGGAGTCATTGCGGGCCTGGAAGCGGTTGCCGGGATTGAGGCGGATGGCCTCGGCCAGGTGCTTCAGACTCTCCGAGGTGCGCCCGGTGAGGCACTCCAGCACGGCGAAGCCGTACCAGACGAAGTCGAGCGTGGGGCGCTGGCTGGAAAGGTTTTCCAGGTGCTCGCGGGCGGTGACGAAGTCGCCCAGGTTCATGAGCGAGACGGCGAAGTCGTAGTGCTCCTCGGGTGTGCCGAAGGTGTTCTGGATCTGGTCCAACTGCTGGTTGCAGATGTTGATGTTGACCTTGGCGCGATCGCTCAATTCGCTGATCCCGGATTCAATGACCTTTTCAAACATCTGCTTGGCTTTTTCGAACTTCTGCGCCTGCAACAGCTTGAGGCCCTGCTCATAGGATTGCAGACACTGGGCAAAGCGCTGCTGCTGCTCGTCGGCGGCGCTCCGGCGCGGGTCGGACTTGGGTTTGGCAGAGGGGGTTTTCGGATTGGCTTCGAGTTTTTTGGTCATGGGCCCTTCCACAAACGCGAAAGCTAAAAACCGTCCCGAAACACCTGCCTGCCGGGAGACGGAGTACATTCTCAGGATACAGCTTTATACCGTGTGTAGAAGATATGGTCAACCGGAGGGATTCCGGAGGCACGGCGCAGCCTCTCCAGCGTCAGGGAATCCGGAGCAGCCAATCGGGCAATCGCGCGACCGCGATGCAGCGGCTCGGGTGTCTGTATAGAATAAAAGAGAGATGGGGGCGGTGCGAAATGGATGAGATGGAAGCCTTGGAGCGGGGCGGCGGACCGGAGCCTGCGGCCTGCGGCGAGACGTCCAGCGGACACGGTGCGTGGCAATGGCTGCGCGAGTTCGCGCTGGCGCTGGGAATTTCCATCTTCATCATCGTCTTCCTCTACCAGCCGGTGAAGGTGGAAGGCACCAGCATGATGCCGGGACTGGCCGACCAGGAGCGCATCTTCATCAACAAATACGCCTACCGGATGGGCGCGATCGAGCGCGGAGACGTGGTGGTGTTCCGCTATCCGGGCGATCCCAGCAAGAATTACATCAAGCGGATTGTGGGCGTGCCGGGCGACCGCATCGAAATTGTGCGCGGCGCGGTGCTGGTGAACGGAAGTCATCTGGAGGAGTCCTACGTTCCCAAGCAGTTCCAGGACGATCGCTCGATGAGCGAGGTGACGGTTCCGGCGGGCAGCTACTTTGTGCTGGGCGACCACCGGAACCTTTCCAGCGACAGCCGCGATTTTGGCACCGTGGAGCGGGAGGCGATCTTCGGCAAGGCGGTGTTTGCCTACTGGCCGGCGGAGATGGCGGGCAAGCTGCGGTGAGAAGCTGAGCCGGTTGCAGGGGTGAGGTCTCCAAGCGGAGGCATTCTGCTCTCCCACCTTAGCGCCGAAAGGCGCGGCGCGGAAGGTGGGGCACCCGTCGGCGTACTTGCGCGAGCGTTCTAAAGAACAAGATAGGAAAGACAATATGAGGCTGGCGATCTTCGGCGCGACGGGCGGCACGGGACAGGAACTGACGCGGCAGGCCCTGGAGCGCGGGCACAACGTGCGGGTGCTGGTGCGGAATCCGAACCGGATGCCGCTGGTGAACGCCAACATGCGGCTGGTGCTGGGCAACGTGCTGGATCAGGAGAGTGTGACCAAGACGGTGCTGGGGGCGGACGCGGTGTTGAGCTGCCTGGGACAGCGCAACCTGCTGAAGAATACCCGCGTGGTCTCCGATGGAACGCGGCTCGTGATGGCCGTGATGCAACAGCACGGAGTCCGGCGCCTGGTGGTGGAGTCGGCCTTTGGAGCGGGCGAGAGCCTGGCGCAGGCGAACCCGATCGCCCGGCTGGTGTTTGCCACGCTGCTGTGGGCTCCGTATGAGGACAAGAACCGGATGGAGCCGGAGGTGAAGGCGAGCGGGCTGGAGTGGACGATTCTGCGGCCCACCAGGCTGACCAACGGGCCGCTGACGGGGCGTTACACGGTGAGCGCAGGGCGTCCGGAGGTGAGCAGCGTGAGCCGGGCCGACGTGGCGGCGGCAATGCTGCGGGCGGTGGAGGAGCGGCTCTGGATCGGGGAAGCGCCGACGGTGACGGGCGCGTAAGGAGAGGTAGGTTTCAAGGTTTCAAAGTGAAGAGCAAAGGCATCAGAGTTGCGCCATGTGCGCGCCTGAGGTTTTCAACCTTGAAACCTGCGAAACTTTGAAACTTTGAAACCTTTTGAAACCTTGAAACCTTGAAACCTTGAAACCTTGAAACCTGGCTCTTACTCAAGGCTGAGTGCCGCAGGTCAGTCACCGGCCGACTGAGCGATGGAGTATCGGTCTCGCCCCTCGTGTTTGGCGGTATAGAGGGCTGAGTCGGCCATGGCGATTGCCTCCTCATAGGACTGCGCAAGGTTCATCTCGGCAATTCCAAAGCTCAGGGAGATGGCAACGTCAGGGATCTCATTTCTCTCCTGAATACTCGTCTGGACACGCTTGACGAAGGACACGCCTCCAGCCAGCGTCGCTTCGGGCAACACCACAAGAAACTCGTCGCCTCCGATTCGCGCCACGATATCGGAGCCGCGGGATGAGCGCTGTAACTCCCGGGCAACCAATCGGAGGACGCCATCGCCGAAGCCGTGGCCGTAGCTGTCGTTGACCTGCTTGAAGCGATCGATATCGCAGAGTACGAGCATGATGGGGGAATGGTGGCGCAGGGCCCTGAGCCGCTCCTGATGGAATGCGAACATGAGGCCGCGACGGTTGAACAGATCGGTCAGCGGGTCCCGCGAAGCCAGCAGTTCCAACCGTTCGTTGGCGGTCACCAGTTCTTCGTGCAGGGCCAGGGTTCGCTGCGCAACCCGGATGCGCGCTTGCAGTTCCTCGGTATGGAATGGTTTCACCAGGTAGTCGTCGGCGCCCGCATGCAGGGCTTTTACCAGGTCGCCTTTATCGTCACGAGCCGTGAGAACGATTGCATAGACGTAGTGTTTACGGTTGAGCTGCCGGACTTTCGACAGAAGCTCTATGCCGTTCATCCCCGGCAGCTCCCAATCGATCAGCAGGAGCATGGGTTTCTGAGCATCGGAAATCGCAGGCAGAGCCGTTTCCGCGTCGCGCACGGCCTCCACGTCCAAGCCCCACTCACTCAATTGGGTCACGAGCAGGTGTTGATACACAGCGGAATCTTCCGTCACCAAGACTTTTATGGGCATTCTATGAGCTCTTCATATGAATAGCCGTATATTTTCAGACCAGCGCTCGAGTCTACGGCTTTATCTCGGCTAGACCAAGTATCTTTGGTAACGTCTCCCTCTCGAATTTCAAGCCGATGCGGGGTCACTGGCGGCGGCCTTAGGGCCAAGCGTGCAAAAAATGAATATTATTCTCATCGCTGCATTAATATGCGTGACGGAATGGGATTTCCGCCGAGAGTGCCGCGCTGCTGCTGAAATAGCTGTTATCATCTAGAAAATTCACTCCCCTGAGGATGCGATGCAAGCTATTCTGGCGCTGGAAGACGGCAGAGTCTTCCGCGGCAAAGGCTACGGAGCACGGCTGGAACGAACGGGCGAAGTAGTTTTTAATACATCCATTTCCGGCTATCAGGAAATCTTCACCGATCCCTCCTATGCCGGGCAGATCGTGGTTCTTACCAATCCCGAAATCGGCAACTACGGCACCAATCCCGACGATGAGGAATCCGGCAAGCCATACATCGAGGGGCTGGTGGTGCGCGAGTTTTCGCCCTACGCCTCCAACTACCGCTCGCACCAGGTGACGGACGAATACCTGGAGCGGCACCGCGTCCCGGTGCTGTCGGAGATTGACACTCGGGCGCTGGTGCGGCACCTGCGCGACAAGGGCGTAATGCGCGGAGTGGTTTCCACCCGCGAGATGGACGTGGAGAAGCTGGTGGCAATGGCCAAGGCGACTCCGACCATCGACGGGCTCGACCTCGCCAAGGAAGTTTCCACCAAAGAAAGCTACAGCTGGACCAAGGGGGGCGACGTGGAGGAGCGGATCATCACCGTGCCTCGCGGCCCGGCGGGGAAGCTGGCCGTGTTGACCACGGAAGCGGCGGTGGAGTACGAAGGGCCGGAGCGCAAGCAGGTGGTCGCCTACGACTACGGCATCAAGACCAATATTTTGCGGCGGCTGGTGAGTTCGGGCTGCGACGTGACGGTGGTTCCGGCGCAGACTACGGCGGAGGAAGTGCTGGCGCTGAAGCCGAACGGCGTATTTCTGTCGAACGGGCCGGGCGATCCGGACGCGGTGGTGTATGCGCGGAAGACGATCCGCACCCTGGCGGGACGGGTGCCGGTCTTCGGCATCTGCCTGGGGCATCAGCTGATTGGGCTGGCGCTGGACGGCAAGACCTACAAGCTGAAGTTCGGCCACCATGGCGGCAATCATCCGGTCAAGCATCTGCAGACCGGCAAGGTGGAGATTACGGCGCACAACCACAACTACGCGGTGGATCCGGATTCGCTGAAGCAGAGCGAGGTGGAGCTGACGCACGTGGACCTGAACGACAATACGCTGGAGGGATTGCGGCACCGCAACTACCCTCTGTTCAGCGTGCAGTATCATCCCGAGGCTTCGCCGGGGCCGCATGACTCGCATTATCTGTTCGCGGATTTCGTGCAGATGATGAACGAGTGGAGAACCAAGCAGTGAAGCGCACCGCTTGGGTTGGGACGGCGGTGTTGCTGGCGATACTCTGCACCGCACAGACCATGCTGGCGCAGGCCGGGGTCGTGCCGTCGAACCGGGTCACGTTCGGCAGCGAGTGCGGAATTCGCGATACCTCTAAGCAGACAGCGCTGCACTTTGTGCGCTCCGCGGGCGGCAAATGGACGCTGGCGGGCGCGGGCAAGCATTCAGGCTCAGCGGACGATATCGCGGCGCGGGTGTGGCACCAGGGCAACTGGATGGTGGACCTGCACGACGCTCCGGCGTCCAGTCCGGTGATGCACACCGGACAGATGTGCTTCGATGGGCAGGGACGGATTACGCTGATGATCGACCGCTACATGGAGATGGCGCAGTGCCGCTGTTTGCGCTTTACCTCGCTCGCCTTTGCCGCCGACGGCAAGGTGACGAAGCGGGAGCAGTCCTTCATGAGTGTGATGACGAACGCGCCAATGGACATGCCGGATGCGGCAAAAGGATTTCCCGACGTGTGGGAGTTTCGAAAAGTGGAGCAGTTGCCGTTCTATTCGCTGCTGAAAAAGTAGGGGATGGACGAGAGGTGTCCGGTGAAGCGATTGGGGTTGGGCGTGGTTGGGCTGATGATGGCAGTGACGTGCGCGGCGCCAGGAGTGCCGTTACTGGCCCAGGACGATGGCTCCGATGCACCGGCGAATCCTCATCAGGGCGCACATGCCGAGACGTTTGAGCAACTGTGCGGCATCGCCGACACCGCCCCGCAGAGCGCCATTGGGCTTTCGCGCTCGCCAGACGGACAGTGGAGCGTGGTCACCGCCGAAAAGCGGCCGGGTTCCAGGGACAATGCCGCGGCACGGGTGTGGCGCGAGAACAACTGGATGGTGGACCTGCACGATGCGCCCGGACCAGCGATGCACGCCGGTCAGATGTGTTTTGCAGCCGACGGACACGTGATGCTGATGACCGATGACTACATGGATATTTCCGGCTGCGCTTGCGTTCGCTTTACGGCGCAGAGCTTTGATGAGAACGGCCAGGTCGTGCTGCATCACCAGATATTTGTAAATGCGGCTACGGGCGCCGAAATCCCGGCCCCGGCGGTGGCAAAGGGATTTCCGGATGTTTGGGAATTCCGTAGAGTAGAGCAGTTGCCGTTCTATTCGCTGCTGAAGTAGAGGCCGAAAGCAGAGGAGTGGCGGATTCAGGGTTGAATGGAGCTTTGAAAGGGCACGGCTTTAGCCGTGCCGAACGGATGCGGAAGAAGGAGCGGCTTTAGCCGCTGAGGCAACGGATGATTCCAAAGCGCGAACACGCGAGGAATAGCGAGCAGACGTACTTCGTGACGTCATCGACATGGGAGCGGCGCCCGCTGTTTCGCGCGCAACCATTCGCGGAGCTGTTCGTTGCCGTGCTTCAGCAATACCGCGGGTCGAGTTATCTGCTCCATGAATTCGTCTTGATGCCCGATCACTTTCATCTTCTCCTCACGCCGCGGGAGGCATTGGAACGCGCAGCGCAGAAGATCAAAGGCGGGTTCTCGTTTCGCGCAAAGAAGGAGCTGTGTTCAAACGCTGAGATTTGGCAGCGCGGCTTTTCGGACCATCGCATTCGTGACTGGCAGGACTATGGGCAGCATCGCGAATATATCCATTTGAATCCGGTTCGTGCCGGGCTGTGCGGGGATGCGAAGAAGTATCCGTATTGTTCGTATGGTGGCGGTTGGGACGGGGTCCCTCAGCGGCTAAAGCCGCCTGAATTGGACGCCGCAAGGCACGGCTGAAGCCGTGCCCTTTCAAAGCACAGATCGGCGCTCAGCGCGGATAAGCGGTAAGGGATCGGCGGAAATGGGATCGGCGGAAAGCGCGGATCGAATGGGGAAGAGTTGATAAAAGCACGGATAGTTGTGAAAGAGTTGATAGCGAAGACCGTAGACATAAGGGAACTAAATGCCACGTCGCACTGATATTTCGAAGATTCTGATTCTTGGTTCGGGGCCAATTGTGATCGGCCAGTCGGCGGAGTTTGATTACTCCGGTACGCAGGCGTGCAAGGCGCTGAAGGCCGAAGGCTACGAGGTGGTGCTGGTGAACTCCAATCCGGCGACCATCATGACCGATCCGGAGATGGCCGACCGCACCTACGTGGAGCCGCTGACGCGGCGCTACGTGGAAGAGATTATCCGGCAGGAAGTGGAGCGCGGCGTGGGCAAGGGAATGGCCGTGCTGCCCACCGTAGGCGGACAGACCGCGCTGAACCTGGCGGTGGAACTGGCCGACGGCGGAGTGCTGGAAAAGTACGGAGTGATGCTGATCGGCGCGCAGCTGGAGGCGATCAAGAAGGCCGAAGACCGCCTGCTGTTCAAGGATGCGATGACCCGCATCGGGCTGGACACGCCGCGTTCGGTGCTGGTGAACAACCTGAAGGACGGTCTGGATTTTTCCACCAAGCTGGGCTTTCCCGTGGTGCTGCGTCCGTCGTTTACGCTGGGCGGCTCGGGCGGCGGCATCGCGTTCAATCGCGAAGAGCTGCTGGACCTGCTGGCGCGCGGGCTGGATCTTTCTCCGGTGCACGAGGTGCTGCTGGAAGAAAGCGTGCTGGGCTGGAAGGAATACGAGCTGGAGGTGATGCGCGACATGGCCGACAACGTCATCATCATCTGCTCGATTGAGAACTTCGATCCCATGGGCGTGCACACCGGCGACTCGATCACCGTGGCTCCGGCGCAGACGCTGAGCGACCGCGAGTACCAGCGGATGCGCGACAGCGCGATCATGGTGATGCGCGAGATCGGCGTGGAGACCGGCGGCTCGAACGTGCAGTTCGCGGTGAATCCGACGACCGGACGGCAGATTGTGATCGAGATGAATCCGCGCGTGTCGCGCTCCTCGGCGCTGGCTTCCAAGGCCACCGGCTTCCCGATTGCGAAGATCGCGGCGCGGCTGGCCGTGGGCTACACGCTGGACGAAATCACCAACGACATCACGCAGAAGACTCCGGCGTGCTTTGAGCCGACGCTGGATTACGTGGTGGTGAAGATTCCCAAGTGGCAGTTCGAAAAGTTCCCGGGAGCCGACGAGAGCCTGGGTCCGCAGATGAAATCGGTGGGCGAGGTGATGGCGATTGGCCGCACCTTCAAGGAATCGCTGCTGAAGGCGGTGCGCTCGCTGGAGACCGGCAAGCGGCTGGAGGTCGAGGCGATTGAACCGCAGATCGTCACCAAGCGGCTGGTATCGCCGCATCCGGAGCGGCTGCAATATGTGCGCCATGCGCTGGCCATTGGCTGGACCGTGCCGCACGTGGCCAAGCTGACGGGGATGGACCCGTGGTTCCTCTACCAGTTGAAGGAAGTGAGCGACGAGCTGGCGGCGCTGGAGACCCGCTCGCTGGAGACGATTACTCGCGGACGAGATGCGCGACGCCAAGCGCAAGGGAATCAGCGACGCGCGGCTGAGCGAGTTGTGGAAGATGCCAGGGCGCGAAGGCGCCATCAAGATCTACCAGAAGCGCCAGGAGATGGGAATCGTTCCGGTGTACAAGCGGGTGGACACCTGCGCGGCGGAGTTCGAGAGCTTTACGCCCTACATGTACTCGACCTTTGAGGACGAAGACGAGGCGTTGCCGACGGCGAAGAAGAAGGTGATCATTCTTGGCTCGGGGCCGAACCGCATCGGGCAGGGAATCGAGTTCGACTACTGCTGCTGCCACGCGGCCTTTGCGCTGCACGACGATGGCTTTGAAACCATCATGGTGAATTGCAATCCGGAGACGGTTTCGACCGACTACGACACCAGCGACCGGCTTGTATTTCGAGCCGCTGACCTATGAAGACGTGCTGGCGATCTACCAGCACGAGGCCAAGGGGACCGACGAGATCGGGGTGATCGTGCAGTTCGGCGGACAGACGCCGCTGAACCTGGCGCTGCCGCTGAAGAAGGCCGGCGTCAACATCATCGGCACCTCGCCGGAGTCGATCGACCTGGCCGAGGACCGCAAGCGCTTTGAGGCCTTGCTGAACAAGCTGGAGATTCCGCAGTCGCCGGGCGGCATGGCGACCTCGGTGGACGAGGCGCTGGCGGCGGCCGAGAAGGTGGGCTACCCGGTGCTGGTGCGTCCTTCGTATGTGCTGGGCGGCCGCGCCATGGTAATTGCCTACGACGCCAAGTCGGTGAAGGAATACATGGGGCAGGCGGTGGAGTACTCGCAGGACCGCCCGATTCTGGTGGACCACTTTCTGGAGGCGGCAACCGAGGTGGACGTGGACGCCCTGAGCGACGGCGACGATGTGGTCATCGCCGGCATCATGGAGCACATCGAAGAGGCGGGCATCCACTCCGGCGATTCGTCGTGCGTGCTGCCCAGCGTCGATCTGTCGCCGGCTGTGCTGGCGACCATCCGCGAGTACACCTACAAGCTGGCCAAGGCGCTGAACGTGGTGGGACTGATGAACATTCAGTTCGCAGTGCAGCGCGGCAAGGTGTATGTGATCGAGGTGAACCCGCGGGCTTCGCGCACGGTGCCCTATGTTTCCAAGGCCACCGGCATTGCCTGCGCCAAGATTGCGGCGCGGCTGATGACCGGACGCAAGCTGAAGGAGTTTTTGCCGGAGAACATTGCGGCGGGCAAGGATCTGGACACGGGCGCGTTTTTCTACGTCAAGTCTCCGGTATTTCCGTGGAACAAGTTTCCCGGCGTGGACACCGTGCTGGGTCCGGAGATGCGCTCCACCGGCGAGGTGATGGGCGTGGCCGACAACTTTGGCGAGGCCTTCGCCAAGGCTCAGCTGGCTGCCGGCCAGGCGCTGCCCTCGAAGGGGACGGTGTTCATCAGCGTGAACGAGCGCGATAAGCCGCACGTGGCGGACGTGGCGCGGAAGTTCATCGACATGGGCTTCAAGATTGTGGCTACGCATGGAACGGCCGAGGCTCTGGAAGTGGCCGGGATGCGCGTGGAAAAGGTGTACAAGGTAAAAGAGGGCAGGCCGAACGTGGTCGATCTGATCAAAGGCGACCGCATTCAGCTGATCATCAACACCCCGCAGGCGCGCGGCGAGCCCTGGTTCGACGAGAAGGCGATCCGCCGGGCGGCGATCACGGCGCGGATTCCGACGATTACCACGCTGTCGGCCGCACGGGCTGTGGTGGAGGGGATTCCCGTGCTGCAGGAGGGCGGAATCAGCATCTTCAACTTGCAGGAGCTGCACGCGGCGCACGACACGGTAAAGCCCGATGCGGTAGGAAAGGAATAGGAGAAAACGATGCGGAAGATCATCATCCTCGCGACACTGCTGTTGAGCACGGCGATTTGGGCCGGTGCGCAGGCGCCGGAGCATCCCTCCCCGGTGGATGGATCCGGGGTTTCGCTGCACCATGGGCTGAAGTACTGGGACCTGAAGGTGGGCACCGGCGCAGAGGCGAAGAAGGGCCGCACGGTGAAGGTCCACTACACAGGCTGGCTGCTGGAAAATGGCAGCAAGTTCGACAGCTCGCTGGATCGCGGCCAGCCCTTTGAGTTCACGCTCGGCGCAGGACAGGTGATCAAAGGCTGGGACGAGGGCGTGGCCGGCATGAAGGTGGGCGGCAAGCGGCAGCTCAGGATTCCGCCGGAGCTCGGCTATGGCTTCAGTGGACAGCCCCCGGTGATCCCGGGCAATGCCTATTTGATTTTTGACGTGGAGCTGCTGGACGTGAAATAACGAAGTGCTTTCGAGGCGGAAGGGCGCACCTGGATCATGGGTGCGCCTTTTGTTTTGGGCGAAAGACGGTGCGGCTCGGTTGCTGAAAGGCCTCTGAGGCGGCGCCGACGATTTGAGCCGCGCTGGGATTCCTCACTTCGTTTGACGGAATGACACCCTCACCCTAAACCCGAATCTAGAACTCGGGCAGTTCCGGGGTGAGGATGAAGCCGGGGATGTTCCAGGGGAGGAAGTAGGCGGCCGAGGTGGTGGCGACGATCAGTGCGTGGTTGGGATCGAAGGCGAGGCCGACGACGTTGACTCCGCCGATGACGAGCGAGGCCTGGCGCTCCGGGGTGATGCGTACGATGCCGCGGCGTCCGCGCCAGGAGGCGGCGACGTAAAGATTGCCTTCGAGGTCGAAGGCGAGTCCCTGGGGACGTCCGAGATGAGTGAAGAAGGGCGTGACCAAGCCGCTCTGGTCGATCTCAAAGACGCAGTCGTTGGAGGACGTGGTGGGGCCGGTGACGTAGAGATTTCCGTTGGGCGAAAAAGCCAGGTGATAGGCGGCGACGCTGGGCTCCAGCGTGGCAAAGACGAAGATCTGGCGGTCGGGCGCGATTTTGAAGATGGTGCCGCTGCGGTCGCCCACGTAGAGATTGCCGAGCCGGTCGAAGGCCATTCCGGTGGCCACGCCCATGCCCTCGGCGTAGGTGGAAAGATCGCCCGAGGTGTCCAGGCGGTAGACGGCGCCGTCGTGGCGCGAGGAGACGTAGAGGTTGCCGTCGTTATCGAGTGCCAGGCCGGTGGGATTCATGACATCGGCGTCGAGTGAGTGCAGGGTGGATTCGTCGTCGATGCGGAACAGCGATGTGGGCACGCTCTGGCCGCGGCTGCCGGAGAACGTGACGTAGATATTGCCTTTGTCGTCCACTGCGGGATTGGCAACCGGATGGAGGTTTTCCGAGAGCAGGGTCGCGAGGGTGAATTCCACCGAATCCGAACCGTGCGGGGTGGTGACGGTGATCGACTCGCCCGAGGCGGCGTCCGGCACCATGACGGTGAGCTGCGTAGGCGTGGCGAAGACGACGGTGGCGATGGCGTCGCCGAACAGAACCTCGGTGGAATCGGTGAGGCTGGCCAGCAGCGCGCGCCCGTACAGGCGGACTTCGCCGCCGGGCAGAGCCAGCGAGGGTTCGACGGAGAGGATGACCGGAGATTCTGAATTCTGGCTCATAGGGCGTGCCTTGCTATTTTACGATGCCGAAGTGCAATAAGAGTTGCAGGACGAGAAAGCCGTAGAGCCCTGCTCCCAGATCATCCACGATAATGCCGACACCCTCCGGACGCAGCCGCTCCAGCCGCCGGATGGGCGGTGGCTTGACGATATCAAATGCGCGGAAGAGTAGAAAGCCCGCCAGCTGCGCGTGCCAGGTCAGCGGAGCAGCGACCAGCGTCAGCATCTGTCCGGCAACCTCGTCGATGACGACATGCGAGGGGTCTTCGCGATGGCAGGCGCGGGCGGTGAGGGTTGCAGCGGGGATTCCGATGGCGGTGGCCAGGGCGCAGTAGGCCAGGGCTCCGGGAATGAGCAGCTGCGGCGGCAGGTGGCGGCCGATGAGTGCCCAGGTCAGCACGGCTCCCACCGATCCCCAGGTGCCCGGACCGGGCTGGAGCGCACCGGCGCCGAAGAAGGTGGCAACCGCCCACGCCCAGTACGGACGCGTGGGGCGCGCGGAGCCCTTCTTTGTATGCAGACCAGTGTGGCCAGGAATGTTCTGAGCGGGTGGCTCAGTTGGGCTTGCGGCGTCCATGCTTTTCATTGTACCCAGGCTCATTGTACTCGGCTTCGCCGCCGGATTCGGGATCATTCACCGGCGAGGAGATGACGTAGCCGCCGTTGATCCATTTACCCAGATCGATGACCCGGCAGCGGTCGGAGCAGAAGGGAAAGTCGGGATCGCCGGCCAGCACGATTTTGCGGCAGGTGGGGCAACGGAGCGAAGTCTTTTTCTTTGCCATGGGAAAAGTTCAAAGTTCAGGGTAGCGGAAAACAGTTTGCTCTCCCACCTTAGACGCGCAAAGACCGCGCGTCGGAAGGTGGGGCACCCGTCATTTGCGTAGATCAAATCTACAACAATCGCGCGACCAGGTCGTAGTCGTGGGCCTCTTCTACGATAGCGCGATAAAAGCTGCCGGACTGGGGAGAGGTGTGCTCGCCGAAATCGTTGATGAACACCTTGCCGTCGATCTCCGGGGCGTGGGCCGGGGTGCGCGCTTCCCATAGCAGGTCGGTCTCTTCGCTGGGGCCTTCGAGCATGACTTCGATCTCGCGCCCGATCCACAGCTTGCGGCGCTGGCGGCTGATGCGCTTCTGCAGCTGCATGAGCCGGCGGCGGCGGCGCTCGATCTCCTTGGGATGCACTTTGCCGTCGAGCAGGAACGCGGGCGAGCCCTCCTCGTCGGAGTAGGCGAAGACGCCGAGCCAGTCGAATTGCGCGGCGGAGACGAAGTCGCAGAGCTGCTGAAAGTCGTCTTCGGTTTCGCCGGGGAAGCCGACGATGAACGAGGTGCGCAGGGTGAGGTCGGGAATCTCCTGCCGGAGCTTGGCGATGAGCTTGAGGAAAATCTCCGCCGAGCCGCCACGCTTCATTCGCTTGAGCACTTCGGTGGAGGCGTGCTGCAAGGGAACGTCGATGTAGCGGCACAGGCGCGGGTGACGGGCGAGGACTTCCATCAGGCGCGGCGTGATTTTGTTGGGATAGGCGTAGAGGAAGCGGACCCAGCGCAGCGGCTCGACCTGGGCGAGCTGTTCGAGCAGAGTGGCGAGGCCGTCCTGGATGCCGAGGTCTTCGCCGAAGCAGGTGGTGTCCTGCCCGATGAGATTGATTTCGCGGACGCCCTGGGCGGCCAGGCGCTCGGCCTCGGTGACCACCGAAGCTGATGGTGCGGGAGCGGAACTTGCCGCGCAGCTGCGGAATGATGCAGAAGGCGCAGGGATGGTCGCAGCCTTCGGCAATCTTGATGTAGGCTGAGTGGCGCGGCGTGGCCAGCAGGCGCGGCGTGTTCTCGTCGTAGAGATAGCTGGGCAGCTCGGCGCGCGCGCCGTCCCAGCCGTCGCGGGCAAAGCGTCCCGCCTTTTCGCGGGCATCGCCCTCAGGCCGCGAATGGGCGGGCTCGTGCTGTCCGCCTTTGAGTTGTTGCGAGGCGCTGGGGTGGGCGGAGGGTGGCCCATATTTGCCTGCTTCTGGCAAATGTGGGGTGTTCGTAGCGGCGTTGAGTATCGTGAATGGCGTGACTTCCGGCTCGATGGGGGCGATTCCTGCGGCGGCCAGGATGCCGGCCAGCTCGCCGGTGCCGAGCACGGCGTCTATCTCCGGGATGTTCTTCTGAATCTCGTCGCGGTAGCGCTCCACCAGGCAGCCGGTGACGATGAGCTTGCGGGCGCGGCCGTGGGTCTTGTGCTGCGACCATTTCGAGGATGGTATCGACCGACTCCTGCTTGGCGGTGTCGATAAACGAGCAGGTGTTGACCACGATGATGTCGGCGTCTTCGGCGTGCGAGGTGATCTCGGCGCCGTTGGTGGAGAGCATGCCCATCATCACTTCGGAATCCACAAGATTTTTGGGACAGCCGAGGCTGACGAATCCGATGCGGAGACGAGTCGCGAGCGAATCGGAAGGAGAGCTGCTGGCCAGGGGCGCGGTACTGCGGTCAATGGACATCTATACAGCTATTTTACCAGCAGCGGGCGGTGGGAAGGGTTGATTTACTGCTGATCGCGTTGCAGCCTGGCTGTTTAGCTATACTGTCGTGGCAATCGTATCGGCGCTGCTAATTGCAAATTCTGAGTTGCGCGGAGCGTCTTGAAATGACCGAATTCGACTTTGGATCATATGACCTCGATAGCCCAAAGGACCGGCGTACCTTTCTCTCGAACATTGGGCCCAATAGGGCTAGGGCCAGGGAACTTCATGCAGAATTGCTCAAAATCTTCGAGCGAGAAATGGATTTCAGAAAGGCTGGTTGTCCGGGAGATGATGCGGACTACTTTGAGTCCATCTATTTGTGCGGATTGCTGCTGTATCTAGTGGGCGACTTGGCCGATGTACCGCTGATGTGGAAAGCCAAAAACATCGACATGGACACGGGCTGCGGTTTTGATGTTCAGTTCCTAGTTGGCGCGGGTGTAGATGAAACTATCAGCTATTTGCAAGCTCGCGGCGACTTTAAGAGCGTCGCATATTTGGACAAGTGTAAAGCCGTGAAAGATTTTGACGACCTGCCCAGATGGGAACGATTCAGAATCAAGTACTTTTATCCAGATCACGAAACCAACTCCAACCAATGATTGCCTTGGTTGGGCGTCAGTAGGCGGCCTGCATCCCCACATTTGCCAACAGGGGGCAAATATGGGCCGCCCGTCGGGATACATGCTGGCTACACAGAAGCGCGACTACGAGCGTGTGAGCAGAACCACTCCGCAGCCGACGAAGAGGGTGGCGAACCAGCGGCGGCGGTCGACATTTTCATGCAGAAAAAATTTGGCGCAGGCCGCGTTGGTGACGAAGGTGAGCGCGGCCGAGGCCGGACCCAACAGGCTGAGGTCGGCCCAGGAAAGGCCGACGAGGTTGCTGAAGAACGCCATGCCCATGAAGAAGATTCCGCCGAAGAGCGCTCCGCTGGAGAGCACGCGCCGGATCACCGACAGGAAGCCGTGCTGACGGCGCAGGATTCCGAGGTCGCCGACGCGGCGCATGGCCAGCGCGATGAGCACGTCTCCGGAGGCCGCGAAGCAGACCGTGCAGGCAATGCAGGTCCAGGTATAGAGCGTCCTCACGGCTGCTCCTGGAAGGCGCTGGGTTCGGGGACGGCTTTGGGTGGATGCTCGGTGCGCGACGGGCCTCCGGCAACCAGGCCGACCCCGGCGACGATGAACACGACTCCGGCCCAGCGCTGCAGGCTCACGTGCTCATGCAGCCAGAAGATGGAGATCAGCGTCATGTTGATGTAGCTGATCGCGGTGGCGGGAAGCACGAAGGTGAGGTCGGCAAAGGAGAGCGCGGTCATGTAGCTGGACATGAAGCCCAGCAGAAAGAAGATTCCTACGATCACCCAGGGATTGCCGAGCGCGGTAAAGATGCTCGAAAAATGATGGATGTCGATGGCGCCCACCTGCTTCATGCCCCGTGCCAAAAACGAATCTCCCGTGGAGCCGAAGATGATGACCGCGAGCAGAACCAGGTATTTACGAAACGTCACTTCGGGCTCCCTTGACCCGAAGGCGCTTGGCCCGAGGGTTGACCCATGGCTGGTTGACCCAGGGCCCACCCGTGCAGCTCGCCGGTCTGGCGCAGAAGCTGAAGCTGGGAGCGCATGAATTCAAACTGGCTCTGCAGCAGCAGCACCTGCCGGTTGGCGACATCGGCGCGGGCCAGCTCCTGATCGCGGGCACTGGCGTGGCCCTCCTCCACCTGCAGCTTCACGTCGTCGATATTGGCCTGGGCGACTTCGAGTTCAAGGCGCGAGACGCGAGCCGTGGCCTCCAGCTGGTGGAGCGTGTGCTGGGCGCGGACGGCATCGGTCGCCACCTGATCGCGCGCGGTCTGGGCTTCGGCTTCGGCGTGCAGGGCCTCGGCGTCGGCAGCGGCGGCTGCGGCGTTCTGCGCAAAGTCGAGGATGGGGACGCGGAAGTTCATGCCGAAGCTGTAGCTGTAGGACGGAAAGTGCAGATAGTACGTCGAATAATTATTGAAGCTGGCGTACTGCACGTACTGTCCGGCCACGTCGATGGACGGGTATTTCTTCCGGTGCTCGGCGCGGGCGCGGTCGTGGGCGGCGCGGACGTGCTCATCGGCGACACGGACGGTGAGCGAGCTGGCCAGGGCGACCGAGGTGACGTCGTCGGAGGAAGGCAGCGGCGGCGCGGCGGGGATGGAATCGCTTACCGTCTCCAGCGTGGCCGCGGATTCACCGATGGCGCGTGCCAGGCGCTCGCGCAGCACGTCGAGGCTGGTTTCCAGCTCGGTGATGCGGAGATCGACGCGGGCGGCATCGAGTTCGGCCCGCTTGCTGTCGATCACGCTGGCTACGCCCTCCTGCTGGCGCTGCTGCGCGATGAAGAGCGCATGGTCCGCGGCCTGCTTCTGCTGCTGTGCCGCCGTCAGTCGCTGCTGGGTGTTATCGAGCTCGATGTAGATCAGGGATGTGTCGAGGATGACCTGATCGGTGTGGTCCTCGTAGTCAATGCCGGCGGCGATCATGTCGCTGCGGTCGGCCTTCAGGGTGTCGCGCAAGGCAAAGTTGAGCAGGGTCTGCTGATGGGTGACGCTGAACAGCGATGGAGCGGATCCAGCTATGGCAACGGGCGGGCCAATGGTATAGCCGAGGTTCGATCCAAAGATCACCGTGGGAACGTAGGCGTAACGCTCCGCCTTGTAGTGCTGGGCCGTGCGCTCGCGGTCGGCCGAGGCCGCCAGCATGACGCCGCTGTGCTTGAGCGCCAGTTCGATGGTCTGGTGGAAGTCGATGGGCTCGGCCGCCAGCGGCATCGAAGCCAGCGACGTTGCCATGAGCAGGGTGGCAGCGAGAGCGCGGAATTTCACGGAGCCGTTCATTCTCATTTTCGGTCGTAGTCCTCCGTTGGCAGCGGCGCGCCCCGGCATCAATGTTTTTCCAGCCGCCGCAGAGCCTCTGCAGCCGGGCGATAGGAGCTGGCCAGGCCAAGAGCGGCCTGGTATTCGGCGGCAGCCTGGCTGGGGTCTCCGGTGTTCAGCAGAATTTCGCCAAGCAAATAGTGGGCGTGAAACAACGGCGCCTCCTCCTGGGTGTGGCCGTCTTGCATATAGGTGCGCAGCAGGCGCGCCGCCTCGTCCAGATTGCGATGGCTCTTCAGCAGCAGTTCGGCGGCGTTGTAGCGGTCCACGGGCTGAATCTGCGTGGAATGCATGGCGCGATCGACGGTCTGCTGCACGCGGTCCCAGCTCTTGCGTCCCTTCAGGAAATGGGCGAGGTCAAGATAGCTGAGAGCGGAGCCGTGAGCCAGGCGGATTTCCTCGTTGTACTCGTGCTCGGCTTCCTCAAAGTGGCCTGCGTTGGAGTTCACCATCGCCCGCACCCAGGCGGCGTCGGAGGGATGCTCGGGGGCCAGTTCGGCGGCCAGGGCGAGCGCCTTGCTGAAGCCTCCGCCCACGATCACCGGCGCGTTGGAATAGTACTCGGCAAGGTCGTGGGCGATGGCCATGTTCTGGCGGTCCAGCGCGCGCGCGTCGGTAAAGGCCGCTACAGTTCTGCGGGCCAGCGGGAAGGCCAGGATCGCAGTGGCCACGCGGGCTTTTTCACCGTAGCTGCGCCCCAGCCAGAGCTGGTAGATGGCGTTCCGCGGTTCCAGCTGGACGGCGCGCTCGCAGTTGCGCACCGCGTTGTCCCAGTCTCCCAGGGCAAAGTAGACGCGACCCAGCAAGTTAAATGCCGCGGCGTTTTTGCCGGTAGCCTGCGGGGCAAGCACACGCAGCGCTTCATCGGCGCTGCCCGCAGCCAGCAGTTCGGCGGGGTTGCCGGCCATCCCCGCGTCCGCCCAGGCCGCAGCGGGCAGCAGCAGTCCGCAAAGCAGCAGCCAGCAGAGCAGCCGCCGTAGCGGCAGGCGGCTGCGAGACGCAGAATCAGGTGAGCGGGCCGGGATCGTCATTACACAGGATTCTCTACGACTCTGACTTCGACACCCTCCGCCATGGGCGAGGGGCTGAACGACTGGACGGCAATCACGTCGCCTTGGGAGACGCCGCTGAGGACCTCGACCCGGGTGAGGTTGGAGATGCCCAGCTTTACGTCCTGCCGGTGCAGGTGCCCGTCCTTGAGGAGAAAGACATAATTGTGGCCGCTGTCTTCCCGCACCGCCTCGCGAGGCACGGTAATGGCGTCCTGTGTGCTGCCGACGATGATGGTAGTGTTCACGTCCACGTTGGGCAGCAGCAGGCGGTTGGAGTTGTCCAGCTTGCAGAGCACCTCGCCGACCACGCGCGAGCCGCGGGCGACGACGGTGGAGGGAAGGGATGTAACCGCGCCCTGCCAGGACTGTCCGGGCAGCGCGTCCCAGGTGATGCGGACGATTTCGCCCAGGGCCAGATGTCCGATTTCAGGCTCATCGACGAAGGCGCGGACCTGAAGCTGGCTGAGATTGGCTTCCTGCAGAAGCAGGTCGCCCACGTTGGCAAAGGCGCCGGCGCGCACCGGGATGAAATACACCGTGCCGTCAAAGGGTGCGGTGACGTTGCAGCTGCGCAGCACCCCCTCGGCAAACTGAATGCTGGCCTTGGCGTCGTTGATCTCATCCTGGGCGTGCTGCAAATCCAGGGGGGAGTAGCGGATCTGCGACTGGAACTGGGCGAGATCGGCCTTGGCGCGGGCCAGCCGGTCGCTGGCGGCGGAAACCTCGGCGGCGGTGGCGGCTCCGTTCTGCAGAAGGCGTTGCAGGGCGGCCAGTTGGCGCTCGGCGGCATCGCGCTCCGTGGTGGCCTTTTGCAATTCGCTGCGGCGGGAGAGCAGTTCCTGCTCCGTGCCTCCGGCGAGCAGGTTGGCATGGAGTGCCTGCGCCGCCTTCAGCCGGGTCTGCGCGGTGGCAAGGTCGGCGCGGGAGCGTGAGTCGTCCAGCACCAGCAGCAGTTGACCGGCCTTCACCGCGGCCCCTTCCTTCACCAGCACCTTTTGAATTGTGCCGGCCAGCGGGGCGTGGGCCTCAAAGCCATGGATCGGCTCGACTTTTCCGTTGGTGGTGATGTCGCTGGAGATGGTCTGGCGTACCGGCGAGACCACCGAGACGCGGATGCGATGGGGCCGGAGCTCCACGTAGGCTCCCACGGCGACCATGAGAAGCAGTACGACGAGGACGATCGCGATCCAGCTGCGGCGGGCTCCGCCGGGCGTGTTATTTACCGTTCCGTTGGCCATGAGTCAGTCTTTCCAGTATATCCGAGCCAAGCGCTCACAAGGAATCCAGACTAGGAGTTTGGTTGCTGGTTTGGCAAGCTCTCCGGCTGTTTTCGGCAAGGCCGGCACGCCACGGCCATGTGCCGGAGAGGCGGGAAAGATGCGCGGCGAGGCGGCGCGCAGGCCGGAAACATCATCCAAAAACCAGAAGTGTACGCGGGAGCGGCGGCGAAAGGGGCATGCCGATGGGCGTGGGAACCTGGGCGGGCGTCTTGAAGAATGCGTGTGCGGACGTGGGGCGCAATCACACCATGGCCTTTGCGGCGGGACTCTCCTACTACTTTGTACTGAGCTTTTTTCCGGCGCTGATCGCATTATCGGCCGTGGTGGGTTTTCTCCCGGTGCCCGACCTGTTCAATCAGATCGTGGCGCTGATGGGGCAACATGTGCCGGCCGACAGCATGGGAGTGGTGCGCCAGATCTTGCGTGACGTGATCACGCCGCATCGCGGGGCGCTGCTGTCATTCGGACTGATCGGTGCGTTGTGGACGGCCTCCAGCGGCTTCGCCGGGATGATCGAGGCGCTCAATGTGGCCTACAACGTGCCCGAGGCGCGTCCTTTCTGGAAGACGCGCGGGTTGGCCCTGCTGATGACGTTATGGGTTGGAGGATTGGTGCTCGTGGCATCGGCCGTGGTGCTGGTGGGCCCGGAATTCGGCGTGTGGCTTTCCGGAGTGCTGCACCTGAGCTTCCTTTGGGTGCGGATCTGGCCGCTGGTGCGCTGGGCGGTTTCGGGGGCGTTCATCGTGGCGGCGGTGGAGAGCCTCTATTTCCTGGGGCCGAATGTGAAGCAGCGCATGGGCGATACGCTGGGCGGCGCGGTTTTCGCCGTGGCGGCGTGGCTCGCGCTCTCTTCCGCGCTGGGAATCTACTTCCAGAGATTTGCCAACCTCAACCGCACCTACGGCGCGTTGGGTGGGGCGATTGCCCTGATGACCTGGCTCTTCTGGAGTTTCTTCGTGATCCTGCTGGGCGCCGAGATCAACGGCCAGATGTTGCAGGCGCGCGGAAATGGGACGCTGGCCCTGAAGCAGGCTCCGCCGGAAAATGCCAAGCGGGAAGCGGCGAGGGAGAGCAACATCGCGGCGTAGGCGGCGGGTCGGCTAGAATAGCCGCATGGTTATGAAGAAAACTACCAGGAAAAAAGACGCCGCTCCCGGCGCAGCCAAGTCCGGGGCAATCAAGTCCGGCGCCACCACTTTCAGCGCGACCAGCCTCGGCTATACGCCGGATCACGCGGCCAGCGGACTGGAACACAAGTTTCCGCTGATCGAGTGCTGGCCCAATCAGTTTCCCAGCTACGAAATCGAGATCGATATTCCTGAATTTACCTCGGTGTGTCCCAAGACCGGGCTGCCGGACTTCGGCGCCGTCTGGATTCGCTACGTGCCCAACCAGCTCTGCCTGGAGCTGAAATCGCTGAAGGAATACATTACCGAATACCGCAACCTGGGAATCTTCCAGGAAAACATCGTGAACCAGATTCTTGAGGACGTGGTGAGGGCCTCCCGTCCGGTGTGGTGCGAGGTGCGCGGGCAGTTCCGTCCGCGCGGCGGTCTGGGGACGCTGGTGGTGGCTCGCTGGCCGCGCAAAAAATAGGATCACCAGAGTTCAGACATTCCAATTCCATAACCAGAGCTCAACAACGGGGCACACCGCTTGGCCGATACGCAGCGAGGGATGAAGGGTTGGGCGACGGCGGCTCTGGTGATGCTGACCGCGCTGAACTTCATGAACTACATCGACCGCTCGGTGCTGTTTGCCGTGCAGCCTCTTGTCCAGCGTGAGTTTCCCGGCTCGGACGCCAAGTTCGGGCTGCTGACTACGGCGTTTTTCTTCTGCTACATGGCCACCGCACCGTTCACTGGCTGGCTGGCCGACCGCTACTCCCGCCGCTGGATCATGTGCGCCGGGGCGCTGCTGTGGTCGGCGGCGACCCTGCTGACGGCGGTGACGCACACCTTTGCGCAACTCATGCTGCGGCATACGCTGGTGGGCGTGGGCGAGGCGACGTTTGTGGCCATCGCGCCCTCGTTTCTCGCCGACCTGCACCCCGAGTACCGGCGCGGACGGGTGCTGGCGGTCTTCTACCTCGCCATCCCGGTGGGCACGGCGCTTGGCTACCTGCTGGGTGGCGCGCTGGGGGCACGCTGGGGATGGCGAGCGCCGTTCCTGGTGGGTGCCGCGCCAGGAGCGCTGCTGGGCCTGCTGCTGCCTCTGCTGCCCGAGCCCGAGCGCGGAGCCCAGGACCAGTTGGAGATCACGCGGGAGCGAGGGACTTTTCTGGGACTGTGGCGCAATGCGGCCTTCTGGACCGCATCGCTCGGCATGGCCATGATGACCTTTGCGGTGGGCGGGATGCAGGTCTGGATGCCGACCTTTCTGTCGCGCATCCGGGGCGTGCCGCTGGCCACGGCCAACTTACGCTTTGGATTGATGACCCTGGCCGCCGGCATTCTGGCGACCCTGCTGGGCGGCTGGCTGGGCGACCGCATGGAGGCCCGCCATCGCGGCGGCCACTGCCTGCTCTCCGCCATCGGCATGAGTCTGGCGCTGCCCACGGTGCTGCTGGCGGTCTTCCACACGGGCGCGGGCATGTACCCGGCAATTTTTCTGGGCGAGTTTTTCCTGCTTCTGAACACCGCTCCGCTGAACGCTGCGATCCTGAATTCGGTTTCCGCGCCCATCCGCTCCACGGCTTTTGCGGTGAACATCTTCACCATCCACCTGCTGGGCGACGCCTTTTCGCCGAGTCTGATGGGCTACATCTCCGACCGCAGCAACATGCAGATGGCATTTCTGGCGGCTTCTGCGGCGATTGCGATCTCAGCGGCGGTGCTCTTCCTGGGAGTGCGCTATGCGCCGCAACTTCCTCAGGAAGAGCCGGCGCAGGGAGACCAAGCGTGAGCCTTTGGCACGCGCTGAATCTGCTCTCGGGCACCGCACTGGGCGCGACCTGGCTCTACCATACCCTGGCGGCTCGCCGGGGTATGAGCCAAATAGCCGACCTCCGCCTGCCCCAGTATGCGGTGCCGCCCGGAACCCGGCTGCCTCGCGTCAGCATCATCGTTCCGGCGCGCAATGAGCAGGAGATGATCGAAGCCGCGGTGCGTTCGCTGCTCGCCATCGACTACCCGGACTACGAACTGCTGGTGGTCGATGACCGCTCCGAAGATGCGACGGGCGCGATTCTGGACCGCCTGAAGATCGAATTCGGCGAGCGCCTGGCCGTGGTGCATGTGCGCGAGCTGCCCCCGGGCTGGCTGGGCAAGACGCACGCCATGTGGAAGGCCGCCGAGGCGGCCACCGGCGAGTGGTTCCTGTTCAGCGACGCCGACGTGGTGCACTCGCCCGATGCGCTGCGCCGCGCCGTGCAGTATGCCGAGCAGGAGCAGGCCGCGCACATGGTTCTGCTGCCCACCGTCCAGATGCGGAGCGCGGGCGAGCGGATGATGATTCCGCTCTTCCAGACGATGGTCCTGTTTGCCCACCGTCCCTGGAAGGTGCGCGACCCGAAGGCCCGGGATGCGGTGGGGGTGGGCGCGTTCAACTTGATCCGGCGCGAAGCATATCAGGAGATCGGCACCTATCAATCCATGCGGCTGAGCGTGGTGGACGACATGCGCCTGGCCGAAAAGGTAAAGCAGGCGGGGCTGCCGTCGCGTGTTGCCTTGGGCGAAAACATGGTGACCGTGCGCTGGGCGGTGGGAGCCGGCGGCGTGGTGCGCAACCTGACCAAAAACTTCTTTGCCCACCTGCGCTACAACCTCGGATTCGCCCTGCTGGCCCTGCTGGGCGTGCTGTGGCTGCATCTGGGCCCGTGGCTGGGAACCGCGCTGGCCACCGGCTGGGCACGTGCCGGGTATGCGGTGGCGCTGGGCTCGCTCATCGCGGTCTATGTGGAGATAGGCAAACGCACCGGGATCAGCATCGGCTATCTGCTGCTGCATCCGGTGGCCAGCCTGCTGATGGGGTACACGATCCTGCGCTCCACGGCGCTGACCGTAGGGCGCGGCGGAGTGGTCTGGCGAGGCACGTTTTATCCGCTGGCGGAGCTAAAGAAGAACTTCTGAAAAATTGGACCGAGGGATGAAAATCAGCCTACCAGGCGCGGCCGTCGCCCACGCCGGGGATGTTCCGCACGACCGGAAAGCCTCGGGCGCCGGGAATGCCTCGGCCGCCGGGCCTGCGCTGTCCGGCGTCAAATTCCGGCGGCGCTTCCTCGGCTGCCACCTGCAGCTGATCTTTGTCCCGCACGATGATCGCGGGATGGCCGCGGTATTCGGTCACATCGCCTACCACGGCGACGATTTTGCCGTGCAGGTAGGCGAGATCGCCGACGCTGTCGCGCGCCCGGGCAATCACGTGAAACGAGCAGTTGGCCCCGCCGTGGTTGCGGCTGGGGCACAGCGACAGATGAGTGTCGCCGTGCTTGGTGGTGGTGATGCGGAAGACCCTTCCGGCCACGCATCCATGCTTGCCGGTCAGCTCCGAGGCTTGCGAGGCGGGAGTGCAATCCACGTGCAGCGCGGGCAGGGCCGGATTCTCACTGGCCGCCGGCTGCACGTCCGCCGATGGCTCGTTGGCGGCCTGGACCGCATCCGGCTGCGCCATCGCGGGGATGGCGAGCAGCAGAGCGAAGCAGAGCAGGCCGCGCAGCTTCATTTGGTGGGTTCCATTTTCAGCGCGTTGTTGAAGCGGTTGAAGTAGTTGAAGACGCCGATGACGGCGGCCAGTTCAATAATCTCGCCCTCATCGAAGTGCTGGCGCAGGCCGGCCCAGAACTCGTCATCGACCCGGTTGGAGTCCATGGTTTCGCGCTCGGCCAGTTCCAGCGCGGCTTTTTCCCGCGGATTGAAATCGCTGCGGGTGCGGAAGTTGGCCAGGTCGCCGAGCTGCTCCTCGGTCCAACCGTACTTGAGGCCGAGCCGGTTGTGGGAGTCCAGGCAGTAGTCGCAATGGTTGATCTGCGAGGTACGGATGGCAACCAGTTCCTTCAGCTTGATGCCCAGGGTCCCGGTCTCCATGACGGCGCGGAAGTGCGCGATCATGGTGCGCAGGATCTCCGGCCGGTAGGCGACGGTGCGAAACATGTTGGGGATATTCCCGCGCTCCTGCTTGTAATGGTCAAAGATCTCGCGCGCGGCAGGATCGGCCTGTTCATAGGTAATGGTTCGTATGCGTGGCATGGAAGCTATTGTGACTCCCGTCCGGGCGCGTGTCCAGTACTGCGTCGGGAAAATCTCTGGAGCGGATACGCCGATTTGCCGTCAGTCCTTTAGCGGGAACGAACCGGCGTGCGCGCCAGGTTACCGGGGACGGCCAAGGCTGCCCGGTCAGGGCTGGAAGGCGGCGACGGCCGACGGCTCGTCGTCCTGGATGTCAAAGACGGTGCTCAGCTTGGTGATGCGCAGCAGTTCGTGCACCTCGCGGGTGAGGTTGAGCAGTTTGAGTTCGCCGCCGGCGTTGCGCACGCTGGTGTAGGCAGAGATCAGTTCGCCGATGCCGGTGCTGTCCATGGCGGTAACGCCGCTCAGGTTGAGCACGATCCTGCGGCTGCCCTGTTGGGCCAGTCCCTTCACCGTCTTGCGCAGCATCGCGCTGCCCTCGTCAAGCGTGATGCTGCCGCTCAGATCGACGACGGTGACGCCGTCCACCTGTCGCGACGTGGTTTTCATCGTCACTGGGTAGCCTCCTGATCGTCCTTCGCGTCGTCCCTTGATTCCTTCGCAGAGCCGCCGGCCGGTGCGCTAAGTGTGCCCGTTGACTTGCCGCCTGTCAACGGAGCCCGCCGAGGCTGCCCGCGGAGATAAGTTCCGCAATTACCAGCGCAAACGAATCAGTTCGCCCTCGATGGTGGCCAGCAATTCGGCAAGGCGAGGAAGCAGTGCGCTGGCCTGGGTGAGTTCGGTAATGGCATAGGTGGTTGGCAGGGCGAGGACGGGCATTCCCGCCGCCAATGCCGAGACGATTCCGTTGGGCGCATCCTCTATCGCGACACATGCGGCGGGCTCCAGGCCCAGCAGAGCGGCGCCGCGCCGGAACGGCTCCGGATGCGGCTTGCCGTTTTCGATGTCGGAGCCGGTAATCATGCGCTGCGGAACGGGCAGTCCGGCGGTGCGCAGGCGGTGCGTGGCCAGATCGCGGGTTCCGCTGGTGACAATGGCCCAGCGCTGCGGCGGCAGAGACTCCAGCAGGCGGGCGGCCCCCGGAAAGGCGGTCACGTCATGCGATTCGGCGATCTCGCGGCGCTCCAGGTCGCGCAGCTCCGCCTCGGCGTCGAGCTGCGGCGCCAGCAGCCGGACCGTGTCGATGGCGCGGCGTCCGTGCGCGGCATGGGCGGTTTCCGTGGGGCCGAGCCTCTGGCGGAGGCCCCAGTCGCGCCACACGCGGGTCACTCCGGCGGTGCTGTCAACCAGCACGCCGTCCAGATCGAAGAGTACGCCTTGCACCAGCAGAGAGCCCATGGTTCGAGTGTAAAAGATTTCGGTAAAGTTCCGGCGAATTGCTTAGGCCGGAGCGCGAAAATGCGTCCTATGATGGTGGCAGAGATGACGAACATGCCGAATGCGACCGTGCCGCGGTTTTTGCGAGTCACAATGCTGATGATGCTGCTGGCGGCGTTTGCCGTGCCGTCTTTTGCGTCCGAGAAGCTGATCGCGCTCACCTTCGACGACGGCCCGCGGCCGTATGTTCTCTACGGAGTGAAGCAGCCGGGTGCGGCGTTGAGCGCAAACCCAGGACTGCTCGATGTGCTGGACCGCAACGGCGTGAAGGCCACGTTCTTCTACATGGGCTGGCGGCTGACGCCGAAGACCTGGGGCGAGACGCCGCACGAGACCAACATCGGCGTCACCTGCCTGGACGCCGCGCACGAGGTTTTGCGGCGCGGACACGAGATCGAGAACCACACCTATAGTCACGCCAACCTGCGGATTGCCGAGCGCAAAAAAGGCGAAGCCTGGGTGCTGAATGACGTGGAGCGCGGTGCGGAAGTGGTCGAGGCGGTCACCGGATCGAAGCCGCTTTACCTGCGTCCGCCGGACTGGGAGCTGACCGACGACGCGCGCCGCGACTTGGAAAAACGCGGCTTCCGCATCCTGACCATCTCCAGCGAAAACCCGGTGGCGCTGCGCGATGTGAATTCCCAGGATTACCTCTGCGCGGGCAAGGGCGTGGGCTGCCCTAAACCGTCGCTGGCGCAGTCGGTGCTCACCACCATCGAGCAGCGCGAGAAAAAAGGCGTTACGACGGATATTCTGGCCTTCCACGAACTGACAACCACCACCGCGCAACTGCCTGAGCTGATCGCGGCGCTCAAGGCCAAGGGCTACCGTTTTGTGACCGTAACGGAGTATATGAAGCTTGTGAAGCAGTAGGCGTGCCAGCGTGCGGTTGCTTGTGCGGTTGTTTTTGTTGTCGGGTCATCCTGAGAGTTTGTGACTTTTTCGATTTCTCAAAAAATCGGTGTTGCAAATACAGATACTTACGTTGCGAAAAACGCCACAAAATCAATAAAGTCACAAACTCTGAGCGCAGCGAAGGACCCCAGCGCTGCCCAAGGCCCTCAAACTGTCCCGAACTTTTCAAACAAAAATATTCCACTCGAACTTTCTCCGTGCTGTTCTTCTCGTCGCGAGCTCTTATTCCGCCCATGCGAGAGGGTTTCTGGGTCTACATCATGTCGAGCAAGAGCGGCACCCTCTATACAGGCATGACCAACAGCCTTGATCGCCGCATCTACGAGCACAAGCAGCACCTCATCCCCGGCTTCACAGCGCGGTACAACTGCACACGTCTGGTGTACTTCGAGGAGTGCTCGGACCCGCTCAATGCCATAGCTCGCGAGAAGCAGATCAAGGGCTGGCTTCGATCCAAGAAGATCGACCTCATCGAATCCGTGAACCCTCACTGGAACGATCTTGCGCAGAACTGGGGCGCACAGATATGTCCTCCCAGCCGATCAATCAATGACATATGACATCGAGTGCGAGCCTTCGTAGTAGCAGTGATAGGGATGAAAGTAAAAATCGGAAGCTGGTTGAAAATCTTGACACTGCACTGGATAACTTCAGCCGTGCTGGGGTCCTTCGCTGCGCTCAGAGCTTGTGACTTTTTTGTGTGTTTTCCTCTGGGATGCGAGCTATAAGTGAGCACATGAACGATCACGATGTGGAAGCCAAGCCGTCGGTGCGGTTACGGACGCCAGAGCGCAGGCAGATGGCGATGGTGGTGCAGTGTCCGGATGACTTGGTGGGAGCGGCACATACGGTGCGCATGGTGATGGCTGTGGTGGAGAGCCTGGACCTGTCGCGCTTTTACGAGCCGATCAAGGCTCGCGAAGGGTTGGCTGGGCGCGACGCGACCGATCCGCGCCTGCTGGTGGGGCTGTGGCTGTATGCGTCGATTCGTGGCATTGGCTCGGCGCGGGAGCTGGCACGGCGCTGTGAGGAAAGCGCGCCGTTCCGCTGGTTGTGCGGCGGGGTCGGGGTGAACCACCGCTTGCTGTCGGATTTCCGCACCGATCATGGCGAGGCGCTGGACGCACTGTTCACGCAGGTAATCGCCTCGCTGGTGGACCAGGACCTGGTGTCGGTGAGCCGGGTGAGCCAGGACGGGGTTCGGGTGCGGGTGAGCGCGGGGGCGAGCAGTTTTCGCCGGGAGGAGCGGCTGCAGGATTTGCTGGGACAAGCCCGGCAGCACGTTACGGAACTGCGGCGCCAGGTGGACTCGCCCGAGTACGCCCGGTTGACGGCTCGACAGAAAGCGGCGCGCCAGCGGGCGGCGATGGAGAAGCAGCAACGGTTGGAAGCGGCGATGGCGCAGTTGCCGGAGCTGAAGCAGAGACAGGCGGAAGCGGAGAAGCGGGCCGGCCAGGGCAAGTCCGGGCAGAAGGTGCGGGCGCGGCAGCCGCGGGTCAGTACCACCGATCCGGAGGCACGGCGGATGAAGATGCCCAACGGCGGCTTTAACCCGGCGGTGAACGTGCAGTTGGCAACCGACACCGCGAGCCGCGCGATTGTGGGCGTGGCGGTGACCAACGAGGGAACCGACTCGGTGGGGTTGAGCGAACCGATGCGCCAACAAGTCGAGCAACGCACCGGGGGCAAAGTAGAGCAGCACCTGATCGATGGAGGCTATCTGCGGACCGGCGACATCGAGCGAGCGCACGAGGAGGGCGTGGAGTTGTTCGTGCCGCCCAAGTCGGCGAAGAATCCGCAGAACCGGGGCCGCGAACTGGAGCCCAAGCGCGGGGACAGCGAAGCGGTGCTCAAGTGGAAACAGCGCATGAGCAGCGAAGCGGGAAAAGAAATCTACAAGCAGCGAGCGGCGACGAGTGAAACCGTCAATGCCGATCTAAGAAGTCATCGCGGACTGGGCCAGATCACGGTGCGTGGGATCGGAAAGATGAAATGCGTGGCTCTGTGGTGTGCGCTGGCCTACAACATCCTGCACTTCGGCCCTGCGCTGCTGAGATAAACCAATCCGGAGCGCAGGGTGCGGCATCGGGAGACAATCGGCGGTCGCCTGCTAAACACGATGAGCTGTACCGTTTCGCGGCCCCGGTCGCAGATTCATCAATTTCGAGTTTGTGAGAGGCGGATTTAGTCACAGACTCTCAGGATGACCCAAAAATAAATACAACACCAAGAGCAAGATCTAACCTTCAATCCTTGCCTCTCAATCCACCTGTTTCTTCAGCTCATACAGCAGGTTCATGGCCTCGCGCGGGCTGAGCGAGTCGAGATCGGCTTCGCGCAGGCGGTCGAGCACCGTGTTGGAGACCGGCGTGAAAATCGTCAACTGCACCGGCCCGGATTTTTCCGGCTTGGGGGCAAGTTGCGTGGTGGCCGTGTGCTCGGCGTTCTCATGCTGGTGCAGCACCTCGCGGGCGCGGGAGATGACCTCGGCGGGAAGGCCCGCGAGCTTGGCCACCTCGATGCCATAGCTCTTGTCCGCCGCGCCAGAGGAAACCTTGCGCAAAAAGACGATGCTGCCAGCCGTCTCCTTCACGCTGACGTGGTAGTTCTTCACCGAATCGAACAGCTCTTCCAACTCGGTGAGTTCGTGATAGTGGGTCGCAAACAGCGTCTTGGCCTTGCAGTGCTGGTGGATGAACTCGACCACCGCCCAGGCGATGGCCAGCCCGTCGTAGGTTGCCGTGCCGCGTCCGATCTCGTCGAGCAGGATGAGCGAGCGCGACGTGGCCGTGTTCAGGATCGCCGCGGTCTCCGTCATCTCCACCATGAAGGTAGAGCGGCCGCGCGCCAGATTGTCCGAGGCTCCGATGCGGGTGAAGATGCGGTCCACAATCGAGAGGCGCGCGCGCGTGGCGGGCACAAACGATCCCATCTGCGCCATCAGCACAATCAGCGCGGTCTGCCGCAGATAGGTTGATTTGCCTCCCATGTTGGGGCCGGTGATGAGCAGGATCGATTGCTTCGCGCTGTCGAGATACAGATCGTTGGGGACAAAGCGGTCGTTGCTGCCGGTGAGCTCTGGCTGCTCAATTACCGGATGGCGGCCTTCGAGGATTTCAATTTGTTGTGCACCGTCTGCATCGCCATCAAACTCCGGACGGCAATAGTTGCGCAGCGCGGCCAGATGCGCGAACGACAGCAGCAGATCGATTTCCGCCAGCGCCAGCGCGCTCTGGCGGATGCGGCGCGACTCGGCGGCGATACTCAATCGCAGCTCGGCGAAGAGGCGGCGCTCGATGGCCACGATCTTTTCCTCGGCGTCCAGCACCTTGGCTTCGTACTCTTTCAACTCCGGCGTAGTGAAGCGTTCGGCGCCCACCAGCGTCTGCTTGCGCTCGTAGTCGGCGGGGGCGCGATCCAGGTTGGACTTGCTGATCTCGATGTAAAAGCCGAAGACGTTATTGAACTTGACCTTGAGCGAGTTGATGCCGGTGCGCTCGCGCTCGCGCTGTTCGATGCGCGCAATGTAGCCCTTGCCGTTGCGGCTGATGTCGCGCAACTCGTCGAGTTCCGCATCGAATCCGCCGCGGATGACGCCTCCGTCGTTGAGCGTGACGGGCGGCTCGGCGACCAGGGTGCGCTCGATGCGCTCGCGCACGTCGCCACACTCATCGAGCAGCTGATGCAGCGCGGCCAGACGCGCGGCGGGCAGCTGTTGCAGCGCGCCGCGCACCGCGGGCAGCCGGGCAAGGGAAGCGCCGAGGGCGATGATGTCTCGTGGGTTGGCCGTCTCCAGGGCAATGCGGCTCAGCAGGCGCTCGATGTCGAGGATGCCGTCGAGCGAGCGGCGCAGCTCCTCGCGCTGCATCAGGCGGCTGAGCGCGGCCCACACCGCGTCCAGTCGCTGATTGATTTCGGCGGCGTCGATTGCGGGGCGCAACATCCAGGCGCGCAGCAGGCGCTTGCCCATCGGCGTCAGCGTGTGGTCGAGGGCGCGGAAGAGCGTGACCGCATCGCCGGAGCCGGCAAAGAGCGGTTCGATCAGTTCCAAATTGCGCACGGTGACGGCGTCGAGAATGAGGCAGTTCTGGCGCTCGTAATAACTGATGCGGTCCACGTGGTCGAGCGACCCGCCCCGTGTCTGGGAAACCTGTGTCTGCCGCGCATAATGCAGGATGGCCCCCGCGGCGCAGGCGGCGGCGTTGCGGCCCGCCAGTCCAAAGCCCTCCAGCGAGAGCACGCCAAAATGATTTTCCACCAGCGGAATGGCGTAGTCGGTGGCAAAGATCCAGTCGTCGAGCGGAGTCTCGCTCCAGCGCGCATAGGGCGCCATCTCGGTGGAGGCCATCCGAGGCGTGGCACCGTTGGGAGGCCCATCTTTGCCCGAGGGTGCCCCATATTTGCCTGCAGTTGGCAAATGTGGGATGGCAGACTGCTCAGGGCTAGACTCGGGCGCGGCTGCCGAAGCTGTGGCGTCAAAGCTGCCTTGCCGCGAGGGCGTACTAAACAGCGGCAGCGAGGCGGCGTAGAGCAGCTCGCGCGGACGCAGGGTTTGCAACTCGTCGGCCACGCGGCGGTCGGCGTCCGGGCCGCTGAATTCGGTGGCGCGGAACTCTCCGGTCGAAAGATCGAGCGCGGCAAATCCCAGGGTGGTGGTGACGGGTAACGCTGCGCTGCCGGCCGCCGGCGCTCGGCGGGCGACCGCGCATAAAAAGTTGTTCTCCTCGGAGCCCAGCTGCGAGTCGGCGGCGGTGCCGGGCGTGACCACGCGGGTCACCTCGCGGCGCACCAGTTTCTTGGTGAGCTTGGGGTCCTCTACCTGGTCGCAGATGGCGACCTTGTAGCCCTTGCGGATGAGCTTGGAGATGTAGCCCTCGGCGGCGTGGTAGGGAACTCCGCACATGGGCAGCGGGATGCCATCCACCTTCTGCCGCGAGGTCAGCGTGATCTGCAGCTCGCGCGCGGCGGTGACGGCGTCTTCCAGGAAGAGCTCGTAGAAGTCGCCCACGCGGAAGAACAGCAGCGCGGTGGGATGCTCCTTCTTGATCGCGGCGTGCTGCCGCATCAGCGGTGTAGAGGCGTCACTCATGGGAAGTTATTGCGGGCTTCAAAAGGGCGAGTATAGCAGAGCGGGGAGAGCTTCGACGATTCGAGCGAGGCACGGCAAAGGCGATGGCGGCGTAGGGATGCAGGGTATTGCCTTCCCACCTTAGCCGCGCAAAAGAGGCGCGTCGAAGGTGGGGCACCCGGCGTTTGCTCTTAACCTTGAAACCTTGAAACTTTGAAACCTTGCATTTGACTCCAACGCTCCATAGTGGTTTGCTATCGCCATGGAACTTCGGAAAGATCCCATCACGCGCTCCTGGGTGGTCACCGGCGAACAGCCGTCGCAGGGCAGGAATTTGCAGCAGGGTTGCCCGTTCTGCCCGGAGTCCGCGCAGCAGCCGCAGGTCATCTCCTCGATGGCTTCGGTGAGCTCTGGGCCGTGGTCGTCACGCGCCGTGGTGCATCCCCAGCCGCTCTACCATGTGGAGGGCGACCCCGGACGCCGCGGCGTGGGACTCTATGACGTGATGCGCTCGGTGGGGGCGCACGAGGTGCTGGTGGAAAACCCGCGCCACGACCGCCAGCTGTGGACCGCCAGCGACGCCGAGATCGAGCAGTTCCTTTTGCTCTGCGCCCACCGGCTGGACGACCTGAAGAACGATCAGCGCTTCAAGTACGTCAGCATCTTCAAGGATTTCGGCGCGCTCAGCGGACAGGAGTTCGACCACCCATCCAGCCAGCTGGTGGCCACCACCTACGTGCCGCGCCGGGTGCTCTATGAGCTGCGTTCGGCGCGCGAACACTATGCGCAAAAGGAGCGCTGCGTCTTCTGCGACATCCTCACCCAGGAGTTGCACCAGCGCGACCGCATCGTGGAGATCCGCGGCGACTATGTGGCCTGCTGTCCGTTTGCCTCGCGCGCGCCGTTCGAGGTCTGGATCATTCCCGCCATTCACCAGGCGCACTTTGAGCGCACCGCGTCCTCGCGTGCGGGGGCGATGCGCGAGTGTGCCTCCCTGCTGCGCCGCATGCTGAACCGCATCCGCTCGTTTACCGACAGCTTCCACCTGGTGCTGCACACCGCGCCCAACACCCAGCACCAGTCCAAGGCGTTGAATTACTGGCGCACCATCGACGAGGATTACCACTGGCATATCGAGATCCTGCCCATCCTGCCGGAGCAGCGCCAGAAGTCCTACACCTTCAAGGAGACTTACCGCTCGGCGGTGATGCCGGAAGAGGCTGCAGCGCGCCTGCGGGAAGCGCCGACCGAGCACACGGGGACGACGATCTAAAGGTCTACGGTCGAGTGAGGCGGCGAAATCGGTGTGCTACTAGCGCCCTGGGAGTCCGCCTGAGATAATGCGTGCCAATCTGATGAACGGACGGGGTAGCGAGAAATGCTGAAACCTCTCGTTGTGCTGCGGTATGCGATCGTTGTGTTTTTCCTGGCAACCTCGATGTCAGCTGAGCAGCCGGTGCAGCGCATCGACGACAATTCAGATTGGTGGTCCGTCTTCAAGGACGACTCCATGGGGGCTGGTTTGAAGCCGCAGAATAGAGGGCCATCCAGCTCTAACTACAGCTTCCAGGGAGGTTGGCTGCGGGATGAACCTTGTCTCGTTGCCCATTGCGTGCCTGACATCGTCAATCGGTTCGGTCCAGCAACTGCGGTCGAACGTCGCGACGAAGCTACCGGCCGCGAGCAGGTATGTTATGAATCGCCGGACGGTAAATTTCACTTCGTTGTTGAATGGGGTGAAATTAACGCGGTGGCCTACCTTTTTGACGGGGGCCCGGATTGGAATGGAAGCAAGCATTGCACCGTTTCTCCACTCGCTCTACATGACCTCTCGGCCGGCAGCGGTCTCAAGCTGGGGCTGAGCCGCAAGCAGATTCGCTCGATCCTGGGGTCGCCGAACGTTTCGAATCCGTACCGGATGGTTTATTACTTCCACTTCAAGAAGCGGACGTCTGTAGAGACGCTGAAGGCTCTTCGTGCCAGCAATCCCGGGATGAGTGAAGACGAATTCAAGCGGAACTTTGAAACGGCGGATGCGACTTCCTACATCGAAGCCCGTTTCTCCGCAGGCAAGCTCACCTACCTGGCCGTGTCGGAATCGGATGGGGTGTTCTAGGAGGCGAGCAGCTACGCGAGGCTGTCGGTCCACCTCCCAATCCGAGCCGGAATCGGCCGAGTCGCCTCCGTCCGGCGTGGTATACTCAGGCGTTCCGTGGTGTTTCGCGGTAGTGGAATGCCCGGCTGGATGGGCGACCGGGAAGCCGGATTTCCAGAAATCAAACAATCTAAGAGGTTGGCATGTCTGGCCACTCAAAATGGGCAACAATCAAGCATAAAAAAGGCGCGCTGGACGCCAAGCGCGGCAAAATCTTCACTCGCCTGATCAAGGAAATCACGATGGCCGCCAAGAGTAGCGGCGATGCGGAAAAGAATCCTCGATTGCGCACGGCCGTGGCCGCGGCCAAGGCCGAGAACATGCCGCAGGACAACATCAAGCGCGCCATTCAGCGCGGCACCGGCGAGTTGCCCGGCGTCACCTACGAAGAGATCACCTTCGAGGGCTACGGGCCTGGCGGCGCGGCGATTCTGGTCGAGACCTCGACCGACAACCGCAACCGCACGGTCAGCGACATCCGCCACATCTTCGGCAAAAACGGCGGCAACATGGGCAATGCGGGCTCGGTGGCGCACCTGTTCAGCAAGAAGGGCGACATCCTCGTGGCCAAGTCGGCGATCAAGGAAGACGACCTGATGAACATCGTGCTGGAGAACGGCGCCGACGATCTGCAGGACGATGGCGAGAGCTGGGAGATTCTGACCGATCCCTCCGTCTACGAGGCCGTGCTGGAGGCGATCAAGGCCGCCGGCATTACCCCGGAGCACAGCGAACTCGGCATGATTCCCGCCAACTACGTCAAGCTGGAAGGCCAGCAGGCGCGCACCATGGTTCGCCTGATGGAGGCGATGGAGGATTACGACGACGTGCAGAACGTCTATTCCAACGCCGACATCGACCAGAAGGACTTGGAAGAAGTCGCGGGCTGATCGCAGCTGTTTCCGCAGGGCCGCCCACGCCGGGCGGCCTTTGCTTTTGCGCCTGAGAGTTGATGCAGAATTGCGCGCCTGAGTGCTTGCCTGTTAACGTATCGAAATGATTTTTGCCGCGCTCAAACCACGTCGCTTGGCAATCCTCGCCCTGCTGCTTCTGGCTGCGGCATCGGCTGTGGCGCAGAGCAGCGACGACGATGCCGCGGCCATCCGGGGCGAGCACTGGGTGGTGGGCGTGCTGGCCAGCGGCGGCAGCGGCCTGTTCGACCGCGACAACGTGCAGATGGTTCGCGCCGGCGTGCGCGTGGGCCGGGTGATGACCGGGGAGCTCGGCAAAGGCTTTCTGCGCGGTACCTTCGAGCTCGATGCCGAGATCATGCCGGTGGATTACGTTCTGTGGAACGGCTACCGCAATGTTTACGGCATAGGGATCAACCCGGTGGTGATGAAGTGGAACTTTACCCGCGGCAAAAAACTGATTCCGTATTTCCTGGCGCAGGGCGGCACGCTGTGGTCGGCCCACAATGTCCCTCCGGGCGATACTTCCCGATTTAACTTCATCTCAGGGCCGGGGGTGGGCTTCAACTATTTTCTCAAACCGGGCCGCTCGGTCAACTTGGACCTTCGGGCCACCCATCTGTCCAACGCGTCGCTGGGCGATCACAACCCCGGGGTCAATTCCAGTCTGCAGGTGTCGATAGGCTACAACTGGTGGAAGCGGTGAGCGGAGAGTTGCACGATGGCGGTGCTAATCGAGTGTGTGCCGAATTTCTCCGAGGGACGCGACCGGGCGCGGCTTGACGCCATTGTTGGCGCCATGCAGCGCGACGGCGTCTATCTGCTCGATCGCGAGATGGACGCCGATCACAACCGCTCGGTGGTGACCCTGGTGGGCGAGCGCGAGCCGCTGCTGGCGGCCGTGCTGGCGGGCATCGGTAAGGCCGCCGAACTGATCGACCTCAACCTGCAGCGTGGCGCGCATCCCCGGCTGGGCGCGACCGACGTGGTGCCGTTTATCCCCATCGAGTCTGCGACGCTCGAAGACTGCGTGCAGATGGCGCGCGAGCTGGGGCAGCAGGTTTGGCAGCGCTACCGGATTCCGGTGTATTTCTACGAAGCCGCCGCCACCCGCCCCGAGCGCGTGAACCTGGAGAACATCCGGCGCGGCCAGTTCGAGGTGATCCGCGAAGAGATTCAAGCCCTGGAGTCGCGCCGCCCGGACGTGGGCGACGCGCGCTGCCATCCCACGGCGGGCGCAGTGGTCATCGGGGCGCGCAATTTTCTGGTGGCTTACAACGTTTACCTGCAAACCACGGACGTGGGGATTGCCAAAAAAATTGCCAAGACAGTCCGCTTTTCCAGCGGCGGGTTCCGCGCCGTGAAGGCCATCGGGCTGGAGGTCCGCGGACAGGCGCAGGTTTCCATGAACCTGACCGACACCGCGATCACGCCGATTGCCACGGTCTTTGAGTTCGTCAAGCGCGAGGCCGCCCGCTACGGGGTGCTCGCGCAATCCAGCGAGATCGTGGGCCTGGTACCCAGGCGCGCCATGGAAGACGCGGCGGCCTGGTATCTGCAGGTGGAAAACTTCGACTCCTCGCTCATCCTGGAGAATCGACTCGCAGCCGTGAGGGGCGGCGGGATGGGGACCGCTGCGCTGCCGTCCGCGGGCCAGCCCGCGGTGGGCGGACTGCGCTGCGGCGTGGAGCCGTTCCTCGAGCGGCTTGCCGCTCCCGCGGCGGTACCCGGGGGCGGCAGCGCCGCCGCCGCTGCCGGAGCCATGGCCGCCTCCCTGGCGGAGATGGTCGCCGGCCTCTCGCGCGGCAAAAAAGCCTATGCGGAGTTTGATGGGGAGCTGGGCGGCGCGCTGGCCAAACTGGCGGCGCTTCGCCAGGAGTTGACGGCCGCCATCGACGCCGACGCCGAAAGCTATCAGGAGGTGGTTGCGGCCTCCAAGGCGCGGAAAAACGCCATGATGGCGCAGAACTCCGCATCGCAGGCCAAGGCCGCGGGCGAGGCGGTGGTATTGGCCTTGCGCGCTGCCGCCGGGGTGCCGCTGCGCGTGGCCCAATGTGCCGCCGAGGTGGGTGCGCTCATCCAGGCGTTGCGCGGCAAAACCAATCCTCGCATGGCCAGCGACCTGACGGTGGCCATGGCGCTGAGCCGGGCGGCCGTAGAGGGCGCGCTGGCTAACGTGGAGATCAATCTGGAATCCCTTGTTCTGGAACCTCTGGAGGCGGAAGACCCGGCGGCGGAAGACAACGCTCGGTTCCTCGCCCAGACCCGCGGCGAGGTCGTCGCACTCCGGACGCAGTTGCAGTCCATGGCCTGAGTGCGGCCGCGCCGGGGAAGAACGGTAGGAATCTACGACTTTTCACTAAGTGCCGGGATTCCGGAGGCGCGGTACAATCCTAGGATGAAGAGATTTCTGATTGCATTCCTGATGACTGGTGCGTTCTGCACCGCCGCCTTGGCAGCCCCGCTCGGAACCGACACGCGCACCGTGCTTCCGGCGCAGATTCAGCAGGTCATCTCGGTCGATTACCGCGCGTTGCGTAACTCGCCCAGCGGCATGGCGCTGAAGAATCGCGTGCTGCCCGAGAATCTCAAGACCTTTGAGAGTTCGCTGCGCGGCATGGGCATCAATCCGGATACGGATGTGGAGCAGCTTACGTTTGTCTCCTACCGCCAGCCGAAGGGAGCGGTGCGCAGCTTCGGCGTGGCCAGCGGCCAGTTCGAACTCAAGAAGTTGATGACCCGGCTCAAAACCAAAAAGGTCAAGAGCGAAAAGTATCGCGACAACTCTCTGTGGCCCACCGGCAGTGGCTTTACCATGACCTTCCTGAACGATGAAACGATGTTGTTCGGCGAGTCCGTCTCGGTGAAGGATGGTCTCGACGTGCGCGACGGGCAGCAGCAGAGCGTTGCCACCATGCCGGACCTGATGGAGATGATCGCCGTCGCCGAGACGGAGCCGGTCTGGAGTGTGCTCGACCAGGAGGGCACGCAGAACATGCTGCGCTCGGTGCTGGGCGAAGCCTCCGCGCTGGCCGACTATGACACCATCAAAAAGCGCCTGCTGAGTTCGCGCTACGGCCTGGACATGCAGCATGGGGTGGATTTCTCCTTGGATGTGCAGACCTCGGATTCCTTCACGGCCGGCACCCTGTCGGCCCTGATGAATGCGGGCATGCTCTACAAGAAGGCCGCCGGCAGTCCCACCGAAAAGAGCGCGATGGACGACATGGAGATCAACTCCGACAGCGGCCGCCTGGTGGTGAAGTTCAAAGCCGACGACAGCCAGTTCCAGGCGCTGCTCAAAAGCGACCTCTTCCAGGCCGTGTCTCGTTAACGAAAATTTGCGGCAACTTCGCAGCGAAAGGCGGCCCCGCAAGGCCGCCTTTTGCTGTCTCAAATTGTATAGATTTTGCGGGTTAGAGTTCGTCCAGCAGGCCCTTGCGCAGGCCGCGCAGCGCGCTTTCAATGCGGCGGTAGCGGACCCAGGTGCCTTGCTTCTGAGTCTCGATCAGTCCTGCGTTCTTCAGAATCTTCATGTGGTGGGAGATCGTCGGTTGGGCCAGCTTGATCCGCTGTTCAATGTCGGAGGCGGTCCAGCCGTCCGAAGCCGTGCTCTTGCGCAGCGCGGCGGGATGGAGCAGCCGGAGAATTTTGCGCCGGCTTGGATCGGCGACGGCGCGTAGCGCCAGGCTCAGCTTGTCGGTTGCGGCCTTCATGATGGTGCATTCATCATAAGGGATTCGGAGCTGCGGGCAAGCGGCAAAGCGCGCCCGCGGGTTACGTTTGTAACCGGATTAGATCGGTACCCGTCGATCTAATGTTTGAGAAACGCGTTGTAGCCGGCGCCGATCAGCCGCGAGCGGATGGCGTCGGCCTCTTTGATGTCCGCGTAGGGGCCCACCTGCACGTGATACAACTTGTCTCCCGGCTGGGTGACGATGACCGGATACTGCTGTTTCTGCAGCGCGCCGCTCAGCAGCTTGGCGTCATCCGGATTGCGAACCGCCGCAATCTGCACCAGGTATCCGGTACCGAGCGTGCCATGGGCGTCGGCTGCGGCCGGAGGCGCTGGGCTGGCCGCGGCTTCCGGCGGCGTCAGCTTTGGGTGCGCATTGTCTTTCTGCTGCACGGTCTGGTAGAAGGTCAGGTCGCTGGGATTTGTAGCGTTCGGGGCCGCTGCATTCGCCGCCGGGGTGGCCGTGGGAGCATTGGGCGCCGCCTGCGGCTGGCAGTTCTGCCCGCCGCCGCAATCGGCCGCCGTGGGTTGGGCTGCCGAAGCTAGTTGTGAAGTTGCCTGCGGAGCCAGTTGCGCGGCTCCCGGCTTGCCGTCCGCGTTGGGAGCCGGGTTTGCCGGACTCGTACTTGCGGCAGCCAGCGCCTGCTTGGCAGAGCTGTGTCCCAGCCAGTAGCCGGTGCCGAGTGCGAGGCCGCACAGAATCACCAGTCCGAAGAACAGACCCAGCAATTGGCCAAGCCCGAGTGTGATCTCGGTGTCCGTCATCCCGGCGTCGTCCATCCGGCTGCCGGTAGCCCTGGTGTTTTGATAGCCTTCCATCATCTCTCGCTCCCGCATCCCCGCCTCCGCTAATTATGCCTTGGGCGGTGCCGCCGCGTCGCTGGTTGGTGCAGGGGATTGTGGTGCCATCCCCGTTATCTTCTGGATACCCGCCAGCAGGTCGATGGGGACCGGGAAGATGACGGTGGTGTTTTTCTCCACGCCAATCTCGGTCAACGTCTGCAGGTAGCGCAGCTGAATTGAAGCCGGCTCGGTCTGCAGCAGATGCGCCGCATCCACCAGCCGCTGCGCGGCGGAGAACTCGCCCTCGGCGTGAATGATCTTGGAGCGCTTCTCGCGCTCGGCCTCGGCCTGCTTGGCCATGGCGCGCATCATGCTTTCGGCCAGGTCCACCTGCTTCACTTCCACGTTGGCCACCTTCACGCCCCAGGGCGCGGTGTGCTGGTCCAAAATGGATTGCAGCCGCAGGTTGATCTTGTCGCGATGGGCGAGCAGTTCGTCCAACTCGACCTCGCCCAGCACGCTGCGCAGCGTGGTCAGCGCAAACTGCTGCGTCTGGTACTGGTAGTTGGTCACCTCCACCACGGCCAGCCTCGGGTCGATGACGCGCAGAAAGACCACCGCGTTCACCTTCAGCGTCACGTTGTCGCGCGTGATCACATCCTGCGGAGGCACGTCGAAGGCGATCTGGCGCAGATCGACCCGCACCATGCGGTCCAGCGGGGCAAACACCAGAATGATGCCGGGACCCTTGGGTTCGGGCAGCAGGCGGCCCAGCCGGAAGATGACGCCGCGTTCATACTCGCTGAGAATCTTGATGGAGCTGAAGATGTAGAACGCGAAGATGATGACAACAATTCCGGACATCGGAAACATGATGCCTCCTTGCCTGCTTGCAGGTCAGGAGGATTCTACCCCACAGGCTGCCGCGCCCGATAGGAGACAGATCACATCGCCGCGCCGATGTCATCCTGCGTGCCATAACGGATCCGTCGCCCGTACTGCCCGCTGGACGGGCGAAAGACAATTGCCGCGACGATGCCGAAGCGTTACCGGAACCGTTCTGCCCTCCGATGAACTGGATACCGCGAGACCCACCGGAACCACCCTCGCTGATGCCGCAGAGCAATACCTCAAGAACGCCAGGGCTCGGAAGGCCGGGACCACCTATGGAAAGTATTGCAGGATAGTTTCGGCATTCCTAAAGAGTTGTAAGAAGGAGTTCGTCGAGCAGGTCGATCGCCGGGACGTCATGGACTTCATGGATGAGTTGCATGAAGCTGGGGACGGCGGCAGGACCATGAACAATAAGACGATCATCGTCCTGACTTTCCTAAAGACATTCAAAGTCTCAGGTCTTCTGCTTAAGCAGGACTGGCCGGAGTACATCAATGCTGATAAACGGCCTTATGAAGTGGAGAAGCTCAGCAAGTTCTTTGCCGCCTGTACGCCTGACGAGTTCCTGCTATTTCAATTCTTCCTCGGCACTGGGTTCAGGGATCAGGAGGTACGGGTTGCTGAATATAAGGATATCGACTTTGAAGAAGGGGTCATACGGGTACGGGAAAAGAAGGAATGGGGGTTCAAGCCGAAGGGTAAGGAGATTCGGGACGTTCCGCTGACGGACGGCCTTCTAGATCTGCTTAGGGAACGATCAAAGTCGGCGACGCACAAGTTGATTTTCCCATCCCCAGCGCACTCGAAGTCACCGAAGCTCCACCCAGGGGGCAGTCCGAACGACAAGTTCCTGGTAGCGTGCAAGAACATTGCACTCAGAGCCGGACTAAACTGTGGCGATTGCGTGAACTCGCGGGACCAGCTATGTGCGGCGGAAGCGTGCTGTGAGGATTGGACACTTCACAGATTTAGGCACTCTTTCGGGACGATTCAGCTCCGGGACGGCGTTGATATCGAGACGGTTGCAACCTGGATGGGCCACAAGGATATCAACACGACTCGCGAGTACCTGAAAGCCATCAAGGCATCCCAAGCTAGACCTAAACTGAATCGCGGGACACTGGCGTTGCTCCTGAACGTACCAGAGGGTGACCGGGCGGAAACTTCGGAGGCTTAACTGGAGCGGGAGACGGGGCTCGAACCCGCAACTTCGACCTTGGGAAGGTCGCACTCTACCATTGAGTTACTCCCGCTCGGCAATTGGATTATACATGATGTGATTCACTCAGGGCGGATGTCCGATGAGGTCGGCCAGATCAGATAAAGCTCGCCCGGGATCAGCTGGGACGGGCTATGTGCTTGATAGGTTCACTTCCGGTACGGTCAAAAGCTGTACCATGGATTCGAAGCCAACTCTCTCCGCCAGCACTACCGAGCGCACTCAATAGAATCAACTAAATATAATAAAATCAATCAAATAGACAACTTGCTCAGAGTGGCCAAAGTGGCCAGAATGCGTTGCTATATGCCTGCTACCCCCGAATTGTCTTAGCATGGGAAATCTAGGGCCTTCCCAGACATAAAAAGGCCCGCCCCGAAACAACAGGGAGGTACGAGATTCGAAGACCAGATGTCGTTGGAGCCTCGAATGCTCGGCGGCAGCTTTCACCCGTTTCGTCCTGGATTTATTCTGGATCGCATTCCCTAATCGGGCGCCGGTGAGCACGGCGTACTGGTACCCGACCCAGAATGCACTCTTGAGGGGTTCGCCATTCTCCTTGGGGACATTAATGCAGGAGCTATCGTTATGGACGGAAGCATCCACCCGTGGGAGGAGTTCGACGACAACTGATCCCATCATCATTCGGTTGCCAACGCAGAAGCCGCGGAATGAGCGAATCACCTTGGAAATGCACCAGACTGATCGACCGCGCCGCACTGGAACCCTGCTCCAGGCTGAACCTCAAAGGGCTTGCTGAGCCTTTTGGGCTAGGCGCTGCACCCTTGGAATGCTGGTCAGCGGGTCTTCCTTCGGGGTGGAGGCGTTCGTCGCTTCTTTTCGACCTTCTTGGTAATTCGATCCGACAATTCAACAAGCGCCGCAGCATCCGTCTCGGCGCGAGCCGCTTCGCAATGTGTCCGCAACCAAACGAATGTATCGCCATCTGGACTCTCTCCCACCCTGGCAGCGAGCCGGTCAGCTTCGGCGTGGAGGCTCCCGGCCCAGCCGCGCAAGCCTCCGGCGGAACGCTTCATGAATTCTTGGCAGGCCTTTGTGTCACCATGTAGCCAGGCGAGACAAGCAACGCGGAGGATCGAATCGAGGTCTGTGTGTTCCGTTGCTATCTGCTCTGCCCAGCCTTGCGTCAGCGCCTTGGTGCCCTTGGCGGTAATTGAGAACTTTCGGCTTCGGCGAGCGCCTTTTTCCGATGCTTTTACGAGGGCATCCTTCTCAAGCCGAGCCAAGACCGGCACAGTACTGCCCAGCGATAGTCCGGCTTTGGTCTTTAATTCATAAGGAGTCGCAAGGCCTTGCCGCACCATCGCGAGAACGAATAGTTCTAGACTTGTACTCACGGTTCCCCCGCAGCCGTCTTCGATATACCAGCGCTACATCTTACCGTATCAGTTCAGGCCGCGAGGGACCGCTCAGGCCTTCCGAAGCCCCTGGCAGGAACCAAACTTTGCAGGGAGCCTTTGGCCCAAATCGCTGCTACGATTCGACTTTCCCCCATTCTTTCTCGCCTCCTTCCGCCAGCGCGCTAGGTTACGGTTGAGATCGGGCAAACGTAGAGAGGGCCATGCTTACAGGCGAAGTTCGCAATCAAATCGATCGTATCTGGGACCAGTTCTGGTCTGGCGGCATCTCCAATCCCCTGGAGGTGATCGAGCAGATCACCTATCTGCTCTTCATGCGGCGACTGGATGAGATCCAGGAGCTGGCACCGGCAAGCCCATCGAGCGCGTCATCTTCCCCAAGGGTAAGGATGGGAAGGGCACGCCTTACCAGAATCTGCGCTGGTCGAAGTTCAAGCACTTCGAGGCCCGCGAGATGTACGAGGTCGTCAGCGATCACGTCTTTCCGTTCCTGCGCACGCTCGGCGGCGACGAATCCACCTACGCGCACCACATGAAGGATGCGCGCTTCACTATTCCCAAGGCTTCACTGCTCCAGACGGTCGTCGATTTGCTCGACAAGGTTCCCATGGAGGAACGAACCGTTAACGTTGGCGGATCTGGCTACGCTGGAGGCGATGCTGGTGGAGGCCGGAGCCGGAACTACGGAGGATTTGGAGCTGGCGAAGAAGGAAAGCCCTGGTCTGGGACTGTTCGTGCGCTCGCTTGTCGGGCTGGATCGCGATGCGGCGAAGCAGGCTTTTGGCAGCTTCCTACAGGACAAAGCTCTCGACGCCAACCAGATCGATTTCATCAATCTGATTATCGATCATCTGACTCAGCGCGGTTGGATGGACGCCAGCGCGCTGTACGAATCGCCGTTCGTTGACTACAGCAGCAAGGGCGTCGATGGACTTTTCAGCTCCGCACAGGTAGACAGGTTGGTTTCAATTCTGAATGAAGTCAGACAGAGGGCCGCGGCCTAACCTTAATTGAAGACCTGAGAGCAATGCGCGAAAGCAGCCTACGGAGTATCTTCGACAAAACACACGGTCATTGTCATTTCTGCGGTGATGGGACAGTCCATTCAGCGGCGCCGGTCCGGCCTCGAAAACCTTGCCACAAGCCGACTTTTCATTACGTATCAGCATCGGCAGGCTTCGCACTACGAACTCGGGGTGTGACCTCTGTTCCAACTTGAGCTAGGCAAACTTCCTTGCCGAAACAATCGTGTTTGGAGTTTTCGAGGACTCTACTCTGGGACGGTGGAGCTGCAATCCTAGCCTACGCGCAATGTCGCTGTAGTTGATGACCTGCACGAAGCTTTGCCCCAGTGATGAGTTAGCCCGGCGTAAGTAACTATGGTTTTCATCGGCGGCAGGCGGCACGGCTAATCTCCCCATTCGCCGGTGCGCCCGAACCTCTCAAAGATTCGTGCTGTGATCACCCCAAAAACGAAACCGCCAACATGAGCTGTATAAGCGACTCCGCCCGCCTGTACATCTGCTATGGCGCCAACCTGGCTGAAGAATTGAATAATGAACCAGACTCCGATCAACAGCGCCGCGGGAATAAAAGTAATGCGGGCGAACCAGCCAAACAGAAGGAGAGCGCGTATCCGATCACTAGGATAGGTAATCAAGAAAGCGCCCATTACACCCGCAATGGCGCCGCTAGCTCCCAGATTGGGAACGGTGGAGCTGGGCATGGCTGCAATCTGCGCCGCCGAAGCCGCCAGACCGCTGAGCAGATAAAACGCCAGGTAGCGTGGCCGCCCCATCGCATCTTCGATTTCCGGGCTGAATGCCCAGAGGTACACCATGTTCCCGATAATGTGCATCCAGCCGCCGTGCATGAACAGCGCCGTCACAATCGTGATCCAGTGCCGGCCTGCAACAATATCGGCGGGGATCACCGACCAGCGTGTCACAAACGTGTCACCACCCATCAGTTCCAACACGAAGATAAGCGCGTTCACGATGATGATCGCAATCGTAACGACAGGGAAACTCCTGGGTTGTCGGGATGCGTCTGATAATGGAATCATGCCTCCCATGCTTTCCTCCTCCGATTTCGCCGGGCACTCCAGTTTTGTGAAGCGATCTTCGAAGCATTGCCGAACCCTGGGCTGCCCTGTGGCGGACGCTGCCGTAGTAGGGGAAGGCCTCGATTGCGGAGCTGAATGACCAGTCTCCGAGCCTTATGATTGCCTCGAAGAGTTCCGATTCTTCGTGGTATTGTAAGCGCATGCTGGACGAAGACGAAGGTGCTAGAGTGCAGGCTACGACTGCAAGCAGGTATCGAGCATTGCTCGATGTCTCCAGCGCTGCGGCCGAGCAGCCTACCGTAGAGGCGCTGCTCCACAGCCTGCGAGATGTTCTGTCGCACGTCTCTGCCTTCCACGGTGCTGGTCTTTGCCTCTTGAGTGACGACGCCAAAACACTGCAGCTTGTGGCAATTGACCGGCCCCCTGACGGGCCACCGATTCCGCCAGGAACCGAGGTCGCGCGTGCGGGCGTGATTGCTAGAGTGCTGGACGAACAGCGCCCTGTCCACCTGTCGGACTTGGCGCAGGAGATGTTGAAGTTCCCGCAGTTTGCTCCGTATGCATCCGGCATGGGTACACGCAGCGGCTACTTGTTCCCGGTTTCGACCTTTCGCAAACAATATGGCGTTGTAGTGTTTGGCAGGATGCACAGCGGGCAAATTTCATCCGAAGAGTTGGAGCTGATGAGTTCCGTCGCCACCCATATTGCCGTCGCACTGGAAAGCGCACTGGCGACGGACTGTGCCGAGCGCTACCAACGCGAGCTCGCCAGGGAGCGTGACAGATTAAAACTGCTACTGGAAATCAACAATGCAATCGTCTCGCAATTGGATGTCAGCGAGGTTTTCCGCTTCGCGTCGGGTTTGATTCGTGGCTATTTTGGCAATGAATTTACCGGGGTTTGGGTGATCGACCGGCAATCGGGTCAGCTTCAAAGTGTACTGCTGGATTTTCCAAGCGGGAAGGGCTTTCTGGACGATGTCGGACCAACGCAACTTACCGATGAGGATAGTGAAAGACTGCGTCGTCGCGAAGCTGAACTCTTGTCTGTTGACGAGATTGAGAAGCTGCCATCACCTGTTGCTGAAAAATTGAAAGCCGAATCGATAAAATCAGTTGCGATCGCCCCACTGGTAACCGCGCGGGGTCCCTTGGGCGTGGTAACCATGGGAAGCCGCAGTCCCCACGCTTTTGACCAACAGCAACTCGAACTGTTTTCTCAAATTGCCACGCAGGTTTCCCTCGCGATTGATAACGCTCTTGCCTATGGCCGGCTGGATGCCTCTAACGCTCAACTGGAAGAGCAGCGTGTGTATCTCGAGTCAGAGATTCGATCCGAATATAGCTTTGAGGACATCGTGGGCAAGAGTGCGGCGCTGCGAAAGGTGCTGGATCAAGTTGCCATCGTGGCGCCGACTGGCTCCACAGTGTTGCTGCTTGGTGAGACCGGTACCGGAAAGGAACTGATCGCGCGGGCGATTCACAACCTCAGTCCTCGCCGCGACCGCACCTTTGTGCGGCTGAATTGCGCGGCAGTTCCTTCCGGGCTGGTGGAGAGTGAACTGTTCGGCCATGAAAAGGGCGCCTTCACCGGGGCGCTGATGCAGAGGAATGGCCGCTTCGAGCTGGCAGACCGCGGTACCCTTTTTCTGGATGAGATCGGCGACATCAGCATGGAACTGCAGCCCAAGCTGCTGCGCGCGCTGCAGGAACGGGAATTTGAACGGCTGGGAAGCACGAAGACCATCCACGTCGATGTCCGATTGATCGCCGCGACGCATCGGGATTTGCCCGAGATGATCCACAATAATCTGTTTCGCGAAGACCTCTTTTACCGCCTGAATGTCTTCCCGATTGAGATCCCTCCGCTTCGCGAACGGCGCGAGGACATTCCGCTTCTCATTCACTACTTCGTTGGCCGCCTTTCGCGGCGTATGCAGAAGCGCATCAAGTCCATTCCGCGGCAGTCGATGGAGTTGCTGGTGAAGTCCGACTGGCCCGGCAATGTTCGCGAACTGGAAAACTTTATTGAGCGCTGTGTGATTCTCACGCAAGGCGACGAATTGCATGTCCCGCGTACAGAGATCAGGAGGTCGTCAAGCCGGACTCCGACTGGCAGCCCTGCCGGAGCATCAACATTTGAAGAAGCCGAAAGGCAGGTCATCATTGACGCTCTGAAGGCGGCATCTGGGAAAATCGCCGGCAAGAATGGAGCTGCCGAGCGATTGGGGCTCAAGCGTACGACGCTGCAGAACAAGATGCGCCGCCTGAACATCGGTCGTGCCGATTACATGCACTGAGACTGCCCCTATTTGGTCACCCACCCGCCGGTGGGCAGCATTCGCCCCCAGCGCAGCTTCATCACGACAATCAAGGTCGTCACACGTCAAGGGATTACCGCTGACGCGCAGTTCGGCTATCGAATTGCCTCTCTTCCTTGTGTGAGCGCGTACAGCGACTCGCAAAGGAGGACGTGATGATGAACAAGTCATTTCATAAAGGTTTCCATAAGGCCTGCTCGACTTTCGTTGGAGTGATTGCCATGGTATTGCTTGCTACGGCCTTCGGTGCAGCTCAGTCAGACCAGCCGTTGCCTTTCCCGCAGGCTGCCAATCCTGCGCTGACGAATCCTGGGCCGGATACGGACTCGCAGCCGGCCGTTCTTCCGCCCGCGATGGCGTCGCCGAACTCGACGAAGAATACCGAAGCCGGCTCGCCATTCCCCATGGCGGCGAATCCGTCTCAGGGTGCGGATTGGTCTGATTTGCATGCGACTTGCTCGCTGTGTCCTTGCGCGCCAAACCCAACCAAGGATTAACAACCGAAGGGATGCCGTAATTGTGCTGGCAAAGCGTGAGCGGAACATCTCAACGCGGCGCGGCAGGCCAACTTGGCCAAGTTAAGCACACACCGGGTTTGCTGGCGCTCTTCAAGGAACTTATCGCTCCGCAGTAACTCGCCTACCTTCAGGTCCCCGTAATGCTCCTTCCTTCAAGCCCACCAAATCGGGCGGCCCAGTGGGCCGCCTCCTGCCTTTGGGCACTTGCTCGAGTCCGCCGCTGCCGCTATCGCGGCACATTGCCCACCCTTGGGCAGTTTTGTCGACTGCGCTTGAATAAGTCTTAAGTTTTTCAGTGACTTACCTGCGATGAGTTGTGGCATGGCACTTGCACCGTGTGATGCGCGGGTTTGAAAACGCCCCCGAGTTGGAGGGTTTATGTCGTACATGGCTAAAGCACTCGATTTCCTCCTCGGTTGCCATCACAGCAACCTGAGCCGCGTGTTCACGATCGACGGACACTCTTATCGGGTCTGCTGTGATTGCAGCGCACGGTTCGATTACTCGCTCGAAACAATGTCGATCCTGCGCCGCACTTCTACGCAGCCGGCAACGATATGCGTCGTGGCGAATTTGAAAACTGTTCATTCCGGTAGGTGATGAATGCTACGTGTGGAGATGCAGGATGCGGCAGGAACCCTGGTGTTGCGCCTGTATGGCCGACTTACCGGTGAGTATGTCGAGCACATTCAGACGCTGTTGATGCGCTGCAACCCCGAAACGACGCTCATTGTGGATCTGACGGAGGTCACCTTCGTAGATTCCGCTGGCGAAGAACTGTTGTCGGCCTTCGCGCATCGGCGCGGAGAGTTCATTGCCGAGGACGTATATGCGAAGTATCTCTGCGAACGACTTCAACTCCCTCTCGCTCGGATCAGACGGCGCAGGCGAGAGATCAAAGCTCGCCCTTCCGAGTGACCCACCAAGGCCGCCCGTGGGACGGCCGAGGAGAGAAAATGACACCTTCATTAGCCAAGTATTCTGACCAGCAGGCAAGCATTGGGTCGAGCGATAAATTCATGGAGGTCCGCAAGCTCTCCATTCCGAATGGGGCATTTTCGTATGAATCGGTGACGGAACTGGAGTTGAGTGCATCGCACACCTTCGACCTAAGTCACCTCGATCCCTCCTGTCCTGACTGTCGGCGGTTACGTGCGCAGCTGACAATCATCGCGCAATCGGTTCTAGAACAGGTCGCCGCAATGCGGACAGAAATTGGATTCAGGATCTATACGGAGCCTGGCATTGTCTGCTCGCCCGCTGACGGGCGGCCGTTCGTGACCGTCAGCATTTATCTAAGGGATCGGCCGCGAGCCTCGACTGCCAATGGCGCCTGCGCCGCCATCTCCCAGATCCAACGAGCACTCACCATGCTCGGCGTTCGCCCCCACTAACAATCATTCAAAGTTTTCTTCGCGCGAGCCCCTCGCATCCACCGCGAGCCAGAGGGGCTCGCTGCTGTCAGAGGCATGGAAGTGTGGGCATCTGCCCGCATACGGGCAGAAAAAGTTTTCTGATGTTTGGCTCTGTGCTCGCAGATTCAACGACTTGGCACCAGATCAAACTTGGAACGCCACATGCATTACACACAAGCGTTCGGGGCCCAAGATTCAGTCGAGGTTTCACCTATGAGAGCCAAACATCTCCTTCCCGTGTTGTTCATGGTTGCCATGACAATGCCCGCCACATTGATCGCGCAGCAGCCATCAACGGCGCTACCGGACGCCCCAGCGCCATTGCTCACCTTGGACGATGCGGTTGCGCTTGCACTCACTAACAACCGGTTGGTGAAGAACTCGGTGCTCGAAGCCCAAAAGCAGGACTACGAAGTTGCAACGATTCGCAGCAGGCGGCTGCCCCAATTCAATGTTTCCGTCCTCGGCGGCGAACTGATGCATTCGTTCGACTTCACCTTCCCGGCAGGCACCTTCGGGACGTATCCGGGTGTGGGTCCTATACCCAGTACGGAGAGCGTGATCCGCAATCCTGCGCGATTTACAACGTTCGTCACGGGGAACCTCGACGTGCCCATAATCCAACAGTACAAGATTGGCCTCGCCATTCACGCAACGCAACTTGGGCGCGAGATCGCCAAAGAAGATGTCCGCGCCGAGCGCCAGAAAATCAGCGCCGAGGTCCGCGATGTGTACTACAGCCTGGTGGCAACGCAGGCCACCGTGGACGCGGCGCGCGAGGCGGTTGAGACCCTGGAGGAGTCCCAGCGGCTCACCGCGCGATACCTGGCTGAGAAGACAGTGCTTCGCGCCGATGCACTGGAGGTCGAGGCGCGCCTGGCAAAAGCTAAATATCAGCTATCGCAGGCAGAGGATGGCCTGAGCACTCAGCAGGAGCACCTTAACGAATTGTTGGGCCGCGATCTGACAACGCCCTTTCGGGTCGATGCGATGCCTGAGATTGCCGCAAGCGACATGACGCTGGATGGCGCGCGCAAGCAAGCCCTGGAAAGCCGGGCGGAGTTCAGGCAAGCGAAGTTGAAAGAGCAACAGGCGGATTATGACCGCCGCATCGCAAAAGCCGCATACCTTCCTGACCTGAGCGCCTCGGTTCGCTATATGGGGCTCAACAACGTGGACTTTCTTCCGGCAAACGTTGCGGTGGCCGGCTTTTACCTGAGTTGGGAGCCGTTCGATTGGGGACGTCGCCACAATCAGGTCGCTGAAAAGACCAAGACGGTGGAACAGGCGCGCAATGGGACGCGCGAGACCGAGGCGCAGATTGAACTGGAAGTCGGCGTCAAGTACCGCCAGACAAGGGAAGCAACACTGTCGTTACAAGCGGCTCGCATCGCCCAGCAAGCGGCTGCCGAGCGGTTTCGCGTAACCAACAATAAATATGGAGAGCAGGCTGCACTCGTCAAAGACTTACTGCAGGCGCAAGCTCAAAACGCCGATGCAGAGAATTCCTATCAACAGGCACTGTCCTCCTATTGGAGTGCCGCCGCCGACCTTCGTAAGGCGATGGGAGAGGAGTAATCAATGCGAAGGTTAACCGTTCAACTCATCGTGGTGCTCGCAATCATATTGGAGTTCCGCCGCAGGCTTTCTTAGGTTATGGGAGAGGAATAAAAAGATGAAAAACAACACCGTCCTACTCACAGCGGCAATCGCGGCATTCTTGATGACCGGCTGTGCATCGCGCAAGGCAATCGAACAACCTCCGCAAGGCGTCCAGGTGCAGCAGATCGAAGCTGGCTCGAGCTCTGAGACTGCCGGCCCGCGCTTCTCCGCACTGGTGACGCCGGACTCGCAGGCGCAGCTGGCTTTCAGAATTCCGGGGTACGTCATCTCGCTCATGCAGCTTCGGGGAGCCGATGGTAGATATCGAGACATTGCTGACGGCGATCGCGTGAGCCGCGGCGCAGTCCTGGTCCGGATTCGTGCCGCTGAGTATCAGGACAAGGTGCGACAAGCTACGTCTGAGACGGCGGCAGCGGAAGCAGCGGCGCTAAAGGCCAAGCTTGACTTTGAGCGAGCAACCCGGCTCTATGCCGATGCCAGTATCACCAAGCCTGACTTCGATTCCGCACAGGCTCAATATAATGCCACGCAAGCCGAGGTGCGGGCTGCTCATGCCGTTACGAGTGAGGCGCAGATTGCCGTCCGAGATACCAGTCTGGTGGCCCCATTTTCGGGTGATATCGTCAGCAAATCCGTAGAGCTCGGCCAGTTTGCGGCTCCCGGACTTCCGGCATTTGCCATTGCCAATACCGACACGGTGAAGATCATCATCGGCGTGCCGGATACTGCCATTCGAGCGGTAAAAGTTGGTCAGCCCGTGGCGGTTGAGGTCGACGCGTTTCCGAATCGCACCTTCAACGCCCGCATCAGCCGCATCTCGTCTGCCGCGGACCCAAAGACGCGCAACTTCGATGTGGAAGTCGCAATTCCAAACCACGACCACCTGCTCAAAGTGGGCATGATCGGCTCCGTGCAAATGGCCGGCGGAGAAACCGGGAAACAAGAGGCTTCGCTTCTGGTTCCGCTTCCATCCATCGTGCAATCGGCGGACGGAAAATATGGAGTGTTCTTGCTCGAACACACGGGCGGCGGCGACCTCGCGCGGCTGCGCTCGGTTGAAGTGGGTGAAATGGAAGGAAGCGAGATACAAATTATGAGCGGCGTTGCAGCAGGCGACACCGTTATCACAACGGGTGCAGCACTCGTGAAGGACGGAGCGCGCGTGGAGGTGCTCAAGTGAAAACCGACAATCAAAACCAGCATTGGAATCCTGCGCGCTTCTTCGTAAACAACCGTCAGATCGCATGGGTCGCCCTGGTTGCAGTTCTTGCCTGGGGCGTATACGGCTACCTGAACATGCCGAAACGCAAAGACCCCGACATCCCGGTGCGCAGTGCGGTCGCGATCTGCCCGTGGCCCGGGATTCCCTCGGAAAAAGTCGAGCAGCTTGTCACGCGTAAGATCGAGCAGGCGATCGCCGGCAACTCCAAGGTGGAACGCATCACGTCGACTTCGGAAGACAACGTCTCCGTGGTCTTCGTCAAACTCCAGGAAATCCCGAACACCAAGCAAGAGCTTAACGACATCGGGCAAAGACTCAGCCAGATCAGCGATCTGCCCCAGGGCGCCGGACCCGTTCAGTGGATCAGCGATTTCGGCGACACAGCGGCGCTCATGCTTACCGTGGCCAGCCCGGAGGTACCGCAGACAGAGATCGAACTGCGCGCCCGCGGATTACAGGAGGCAATCGAGGGGCTGCGTCACGGCGATCCAAATCGCGTTTCTGTCGTTTACTGTTACCCAACCACCGTCGCTCCAGCGGCAGTGGAGAGGCCCGCTGCGATCTTCATGCAACAGGCGGAGCATGACGGAGTAGCCAAGGACGCTCTTCAGCTTTCAACAGGAAGCTGCACCGGAGCCGATTTTGCGACAACACGTTCTGACGGAGAAATACGAGCCTATACACAGCAGTTTGTCTACACGCGGCTGCAGCAGTATGACTTCCATCCTGATTCCTGGGGTCCCATCATCATTCGCGATCCAAAATCGACAAAGGATCGGATGGCGGAAGTCGCAACCGATCGCTACACCTATCGGCAACTCGATGATTTTACCGACCTGATTCAGCGCAGCCTGCAACGGGTGCCGCTCGTGTCCAAGGTGGAGCGTAAAGGAGTTCTGCCGGAGCAGTTCTACCTGGATTACTCTCAAGACCGCATTGCCGCCTACGATCTGCAGCCCTGGAAGCTGAAGGATGTCCTGAGTGCTCGCAATGTGACCGCACCCGGTGGAGAAATCCAGACGCAATCGAGAAACGTGCTGATCGACCCGACAGGCGACTTCAAAAGTACTCAGGACATTGGCAATGTTTTAGTAGCCACGTCCTCAACAGGAGTGCCGGTTTATCTGCGCGATCTGGTAGACATCTCGCGTGCCTATCAAACTCCCACCCGCTATTTGAACTACATGACCACGCGAGATGCCAATGGTAAGTGGCATCGCAATCGTGCCATTACGCTGGCCGTGCAGATGCGTACCGGCGAGCAGATCGGGAAATTTGGAGACGAAGTGGATGCGGCGCTTGCCAATGTCCGCCGTCAGTTGCCGCCGGACCTCATCATATCGCGGACGTCGGATCAGCCGAAGCAGGTGAACGAACTTGTCAGCCTCTTGATGGAGAGTCTCTACGAGGCCATTGGCCTCGTCGTGATCGTCGCGCTGGTGGGATTCTGGGATTGGCGCGCGGCCATGCTCATGGCGGCGTCAATCCCGCTGACGCTGGCGATGGCATTCGGCGTTTGTCACGTCATTCACATCGACATTCAACAGGTTTCGATTGCGACGCTGATCATTTCTCTCGGCTTGCTCGTGGACATGCCCGTCGTCGCGGGCGACGCGATCAAGCGCGAACTTGGCGCCGGCACACCCAGGGAACTTGCCTCGTGGATCGGGCCGACCAAGCTGGCAAAGGCCATCACCTTTGCCACGATTACCAATGTGGTGGCTTACCTTCCTTTCCTCCTGTTGAGCGGGGAAACCGGGCAGTTTCTTTATAGTCTGCCCGTGGTAATGACCTGCACTCTGGTGGCGGCGCTGATTGTATCGTTCACCTTTGTTCCGCTCATTGCGTATTACCTGATCAAGCCGCCCAAGGCGCCAGAACCGCCAATCTCCGAGCGGCGGAACCACGGCTTTCCGGGGCTTTACTACCGGGTTGGCGACTTCGCGTTGAAGCACCGATGGGGTGTGCTTGCCGGCTCGTTGGTCGTACTCGCTGGCGGCGGACTGATGATGTCACACCTTAAACCTCAATTTTTCCCCAAGGACTTGTCCTATCTTTCGTACGTGGACGTATGGCTTCCGCCGGATGCGCCGCTTGGTGCTACCAACATCGCTGCCCAGCATGCAGAAACCGTCATTCGCGAGGAGACAGCGCGCTTCGGGGAAGAACATCATGAGACGAGCGTCTTAAAATCGCTGACTACTTTCGTCGGCGGCGGCGGCCCACGCTTCTGGTTCTCGGTGGAACCCGAGCAGCAGCAGCTGAATTACGCCCAGATCATCGTCGAGGTCACCGACAAGCATTACACCAACCAGCTGGTTGGGCGCTTGCAGACGGCCTTGAGCCGCGAAATACCAGGCGCCCGGATCGACGTCCGGCAGTTGGAAACCGGCAAGCCCATCGGCATTCCCGTATCCATTCGCATCTCCGGCCCGGACATTGCGGAACTGCACCAACTGTCAAGCCAGCTGCAGGCTATGTTCCGGGCACAACCCAATGCAACGCGCGTACGCGACGACTGGGGCGAACCTTCGATGCAGGTTCGGCTGAAGGTCGATCCGGATCGCGCCAACCTTTCCGGAGTTACCAACCTGGACGTAGCCCTTTCATCGGCGGCTGCTATGACCGGACTGCCGGTTTCCACCTACCGGGAGGGCGACAAACAAATTCCGATTGTCGTGCGATTGCGCATGGAGGAGCGCGCCGGACCCTCTGACGTTCAGAACATGTATGTCTACTCAATGAATAGCAACCAGCGGGTTCCCTTGAGCCAGGTGTCACATTTCACGACTGATCTGTCGATACCGAGAATCTTCCGCCGTAATCAGTTCCGCACGGTCACCGTGTCCGCGTTCCCCATCCCGGGCGTATTGCCTTCGGAAGTGCTTACGCCGCTGTTAGGCCAGATCAAGGAGTTCCAGAAAAACCTTCCCCCCGGATACACGCTGGAATTCGGCGGCGAGTACGAGGAGCAGGTGAAAGGCTTCAAGGAACTCACGGGGGTAATGGCCATTTCGGTACTGCTCATCTACATTGCGTTGGTCTTGCAGTTCCGCAGCGCGATCAAGCCGCTGCTGGTATTTGCCGCAATTCCGTATGGAATGGCAGGAGCGATTGCGGGATTAACCGTCATGGGCCAACCGTTCGGCTTTATGGCGTTTCTGGGAGTTGCGAGCCTGGTGGGCGTCATCGTCAGCCACGTGATCGTCCTGTTCGACTTCATCGAAGAGGCACACGAACGAGGGGAGCCGTTGCGTGAGGCGCTGCTGGACGCCGGCATTGTGCGGCTTCGCCCCGTGATGATCACCGTCGGCGCGACCGTGCTCGGTCTGGTTCCACTGGCGATGCACGGTGGTCCGCTGTGGGAGCCGCTCTGTTATGCACAGATCGGCGGCCTGACGATCGCGACGTTTGTCACTCTAATACTTGTGCCGGTGTTGTATTCGATCTTCGTGCTGGATCTGAAGCTGATCCGCTGGGAGCAGGTCGTTCCGGAGGAGTCTGAAGCAATTGCGGAAGAGGGAATCGAGCACGCGTGATAACGACTCCTTGGTCCACAAGGGCAAGTCCAGGAAAGGCTCTGCGGGGGAACGTATGAACGCAATCGTTCAGCTGATTATGAGGCACGGCTACTCAGTTCTGTTCGGCGCGGTATTCGCGCACCAGATGGGGTTGCCGGTACCTGGGTTCCTGTTTCTACTCGCAGCCGGGGCTCTTGCGGCGGCCGGAAAGTTGGACCCGGTCGCCGTGGTTGCTCTGGGTGTCACAGCCTGTGTCCTGGCTGACTGGCCATGGTATGAGGCGGGTCGGCGGAGGGGAGATAAAGTCTTGCATTTCATTCACCGCATCACGTCCGATCCTGACTTCCACGATCGCAGGGCGAAAGAGACATTTGCCCGGTATGGGCCGCCGCTGCTCTTGCTCGCCAAGTTCGTTCCCGGACTGGACGCGGTAACGCCCCCCTTAGCCGGGACATCCCGCACCAGCCGGCTCCGCTTCCTGGTCTTTGATGCAGTTGGCGCCGGTCTCTATTCAGGCGCCTATGCCGGAGCCGGCTTTGTCTTCAGCCACCAATTGGATCGTGCGGCAGCCTGCGCTGCAAGATGTGGAACGATTTTTGCAGGACTTGCGTTAGGCGGGATTGCAATCTACTCCGCCCGTAAGCTGGTGCGGTGGTGTCGTCTTATGCGCGAGCTTCGGCTTGCTCGGATCCATGCACAAAACTAATACGCTGGCGAGGCAGAGATTCAGCGATGAAGAATATAGCAACTGACGCGGAAGTCAGAACCCAATGCTCCACCAGACGCCCGGCTTGCCAGGATCGCGGTGAACAGACCCGCCAGCGGTTAATCGAAGTCGCCATCGAAGCGTTTTCCAAATTAGGATACGAAGGCGCCAGTACGCGGGCAATTGTGGGGCAGGCTCAGGCCAACCTGGTCGCGATTCCATACTACTTTGGCAGCAAGCTGGGGCTCTATCTCGCCGTCGCCGAGTACATCGGTTCCAATATTGCCGGGCGCTTCCGTCCGGCCTGTGAGCGCGCCCGACAAGGTTTGCTGCAAAAGGGACTCACGCACCAGGAGGCGCTGCAAAAGTTCACCGGCTTTATCGAGGAGGTTGCTGAAATCGTGCTCGGCGGAGATACACCGAGATCATGGGGACAGTTCATTTACCGCGAGCAACTCGACCCGACCGAGGCCTTCGAAGTTCTGCATGCCAAGTTTCTGCCCCTGCTCGAGGTTGGTTTCGAGTACGTTTCGCGGCTAACAAAGCGACCGGCGGAGGCTCCGGAGACCAGGTTCCAGTTCCTGGCTATCCTGTCGATGGTTCAATTCTCTCAGCTCGGTCTTGGCTCGGTGTTGCGCAACGCGGGTTGGCAATCCTTCGGCGAGCAGGAGACTCGGATTGTAACCCGGCTGCTGAAGCACAACATACAGGCGATCTTTGCTCATTCGGCCTGAACTCCAGTACGCATGTGCGTGGGTTGCAGAATCGGCGACGCAAGAGGTTCGATGATCACGCCGTTGCAATAGAACTTCGACCGGGATTGAGTCTCACTCAGGCCGACGCGGTCTGAAGAACGCCTGCGCCGCCGGACTTTATGAGTCGCGCCATGGCCGAGTCGCACGCGCTGCGAACTTCCCGGGGCGTGCACGCAAGAAGAAGTGCGCAGTGGCGCTCGGAGTAACCCTCCAGCACGCGCAGGACGAAGACGAAACGTTCGAAATCGTCCAATGCCAATACATCGCGGACCTCAACAAGGCCTTTCCAGCCAGCTGGCGCGCTGTCGATTTCGGGGAGGACAAAATCGGGTATGCATGCAGCATTGTTTGCCGGACGCGGATGCAAAGTTCTAATGGCACCCAGAATAATCGTGCGCTTCGCCCAGGTGTGAGCCCACTCATTGAACACGCTGTCTGCATGAACACTGTCCTCCAGACCTGCAACAAAGCACCGTTCGGCGGTCTCGCGATTACCGGTCAGCAGGAGAGAAAGTATCATGAGATCGTTCGAATTCTTGTCAAATACCCTGCGAAAATCGTCGCCGGTCGCGTACAAGGACGTTCGGTCATAGGTTTTCTTCAGGAAGTTCATCGTTTCGTCTCCTGTATATTTCTGCTCTACTGCACGCGCGTCGCTCCAACACATGTCTGGTAAACACGCCACAGCAGCGGAATCTAAATCCTTCAAATACACGCGGCGCCAGGTGCTTTCCCCAACAGTCGGGATCTTCAACCTTCGTGTCCACGCACGTATGGGGTATAAGCAAGGCGCATGCCAAAACCTCGGAAGGGCTAACTGTTGGGTTCTACGTGCGTAAGCTGATAGAGGTGAATATCGGGCGTGCTGATTTTCTGTATGACTGCCCGCATCCCGGCATTCAACCCGCCGATGGGCAGCATTTCCCCGGGCGCATCTCATTCATGCATTGCCAAAGTAATTACAGGACAAGGGATTGTCACTGACGCGCAGTTCGGCAATCGAATTGCCCTTCATTGCATGCGAGCGCTCGGCCGCGTGCCGCGCGCTCGTTGGGTGGGAGGACACTGGGAACACGGTGGCTTCTACCCGATTCCAATCAAGAGGGCAGGAGAGGAGACGTTCGATGAAATTCAGAAGTTTTCTGTTCAAGAAAACCATCATCGCAGTTGTGGCTTTAATATCTCTGGTATGCGTGACCGCATTTGCGCAAGAGGGACCCAAAGAGGAGCCTAAGTCGGAAGTCAGCGTGCAGGGCACCGGCTTGTTTACCAAAGACAGCAACGGGAGCGGCATCGAAAACAAGGCCACCAAAACGGGCGGAGTGCAGGCCGGCTATCGCTACAACTTCAACCACTGGCTCGCCGCTGAGGTTGACTACGGCTACGCGCGCAACACGCAGCTTTACTATTCCGGCGATGCGTCGGCACGCGTACAGGCCAACCTGCATGAGATCACCGGTGCGGCGGTCGTGAAGCTGCCGAACTTTGCCAAGCTGCATCCCTTCGTGCTCGCCGGCGGCGGCGGTCTGATCTTCGATCCGACCAAGAACGCAGGCGGGAGTTATCCGGGTGCAACGTGGCAGGCCAGGGGCGCGTTCGTCTATGGCGGCGGCGCCGACTACCTGCTGACGAAACACATTGCACTGCGGGCGGAATATCGCGGGTTCGTGTACAAGGCGCCGGATTTCAATCTTGCCAGCCTGAACACGGACAAGTGGACTCATATGGCCCAGCCTTCGGCCGGAATTGTGTACCGCTTCTAGCGAAGTGGAGCACACAACCGAAAAGCCGCGCCGCCAACTGAATCGTGACTAACGGCGCGGAAAGGAGGGGAGGGCGATCATGCGAAGAAAATCGATCGCGCTCCCTTTTCACTCGCCGCCGATTTCATTAATTTGTGCCCCTGTAAAATCACCTGTAGATTCTCGGGCTTCTGCGTGTTTGTCCGTTCGCAGGCATCGGTCCCCTGAAACGCCGATCTCCCCCGCCGCCCCTCCGGCTGGCTCGGCCCCGGCAAACATCGCCCCTCGATCCACGCCCGCTCACGGCGCGCGACGCTGCCTCTCCAACTGAGCCAGGAGAAGAGGAAGAATCTGTGCTCGGCCAGGGGTGCGTCTCCGACGTCCCATAACCAGACTTCGGGATCGTATCGCCGGTGAGATCGGCGTTTGCCATTACTAATCCGATGGATGGACAGACGATCTCTGGATTGCTGGTCTGGCGCAATCCACGAGACAGTTCGCGGAGAGGAGGGCCGGGCGGCCACACAACGGTCAACACGTTGGACAGTGGCTGCAGCGATCCTTGTGGCGTTGCGGTGGCCGGGAGCGGGAGCGTCTTCGTAACCGATACCTACAACAGTGCGATGAAAGAGATTCTGGCTGCTTTTGGCTGGTTTCGGTACCTTGCATTAGGTGTTGGCGGCCTTCGCGAAGCTCAGAGAACCATCGGCGCAAGACTCGCCAGGGAGTTACCCACCGTAAATTAGGCGGATACCCCTTGCCCCGCATTTCTAAACCTCCCTGCGTCGTTTGTGGTGGGGTAGAGAGGAAAGCTGAATCCCGTCTTCGCGTAAAAGTCAGCTTCCAGAATCCATTCTCCAGCCCTCACGGATATGCCCGCTGGCACTTCTGCGGTATGCAGTATCATTCAGCGATAAACCCATGAGTACTCTTCCTGACAACTCGGCCGCCCTTTCTCGAACGCGGACCAGGCTTGTTGTTCTCCAGTCCATCACCCTCGCCTGGATGCTTGTCGAGTGCAGCGTCTCCCTGTTCTCTGCCGCCCGAGCTCATAGCCCCGCTCTTCTGGCATTCGGCTTTGACAGTTTTGTGGAGTTACTCTCCTCCTCTCTTGTCGTCCTCACCCTTGCTCCCCGATTCAGCTTCAACCACAGACGGATCAATATTGCCTCCGGAACGCTGCTCTTTGTCCTCGCCGCCGTCGTCGGAGTCACTTCCTTGCTGGCTTTGGCCGGTAAGGTTCAACCCGAGTCAAGCCTCCTCGGAATAGGCATCACCGTGGCGGCCTTGGCCGTCATGCCGCTGCTCGCGTGGCAAAAGCGTAAGCTCGCGCGCCGAACCGGCAATAACGCGCTCGCCGCAGACGCAGTCCAATCCGCTACCTGCGCCTATCTCGCCCTTCTCGCTCTGGCCGGACTCGTCCTCAACACCGTGTTCCAAATCGCATGGGCAGATTCCATCGCCGCTCTTGCCGCCATTCCCATCCTGATCCTGGAGGGTCGCCGTGCTATGCGCGGCCAGAGTTGCGGCTGCTGTTAACCCCAACTGGTATCCAAACCGGCCAGTTCGTCACTTATTTTTTGAAAGTCCATAAACGCCGTACTGAAGAGTGACTCCAAGCTGGAGCGGCTCACGTCCCGCAGAACATAAGATGTGCATTTGCAGATATTTGAGGGAATCCTTCAGCATGTACTCTTGGAGCTGGGTGACACCCTAAGATGTTGTTCAACAAACGCTGACCAATGGCGGTCTTCGTTCTGACTCAACGCCGATGGAAGCTTAAACACAATCATCGCCAACAGGCTTGGCACACCGGGCACAGTGGTAGACTTTCTCATCTTTAGTCAGTCTTTTGGGTGCCACGATGATTACTGTTTCCAAAGAGGATTATCTTAAGGCCGTCGCCGAGGCTGAGGCCGAAGGCAAGACAGTGATCCCTGCCACGCTTGCTCATTGGATGGCAGTGACGCGCCCCGCAGTTACCGCAGCCTTAAAGCGCCTGAAAAAGGACGGAATGGTCACCGTCAAGAGTGATGGCCATATTCAGCTAACTTCTCAGGGAAGACAGGTTGCCGAACAGATTATCTTTCGCCATCACCTGATTGAGCGCATGTTGTCGGAGATTTTTGACATGCCGTGGTACGAGATTCACGAGGAAGCCGAACGTCTGGAACATGCCGTCTCTCCGGCATTTGAAAAGAAGCTTGTGGAGAAGTTGGGCAACAACGACATTTGCCCCCACGGAAATAGCCTCGCCCTGAGGAGCCCCGCTGCACGGCGGAAGAAAGGCCAGCGCCTGCTCAGCGAAGCGGAGGAAGGCTTTCAGTACCGGGTCACCAGCGTTTACGAACGCGACCGCAAACTGTTGGACTTCTTTGAAGGGGAAGGAATCCGCCCCGGCGTTCAGTTGACCATCCAGACCCGGAACTACGATGGCACCGTCACCTTAGCCGTTGAAAAGAGAGCCATTCGGCTGGGCGCTCCAGCCGCCGAAAGAATCTGGGTCGAAAAATCATAATATCCTGCAACATGTTAACCATGCTTAACATCTCATAGTCTACTAGGGCTATTCAGGTGAGGGCGTAGTTTGTCCGCACTCTGCAGCCATCGGAGTAGAACATGAGACTGGCTGCACCAAGACACCTCCAATGTGATTCCGCGTTCCTCTTGTCGCGGGCCGTGGTTCTCGTTGTGCTGATGATTGCCGCGTCCATTTTCCCCGCGATGGCTTTCGGCCAAGGCGAAACCACCAGCGCCATCGTCGGCGAGGTGACCGATTCGACCGGGGCGGTTGTTCCGGGTGCCAGCATCGCGATCACGAATCAGGAGACAGGTCTAAAGCGTAACGCCACGACCGATGACGCGGGCCGCTTCAACTTCCCGCAGCTAAAGCCGGGCACTTACTCGGTGAAAGTGGAGGCGCAAGGCTTTCAGACGAAGCAAAGCGACAATGTCGTGTCAAGCCTGGGCGAGAAGCAAACGGTGAACTTCGCGCTGAATGTGGCCCAATCAAACCAGTCTGTGGAAGTGAGCGGCGAAGCCCCGCTGATCAACCCGGAGAACGCCAATACCACCACTACGTTCAGTGAGAAAGCCCTGGAAAACCTGCCCAACCCCGGTGGCGATCTGACCTATCCTTTGCAGTTTGCCGCGGGAGCCATCATCAACACCGCAGGAAATAGCAATGATTTCGTTGGGAGCTCGAACGGCTACGGCAACGTGGAATTCAATGGACTGCCCGCGCTCTCCAACGGCTACATCGTGGACGGCCTGGAAACCAACGATCCGCTGACCAACCTGAACAGCGGCCTTGCAACCAACCTGGTATTGGGACTGAACTCAATCTCAGAGGTGACCGTCAACACGCTCTCCTATTCCGTGGACCAGGGCAGGTATGGCGCCGCCCAAGTCAACTACGTCACCAAATCCGGCGCCAACCAATTCCACGGCAATCTCTATGAACTGTGGAGCGGTTCGGTCATGAGTGCGGAGGATTACTTTTTGAGTGAGACTCCTGGCCTTCACAAGCCACGCTCCAACGTGAACCACTTTGGCGGCAGCCTGGGCGGTCCGATTGTGCACGACAAACTGTTTTTCTTCTTCGACAGCGAGTGGGTACGGATTGCTCTCCCCATCTTTACCACCGCAACGCTTCCCAGCGCCGCCTTCCAGCAATACGTGCTGAATCAGCTTTCCGCGTCGTCGTCGCCGCAGTATTCGTTCTATAAAAATATGTTCTCGCTGTACGGAGACACCGCCGGTACTCCGCTCGCGGTGTCGGGCTGCCCGCTCGGCAACGGAGGCTCGTTCGGCGACGGGGATGGTTGCGCAAACCGCCGGGGTGTTTCCCACTCCAGCGACGACAGCGAACAGGTGCAGACCGCCCGCATCGACTACAACATCAACGCGAACAATACCGCGTGGTTTCGCTTTCAGTCTGACACTGGCCTGCAGGCCGCCTGGACAGACCCGATCAACCCACTGTTTAACGCGGTGTCTCCGCAGCCGCTTTACTCATTCGCGTCCGGCTACACGCACGTGTTTTCGCAGAATGTCGTGAACTATTTCAATCCCGCATTCTCCTGGTATGAGAGCTTGTTCGCGCCCACCAATCTTCAGCAGACACTCGCCGCTTTCCCGATCGTTTTGCAAGGCATTGGAGCAAGCGCGCCCTTCACCACCATCGGCGGCCTCGACAATACCTGGCTTCAGGGAAGACGGGCTACGCGCTTCTTCATCAATGACAATCTTGCCTGGAGCCACGGGGCTCACGAATTCCGGTTCGGCACCAACACCCGAATATTGCGGCTCAACGATTATGACTTCGGCGAAGGCACGGTGCCCTTGGTGCAGTACACAACCCTGTCGCAGTTCATCAACGGCGTGGCATCCACCGCAACCCAGAGCTTTCCAACCTCGGTCAATGAACCGTTCAACTTCCTCAACCTGGATTTTTACGCGCAGGACACCTGGAAGCTGACCCCGAAGCTGACGTGGACGATTGGCATCCGCGATACTTACAATTCCAATCCATTGAATCCCCACGATCAGATTGGCAGGCTCACCGGCTCCTTCGATTCGATCTCGCATAATGTCAATCAGCCGTTGAACGCCGTGATCCAAACGCATCTCGGTAATCTGTTCTCCTCTACGCCGGTTGCAATCCTGCAGCCGCGAACGGCGATTGCCTGGCAGCTCGAACCAAAAACCGTACTTCGAAGTGGTTTTGGGATCTTCAGCGACATTATGCCTGGCAGTATCGCCGATGTAGTCGGCACCAATCCGCCCTACGACAAAACGTTCCAGGGCGGCCTACTCGGCACGGTGGGTGGCACGGCAATTGCGCCTGGAGTACCGAACAGTGCAGTGGATGCCACCGTGGCTGCCAATCAGAGGTTCGGCGCTGGATTCCAGCAAGGGCAGCTCTCATGCGCCTCGCCGCTCGCGAACGCCGCAACTTGCCTTCCGCCGGTTGCGATTACAGCCGTGCCCAGCGGAGAACTTCACGCGCCTTACTTCATGGAGTGGAGCTTGGGCATTGAGCATCAGTTCGGAACGACCGCCAGTGTCAAAGCACAGTACGTCGGCACTCGCGCGGTCAATCAGCCGTATCAGACTCAGGTAAATGGCTACCAGACGGTTTGCCAGGGCTGTTTCGCGCCATTCCCCTACTTGCAGCCAACGGACCCGCGATTTGCGGCGGTGACGCAGTTCTCGACCGGTGCGAACAGCCATTACAACGGGCTCCAACTCACGGCGATGAAGCGATTAGGACACGGGCTTCAGGGGCAGATCAACTACACCTGGAGCCATTGCATGGATGAAGTCTCCAACGGAGGATTCCTGCAATTCGCCGCTGGCGGGATTCTCTCACCTTTGCCAGGAGATCTTCGTCGCGACTATGGTCCCTGCGACTATGACATTCGCCAAAATTTAAATGCGCAATACGTGTACCAACTGCCGGTAAAGGTCCGCAGCCAATGGCTGGGGCATGTCTTGAACGACTGGCAGATCTCGGGAACGCTGTTCTGGCATAGTGGCGTTCCGTTCTCCGTCCTGAGCACGCCCTACTCAGCGAACGGAAACGGCATCGTGCAGGCCAGCGGCCCCCAGTTCGCCAGTCTTGTGCCCGGAGTCGATCCCTACTGCCGCCACTGCAATCTGGCGTCCACGCAGCCCGGCACGGTGCAATGGCTCAACCCGGATGCCTTCATCTCAGCGGTTGACCCCAGCACGGGCGCCTGCATCGGTGGAGACACTCCGGCAAACTGTCAGTTTGGCACTACCGGCAGAAACCAGTTCCGCGGTCCTGGATTCTTTTGGTCCGACATGTATCTGACAAAACACATTCCTCTTGGCGATAAGGTCACCATGAGATTGGACGCGCAGTTCTTCAACATCTTCAATCATCCCAACTTTGGACTGCCAAGCAACGTGTTGGCCGGTGTTCCGGGAAAACCCTCGACGCAGACAGGATTTGGAGCACTGACCTATACCACTTCCCCACCGACTGGTCTGCTTGGCGTGGGCTTGGGCGGCGATAGCAGTCCGCGCATGATCGCCCTCCAAGTGAGATTGGAATTCTAAGCGAGGGGGAGTTTCGTTAATCGATGGTCCCGAAACCGGATTCTGGGGTATCCCGGAACGCACTCCTCAACCGATTGACCGCTCTCCACAGGCTGGTTTCCTCGATCCCGACTTCGGGACCGCTTCGCCGGTGAAATTCGCGTCAGTCAGGACCGATAAAGTTCGAGACTTAATCTGGTGTTTGGTCGTTCCAACTCTTTCACAGTCGGCCACATCGAAAGTGCCTCAAGCCTCGGCGGAGGGCCGCCACCTTCTACAGCCTGATCGGAACGGCGAAGCTGAACGGACTCGACCCGGGGCGTATCTGCGCCAGGCGCTGACGGGCGTCGCCGACTACCCGGTCCCCCGCTTAACCATGGTGGACATTTATCCAAGGCTTAGATTGAGTTGGAAATTGATGCCTTGTCGCCGCCAAAGAAAAGACGCGGTCACCAACACCACTCAGAATATTCAGGGAGCGGATACACGGCTGACCGGCCATTTCCGTGGTAATATCCCCGTCTGATGGCGTACCACTACGCTCCATTAAGCGGTGCCCGGTATGATACAGCCCGCAGCTGAAACCGTTTTAGCATGTGAGCCGCAGGTCCGTGTCGGGTTCTCAGCCCAAGCGGCCCCAACGGCGGCGGAGGAGTTATGGCAGCAGATTGGCCATGACCGGGCCGGATTGGCTCTGGCGTTCGTCTCCAGCCGTTACGACTGCGAGGCCCTGGCGCCTCATCTGCGCCGCGAATTCGGCGCGCTGCCGCTGATCGGTTGTACTACCGCCGGCGAGATCGGGCCGCTGGGCTACATGGGAGATGGCATATCGGGACTGACTCTGGGGCGAAACGACCTGATCTACGAGGCGGGACTCATCGAAGGCGTATCCAGGCTGGATAACCGGCGCGGGCAGGCGTTTGCTTACGGCTTGCGTCAGCGTCTGGCCCAGCGGGTGGAGGCATTCGACACCAACCGCTGCTTCGCCCTGCTGCTCATCGACGGTCTGTGCGGCCACGAGGAACACGTGGCACGCGCCATTCATGACGGGCTGGGCGGCATTCCGATGGTCGGCGGCTCGGCCGGCGACGGGATGAACTTCCGGCGGACGACGGTGCTTTACGGCGGCCATTTCTTCACCGATGCGGCGGTGCTGCTGGTGGCGGCTACGCCGCATCCGTTCACCTGCTTTAAAACCCAGCATTTCGCCTGCGGCGCGCAGCGCATGGTGGTCACTGGCGCCATCCCGGAGAAGCGCATCGCGACCGAGATCAACGGCTTTCCGGCCGCCGAGGAGTACGCCCGGGCGGTTGGCCTGGATCTCAGTCAGCTGAACCCGCTGGTGTTTTCGGCGCACCCGATGGTGGTCAAGATCGGCGGGGCCGATTTCGTGCGCTCGATCCAGAAGGTGAATCCCGACGGCAGCTTAACGTTCTTCTGCGCCATCGACGAGGGCATCGTGATTAACGTCGCCAAAGGCGTCGACTTGGTGGACAATCTCAACACGCTTTTCGGCGACATCGAAAAGCGCATCGGCCCGCCGCGTCTGGTGATCGGCTGCGACTGCATCCTGCGGAGGCTGGAACTCATACAGAACGGCATGATCGACAAGGTCTCAGCCATTCTGCGCAAGCATCATGTGGTTGGCTTCAGCACCTATGGTGAGCAGTTCCGCGGGATGCACGTGAACCAGACCTTCACGGGCATCGCCATCGGCGCCAAGAAGGTCGCAGCATGAACGACCCCAACGACATTCGCTGCGCTCTTGGCGATGCTGCCGGATTACTGAGCGAGATCAAGCGGCGCGACCGGATCATCACCGCCCTGATGAACCAGGTGCAGCGCAACCTGAACAACCCGGACAACGATTTCAGCCTGCTGCAGACCACCTTCGTCCTGGAGGAGGAGGTCAAGCGCCGCACCGAGGAGTTGGAAAGGGCGCTCGACGCCCTGGCCAAAACCAAGGAAGAGCTGCAGAAATCTCATTCGGAATTAGAAGATCGTGTAGCCGAGCGCACGGCAGAGTTGTCGCAGCAACTCCATTTTCTGCAACAACTGATCGAGGCGATCCCCGGACCCGTCTTCTACAAAGACACACAGCTCCGCTACCTGGGCTGTAACAGCGCCTTTGCCGCCTTCATGGGTCGGCCTGCCAGCGAGTTGATCGGCAAGACAGCGCAGGATTTCGCCGCCAGCCAGGAGTTAGGCGACGCCTATCTCGCTGCCGACCGCGAACTTCTCGAGAAGCCGGGCTCGCAGATCTACGAGAGTACGGTCCGCTACGCCAACGGCGAGATGCGCGAAGTGATGCTCCATAAAGCCACCTTCACCCGTCCCGACGGCACCATCGGCGGCCTGGTCGGCCTGATGCTCGATATCACAGAGCGGAAAAAGCTTGAAGTCCAGTTGCGCGAGGCTCAGAAGATGGAAGCCATGGGGAGGCTGGCCGGCGGCATCGCGCACGATTTCAACAATCTGATGACCATCATCACCGGCTATGGCGCCTTGCTGCGCACTGCCCTGGAGGATAACCCTCCGCTTCAAGAAAAGGTGGATGAGATTATGCGGGCGGGGGAACAGGCCAGCTCACTCACCCGCCAGTTGCTTGCGTTCACCCGCCGGCAGATGCTTCAGCCCAGGTTGTTGGACTTGAAAAGCGTGCTCGCCGATATGGGGAACATGCTGCGCCGGGTGGTGAGCGAGGATATTGAACTCGTCATTCTGAGCGACCCCGAGCCTTGCCTGGTCCGCGCTGATTGCGGACAGATCCAGCAGGTGATCTTGAACCTGCTCCTCAACGCACGTGATGCCACACCCAAGGGGGGCAGAATCACCCTGGCCGTCGACAACGTCATGCGCGAGGAGCAGGGGTTGCGGCTTTCTGCCGGAGCTCAGCCAGGGCCGTGTGTCCGCCTCTCCGTCCGCGACACAGGACATGGGATGGACGCCGCGACCCGGGCGCATATCTTTGAGCCATTCTTCACCACCAAAGAACAAGGCAAAGGCACCGGGCTAGGTTTAGCCACTGTGTATGGAATCGTGCAGCAAACCGGTGGACACATCGTGGTGGAGAGCGAGCCAGGGCGGGGAGCGGCGTTTTACGTCTACTTCCAACGCGCGGAAGGCGCACTGCTGGAGGAGGGACAGGCAGTCGTGTGCGAGCCGGCGCACGGTTCGGAAACGATCCTGGTCGTAGAGGATCAAGACGGACTTCGCACCCTGGTGTGCGAGATCTTGCGCAGGAATGGCTATACGGTGTTGCCGGCCGAGAACGGACGCGCGGCTCTCCTGCTCGCCGCCAGGCACACCGGGCAAATCGACCTTATGATCACCGACTTGGTGATGCCGAAGATGGGAGGCCGCGAGGTGGCCCAGGAGCTGCCGGTCTCTCATCCCGAGACCAAGGTGCTGTATATGTCTGGATATGTAGACGACATCAACGAACTGCTGGCTCGCGGCCACGCCTTCATTGACAAGCCCTTTACTCCCGAAGCTCTGCTGCAAAAGGTGCGCCAGGTCTTGGATCGTAAGAGCTTGCGCCTCTCAGCCTGAAGAAACGTATTCGTGCCGCCACGACCTCAAGGGGCTGCAGCTTTTCTCCGCAGTCCCTAAACCGGCTTCCGGGAAAAATGAAATTAGGTTCTGGACAGGGACGTCGGCCGGCCGGAAGCCAATATTGGAAGCGGATTAGTCCTGATATCGGCTTGTGGCAAGGTTTTCCCGACGGCTCTGCGCTGGTCCGGACGGATGACGGGCAAGGCGGTAAAGGACCAGGATCATTGATCGAGGCCGGTCGGGGCACTTGGCGCGCCCTCGCCGCGCAGGGATGGCGAAGGGCTCATGCTCTAGACTCCCTGCTCGCCCAGGGGCTCCGGGCTTGCAAGGTCCCGTCGCGGACATTGTACCTGCGTGTCCTTTGGTAGACTCCGTGGCTTCGATAGTCTGTGATTGGCCAGAACTGAGGTCATTCGCAAAGTGGACGGCCCGACTACGAGGTCAGTGCTCACAGCGACAAAGGAAAACCATGACGTCCCCGGGCGCTGTTCCACAGCGCATAACAGAAACCAGGAAGGTATCAAAACGTACTTGCCGCAAGTTCCAGGAGGCGCTCGCTAATGGGTAGCGTAATTATCCAGCACTTGCAGTGCGTTGACCATGCAATGACAGTTGATGAGGTTGCCGTGCTCTTTGCGATGGACAAGAGCACGGTGTACCGGAAGGTGCGCTCCGGTAGCATCCCGGGATTCGCCTTTGGGTCTTCGGTTCGCATCGACCCTGGGGAGTTGATCGAGTATCTTGAGAAGAAGACGAGGCTGGGCGCGCGTCAGAGGCCTCAACGGGTCATGTAAGAGTCGGAAATCAACATATAATCAGGGGCGGGAACCACATTCCGCCCCTTTTTCAATGTACAGTTGATGGACAGTTGGGCCGCTTCCGACGGCCGAATGTGCCGGCAGGATTCTCACGCTGGAACCTGTAAATCCTTACTGTCCATACTGTCCAAATAACACGCCTCGTTACTGTCCCACTGCCAAACCTGCCAATCATGCCTCTGCTGCAGTGGACACTAAACTCATGCGATTCAGTCAGTTGTGGAGCAACTCCTTATGTGGCAATAAGATACCGTAATACGTAGATAGAACGCCAGCTTCCCAAGCTGGATGTCGCCGGTTCGATCCCGGTCTCCCGCTCCAATATCGTCTTACTTTTCCTGAGTGCTCAAACCCATCATTGCGCGGCAAGCAACTTGCGCACGTGCGCCGCAAGAGCCTGGTAAGCGGATTCCTCAAACGGCCCTGCATGCCGCCACACCACGTTCCCCTTGCGGTCCAGTAAGACCAGATAGGCGGTGTCCTCTGCCTTCGCGTCTCCGGCTTTCACCCCGAGGCGCTGCCGCCACGCATCGGTACCGCCGTACACCGTGATGACGTTCTCCTGGTCGGCCTTTGGCGTTCCGCGCCGCATCCCGCCTTCGATGAACCATTTGCCCATCCGCGCCCCGCCGCCCAGCATAGGAACCTGGTAGAACGTCGCCTGCGCCTTGTCAGGGAAGTCCGCGCGAAAGCGTTGGGTCCAGGCCGCCACCGGCTTTCGCGACGCATAACTGAAGCCTACCAGCAGCAGCGCCGCGCGGCCGGAGGCATCGTCGGGCAGCACAGCCTTGCGCCCGCTTAAATACTCACCCTGAAGTGCAGGCAGATGCTCGCCTACCGCCAGCTCGCCCGTCGCCTCACTCGCCGCAGCCGATGCCGGAGACGCCGCAGCGCGCCCCGCGACGGCGAGCAACAGCGCCAGGCAAACCGTCCATCGAAACACGCGGCCATTCGTCATGAAACCACCCGCACGCATTCCTGCTCCAGCTCAGGATTGTAGCGGATTCCGATGGCAATCCGGCCTTGGCACGCGAAGTTGCTCAACCCATTTCCACCGTTTGCGGTTGACTTGCCCTGCTGGGAAAGATATAACTTTTTTCGTCTGGCCAAGGGAAGGCGGTGCAAATCCGCCACTGTCCCGCAACTGTGAACGCCGAGGAACGAACCACTAGCCACTGGAGCAAGCGTCTCTGGGAAGGCGGTTCAACACCGATGACGCGTGAGTCAGGAGACCTGCCCCGGACGCTTATCTACGGCTAGTCTGGCTTCGATGGGAGAGCCGGGCGCGCGTCCTTACACGCCCATTCCGGGGTAAACAGGAAGCTGCCTTACTTGGAATCCCGCCTGACGCCCACCCGCGTCTGGATGTGGTATGCAGAAAAAAATCAATCCATCGCAACACCTTCGTTCCGCGTGCGCTGCGGAGCGGCGCGAGCCTCTGCGCGCGAGGCGCTGGCGATTCGGCGCAAGGCGAAGCGCGGTCCTCGGCGTTCTCTTTGTGCTCGCCCTGGCGCTGCCCGCATTTGCCTCGCGCATGCTCACCGACGAGGCGGGCCGCAACGTCACGCTGCCCGATCACGTCCACCGCATCGTCTGCCTTACGCCCAGCGTCACCGACACGATCTATGCCATCGGCGCCGGAGCCGACGTTGTGGGTATTACCGACTACACGCAATATCCGCCCGAGGCGCGGCAGAAGCCGAGTATCGGCGGGGTGCTGCGTCCGTCGCTGGAGCGCATCGCCGTCCTGCATCCCGACCTCGCCATCGGCATCGCTTCGTTCAACGACGCGGAAACCATTCGCGGCATCGAGCGCATCGGCATCCCGGTTTTTCTGGTGAACCCCAGCGGCCTTGCCGGACTTTACAACTCCATTGCCGCCATTGGCCGCGCGCTGGGCCGCCAGAGCGAAGCTGCTGCGTTGCTCGCCCGCCTCCGCGCGCGCGAGCAAGCGGTGCGCGCCCAGGCCGCAGCCAGCCACCCATCGGTTTTTCTCGCCATCTCACTAGACCCATGCATCACCGCCGGGCGCCGTGCTTTCATCACCGAACTGCTCTCGGCGGCGGGCGCGCGCTCGGTTACCGACGATCTCCAGCAGGAATGGATCAACGTGAACATCGAAGCCATCCTGCCGCGCAAACCAGCGTTCATCCTGGTGTTGCGGGACGCGCCCTTCGGGTTGAAGCAGATGCAGGAGCGCGCCGGATGGCGGTCGCTGGAGGCCGTGCGTATGGGCCGCGTCCTCCGCATCGACGAGCGCCTGCAATATCCCAGCCCGGTCGCCTTCGACGCATTGGAAGCGTTTGCCCGTCAACTCCGCTCGGCGGAACTCCGCTAAGCCTGCATCACTTTGGGAGAATGAAAATGAAGTCTGTTTTTCGAATCACACTACGAGTTGCTCTTGCGTTTCTCATCTTTGGGCTGACGGCAGCACCGCTGCTGGCCTCCAGCGCGGCCACCCTCGGCGGCACCATCCGCGACACGCTGGGCGCGGTCATTCAAAACGCCACCATCGAACTGGTGGAGATCGACACGGGCAAGGTTGTTCAAACGACCAACTCGGATAGCGGCGGGCATTATTCCTTCGCCATTGCCAGACAGGGCCGCTTCCGCGTTCGCGCCCAGGCCGCCTCGTTCCAGCCCGCCGTCAGCGATGAGAAGTTCGTCGCCGGCGCGGTGGAGATCGATCTCACGCTTTCGCCCTCCGTGGTGGCGCAGCAGATCGTAGTCACAGCCACCGGCGTTCCCACTCCGGAGGTGCAGACCGGCGCATCCATCAGCGTCATCGGCGAGCAGAGTCTGGCCACCCGCCGCGCCGTGGAAGAAGAGCTGCGCGTCCAGCCTGGAGCCCAGGTAACCAGCACCGGCCAGATTGGATCACTCACTTCGCTCAATGTGCGTGGCGGCTACTCGGACATGAACAAGGTGCTCATCGACGGCATCCCCGCCAACAACATTGGGGGCTTCGTGGATTTCTCCAATCTCGGTGCCTCGGGCTACGAAAAAGCGGAGCTGTTCCGCGGGCCCAACAGTGCGCTCTATGGCTCCGACGCACTGGCCAGCGTACTCGACATCACCACCCGGCGCGGCGTCACCCCGTTACCTGAATTCGGCTATGCCGTCGACGGCGGCACCTATGGGACCGTGCATCAGGACGGAAACCTGGGCGGCGCATGGCGGCGCTTCGATTACTTTTCGGATGTCTCCTTTTTCGATACTCAGAACAGCACTCCGAACAGCGAGTTTCACAACGGCAGTTATCTAGGCAACCTCGGCTGGCAGCTGCTCCCCAATACGGAGTTGCGCGCCACCGTGCGTCGCTCGGTCTCCGCGTTCAATGATGCGAACGCCATCGCGCTCTACGGCATCCCCGACGATGGCGTCAGCCGCGAGCACGATACCGCCTTCGGCGTCACCCTGGAGAATCGCCCGAACCAGCGCTGGCATAACCTGGTGCGTTACGCCGGTCTCCGCCTCCGTTCCGGATACACCGACTCGCCGACCGGAATTTGTTATGACTCGAATAACCCTCCGACGTACGCCTGCACCAGCAGCACTGAATATCCGATCTATCTCGGAGATACCGAGACGATCCGTGGCGCAAACGGATACCAGGTCAACGGCCAGGGAATCCTGCAATACGGCCCTGCGTATTCGGAGCCGTCGATTGCCAACCGCGACTCCATCTACGCGCAGTCGGACTACCGGCTGAACAGCGCGCTAGCGGGACTCTTCGCGTTTCGTTATGAGGCGGAGAGTGGATACACCTCTTACTACACGACGGGCTACAGCTATAACTACACAACTTCGCGCGGAAATTACAGCTACATCATGCAGGTGAACGGCGGCCTCTGGAACCGGCTCTACTACACGGCCGGCGCCGGACTGGAGAACAACGCCGTCTTTGGATTTGCGGCCGCGCCTCGCGCCTCGCTCGCCTATTATCTTCTAAAGCCGGAAAACACCGGCCTTCTGAATGGAACGCGGCTGGTCTTCAACTTTGGCAAAGGCTACAAAGAGCCGAGCATCTACGACCAGGGACTTTCGCTCTACGAACAGGCGCAGGCACTGGGCATTACGCAATCTGGAATCCTCCCGATCGGCGCCGAGTTCTCGCGCACCTACGATGGCGGCGTGCAGCAAACGCTGCTGCATGGCAAGGCCCGCGTCTCGCTCACTTTCTTCCATAATGAGTTCAGCGGCATTCCGGAGTATATTCCAACCTCGGCACTGGGGAACTATGGCGTGCCACCCTCTGTGATCGACGAATTGGAGATGGCCTATGTGCCCGGCGCCTATGTCAACAGCCTGTCCTATCGGGCATTGGGAACCGAGCTCGACGCCGAATACCACATCACGCACAACCTGTCGCTTCGCGGCGGCTGGACCTACACCGATGCCGTGGTTCAGCACTCGTTCGCAGGAATGCCTGACAACGCGTCCATCAATCCCGCCTTTCCCAATATATTGATCGGTGCATTCTCACCCCTGGTGGGCGCGCGGCCATTCCACATCGCTCCCAACACCGGCTACTTTGCGGTGGACTGGACTGCCGGACGCTTCTCCGCACGGATGACCGGAACCATGGTCTCGCGGCGCGATGACAGCGACTTCCTCCAGGACCAGAATTACGGCACCACGCTGCTGCTGCCCAATCGCAACCTCGATCCCGCTTACCAGCGGCTCGATATGTTCGGCAGCATACGGATCGCCCGGCGCGTGAGCGCCTATGCCAGCATGGAGAACCTGCTGAATCAGCGCTACTATGAATCCTTCGGCTATCCGGCGCTCCCGTTCACGATCCGCTCCGGAGTCGAATTCAAATTTGGAGGCGAAAGCTGGAAGTTCTAAACCAAACTGGGCCGCCCATCGCGCCGAGAAAAACGTCGCGCGCAACCTCGCGTCCCAGGACGTTGTTCACCCTGGCGCTTCCCGCCGTGCTGCTGCTGTTGGCCGTATTCATCGCGGCCGGGATGGGTGCGGTGAAGCTCTCGGCCGGCGACGTGCTGCGCGCGCTGCTGCATCCATCGGCGGCGGGAGATACCGGAGTCATTCTGTTTTCGCTGCGCCTGCCGCGCGTGCTCGCCGCCGGACTGGTCGGCGCGGCGCTCTCGGCTACCGGCGTGCTCTTCCAGGGGCTGTTTCGCAACCCGCTGGCCGATCCCTTCGTGCTGGGCGCATCGGGCGGTGCGGCGCTGGGCGGCGCGGTTGCCGTATTTTTCCTGCCATCACTCACCTTCGCCGGAGTGGGCGCGACCGAGCTGCTCGCCTTCGCCGGATCGCTCGTGGCCATGGCCATCGTCTGGAAGCTGGCCCGTGCGGGCGGCCACTTTGCCATGGAGAACATGCTGCTGGCGGGCTTCGCCATTGGCACCATGTTGAACGCAGCCACCTCGGCGCTGGAGCTGCGGCAGGAGGCGACCAATCCGGGCACGCGCATTCTGGAGGCGTGGCTGCACGGCGAAATCACCGTGCCTTCGTGGACGCAGCTCTCCTGGGTGGCCGTCGTCGAAGTCGCCGTACTGCTGCTGGCTCTGCCGCTGGCCCGGCAGTTGAACACGCTGGCGCTCTCCGAAGAGTATGCAGCACAGCTTGGCGTGCATGTCGATCGCCTGCGCATTCTGGTGGTGGTGCTGGGCTCGCTGCTCACCGCGCTGGCGGTTTCGCTGGGCGGGCTCATCGGCTTCGTCGGCCTGCTGGTGCCGCATTTTCTGCGCCTCATCCTGGGGCCGGACCACTTCCGCCTGCTGCCCGCGTCGGCCCTGTGCGGCGCGCTCTTTCTGGTGGTCGCCGACACCATCGCGCGCACCGCCTTTGCTCCCTCGGAGATTCCCGTGGGAATGCTGACGGCGTTTCTCGGCGCGCCCGCGTTCCTCTATCTTTTGAATCACCGGCCAAGGAGCGCCTCTCTCTGATGGCGGCTATTCTGGAGTTTCGCAGCGTCGGATTCACCTTTGGAGCGCGCACGGTCTTCCACGAGCTGAGCTTCTGCGTGCAGCCCGGCGAGACGGTTGCCCTGATGGGGCCGAACGGCTCCGGCAAGACCACGCTGCTCAAGCTGGCCGCCGCTCTCTTGCGTCCCGCGGCGGGCGAGGTCCTGGTGCGGAGCCGGGAATTGAAGCAGTGGCCGCGACGTCAGCTCTCCTGCTGCGTGGCGCTGGTGCCGCAGCATCTCGATGTGCCCTTCGCCTTCCGCGTTGAGGAAATCGTCGCGCAGGGGCGGGTTCCGCATCTCGGTTTCTTCGGCGCTCTCCGCGGCGGCGATCTGGACGCGGTGGAGAGCGCCATGGAGTCCGTCGATATCCTCGGCATGCGCCATCGCATTTTCGCCGAACTCTCCGGCGGCGAACGTCAACGGGTGAAGATCGCCATTGCGCTGGCGCAGCAGCCGCAACTCATGCTGCTCGATGAGCCCACGCAGCACTTGGACCTGGGACGCCAGATCGAAGTGATGGCCCTGCTGCGCCGCCTGGTGGAGCGCGGCATCACCATCGTGGCCGCCATGCACGACCTGGCGCTGGTGCGCGAGCACTGCTCCTCGGGAATCCTTCTCATGCCGGACTCCCCGGCGCTGACCGGGCCGGTGGCCGATCTGTTGCGCGCCGATCTGTTGCAGCGCGCCTACCGCGTGGAGCGCGACGGCCTCGACCGCTATCTCGCCTCGGAGCCCGCGCGGCGCAGATGATGCAAGCCCATCGTGCCCGCATGAGCATCGGCGTCATCAGCGACACACATGGACTGTTGCGAACGCAAGCCTGGGAAGCACTGCGCGGCTGCCAACTGATTTTCCATGCCGGAGACGTGGGCGCGGAGGATGTGCTGCACGAACTGGAGCGCATCGCGCCCGTGGTGGCCGTACGCGGCAACGTCGATGTGGAACCATGGGCGCGGCGGCTGCATGCGGCCGAGATGAGCGAGTTTCAGAGCAAAGTGTTTTACATGTTGCATCGCATCGCCGACCTCGATCTGAAGCCCAGCGCGGCGGGAGTGGATGCGGTGATCTTCGGCCACTCGCACCGGCCGTCGATCGAGTGGCGCGATGGCATTCTCTACTTCAATCCCGGCAGCGCGGGGCCGCGCCGCTTCTCGCTGCCGGTGACGGTGGGCAGGATTGAGATTGTGGACGGCACGTTGCGCCCGGAGATTATTTCATTGCTGTAACATCGCGGACGAGAGTGTGGAGTTCCACGCCGCGCCGGTGAGCGTTACTGCGCTTTGGGGTGCTGGTTGGAGGCGCCCAGTTTGTGCAGGCGCTCGCGCGCCTGGATGGCTTCGATGCTGTGGGGATAGCGCTGGATGAGAGAGTTCAATTCGCGGACCCCGGCATCCTTGCGGCCGAGTTCCAGCAGTGAGTATCCCTTTTTGAGCTGGGCCGAGGCGGCCTTGTTGCCGGAAGGGAACTGCTCGATCACCTTGTCATAGTCGGCCACCGCGGCCTCGTATTTTCCGGCACGGTACTCGATGTCGGCAATATAGAACTGCGCGTTGCCGGCCAGATCGGTCGTGGGATAGTACTTGATGTAGTCCTGAAACTGCGAGAGCGCCAGATCGTAGCGGGCCGCGTTGTAGTCGCGCAGCGCATTGTTGTAGAGCACGTCGGCGGGCGGAGCCTGAACGGGGATAGAGGCGGTTGGCGGCGCGGCGGTTGGCGCGACGGGCTCGCCGTTGGGGCCAACCGCGGGCGCTGCGCCCGGTGCGGCGGGCGCGGAACAATTCACTGGCTGCTGCGCCATGTTCTGCTGCTGGGTCTGAATGTCGGCCAGTTGCTTGTTGGTGTTATCGAGGCGCGCCTTGAGCTCGTCGAGCGAATCGTTGAGGGCCTGGATCTGCCCGGAGACCTGATCGACCTTGGTCTGCGAGTCGGTGCTCTGCTGCTGCAATGTGGTCTGCATGGTTTGCATCGACTGCGAAAGCTTGTTGACGTTGTCGGTGCTCTGCGTGACCAGGTTGCGCATGACGCCCATCTGTTCGTCGAACGACGACTGCATGCGCGCGATGCGGTCGGCCAGGTCCTGCACCTGGGTCTGAAGCTCGATAATTTCCTTGGAGACGGCGAATGCGGGAGCTGCGGGGGTTGCCACGATCAGGGCGATCAACGCCAGGGAGGCCAGTTTTCTCAGGTTCATCTTTATCTCCGGGCGCCGTGGCGCCGGACTCTATTCGCACTGGGCGAGGTAAGGGAACGATGCGTGTAACAGAATATCAAGACAGAATTGCGAAATAAAAACTCGAAACCAACGCCAACGATTCTGCCACGCTTCACTCGCATTGTCTTGCACGCGGGCGGATTCAGCAAGCGCGGAGAGCCATGTGCGGGGCGTCCGGAGACGCCCCGCACATGGGAAGCGATGCCCGGACTACTGTCCGTACACGAAATGATCGCGCCGGTTCTGCTGCCAGCAGGCCTCGGTGTGCTCGGTGCAGAACGGCTTTTCCTTGCCGTAGCTGATGGTCTTGATCTGGTCGGCCTTGACGCCGGCTTTGATCAGGGCCTCACGCGCGGCATTGGCGCGGTTGTCGCCCAGCGCCAGGTTGTACTCGGTGGAGCCGCGCTCGTCGCAGTGTCCCTCGATGGTGAACTTGATCTCTGGATGGGCCGCGAAGAAGGCTGCGTTGGCGGTGATGGTGGCTTGATCGCCGGAGCGCAGGTCGAATTTGTCGTAGTCGAAGTAGATGTCCTTGACGTTCTGAGCGAACAGATCAGATTCGTTCAGGGATGGAGCTTCGGCTTGCGGCGCTGCCTCGACCGGAGCGGCCGGCGGTGCGCTGACCGTGAGGCGGGCGGTGGCCTCAGCCATGCCGCCAGGGCCCTGGGCGGTGAGGTGGTAGGTGGTGGATGAATCCGGCGAAACCGCCTGCGAACCGCTGGTCTGCACGCTGCCGATGCCGTCGATGTTTGCGCTGGTCGCGTTCTGGGTGGACCAGGTGAGGGTTGCCGAGCCGCCGCGCTGGATGGCGTCAGGGCTGACGCTCAGAGTCGCCTGAGGTTGCGGCGGCGCGGGTGCGGCTGCTTGCGCTGGCGCGGCCGGCACTTCTTTCTTTTTGCAGCCGCTGACGACAGCGATTGCGGCCAGGGCCAACACCAACAGGGTCCACTTCATCTTGCTGTGATTCACTTGATCCTCCCATGCGAGAGCACTCGCCATGGGCCGGCGCGGAAATGCCCGCCGGTCCGGTTAAACAACGTGGTTAGAGTTTTAAAACCAGACTGCTGTTGTCACAAATCGAGTTACAAAACAGCTTGCGTCCACTACTTCCAACTCCAATTGGGCTGCGAGTTGGAGCCGGTAGACGTCAACTGAGTCGGCTGACTGCCGTCGGCCAGAATGGTCCAGATTTGCTCGGTGCCGCCGCGGGTGGATTGGTAGACGATGTGACGGCCATCGGGCGCCCAGGAGGGGAAATCGTTGCGTCCGCCGCCGTGAGTGAGCTGCACCCACTGATGGCTGGCTACATCCATGATGTAGATGTCCGAGGCTCCGGGCGCACCCGGGCCATAGTGTCGAATCCAGGCGAAGGCCAGGAACTGCCCGTTGGGCGACCAGGAGGGCGAAACCGCATAGCCCTGGTCGGTGAGGCGCTGCACGTTGGCCCCCTCGGAGTCCATGGTGTAGATCTGGGGCAGGCCGGTGCGCCCGCTGACCCAGGCAATCTGCCCGTTGGTCTTGGGATTCCAGACCGGCGACACATCAGGGCCATGCACGTTGGTGAGGCGCTTGAGGCTGCCCCCGTTCTGGTCGCAGACATAGATCTCCGGGTCGCCGGTGCGCGAAGAAGAGAAGGCGATGTGGGTGCCGTCCGAACTCCACGCGGGCGACAACGTGGTGCCGCCGAAGGCCGGGAACTTCACCAGGCGTCCCAGATCCAGCGACCACATGGCGATGCCCGCGCCGCTCTTGAAAAACGAGATGAAGGCGATGCGTGAGTTGTCGGGCGAGATGCGCGGCGACAGCGAGATGGAGTTGAGATGGGTGATCTGGTGCTGATTGGCGCCGTCATAATCCATCGCCCAGATTTCCTTGTGACCGCTGCGGGTGCTGACGTAGTAGAGCTTGGTTTCGGCGATGCCGTTGATTCCGCCGCCGAGGCGCAAGATGATCTCGTTGGCGAAGCGATGGGCGATCATGCGGGCGCTCTCATCGGTGGCGGTGTCGCGATACTGCTTGGCCAGCACCTGCGGGGTCTGCGGGTTCTTGGCGTCATAGAGCCAGCCCTGCACCTGGAGGGTTCCGTTGCTGACGCCGAGGTTGCCGAAGGCGAGCATGGCGGCATTGACCGGCGGCGCGGCCCATACGTCGAGGTGAAGGTCGGCGGGGGCTCCAGGGGCTCCGAGCGGATAGAAGCTCTTGGAGACCATGTCGAAGATTCCGGACTGGACGAGATCGTTGAAGACCACCTCGTTGAAGGTCTTGTTGAGCGGCTCGGCCTTGGGGTCGGCGGCGGCGATCTTGAAGTCCGGCACGGCCAGACGAATCTTCTGGCCGCCGACACCGGTGCCGGTGTGAATCCAATCCTGCGACAGCGCAGGCAGAACGGTGGTCAACAGCAGGGCAGCCAAGAGTGCGAATCGCTTCATGAAAATCTCCTTGAGGCGCGGGACTCAGCGCCGGTAATCGAACCAGAACTCCACGGAAACGTAGCTGCCGTTGTATCCCTGGGGCAGCGGGCCGAAGCTGTCAATGCGCTGCAGGGCGCGAACCGCCGACTGATCGAGCGAGGGAATGCCGGACGGATGCTCGATACGGATGTTCGATGGGCGTCCCATTGCGCGCGATGTCAAATGTTATATAGACGCGGTTGGCGGTGGTAACACTCGGGTTCACTTCACTCGACCACGCCTGATGAACCTTATTCGCCACGATGTTGGTGTACCAGCCGAAGAGACTGCCGAAGGTTCCGCTGCCGCCGTCGCCGAACTTCATGCCGCCGGTGCTGTCGCCGATCTGGACGCTGGTGTAAGGGCCGGCGACGGGACCGCCTTCGCCGAAGGGAACAGTGTTATCGACTTTGGCGACCTGATTGGGCAGCGGCTTGGAAGGTGTGACCACGTTTGGCGTCTGCGTGCTGTGCTGCCCCGCGGGATTGGCTACTGGAGCCTTTTGCGTTTCAGGCTTGAGCTTGACCTTGCTCTCGCGTCCGGGAAGGGCGATGGCCTGCTCGTCTTCTTTTTCCTTGGTAGCCGGTGCGGGGAGCGGCTTCGATAGACCGGGATTCTCCGTGGCGAGGACGTTTTCCGGATTGGCGTTGGGCTTGGGCGGCAGCGGGATCCCGCTGACCAGCTTGGCGCTCATGGCTCCGCCTTCGGAGCCTCCGCTGCCGTTGTTGCCCCATTCCTGTCCGCTGTGAGAGAGCAGGGCGGGGACGAAGATGAGGCAGGCCAACAGCGCGGCGTGCAGGGCGGTGGAGACCGCCAGCGAAGGCGTGAGCGCCTGTTTGTATCCGTAAATGTCAGCGTCGAGCGGCATTAGCGTCCAGCAGCGTTGGGTGCGGCGTCAAATGGTTGGGTGACAATACTGACGTTGGTGATGCCTGTCCCTTTGACGGCGTCCATCACGGTGGCGAAGGCGCCGAAGGGAACTTTCTCATCGGCGCGAATATAAATGCTCTGGTTTTGCGGATCGTGAACTTTGGCGCGCAGAATTCCAGGGATTTCGTTGACATTCACCGGATCGTTGCCCAGAAAGACACGCTGGTCCTTGTCAATGGTGATGACCATGCGCTGCTGGGTGATCTCCTTGACGGTTTTGGTCTTGGGCAGAGCCACCTCGATGCCGGATTGCAGGATGGGGGCGGTGACCATGAACATGACCAGCAGCACCAGGACGACATCGACAAACGGAGTGATGTTGATGTCCGAGAGCGAGGACTGGGTGCGTCCCTTGTTGTTTGTAAACGCCAACGCAGGCCTCCTGTCTTCTATCTTGGGTCGCCGGAGCGGTCGATGATGTTGAGCAGTTCCATGCTGAAGTCGTCCATGCGGGCGGCGAATTCGCGGATCTGCTGGAGGAAAAAGTTGTAGGCGACGACGGCGGGCACGGCGGCAAACAGTCCGGCGGCGGTGGTGATGAGCGCCTCGGAGATGCCGGGGGCAACCGCGCGCAGGGTGGCCGTTCCGGCGTCACCGAGTCCGTGGAAGGCGTCGATGATGCCCCAGACGGTGCCGAAGAGTCCGACAAAAGGGGCAATGGAGCCGGTGGTGGCCAGCCAGGTGAGGCGGTTTTCCAGGCGCGTAAGCTCCTCGGAGGCCGCGATCTGGGTGGCGCGCTGCACGGAAAGAGTGCGGACGTTGGCGCCGTTGCGCTCGAGTTCGGCGACGGCGCCTTCAAAGACAGCCACCAGGGGCGAGGGCTTGAACTGCTCGGCGACGTTGGAGAGCTCCTGCAGACGGTTGGCGCGGCGGAAGGCGCGCACGAAGCGGCCGCTCTGCACGGTGGCGCGGCGGAACAATCCGATTTTGGCGACGATGATCGACCAGGAGAGAAGACTGAAGAACAGCAGGATCAGGAGGACGATCTTGGCGACGAGGCCGGTTTCGGAAACCATCTCCATGACCTCGCCGCCAAGTGCGAAAGCAAATAAGGGAATATTCATCCTTTTCTCATTGGGACATTTACATTCGTTGGAGCTGCTTCATTGGAACATGGGATGAAACCGCAGCGCGGCCTGGTGTAGCGAAATAGCAGAGCTGCGGACGACAACTCATTATAGTCAGCATGGCGGGGCCTTGTGGGCGGATGGCGGGGTTATCGAGCAAGCACGGATATAACTGAATAGGTTCGGGGTAGGGATTTTTCGGGTGGAGCAGCGGTGGGGCTGGCATGGTATGCTCGCCGGGAAACTTCAACGAAACGGGTGCCGAGTGCTGAGGGAATTGCGGGTTGAAAACTACGCCGTCATCGACAACGTGGTGGTTGAGTTTGGAGCGGGGCTGAACCTGCTGACGGGCGAGACCGGAGCCGGCAAGTCGATCCTGATCGACGCGCTGGCGCTGCTGCTGGGCGAAAAGGCTTACAGCGACGTGGTTCGCCATGGAGCGGAGAAGGCGACGGTCGCCGCCGTCTACGAGTGCGGGGGTGCCGAGGAAGCCGCGGCGATCAGCGCAGTGCTGGAGGAGAACGGAATCGACGCGGCGGGGGCGGAGATCATTCTGCGGCGCGACATTGCGGTGAACGGCAAGGGGAGGGTCTTCATCAACAACCAGCCGGCGACGGTGGCGGTGCTGAAGGCGCTGGCTCCGCACCTGGCGGTGGTGCACGCGCAGAACCAGGCGATCCTGATGTTCGATCCTCCGGAGCGGCTGGCGCTGCTGGACGCCGCCGCAGGTGTAAATCGCGAGCGGGTAGCTGCGAGCTACGCCCGGTGGCGGGAGATTGTGCATCGGATTGCGGAACTGGAAAAAGGTGAGCAGGATAAGCTGCGGCTGGCCGACCTGTGGCGCTTCCAGCTGAAGGAGATTTGCGAGGCCAACCCGAGCGCCGGAGAAGAGCTGAAGCTGGAGGCCGAAAAGCGCGTGCTGGCGAACTCCGAGCGGGTGTATGGGGCGGCGATGGGCGCCTTCGACGTGCTGTACGAGGTGGAGGAGTCGGCGCTGGCGCGACTGCGGGCGGCGGCCAAGCATCTGGAGGAGCTGTCGCGCTTCGACGAGAACTTTAAGGAGTCGCTGGGACAGCTGGAAAGCGCGCGGATTACGGTAGAGGATGTGGCCACCACGCTGCGCGATTTTGCCGACGGCATGGACGCGTCTCCCGAGCGGCTGGGAGAGGTGGAAGATCGGCTGGCGGTGCTGGACAAGCTGCGGCGCAAGTACGGCAAGACGCTGGACGACGTGCTGGCCTATCAGCAGGAGATTGCAGGGAAGCTGAACGACATCGAGAACAAGGACGAACTGCTGGCGGGGCTGCGGAAAGAGCTGGCGGCGGCGGCCGGGAAGTATCTGGATGAGGCGCGTGGATTGAGTAAGCGGCGCTATGAGATAGCGAAAAAACTTGAGAAAACGGTTGAAGGCGAGATCAATGACTTGGCGATGAAGGCGAAGTTCAAGATCGAGGTTTCCGGCTCGGACGAGGAAGCGCACTGGAGCGCCACGGGATTCGACCAGGTAGCGTACCTGATTTCGACCAATCCGGGGGAGCCGATGGGGCCGATCGAGGAGATTGCCTCGGGCGGCGAGCTTTCAAGGGTGATGCTGGCGCTGAAGGCCAGCGTGGAGGCGGGACGGCAGCCGGGAAAGGACTCGGATGGGCAGCGCTCGCTGGTCTTCGACGAGATCGACACCGGGATTGGCGGACGGGCGGCGGACGCGGTGGGGAAGAAGCTGAAGGCGCTTTCCCGCAGCAAGCAGGTGCTGTGCATTACGCATCTGCCGCAGATTGCGTCGTTTGCCGACCGTCACTTTCTCATTGAAAAGCACGAGAGCGGCGGGAGAACCAAGACCACGGTGCGGCCTCTGTCGGCCGAGGAGCGGCGCAGCGAGATTGCGCGGATGCTGAGCGGGGCCAAGGTGACCGAGGCCAGCCTGCAGAACGCGGAGCAGCTGCTTAGGACGAACGCGTAAGTGTTACCGCCCTCTCGGGATTGCGGCCGGATAGCCTTTTGCGCTGCGGAGGAGTTGTGAACTGCGCTGGGATTCCTCGCTTCGCCTTGATCTCATAACACCGTATTCCAGCTACTGACAAGCACGGTTCCTGGCTGTCGCTGCCGGGGTATACATGGTAAAATGAATACAAGATATAGAGACCTAGCCCTGAACGTAATCCGTGGCGAAATTGCAACGCAAGCACGGATCTCCGGCGCCATTCGCTGGTGGATTGGGGCTGCCCGATGCGGGTTCCCGCACTTTTCCGCGTTGTGGTGGTGGGGAAGCGCGTGAGGCCATAGACTTAAAAGACGATTGCCGTGGGGTTCGCGGGAAGTAACGCGGAGTGCCGGAAGCGTTGGGGGCCGCAGCGGAATGCATTCTTTGATGACAGAGACGACCGAAGCCAAAACACTTTTACTTTTGAAGCCGCGAGGGTTCTGCGCGGGCGTGGTGCGCGCCATCGACATTGTACGCATTGCCCTGGAGACCTTCGGGCCGCCCATCTATGTGCGCAAGGAGATTGTGCACAACAAGTATGTGGTGGAGGACCTGAAGGGCAAAGGCGCGATCTTTGTGGACGACGTGGACGAGGTGCCGAACGGGGAGCGGGTGATCTATAGCGCTCACGGGGTTGCGCCGTCGGTGCGCGAGGCTTCCAAGCTGCGGCTGCTGCGGGTGATCGATGCGACGTGTCCGCTGGTGACCAAGGTGCACGTGGAGGCGATCCGCTTTGCCAAGGACGGCTACTCGCTGATCCTGATCGGACACTTGAACCACGATGAGATTGTGGGCACGCTGGGGGAGGCTCCCGAGGTGACGCAGGTGGTGAGCAACGCGGCGCAGGTGGCCAACATTACGGTGCCGGACCCGGACCGGGTGGCGTATCTGACCCAGACGACGCTTTCGCTGGACGAGGCGAGCGACATTATCGAGGCGTTGAAGTTGAAGTTTCCCAATATTCGCGGGCCGCAGGCGCAGGACATCTGTTATGCGACGGAGAACCGGCAGGTGGCGGTGAAAAACGTCTCCGAGCAGGCGGACGTGGTGCTGGTGGTGGGTTCGCCGAACAGTTCGAATTCGAACCGGCTGGTGGAAGTGGCGCGCAATCTCGGCACCCAGTCGCACTTGATCGACACCTGTCAGGACATCGACGAGAGGTGGCTGGACGGGGCGCGCACGGTTGCCCTGACGGCGGGCGCTTCGGCGCCGGAGATCCTGGTTCAGGAAGTGATTTCCTTCCTGGGGCAGAAGGGTTTTGCCAATGTGCGCGAAGTGGAAGTAATGCCGGAGCACGTGCGTTTCGCTCTGCCTCCGGAGATCGTGGCTGCCATTGGGGCGGCCCCGGAAACACCGCGGGTGGAGTAAGACGCGGGTGGAGCAAGAGACGATGGAATCAGGTTTAGGGCAGGCGACGGCGCTGCGCTTCGGAAAGATTGCGGGCCTGGGAGCGCGGCTGAAGAAGGCGCTCGGGTCGGCGCAGACTTTCCTTTTTGCCAAGCAGCACGAAGACGGCTGGTGGTGCGGCGAGTTGGAAGCCGATACCACGCTGGAATCCGACTACATATTTCTGCACACCGTGCTGGGAACCCGCGATGAGCGCCGCTTCCAGCAGTGCGCCGCCGAGATTCTGCGGCACCAGAACGCCGACGGCGGCTGGCCGATTTATTTTGGCGGGCCCTCCAATGTGAGCGCCAGCGTGAAGGCGTACTTCGCGCTGAAGATGTGCGGCTATCTGCCCGAGGACGAGCGGATGGAGCGGGCACGGGATCGTATCCTGGCGTTGGGCGGAGTGCCGGCCTGCAATACCTTCAGCAAGATCTACCTGTGCGGGCTTGGCCAGTATGACTACGACGCGGTACCGGCAATTCCGCCGGAGATCGTGCTGTTTCCCAACTGGTTCTGGTTCAATATCTACGAGATTTCGTCCTGGTCGCGGGCGATTCTGATTCCGCTCTCCATCTGCTACGCGAAGAAGCCGTTCAAGAAGATTCCGGACGAATGGAATATCGATGAGCTGTTTCCGGACGGGCGGCACGGCAGCGCCTTGCGGCTGAAGTGGGACAAAAAGCGGATCGGCTGGCGGAATTTCTTCCTTGTGCTGGACCGGCTGTGCCATTGGTTTGAGCGGGTGCATGTGCGTCCGCTGCGCTCGATTGCGCTGAAGGCGGCGGAGCAGTGGATGCTGGAACGCTTTGAGGGCAGCGACGGGCTGTGCGCGATCTACCCCTCGATTCTGAACTCGGTGATCGCGATGCGCTGCCTGGGCTACTCGCTGGACGATCCGCAGGTGATTCGCGCGCTGGACGAGTTTGAAAAGCTGGGGATTGAGGAAGGCGACCGCTTCCGCATGCAGCCCTGCGTTTCGCCGGTGTGGGACACGGCCTATGCGCTGTTTGCGCTGGGCGAAAGCGGCGTTTCTTCCACCGAGCCGCGCATGGTGCGGGCCGCCGAGTGGATGCTGAAGAAGCAGAACCGGCGCAAGGGCGACTGGTCGGTGAAGGTTCCCAAGGCGGAGCCGGGCGGCTGGTACTTTGAGCACAACAACGAGTTTTATCCGGATGTGGACGACACGGCGCAGGTGCTGCTGGCGCTGACCCATACCGACACCAAGGACGCACGCTTCCAGAGCGAAGCGGTGCAGCGCGGCATCAATTGGGTGCTTGCGATGCAGTGCAAGGACGGCGGCTGGGCGTCGTTCGACAAGGACAACGACCGCATGGTCTTCCAGTACGTTCCGTTTGCCGACCACAACGCCATGCTGGACCCGGCGACGGTGGACATTACGGGACGGGTTCTGGAGTGCCTGGCGGCGCACGGCTTTACCCTGAAGGACAAGCCGGTGCGGCGGGCGATTGAGTTTATCCGCAAGCAGCAGGAGCCGGATGGTTCGTGGTTCGGACGCTGGGGAGTGAACTACATTTACGGTACCATGTGCGTGCTGCGCGGGCTGGAAGCCATTGGCTTCGATCCCAACGACGCGATGGTGCAGCAGGCGACCGAGTGGCTGCGGATGAATCAGAACTCCAACGGCGGCTGGGGCGAAAGCATTGGCTCCTATGACGACGTGAACCAGAAGGGCGTGGGCGAGAGCACCAGTTCGCAGACCGCCTGGGCGGTGCTGGGACTGATGGCCGGCGGAGACTATCGCTCGGAGTCGCTGGCGCGCGGGATTGCCTACCTGCTGGATCAGCAGCAGGCGGACGGCGGCTGGCGCGAGGTGCCCTACACGGGGACCGGCTTCCCCCGGGTGTTTTATTTGAAGTATCACGCCTATCCGTGGTACTTCCCGCTGATGGCGCTGGCCAAGTACTCACGCGGCCAGGAGGCGTAGCGGCGGTCTCATCCATGGCTTGAGGCGTATGAGGGGCTTTCCCTCAGCGGCTAAAGCCGCGTGAAGTGGGTTTTTCATACGGCACGACTGAAGTCGTGCCCTTTCAAAACCGATTTATGAGACCACCTCTAGCGCGGGTGCTAGAGGCTGGATTCATAAGCGCAGCCGTGAGGGCTGCGCTTACGTTTGACGGGGACTGATTGTGAAAGCGTTTGTGACCGGAGCGACGGGGTTTGTGGGGAGTCACGTGGCACGGCTGCTGGCCAGCCAGGGCGCCGAGCTGCGCCTGCTGGTGAGGAGCGGGAGCCGCCGGGAAAACCTCGCAGGATTGAACGCCGAGCTGGTGGTGGGAGACCTGACCGATGCGGCGTCGCTGCGCAAGGGAATGGAGGGCTGCGAGGCGGTCTTCCATCTGGCCGCCGACTACCGGCTGTGGATTCGCGACCCGCGTCCGATGTATGCGGCCAACGTGGATGGGACGGTCGCGGTGATCGAGGCGGCGCAGGCGGCCGGGGTGCGGCGGACGGTATACTGCTCGTCGGTGGCGACCCTGGGATTCGGCTACGACCGCCGGGCGGTGAACGAAGACACTCCGGTGGACGAGGCGCAGATGATCGGTCACTACAAACGGTCCAAATATCTCGCCGAACGCCGGGCGGTGGAACTGGCGGCCAAGGGCGCCGAGGTGGTGATCGTCAATCCCAGCACGCCGATTGGGGAGCAGGACATAAAGCCGACGCCGACGGGCCGCATCGTGCTAGATTTTCTGCTGGGCAATTTTCCGGCGTACATGGAAACCGGGATGAACCTGGTGGACGTGCACGACGTGGCACGGGGACATCTGCTGGCCTTTGAGAAGGGACAACGCGGGGAGCGGTATATTCTGGGCGGAGAGAACCTGACGCTGAAACAAATTCTAGACATGCTGGCCGAACTGACCGGACTGCCGTCACCCCGCATGAAAGTTCCGCACTCGGTGGCGATGGCCTTTGCGGCATTCGACCAGACCTTCAACGGATACTTGAGGAATAGGGAACCTAGGGCGACAATCGAAGAAGTTCGCATGGGGAAAAAATTTATGTGGGTGGATTCGGCCAAGGCGGAGCGTGAGCTGGGTTACCGGCATGGAGCGGTGCGCGAGGCGCTGGATCGCGCCGCCCGTTGGTTTGTGGCGCAGGGCTATGCACCGGCCTACGAAGCAGCGAGCCAGAGCGTATGAGCGGCCTGGGTGTGGAGTTCGGCTATGTGGCCGCCCTGGAGCGGGAGGTTGGCCCCGTGGTGCGGGGCTGGACGGCGACCACCGCGCGCATTGGGAACATCGAGCGGAAGATTTTTTATAACTACCGTCAGCAGGCCGCACTGATCTGTGGCGGCACCGGCGAAGGCCGGGCGTATATCGCAGCCAAGGCGTTCATTGAGAAGTGTGCGCCGAGGGTGGTGGTTTCCATTGGATTTGCCGGCTCCTGCGTGCCGGAGCTGCGCCCGGGCGCGCTGGTGGTTCCGTCGAAGCTGGTGGATGCAGTGACCGGAAAAGAGTTTCCCTGCGCCTTTGGCAGCGGCACGCTGGTGACGCTGGGGCAGGTGGCCGGAAAGGCCGAGAAGGAAGAAGCAGCCGTGCGCTTTGGCGCGCTGGCGGTGGAGATGGAAGCCATCGGCGTGGCCGCCGCCGCCGCCGACCACGGGAAGCAATTTGCGGCGATCAAGGCCATTTCCGACGGCGCCGAGGATGAGATGGATTTTCTCTCCGGCTTTTTGACGCCGGAGGGCTTTGGAACGGCGCGGTTTATTGCCCATATTGCGCTGCGTCCCGAGCTTTGGGGGCGCGTGGCGGCCCTGGAGCGGCACAGCAGACTGGCGTCCGCGGCGCTGAAAGGCGCGGCGGAGGAGTGCAACAAGGACTGGCGGGCATTTGCGGCGAAGCACTCTTCGGCAAGAGTGGCAGACGATGCTGCGGCCAACGGCGGAGCTTCCGCCAAGCAGGCCGGATGAAAGAGAGAGTGGTTGAGAGCATGACAGTGACTCCCGATACGCGGCCGGTCTCAGCGGGACCGGACTCGATTCCCAGCCGCATGCAGGCCGCCGTATATTACGGGCGCAACGACATGCGTCTGGAGACGGTCGCGGTGCCCCGGATCGGAGCCGGCGAGCTGCTGGTGCGTATCCATACCTGCGGAATCTGCGGCACGGATTTGAAAAAGATCGCGACCGGATCGCACTCGGCGCCGCGGATTTTCGGTCATGAGATGGCCGGCGTGGTGGTGGCCCGCGGCGCGGGGGTGACAAGGTTCCGCGAGGGAGACCGGGTGATGGTCTTCCATCACATTCCCTGCGGGGAATGCTACTACTGCCAGCGCAAGGTGTTTTCCCAATGCCCGACCTACAAGCGGGTGGGAACCACGGCGGGGATGGGCGAGCCCTCCGGCGGCGGCTTCTCCGAGTACATCCGGGTGATGGACTGGATCGTGGAGCGGGGCGTGATTGCGATTCCGGACGGGGTGAGCTTTGAGCAGGCCTCGCACATGGAGCCGGTGAACACGGTTTTCAAGGGAATCGAGACGCTGCGGGTGGAACCGGGCGAAACCGTTTTGGTCATCGGCCAGGGGCCCATCGGGCTTTTGCTGGGGGTGGTGGCCCAACGTGCGGGAGCCCACGTAATCACTTCCGATTTGTTCCCGCAGCGGCTTACAATTGGAGAACGCTACGGACTGACCCATTCGATCGACGCCTCCCAGGAAGACGTGGTGGGGGCGATCCGGGAGCGGACCGAAGGGCGCGGCGCGGACGCGGTGATTCTGGCGGTAGGCGGAAGTTCGCTGATCCGGCCGGCGATCGATGCGGCCAGGTTTGGCGGACGGGTTCTGTTATTTGCGCAGACGGTACGCGGCGAGGTGGTGATCGACCCTGCCTCGGTGTGCGTGGACGAAAAGATGTTACTGGGTTCTTATAGCGCTTCCGTGGAGTTGAATGAGGAAGTGGCGGATTTTGTTTTTAACGGTGGGATGGATTTGGCAGGGTTATACAGCCACCGGTTCCCGCTCGCACAGTCGCTGGAAGGGTTGAGGCTGGCTGCACATCCGCAGCCGGACACGATGAAGATCGCGATTCAACCTGGCAGCGCCTGGGAAGGACAGCAATAGTGAACGGACAAATGACGGCAGCAGTCCTCTATGGCAAAGAGGACGTAAAGATTGAACGGGTTCCAATTCCCGAGCTGGAACGGGGCGAAGTCCTGATCCGGGTTCAAGCTGCGCTGACTTGCGGCACCGATCTGAAGGTGTACCGCCGGGGATACCATGCCAAGATGATCGTTCCTCCGGCGCTGTTCGGCCATGAGTTTGCGGGGGTGATCGAGGAGATTGGGCCGGGCGTCAATCATTTCAAGACCGGGCAGCGCGTGGTGGCGCTGAACTCGGCGCCGTGCGGGCAGTGCTTCTTTTGCAAGAAGCACCAGGAGAACCTGTGCGAGGACCTGCTGTTCAACAACGGCGCGTATGCGGAGTTTATCCGCGTGCCGCGGCGCATTGTTGAGAACAACATGCTGGTGGTGCCGAAGGACATTAGCTTTGAAACCGCTGCACTGACCGAACCGCTGGCGTGCGTGTTGCGCGGTCTGCATGAGACCGGAGTAGAGATCGGCGAGACGGTCACGGTGATCGGAGCCGGGCCGATCGGGCTGATGTTCATGCAGGTGGCCTCCATCATGGGCTGCGACGTGATTGCCGTGGTGAAGCACCCCGAGCAGGTGATTTCGGCCAAGCACGCCGGAGCCACCAAGGTGGTGCAGTTCCCCAAGGTTGCCAGTCCCATTGAGGCGGTGCGCGACCTGACGCCGGAGCGCCGCGGATCGGACGTAGTGATCGAAGCCGTGGGGCGTCCCGAAGCCTGGGAGTGGGCCATCGACATGGTGCGCAAGGGCGGAACCGTGAACCTGTTTGGCGGCTGCGCCAAGGGGACGCGGGTGGCGCTGAACACCGAGCGCCTGCATTATTCCGAGATTACGTTGAAGGCCACCTTCCATCACACTCCGGACACGGTTCGGCGGGCCTTTGCGCTGATCGCCGAGCGCAAGATCAAAGGCGCCGACTACATTACCGGGGAAGCGCCGCTCTCCAAGCTGCAATCGGTGCTGCGGGAGATGGTGGCGCGGGGCGGCGAGATCAAGACCGCAATCATTCCTGGACACTAGAAGCGGTCTCATAAATGGCTTGGGGCGTCCGAAGGGCGTTTCCCTCAGCGGCTAAAGCCGCGTGAGACGAGCTTTTCTTGCGGCACGACTGAAGTCGTGCCCTTTCAAGACCGGTTTACGAGACCGCCTCTAAAAAGGGAACCCGAGTGATTGTGCCCAGTACTGGTTCAAGCGGACGTCCTGGAGACGGGTACGGGCCAACCGATGGCCCTCCGGCCGCCGGCGGCGAGGTTGAAACGCTGCTGGCTCGCGGCTGGGCCAGCCTGCCGCCTGAGTACGCGATTCCGGCCAGCGCACCGACGCTGGATGAGGCGCGGAATTACTGCCGCCGGCTGGCCACCTCACACTACGAAAACTTTTCCGTGGCAACCTGGTTCCTGCCCAAGAGCCTGCATCAGCATTTCTACAATGTGTATGCCTACTGCCGCATCTCCGACGATCTGGGCGATGAAGTAGGGGAAACAAAGGTGTCTCTGGCGCTGCTGGACCGCTGGGAGCAGGAGCTGGACGCAACCTACGAGGGGTTGGGTAGCGCTGTGCTGCCGGGTGTGACGGGTAACGCTTCGCTGCCGGCCGCGGGCGCACGGGTTCGTCATCCCGTTTTTATCGCGCTGGCCGACACGATTCAACGCTGCGCGATTCCCAAGCATGAGTTCAGCGATCTTCTGGAGGCGTTCCGTCAGGACCAGACGGTGGTGCGCTATGAGAGTTTCGAGGATCTGCTGGGCTATTGCCGGAACTCGGCGAACCCGGTGGGGCATCTGGTGCTCTACCTGTGCGGATACAAGGACGAAGAGCGGCAGCGGCTTTCCGATTCCACCTGCACGGCGCTGCAGCTGGCGAACTTCTGGCAGGACGTGTCGGTGGACTGGAAAAAGGGACGCGTCTATTTGCCGCTGGAAGATCTGCGGCGCTTTGGAGTGAGCGAGGATCAGATTGCGGAGGGACGGTTTAACCGGCAGTTCGGGGAGCTGATGCGCTTCCAGGTGGAGCGGGCGCGGCAATGGTTCGCCCAGGGGTTGCCGTTGATTCAGACGGTGAACCGCTCGCTGGCCCTGGACCTGGAGCTGTTCAGCCGGGGAGGGCAGGCGATTCTGCAGGCGATTGAGAAACAGGATTACAACGTGCTGGCGCGGCGGCCGAGCTTGAGCAAACTGCGCAAGGCGGAGCTGGCGGTGCGCGCGCTGGCCGGACGCGTGGCGTTAGTGGGAAGGGGAGGCGCGGAATGAGCACGACCGTACAGCATGCGGAGCTTCGGCTGACCACCGCTTATAGCGTTTGCCGCCACATTGCGCGCTCTTCGGCCAAGAATTTCTACTATGGTTTTATGCTGCTGCCGGCGCGGAAGCGCAATGCGCTGAGCGCGGTGTATGCCTTCATGCGTCACGCCGACGATTTGAGCGACGACCCGGGGATGGCTCCGCAGGAGCGCCGGGAGAAACTTGCCGGATTCATCGACAGCTATCGCCGCTCGCTGGAGACGGGGCGCACCGACGACCCGGTGTTTCTGGCCTTGCGCGATTCGCAGCTGCGCTACAACATTCCGATGGAGCTGCTGGAGCAACTGGTGGCCGGGACGGGGATGGATGTGCGCGAGGGCGGCGGCGGAGAACGGCGGGCCGCTGGTGGTCTACCAGAGCTTTGCCGATCTGTACGACTACTGCTATCACGTGGCTTCCGTGGTGGGGCTGGTGTGCATCCGCATCTTCGGCTATCGCGATTCTGCCGCCGAGGAGTATGCCGAACATCTTGGCATCGCCTTCCAGCTGACCAACATTCTGCGCGACGTGAAGGAAGACGCGGCGATGGCTCGTGTCTATCTCCCGCAGGAGGACCTGGAGAAATTCGGGGTGACGGCGGCGGAGCTGGGTTCGGGTGTGCCGATGGAGAAGCTGCGTCCGCTGCTGGAGTTTGAGGCGGCGCGGGCGCGGCATTTCTACGTCTCCGCCCAGCAGCTGCTGCCGCTGATTGAAGACGTGAGCCAGCCGGCGCTGTGGGCGATGGTGGAGATCTATCGCGGCATCCTGGACCGGATTGAGCGCAAGAATTACGACGTGTACTCCGAGCGGGTGCGGCTGTCGACCGGGGAGAAGGTCAAGATTCTGGTCAAGGGATTCGGGAAGAGACTGTTGTGAGCGGTGCGGAGGAAAACGAGCTTCGCGGCGGGTACGCGGCAAATGACGCCGCTCCGGCCGCGGGCGCTCGGCATCCCAGTGTTGGCATTGTCGGCGGCGGATTGGCGGGGCTGGCTGCGGCCTGTGCGCTGGCCGAGGGTGGTTGGGACGTAACGCTGTTTGAGCGCAAGCCATTTCTGGGCGGCCGCGCATCTTCCTATGAGCATCCGGGCACGGGCGAAGTGGTGGACAACTGCCAGCACGTGCTGCTGGGCTGCTGCACCAACCTTCGCGATTTTTACCGCCGTCTTGGGGTTGAGGACAAGATCCGCTGGTATGAGCGGATCACGTTTATCGAGCCGGGCGGTCGCTCCAGTTGCATCGCGCCCTCTTGGATGCCCGCGCCGCTGCACTCCGCCAGTTCGTTTCTGCAATTCAAGCTGCTTTCCCTGAAAGATAAATTGGCGATTGCCCGCGCGCTGCTGGGATTGGTGAGCGGGGTTCCGGAGGACAGCAGCGAGGATTTTTTGACGTGGCTGCGGCGCAAGGGACAGACGCAGAGGGCAATCGACCACTTCTGGGCGCCGGTGCTGATCAGCAGCTTGAACGAGGAGCTGGACAAGACCTCGGTGAAGTATGCCTGCATGGTCTTCCGTGACGCCTTTTTGAAATCGGCCGAGGCGGGCAGGATGGGCGTGCCGACGGTGCCGCTCTCCGAGCTGTATGGCGTGGCGGAGCGCTACATCACGGCGCGCGGCGGGAGGGTTTTGCTGCGCAGCACGGTGGATCAGGTTTCCTCCGGCTTGAGCGGTGTGACGGTGCGCTCGGGCGAGGGCGAGTTCCGCTTCGACTACGGCATCAGCGCGGTTCCGTTTCATCATCTGGGGCGCATCCTTCCGGAATCGGCAGCCAGCAACGAACTGCGGCGGAAGGTGAGTCATCTGCGGACGGTTCCGATCACCGGGATTCATCTGTGGTTCGACCGGGAGATTACGCCGCTGGAACATGCTTCGCTGCTGGATCGGAATATTCAGTGGATGTTTCAGAAATCCAAGATATTGGAAAGCCACACGGCGGCGGAGAGCGTATCTGGTGCGGGCAGTTACATGGAGCTTGTGGTGAGCTCATCGAAAAACCTGCTGGAGATGGGGCGCGCCGAGATCATTGAGCTGGCGCTGAAAGAGCTGGCGGAGTTCTTCCCGGCAGCGCGCGAGGCGCGTCTGGTGAAGGCGACGGTGATCAAGGAAGTGCATGCCACGTTTGCGCCGGCGCCGCTGAGCGAAGAGTATCGCGTGTTGCCGGCGAGTGCGTGGCCGCGGCTGTTTTTGAGCGGCGACTGGACGGCGACGGGTTGGCCTTCAACCATGGAGGGCGCGGTGCGCTCGGGCTATTTGACGGCGGAGGCGGTTTCCCAGGCGGCGGGAGATGCGCACCAGTTTGTGATTCCGGATTTGAAGGCGCAGGGGCTGATGCGCTTGTTCCGGCCGTGAGCTGCCGGCTACCGTAACCCGCGTAATTTTTATGCGAGAAGCAAAAGCTTCCTTGCAGCTTCTGGGGTTGCGCTCCGGCTGGCCCTGCGTCCGGAGTCTCCCGTAGGATGGCGCGCTTCCTGCATGGTTCCCTGCAGGAGGAATCACATGAAGAAGATTCTCATACTTGGAACACTCTTCCTAGGCTGCTGCCTGGCTGCGGCTGCCCAGACGGGCAGCTATCGAAACGATCAAGCTCCGTCGTCCGCTCCCCCGCAGAATCAAACGGTACAGACACCATCAGAACAGGCCACTCCGTCGGCACTGCCGCCGGATACAAACGCTCCGGAACAGTCGATGCAGGCGGCGGACCCGACAACCCAGGGCGCCACCTCTCAGATCGCAACGGTACTGGGATGCCTGAGCCAGTCGGCGAACGGATTTATGCTGGCCGACAATCTTGGCAATAACTACCAACTGGGCGGCGACACGTCGCAGCTCGCCGGCCTGACCGGCAAAGAAGTTCAGGTGAGCGGGATGACGATTTCTAACGGTGTACCGGCCCCCAACGCCATGTCGTCGGACAATTCGATGAGCGCGGACAGTACTGTGGTATCTCAGGGATCGTTTGCGCAGATCAACGTGAGCAAGGTAAGAAAAATCGCCGACGTTTGCTCAGCCGGCTCCGCTACAGGCAGGTAGAGGCGCATGAAAAGGGGCTGCTCCTCGGCAGCCCCCTGTATTCACAGTATTTCAATGCCAGACACAGTTCTAAACCCCGGGTTCGGAAGATCGGTTTCGAAGGACTCGAGCCACTCAGATGAAAGCTGGCAATGGCCGCCGGAAGCGTCAGGCGACCTTCATCACATTGCCAGCCTGCGGCCCTTTCTGCCCTTCTACGATTTCGAACTCAACCTGATCGCCTTCCTGAAGACTTTTATAGCCCTCGCTGGTGATCGCACTGTAATGAACGAAGACATCCGGTCCATCTTCTCTTCCGATAAACCCAAATCCCTTCGCGTTGTTGAACCATTTCACGGTTCCCTTGAGACGTGCCACGTACTTCCCTCCAGGCGTCTTGCTATCGGAGACGTTGCCGACGGTCTCAACCGAAGCGAACCTTGCGGAGTTCAGAGTGCGGTGTTGTACTGCTGAACTGCATTGGCCAACCCCGTTGTTGACCTGATTGGCAAGATTGTCCACCAGTTCCGTTGGGTTGTCAACATGGTACACAGCTGGAATATAGCCACATTCCATGCTGGTTTTGGCGCGTTTTGCGCGGGTTGCGGGGGAGCGTTAGTCGCGCTTGCTAACTTTGCCGTTGCCGCAGATGTGAAACTTCTGCGCCGCCCAGAGCACGCCCGCGATGGCCTTGCCGTCGTGGATTTTTCCGCTCATCACCCACTGCACGGCCTTGCCGAGTGGAACGAATTTGCAGACGATGAACTCATCTTCTTCGGGAGTTGCCTTGCCCTTGCGCAGATCGCGCGCGGCAAACATGGACATGGTTTCATCGACGAATCCAGGGCTTGCGTAGTAGCAGAGCGCGAGCTTCCACTCCGAGGCGGAGTAGCCGGTCTCCTCGGCCAGTTCGCGCTTGGCGGCCGTGAGCGGGTCTTCGCCTTCGTCGATGCGCCCGGCGGGGATCTCCCATAGCTCCTGGTTGGCTGCGTAGCGATACTGGCGGATGAGGAGCACGGATGGCTCGGGCTTGCGCTCGTCGAGCGCGAGGATGACCACCGAGCCGGGGTGGCGGATGATGTCGCGGCGGACGCGCACGCCGGAGGGTTCGACGATTTCATCGCTGGTGAGGCTGAAGACTCGGGACTGATGCACGAGCTTGGAAGAGATGACCTGAACCGTGGCGGGCGCGGCGGATTTTTTTGCCGGTTTCTTGCGAGTTGGAGCGGATTTCTTCGCGGGAGTTTTGCGCGAGGTCTTGCTGCTTGCGTTGGCCATGCCGACACTATAGCAAATTCAGCGCGCGCATCCATGGATGGCATCCCCGAAGATGTGGCGCGGCGTGCTACCCTGCAGTCGTGAAAAACGTGAAGACGATTTCCTTTGTGGGAGCCGGGGCGCTGGCCAGTGGAATGGCGAGACTGCTGCGGGCGCATGGCTTCTCGATCCCCGAGATTCTCAGTCGCGATGCAGTGGCATCGAAGCGGAAGGCACGCGCTCTGGCTCGCGAGGTAGGGGCTGCGGCGGCCACGTTGGACAAGGCCCGGCTCGATTGCGATCTGCTGTGGCTGGCGCGTGCCGGATGGAGAGATCGAGAGCGTGGCGCAGGATGTGGCGCGGGAATTGGAGCGACGGGTAACGCTTCGCTGCCGGCCGCAGGCGCAGCGGCCCCATGTAGCCTTGCACGCCAGTGGCGCGTTGAGCAGCGATGCGCTGGCGGCACTGGCGGCCTGCGGCGTGGAGACCGGAAGCGCGCATCCCATGATGACGTTTGTTGCGGGCGAGCCGCCGAGTATGGCAGGCGCGTGGTTTGCGGTGGAGGGAACTCCGGCGGCGGTGCGGGCGGCGCGTGCGCTGGCAAAAAAGCTGGGCGCAAAAAGCTTTGCGATCGAGCCGGGAAATAAGGCTCTGTACCACGCGTTCGGCGCGATGCTTTCGCCGATGCTGGCTACGGAACTTGAGGCCGCGGAGCGGATTGGGCTGCGCGCGGGAATCGATGGCAGGCAGGTGCGGCGCATCATGGAGCCGATTGTGCTGCGCACGGTGCGGAATGTGCTGCGCACGGGAGCAGGGAAGTCGTTCAGCGGGCCGCTGGCGCGCGGCGATGTGCGCACGGTGGAGCGGCATCTGGAGTCGCTCGAGGGGATGGCGGAGTCGGGAGTGTATCGCGCATTGATGGAGTATGCGACGGAGGTGCTGCCGGCGAAGAAGAGCGAGGAGATGAAGAAGTTGCTCCGCCGGCGAAACGCAGTTCGACTTCTGTTGAAGACCCACATCTAACTGCGGCAGATGTCGGGCACCGGGCAAGAACAAGGTCAAATACCCCACTCAAGCCGAAGGAAGGCTTGAATGGGCCACCCGCGATAATCAAATTTCCTCGGAAGGAATAATTGACGTTGCAGTAGGAGTGCTACACTTCACGTTCAAATGAAGAGAGCAACGTTTTGTTTCCTCGCTATCGCGATGCTTGTGGCGGCTGCGGCCGCCCAGCAGTCTGCTTCGACTGTTCAGCCAAACACGGTTTACGTGAGCGCAGAAGGAAAGTTCGAGTCTGCGCCGGACACGGCGATCGTTCAATTCAACATTGCCACGCAGGAGAACTCGTCGCAAGCCGCCTATGACCGCGCCTCCAAGGCGGCCGAGCAGGTGCGCGGCATCCTTCGCTCGAACGGGATTGAACCCAAGGAGGCGCACGTTGGCTTCTTTTCGCTGGCGCCGGTGTATGACAACCGCACGCCGCAACGGAAGCTGCTCGGCTATCGCGTCTCCACCGAAGTGGAATTGAAGCTGAAGGATTTTGCCAAGGTCGGGCCGATTGTGGAGCAACTGGCCGGTATCGACGTAACCGGAAATCAGTCGGTCAGCTATGCGCTGGAGGATGTGGAGGCGGCCAAGATCAAGGCCGTGGAGGACGCGTTCCGGCATGCGCGTACGGAGGCGGATGCGCTGGCCAAGGCCGGTGGTCGCTCGTTCGGCGAGTTGAGCTACGCCTCCGTCGACAGCGTGGAATATCCGCGTCCGGTATTCGCCCCGCGGGCGATGATGGCGATGAAGGCGGCTTCCGCGGAACCAGCTCCTACGGAGGAGTTTTCGCCTCAGACCGTAACGGTCACGGCGCGCGTGAGCGTACTGTTTACGCTGAAATAAAAATCAGCTCATTGCTCAAGTGAGGGCAAGGTCAACTGCCCCACTCAAGCCGAAAGAAGGCTTGAATGGGCCACCCGTCGGGCAGTTCGAGCCGGAGAAGCTCTGGAGCGGCATCGGAGATTTGAGCCGCGCAGGGATTCCTCGCGCGGCTCGGAATGACAACTTAAGAACAGGAACAATCTCTACAGCGAGCTCCGGGGAGTTATTGAAATGGGGTGAAGTGGCCCATTTTTTCGCGCTTGGTGCGGAGATATTTTTCAGTGCTCTCGTAGGCTTCGACATCGGCGGGGACGCGCTCGACGACTTCGATTCCGGCGGCTTGCACGGCTTCCACTTTTTCCGGATTGTTGGAGAGCAGCCGAAGGCGGCGGACGCCAAGAGCTTTCAGAATTTCTACCGGCATGTGATAAGCGCGGCAATCGGCCTCGTAACCCAGCTCGACGTTGGCTTCGACGGTGTCCATGCCCTGGTCCTGCAGGGCGTAGGCCTGGAGCTTGGCCATCAGTCCGATGCCGCGGCCTTCCTGCTCCTCGTAGATGAGAATGCCGCGGCCCAGTTCGCTGATTTTGGTGAGCGCCAGTTCCAGCTGCTGACGGCAGTCGCAGCGCATGGAGTGGAAGACGTCTCCGGTGAGGCACTGGGAGTGGATGCGCACCAGCGGGGCTTCGGAGTGGGAGTGGATGTCTCCCATGACCAGGGCGATGGCTTCTTCCTTGCGGCGGTCCTTGCCATCGGGAGATCCGGTGGCGGGCGTACCGGGAACGCAGCCTTCAAAGCCAAGGATGCGGAAATGGCCCCAGCGGGTGGGGAAGTCGGCTTCTGCAATCTTACGGATCGACATCGTATTCACTTCTACAGTATAGACGCTGGGAACGGGGCGGCGGATGCGGCAACGGACGCGGCTGCGATCCAGCGGAAACAACGGCTTGATTTCCGGCAAACAGCCTGCATCGTGCAACCCTGCATGAAGCGGCGGATTCCTAATGGACGGCGGAGAAGATTCGATGAAGGCGGTTCTTGCGTTCGGCTTGCTGGTGTGCGCGGCGGCATCGGGATGGTGCCAGGGGCCGGCGAAAGGGAGCGACGCGATTTTCAAGATTGAAATTTCCGTCAACCAAGATTCGTTGAAGTCGGATCTGTATAAAAAATGGGGCGAGTTTCTGGTTGCTACGAAGATCAGGAATATCAGCGACGCGGATCAGGAAATTGTGGTGTGGACGCAGCAGGGGTGGTCTTGGATCTCCGACAACCCGAATATTGTGCCCGGCACGGAGGCAGCCCAGAATGCGGACACCAAGATTGAGCTGAAGCCTGGCCAGGAGTATGCGGGGGCGGTGGAATTGTTCTGCGACCCCAACAAAGACAGGCCGCTGACGTTTCGCCTGGGATTTACTCCGAAGGCGGAATTGCCGGTGTCGGATCAGCCGGGATTTGGATCGGCGCAGGCCAAACTGATTTTGTGGAGTAATGCGGTGGCGCTGGCCGAGTAAGTTGCCAGGTTTCTAAGTTTCAGAGGTTTCAAGGTTCGAAGATTGAGGCAAAGGCAACATCTTCAAGGCATGGCAAAAGCCCCTCGGTGCGAGGGGCTTTGGAATATGGGGGCAATAGCAGGTTAACGTCTCCAGCCGTGTCCACGGCCGCCGTAATAGCGGTATCCGTAGCCGCGTCCCACGAACACGGGTGCGGGATAGACGTAGGGCGGATAGACATAGCCGGGTGTGTAGGCTACGTAAGGCGCGGGCGCCATATAGGGGGCTGGCGCAACGTAGCCATAGGGGCGCGCGTAGGTGTGTCCTACTCCAACATAGACGGGACCGACACCGATGCCGACGGCTACTGCAGCATGGGCCTTGGGAGGCGTGATGAGCGCAATGGCGAAAAGCAGGCCGAACAACGCAACCATTGATTTCTTCAGAACGATTGATTTCTTTAACATGTCCAAGCCCTCCGGTTCACTGAGTAAAAACACAACAGAGCGGGAAAGTTGCGAAATTCATCGGGAAGGATCGTGAAGAAGTGTTGCGATCGCTCAGAGGTTGAAGTGACCTTGGCGCGGTAAAGGATATTTGGTGCGCGCTGGGGTCCTTCGCTCCGACAGGATGACACCTTAAAAAACGTACTTATGTGGCGAGGGCTTTGCGGATGGCGAGCAATTGCTGGAGGGTGGCTTTGAGGCTGGCGAGAGGCAGGGCGTTGGCTCCATCGCTGAGGGCGGCGGCGGGGTTGTCGTGGACCTCCATGAAGAGGCCGTCGATGCCGGCAGCGACGGCGGCGCGGCTGAGCAGGGGGATGAACTGGGGCTCTCCGCCCGATTGGGCTCCCTGGCTGGGGATTTGCACGGAGTGGGTGGCGTCGAAGATGACCGGGGCGTAGGCGCGCATGATGGCCAGCGAGCGCATATCGACGACGAGGTTGTGGTAGCCGAAGCTGGCTCCGCGTTCGGTGAGCGAGACGCGCGGGTTGCCGCTTTCGTGAAGCTTGGCGACGGCGTGGCGCATGTCCTGGGGAGCGACGAACTGTCCTTTTTTGACGTTGACGGCGCGTCCGGTGCGGGCGGCGGCGATGAGCAGGTCGGTTTGGCGGCAGAGGAAGGCGGGAATTTGCAGGACATCGACTACCTCGCCTGCGGCGGTGGCCTGGGCGGCATCATGCACATCGGTAAGGACGGGGAGGTTGAGATCGTGGCGGACTTTGGCGAGGATGCGGAGGCCTTCGGTGAGGCCGGGACCCCGGTAGCTGGCGAGCGAGGTGCGATTGGCTTTGTCGTAGCTGGCTTTGAAGATGAAGGGGACGCCGAGATCCCAACAGATGGCCGCGATGGAGGCGGCCATGAAAAGCGTGTGCTCTTCGCTCTCAATGACGCAGGGGCCGGCGATGAGGAAGAGCTCCGGGCCACCGATGGTGACATGCTCGACGGAAAAGGGCATGGGGTGATTATAAGGTTTCAAGGTTTCAAAATTTCAGGGTTTCAAAGTTTCGCAGGATCCAAGCCGGCAGCAGACGCGGATTGGATGGGGTGCGGCGAAGATGTCGCGCTTGGTGTACATTAATGGGGAAGTCCCGCCGTTAGGACCAAGCCCCGGAGGAATCAAAGCGATGAAGGGAAACGCAAAGGTAATTGCCGCATTGAACGAGGCTCTGCAGGAAGAGCTATTGGCCATTAATCAGTATTTTCTCCACGCCGAGATGTGCGAGAACTGGAAGTACGAGGCACTGGCGAAGTTCATCAAGAAACAGTCGATTGACGAGATGAAGCACGCCGAAAAACTGCTGGAACGCATCCTGTTCCTGGATGGAGGGCCGACGCTGACCGGACCTTCGAGCCTGAAGATCGGCAAGAACGTGAAGGAACAGCTGGCCAGCGATCTGGAACTGGAACTGGGCGCGGTGAAGATGTACAACCACTCGGTGAAACTTTCCCGCGACGAGGGCGACAACGCCAGCGCGGAGCTGTTTGCGACACTTCTGAAGGATGAAGAAGAGCACGTGGACTGGCTTGAGGCGCAGCTGCACTTGATCGAAGAGATTGGGTACGAGCGGTATCTTTCGAGACAGATGGGCGAAGAGTAAAACAGCGATTGGTGGGAACGGAAAGACCCGCGTGGAGCGGGTCTTTTTCGTGCGCGAGGGAATGTTCGGAGGCTGAAAAGCCTCTGGAGCGGCATGGGATATTGGAGCGGCGCTGGGGTCCCTCGCTGCGCTCGGGATGACACTTCAATTCAAAAACACTTCAATACAAAAACAAAAACAAAAGCAAAAGCCCAGCAAAAACCTGGCGGCAACCAAACAACGGCAGGGGCAGCGGCCGCTTAGGGGACGATCCAGAGGGCGATGTCCTTGGCGTGGTGGAGAAGGTACTCGGTCAGCGGACTGCCCGTCAATTTGCGAAACCAGGGATGGGTCTGGTTTCCGACGACGATGGTATGGCAGTGTTTTTCGCGGGCCTGTTTGAGGAGGGATATGGTGGGGTCGCGGTCGTCCAAGGGATCGGAGTGAGCCAGTTCGATTTCGTAAGTGAAAAGACCGGCGCTGCGCAGGGAGGCGACGGCCTCATCAATCACCGGCCTCGCCGGATCTCTTACCGAGGCAATCCAGGCTTGCTGCTCGCGGTGGAGTTCGGATTGCAATTGCTGCTCCTGGCGGGGGTCTTCCGCGCCGCCGAACTCCAGGAGCTCGGCGGGAAGCGGCGGCAACAGATGCAACAGGTAGACGTGAACGCCACGATGGCAGCCCAGCAACTGGGTGATATAGTCCACCGCCCGCCGGGTTGCAGGGGACTCATCGACGACTAACATGAGATTTTCGGGCGTGATTTCTTGTTTGGGCATCTTGCGCGTCCTTGCAGGTACATAGATTGCCGGATGCGAGGGAGAGTTGCATGCCGCGTTATCTGTGGTGTGGTGCGGTGGCCGAAATGACCCTGGTGCGTCAGAGGAGACTGGGGCCGCGCTGGGGTCCTTCGCGTTGCTCAGGATGACAACTCAAGAACAAGTGCAAGGAAGAGGGCTGCAGAGGTGGAGGGCGTTGCTTCCCACCTTAACCGCGCAAAGGCGGCGCGGCGAAGGTGGGGCACCCGGCGGGCGCTCGGTTAGTGCTTGCCGGCGCCTTCGGGGCGGAGGAACTGGTTGGTTTCGGCCGGGTTGGCGGCGGCCAGGCGCTTGGCGCGGTGCTGGTAGCTGGCCTGGACGAAGCTGAGGAAGAGCGGGTGCGGCTCCAAGGGCTTGGATTTGAATTCGGGGTGGAACTGGCAGCCGAGGAAATAGGGATGGTCGGGGAGCTCGACGATTTCGACGTAGGTTCCGTCGGGCGAGCTGCCGGTGATGCGCAGTCCGGCGCCGGTGAGCAGTTGCTCGTATTCGCGGTTGAACTCGTAGCGGTGGCGGTGGCGCTCGTTGATTTCGGTTTTGCCGTAGGCCTTGAAGGCGTTGGAATCGGCGTCGATTTTGCACTCCCAGGCGCCCAGGCGCATGGTGCCGCCGAGTTCTTCCACGCCGCGCAGTTCGCGCAGTTTGTAGATGACGCGGTGCGGAGTGGCGGGATCGAATTCGCTGGAGTTGGCCTCGTCGAGTCCGCAGACGTTGCGGGCGAACTCGATGCAGGCGGTTTGCATGCCGAGGCAGATGCCGAAGTAGGGAACGTTGTGCTCGCGGGCGAAGCGGATGCCGTTGAGCATTCCAGCGATGCCGCGCTTGCCGAAGCCGCCGGGGACGAGGATTCCGTCGAAGCCGGTGAGCTGATGCTCGTAGGCGCGGTCGTCCTTGTCCTTGGATTCCAGGCCCTCGGCTTCGACCCACTGCAGGTTGAGCTTGAGGTTGTAGTTGAGGGCGGCGTGGACGAGGGCTTCCTTGAGTGACTTGTAGGAGTCCTCGTATTCGACGTATTTGCCGACGACGCCGATGAGCACTTCGTCGCTGGGATTGTAGGCGCGGTGGACGAGCGACTCCCACTGGCTCATGTCGGCGTCTTTGGCGTCGATGCGGAGGTATTTGAGCACGAGCTTATCGACTCCCTCCTGGGCGAAGGCCAGGGGACACTCGTAGATGCTGGCTACGTCGCGCGCGGTGACGACGGCGCGCTCTTCGACGTTGCAGAACAGCGCGATCTTGCTCTTCATCTCCTGCGGCAGAAAGCGGTCGGTGCGGCAGAGCAGGATGTCGGGCTGGATTCCGATGGAGAGCAGCTCTTTGACGGAGTGCTGGGTGGGCTTGGTTTTGAGCTCTCCGGCGGCGGCGATGAAGGGGACGAGAGTGACGTGGACGAAGAGCGTGTTCTCGCGGCCATGCTCCTGGCGCATCTGGCGGATGGCTTCGAGGAAGGGAAGCGATTCGATGTCGCCGACAGTGCCGCCGATTTCGCAGATGACGATATCGACATCGTGCGAGATTTTTTTCATCGCGGCTTTAATTTCGTTGGTGACGTGCGGGATGACCTGCACGGTTTTGCCGAGATAGTCGCCGCGGCGCTCCTTGGCGATAATCTGCTCGTAGATGCGGCCCGTGGTGAGGTTGTGATCGCGGGTGAGCCGGGAGTGGGTGAAGCGCTCGTAGTGTCCCAGGTCGAGATCGGTCTCGGCGCCATCGTCGGTGACGAAGACCTCGCCATGCTGGAAGGGCGACATGGTTCCGGGATCGACGTTGAGATAGGGATCGAACTTCTGCAGGCTGACGCGCAGGCCGCGGCTCTCCAGAAGGCAACCAATGCTGGCAGCGGCCAATCCCTTGCCGAGAGAAGAGACGACGCCGCCGGTTACGAAGATGTACTTAGCCGACATAGCGACCTCGTGGCGAGATGGAATGGATACGGGCGTATTCAGGTTGGTGAAGCCGGTAGGGGTGCACAATCAATTTTCTACGAAAATGGCGTTGGTCGCAAGGTGGAAATGCGGAACGGGGGCGGCAGAAAAGCCTTCGAGGCTGCACGGGAGATTGGAGCGGCGCTAGGGGTTCTTCGCTGCGCACAGAATGACACCTCAGAGACAAGAGCAAAAACAAGGTCAAAAACAATAGCAAAATCAAAATCCAGCACGGCGAGCGGTGGTATGGTGTGAGGCGATGAGGCGAGCGATCTGGCATCGGGTGATGGGGGTGGCGCTGGCGCTGGCTGGCTAAGCCTGGGGCTGGCGGCGAGCGCGGCGGCGCAGTCGGGTAACGCTGCGCTGCCGGCCGCAGGCGCTGGGTCGGGTAACGCTTCGCTGCCGGCCGCAGGCGCGTCGGCGGGTGACGCTTCGTTGCCGGACGAGGGCTTACTGGCGGTGAAGAGGTTGATTTTGACCGACGGCAGCTTTCAGGCGGTGACGGAGTGGAAGACAGTGGGCGAGCGGGTGGAGTACTACAGCGCGGAGCGGAGTGCGTGGGAGGAAGTTCCGGCGGCGCTGGTGGACTGGAAGGCGACCGGAGAGTGGAACGCCGAGGCGGCCAAGAGTCAGGCGGAAGCACTGAAGCAGGAGAGTGGCGAAGAGGTTGCCGGCCGTAAGGAGGCGGAGTTGAACACGCCGCAGGTGGCTCCCAAACTGGCTCCCGAGTTGAGGCTGCCGCCCGAGGGAGGCGTGTTTGTGATGGAGGAAGCAGCGGGCAAGCCGGTGCTGCATAAGCTGGAGGGCGTCAAGTCTCTGGAGGACGACCATGAGGGGGAGAACCGGCTGAAGAGGTCGGTGATTCCGATTGCCAGCGCGCGGCAGACGATTGAGCTGAAGGGCACGGCGGCCAAGATAAGGGTGCACGCGACGAGTCCCGAGATTTTTGTGGACGTGGAGAACGACCAGGGTGTGATCGAGGGCGGCTACTTTCGCATTGTGCGTCTGGAGCGCAAAAGAGAGATGCGGGTGGTGGCGGAGAACAAGATCGGGCTGGGCGGATCGGAGAGTTCGAAGCAGACCTTACTGCACTCGCGGGCGGAGAGGTTCAGCGGCGACTGGTGGAAGGTGATTCCGCTGGAGGAGTTGACGCCGGGCGAGTATGCGGTGGTACTCGACGGCATCAAGGACGAGGGGAGTGGGTTGGTGTGGGACTTTGGGGTGGACCGGTAGAGGTTCAAATTCAAAACATTGCAAGGGCAATGGCAAGAGCAACAACGACTACCCCACATCTGCTAAAAACGGCAGATATGGGGCACCCTCGGTGCCATCGCAACCTTTGAAAATATTCGGGCGAGCAGCTGTGCGCTAGGTGGTGGTGCCGAGGCCGCAGATGGCGATGTTGTCGCGGGTGGTGTTTTTGACGGTGTACATCATTTCATCGGCCTGGCGGATGAGGTCGTGAGCGTTGTTGGCATCTTCGGGGAAGGTGGCGACGCCGAGGGAGGCGCGGACGTTGAGATCGATGTTTTCGCCGAGGTGGAACTGGGTGGAGCGCAGCAGGTCGCGGAGCCGGCGGGCGACGACCAGGGCGGCGTCTTTATCGGTTTGAGGGAGCAGGACGACGAACTCATCGCCGCCGTAGCGGAAGGCGTAGTCGATGAGGCGGAGGTGGTTCTTGATGGTGGCGCCGATTTCGGCCAGCAAGCGGCTGCCGATGAGGTGGCCGCAGTTGTCATTGACCAGCTTGAAGTGGTCGAGATCGAGGAAGATGACGCTGAACTGGTAGCCGAAGCGGGCGGAGCGGTTGACCTCGGCTTCGACGCTGTCGTAAAGATGGCGCGCGTTGTAGAGGCCGGTGCAGTCGTCGGTGATGGTGAGTTCCTGGATCTTTTCGACGGCGCGGGCGTTGTCGATGGCGATGGCGGCGTAGTCGGCCATGGCCTGCAGGAGCATCAGCTGATCTTTGCCGAAGCCTCCGGTTTCGACGTTGATGAGCTGGATGACGCCAAGAATACGGTTCTTGGAGGCGAGCGGAACACAGAGGATGGAGCGGGTCTTCCAGCGGGTCATCTCGTCGATGCGGGAGGCGAAGCGCTCGTCCTTGGAGACGTCGGGAACCAGGAGGGGTTCGCCGTGCTGGGCGACCCATCCGGCAATGCCTTCGCCGATGCGCAGGCGGACGGACTTGAGGGAGGCGCTGGCGTCGCCGACGGCGATGGCGAAGTAGAGCTCGTGATGCTCATCGTCGGTCATGAGCAGGCTCCAGGTGTCGGGCTTAAAGTAGGCGGCCACCTTCTCCATGATGGTTTGCAGGATGGAGTCGAGATTGAGGGACGAGGTGAGAGCCTTGGCCACGTCGTGCAGGATGGACAGCTCCGGTTTGGAGGCACTGACTTCGGCCGGCGGTTGGTTCTGCGTCATCCTGTTTTCCTGGTGTGGCAAACCCGCTGGGAGGGTTTCAACAGGCCGCTCCCCTCGTAAAGCGTAAGCGACTTTGATGAGCGGGGCAAGGCCTAAGTACCGGCGGTACAGGTTACAGCAGGGCTGGGGCTTGCGATTACCGGAGTGCCGGAGGAGAACGGTTCCCGCCCGTGGAGGCGGTGTGAATCCGGAGGGGTAAATTGGTGTTTACGTTTGACTTGCGATGGCAGCATTTCTATGATGGGCGCAGAACTGCACGCCGATTTCAGGATCGACCCGCGCCACTGGCGCTTGTGCCGCGGGGAGCCGTACAGCTTTGAAACGGTAGATCAGGAACGGCGAATAAGACGAGGGCGAACGAAGTGGGAGCGTTTGGAGAGCAGCTGCGCCAGGCACGCGAGGCGAAGCACATCACGCTGCAGGAGATTGCAGCCACGACGAAGATCAGCTGCAGGGCCTTGCAGGCGCTGGAGGACGAGCATTTCAGCCAGCTGCCGGGAGGCATCTTCAACAAGGGATTCGTGCGCGCCTACGCCCGCTATGTAGGGCTGGACGAGGACAAGATGCTGGCGGCCTATCTGGCTGCGGCCAAGGTGGAAGGCTCTCCGGAGACCGACATGCAGGCGATGTCGAGCCAAGTGGCTACGGCTCGGGCCAGAGCGCTGGATTCGTCGGTGAGCGGAACGACGGTAGTGGGAATTTTGGCCCTGATTGTGGCGCTGGCGCTGGGAGCTCTCTGGCTGCGGGAACAGAGGAAAGAGGCGCGCGAGCAGGCAGCCGCGTCCCAGGTATCGAGCCCGGCTCCGGTGACGGTGGAACCTCCGGTGGCGGCAGCGCCAGTCGCGGTCCCGGGGACGGCGGCAAACCCGGCGGACGCAGCGCAGACTACGACGGCAAGCCCAACTGAAACTACAACGCAGAACCCAACCCAGAACACACCGAGCGCTGCGGCGGGCGCTGCAGAGCTGCCGTCTGCGGCGGCAACCAAGCCTGGTGCGGACGAGGCGGCCCCGGTGGAGATCTCGATTTCAGCGACCAAGCGGGCGTGGATCAGCGTGAAGAGCGACGGCAAGACGGTGGAGAGCGTGACTCTGGACCCGGACAAACCCGAACTGCGCAGCCGGAGTTACAAGGCCAGGGAAAAGCTGATGCTGGTGGTGGGAAATCCGGCGGGGCTGACGGTGACCTACAACGGGAAGCCGACGGGTTCGCTGGGGCCGGAAGGACAGCGAGAGACGATTACGTTTACTCCGCAGGGGATCGAGAAGCAGTAGATCGGCTGGGATTGCGATTCGTGAAGTGGGCCGCGAGGAGATCGCGGCCTTTTGTTTTTGTGGGAGTCTGTGTGTCCGAAAAAGGCAGTGCAATGTCGAAGTGCCTCTGGGTCTGATTGGAGAGTTGAGCGGCGTTGGGATTCCTCGCGTTGCTTTTGAATGACACCTCTTGACTCCATACTTTTGCGATGGGTGCGCCGGTCGGGCGGAAGGGGTAGAATCTGACGGTTCGCGCGTGGCGCAGGGAAGAGCAACGGCTGGGCAAATGCCAAGTCAACTACCCCACCCAAGCCAAAGGAAGGCTTGGATGGGGCACCCGCATGGTTAACTAGCGCGCGGCCGGGGAGTGGGCATGAAAGAGATTGCGGATTGGGCGTTGGGGATGGCGGTGGCGCGCGGGGCGAGCCATGCGGAGGCTCGGTTTGTAAACGAGCGCCAGCGTTCCCTGGGAACGCGGAATGGGCGGGTGTCGGTGGCCTCGGAGAACGAGTCGCTGGGGCTGGGCGTGCGGGTGCTGGCCGAGGGCGGCTGGGGATTTGCGGCGACGCAGGAGCTGACGCAGGCGGGAGTCGAGCGCTGTGCGGCGCTGGCGGTGGAGATCGCAAAGGCTTCGGCGCGGGTGCGTCGCGAGCCGGTGCAGCTGGTGGCCGAGCCGGCGGCGGTGGCGGAGTGGAGCACGCCGTGCGAGATCGATCCGTTTGCGGTGCCGATGGAGGAAAACTTTGCGCTGCTGCGCAAGATCGACGCGGCGCTGACGGCGGTGGAGGGAGTGACGCTGGCCGAGACCAGCATGATCTTCCGGCGCTACGAGCAGTGGTTTTACAGTACCGAGGGGGCGGCGATTCATCAGACGCGGACGACGACCGGCGCGGGATTTGCGGCGCATGCGTTTGAGGGCGACACGATTCAGACGCGCTCGTATCCGAATTCGTTTGGCGGCCAGTACCAGACGAAGGGATATGAGCTGGTGGGCGAGCTGCGTCTGCTGGAGAACGCCGAGCGGGTGGCGCGGGAGTGCGTGGCGCTGCTGAAGGCTCCGCAGTGTCCCGAGGGCCGGAAGGATATTGTGCTGGATTCGTCGCAGCTGGGGCTGCAGATTCATGAGTCGATCGGGCATCCGATTGAGCTGGACCGGGTGCTGGGATATGAAGCGAACTTCGCGGGGACCTCGTTTTTGACTCTCGACAAGCTGCACACGCTGCGCTACGGGAGCGATCTGGTGAACGTGGTGGCCGATGCGCGTCCGGAGCACGGGCCGGGGTTGGGGACGTTTGCCTACGACGACGAAGGGGTGCAGGCGCAGTGCGTGCCGATCATTATTAAGGGACAGTTCGAAGGATATCTGTCGTCGCGCGACACGGCGGCGCGGATCGGACGCGGGCGCTCGGGCGGACACATGCGGGCCGAGGGCTGGGCGCGGGTTCCGATTGTGCGCATGACGAACGTCAGCATTTTGCCGGGAGAGAAACCGCTGAGCCTGGAGGAACTGATCGGTTCGACCGACGACGGGATTTACATGGAGACCAACCGCTCGTGGTCGATCGACGACAAGCGGTACAACTTCCAGTTTGGATGCGAGATTGGGTGGGAGATCAAGGGCGGAAAGCTGGGACGGATGGTGCGCAATCCGTCGTACTCGGGGATCACGACGGAGTTCTGGAATTCGATGGATGCGATTTGCGATAAGCGCGAGTGGACGCTGTGGGGAACTCCGAACTGCGGCAAGGGACAGCCGGAGCAGAGCATGGGGACGGGGCATGGCGCGGCGCCGGCGAGATTCAGGCAGGTGAAGGTGGGCGGGGCGTACGGGAGTTAGAGCAGGTTGCAAGGATTCAGAGTTTCAAGGTTTCAAGATTGAAGGCAACGGCAACAACAAGGTCAACTACCCCACCCTAGCCAAAGGAAGGCTAGGATGGGGCACCCTCATGTTTCGTGAGTGATGAGCCGGTTCGAGGAAGATTGATGAGTGTGAATGTAGGGATGGATCAGGAACGGTGCGCGGAGATTTTTGAGCGGGTGCGGCGGGCCGCCGCGGTGAGCGACGTGGAGGTGACGGTGGCGGGCAGGCGCTCGTCGCTGACCCGGTTTGCCAACAACTCGATTACGCAGAACGTGAGCGAGGAGGGATGCGAGGTTTCCGTGCGGGTGCAGATGGGCGGACGCACGGCCCGGGCGACGACGAACCGGTTGGATGAAGAGAGTTTGCAGCGAGTGGTGCGGCAGGCAGAGGCTTTGGCGCGGGTGCAGGAAGAAGATCCGGAGCTGCTGCCAATGCTGACCGCGGCGGAGCAGGGAAGCGCGGTCCCAGTGGACCGCTGGTGTGAGGAGACGGCCGCGATGGGTGCGGGCGAGCGCGCCGCGCAGGTGTCCGCAATGGTTGCGATTGCGCAGCGCGAGGAGTTGAACTCGGCGGGGACGTATTCGAGCGGTGCCCACTTTGAGGCGCTGTTCAACTCGCATGGAGTTGTGCGATGGCATCGGGAGACGCTGGCGCAGGCTTCGGTGACGATGCAGGCCGCGGACAGCTCCGGCTGGCAGAAGCAGAACTACACCAGCGCGCGGCGGCTGGATGCGCCAGGGCTGGCCGAGATCGCGGCGCAGAAGGCGGTGCGGTCGGCGCATCCGGTGGAGTTGGAGCCGGGCCAGTACACGGTGATTCTGGAGCCTTCGGCGGTGGTGGATTTGATTGGCTACCTGGCGGCGGACTTTAGCGGACTGGCGCTGCTGGAGCAGCGCTCCTGCCTGAACGGACGGCTGGGGACACAGCTGTTTGGGGAGAATATTTCGATCCTCGACGATGTGAGCCATGCCGGGCAGACGGGAGCGGCGTGGGACGGCGAGGGCGTGGCGCGGCAGCGGCTGACACTGGTAGAGAACGGCGTAGTGCGCGAGGTGGCCATGGCTCGCGGCACGGCGGAGAGGATCAGGAAGTCGGAGCTGTTGCTTCCCACCTTATCCGCGCAAAAACAGCGCGGCGAAGGTGGGGCACCCGTCTTGGGTGAAGTCCGCGCGACCGGACATGGATTCAGCCTGCCGAACGAGGGCGGCGAGACGGCGTCGAATATTGTCTTCCAGGTGGCCGATGGCCGGCAGAAGACGGTGGAGGAGATGATTGCGGCGACCGAACGCGGGCTTCTGGTGACGCGGCTGTGGTACATCCGCGAGGTGGACGCCTTCGAGAAGATCTTGACCGGGATGACGCGGGACGGGACATTCCTGGTGGAGAATGGACGGGTTGGGAAGGGAATACGAAACTTCCGGTTCAATCAGAGCGTGCTGCAGATGTTACGCCAGGTGCTGGACCTGGGCGAACCGGTGCGGGCCTGCGGCGAAGAGGCCTTCGATATGCTGGCGCCGGCGATGCGGGTGGAGGGTTTTCACTTTACAGAAGTTACGCGTTTTTAGCGCAGCCACGGAGGAATGGTGGAAGAAAGATGGCGATAAGGACGATTCCCAGAGGGGAAACTTTGGTAATTTTTCAATGCCGGAAATATTGGCTATTCTTAGCGGCGTGAAGAACCAATCGAAAGACCGTTTGAGGTGTGCGGTGCGCTTTCCTCTTCAGCTCCCTGTTGCCGTACATTCCAAAGACAAAACGGACGAAGGGGTGACCCAGGACATCTCCGCCGGCGGGGTTTTGATGACCTGCGGCGAGGAGTATGCGGTGGGTTCCACCATTCAGTTTTCGATCTGCATGCCGGCCCGTTCGCTGGGCTCCCCGAACGACGTGCACGTGGAATGTACCGGCCGGGTGGTGCGCAGCTCTCCGCTGGGCGACCGGGTTGAGGTTGGCGCCATCATTGACGAATACCACATCTCCCGTTAAGCTAGCGATACACCCAGAGCGGAAGAGAGTGGAAGTCCTATGGCCAACCACGAGGCCAACGCCTCCGCAAAGACCGACCCGGAGAACGGTTCGGAAGCGATTCGCCTCATCGTCTCGGACAGCGAGCCGATTTTTCGCGTGGGCGTGCGCAAGATCGTTGCGGTCGAGGACGATATACGGATTGTGGCGCAGGTGGAGTCGGCTGCGGCGGCGGTGACCGCGGTGGGCCGCTTCAACGCCGATCTGATTTTGCTGGCCTGCGCGCCGGGCGAATCCAAGACTGAAACCGTAAGCAGCATTCTGGCCGTAGCTCCCACCATAAAAATCGTGCTGGTCATGACCGATCCGAGCGAGGATGAGACGGTGGAACTGCTGCGCCGCGGCGCCTGCGGCATTGTGACCCGCTCGATTGCGCCGGACCTGCTGGTGCGCTGCATCCGCAAGGTGCATGCGGGCGAGACCTGGCTGGACAGCAAAGGCGTGAACTGGGTGATCGAGGCCTACCGGGCGCAGGCTTCGCTGCTGACCTCGCCGCGAAACCGGGTGAAGCTGAGCACGAAGGAATTGCAGATTATCACCGGGGTTACCCAGGGGCTGCGCAATAAAGACATTGCGCAGGAGGTAGGCACGACGGAGCAGGTGGTGAAGAACTATCTGCGGAAGGTGTACGACAAACTGGGAGTCTCCGACCGGTTGGAACTGGCTCTCTATTGCATGCACCACCGGCTGCTGGAAAACCTCTCCCCGCCCGACGGCGAGATGAAGCCGAGCCCCTCAACTGGACAAAGTGCGGCCGCGCCTGCAGCCGCCAGCGGATCGAACACGAAGGCGTGACTCGCGGCGGCGTACGCTGCAACCCCATCGGCAAGGATATCGCAAGCCAAACTTGCATTCGCAGCGCGCTGCCGCAAGGTAATCCACAGGTGGCCGTCAGCACTCCACGCACGAAGGCAGTGGCATACGTTACAATGGGAGAGTTCGCGTGAGCGAATCCTGCCGGTAGAGCGGAGAGATGGCCGAGTGGCTGAAGGCGCACGCTTGGAAAGCGTGTTTAGGGGAAACTCTAACGTGGGTTCGAATCCCACTCTCTCCGCCAGTACATTCCTTTCATTAGCTTGGAAACAAATTGGTACACCTTGTACCAGTGCGCCGCCATTGGCCGCCGGCATCCCCCAAAACTCCGGAAATTGAACAACGCCACGGTTCCCAGAGCAGACGCACTGTTGGAAGTATCGGGCAACAGGGCGACGCCGAATGCATCCATCTACGCAAGAAAGGTTGGGGTGAGTCCATGGCCGCAGGTTTAGAGGAACTGCAGTATCGGGTGCTGGGTGGAACGGGCGAGAAGGTGTCCGCAATCGGAATCGGGGGATGGCATCTCGGTTTACCCCAAGTGGATGAGCAGTTGAGTCTCCGCATGGTTCGCACTGCGATAGACCACGGCATCACCTTCATGGACAATTCGTGGGACTACAACAACGGCATCAGCGAGATTCGCATGGGTAAGGCACTCCGTGATGGCTACCGCAAGCGGGTGTTCCTGATGACGAAGATTGACGGGCGTTCGAAAAAGGCTGCCGCAAAGCAATTGGACGAATCGCTGCAGCGGCTCGATACGGATCACATAGATTTGGTGCAGCACCACGAGATTATTCGGTATGAAGACCCGCATCGCATCTTCGACCCAGAGGGTGCCAACGCTGCATTGGTGGAGGCAAAGAAGGCGGGCAAAGTCCGCTACATCGGCTTCACTGGACACAAAGACCCGCATATCCATCTGCACATGCTCGAAGTGGCGGAGGAGGACGGCTTCAAGTTCGACACTGCACAAATGCCGCTAAACGTGATGGACGGGCATTACCGCAGCTTTGAGAAGTTGGTTGTCCCTGAACTCGTCAAGAAAAAGATGGGAGTGCTTGGCATGAAGTCCATGGCCAATGGAATCATCCTGAAATCCCAAACGGTGACGCCAACCGAGTGCTTGCACTATGCGTTGAATCTGCCGACATCAGTGGTCATAACCGGAATCGACCGCATGGAGATTCTTGAGCAGGCTCTTGAGGCGTGGCGCACATTCCATCCATTGGGCGAGGCAGAGGTGAAGGCGTTGTTGGCGAAGACGGAGAAGGCTGCAAAGAGCGGTGCATTCGAGCCGTTCAAGACGAGCTCAATCTTCGACGCCACTGCGCAGAACCCGGCGTGGCTGGGGGATGAACCGGAGCATGTTCAGCAACTCATGCCTACGTCCTGAAAACGCCTTTGAACGCATGACCTCAGGCTTCCAATGCGCGGGGTGCGGAGAGTGGAACGAGACCACCATTGATCCCTCTGCCGGGTCGAAGCAAACCTACGTCGAGGATTGCCAGGTGTGCTGCAAGGCCAATGTGCTCCGCGTTACGTGGGACAAATCTGCCGGGGAGTACACAATCTTGGCTGAGTTGGAGTGAGGCAGAAGATTCAGGGGAGTTCGCGCCTTCTTCGGCCGTGAACTCTTCTTCGTGGCTTTGCGAAGCAGCGCCCTGGAGTAGCGATAAGCGATAGATGACCAGCGCGCTATCCGCCGGCGCGTCGAGCATTGCCTCTCGTGTTTCGCAGCATAAGGTGTGCTACCCTGCGTGCAAGGTTACCAAAGTGATGCTGTCCAGCCAATTTTTCCAGTCAAAGGTGAGTTCCACCTCATCTAAGTTACCAGACGCGCCGTACAGGGGCTCAGATGCCCGAGCTTGCCACTTCGCCGACGCGCTCGATTTCGCCGCGGGAATTTGAGTCACAAATCCCGCAACTCTCGATTCGCAGCAGTGTTTACGAAGGTGTCATTTTTTCGTACCGCAAGCAATTTGATTTTGAGGAGTGAAGCAATGATGGAAAATGAGCAAACTGGTTCTGGTTCATCCCGACAGATAAGTGCCCACGCGGCCAGGGAGTTCCTGGCGACGATCTGGCAAGAACTTCTGGATTGGGGCGCGATTGCTCTGAACTCCGCGGGCAGGTTTCTCACTGCAGTGCTCAACTTCGTCATGCTGGCGATTGCGGCAATCATTGCGGTGCTCGCTGTCCTTGTCCTGATTCTGCGTGAGCAGATCACGAAACAGTCAGAGGAGCCGACGTTTTCACTGATTAGCGCCAAGACCTTTTTGGAAAAGAGACGAGCTTCGGTTTCCGATTGATACGGGGAAGAACTTCACCGTTGGTTGTGCATTGAATGTCTCAGGGGCAGCTTAGCGCTGCCCTTGTTTCATGGAGTGCCTAAGGTGAAGCATGGAGCGCGAAGAATTCACAAAGGTGATGACTGAGACGTGCCCTCCATCACAAACTTTAGCTACATCTGCGATTTATAATGGACTCACAAAGACTTTCCAAACGCCTGGTCAGGAAGTGAGCGGGCGGAAATGCCCGTCCGCTTTTAGCTTCAAGGAGGAACCATGAACCATAGAACCACACTCGCCGAGAATTCTGCCCCCTCCGCCAGTACCGTTGATTTTCAAGACGTGTGCAGTCTCGGAATGGATCAGGCGATTGGGATTGAAAATCCATCGCTCGATATCAAACAGAAGACTTCGTGGTTCTCGCCGGTCGGCAAGCTCTTCAAGGCGGCGGCTCAGGCCCTCGGATTCTGCATGGAAATGCAAAGGAGTTGGCTCTCGGTGGTTGCGCCTCATGCAACGTCACGGGTGAGCACGGTCGCAAGCAACTCCAGCAGCCAATCCCCGGCGTCGCCGGATGATTTGGCGTATAGCATGGACATCGCCATTGGGCCGCAGCAGGTCGCAGTACGGGCGAGCATGGCCGCATGCAGTTCTGTCAGGATAGCCCAGCCCCAGCCGACGCCAGATGAGTTGGCATACAGCATGGATATCGCAATCGGGGAGCGGTTCACAGCGTTGAGCAGCGCAGTCGTGAGCAGCTCCGTCAGTCAAGCGCCGACAGCGGAGCCGGAAGTCAAGGGCCTCGCCATGGCGGCAAAGGCTGGCAACTAACTTCAAATGTTGATGCCCAGCCGACCCCAAGGCTGGAAGACGACGTTTCATCGTCCGAAACAAGCAAAGCCCCTCAGTCCGAGGGGCTTTCGAATTCTGACCCGAAGGTCTTAGCGCCGCCACCCGTAGCTAGCTGCCTGTGCAATTCACCCGGCGCGTTGCGGTGACGCACCGAACCACTGCTGGACTGAGGCTAGGTGCCCCACACTTGTGGCTCAGATAGTGCGCGGCATCGCTGCACACCACGCTGCACCTGTGGCAGCGAATCCGGCCTTGAACCTTGGAAGCAGCGTTGACGTTTTTCCATCTGGTGGGTGCCATTGTGAAGTTCTCCTTGTGGGGACACTTGATAGACGTGAATCTGGGGAAAAGGTTAGCAAGTTTAAGTGGCATCTAAGGTAGAACAACGCAGGCTGTCACGGCGTACACTGCTGTTGATTGAACCAGATGGAATGTGCAAGGAGACCACATGGCGACACTCGGACTGATTGAATACGAGGACGCGAGCCCTGAAGTTCGCGCCGTTTACGATGACATTATGGCCACGCGCAAAGTTGACCGGGTGAACAATTTCTGGAAGGCCATCGCCCACGATCCCGTCACCCTGAAGCGTACCTGGGAGAGCATCAAGCAGGTGATGGCGCCGGGCGCGCTGGATGCGCTCACCAAGGAACTGATCTATGTCGCCGTGAGCGTTACCAACAACTGCGGGTATTGCATCGCAACTCATACCGCGGCAGCCCAAAAGAAGGGCATGACGGACGCCATGTTCGCGGAAGTGATGGCGGTTGTAGGCATGGCAAACGAAGCCAACAACCTTGCCACCGGGTATCAGGTCGAGGTGGACGATCAGTTCAAGAAGCCGCTATCGCGATAGGTTTTCAGGAGCAAATCGTATGGACTTAAAACTCAGCGGAAAGCGTGCGCTGGTGACGGGGTCAACGGCCGGGATTGGATTTTCGATTGCCAGGCTGCTGGCTCGTGAGGGTGCGTTCGTGTATGTCAATGGACGCACGGAAGAGCGAGTCAAAAAGGCCGTCGCCGGGATCGAGGGCAAGGTCGATGGCGTGGCGGCAGACCTGACCACAGAGCAGGGCGCTGAGAAGCTCTTTAGCCGCGTGGAGAAGCTCGACGTATTGGTGAACAACCTGGGCATCTTTGAAGCCAAGCCGTTTTTGGAAATCGAGGATGGGGAATGGCGGAGATTTTTTGAGGCGAATGTACTCTCAGGCATTCGAATGACGCGCCACTACCTGCCGCACATGCTGGAGCAGAAGTGGGGGCGCATCATCTTCATTTCGAGTGAATCCGCGTTGCAGATTCCAGCGGAGATGGTTCATTACGGAATGACCAAGACGGCTCAACTGGCGGTGGCGCGAGGCGTGGCGGAGTCTTTTCCTGGCAGCGGCGTCACGGTGAACTCCGTCTTGGCCGGCCCGACGAACAGCGAGGGTGTAGCGACATTTGTAGAGGGACTGGCAAAGCAGCAGGGCAAGACGAAAGAAGAGGTGGAGCGTGAATTCTTTGAACGCACCCGCCCCAGCAGCCTGATAAAACGTTTCGCTACCACCGATGAAGTTGCCGCAATGGTGGTCTATCTATGCAGCGAAGCGGCTTCAGCGACTACAGGGGCGTCGCTTCGCGTGGATGGGGGAGTTGTCCGGTCGATTGTGTAGCGGGCGTCACGCTTGACTCGCCAACGCATTTAGAAGCTGCGTGACCGCATCGACCGCATGTGGGAAGTCCACCCCGTAGCCGTGGATCGTCGGGCTTTCGCGGCGCACGTCGGTGACGAGAAATTCGTAATGACCATCGTCAGGCCGGACAATGCCGACGTAGTTTCCTTTACAGACGCGAAACTCATTTTTATCTCTCGTAGCCACGCTCCATCCCTTCCTATGGGCACGTCGCATGCCAAAGCGATTCCGAGTCTCACACTTGTGCAGCATGCCTCAGCTACACTCCTAACCCCTGTTATTTGTTTTGGTTTGGTGGAGATAACCCGAAGGCGTCATGGCTCGATGAATCTGGCTCAGCGGCAGCTAAGGCAAAAGCTACCTGGTCACCGTCGCCGCATGGGTCGTTAATCCTCTTGTAGCCGAGCTGATTTCAATGGTGAGCTGGGCGGCTTGGTGCTTGGACTTCGGCAGGGTGGATTCCTGCGGGCCGCATTGTAACTTTCAAAGGTTGTATCCTCGCGTCGCGTTTCACCGGCCGATGCGGATTGCGGAGAATGACCGGAGAAGCCCCGTAACATTCAATATCCACAAGACAACTGCAATGACGACAACGGCGTTCAGGATTGACTTGATGGTTCCCTGCATTGGAATGAAGCGATTCACCAGCCAAAGGAGCACACCCACGACGATTAGAACTTCCACAAGTTGAATCAACGGCATAAATCTGACCTCACATCTTTCGTGAACCAACACGTCTCATCCGCCCTGAGGTGTTGCATCGATCTTGGATGGTAGAATTTTGGCCGCCGGATGCTTCCGCGATGCTAAAGAAACCGCGGCGAGAATTGGCGCGGAGCTCACCTTCCTGGAGACGGCTGAACCCCGGCAGGAGCTACTTGAACACGGATGGATTCGGGAGTGACTCGATCCACGGCGATGCCCGGAGGCATGTCAAGAGTGTTCTGTTGAAACTGCAAGGTGTGCCAACCGGGACGAACATTGTTCAGGTTGAAGCGGCCGACGTATTTGCTGAGGTTGACGGAGTCCATGATCCAGGGACTTCCCTGGACCTGGATATCGAGCGTGTCGGCGGATTGGCTGATGACTTCCATTCCGGGGGGCACATTGCTGAATTCGATGGGAACGCTGATGGTTCGAATGGTCGCGCCGGAAGCTAGAAACGACATGCCCCAGATCACCGCAGCCAGGCCGAATGCGGCGAATTTAAGGTCGAGGTTCTTGAGGAAATAACGGCGCAGGCGAGCCCCCACGCTTTCGCGGGTTGGGCTGAGCAATCCTTCGAGCGTCGCCGCGAACTGCTCGGGATCTTCCATGTGGCGGGTGGTCGCGCCGTCCATTAACGTCACCTCCGAGCGCTCCTCGGAAACGGCAATGACCAGCGCGTCGCATCGTTCGGCGAGACCCACCGCGGCCCGATGGCGAGTTCCGTAGTAGGAAGGCACATCTTGGCGTTTGGTGAGAGGCATCACCGCGCCGGCCCGCAGCAGTCGGTTGCCGGTGATGACCACCGCTCCATCGTGCAGCGGCGAGACCTTCTGGAAGATGGCTTCGAGCAGTTCCTCGGAAAGTTCGCCGCCAATGGAGATGCCGCCCTCCAGCAGGTCGCCGATGGCGTCCCGCCGGGTGATGACCATCAGTGCCCCGAGTTGGTATTGGGCCAGGGCAAAGGCCGCGTTGGCGATGGCCTTGCCGGTATGCGTGCCCGCCATTGCGGGCCGCGGCCAAAGCTTCAACGTGCTGTCCAACTGCATGAAGGCGCGGCGAAGTTCCGGTTGAAAGATCAGAAGCAGGACGAGGACCAGTAAAATGGCGGACGCATCGAGGACCCAGCTGGTTACCACCAGATCGAGGCGGCTGGCCAGCAGCGCCAAGGCGCGCAGCCCGACAATACTCAAGGCGATGCGCATGGCGCGCGCCGAGCGTGCCCAGCAGAGCAGGGCATAGAAGGCCACGGTGAGGACCAGAAAATCTGCAACAATGTGCCAACGGACAACCGGCAGCATAACGTGTGCTCCGTGAGACAGACCAGCAAGAACTTCCAGCTAGGAGTCAATGGTATTATGCGGCGCTGCGATGTGGCGTTGCGATTCGTTGCGGCGGGCGGAAAGTGTGCAGGCGCGAGCCCATGCCCGCGCCTGCGGATGTAAGTTGCCTAGCCCTGCGTCGGATGCAGGACGCGGAAGGAGCTTCCGGCGCTGGACCAGACCAGCACCAGGGCATCGCTGTCCTTGGGAACGCCGGCCAACGCCTTCTGCACGTCGGCGGCGGAATGCACCGGCTTGCGGTTGACTTCCGTGATCACCTCGCCGCTCTGCAGACCAGCGTTATCGGCCGGGCTGCCGGGCGTAACCTGCTCGACCACGGCGCCGTGCACGTCGTCGCCAGCCTGGATCTGCTGCCGGACATCGGGCGTAAGATCGGCGAGTCCAAGTCCCCAGCGCGGCTTGTCGTGGCCGGCATCGGCGCTTTCGTTGCCCCGATCGCTTTTGTTCATGGACTCCAGCGTGACCGGCAGTTCCACGGACTTGCCGTCGCGCAGGGCTTCCAGATGCAGAGTGGAGCCAGGCTTGCTTGCTCCGACTTCGACTTGCAACTCACCGGCGTCGCTCACGCTTTTTCCGTCGATTTTGGTGATGATATCGCCAATCTTCAGACCGGCCTTGGCTCCGGGAGAGTCGGGCTCGACCTGGGTGATGACGGCGCCCGAGGCGTTGTTCACGTGGAAGAACTGCGCTTCATCCGGAGTCACGTCGCTGATGCCGATGCCGATATAGCCGTGGCTCACCTTGCCGTACTTGATGAGACTTTCCACCGTCGGCTGCACGATCTGCGTCGGGATGGCAAATCCCATGCCGGAAAAGCCTCCCGTCTCGGAAACCAGGAAGGTGTTGATGCCAATCACTTCGCCATGTGCGTTCACCAGCGGCCCGCCGGAGTTGCCGGGGTTGATGGCCGCGTCGGTCTGGATGAAGCGGCCGGGCGAGCGGCGGTCGGAGGAGACGGAGTTGGGCCGGTTCAGCGCGCTGACGATGCCGCGCGTCACGGTGAAGCGGAAGCCCAGCGGATTGCCGAAGGCCAGAACGGTTTCGCCTGGACGAAGTTTGGTGGAGTCGCCCAACGGCACGCTGGGCAGGTTGGTTGCGTCGATCTTGACGACGGCAAGATCGGTGAGCGGGTCGGCGCCGATGAGTTTGGCATGGTAGATCCGCCGGTCGGTCATGGTGACGCTGATATCGGTCGCGCCGTCGATGACGTGGTTGTTGGTCACGATGTAGCCGTCGGGCGAGATGATGACACCGCTGCCCAGGCCATGCTCAATTTGGGATTGCGGATGCATGGACTGGCCGAAGCCGAACTGCTTGAAGAAGGGAGCGAACTGCGGCGGAATATTGTCGCTGCTGCCCGAATCGCCCGGACCGGAGGTCTCACCCGATTTTTTGGAAGTTACGGTAATGTTGACGACGGCCGGGGTGACGCGTGCGGCCAGTGTCTCCATTGCGTGGTCGAGTGCAAGCAAGGCGCTGACGCTGTTGTCATCGAGCGGCGCGGCGGCGGCTCTGGCGGCGGGTTCGGCAGCCCGCGCCGGGCTGGCGAATTCATAGGCTGCAAACGATCACGACCATGGCAACGGCTGCCAACCCGATGAGGGTGCGGCGGGTGAACGCCGCGGAACGAACTTGAATCCAGTTTTTCATGTTGCTCATTCTCCTTGTGAAACTAATTCGTTAGTTGATGAGGGCAAAAAAACACTGCCCTCAGATGATTGGGGCGATCGCTGTTTCCAGCTGCTTTTTGCCTCCTTTGACCTGCCAGATGCACAGCGTCCAAACGGCGGCTCCGGACGAGTCATATTGCGTGGTTTCCACAACCACGAATGTCTCCTGGCTGGAGGGCGAGTTCGCATCGGCCTTGGCACGGATGACCGCGGGCTTCGCTGAGGTGGTGGTGGCCCATTCAAGCCTTCTGTTGGCTTGAGTGGGGTAGTTCAACGCTGCGTGCGACGCTGCCTTCGTCCGCAGCGGGAGCACTGCCGTGCGCGGGTGGTAGGCGGCAGGAATCACTCTGGGCTGGGGCGCGGGTGTAAACGCATCGGTTGCGGTCACGGTGGTTAGCTGCGCCTTGCTTGCTGCCTCCACGCGCGCCGGTTGATTTTGGCCCGGCAGATTCCGGAACGCCACCAGCTGCGGCACATAGGGCGCAGCCGCAACCACCAGCGCAAGCAGTGCGGCGTTCACGCCCAGAACCGGAGCCCACATCCCGGTGCGGCGTGAGCGCGTGCCATCCAGAATCTGCGCGACGCGCATCGACATCTGGTGCATCCGGCTCACCAGGGCCTGGGCCAGCTCCAGGGCAGGGGCATTCTGCAACTTTTCGGCAAAGGAAACCAGGAACGATGCGTAGGCTTTCGGGCTCTGGCTCTGGGCCAGAACGATGTCGTCGCAGGCCATCTCGCGCTCCAGCGTAAGGTGGTTTTCAATCCACCAGACGGCGGGATGGAAGAAGAACAGCGCCCGCGCAAATTTCTGGGCGAGGTTGGTCCATTGATCCCTGCGGCAAAGATGCGCGTGTTCGTGCAGCAGCACGACTGCAATCTCAGCGGCTGAAAGCTGGGGTAGCAGCCATGCGGGAAAGACAATGGCAGGCCGGAAGAATCCGATGGCTGCCGGTACGTTCACCTGTTCGGAGACGCAGAGCTTGGTTGGAAAGCGGGCGGAGAAGTCTCGGAAGACCTCGGCCACCGCCGGGTGCAAAAGCTCCGGTGCCACTTCCCGGCAACGACTCCGCAAACGATGCACCTGCCAGAGCCCGACGCTCAGCCGGAGAAGCAACAGCGCGGCACCGGCGGCCCAGGCGGCAAACAGATATTGGGCCCATGCAGCGGAGAGCACGATTTCCCTAGGCACCTTCACGGACGTACTCATCGGCAGATGTGCGGCAGAGCCGGCGAAAAAGGGAAGCGCGACAATGGTCGCAAGCGTTGCGAACCAAACCGCAAACCGGGTTCTGGAACTCTGCCGGCCAATGAGGCGAAGCAATACCCACGCCAGGCCCGCTAAAAGCATGCCTTCAGCGGGGGCATTCAGCATCCGCTCGGTAAAGACCTGTGCCAGCTGTTGCAACTCCGGAGCGCTCATTTGGTTTCGCTCCGTTCCAGCATCTCGCGCAGGCGTTTGAGTTCGCCGGCGTCGATGGCTTCGTCTTGCAGAATGTTCAGCACCAATGCTTCATGGGAGTTGCGGAAGAAGCGGCCGAGCAGATGCCGGATCTCGGAGCGCGTGGCTTCCTCGCGGCCGACGATCGGCTCATACACATGCGCGCGGCCGTCTTTGACGTGCTTCACGTAGCCTTTTCTCTCCAGGATGCGGATGGTGGTCAGGACAGAGTTGTAGGCCAGGGGAGAAGTCAGCCAATCCAGTACCTGCTGAACCGTGCCCGAATCTCTGCGCCACAGCACATCCATGATGCGGAGCTCGGCTTCGGTCAAGGTCAGCGACTGCTTGGGCGGCACGGTTCCTCTCCTTTCTGTTCGATTAGACGCGCGATGTTCCCCATGGTAACTAAATCTTTAGTTGAATGGACGCCCAAGGCCACATCCGGCAATTGCGGATAAGTCATCTCGCTCTCGACGCTCAAGAGATGTACCGTTTTGGATCGTTCGTTTTGCATCCAACTGTAACCGTCTAACGAAGTCGCGCCGTGATCCGGCAGTGGTGTCCGCGATCCAGTGGAGAAGGCAAGACCGGGTGTGAGCCCGAGCAGCGAGGACGAAGATGAAAGCGAACATTAAGCTGGGCACCGTCTTCGGCGTGGAGTTGGGGCTGCACTATAGCTGGATTGTCATCGCGTTGCTGATCATGTTCTCGCTGGCGGGACAGTTTCATGCAGCGAACCGCGGGTGGAGCAATGCCGTGGTGTGGAGTGCTGCCATTCTGACTTCGCTGCTATTTTTCGCCGGACTGTTCGCGCACGAGCTGTCTCATGCCATGGTTGCCAGGGCCAGAGGGCTGCCGGTGCACAAGATCACTCTGTTTCTGCTGGGCGGCATGGCACAACTGGAACAGGAGCCTAGCGACGCCACCACCGAGTTCTGGATGGCCATAGCGGGGCCGGTCGCCAGCGCGGTGATCGGACTGACGCTGCTGGCGATTGCGAGGGTATCGGGCTGGGTTCCCTGGACGACCGCGCAAACGCCGGGCGTGGCCATCCTTGTCTGGTTGGGCTATATCAATCTGATCCTGGGTGCATTCAACATGGTTCCGGGTTATCCGCTGGACGGCGGACGGGTGTTGCGCGCCGTTATCTGGTGGATTACCGGTAGTGGAGACCGCTCCACGAAGATTGCGGCGCAGATCGGCCAATGGATCGGCGCAGGATTCATCGCCTTTGGCATCATCAGCTTCTTCCGGGGTGGCGGATTTGGCGCTCTCTGGTTTGCCCTGATTGGCTGGTTCCTGCTGCAGGCCGCCGGCGCCAGCATGATGCAGTTGCAGGTCGGCTCACTGTTGCGGGGAGTGCGGGTCAGCGATGTGATGTCCGAGGACTGTCCCTCGGTGAATGGCAGCATGGGGCTGCAGGAATTTGTGGACGAACAGCTGCTCAAGAGCGGACGGCGCTGTTTCCTGGTGGTCGAAGATCATGGCGTCGTGGGACTGATCACCCCGCACGAGGTCCGCAACATCGAACGCGCGCGATGGTCGATGGTTACGGTGCACGACGCCATGCGCCCGGTCGATGAAATTCACTCCTTGTCTCCTGACGCGTCCGCCATGCAGGCCATGGAGATGATGGGGCGCCAGGACGTGAACCAGATTCCCATTGTCGTGGGTGGGCAGCTGCAGGGGATTGTCACCCGCGCTCACCTGCTCCAGGTCATTCATTCGCGCTCTGAACTGCTCGGCCGCTAGTTACGCAACCGATGGAGGCAGTGCGCCGCTATCGGAACCAGAGCGTCCACACGGTATCCACCATGGTGTGGGTGATGCTGGACGCCAGCAATTGGCGCCGGGCGCGCCAGGCGCGTCCATAAAAGATCCCCGCAATGGCGGCCAGGAGCACGTAGCGCCAGTTGAAGACGGCTCCGTGGTGGAAGTGCGAGAGGCCGAACAGGGCGCTGGCTGCCAGCAGCGAGCGCAGGCGGCCAAGATGCGGCTCCAGCAGGTTCTGCAACAGGCCCCGGAAGAACAGCTCCTCCGGAACGGCAGTAAGCAGAAAAGTGAGGAGCACTTCGGTGGCAATCTGCGTCGCCGGGTGCACCCGCGGATAGAAGCGGATGAAGTGCAGGGCAAAACCGAGCCCGAAGGCAAAGGGACTAAAGAAGAGCCACTCGCGAGCCCCGATGGCGAAGGCCGCCGCGCTTGGCTGGAACCCATAGCCGGTGCCCTCGATGCCTCGCACCACCAGAAAGAGATAAAGCGCTACGTCGCAGAGATAGAGCTTGGGCAGGCTTCCCAGCCCCGGATGCGGCCACGCGCCACTGAGCAGGCCCAACTCCAGCGTTAGCGCCAGCGCGAGCATCACCACCACGTCTTGCCACAACAGCTTTTGCTCCCTGGGAGCGCGCGCTAGCACCGCACTGAGGACAACCGGCAAAAGCGAGAGCGCCATCGCGAAGCGCCATTGAAATTCATGCATGGGCAGCGCGTAGAGCAGGTAAGGCAGTACCAATACGGACGGAGCCGCAACCCGCAAAGCAACGGGCGATCCTGACACGGATAAACCTGCGCGCAGGCGCTCCGCGGCTCCAAAGCCGAAGAACCAGAGCGGCGCCAGGAGCAAGGCGAATCCGGCGAAGGCCGGAGCCAGTGGCGCGGAGAACTGGCGCGCCAGAGGCAGGGTCTGCAACTCCAGCCAGAAAGCGGCGAGCAGCAAGGCGAAGATTGTGGGGATCAGCAACCGGCGTGGCGAATGGCCTATGGCCTCGTTCATTCAAATCTCCGGTGGATGACCGCGGCGGGTGCCTGTCCCGCGGTAATGGGCGCCAGGTTCTGCATTCGAGGCGAGGGGAGATGGTATCGGAGGTATCCCAGCCCGACGCGCATGTTGTGGTGCAGCGACGCCGGTACGCAGATGGCTATGCATGCCCCGAGAAGAAAGTGAATGGCGGCAACTCCCAGCAGGCTCCGGTAACGCAGGTAGAGCCAGCAGGCAGCCAGGCCCCATGACAAGGTTGCGAGCACCAGCAGCGGGTTGGGCAGGTGCGCCGCGGAAAACAGCACAGCAGCCGCAACACTCGCCATCCACGGCCTGCGCAGCAGCAGGAGCAGTCGCGCCAGGATGAAGCACTGGAGAATCATCTGTTGAATCAGCGACCACAGCAGGTAGCCCATCATTGGCGGGCGGCGGGCGGAGAAGCGTGAATCCAGGTGCAGCGTTCCCAGGCGCGAGGCGAGCGCGATCAAAACGGCAGTCGCGGCCAGAGCCAGTGCAACCGCCCAGGAGCATCGCCAGAGGGCGCGGAGTCCAAAGCCGCTAGCCGGCCCATTCCATCCGGAGAGCAGCAGCGACCCGAAGATCCAGAACGCCGCTGCCAAGGCAACCCAGTTGCGAATCGGCGGGGGCGACCAGAGGGTAATCAGGATTAGCGTGTAGCCAACCGCAGCCTCGGCCACTGCGCGCCGGATTCCGGTTCGGGGGGTGGAAGGACCATCGCTGCCATGGTTGGACCCAAGTTGCATGATGCTCTCTATGGTTTAAATCAGATGACGGCCGATTGGTCTGAGTTGCGTGTTGGCCGCGCGCCGGAGAACTGCGGCTAGTCTGGCAGCGATTTTCCGCGGGTTTCCAGGCCGAAGGGAATCAGGAGCAGTCCGAGTCCGAAGGCGATTGCCGTCAGAGCCACCGGCTTGCCCAACGTTCCCATGTTGTGCACCAGCGCGCCCAGGGCGAAGTTCACTCCTGCACCGATGAAGCGGCCGAACGAGGTTGCGAATGCGAAAGCGGTTGCGCGGACCGAAGTGGCGTACTGCTCCGGCAGCCACAGACTGAACATGGTGAAGTTGCCGCCGAAGAACCCGAGGACGAACAGCAGCGCGATAAATGCATGAAGCCCGTGCGGCAGATAGAAGGCCCAACCAAAGCTGAGCAGAATGGCGATGGCCATTCCCGCAAAGTAAAAGGCCAGGGTGCGCTTTCGTCCAAAGCGCTCGGCGAGTGGCGGCAAGGCCAGACAGCCGAGAATGGTGCCAATCGATAGCAAGCCGGTGCCAAACGAGGCCATTCGTACCGCAGCCGGGAGCGACGCGCCGGCCTTTCGCGCCAGGGTAATAATCGCCGTGGGTTCATAGACGGCGGCAGCCCAGAGCCCGATGATGGCGACGGTCAGCAATGCGGTATTGACCAGGGTGCGGAGGCGGTACTCGCTACGAAAGATCTCCCGCAGAGGGGAGCGCCGGCGAATCGGCGCGACGTCGGCAGAACGCTGCCAGCGAGCCGGTTCCTTGACGCGCAGGATGATCAGGAGCGCGACGACGACCGGGGCCAGGCCGCAGAGGAACATGGCTCGCCAGCCAAAGTGCGCGCCTACAGTGAAATTGAGCGCGGCGGCCAGGAAGAATCCCGTGTAGTAGCCGGTTTGCAGATAACCGGCTCCCATCTTGCGCCGGTCCTCGGGCCACGCCTCGGCAACATAGGTTCCGGCCAGCGCCCATTCGCCGCCGATTCCCATGCCGGCAAGGAGGCGGAAGATTGCGAGCTGCCAGACATTCTGCGATAACGCCGCCGCCCCGGTGAATACGGCGAATACGAGGATTGTGGCGGCCAGCACCCGCGTCCGGCCGAACCTGTCTGCGATGGGTCCCCAGATGAACGCCAGTCCCCATCCGATGAGAAACAGAGCGAAGAGAATGGAGCCCACAAACGCCACATTGGGCGGAGCATTGGACATGCCGGATTTGGGCAGCAACTCGGTGAGCGCCGGGCTAAGCACGAGAGCGTAGATGACCGAATCCATGCCATCCAGTGTCCAACCTGCCCATGCCGCCCAGAAGCCGGTGATTTGATCGCGCGTGAGTTTCGTGGGAAGCTGTGGTGGCTGCGGTGGCGGGGGAAACGGGATGGCTCGCTCTGCCACAAGGACTCCTTTGGCTGGCGCGGAATCAACTGCGGGTTCGATGGATGCGGGGGGACCTCGTGGAGTTGCTCGAATGCGATGACGTCGAGGCTGGGAGGCAAATATGAACGATTCAGCTGCTCACCTGCCGCTGATCGCGCGCGCCGAAGCATACGCAGCGCGCGACGCGATTCTCGACAGCTCGGGCACGCATACCTATGAACGTCTACTGGATGCCTCGGCGCGCGTCGCATCCGCGTTGCTGAACGGTCTCGGCGATCTCGACGAGCAACGTGTCCTCTTCTCGCTTGCACCGGGGTTTGCGTGGGTGGCCGCGCAGTGGGGGATCTGGCGGGCGGGCGGCATCGCGGTGCCGCTGCCGCTCGGTTCTGCCCTGCCTGAGCTCGAATATCTCATCGACGACACCCAGGCCGCCGTGCTGGTGGCGGATGCTGACGGCGAGCAGGCGCTTGCGCCGATTGCGGCGGCGCGCGGAATGCGCCTGCTGCGCTGCGACGAAGCGCTCTCCGGTAAGGTGGGACCGTTGCCCAGGGTCGAGTGCGGGCGGCGCGCCATGATTCTCTACACCAGCGGCACCACCAGCCGCCCCAAGGGCGTGGTGACGACGCACGAGAACATTCAAGCCCAGGTAACCGCGCTGGTCCACGCCTGGGCATGGTCGTCCGATGACCGAATTCTGCTCTGCCTGCCCCTGCACCACGTGCATGGAATCGTGAATGTAGTTTCATGCGCCCTGTGGTCGGGCGCGCTCTGCGAGACGCTGCCCCGCTTTGACGCGGAGGCCGTATGGGAGCGGATTGCCAGCGGCAGCCTGACCCTGTTCATGGCGGTGCCCACCATCTACCTGAAGCTTATCTCGGCCTGGGAAGCGGCCTCCGTGCAGCGCCGGGCTGTTCTGAGCCAGGCTTGTGCCGGGTTGCGGCTGATGGTGTCGGGCTCGGCGGCGCTGCCGGTTTCAACTTTGAACCGTTGGCGAGAGATCAGCGGGCATACTTTGCTTGAGCGTTACGGCATGACGGAGATCGGCATGGCGTTGTCGAATCCATTGGCGGGCGAGCGAGTGCCTGGCAGCGTTGGCACCGCCCTGCCCGGAGTGGAGGTGCGGCTGGCGGACGAGAAAGGCGAAGCGGCTGCACCGGACACCACAGGAGAAATCGAGGTTCGCGGGCCCAGCGTTTTCAAGGAATACTGGGGCAAGCCGGATGCGACCGCGCAGAGTTTTCGCAATGGGTGGTTTCGAACCGGCGACGTTGCGGTGCTGGAGAACGGACGCTATCGCATTCTGGGGCGCCTGAGCGTTGACATCCTCAAGACCGGCGGCCATAAGGTGTCGGCGCTCGAGGTGGAAGAGCAGCTTCGCGAGCACCCGGACATAGCCGAATGCGCCGTAGTCGGCGTTCCAGACCCAGAGTGGGGCGAACGAGTTGCGGCCGCGGTGGTGCTGCGCAATGCCGCTCGATGCGAAGGCGACGCGCTGAGTTTGGATCACCTTCGCAGCTGGGCGAAGGCGCGACTTGCGTCCTACAAGATTCCTTCCCGGCTGCTCGTTGTCGATGCCCTTCCGCGCAATGCCATGGGCAAGGTAACCAAACCCGCAATCGTCGATCTATTTTCAAAACCCGATCTCTAGAGGCACATATGGATCAGAGATTTTCCTGGGAGCCCACGCGCGAATCGATACGTAAGACGAATTTGTACGCGCTCATGCAGGAGCAGGGGGCAGGGAGCTATGCCGAAATCCATGCCTGGTCAGTACGAAATCCGCAGGCTTTCTGGGAATGGACCATCCGCGAGCTGAACATTGAGCTACGCACGCCGTATCGGCAACTGCTGGATGTTTCCGATGGCGCTGCCCATGCCAGGTGGATGAAAGGCGCGGAACTGAACATCGCGGAGAGCTGCTTTCACGGCCCGTCTTCCAGCCCCGCCATCCTCACCCTTCGGCACGACAAGCGCTGGGAAACCATCACCATCGGGGAGCTCGACCGCCTCAGCAACCGCGTCGCAAACGGGCTTCGGGCGCTCGGAATCTCCAAGGGCGATGGCGTTGCCATCGACATGGCTATGACGGCTGAATCCGTAGCCATCTACCTGGGCATCCTCAAGGCCGGAGCGGTGGTCATCTCGATTCCCGATAGCTTGCCTCCGGAAGAAATTGCCAGGCGCTTGAGGATTGGAGAGGCGAAAGCGGTTTTTACCCAGGATGAAATCACGCGAGCCGGCAAGGCTCTGCCGATGTATGAAAAGGTCCGCCGCGCCAACGCGCCGCGCACCATTGTGCTTCCGGAAAAGCGGGATGCGTGGGCCGACCTTCGCGCCGGAGATCTGCGTTGGAACGACTTTCTGAGTCCCAATGAACTGTTTGAAGCCGTAGCGTGCGCACCGGACGACAGCATCAACATCATTTTTTCATCGGGAACCACGGGCGATCCCAAGGCCATTCCGTGGGATCACACTACGCCCATCAAATGCGGCTCCGACGGCATGTACCATCAGGACATTCGGCCGGGAGACGTTGTCTGCTGGCCTACCAATCTGGGTTGGATGATGGGGCCGTGGCTGGTCTTTGCGGGCCTTTTGAACCGGGCGGCGATTGCACTGTACGAAGGCTCTCCCACCGAACGTGGCTTCTGCGAGTTTGTGCAGGATGCGAAAGCTACGATGCTGGGCCTGGTACCCAGCATCGTGAAATCCTGGCGCAGCACGGGCGCGGCGGATGGCTTTGACTGGAGCCATTTGCGGACGTACAGCTCCAGCGGCGAAGCCTCCGATCCCCATGATTATGACTGGCTCATGAGGCTGAACCAGCCGGATGGAAGCTCCCGGCCAATCATCGAATACTGCGGCGGCACCGAGATCGGCGGCGGCTACGTGACCAGCACGGTGATTGAAGCGCAGAGGCCCTCGGAATTTAACGCCAAGGCGATGGGCAGCGATTTTGTCGTTTTGAATGCGGAGGGCAAGCCTTGCATCTCCGGCGAGGCCGGCGAAGTATTCATTTGCCCACCCTCGATCGGTCTCTCGACGCGCCTGCTGAATGCGGATAATGACGTCGTCTATTACGCCAACTGCCCGGTCATCGACGAGCCGTCCTCTACGGCGGCATGGCGATCAACTGATGGTGGTGGACGATGGACGTTACCGCTCCAATGGCCGCGCCGACGATGCCATGAACCTGGGCGGCATCAAGGTAGGATCGGCTGAGATCGAGCGCACGCTGAATCGCGTGGCAGGAGTGGTGGAAACAGCGGCGGTCGCCGTCTCCGCTCCGGGAGGAGGCCCCGACCGGCTGGTAGTTTTTGCGGTGCTGAGGGAAGAGGGCAAGCCACTAAGCGCGGAGGCGTTGAAGAGCGAAATGCAGCACACGATAAGAGATCACCTGAACCCGCTCTTCCGCATCGAAGACGTTGTCATTGTGGATAGCTTGCCCAGGACCGCTTCCAACAAAGTGATGCGAAGAGTATTGCGCAGCCAGTATACGGACGAGCCGAAGGTAAACGGCACCAGGTAGCCAGGAGATGCTCACAGCTACCTGGTAGGCGAGGATGTTTCAGGCGGCCGGCTTCTTCGTCCTCTCTGCGTTCATGGTGCCCATGCGCGAGAGCATCTCCTGCGTGCGCTGCAAGTGCTCGCGTCCTTCGGGCGAACCCTCGACGACCTTCTCCAAGTTGGACAGGAACGTGGGAGAGAACTTGCTCCGGCACTCCTGCATGAACGGCTTTAGCTTGGCGTAGCACATCCAGGCTTCGCCGCATGTATCGGTGAACAGCGTGCGGTCGAGCGCTCCATGCTGCACCAGGGCCGCGGCCATGTCCCAGTAGGAAAGTACCTGCCTGAACCAGTGGCTCTGCGGCGAGTCAAACTGCATCATTGTCTTCTCGAGCTCGGCAAAGTTGCGCGGCCAGAATTCCCCCGCAAACCAGTTTCGGGCTTTGCGCATTTCGGTTTCTCTGCGCAGTTCGTAGAGATGCAGCACCAGTTCACCTTCGGCGGTGGTGGCTTGCGATGTTTCCATGAAATCCTCCGGTAGAACGTTGTACGGCGGGCCGGATCGTTAGCCCTGACGGAAAACGAATCTGGCAATCGCATAGATGCAGCTCCGGCCGCCGGGGCTGTTTGGCGCTGCAAGTTCTTCGTAGCTGCGGTATTTGGTGCCGCACGCGCGGTTGAAGCATCTAACCCGCCGTAGGAGAAGTGTGGGGAGTGCGATGAGCACAGATATAAAGACAATCGAAGAGCTGGCGGAACGGGAGTACAAGTGGGGTTTTGTCTCCGATATAGAGTCGGAGAGTGTTCCCAAGGGACTGAACGAAGATACGATCCGGCTGATCTCGGCCAAGAAGCGCGAACCCGAGTTCATGCTGGAGTGGCGGCTGAAAGCCTACCGGCACTGGATCTCGCTGGAGAAGGCGCAGGCGGAGCCCAAGTGGGCCAACATCCACTACGGCCCCATCGACTATCAGGACATCGTCTACTACTCTGCTCCCAAAAAGAAACAGACGTTGGAGAGCCTGGAGTCGCTCGATCCGGAGTTGCTGCGCACCTATCAGAAGCTGGGGATTCCGCTGGAAGAGCAGAAGATGCTGGCGGGAGTTCAATCGAGTAATGTAGCCGTGGACGCGGTCTTCGACAGCGTTTCGGTGGTGACCACCTTCAAGGAAAAGTTGAAGGAAGCCGGTGTGATCTTCTGCTCGTTTTCCGAGGCGGTGCAGCAGCATCCCGAACTGGTGAAGAAGTATTTAGGCGCCGTCGTCCCCTACAGCGACAACTTTTTTGCCGCGCTGAATGCGGCGGTCTTCTCCGACGGCTCGTTCGTCTACGTGCCCAAGGGCGTTCACTGTCCGATGGAGCTCTCCACCTACTTCCGGATTAATGCCGCAGAGACCGGGCAGTTTGAGCGCACGTTGATCGTTGCCGATGCCGGTGCGTACGTCAGCTATCTGGAAGGCTGCACCGCGCCGATTCGCGATCAGCACCAGCTGCATGCCGCAGTGGTCGAACTGGTTGCGCTCGACGATGCGCAGATCAAATACTCCACGGTGCAGAACTGGTATCCGGGCGATAAAGAGGGCAAGGGCGGAATCTATAACTTTGTCACCAAGCGCGGCAAATGCGAGGGCGTGAATTCGAAGATCAGCTGGACGCAGGTGGAAACCGGTTCGGCGATTACCTGGAAGTATCCGAGCTGCATTCTGCGCGGCGACAACTCGGTGGGAGAGTTTTATTCCGTGGCGCTCACCAACAACCGTCAGCAGGCCGACACCGGCACCAAGATGATTCACATCGGCAAGAACACCCGGAGCACCATCGTCACCAAGGGCATCTCGGCGGGCCACGGCCAGAATACCTACCGCGGCCAGGTGAAGATCATGAAGTCCGCCACCGGCGCGCGGAACTACACGCAATGCGATTCGCTGCTGATTGGCGACCAGTGCGGCGCTCACACCTTCCCTTACATCGAGGTGAGGAATTCGACGGCGCGCATGGAGCACGAGGCTTCCACCTCCAAGATCGGCGAGGACCAGATGTTCTATCTGCGGCAGCGGGGACTCAAGGGCGAAGATGCCATTTCCATGATCGTCAACGGATTCTGCAAGCGCGTCTTCCGCGAGTTGCCCATGGAGTTTGCCGTAGAGGCGCAGAAGCTGCTGAGCGTGAGCCTGGAAGGCAGCGTGGGATGAAGCGGTTATCCATTACACCGTAGCGAAGCGAAGGAGAGGAATGAGTTCGTTGCTCGAAATCAGAGATCTCCACGTCAGCGTGGATCATCACGAGATATTGAAGGGCATCACGCTGCAGGTAAACGCGGGCGAGGTTCACTCCATCATGGGGCCAAACGGCTCGGGGAAGAGCACGCTGGCGCAGGTGTTGGCGCGGCGCGACACCTATGAGGTGACCTCGGGCGAAGTGTTGCTCAACGGCAAAGACCTGTTGGTGATGAAGCCTGAGGAGGCCGCATGGGAAGGCGTATTCCTGGCGTTTCAGTATCCGGTGGAAATCCCCGGCATCAGCAACGTGTACTTCCTGCGTACGGCTCTCAATGCGATTCGCAAGGCGCGGGGACTGGATGAAATGTCGGCATCGCAATTTCTGCCGGCGTTCCGCGAAAAGCTGGCGCTGCTGGAGATGGATGACAAGCTGATGAACCGCCCGGTCAATGAAGGCTTTTCCGGCGGGGAGAAGAAACGCAACGAGATTCTACAGATGGCGGTGCTGGAGCCAAGGCTGGCGATTCTCGACGAGACCGACTCCGGCCTGGACATCGACGCGCTGCGGATTGTGGCCAAGGGCGTGAACGCGATGCGCGGCCCGGAGAGAGCCATGATCGTGGTGACGCATTATCAGCGTCTGCTGACCTACATTGTGCCCGATTTCGTGCACGTGCTGATGGACGGCCGCATTGTGCGTTCGGGCGGCGCGGAGCTGGCGTTGGAGCTGGAAGAGACCGGTTACGGAGCGATGGATGCGAGTGCGCCGGACGTGCATGCATCCAATGCGGGCCACTCCGCCGCTTAATATGTAAGAGCTTAAGAGGTAAGAAAGGACCGACGTGATCACGGCGGAGAGAGCGCCACAACACTACATCGCGAACTTCGGCGAATTTGAGCGCCGCGCGGCCGGCAGGGAATTGCCGTGGCTGCGCGAGCTTCGCCGCGAGGCCTTTGCCCGCTTCTGCGAAGCCGGCTTTCCAACCACGCACGACGAAGACTGGCGATTTACCGGCGTCTCTGCCATTGCGAACACCGAGTACGAGTTGGCTCGGGAGACGCACTCCGCGATTTCACTGGCGCAGCTAGCGCCGTGGCGGCGGGAGGGCGCAGGCTGCCAGCTGGTGTTCGTCAACGGCCACTTTGCGCCGGAGCTGTCGCTCGCCAAGCCGTTGCCCGCCGGCGTAAGGGTCGCGGGACTGGCACAGGCACTGAGCTCCGAGGGCGGCCTGGTGGAGCAGCATCTGGGGCGTTACCTGGACCAGCACCGCGACAGCTTTGCGGCGCTGAATACGGCCTTTGCCGAAGATGGCGCCGTCGTGCACGTTCCGCGCGGGGTGGTGGTCGAAGAGCCGATCTGGCTCTTGTTTGTTGCAACAGTCAATGGATCGCCCGTGATGAGCCACCCGCGGAACCTGATTGTGGTGGACGAGGACAGCCAGGTTGCAATCGTCGAAGAGTATGTTTCGTTGGGCGCCGGAGACGCATTGTGCGATGTGTTCTGCAATGCGGCGACGGAGCTGGTTGCCGGAGACAATGCCGTCGTCTCCCACTACCGGATTGAGCGCGAGCAGGCGGGTACCCGTAACATTTCGACGTTGCGCATCCAGCAGGGACGAAGCACGAACATTGCGACGCACTCTGTCCTGCTGGGCGGGACGCTGGTGAGGAACAACGTGCATACGGTGCTGGCGGGCGAAGGCGGCGAATGCCTGATCAACGGGGTATTCCTGGGCGGCGGCGAGGAACACATCGACAACTACATGCTGGTGGAGCACGCTAGCCCGCACTGCAGCAGCCGCCAGTTTTACAACGGGATTCTGGATGGCAAGTCGCACGGCGTATTTCATGGCCGCATCATCGTGCACAAAGACGCGCAGAAGACCGACGCCAAGCAGACCAACCGCAACCTGCTGCTCTCCGACGACGCGCAGATCGACACCAAGCCGCAGTTGGAGATTCACGCCGACGATGTGAAGTGCACGCATGGAGCGACCATCGGGCAGATCGACGAAGAAGCGCTGTTCTATCTGCGCTCGCGCGGAGTCGGCGAGGTCTCGGCGCGGCGGCTCCTGCTGCTGGCCTTTGCCGGAGAGTGCATGGCGCGCATGAAGGAAGGTCCGGCGCGGCGGCACATCGATGCGCTGGTCAATCAATCCGTGCTCCGGATCGCGGGCGTGGTGGGCGGCGCGGATGACGAGGATGAGGCGCTTCCGGGGCTTGCGGCGGGCCATCGTGCGAAGAATCGAGACGTCGCGAATGAGACCACCGGAGCGGAACCGGCGGGCACGTCCGCGAATGAGGCGGTTTGGACCGAGTTGCGCAGCGTCTTCGATCCGGAGATTCCCGCCAACATCGTGGACTTGGGGTTGATTTACTCCTGCACGATGACGCCGCTGCCGGACTCGGGCAACAGGGTTGAGGTCAAAATGACATTGACCGCGCCGGGATGCGCGATGGCGGGCGCGATCAAAGAAGAAGTCGAGCGAAAGTTGGCGCGCCTGCCGGGCGTGAAGGAAGTACGCGTGGAACTGGTCTTCGATCCGCCCTGGGAGCCAGGCAGAATGACGGAGGCCGCCCGTTTGCAGCTTGGCCTCGAAGCGGATTTCGGCGGGAGGAGTTCGGGCACCGGGTCTTCGGTTTTGCCGATCTGGAAGCCGGGTAAGTAAACGGATTCTCAACCACAGGAATTCTTGGCTGCTGCGGCCTGCAACTGCTGCAGAGCCGCGGTGCGAACCATGTTCACAATCCCCATCAGTCCGAGCGACTTGCCCATGGAGAGCTCGCGCCCGAAGATGCGGTAGACCACGTCGGCCGGCACCGCGGCGATTTCCTCCAGCGGTGCGCCGGAGAGCGAGCTGCGCAGGATCTCCGACAGCGCCATGGCAGAGATGCCCTGCGGATTTTCCACCGCGAAGTGAAATGACAATGTGCCTCCGGGGTCGGCTTCCGGCCAGACGTAGGCCTCGGATTCGCAGCCGGGAACGCGGTGCTCGGCGGGGAAGGGCCGCCGGGCGATGCGCTCCGGAACCGGGGTGAACTGCCCGGCGGCTTCGATCAGGATCTCAATCCTGTCCTCGCGCTCCAGGCTTTCCAGGGTGGAGACGAGGCGTTCCAGCCGGTCAGGCAGCGGCTTCATCCCGTGTCTCCGCGCTCGGGTTCTCCACCGGCACGTTGACCAGGTTTCCCCACTCCGTCCAGCTGCCGTCGTAGTTGCGGACCTTGGAGAAGCCGAGCAGATAGCGCAGCACGAACCAGGTGTGGCTGCTGCGCTCGCCGATGCGGCAGTAGGCGATCAGGTCGTCGCCAGGACGCAACTTGTTCTCCTCGGTGTAGATCTTGCGCAACTCGGCGGCGTCCTTGAAGGTGCCATCCTCCTGGTTGACGGCGCGGGCCCAGGGAATGCTCAGCGCTCCGGGAATGTGTCCGCCGCGCAGTGCTCCTTCGTTCGGATAGTCCGGCATGTGCAGGCGCTCGCCGCGGTACTCCTCGGGGCTGCGGACGTCGATCATGGGCAGCTTTTGTTCGAGATGCTTAAGGGTCTGATCGCGGAAGGCGCGGAACTGGGTGTCGTCGCGCTCGGGGGCCGAGTAGTTGCTGGGCGGATAGCGGGGCACGGTGCGCGCCACCGGCCGCTTTTCGTTGATCCACTTGATGCGGCCGCCGTCCATAATTTTGGCATTGGTGTGGTTGAACAGTTGCAGCAGCCAGAAGGCGTAGGCAGCCCACCAATTATTTTTGTCGCCGTAGAGGACGATGGTGGTCTCCCGCGTGGCCCCAACCCTGCGCATCAGCTTCTCGAATGCGGCGCGTCCCAGATAGTCGCGCCGGACCGGATCGTTGAGGTCTCTCGTCCAGTCGATCTCCACCGCGCCGGGGATGTGGTTGGAGCTATACAGCAGCGGGTCTTCGTTGGATTCGGCGATGCGGATTGCGGGGTCCTGCAGATGCTCGGCCACCCAGTCCGTAGAGACCAGGACATCTGCCTTGGCGTAGCCGCGTTCATCGATGTGTTTGCTCATGCGTAACCTCTCGACGGGTACGATGCGCATTGGGCGCTGCGGGGTGCCACAGAGCGCTGCGGAAGGCGGGCTGCGGCAGGGGCGGGCAAAGTGCTCTGTTGCAATAGGCGGCGTGTTGCAAGGAAAAGCCGGGGGCGGCTGACTGGCCACACCCGGCTGCTGGGAAGCCATGTTGAGGAGTTCAAGCGCCCAGTGAAGGCAAGGCGCCACGGCTGAGCATCTGTTGCAAGTCGTCAATGGACGTCGCTACGTTACCCTCCTTCTCCCGCCAGCGCGGGCTTGTGAGGAAGTTGCCGTGCCGCGACCAAAAGCCTTGAATGGCCGCCTCACGAGCGGTTTGCAGCAGTCTTGCCCTTACCTAGATGGAAAGGAAAGTAGGATGGATGCCTGTGCCTGTCACGATTTTGTAATAAAGCCCGGCCGCAGAGAAACCGACTGGCTGACGCGGCTTCCCGGCGTGCCGCGATGCTCTCGCTCACGTGGCCGGTACATGCGGTATGCTGGTGCACTGCCGGATGGTAATTCCAAGAGATTCATCGAGGAGGCGGGAATGAAGGCTACGTCGAAGGTCGCGGTGTTTGACACCACTCTGCGGGATGGCGAACAGGCTGCGGGAACCCGCCTGGGGTGCCGGGACAAGATTACGGTTGCGCGCCAGCTGGCTCGCCTGAAGGTGGACATTATCGAGGCCGGCTTTCCGGCATCGTCTCCCGAGGATTTCAATGCCGTGCAGAGGATTGCGCAGGAGGTCGAGGGGCCAACGATCTGCGCCCTGTCCCGTGCGGTCGCCTCCGACATCGAGTCCTGCGGCAAGGCGCTGGCCAAGGCTGCGCGCCCCCGCATTCAAACCGGCATCGGAGTCTCTGACATTCACATCATGGGCAAATTCCGCGACGAGCGCTATGGCAAGACGATGGCGGAGAAGAAGTCCAAGCTGGTGCAGTTGGCGGTGGATGCGGTAAAGCGCGCCTGCGACTGCTCCTGCGAGGTGCAGTTCTATGCCGAAGACGCGGGCCGCTCCGATCCGGCGTACCTGTTTGAGATGCTGGAGGCGGTCATCGATGCCGGTGCGGCGGTGGTGAACATCCCCGACACCACCGGGTACACGGTTCCCGAGCAGTACGGCGCACTGATTCGCGGCATCTGCGAGAACGTTCCGAACATTGCCAAGGCCACCATCAGCGTGCACTGCCACGATGACCTGGGCCTGGCCGTAGCCAACTCTCTGGCCGGCATCCGCAACGGTGCGCGGCAGGTGGAGGGGACGATCAACGGCATCGGCGAACGCGCCGGCAACGCCGCGCTGGAAGAGGTCATCATGGGAATTCGCACCCGCGCCGACTACTACGGGCTCACCACCGGGGTCGATCCGCACGAGCTGTTCCGCACCAGCCGCATGGTGGCCGATATGCTCGGAATGCCGGTTCCCGCCAATAAGGCCGTCATCGGCAGCAATGCTTTTTCGCACAGCTCGGGCATCCACGTGGACGGATTCCTGAAAGACCGCGAGACCTACGAAATCATGCGTCCCGAGGACGTTGGCATTACCGAGAGCCGGGTGGTGTTGACGGCGCGCACCGGGCGCGCGGGGCTGCGCGCGCGGCTGGAGAAGCTGGGCTACGAACTCTCCCAGCCGGAGCTGGACGCCATGTATCAGCGCTTTCTCTCCGTGGCCGACAAGAAGCAGGAGGTGCTCGACGAAGACCTGGTGGCGCTGATGCGCGATGAACTGCCTCCGGAGCAGCAGAAGCTGAAGCTCGACTACCTGCACAGCTACAGCGGCACCTCGGCAATTCCCACCGCCACGGTGCGCCTGCTGGTGAACGGCAAGACGATGGAAGGCGCTTCGATCGGCGACGGCCCGGTGGATGCGGTGTACAAGGCCATCGCCGGACTCACCGGCGCCCAGGCCAAGCTGCTGCGCTATGACATTCGCGCCGTCACCGAAGGCACCGAGGCCATGGGCGAGGTCATCGTGCATCTTGAAATTGGCGACCGTCGCGTCATGGGCCGCGGCGTCTCCACCGACATCATCGAGGCCAGCGCCAAAGCCTACGTGGACGGGCTGAACCGGCTGGGCTGAACCACGAATGGGCTGAACCACGAATGGGCTGAACCACGCAGCGCGGCATTACTTTGGTCATCTCCCGGCGGCGGAAAACGTTGCGCCGGCTACCTCGCCCTTGCAGAATGCAGGAGCACGGAACCAGCGGCACAGGAGAGCAACATGTATACCACGGTGCGGAAGTACGAGGGCGTGACCAACTCTCAGGAAGCTTCACGGAAAGTACAGGAAGGATTCGTGCCACTGATCTCGGCCATGCCGGGCTTCGTCGAGTATCAGTGGGTGGATCTTGGCCAGGGCGCGATGCTTTCCATCAGCGTCTTCGATGCCCTGGGACATGCCATCGACTCGAACCAGGCAGCATCCAGCTGGGTGGCAAAGAATCTGCCGTCGGTCATGGCGCAGCCGTCCCGGATCGAGAACGGCAAAGTGGTGGCGCGCAGGAGCGCGAGCAATCCGAAAGCGTGAGGAGTCCAGTCTAGCGGCGGTCTAATCAACCGGTTCTGAAAGGGCACGGCTGGTTTTGAAAGGGCACGGCTTCAGCCGTGCCGCAAGAAGGCTCGTTTCAAGCGGCTTTAGCCGCTGAGGGAAACGCCCTCCGGTTTCCCGGGATTCCAGAGTTGCCTACAGATCGTGTGTCTTGCCGACCTCATAGGTGCGCATGTGAGCCGGCCCCTGGATCAGCTCAGGGAACTCCTTCGCGAACGCCTGGAAATGCGGCGTCTTGAAGTGCGCATCCAGCGCCGCCTGATTGGCCCACTCTTCAAAAAACAGGAACTCGCCGGCTCCGGGCTGCTGCTCGTAAAAATTGTAGGTGAGGCAGCCTGCTTCTGCCCGTGAGGGGGGAGTCACGGTGGCAACCAGGCGGAGAATGTCGCTTTTACGTTCCGGCTTTCCGGTAAATTTCGCCGCAAGAACAATCATGGGCACGCTCGCTTTCCGTTTTGGCGTTCCAGGACAGACCTCATCCTCGAAGGGGTCTAAGAGTAGAGTTCCGCAAAAAGAAAAGTCAAGCCGGCCTAGCGGATGAAATACCCGGAAACCTTCCACTGGCCATCCTTATCCAGCGACGGTGTGACGGCTTCAATCGCCGATTTCTTATGCTCGAACGAGGACTCGTACACCACCACGTACTGGCCATCCGTGCGCGCCAGGCAGGGCTGGTGGTGTAGACCGCCGATTTCAGCGTGCGCGACACGAGCTTCCCCATCGGCGCCCGCTGTGGCCTTCACCATCTTTGCCCACTCATCCTGAGAGATCGACTTGCTTGAACATAGGCGCGGCTGTCTCCCAGCTGGCCGCGTAATCTCCGCTGTCGACTTGCGCCAGCCAGCGGTTGGCGGAATCGGCGGCGGCCTTTTCCCCCTTATCCTGGCACGGCGCAGCGGTGCTCAGCGTCAGCATGAACAGCAGTACCGCAAGCAGTGATTTCATTGGTTCCCCCGCAATTCTTGTCAGATATCGGTCGTGGTGCGCCCGTCTCCCACGGGAGACTCATTGGGCTCCGCGCCGGAGGTGCTCTCCAGCCGCCTTTTTATCATAATCGCCGAGGTGGTTGCGGCTGCAATGAGAGCGGCGAAGAGCAGCAGCCAGCCCCAGTGCTGGCCGGGATGGCGGACGGCGCGAATAAAGCGGCGCCCGTAATGGTCGGCCAGGATCGCAATCAGCGAATAACGCAGCGCGCGGCAGAGTCCGACAACGATCAGGAATTTTCGGGTGCTGTAGTTCGACGCGCCTGCCGCCGCAAATAAGACGGTGGTAGGGGTCGGAAAAGGAACGGCGCAGGAGACGGCAAGCGCCCCGGTGCCCCATTGCTTGAACACCCGCTGAATAGCCTCGCTGCGCCTGCTGCCGAAGGTTTTGTGCAGATAGGCAAGACCGGCGCGCCGTGCCAGCCGGAAGGTGATCAACGCCCCGATCACCGAACCGGCTGTGGCGGCAATGGCATATTCGTACCATGGGCCGCGATGGCTGGCAGCGAGGATGGCGGTGAGAATATCCGGGCCGCCGAAAGTCGGCAGCGGCAGGCCGTCCACAATGGCCAGGGAGAACAAACCGAATGCTCCCAGGTGGCGCAGTGAGGCCGCGAACGTGGGGCCGCGCTTCTTGCTGGCAACGCGGGTCGCGCCCTGAAGGAAATCGGCAAGCATTCGCTGCACCGCTCGTTACCCCCATACAGAATATCCCGGCCATCGTGCAACGTCGTTGTCAGGAACGGAACCGGTGGCCGCGAACCCGGGCGGAAAGCATCCGTAAGATGCTGATTTGCTGGTGTCCGTTCCATTCCCAAAATAGTTTCAGTGCCATCGTGTGCCTCCTCTCCGAAAAATACCTGTGCTTTGCCTTGAGATGGAAAATTCCCCCATGTAATTCTGAGGCAGAAGTTGTCTGAGCCGCGTCCTGGCCCGCTCTGGACGCAGCTTCCAGTAACGGAAACAGAATTCGAGGCCATGTCACATAGAGCCTTCTAAGTGACGGGGCGAAGCTACGCAATCGGGTGGGGAAATCGAGATGTCCATGATGGAAGCAGCCGCGCTGGCGGTCGCCCAAGGCGATGCGCACGGCGAAGGTTTGGAAAAAGAGAAGCGGTGGTATGCGGCCTATACCTGTCCACGGCAGGAGAAGCGAGTGTGGGCGGCCCTGGATAGGCACGCGGTGGAGTCGTTTCTGCCGACCTACCGGGTGGTGCATCGCTGGAGGAACGGCGTAAACGCGGAGCTGGATGTGGCGCTGTTTCCCGGCTATGTCTTCGTGCGCATCGCGCTGCGCGATCGCCTGCGGGTGCTGAAAGTTCCAGGCCTGGTGAATCTGGTCGGCTTTGGCGGCGCACCCGCGGCGCTGCCGGATTCCGACGTGGAAGCTCTGCGCAGCGGCCTGCAGTTGCGCTCGGAGCCGCACCCCTTCCTGCGTACCGGGCAGCGGGTGACGGTGAAGTCGGGACCGCTCCTGGGAATGTCGGGCATCCTGCTGGACCGGCGGCAAAACGGATACCGGCTGGTGGTGAGCGTGGAGCTGATCCAGCAGGCCTGTGCCATCGAGGTGGATGCCTGCGACGTGGCATCCGCCGAGTGGCATCCGCATGGCGACTGCTAGGGGAGGGCGCGTGGACAAGGGCCAGTACAAGATTGTTCGGGTGATCGACCGGGTCGTGATGGGTGGCCCCACCAAGCATGTGGTCCTGCTCTGCTCGCAGCTGGACAAGAGCCGCTTCCACTCGCTGCTGGTAACGGGAAGCGCGGCCTGCGGCGAAACCGAGTGCCTGGACTATGCCGCCGCCAACCAGATAGAGGCCGAAGTCATTCCGGAGATGAGCCGGGAGGTGGGCTGGCAGGACATCCGCGTGATCGCCAGGCTCTATCGCATCTTGCTGCGCGAGCGTCCCGATCTGCTGCACACCCATAAATCCAAGGCTGGAGCGGTGGGCCGGATTGCCGCGCTGCTCTACCGGCTCACTACGCCCTCCATCTTTCGGCTGAAGCCGAGGCCGCTGAAGACGCTGCACACCTACCACGGCCATGTTCTGAAGGGATACTTCGGCCGCTGGCGGACGCGGCTGTTCGTGGCCATCGAGCGCGGGCTGGCAGGCTGCACCGACCGCCTGCTGGTGGTCAGCGAGCAGCAGCGCAAAGAGCTTCTGGATCAGTTCAGGATTGGCCGCGCCGGCCAGTACAGAATCATGCGGCTGGGAGTGGGAATGGACGGGGGCGGAGCGGAGATGGGTGCATTCCGGCGGCGTTATGGGATTGGCACGGACGAGTTCGTCCTGGCGTCGGTGGGGCGCTTTGCGCCGATTAAAAACCTCGATCTGCTGCTTGGCGCCTTTGCCGGGCTGGTACGCCGGAGACCGCAGCTGGCCATTCGCCTGGTCCTGGTGGGCGATGGGGAACTGCGCGGCTCACTGATGGAAACCGCCCGGCGGCTTGGCATCGCCGGCAAGGTGGTTTTTGCCGGGGTGCAGCAGGACTGCCTGCCGCTGTACCGCGAGTTTGACCTGCTGGCCATCACTTCGAATAACGAGGGCACGCCGCTGGCCATGATCGAGGCGTTGAGCCAGGGCTGCGCGGTGCTCTCCACCGAGGTCGGCGGGGTAGTGGACCTGATGGGCTCGGTGCAGGCCAGGGAGGGCGCGATCAAAATCTGCGAGCGCGGGGTGATGGTCCCCGCCGGAGACGCCGAGAGTTTGCAGCGCGCCGTCGAATGCCTGATGGCCGATGCCGCTCTGCGCCGGCAAACGGCCGATGCGGGCCGGGCCTTCGTGCGGCAGTGGTATTCGGCGCAGCGGCTGGCCGGAGAGATGGAATCGCTCTACCGCGAGTTGCTGGACGGCAAGCCGGAGATCGCGCGCCGGGCCGTGGCCGCGCCGAGAAGTTCGAAGGCCGAAGACGCCATGCCGGCTGGATTCTGGGAATGATGTTTCCGAAGAAAAATTGCTACGGCCGCGCCGTTTTTGCGGGGAGGATATCAGGCCGGCGAAGCCGTCCGTTATGCGTCTTCATTTTGTTGCTGGCCGCCGTGCTGCCGCCGCTGGCCTTCGCACAGGCGGCCCAGCATCCGGCGGAGGTGGAAAAGGAAGCCGCCGAGAAGGCCCAGCCCACGCAGCCGATCCCGGTCGCCGGCGGCAATCCCTACCCCGGGAATCCGGCGCTCACCGATCTCTACCGGCAGTATCCCGAGCGGAGCGGGCAGGCGGTGGAACGCTTCGGCATGAGCCTGTTCAAAAACGGCACCGGCAACGCCGACAAGCTTCCCATGGACGTGCCCATCGGTCCCGATTATGTGCTGGGGCCGGGCGACGGCCTGGTGATGGATATCTCCGGCGGCGCGCCGCAGCGGCTGCAGGCGGCGGTGGACCCGGAAGGCAAGATCAATCTTCCCGAGGGCGGCACGCTGATGGTGGCCGGCCTGAGCCTCTCGGCCGCCGAGCGCGCGCTCGAAGAGACGCTCAGCGGCCGATACAACCATCCCAAGGTCGCGCTGGCGCTTTCACGGCTGCGCACCATCCGCGTTTACGTGGTGGGAGACGTGGAGCGCCCCGGCGCCTACGACATCAGCAGCCAGTCCACGGTGCTGAATGCGCTCTATGCGGCCGGGGGACCGACCGCCGTGGGGTCGCTCCGCCTGGTCCGCCATTACCGCGGAGAGCAACTGATTTCGACCATCGATCTCTACGATCTGATCCTGCGCGGCGTGCGGACGGATGTGCGGAGGCTGGAATCGGGCGACTCGATCCTGGTGCCGACGGTGGGGACCGAGGTTACGGTGGAGGGTGAGGTGCGCCGTCCGGCGCGCTACGAGCTGCTGCACGAGGAGTCGCTGGCTGCGGTGCTGGAACTGGCCGGGGGAATCTCGCCGCAGGGCTCGCTGCGGCAGATCTCCATCGATCGCATTGAGGCGCACCAGAGGCGCGTGGAGCAAACCCTGCCGGTGGCAGCCGATGCCAGCGATGCCGAGGTCGAACGCGCCTTGGGCGAGTTCCGCATCAGCGATGGCGACCGCGTCTATGTGGCGCCCATCCGTCCCTACACCGAGCAGAGCGTCTATCTCGCCGGGCACGTCTTCCGCGCGGGGCCGTATGCATTTCATCCCGGCATGAAGCTGAGCGAGCTGATCGGCTCCTACTCCGATGTGCTCCCGGAGCCGGCCAGCCGGGCCGAGATTGTGCGCCTCACCGGAGCCGGCCGGCAGCCGGAGACGATTGCCTTCGACATCGTGAGCGTGCTGGACGGCAAGGAGGCGCCGCCGGAGCTTGAGGCCTTCGACGTGGTGCGCATCTTCGGGCGCTATGACCTGGATGCGCCGATGGTCTCGATCCAGGGCGAGGTGCTCAAGCCCGGCAACTATCCGCTGGAGTCGGGCATGACGCTGGGCGAGCTGGTGCGTGGCGCCGGTGGCTTTACCCGCGGCGCCTATCGCGAGCAGGCGATGGTGGCCACCTATCGGATCGAGCAGGGGAGCAAGGTCGAGGTGGAGCAGCAGGAAATTGATCTGCGTCCGTCCGCGGCCGATGGAGCCGCCGGGCGGCCTCTCAAGCCCAACGACGTGGTATTCATCCGCCAGATTCCGGGATGGAATGACATTGGAGCGTCGGTCACCCTGAGCGGCGCGGTCCGTTTTCCGGGCGTGTACGGCATTACGCCGGGGGAGCGTCTGAGTTCGGTGATTCGCCGCGCAGGCGGATTTCTGCCGATCTCCTATCCCCAGGCGGCGGTGTTGCAGCGCGCGCAGGTTCGCGAGCTGAACGCACAGCTGCGGCAGCAGCTCATCGTCCGGATTGAATCCACTCCCAGCCCGATCAGCCGGGGAGATGCCAAGAGCGAGGGCGACCCGGCGCTCGACTTCGAGCAGCAGAAGAAGGAGATCGTGGCCCGGTTGAAGAGCGAGCAGGACCCGGGACGGCTGGTCATTCACATCTCGCAGCGGCTTGCAGAGTGGGAGAACACGGCGAACGATCCCCCACTGAGCGCCGGAGACAGCCTGTACGTTCCCCGTGAGCCGGGCTTCGTGCTGGTCCACGGACAGGTTAACAACACCAACGCACTGGTGTATGTGCGCGGCAGAAGCGTGGGGGATTACCTGCGCGATGCCGGCGGCGTGACGCGCTATGCGGACGCCAGGGAGATCTTCGTCATCCATGCCGACGGCACGGTGGCCGGACGCAAGGGCGGCTGGCTCTCCGGCTCGCTGCAGGACGCGCCTGCCGCCCCCGGCGACCTCATCGTGGTGCCGGACAAGATCGTGGTGGAGTCGCAGACATGGAAAGAACTTTTGAACTACGTTCAAGTCTTCTCCTCGCTGGTGATTGCCGCGCGGGTGGCGCTGAGCTTTTGAGGAGGCAGCTTTGCTGACGGAAGGTCACCAGGAGGGCGCAAACGAGCCCGGGCCCTTGTCTTCTCCGGTGTCGATGGAGAGCGGAGACGGCTCCATGCCTGTTCCGGGCAGGGATCTGTGGGGCTGGCTCGAAGTGCTCTGGGAACAGCGGCGCAGGCTGCTGCAGTGCAGCCTGGGAGGCGCGGCTCTGGCCGCCCTGCTGGCGGTGGCCCTGCCGCCGAAGTTCCAGTCCACGGCCCGCATCCTGCCCTCGGAAAATTCTCCCGCGGCGATGATGATGGCCGGCAGCAATATGGCCCTCCCCAGTGCCGGCCCCATCTCGGAGCTGATCGGCACGCGGACTCCGGGGGCTTTGTTTGCCGCCATTCTGCGCAGCGACACGGTGGAGGACGCGCTCATCGACCGCTTCGACCTGCGCCGCGTCTACCACGTGCGCGGCTACGAGCGGGCGCGCGCCAAACTGGAAGAGGACACGGTTGCGAGCGAGGACAAAAAGAGCGGCATCGTGACCTTGACGGTGACCGGAGGGGAGAAGCGGCGCGTGGCCGCGCTCAGCAATGCCTATGTCGAGGAGGCCGACAAGGTTCTGCGATCGCTCAGCACCTCGGCCGCCCATCGCGAGCGCGAGTTTCTGGAGACGAGAATCGCCGTGGTACGCCAGGGCCTGCTCACCGACGAGCAGCAGCTGGCGCGCTTTTCCAGCCGCAATTCCGCGCTCGATATCAAGGAGCAGGGTAAGGCTGCCTTCGAGATGGCCAGCCGGATTCAGGGCGAGTGGATCGCCACCCGCTCCGAGTTGGAGGGCGCGCGTCAGATGTATGGCCCCGAGCATCCCCAGGTAAGGAGTCTGGAGGCCAAGGCCGCGGCTCTGCGCGCCTCGCTGGACAGGATGGGGACAGCGCCGGGCCCGGCGCAGGGCGATCTGCCGAAGGACGTACCGCAGGACGTGCCGGGGCAGGCATCCGATGGCTCCGAATACCTGTCGCTCGGGCGGCTCCCCGCGGTGGGCGCCGGCTATGCGGACCTGATGCGCGAGGTGCAGTTGCAGGAGTCGGTCTATGAGGCACTGGTCAAACAATATGAGATCTCCAAGGTGGAGGAGGCCAAGCAGACTCCCCGGCTGCGGGTGATCGACGCGGGGAAGGAGGCGGAGCGGCGGTCAAGCCCCCGCATCTTCGTTCTCTTGGTGCTCTGCACGGTCTGCGGCCTGGTGGCGGGAGTGCTGGCGGTGCTGGGCTCGGCGGTGTGGCGCGACTCGCCTCCCGGCAGCGGCTGGAAGCGGCTCGGCATGCGGGTGGCTGGCGATCTGCGGCGTCCGGCAGCGGCCTCAGCGGCAGCCGACGCAGGGAGCGCCCGATGAACCGGCCGCTGGTGCTCGGCGCAACCGCGCTGGCCGCTCTGGCGGTGTGGATCTCACACCGGCGATTTGCCCATCCTGTCTCGCCTTTCAGCGCTTATTACGTGGCCTGGTTCGCGTCGCTGGCGCTGTATGGCGCCGGGTGGATCGCCTACACGCCGGTACGCACCGGGACCTGGGTGCTGATTGCGCTGAGCCTGGCGGCCTTCGCTGCAGGCTGGTCTATTCCATATCTGGCGTGGGATGCGCGCAGTGTGCTCAACGCCGCCGAATTGTGCCGCGGAATTTCCGAAGAACGTCTGTATCAGGTCATCCGCTTCTGCTTCCTGCTGGGCGCCATCGGGCTGGCGGTGTTTCTGTACTCGGTGCACTCCACGCTGGGACTGGCCGAATACATCGAAGCCCCGCACGAGATCCGGCAGGCCATGGCCGCCGGCGGCTCGGTGAGCGAGGGCATCAAGCCCTTCAACTGGCTGAATGTCTCCAACGTGGTTCTGGCCTCGCTGTATCTGTTTGCCGCCGGTGGACGCCGCAGGCTTCAGGTCTGGCTGGTGCTGGGCTTCAGCGTGGCGGCCGTGCTGCTGATGGAGGATCGCACCCGCTTTTTCTACGCCACGCTGTGGGCGGGCTTCATGCTTTCCTTCTCCATGAAACTGCCGGTGAAGAAAATCGCCGCCGGGTTGGGGATCGTCTCCCTCCTGCTGCTGGCGCAATTTTTGGCCGTGGCCGCCTGGCTGGGCAAGGTGGCGGAGAATTCCCCGGTGCTGCTGGAATCGGCCCATGCCGGCAGCGCCACCCTGGCTCTGCTGCCGCCCTACATGTATGCCACCGCCAGCATTCCCGCGCTGCAGGCCTATCTGGATACTGCGCCGCGGTCCACCCATGGAGCGATGACGTTCTACCCGGTCTTCAAGCTGCTCAAGCTGGTCGATCCGACCCTGGAGCCGCCGGCGATCGTGGCCGAGTTCGTCTCGGTTCCGTTTGAAGCCAACACCTTTACCTGGCTGCACCAGTTCTATACCGACTTCGGAGTAGCCGGGGTGCTGATCGGGCCGCTGGTGGCCGGACTGCTGGCCTCGGGATTGTATTTCCACATGCTGCGGACGCGCCGTTTCTACAGCACCTATGCCACCGCCCTGATCTGTTTCTGCCTGACCTTGAGCATCATGGTCAATCACCTGACCCAGGGGCCGGCCTGGTTCTTTCTGGCCATCGGCGCGTTGATTGCGGCCTATGTTCAGGCTCCGCCCGGGGGAACTCAATGTTGCAACAAATAATTCGTTCGCAGATCTGGCTTTCCACCCGCTTTGACTCTCTGTTGCCCGCCCGGTTCACCACGGATGGCAACCAGGAGTTCTTCCGCATCGTGCCCACGGCGCTCCAGCCGGGCTGCACCGTGTGGGACATCGGCGGCGGCAAACACCCGCTGGTGGACCCATCCGTGAAGCGGGAGCGGCAGCTGCGCGTCGTCGGCCTGGATATCAGCGCGCAGGAGCTCGACGCCGCGCCGGCCGGGGCCTACGACGAAACCGTGGTGGCCGACATCAGCCAGTTTCGCGGCCGGGGTGACGCCGACGTGGTGGTGTGCCAGGCTCTGCTGGAGCACGTGCGTGACACAGCCCGGGCCTTTGCCGGCATCAGCAGCATCCTGAAGCCGGGAGGCAGCGCAATCCTGTTTACCCCGTCGAGGAATGCGGCCTATGCCCGCCTCAATCTTCTGCTGCCGCAGGCGCTCAAGCGCCGGTTGCTGTTCGCTATCTTCCGCGAGGCCAGGGGGCAACAAGGGTTTCCTGCCTACTACGACCGTTGCACGCCGCAGCAGTTCCGGGAGCTGGCCGCCGCGGCGGGACTGCAGGTGAAGGAGCAACGCCTCTATTACCAGAGTGGCTACTTCACCTTCGCGTTTCCGCTGCATTTTCTATGGCGGCTCTGGATGCTTCTGTTTGCGGGACTGGCCCCGCAAAGCGCGGCCGAGACCTTCACCCTGGCCCTGGTCAAGAACTGATGATGAAAAAGAGTTTCATGCAATCTCTGGCTTCTACATTTCGGATCTGTCTGCTGCTGCCTGTTCTGGCGGCGGCTGCGGCCGGACAGACAACGCCCGTCCCCGGTGCTTCTGTGGCCATTCCGGCGGGCCTTCCGGTCACCATGGTGCGATATTCGGCAGTGCTGCCCGGCGGTAGCGGCGACTTTCCTGTCATCTTTTCTCTGTATTCAGACCCCGATACGGGCGCGCCGCTGTGGAGCGAACAGCAGCGCGTCTCCGTGGATGCGGACGGCCGCTACACGGTGCTGCTCGGCGCGGAGACGCCATTGAGTGCCGGCTTGTTTCCCTCCGGCGAACAGCGCTGGCTCGGGGTGCAGGCGGGAGACAACCCGGAACTTCCGCGCGTCCTGCTGGCCAGCCAGCCGTATGCCCTCACCGCCTCCAATGCAGACCAGCTGGGCGGCTATCCGGCGGGAGACTATGTGTTGCAGAGCCAGCTTTCCGGCAACTTCGCGGCTTCGCTGGGTTCCTGCTCGCAAGGTTCCTGCTCGCCTGCGTCTGCCAGGGCGGCTGCGGCGGAATGCAGCTCCAACGCGATCCCCAAAGTGAATGCCCACGGAGAGCTGGTGAACTCCTCGATCTTCGAATCGAACGGGCTGGTCGGCATCGGCACCACCGCGCCCACCCAGGCCCTGCAACTCAACGGCAATCTGTTGCTGACCGGACAGACCACCCACGAGATCCAGCTCAGCGGCGCGGCCTCCAGCGGACGCTTCGGCCAGGACCTGTTCGGCCCATTCCTTTCCTCGGACACGCCTGGCAAGGCGATCCGGTTTTATACCTCGGCTCTCAAGGAAAGGATGCGCATCACCGACTCCGGTGCGGTGGGTATCGGCACCACCACGCCCACGGCGGCGCTGGAGGTATCCGGAGCGGTCAAACTCTCCGGCGCAGGCAGCGGACTTACCTTTCCCGACGGCACCACGCAGACTACCGCGGCCTTCCCCTCGGCCCTGGTGGCGGGAAGTTCGGTCAGCAACCTGGCGGTCGAGAGCCTGACGGCAGACCAGTCGGCGACCATCGGCGCGACCCCCTCCACCAACGGACAGGCGGTCATCATGCCGGACAATCTCGACAGTGTGCACTCCTACATCGGACAAGCCGGGCAGCAGACCCACTTCCGGCTCTCGCGCGCCGCCCCCGACAACAACGGTGCCACCGATTTCATGATTACGCCCTACCTGTACGGCATGGGGATCGAGTACCCCGGCGTGGTGGAGGTCTGGTCGACTGATTTCTCGGTTCACATGAACCATAAACTGGTGAACGGGACTTCGGCGAACTTCTGGGTGGGAGACGAGATCGATAGCGGCGGCCTGTTCGCCACCTCGTTCGACCATGGCGGCGGAAGCAACAGCTACACCGTGCTGGCCTCCGACCGCTTCTCCCACTTGAGCCACGGGCCGCTCGACTTCCAGGTGCGGAACCCGACCGACACCTTCAACTTCCAGTGGGGCGCCTATCGCTCCGAGGTGACGCGCGCCGCGTTCTCCAACGGCAGCACCGCGACCAGCCTGGCGCTGACCTACGGCGCGGTGCAATCCACCATGACGGCGGATTCGAGCGGCAATGGCGCGGTGAATTTCGGCTCGGTCAGCGCAACCCCGGTCAATCTGGTGGCGGGTAACCTGCCGCAGCTGACGGTGTTTCCCGACGGTAACGTATCCATCGGCGGCGCGCTCACGGCCTCGGCGGTAAACACCACCGCGCTTACCGCGTCCTCGCTGACGGTGGCCAGCCTGAACCTCACAGGGACATGGAGCGCAACCAGCATCAACGCGACCACTCTCAATGCCGCCAACGTCAACGCCACGGGGACGGTGACGGCTGCGGCAGTGAATGCGGCGGCCATTGCCACGCCGGCTCTGAATGCCGCCTCGGTGACCGCAGCCGCGCTGAACTCCAATGCGGAAGCGACCTCGTCGCTGACCCTGGGCGGCGGAACACCGATCCTCGCGCATCTTTCGACTGTCTCATCGCTGGCGTTCGCATCGTTTCCAGCCAACGGCTGCCTGACGCAGACGGTTTCGCTTCCCGGCGCCTCCAGCGGCGATACGGTGGCGCTGGGAATTCCCGATGTCCTCGGAGCCGTGGATGGAGTGACCTGGTTCGGTTGGGCCAGTGCGCAGGACACGGTCAGCATCCGGGGCTGCAATGCCACCACCTCAGCCACTGCGGCACCCGCGCCCGCACCGGTTCGAGTGGATGTATGGAAACACTGATGGAAAGGCAAACCTTTTTGCATTCTCGCATGAATTGGTTTCGCATAACGCGAGGGGTGTGCTCGCTGGGACACATGGCTCTGGTGCTATTGCTGGCGCTGCCGGCAATGGCGCAGCTTCCGCCGGCGGCTGGCGTTGCGGGCGTGGTAGTAGTGGACGGGGAACGCTATCCCCGTACGGACGCAGGCATCGCGGCTGCCATTGCCTCGCTGCACGGGCCGGGCCAAGTCGTGCTTCCGGTGGGAGTCTATGCGATCGCACGCGAGATCGTGATCGACGTGCCGGGGATCTCCATCCTTGGGATGGGCTACGGGAGCCGGCTGGAGGCAAGCAATCCCACGGCAAATCTGTTTCGCGTCACCGGCCCGCTGTTTCAGCTGGCCAATGTGGAGATCCAGAGCGCGATTGAGCACACGGCGGGCAGCGTGGTGAAGATCGAATCGGAGCAGGGTTCGGTGCATCACGTCCGGTTGAACGGCAACTTCTACAACGGATTCACCCTGGATTCGCATCGGGCCGGAGGCTGGAGCTTCGATGAGATACGCCTGGTGGGCGGCACCTCGTGGAACGCAGCCTTCGTCCTGCGCTCGGAGTCGGCTACCATCGCCTCCACCCATCTGCACGACATTTTCATCTCCAACGCGGTGCATTGGAAGAGCGCCTCGATTGTGCTGGACACCGGGGTGGACACCTTCCTCTGCTCGGACGCCGAATTGGGCCCGGTGCAGGTGCGCAATTCGCTCGGCGGCCAGGCGCCGCGCTGGATTCGCTTCACCAACAGCTTCATCGAAGCCGGGTATGCGGGAAAGGTGGGAGGCACCGGCCTGGAGATCGACGCGGTGCGCGACCTGCGCTACCAGGGCTACGTCGCCAGTTCGCAATACGGCGTTGTGGTGGGCGCCGGGGCGCGGGGAGTTCAGCTTTCGGAGAGCGAGTTGGTCAACATCGGCCGCTCGGCGGTGACGGTTGCCGGCGGCGCCGACGATGTCTCCATCGTACACAATACATTTGAAGATACCGGGGTGGAAGCCGACGGGCAGTTTGATACCGTCTCGGCCGCGGCAAACGTCACCGCGCTCGATGTCAGCTACAACACCTTCAAGTCCGCGCAGAGCAACCGGCCGCGCTCCAACCTTGTGCTGCCCGCCGGGTGCAACTCCTGCATCGCGGACGGCAACCGCTACGGCGGTTTCCGGAGCTCCGCAGTTTTGCATCCGGAGGTCCCATCGAGATGAAGAGGAATCAGTACGGCGCGGAAATCGCCGAGGCCAGCCAATGCCCGCCGGCAGAGGCCGTCGCGCTCCGCAAGCGAAAGGTGTTGCAACAATCATCGTCGGTCTTCTCCGCCCAGATGGTCGCACTGGCGGCAGGAGTCCTGTGTACCTTTCTGGTGGCCCGGCTGGGCGGCGCCGAGGGCAAGGGACTTCTCTATCGCCTGCAGTTTGTCTCCTCCGTCGCCCTGGTGCTGCTCAACTGCGGACTCGGACCCGCAGCCGTCTATCTGTTCCGGCGCGAGGCGCAGGGGTCGGCGAACAAAATCCAGGCAGAGGAGATGGCCGCGCTCCTGCTCTGGCCGAGCCTTTTGCTCGGCTGCCTGCCGCTGGCGGCGCTGGAACTCTCGCGGCTGATGCCAGGGCTGGTTCATCTCGGTGGCTGGCAATCTTCGGCGCTGCTGGCCTTTGCTGCGGTTCCGGCCTGCACCCTGGTCTGGAACCTGAGCTATCTCTACCTGGCCACGGGAAGGATCGTTGCCTACAACCTGCTTCGCGCCTCGCAGGCCTGTCTGTTTGCCCTGTTGCTGCTCGGTCTCTGGCTGGCACGGATCGGCGGAGTGCGCTGGCTGACCCTGTGCTGGATCGCCGCCGTGGTGCTGCCCGCACTGTTTGCCCTGCTGGTGCTTTCCTCCAGCGTGGGACTCTGGAGGCTGCCGGGGCGATGTCTTCTGCGCCGGGCCTTTGGCTTTGCGTGGCGCTCGCATCTGGGAGCCGTGGTGCAGTATCTGCAGCACCGCACCGACGTGGTGCTGATTCTGTGGCTGCTGCCGGTGCGCGATCTGGGCGTCTATTCTTTGGCCATCGGTGTAGTGGAGTTGCTCTGGTACGTTCCGCAAGCGGTCTCGCAGGTGTTGCTGCCGCATATCGCGGACTCGACCGAAGCCGAGGCCAACCGCATGACTTCGGCCTTCTGCCGCGCCAGCGTTGCCAGCACGGCCCTGCTGTCGCTGACGCTGGCTGCCCTTAGCAACTGGGCCATCCCCCGCCTGCTGCCCGCATTCACCCAGGCTGTCCCGGTGATCTGGATTCTGCTGCCGGGAACGGTGGTGGCCAGCATCTTCAAAGTCCTGGCCAGTGACCTGAACGGGCGGGGACAGCCGTTGAAGACGGTCTTTCCCGCCACGGCCGCGCTGCTGTTTTCGGCCCTGGGATGCGGGTGGGCGCTGCCGCGCTACGGACTGAAGGGCGCCGCGGCCGTCACCTCACTTTCTTATTTTCTCAACGCCGGACTCTACCTCATCCGCTATGCGCGCTTCCCGGAGATGGACCTGCGTTCGATGGTGCTGCTGAAGGCGAGCGACCTGGCCTGGTACAAGACGCTGCTCGCGGGGCGAAGACGATGGGAGAGCTAGCATGAAGATCGCCATGCTGACCCGCTACGGGCCGATGGGCGCAAACAGCCGCTACCGCCTGCTGCAGTACATCCCAAGCTTCGAGCGGGCGGGCCACTCGGTTGCGGTGCGTCCCATGCTGGACGATGCCTATCTGCAGGCGCTGTACGCATCGGGGCGCCGCAGCCGGTGGCAGGTTGTGCGCGGCTATCTCCGCCGCCTGGCACAGCTGCGCGGGCTGTCGCAATACGACATCGTGCTCTGCGATCAGGAGTTCTTTCCGTACCTGCCTCCGATGGCCGAGCGGCTGGCAGCGGGCTGCTGCGCGCGGCTGGTGGTGGACTACGATGACGCGGCGTACCACAAGTACCGCAACATTCCATTCTTGCGGCAGAGGATTCCCGAGCTGATGGCGCAGGCCGAGGCGGTGGTGGTAGGCAACCGGCATCTGGAGACTTTCGCCGCGCGGCACAGCCGCAACGTGCATGTGATTCCCACGGTGGTAGACGTGGCCCGCTACGCCCCCAAACATTTCGATTCGGCCGCCGGAGGAGTCCGGCTGGTGTGGATCGGAACGCCGGTGACCGCGGAGTTTCTCCGGCCGCTTGCGCCGGTGCTGGCCGAACTGAAACTCCGCTATCCCGGACTTGGGCTGCGGCTGATCGGCTCCGGCGACGCGATCCGCCCGTGGCTTCCTTTCGCGGAGGTGGTGCCGTGGAGCGAGTCGAGCGAAGCGCGCCTGCTGGCGGAATGCGATATCGGGCTGATGCCGCTTCCCGATAACGAATTCACCCGCGGGAAGTGCGGGCTGAAGCTCATCCAGTGCATGGCCGCCGGACTGCCCGTGGTGGGCTCTCCGGTGGGAGCCAACTGCGAGATCGTCCGCGAGGGCAGGGAAGGCTATCTGGCCGGCAGTCCGCAGAGGTGGTTCGAGGCCTTGGAGCAATTGATCGTATCTCCGTGGCTGCGAGGCGAGCTCGGACGGAACGCCGCTCTCAGGGTTCGGCAAAACTATTCGTTGCAACAGGGAGCATCGGCCTGGCTGCGGATCATCGAGAGGACGGAGTGCGGAGACCGCATGGGGTGCGATCCGGTAGTCCGCAGCGCTCCGCATGCTGCTCCCGAGGCGAGGTGCTGAATGTGCGGCATTGCCGGATATTTCGAGCGAAACAACATTCGGCCCGCGGACGAGATGCACGGGCTCGCGGCTGCCATGGCGGACCGGCTGGCGCATCGCGGGCCGGACGACCACGGAACGTGGGCGGAGCCGGAGAGCGGAATCGCCCTGGGACACCGGCGGCTGGCCATTCTCGATCTTTCGCCTGCCGGGCATCAGCCCATGCGCTCTGCCTCGGGACGCTTCGTGATCGCCTTCAATGGCGAGGTCTACAACCACCTTGCCCTTCGCGATACATTGCAGAGCGGCTCCGGCCGGGCGCCGGAATTCCGCGGGCACTCCGACACGGAGACGATTTTGGCGGCCTTCGATCACTGGGGCGTCGAGGCGTCGCTGCCGAGGCTGGAAGGCATGTTCGCCATCGCCGCCTGGGACTGCCGTGAGCGGGTGCTCTGGCTGGCGCGCGACCGCATGGGCAAAAAACCTCTCTACTACGGATGGTTCGGCCGAACCCTGCTCTTTGCCTCCGAGTTGAAAGCCTTTCGCGCTCATCCGGAGTTTCATCCGGAGATCGATCCCGATGCCGTGGCCGCCTACTTCCGCTTCGGCTACGTCCCGGCCCCGCTGTCGATCTACCGAGGCGTGCGCAAGCTTCCGGCAGCGTCGTGGTTGCGGATTACGTCGCGAACTCCCGCGGGCGAGGACACTAGCCTGCCGCAGCCGTACTGGTCGATGGAGGCAACGGTACGCGCCGGGCTGGCCGCGCCCTTTTCCGGCAGCGAGCAGGAGGCAGTGGATGAGCTGGACCACCGGCTGCGCAACGCGGTCCGGCAGCGCATCGTGGCCTCCGACGTTCCCGTGGGACTGTTCCTTTCCGGCGGCGTGGACTCGGCGACGGTCAGCGCGCTGGCGCAGGCACAGAGTTCGATCCCCATTCGCACCTTCTCGGTCGGCATGACTTCGGCCGAATACGACGAGTCGAGTTTTGCCGAGGGCATCGCGCGGCATCTGGGCACCCACCACACCGCCTGCGTGCTCACCGCAGCCGAGGCCATGGCCGCGTTGCAGGAGATCCCTTCGATCTACGATGAGCCGTTCGCCGACTCCTCGGCCATCCCTACCCTGCTGGTTTCGCGCCTGGCGCGGCGCCAGGTCACCGTCGCGCTCTCCGGCGACGGTGGAGACGAGATCTTCGGCGGCTACAACCGTCACATCCTGGCCACCTCGGTCTGGCCCCTGCTGCGCTCCATTCCTTTGCCGCTGCGGAGACGGGCGGCGGGCGTGCTGGGCAATCCCGCCCTATTGCGCGGAGCCCAGGCTTTGCTGCCGCCGCGCCTGCGTCTGGCCAATCTCCCGGACAAGGCGCACAAGATCGTTCGCGCCCTGGAGGCGAGCGGCCCGCTCGATCTCTACCTGCGGCTGATCTCCGATTGGCCGCAGGCTTCCTCCATCCTGAATTCGCCCGGGCCATCGCCGTGGTCTCCGGAGGCCGCGCTGGATGGGCCGAAGCTGAATTGGCTGAGCGATGAGCTGCCGGCCACTTCGATGATGCTGGCCGACGCGCGGCTCTACATGCATGACGACATCCTGGTGAAGGTGGACCGGGCGAGCATGGCGGCCAGCCTCGAGGTGCGCAATCCATTTCTGGACGCCCAGGTGATCGACTTCGCCTGCGCCTTGCCGTTGCGCTGGAAGATCCGCGATGGAGTAGGGAAGTGGATCGTCCGCCAGGTGATGGACCGCTACATTCCGCGCTCGCTGACGGCGCGCCCCAAAATGGGCTTCGCCATTCCGCTGACCTCCTGGCTGCGCGGGCCGCTGCGCGATTGGGCCGAGGCGCTGCTGCCAACCGATGACACCTGCGCCGGCGGCCTCATCCACCGCCAGGCATCGCGTGAGCTATGGTCTGGCTTCCTCGGCGGCCGCGACGCACTCACCGGCCCGCTGTGGAGCCTGCTGATGTTCCAGGCGTGGCTGGAGGCCGAGCGCTCGGCCCCCACACCTGCTGTGCTGAGCCATTCCAACTCATAGGCCGGTTGGCCAGCGATCCAATCGCCACTTGGCAAACTTCGACTAGGAACCATTGCCCGGTTTCCTGCCCCGAAGTGCTGACGCTGGATCGCCGTATTGCCGATAGACCGTTCAGCCGTAGTTCCGCGATGTCCGGAAGAGGTTTGCCTCCATCATGCTCAAACGCCTATTCGATCTCACCCTGGCATCGGCCGGGCTGCTGTTGCTCAGCCCGCTGATGATTGCGGTCGCCCTGCTCATCAAACTCGATTCCGAAGGCCCCGTGCTGTTTAGCCAGCGCCGGGTAGGGCGCAGCTTGCGATGCTTTACCCTGTTCAAGTTCCGGACCATGGTTCCGGCCCACGGCGGTGATGAGATTACGGTTGCCGGCGACCAGCGCGTTACCCGGCTGGGCCGCCTGCTGCGGCTGGCCAAGCTGGATGAACTTCCCCAGCTCTGGAATATCCTGGCCGGCGAGATGAGCTTCGTCGGTCCACGTCCGCTGGTGGAGTCAACGGTGAACCGTTTCCGCGACGACTATCGATGGATTCTCTCCGAATCCCGCCCCGGCGTCACCGATCCGGCCTCCATCAAGTACCGTCATGAGTCGGCCATTCTGGGCGCCTGCTCCGAGCCGCTGGATTACTACTTCCGCGTGATTATGCCAGACAAGATTCGCATGCAGAAAGCCTACCTGCGGCGCCAGTCGGCGCTGGGCGACGTGAGTATCCTGTGCCAGACGCTGGCCGCCTGCTGCCGCTTCAACGGGCTTCCAGCCGCAGAAAACAACCTTGCAGCCGCGGAATTCGTGCGTACTCGCCTGGTCGGCGTCGGGCTGCGGCCGATGGAGGAGTCCGCCCTGCCCGAGTTCCCCGTCTACTTCACCACCGAGCACGCCGAGAGCCGCAGCTGGGAGATGGATGCTTAGCCTCCTGCTGAGAGACGCGCGCTACTCTGGGTGACCTTTTTTACGTTTTACGCTTGCCGCAAAAGATTCGTCCCACTGGCGGAACAACCGGAAGTCCCGCAACCGCTTCACTGCATCGAACCTGCAATGTGAGCATGGCTGCGTCCGCGGCCCCCTGGCGGCATCGCGGCGAATCGGCACCGTGCCTTCCGGAAAGGCGAACCAATGGTCACAAGAGATGTCGTTGTGCAGCGCTTCAGCGTAATTTCATTCAAACCGTTTCACGATGTCGTAGAAGCCTTTCAAGGGGTGCTTGGCCATCCTGACATCGCCGCATTCACCGGACGCATGGCTGAGGCAGCCAACTATGCCGAGTTGGAAAAGATCGTCGAGGACTCCGTTGGTTCCTCCGGCTTCATGGAATTTGCGCGCTACGACATCGGCGCCGTTCTACGTAAGCGGAGCGGGGCGCAGAGCCCGAAGATTCTGCGCTTCGTCCTGGGCAATCCGCTCGTCCTGAGCCAGATGGCCAAGTACGTGCCCGACGCTGCCGCCTACGCGCCGGTCACCGTCCTGATCGACGAGCGCCCCGACGGGGTGCATCTCACCTATGACAGGATGGCCAGCTGCCTTGCCACGTATGGAAATTTCGAGGCGCTCCGCGTGGCACGCGAACTCGACGCCAAAGTAGAGGCGATGCTGATGGATGTAGCACGCGCCGAAGCCCCGCCGCTCGGCAAGTCGGCTTGATCTTTCCCCACTGCGTGATTCTGAGAAGGCTCGTCTCGCCGGGAAATGCCGAACCAGGCCCTCCGCCTCAGATCATCGTTTTCGTCCACGGACTTCGACCATCGAGAAGAGGAGTAATTTCCATGCCCACCATCACGACGAAAGACGGCACGCAGATTTATTACAAAGACTGGGGCTCCGGACAGCCGGTGATCTTCAGTCATGGCTGGCCGCTCAACGCGGACGCCTTCGAGGACCAGATGCTGTTTCTGGCGTCGAACGGCTATCGCTGCATCGCGCATGACCGCCGCGGCCACGGACGCTCCGGCCAGCCGTGGAACGGCAACGATATGGACACCTATGCCGACGATATGGCCGCGCTGGTCCAGACCCTGGACCTGAACCACGTCATTCACGTCGGCCACTCCACCGGCGGCGGCGAGGTGGCCCGCTACCTTGGCCGCCACGGCAGCAAGCGAGCCGCCAAGGCGGTGCTCATCGGCGCAGTGGTTCCACTCATGCTGCAGACCGCCACCAATCCCAGCGGCGTTCCGCTGGCGGTCTTCGATCAGATCCGAAGCGGCGTGCTCCATGACCGCTCGCAGTTCTTCCGCGACCTCAGCGGGCCCTTCTACGGCGCCAACCGTCCCGGCTCAAAGGTTTCCGCCGGATTGCGCGATTCGTTCTGGCTGCAGGGGATGCAGTGTGGTTTCAACGCCGCGCTGGAGTGTATCAAAGCCTTCTCGGAGACGGACTTTACCGCGGACCTCCGCAAAATCGATGTGCCCACGCTCATCCTCCACGGCGATGACGATCAGATCGTGCCGATCCAGTCCTCGGCACTGCTTTCATCCAAAATGATAAAAGGCGCCACGCTGCGGGTCTATCAAGGCGCCGCGCATGGGATGTGCTCTACGCTGAAAGATGAAATCAACTCCGACCTGCTGCAATTCTTCCGGCGCAGCGAGCAGAAGGCTGCCTAGCCCACCGCTCGGATTCATGGGGCACCCACTTCCAACTTTGGGTGCCCCACCTTCGCGCCGCGCTCTTTGCGGCGATAAGGTGGGAAGCAACCTGCCCATCCCTTATGTTTTTTTGCCTCCGCGGGATACCGCCCACCCCATCCGCCGAGGGATGAGAGTGCTTCCTCCCACCTTAGCCGCAGAAACAGCGGCGAAGGTGGGGCACCCGGCGGCATGGGACAATTCCCCGACTGTTCAGTTCACAAAGCCGTAGGTCCGCTCGTGGAATCCAAGGGCCACGTCAACCGTATCTCCTTCACAGCAAAAATCCCCGGTGACAAAAAGTCACTCGCGAGCAATCGGTTGCCCGCGAACCCGCCGCGAGACGGCAATTCAGGTGTGCACTGCACAGCGCGGGCGACTATAATTGACCAATTCTTTCCCTAGTGGGGGGTGGCTACGATTACGGAGAGCAGCCGAGGTGCGCGTTCATGGTCCCGCTATGCCGTGCTTCTGCCCGCAATCCTGGTTCCCTGCGCAGTCAGCCTGCTCATCCTTAAGATCATCGAGACCAGCCGCTCCGGCGCGCCCGTCACGCTGCTCCTCGTGGTACTGGCTCCCATCCTGATCTTTGTGCCGCTCGTTCTGTTCGCCGCCACCATGCTCAACCGGATGGAGCGCGAGCGCCGGCAGAGCGAGGAGGAACTGCGCATCAGCACCCAGCGCTTTTCCAGCGTGGTGGCCTCGGCGATGGATGCCATCATCACCCTGGATGAAAGCCAGCGCGTCATCGTCTTCAACAAGGCTGCCGAAAAGATGTTTGGCTGTCCCGCCTGGGATGCTCTGGGCAAGCCGCTGGACCGCTTCCTTCCCGCCGTAGTGCGCGGAGTTCACGACGAGCATGTCCGCCGCTTCGGCGAGGTGGGTCTCACCACCCGCTCCATGACCGCGCCCGGCGTCCTCTACGCGCTGCGCGCCAATGGAGAGCAGTTTCCCATCGAGGCGACCATCTCCCAGGTACAGGTGGCGGGACAGAAACTCTACACGGTCATTCTGCGCGACATTACCGAGCGCAAGCGCGCCGAGGAAACGCTGCTGCAAAGCGAGGCCCGCTTCCGCTCCATTTACGAGCAGGCCGCCGTCGGCATCGAGCAGGTCACCCTCGATGGCAGCTTGCTCATGGTGAACCCGGCGCTCTGCCACATGCTGGGTTACCAGGAGAGCGAGCTGCTGGGCAAAAACACCGCGGAGATCACCCATCCCGACGACCACGCGCTCGAACTCGAACTCTTCCGTGCCATGCAGCGCCAGCAGCGCAATTCCTATGAAATAGAAAAGCGCTATCTTCACCGCGACCATTCCGTGGTCTGGGTCCATGTCATCTCCTCCATGGTGAGCAGCCCCGCCGGTCTCCCGCTGTATCGAATCTCGGTCATCCAGAACACAACCGAGCGCAAGCGGGTGGAAGATCAGCTGAAGCAGGCGCAGAAGATGGAGGCCATCGGACGGCTGGCCGGAGGCGTGGCCCACGACTTCAACACCCTGCTGAACGTCATGCTCGGGTATTCGGAACTGTTGCTGTCCGAGTTGCCGGAAGGCGATGAGCGCCGCGACCGGGTGGTGCAGATCAAGAGCTCCGGCGAAGCGGGAGCCATGCTCACCCGCCAGCTGCTTGCCTTCAGCCGCAAGCAGGCCACTGCCGAGGAGGTGCTCGATCTGCGTGAAGCCGCCTCCAAGATGACCCCGATGCTGGGACGACTGCTGCGCGACGACATCGTGCTGTCGGTGAAGTGTTGCGATGGCGTCTGCCCGGTCAAGGTGGACCCGAGCCAGATCCAGCAGTTGGTGTTGAACCTGGCCGCCAACGCCGCCGACGCCATGCCCGGCGGCGGCCGTCTCGACATCGAGGTGAACACGGTCGAGGTGGACGAGAGTTTCGTCCGCCAGCATCCCTTGCTCAAGCTGGGAAGCTACGCCAGGCTCTCGGTCAGCGATACCGGTACCGGCATGGACCCCGCCACCGTGGCGCATATCTTCGAGCCGTTCTTCACCACCAAGGAGTCAGGGAAGGGAACCGGCCTTGGCCTTGCCACCGTCTACGGCATCGTCAAGCGCAACGGCGGAGACATCTGGGTCTACAGCGAGGTAGGTGGGGGCACGGTCTTCAAGGTCTTGCTTCCGCTCACCGCCGAGATGCTCCAGCAGGCCCAGCCCGCGAAAGCCCTGCCCGCGGCCTTGCACGGCACGGGCGAAACCATCCTTCTGGTGGAAGACTCCGCGGCCCTGCGCGAGCTGACCAAGGTCATCCTGGTGCGCGATGGCTACAACATTCTGGAGGCCGAGGACGGCATGGCGGCGCTGGAACTCTCCCGCGCTTTCGCCGGCCCCATTCACCTGGTGCTCACCGACGTGGTCATGCCTCGCATGCGCGGCCCGGTTCTGGCGGCCGAGATCGTGAAGCAGCGCCCCGGGGTTGCCATTGTTTTCCTGTCCGGCTACACCGAGGAGGTCATCTCGCAGTCGGACAAAATCACCGGCTTTACCCTGGTGGAAAAGCCATACACCGCCCAGGCGCTCCTGCACTCGATCCGGCGCTCACTGGATGAAGGCGCGGCGCGGCAACCGCTTCCGGCTCAGCAGCAATAGGGCGATCGAACAGCCCGGAGTTCGTTCCGATGCCGCCGAGCCCATGACTGCATAACCGGCGCGCATAGCTCCTATAATAATTTTTGATTTCCATCCGGGCTCGTAAACCACTATCTATGGAAGGGTTACGTGGACGGCCAATCCGTGGACTGCAAGGGCGGGGAACGCTGCGAATTTCGACGGTCGGGGCGTGGCCTGTCCAGTCAAGAGAAGCCGTTATATGGCAGCGAGTTGCGGGCAAGCAGCTCTGGCCCGTTCGGCAGCCACTGATCTGTTCGCGGCTGGACAGGCTGGCAGACATGCCTGCTGGGCGCGGTGTAGTCCTCGATGAAAAAACAGGCGCTGCCGGCGAGCAATCGATCGGCGGTTCCGGAAGAGACGATAAAACGACATGACCAAACTCGAAGCGGTGATTCAACCCTCCAAACTTGACGCCGTAAAAGAAGCACTCATAGCAATCGGTATCGACGGGCTTACGGTTCTGGAAGTGCGCGGCCATGGGCGCCAGAAGGGCCACACCGAGTTCTACCGCGGACGCGAATACAGCGTCGACCTTCTGCCTAAGATCAAGTTGGAGATCGTGCTGCGCGACGAAGTCGTCGATGAGGTCGTCAAGACCATTCTCGGCGCTTCGCAGACCGGCAAGATCGGCGACGGCAAAATCTTCCTTTCGCGCATCGACGAAGCCATCCGCATCCGCAACGAAGAGCGCGGCGCCGACGCGATCTAAATCAACCGAGGATCCTCCATGGCACTGGGCATCGCGCAGAGTCTGAAAGCCGAATATCTCGCAGGCTCGGAGCGATTGCGGCTGGAGTTCGAGCAGACCCGCTCGGGCCGCTCTGTGCTGCTGGGACGAACCGCCATGGTGGATTCAGCTCACCCAGCAGCTGTGGCGCCATCATATCGATTCCGGCCACTCTTCTCCCTCCGGATTGGCCCTGGTTGCCATCGGCGGCTATGGGCGCGGGCTGCTTGCGCCCTACTCGGACGTCGATCTGCTCTTCCTCACCGACCAGCCGGCCCTGGCGGCGTCCTACAAAGACCCCATTCGCGCCATGTGCCAGGACATGTGGGACATGCGCATCAAGCTGAGTCCCACCACCCGCACGCTGGAGGACTGCGACCGCCTCCATCGCGACAACCCCGAGTTCAACATCTCCCTGCTCGACTGCCGCCTGCTGGCCGGCGATTACGATCTCTTCCGCCGCCTGCACGATCAGGTGATCCCGCGCTCGGTAATGCGCGACTGGCAGGAACTCGTACTGCTGCTGGCCGAGGTGAACGAGGCGCGCCATCATCAGGCCGGCGACACCATCTTCCATCTGGAGCCCAACATCAAAGAGGCGCCCGGCGGACTGCGCGATTACAACGTCTCCTGCTGGCTGGCGCTGCTCAACGGCTTCTCCCGCGCCCGTGATTGGACCGGGCCCGTCGACTCCTTTCCCGCCTCGCTGCGCGACCGCGCCCAGGAGGCCAAGGAGTTCCTCATCTCGGTGCGCTGTTTTCTGCATTACCACGCCGGCCGCGATGATAACCAGCTGAACTGGGAGGCGCAGCAGGCTGCCGCCGATGCTCACATCGGCTACGATGGCGGCGGCGCCGACGCCGCCGAATGGATGCGCTACTACTACCGCCAGGCGCGCGTGCTCAACCGTCTCTTCGCCACCATGATGGACGAAGTGGTTCCCACCCGCTCCTCGCTCTTCAAGCAGTTTCAGAACTGGCGCCAGCGGCTCTCCACCGACGAATTTTCCTGTGTCAACGGGCGCATCCTGCTGCAGCAGCCCTCCGCGCTGGTCTCGCCGGAGTATTTCTTTAACTGTTTTGAATTCGTCGCGCAGCACGGCTTTAAGCTGGCGGCCAGCACGGAAGTGCGCATCGAGCAGGCATTGCCTGCGGTGGCGGCGCAGGAGCTTTCCGGTCCGAAGCGGTGGGCGATGCTGCGCAAAATTCTGGTGCGTCCGAATGCTGCCCAGGCGCTGCGCATCATGCAGGAGCTGGGCGCGCTCGGCTTGCTGCTGCCGGAGTTCCGCACCGTCGAATCGCTGGTCATCCGCGACTACTACCATCGCTACACGGTCGATGAGCATACCTTCCGCGCCATCGAATCCATCCATGCGCTGCGCACGGCGAAAAAGAACGGCAACCGCAGTCTTGCCAGCTTGGTTGATGAACTGGAGCGCCTCGATCTGCTCATCCTCGCCCTGCTGCTGCACGATCTGGGCAAGGCCACGGTCAACGATAACCACGTGAGCGCCGGCCTGGAGATTGCCATGGAGGTATGCCGCCGCTTTGAGCTGTCGCCCGAAGATGCGGACATGGTCTGCTTCCTGGTCGCCTACCACATGGACCTCTCGGTCGCCATGCGCCGCGACATCTTCGATCCGGAGACGATTCATGCGCTGGCCCGGCGCGTTGGCAGCCAGGAGCGGCTCAAGATGCTGGCGCTGCTGACCTACGCCGACATCGGCGCCGTCAATCCCACGGCGCTGTCGCCGTGGAAGGCGGAAAATCTCTGGCGCGTGTATTTTGCCACCGCAAACTATCTGAATCACAGCGTGGACGACGAGCGCGTCCACGAGGCTGCCGAGGACGAGCAGGTGGCGCGCATCCGTCTGCTGGCTCCGCAGCTTGGCCGCCGTCTCCGCGATTTTCTGGAGGGATTGCCGCAGCGCTATCTTCGCCTGCATGCCGCCGAACAGATTATTCAGCATGTCGAGATGGCATCGCAGCTGGCCCCGAATTCCGTGCAGACCGATCTCAAGCGTCTGCGCGGCGATTTCTCCCTTACCGTCATCACCCAGGACCGTCCCGCCCTGTTTGCCACCCTCGCCGGTGTGCTGGCCGGTTGGGGAATGAACATTCTCAAAGCGGATGCCTTTGCCAACGACAAGGGAGTGGTGGTGGACAGCTTTGTCTTTACCGATTTCTACCACACCCTGGAAATGAACGTGCCGGAGTGGGAGCGCTTCAAGAAGAGCTTCAGCGATGTGCTCAGCGGCGCGGTGCCGTTGGAGAAACTCGCCCGCAAGCGCAGCGGCCTCGGGGCCAAGGCTCCCAAGGTGAAGATCGATACCAGCCTCAACTTCGATCAGCAGTCCTCCAGCCATAGCACCATCATCGAGGTGGTCACGCAGGATCGTCCCGGCCTGCTGCACCGCATCGCCGCCGTCTTCGCCGAGTGCGGCTGCAACATCGAGGTCGCCCTGATCGACACCGAAGGCGAAATGGCCATCGATACCTTTTATCTCCGCATGGCCGGAAAGAAGCTCACCGACGAGCAGTACTCACAGCTCAAAACCGCCTTGGAGACGGAGCTGGACTCCTAGCCCCTGCAAGAGCAGAGTCAACAGACCCACATCTGCCAAAGACGGGCAGATATGGGGCACCGGGCTCTTGTTTTTTACTCCAGCCTTTGGTGTCATCTGAGCGGAGCGAAGGACCCCAGCGCCGCTCAAATATCACGTGCAATTCCAGAGGCATTTCAGCCACCACGCCTTCTGCGCAGCGCTCTTCCTCCAGCTCCGCCCTCGTGCATCCACCCAATTGCGCTTAGACTATCCTGCAGCGGATGCACTCAAACTCCAATCGCGGCGAGCCCCAGGGCGAGGATGAGTTGAACCTCTTTCATCCCGCCGTGCGGCAGTGGTTTGCCTCCGCCTTTGCTGCTCCCACCCTGGCCCAGCGCCTCAGCTGGCCGCCGATTGCGCGCGGCGAATCCACCCTGTTGCTCGCTCCCACCGGAAGCGGCAAAACCCTCGCTGCGTTTCTCTGGTGCCTCAACCGCGCCATGTTTTCGCCGCCTCCGCCCAAGCCGGAGCGCTGCCGTGCCCTGTACATCTCACCGCTCAAGGCGCTCGCGGTCGATGTCGAACGCAACCTGCGCACTCCTCTGGAAGGCATTGCCCAGGTGGCGGCCCAGCGTGGCGACAGCGCACATCGTCCCACGCTTTTCGTGCGCACCGGAGACACTCCCCCTGCCGAGCGAGGCCATTTCCAGCGCCACTCGGCCGACATTCTCATCACCACCCCCGAGTCGCTCTACCTGCTGCTCACCTCCAACGCGCGCGAGCTCCTGCGATCGGTCGAGACCGTCATCGTCGATGAGATTCACGCCCTCGTCCCCACCAAGCGCGGCGCGCATCTGGCGCTCTCGCTGGAGCGCCTGGAGCACCTCTGCGGACGCCGCCTGCAGCGCATCGGCCTCTCTGCCACGCAGCGCCCCTTGGAGGAAGTAGCGCGCTTCCTCGCCGGAGTCGAAGCTTTTCCCGCGGATTCCCCCGACGATCCCATGTCCGAGCCCGAATCCGCCGCCGAGCCTGCCGCCATTCGCTATCGTCCCGTTACCGTGCTCGATGCCAGTGCTCCCAAGCGTTTGGAGTTGAGCGTTCAAGTTCCGGTGGAAGATATGTCCACCCTCGGCAAAGCCGAATCACCAGGCGCGCCGGGTGGACGCTCCATCTGGACCTCGATCCATCCTGAGCTGCTTGCGCTGGTGCGCGCTCATCGCTCCACGCTCATCTTCGTCAATAACCGCCGCCTCGCCGAGCGCATCTCCGGCGCGTTCAACGATCTCGCCGGAGAGACGCTGGTGCTGGCTCACCACGGCAGCGTGGCTCCGGCGCAGCGCAAAGAGATCGAAGAACGGCTGAAGAGCGGCGGCATCCAGGGACTGGTTGCCACCTCGTCGTTGGAGCTTGGCATCGACATGGGAGCCATCGATCTGGTCATCCAGATCGAAGCGCCGCCCTCGGTCTCCAGCGGAATGCAGCGCATCGGCCGCGCCGGTCATCAGGTGGATGCGGTCAGCAACGGCATCATCTTCCCCAAGTTCCGCGCCGACCTGCTCGCCTGCGCCGCCGCCACGCGAGCCATGCAGCGCGGACAGGTGGAAGCCGTCCGCTACCCTCGCAATCCGCTCGACGTGCTCGCCCAGCAGATGGTGGCCTCGGTCGCCATGGAGCCGATGAGCAGCGGCGAGTTGTTCGCCATCATGCGCCGCGCCGCGCCCTTTGCCGCGCTCTCGCTTTCGTCCTTTGAGAGCGTTCTCGATCTGCTCTCGGGCCGCTATCCCTCCGATGAGTTTGCCGAACTGCGTCCGCGCATCACCTGGGACCGGGTCACCCACCGCCTCACGCCGCGCCAGTCCGCGCAGCGCATTGCCCTGGTCAACGGCGGCACCATTCCCGACCGCGGTCTCTACGGCGTCTTTCTGGCCGGTGCCGAAAAGCCAACCCGCCTCGGCGAGCTTGATGAGGAGATGGTCTTCGAGAGCAAGCCTGGCGAAACCATCATCCTCGGCGCCAGCACCTGGCGCATCGTGGAAATCACCCACGACCGCGTGCTGGTTTCGCCCGCTCCCGGAGAGCCCGGCAAAATGCCCTTCTGGCATGGCGACGGCGCGGGCCGTCCCGCCGAGTTCGGCCAGCATATCGGCGCGCTCGCCCGCGAGCTGCTGCAGATGCCCGCCGCCGCGGCCTACATCAAACTGGTGGAGGATCACTCGCTTGCGCCCAATGCGGCGGAAAACCTCCTGCGTTTTCTGCGCGACCAGCAAACCGCCACCGGATGCGTTCCCTCCGATGAGGAAATCGTCATCGAGCGCTGCCGCGACGAACTGGGCGACTGGCGCATCTGCGTTCTTTCTCCCTACGGTAGCCGGGTCCACGCCCCCTGGTGCATGGCCGTCGCCGCCTCGCTGCACGAAGAACTCGGCCTTGCGCCGGAGACGATGTGGACCGACGACGGCTTCGTCCTTCGCCTGCCGGAAAGCGACCGACCTCCGGACGCATCCGCGCTTGCTGCCATCGGCGGATTCCATCCATGACCGCGTGATGCGGCAGCTCGGCTCCACCTCGCTCTTTGCCGCCCACTTCCGCCAGAACGCGGCCCGCGCGTTGCTGTTGCCGCGCCGCCGTCCCGGTGTCCGCACCCCGCTCTGGCAGCAGCGCAAACGCTCTGCCGACCTGCTCAACGTGGCGGCGCGCTACCCTTCGTTCCCCATCCTGCTGGAAACCTATCGCGAGTGCATGCGCGACATCTTCGATCTCCCTGCGCTTACGGCGCTGCTCCGCCGCATGGAGAGCGGTGCTGTGCGCGTCTCCACCGTGGACTCGGAGCGCCCGTCGCCCTTTGCGGCCTCGCTGCTGTTCGGCTACGTCGCCAACTACATCTACGACGGCGATGCGCCGCTGGCCGAGCGCCGCGCGCAGGCGCTGTCCATCGATCAGTCGCAGCTGCAGGAGCTGCTGGGCGATGCCGATTACCGCGAACTCCTCGATCCAACCGTGCTGCACGAGGCGGAGCGCCGCCTGCAATGGATCGGCGCCGCCTACGCCGCGCGCAGTGCCGACGCGATCCACGATCTGTTGTTGCGTCTCGGCGACCTCACCGCCGAAGAGCTGCGCCTTCGCTGCGAAAGCGACGAATCCTTCGCCGGCCTTGACTCCCTGGTGCGCGCGGCTCGCGTGCTGCCGCTCACCGTCGCCGGAGAGCCGCGCTACGTCGCCATCGAATACGCCGCGCAGTACCGCGATGCCCTAGGCGTCCGCTTGCCTGCGGATCTGGCCTCCACCTGGCTGGCCGATCAGCCTGCAGCGCTTCTCGAACTCTTGAGCCGCTACGCGCGCAGCCACGGCCCGTTCACGCTCGACGATCTTGCGCACCGCTATCGCCTTCCCAAAACCGCCGCCGAAGCCGCGCTTGCCGAACTGGTGCAAAGAGGACGCCTGCTCGAAGGCGAATTCCGCCCCGGCGGCGGCCATCGCGAGTGGGTGCATCCGGATGTCTTGCAGCAGCTCCGTCGCGGCACCCTGGCCCGCTTGCGCCGCGAGGTCGAGCCGCTCGACGCGCGCGTGCTCGGAGTCTTTCTGCCGCGCTGGCAGGGCGTGGGCAGCAATCGGCGGAGTGGGGGTTTGAAGAATAACGCAAACGCCGGGACTCAACTCGACGCGCTGCTCGACGCCATCGAAGCCCTGCAAGGCCTCGCTCTGCCGCTCTCCGAGTGGGAGCGCGAGATTCTGCCCGCGCGCATCCGCGACTACGATCCCGCAACGCTCGATACCCTGATGGCCGCCGGCGAGCTGGTGTGGGTCGGCCACGGCTCGCTTGGAGACCACGACGGCCGCCTGGCTCTCTATCTCGCCGAAAGTTTGCCCGCGCTGCTGCCGCCGCCGGAGCTTCAACCCCAGCCTGCGCTGGAAGGCCGTGCGCAGCGGTCAGCGGAATTTCTGGCCAGCCGCGGGGCCTCGTTTTTTGCCGCGATCCATGAGGCCGCCGGAGGTGGATTTCCCGGCGAGACCCGCGATGCGCTCTGGCAGCTCGCCTGGCAGGGCGTGGTCACCAACGACACCTTTCACTCGCTGCGCAGCTTCCTCACGCCGGAGCGCGAAGGCCGCACCCGCCCACAGAGCGATCTCGCTCCCGGCTCGCCGGAGTTTCTCCGGCGCTTCCGCGCCCGCTCCGGCGGCGGAGCCATGGCGCAGGGCCGCTGGTCGCTCGTCCGCTCCCGCATCCATCGGCAGCCGGGCGTTACCGAATGGAGCGCCAGCACGGCGCAACAGCTTCTGCTCCGCTACGGACTGGTGGCGCGCGAAGTTGCGGCTGCCGAGGAGTTGCCCGGAGGCTTCAGCGCAATCTATCCCACGCTGCGCCAGATGGAGGAGCGCGGCTGGGTACGGCGTGGCATGTTTCTTTCCGGCCTGGGCGGATCGCAGTTTGCTGCCAACTCCGCCTTGGAAGCTCTGCGCGGCCTGCGCGCCCCGGCCTTGCGCGGTGCCATTGTGCTCGCCGCCGTCGATCCGGCCAACCCCTACGGTGCGTTGTTGCCATGGCCTCGACTGCCGGAGACAGGGGATGCGGCTTCATCTTCTTCGCATGGCATGGCGCGCACCAGCGGCGCCACCGTCCTGCTGGTCGCGGGCGAACTGGTGGCCTATCTGCGGCGCGGCAATCCTTCGCTCAAGCTTTTTCTTCCTGCCTCGCAGCCGGAGCGTGACGACTACGCCCGCGCCGCTGCCCGCGAACTGGCCCAGCTTGCGTTGCGCCGTCAGACGGAGCCCGCAGCCGCGCGATCCGGGGTGTTCATCGCAGAGATCAATTCCGCCCCGGCGCGCGAACACTTCTTCGGAGAGTTTCTGGCCGAAGCCGGCTTCGTGCTTACCCCTCTGGGCTACCAGATGCGCCGCGCCCGCCAGTCCGAGCCTGAGCCCTAACCCGAATCCAAAAAGCTGCCCACATGAATCCCGCCGCGCGCTTTTGGAATCTTTCATAGAGTGCGGTTCGCGAGCGGGGAGGCATTCGCTGTCGTGTACGCACCAGCGCTGATTCCACGGAGTCGCTCATGAGTCCAGTTGTTGAAGCCGAAGTCGAGCAGAAGCTGCAACGTCCCGCGTTGCCCAACGCCGATCCCTGTACCCTGGTGATCTTCGGGGCCAGTGGAGACCTCACCCACCGCAAACTCATTCCAGCGCTCTACGACCTGTGTGGCGAAGGCTGCATGAGTGCCTGCTTCGAGGTCGTCGGCACCGGCCGCACGAAGATGACCGACGAGCAATTCCGCGAGTCCCTGCACGAAGCGGCCAAAACTTCCAAAGACATTCGGGAGTTCAGCGAAGAGCGTTGGGCTAAATTTGCGCGCCGCCTGCGCTACATCGTGGGCGATCCGGCTTCGACTGCTTTCTATCAGCAGCTGCGCTCGTCTCTGGAGGAGATGCAGCGCAACGGCTCCAGTCCGAACCTGCTCTTCTACGTCTCGACTCCCGCCTCGTATGCCGGCGAGATCGTCTCCGGCCTGCAATCGGCGGGACTTAACCACGGCGAACGCGGCTGGTCGCGCATCATCCTGGAAAAGCCCTTCGGCCGCGATCTCGAATCGGCTCGCGTCCTCAATGAAACCGTGCTCAAGGTCTTCGACGAGGAGCACACCTATCGCATCGATCACTACCTGGGCAAGGAGACGGTGCAGAACATCCTGGTCTTCCGCTTCGCCAACTCCATCTTTGAGCCGGTGTGGAATCGCAACTACGTCGAGTACGTGGAGATCACCGGCGCCGAAACACTCGGCGTCGAGCGCCGCGCGGCGTTTTACGAGGAGACCGGCGCGCTGCGCGACATGGTGGCCAACCACCTGCTGCAGTGCGTAGCGCTCACCGCCATGGAACCGCCCGTTGCCTTCGATGCCGACTCCGTGCGCGAGCAGAAGGTGCAGGTCTTCCGCAGCATCCGTCCCATGACGGTGGAACAGGTGGCCGCCAGTACCTTGCGCGGCCAATATGGACCGGGCCGCATAGGCGACTCCGTCGTTCCCGGCTATCGTCAGGAGCCCGGTGTCCGTCCGGACTCCATCACCGAAACCTTCGCCGCCGTCCGTCTCAAGGTGGACAACTGGCGTTGGGAGGGAGTTCCGTTCTATCTGCGCACCGGCAAGCGGCTGGCCAACAACGTCACCGAGATCCGGGTGCACTTCAAGCGCACGCCGCAGGCGCTGTTTGCCGGCGCTGCCGGCGCCAGCTGCTGTCCCAACACGGTCAGCCTGCGCATCCAGCCCGACGAAGGTATCGCGCTCTCCTTCGGAGCCAAGAGTCCGGGCTCGCACATGAGCACGGTGCCTGTGATGGCCAGGTTCAGCTACGCGGAGGCCTTTGGCGGCCAAGCTCCAGTTGCCTACGAGACGCTGATCCTCGACGCCATGCGCGGCGACGCCACGCTCTTTACCCGCCGCGACGAGGTCGAGGCGGAGTGGAAGATCATCACCCCGATCGAGCAGGCGTGGGCCGAGTTGCCGCCGCCCGCATTCCCCAACTATGCCGCCGGCTCCGAGGGCCCGGAGCAGGCCCAGCAGTTGCTCAAAGGTTCCGGACATCGATGGATGTCAATGATGCCCGAGCAGGAGGACACGCATGTTGCCTGAGCGCTTCCATCTTGCCGGGGCCGAGGTCCTGGTCGGCGCGGATTTAGACGAGACGGTTCGCATCGCCGCCGGACAGTTTGCCGCCCTTGCCCGCAAAATTTCCAGCGAAGGCAAGCCGGTGTTTGCCGCTCTTTCCGGCGGCAGCACACCGCGCCTTCTCTTTCAAACGCTTGCGGCCGAGCCCTTCGCCGGAATCATTCCCTGGGGTTCAATTCAATTTTTCTGGGGAGATGAGCGCAACGTTCCGCCCGGCGATCCGGAGAGCAACTACTCCATGGCCCGCGAGTTGTTGCTCTCTCGCGTTCCCGTCCCGCCCGCAAACGTCCACCGCATCCCCACCGGAGATGGCACCGCCATCGAGGCTGCCGATCTCTACCAGCGAACCCTGCGCGAACTCCTCCCCGCCACCGACGGACTGCCCCGCTTCGACTACATTCTCCTCGGCCTCGGAGCCAACGGACACACCGCTTCGCTGTTTCCCCACCGCCCGTCTCTGCATGAGCAGCAGCGCCTGGTGGTGGCCGACCATGTCGAAGAGGTCAACGCCTGGCGGGTCACGCTCACCGCTCCCGTCCTGAACAACGCCGCTCAAATCACCTTCCTGGTCACCGGGGAAGGCAAGGCCGCCGTGGTGCAGCAGGTCATCGAAGGCGCGCGCGATCCCGAAGCCGCTCCCGCCCAGCTCATCGCCCCAGCCAATGGTTCGCTTGCCTGGATACTGGACTCCGCTGCCGCCGCTCGCCTCTCGCGCCCCCTTGTGCATGGCTAACTCCGCGTACGAAAGAGAAATAGCTGGCAGCGCGCGCTGCCTCCGGCTTGCATCCCAGAATCGGCCCACCGTGTCGCCTGGAATTCCACAGCTTCCCCGCGTGGCTCATTGACGCATACCTTTATCGCTGGTTACAATCGGTATGTCAGTTCGCCACCACGCGCGTCAGCGCGGCGATACTCCTCAGTAGCTCAATGGCAGAGCATTCGGCTGTTAACCGAAGGGTTGTAGGTTCGAGTCCTACCTGAGGAGCCATTCTTCTCTCCTGTATTTCCAATCGCTTACTTTGAACAGAGTGTGAGACCTGCGGCCCTCTCGGGAGGTCCGGTATTCCGCCAGCGTTGACGCTCGGTCCACGGTCGTCCCACCACCGCACTTCTTGTACTTCTTAGGTAACGCGTTCCCAAAGTGCCTCGTGTGGTTACCATAGTACATTGACCGAATTTCACACCTCGGCTAACCTCCAGAAGCAGTAGGCGCTAATGATGCGGAGGGGAGCACGCCCATGGCCAAGCGTCGGGAAGTCCGCCACAGTCTTACCGTTACCGTTCGTATCTGGGGATTGGACGTAACCGGACAGATGTTCGAGCAATACGCGACCACCGTCGATGTCACGACAAGCGGCGTTCACATTGCTGGTATAAAACATGGGCTGCAACGTGGGTGCGTGATCGGAGTCGAACATCGTTCCAGTCGCGCCCGCTATCGTGTTACTTGGGTGGGAAGCACGGAAGACGGCAGACCCGGTGAAGTCGGCTTGCAACTCGTTGAGAAGGGGAAGTTCATCTGGGGCCGCGTGATTCCCCACGAGTTTGGAGATTCGTTTCCAAACCGAGTGGCTTTTAGCTCAGGATCAGAATCTTCCAAATCCTCGCGGAATTAGAACGAACCTGACACTCAAGGGCTGCCCCCATTTCATCAACAAAATTAGCCGCCTCTGCGCTCTGTCTGCGCTCCGCGCCCAAAGGCAAGCCCGCCACTTTTAGCCCCGCTGTGCTCAATTCCTCCGTAAACACATCACCGTAAATGCTTCCACGCCACTTCATCGTTCTTCGTCGGATTGACCTGGCGGCTGACTTCATACCGCCGCATCACTGTCGTGACGAACGTCGGCAAGAGGCTTAAGTACAGGGATGGGGATACGCTGATCCACAATGATTTGGATTGCCCTCCATCGGTCGCTGACTCGAAGGCCCGTCTTAATGAGAACGAGTTTGAACAGCAACCCGTTGGGTATATAGCGGAACTGCGATAATCCGCCCAGATACTTCAGTTCTTTCGGGTCGAATACGGGATTCAGGTTGATGTCAGAGGCGGACAGCGCCTCAGCTGACTTGGGGGTCACGCTCTTTCCCGCGCGTTCGTCAATCTTGGCAAGGGGGAAGGTACGTCCCAAGTGACAGAGAAATTGATCCATCGGTCAGTCCTTTCTGGCTTGGTGACACATCCAGAATCTCCGAACGTTTGACTAGATGCCGATGCTGCGGAAAATGCTGCATCGCGGCAGGCATTGTTTCGTTCCTTCGTGCCGGGGTGTGTTTGCAGATGCCGAGGGGGATTACGGAGGCCTAAGGGAATGCGTTCGCCGCAGCACTTCATGCACTTGCAGAATTGGGACACAGCTCTTGCAGAACCCACTAGAATGGCTTGGGGGGATGCGTGCCTTATATCTACATAGACAAAATCCTCAACGAATTGCGCACCGAGTTGCTGTCGGCCATGCACGCTGCGGTCGAGCGCGAGCTGCGAAACGGCAAGGTGGACGTGAAGCGGCTCTATCGCGCCTTCAATCGCGCGGCGGCGGGAAAGTGCTCGAACCCCGTGCACATTTCAGATAAGTGCGTCGAGAATTTTGCTGGAAACGTGAAGAAGGTTCGCGTCGAAGTGACGGAGGATTAGCGGAGAATCACTGGGTATTCGAGCAGCCACTCTATGGCGAAGCGCAGGGTGGCACTTGTCAGCGCTTCGCTACTACCTACGCCCGGCCTACAGCCATCGATTACGGTCTCAGGCCGACTTGGCGATTCGGGTTGTGCTCGTGCCCATTTCCATCACATTGGACGGACGCGAGCCTGTCAGGGCTCGGTCCACTGAAAATGCTCCCGATCCCTTGACGAGAATTGTGACGCACAAGGCGATCGCAAGCAGGTGGTATTCGTATCCCTCACCTTTTTGTGTTCCGAACCAGTTCATGAAGAAACCGACATGGCCGGAGACCATGACGATTGCAACCACCATGTTGCACAGGATTCCGAAGGCAGCAACTCGGCCAAGCAATCCGACCAGCAGACCCAAGCCGCCGAAGAACTCGGCTGCGATTGCCAGGAACGCAAACATCGCCGGAATTCCCATGTTGTGGGTGAAAAATGCCATGGTGGCGCTGAAACCGTGGCCGCCAAACCAGCCGAGCATCTTTTGTGCGCCATGGGCAAAAAACACGGCTCCCAGAATCAGGCGAACCACGGTCAGGGTTGGATCGTTCGTTGTGCTCAATAGTCTCCGCAGCATAAGCCCTCCTCGGATTAGTACTCCTCAATGAGATTCTCAATCCCGGCTGGGGGCTTCCAGCGTTCGGCAAGGAACCGAACGAAGGCCGTGTTGCTCGTCGGCTAAACCCCGTGTGAGTTCCTCGGGACGCCGGCTGAGCACAAGGATGTTCTGAGCTGGGGGCATTCCTGCGGCATTCGGTAATTTTCTACTTGCAACATTTTCCAATCGGCGTTTAATGAGCCCTATAAGCACGCTCTTGTGCCGGAGCTGGTGAGGGTACCGTCGAGGCGCGAGGACTTTATCAGGAACCCACAAGCGGGTGAAGGAGGGTATCGTATCGTAGACACGACAAGCAGTGACGATCCATCATCATTCAGCCTATCTGCCGTGCCCTCACGCGGCGCTTGATATCTTCCCTGATTTCGACCGGGCGCGGTCACCCACTGCGCCCGGTTTCGTATTTGCGGCGTGTGGCGCCCATTGCTTGGATGGATCACAGGTTAACCGGGATGCTCACTTCCAGCTGCCGGTGCTGGGCAGCTGAGACCCTGACATATTTAGCAACCGCCCGCGTATGTCCGACATCACACATAGCGCGTGGGGTGGCCATGTGTATTCCGAAGCTCCAAGGCGTTCTGCATCCGAAATCAGAGAGAGCCGGTTAGCGGCATCTCTGGCGCACGAGATCAACAACCCGCTCGATTCTGTCCTGAACTTTCTCTATCTCCTGAGAAAAGAGGCGATCCTCACCGAGAAGGGGCGTCAGTACCTGATGCTCGCTGAGGGAGAGGTGCATCGAGTTTCCCAGATCGCCCATGCAGCGCTGGACAGATTCCGGGATTCCGCTCCTCGGCAGGATGCCGATGTGCCACGATTGATCAACTCGGCACTGGATGTTTACCGGTCGCAGTTTGAATCGCAGGGCGTTTCCGTGAATACCCGTTATCGTTGTCAGGGAGATTTTCCGGTTTACACCGGCCTGTTGCGTCAAGTCTTCTCTAATTTATTGCTGAACGCCGCCGCCGCGATGCCCCAGGGCGGCCGATTGTTTGTGCGGGCGTCCAACTCCCAGGAGTGGGCAGGGCAGCGGAGGCACGGAGTACGGGTGACGTTTGCGGATAGTGGCTGCGGGATCACTTCGGAAAACCTGCATGAGATCTTTCGACCCTTCTTCACCACGAAAGTTTCCGGCAGTGGTTTAGGGCTTTCGATAGCCAAAGAGGTGGTGCAGAAGCACGGCGGTTCGCTTCGAGTCCGGAGCTGCACAAAATCAGGCCGAAGTGGCAGTGTGTTTTCGATGTTCGTGCCTTCCGCCGCCAGCGATGTTTACTCGCTACACGCGGTATAGCGCGCCCGCTGTATCAAGGGAGCGACTCTTTCCATTTCCTGCTGGCTGGATTTCGTGGTGGGAAGATGGCGGTCACGTCCGAGGCTCATGTGGAATAGAATTGGAGCCCAAGGACAATTCCAATGACCGATTGCGAGAAACGACATACCAAGCTGCCCGCCGGGACTGTCACCAGAAGCAACGCCGTGCACAAACTGCTTAAGACGCACTCCTGCCAGCAGTGTGCAGAGTGCGGCAAGTGGGCAATTTATGTGCCGAAGGGTTCATCGCTGGCACGCTTGAAAGCGTAGGCCAAACGACGAAACCGGCGGAGTTCACCCTCATGATGAGGTTGAACTCAGACCGGGTTCTACGCGCGGCAGCACGCGAGTTCATTGGATACGAGCAGGTCTACAGCGAGGATTCGACCTCGAAGCCCCACTCCTGAAGGAGAGGCTCGGGAATGAATTTCGAGTTCTTGTTGCGACTGGCCCACTCACGAAGTTGGGCCGAGTGGATGTATTGATGAGGTTGCAGATTGAATTCGTGAGTCACTTTCTCGAATTCAGTGATGGTTGGAATCACCGGGCCATTCGGCTCCGGCTTGCCCCAGTTAGGATTGCCACGTCTTTTTGCCATAAGTCAGTAATATTCCTGCGGTGTATCGGTTGAAATAAAAGTTTTGGTGGATGAAGCCCGGCTTAGCCGTGACGAACCGCGGTGAGAGGCTTCGACACAGGGATTGGGATTCGCTTCGATATGATGGCGCGGACAGCAACCCACCGGTCATGAACTTCAAGACCCGTCGCAACTCGAACGACTTTGAACAGTAGCTTGGTTGGAATGTGGTGGAACGGCACCAATCCAGCCAGAAACTCCAGTTCCTGCGGGTCTGATACAGGATTCAGATTGATGTTGGAGGCGGACAGCGCCTCTGGCAACCTGGGAGGCATACTCTCCCGCGCAGCTTGGGTTTGGTCGAGAAGCTCCTCAAGTGTGAAGGTGCGTCCGGGGTGACAGAGTAGTTTGTACATCGGTCAGTCCTTTCACTTTGCGGTTGGCTTTCTCACTTCAAACGTGCTGCGGAAAACACGGAGCGCCCAGAATGCTCGGATGGGCGCTCCGGTGTGTCCCGCGAAACTCTTGCTTGTCGGTTAAGGCTTACGCCTTGGCAATCAGGGCTTGCACGTTCTTGGTGGCGTTGTCCAGAATCTCGTTCTGGCTTGCGTGCAGGGTATCGACGCCGCGCTGAACCGAATTCGTAACCGTCTCCATGGGCGTGCCCGTAACGCCGGGCTGCTGCTTCACGGTATCGCTCACTGCCTTGGTCTGCTTCGCGGCATATTCCAGAACCGATTTCTGGGCCGTGACCGTGCGGTCTACCGACTGCTGGATCAGGTTCGGGATTCCCGCCTTCGCTTTGCTGGCATCCTGGATGTATTCGTGAGCCGCATCGACGGCAGCGGTGCGCTGCTCGACGGCCAAATCCAACAGGCTTTTCTGCAGCGTGGCATAGCCTTCCAATGCCTGACCCGCCAGGTCGAACACAAAAAGATTCGGCAGGGACGACGACTTCAGCGTCTGCTTGCAAGAGGCCAGAACCTCCGTATTCCGCTCAACTGCCAGATCAAGGTAGGTCTTGCTTGCCTCGACGACGCGATCCAACCCCTTGCTGAACAAGGTCGCAAATGCGACCGGGCAGTACTTGGCTTCGGTGGTTTCCGCTTCCGTCTTAGTTGCATGGGTGTTTGTGGTCATTGTTCCCCTCCTTGATGGGGCGGCTCTAGGGGCTAGAACCTAATGCTGCAAAGATTGCTGCAATGCAGCATAAAACGAGTATGACCCTCAAACGTTCGCAAGTCAAGCGCCAGCGCAAGGACCTGGCCGGCCTCCGACCTTCCCCCCAGCTCCGAGTTCCGGTTTGAACGCCTTCAACTGCTCTAGCGGCGCTGAGAGCTCCGGAGGCCAAGCGAGACGCCGAGAGCGAAGCAAGTCCCGCCAATGGCGGCGATGGTTCGCACGGGACGCTCGGCGGCCAGCTTGCGGGCGTGGGAGAAGGCATCGCGCAATCCGCTGAGCCGATTGAGACGATGGCTGGCGGATGGCGTTGACGGGGGAATCCGCGAGCTGGAATCCTCCGGCGATGACGAAATGGCTTGCAGGTGCGGTCGTGCCACGGGAGGCCGGGCACCGGGGTCGTAACCGAAAAGGTCATGAGAATCGTCGTGCTGTTCTTGAGCCATGGGAAACCTCAGAATTACCAGCAATAGCTGGGATGTTGAAAAAGGCGCGGGTGTTGGCAAAACGGGGGATAGCGGGAGGTGGATTACACGCTCCAGATTGGGCCCGGTTCTTCGACTCCGCGAAAACTTTTCGTAAGCGGCTGCTAACCTACTTGAGAGTTTTACGTCTAAGCGAGTATGCTGGGCTTGCTGGGATTCGTACTCCTGATAGGCATTTCGGTTTCTAAGCGTTGGCCGCTCTTCTAGCCTTCGGTGAATCCGTCTTACGCCGCAGCCCCGGCATACACCTAACTTCCAAGGATTGACTCTTATGAAACGTTTTGTGACGATTGCTGCAATGGTGGCCATGAGCGCTGGAATGCTGATGGCTGAGGATGGCGCGACCCTGTTTAAGAAGTGCGCGATGTGCCACGGCGCGAATGGCGAAGGCAAGATGGGCCCGGCCATTGCAGGCAAGGACGTGACCGCTGTCCTGACCAACGGAGGCAAAAAGGGTCCGCACGCCGGCAAGTTCGCCGGTCTCACGGATGATCAGATCAAGACGGTCGCAGAGTATGTAAAGGGATTGAAGTAACTACAGCCGGATTTCATTGGCGAGAAAACAAAAGGCGTCCTTCGGGGCGCCTTTTCAATTGTCTTAGCCAGGTCAACGGAGTTCCGGAGCGCGCCGGCTCTCGATGCCGCCTCATGCAGCCGATCGATCTCGCCGGTCCCCGCGGCGGCGATCATGCCCAACCCGAACTTGGAAGGGGTGGTCGGCAGCCTCCTGGCCGGCGGCTTCGGAGGCAACCGGGGAAGTAACCACGGACGGGGACGGGGCCCGGTTGGCTATGGTTTCGGCGCGAAAGGCGGCCTGCAGCTCGTGTTTAGCCGCTTGCCTGTTGCTGAACCGGTCCACCACGAGGAACGCAACAAACGTTGTGAAAACCAGAATGACTGTCATTGCCATCTCCTCCGCGCTTATGTATTGAACCCGCGCCTCACCCTGAGGACAACACCCAGTCCCCACTGCCGTTCGTTTCTTGGATGAGTCAAAGCGGCGCGAGGTCGCCCCGGCTCTGGCATGGACGTGGCTTACCCGAATCGAAACCCCGCTGCCGGCCAATCTAAGCTGCCGGTTCGCTGAGCAACTCTGCTCGTGCGGCCGCGAGCCAGCCCACAGTGACGCGATGCAGTGGACGCGATAAGTGACGCGCTGGACACAGCCGGTCCTCGCAACTATCATGCCAGTGCGCGTGGCAGAGCAACCCCTGGCTTGGCGGCCTATGCGCATGGGAGGCGAAGTGGATCCGGCATTTCTCCAGGCGCTGGGCGCCATCGCCGGCGAGGGCCTCATCACCGCCCCCGGCGAGCTGCGCACCTACGAATGTGACGGCCTGGCAGCCTACCGCGTGGTGCCTGGCGCGGTGGTTTTGCCCGCCACCGCGGACGAGGTGCAGGCCATCGTGCGGCTCTGTGCCCGGGAGCGCGTCGCCTTCGTGGCGCGCGGATCCGGCACCGGACTCAGCGGCGGAGCCCTGCCCGTGGAAGGCGGCATCGTCATCAGCCTCACGCGGATGAATCGCATCCTGGACCTCGATATTCCCAATGCCCGCGTGGTGGTAGAGCCCGGCGTGGTCAATGCCACGGTCAGCCAGCGCGTTGCGCCCTACGGATACTTCTACGCTCCCGACCCTTCCTCGCAATCCGTCTGCACCATTGGCGGCAACATCGCGGAGAACTCCGGCGGCGCGCACTGCCTCAAGTATGGATTCACCACCACCCATGTTCTCGCGCTCGACGTTGTGCTGCCGGATGGCTCGCTTGTGCAACTCGGCGCCAACACGCTGGACCCGCTGGGATACGATCTTCCCGGCGTCTTCGTCGGATCGGAAGGAACCCTCGGCGTAGCCACAAAGGTCACGCTCCGCATCGTCAAGCGTCCGCAGGTGATCCAGACCCTGCTCGCGGCCTTTGACTCCACCCATGCTGCCGGAGCGGCGGTCAGCGACATCATCGCATCGGGCATCTTGCCCGCGGCCATCGAAATGATGGACCGGCTCGCCATCCAGGCTGCCGAAGCCGCTGTTCACGCGGGCTATCCGGAGTGCGGCGGCCTCCTGCTGGTGGAGTTGGACGGCCCCGCCGCCGAGGTGGAAGCCTTGATGGCCCAGGTCAGGGAACGCTGCCTGCATCATCAAGCCTCGGAGGTTCGCGTGGCGCAGTCGGAAGCCGAACGCATGGTCATCTGGAAGGGCCGCAAGGCCGCCTTTGCCGCCATGGGGCGCATCTCTCCCAACTACATTGTGCAGGACGGAGTGATCCCGCGGACCGCGCTCCCCGCTGTGATGGATGAGATCGCCCGCATGAGCGAGCGGGTGGGACTGCGCGTCGCCAACGTCTTCCACGCCGGAGACGGAAACCTGCACCCCTTGGTGCTCTACGATCGCCGAATCCAGGGTCAGGAGCAGGAAGCCGAAGAGCTGGCGGGCGAGATTTTAAAGCTCTGCGTGCGCGTTGGCGGCTCCATCACCGGAGAGCACGGCGTCGGCGCGGACAAAAAAATGTTCATGTCCGAGATGTTTGCCGAGCCGGATTTGCAGACGATGCAGCTGGTCCGCTGTGCCTTTGATCCCGATCACCTGTCGAATCCGGGGAAGGTCTTTCCCCGCACTCCGCTGTGCGCGGAGAGGCCGGGCCCCTATGTTCCGCACCCGCTGGAAATCTCAGGAGAGGCACAGTTGTTCTAACCATGCCCGGCATTGCAAAACCCACTTCGCAGCAGGCCATCGACGCACTCCGCTCGATCGTCGTCGAGGGCACTCTCCGCCCCGGAGAAGCCGCCGATGAAGTTCTTGGCGTAGTGCCGGAGTTGTGGATCGAGCCCGCCAATGAAGCCGAACTGAGCCGCGTGCTGGATTACGCCCGCCAAGCTGGGTTGGCGGTGGCTCCGCGCGGAGGCGGTACAAAACTCGATTGGGGCAATGCGCCGCGCGCCATCGATCTTGCCATCTCCACCGCGCGCTTCAACCGCATCCTGGAGTACGCGCCCGGCGATATGACGGTCACCGCCGGTGCCGGAGTCACCATCGCGCAGTTGCAGTCCGCGCTCTCCGAACACCGCCAGCGGCTTGCGCTGGACCCTCTGTGGCCGGGGCGCGCAACCGCCGGCGGCGTAGTTGCCACCAATGACAGCGGGGCCCTGCGCCTGCGCTACGGAAGCATTCGCGACCTCATCCTCGGCATCACCGTCGTTCTGCCGGATGGCACCATCGCCACCAGCGGCGGCAAGGTGGTGAAGAATGTCGCCGGCTACGACCTGCCCAAGCTGATGTCGGGCGCGCTCGGAACCCTCGGCATCATCACCAGGGCTGTCTTCCGCCTGCATCCTCTGCCGCACGGCTCGCAGACGCTAACCTTCGCATTCCACGATTGCGAAAGCGCCAATCGCTTCCTGCTCGCCATCGCCGATTCCATGGTCGTCCCCACCGGCTTGCAGATGAGAACCGGCGCGGACGGAACTGCCGAGGTCGATGTCAGAATCGACGGCATCGCCGCGGGAATCGCCGCGCAGACGGAAACGGTTTTGAAACTCGCGGGCAGCGTGAATCCCACCATGCCCGATGGCGATCCATGGCAGGCCCGCGAGCAGCTCTGGAACGATTACACCAGGAATGACTCCGCCAGGAATGATTCCCCCAGGAATAATCAATCCGGCGATTCGGCCGACTCCGCCAGCCGTCTCGCCTGCATCGTAAAGCTCAGCATGTTGCCCGCTCAGTTGAGTTCGACCGCTGCATTCGTGCGCCAGGCGCTGGGTGAAAATACCGAGTGGACTTTGCTCCTGTACTCCACCGGCCTGGCATGGCTGCGCGTCGACGCCGCCGATGGCGCGTCCATTGCCGAGTTCATCGTCTCTCTCCGCGGGTTTCTTGCGCCCACCGGTGGCACCGCGGTTCTGCTCCAGGCGCCTTCGGTGCTTCGCCAAAAGGTCGATGTCTGGGGCGAAGCCGGCAACGCGCTCCCGCTGATGCGAAGACTGAAGGAACAGTTCGATCCTCACGGAATTCTGAATCGCGGGCGATTCGTTGGAGGCATCTGATGCAGCAGTTGGTTCCGCTCTCGGATCTCGACAAGTCCGCCCGCACCGGCGCCTACGATTCGCATCATCCGCCGGCAACGGAGCTGATCGATCAGTGCGTGCACTGCGGCTTCTGCCTTCCGGTCTGCCCAACCTATCTGCTCTGGAACCAGGAGATGGATTCTCCGCGCGGCCGCATCTACCTGATGAAGACCGGCGCCGAAGCCGGCGCGGGCGCGATGGACGAATCCTTCGTCAGCCACTTCGACCGATGCCTGGGATGCATGGCCTGCGTCACCGCCTGTCCTTCCGGAGTGCAGTATGGAAAGCTGATCGAGGCCACGCGCGCGCAGATTGAGCGCAATTACCGCCGCCCGTTTCTCGACCGTTTATTCCGCCGCATGATCTTTGCCGTGTTTCCTTATCCGCAACGTCTGCGCTGGCTTCTGCTTCCGCCGTGGTTCTATCAGCGTTCGGGGTTGCGCTGGCTGCTCCGCAAAAGCGGTTTGCTCCGCCTGCTTCCAGGGCGTCTGCGCTCCATGGAATCGCTTTTGCCCGAGCTCCAACTTCGCGTCCTCTTTGCGCCAACTCCGCATGGCGTCGCGCCCCTGGGCAAGCCGCGCATGCGCGTGGGCGTGCTGCTGGGCTGCGTGCAGCGTGTGCTGTTCAGCAACGTCAATGCCGCCACCGTGCGCGTCTTGGCTGCTCTCGGTTGTGAGGTCGTGGTGCCGCGCAATCAGCAATGCTGCGGCGCACTGATGGCGCACGCCGGACGCGAGCCCGAGGCGCTAGAGGCGGCGCGACGCCTCATCGCGGTCTTCGAGCGCGCGGAGGTGGATGTTGTGGCGGTCAACGCCGCCGGCTGCGGCTCCAATCTCAGGGAATACGCGTACCTGCTGCGCGACGATCCGGAGTTTGCCGCGCGTGCGCAGGCCTTTGCCGCCAAGTGCCGCGACATCACCGAACTGATCGCCGAGCTTGGCTTTGAATCCCCGGCCAATCCCGTTCCCTTGAAGGTCGCCTATCATGACGCCTGCCATCTGCAGCACGCACAGGGAATCCGCGCACAGCCCCGGCAGTTGTTGAGCGCCATCCCCGGCCTCGAGTGGACCGAGTTGCCCGAGGCCGCGACCTGCTGCGGCTCCGCCGGCATCTTCAACCTCATCGAGCCGGAGACCGCCCGCCAGCTTGCCGACCGCAAGGCCCAGCACGTACTCCGCTCCGGAGCGCAGGCGCTGGTCTCCGCCAATCCCGGGTGTCTGCTGCATATCGCCAGCGGACTTCAGCGCGCGGGCCATCCTCTGCCGGTGCTGCACATCGTCGAACTCATCGATGCCGCGCTCGGGCTGTCGTCAGTAGATCAATTTCCGAAAAGCTGTATCCCGCAACGACCGTCGGGTGCCCCAGGTTCCGCGCCGCGTAATTTGCGGCGCTAACCTGGGAAAGCAGGACGCATCAGCCCGACAACCGCCTTAGATTTACGCTAAGATGCTGTCAGAATCCGTCTCACCGATAAGGGAAGGGAATCGCAATGCTTGCATGGTTGATGGACTCCTACGAGGGTGTGGAGAAGCTGCGCTTGGATGAGGTCCCCGATCCGCAGCCCGGCCCCGGGCAAGTTGTAATCCGGACGCTTTACGCTGCGCTCAATCCGGCGGACGCCTTTCTCGCGCTCGCGCAGTATCCCGCCAAGCCCAGCTTGCCGCACGTGCTCGGGCGCGATGGCGTGGGCGAGGTCGTGGCCCTGGGCGCAGGAGTGCCGAACGTGAAAACCGGCGACATCGTCGGCATTCTCCGCGGCAATACCGGAGTAGAAAGCTGGGGAACGCTGGCCGGGATGACGGCGGTGGATTCCGCCAATCTCATACCGCTGCCGCCGGGCTGGACGCAGCCGGAAGTAGCCGGCGCTCCGCTGGTCTTTCTCACCGCATGGCAGGCTCTCACGCAGTGGAGCGAGCCGGAGGCGCCGCCGCCTGCCGGCTCCGTAGCGCTAATCACGGGAGCCTCCGGAGGCGTGGGTTCGGCAGCGGTGCTGCTGGCCAAGTCGATGGGCCTCACCGTTGTGGCGCTGTCGCGTAGCGCGCCCAAGGCCGAGCAACTCAAGCAGCTCGGCGCGGATTTTGTCTTCGACCCTTCGCGGACAAAAGTTTGCGCAAGCTGATACTCGCGGCCATTGCGCCCAAGCGAGTGGACATTGCAGTGGATACCGTTGCCGGGCCGCTCTTCAACGAGGTCATCGCCATGCTCGGCTCTGCGGGACGCATCAGCGTGGTTGGCCGCAGCGGCGGCGCGGTTCCGGAGTTCAATACCGCGTCCCTGTTCTTCCGCCGAAATCGCATCGGCGGAGTCTCCGTGGCAGACTTCTCCGTTCCACACGCCAAATCCACCTGGGACGAGATCGTGGCCCGTCTCGACAAGCTAGGCAAGCGCCCGGTGGTGGATGCGGTATTTCCCTTTACCGACGTGAAGGCCGCGTTTGCGCGGCTGAGCGAAGGACCGATGGGCAAGGTGCTGGTGAAGGTCGCGGACTAGAGGTGGCCTCATAAGCCGGTTTTGAAAGGGCACGACTTCAGTCGTGCCGCAAGAGAAGCTCATTTCACGCGGCTTTAGCCGCTGAGAGAAGAGCTCTTCAGACTCTCCTGCTCACTGGCCGGGGCAAACTCGTACTGCGTGATCGAACAGGCCAGCAGGTAGGAGGGAGGCTGATTCTTGCGAGCCGGCGAAAGCGCTTCGACGCGCAGCAGCGAGCCTTCGCACACGACACGAGCGTCGTCTTCGCCCGTCAATTCGTGGGGCATCTCCAGGATCAGTTCCATGCCGGAACCAACCTCAAGAGGGCTGGGCGATCGAAGGAGCACACCCGAGCGGCTGATGTTCTCCGTCATGCCCTCGATCCATTGGTTGCTGCCGGAAATGCAGAAAAGCACAGAGACGCGATGGCGAAGACGGCGTTCGCGAGGCGTCCATGCTTTCCTCGTCCCGCATTGACGCAGGGATTTTCGGCCCGTGTCCACGTCGTTCTCTTCATGGTCGAGTAGCGCCACGCGGCGCATCGTTGCCCAGTCGTAGCTGTACTTGGCACCGCAATGCACGCACACCTGGTAGTTCTCGCCCGCGTCATCGCGTCGCGGCCACGAGAACTGATGGCGGCAGGCGGAAAGGAGTCCAATCAGGTCAGCGCGCATGTCCGGTATGATGGCTCCATTCCGTGCGTTGCGCACGTTACCGAAGTAGCGCCCCCGCCCTGTCTTTTTCCGCAGACGCTGGTTGGGTGGGGCATAGAACTCAAGGTGCCTGCTGCGACCGCCTAGCCCAATGGGGAGCCGTCAAACTCCGATATCTTCATTCCACAATGCGGGCTTGCTCTGGATGAACTCCTCCATCAGCCGGATGCACTCCTCATTCTGGAACACCTCGACCGAGACGCCGCGGGAGCGCAGAAGCTCTTCTTCGCCCATGAATGTGCGGTTCTCGCCGATCAGCACGCGTGGAATTCCGTACAACAGAATGGCTCCGGAACACATGGAGCACGGCGAGAGCGTCGTGTAGAGCACGGCCTCCCGATAGACGGAAGCCGGCTGGCGTCCGGCGTTCTCCAGCGCATCCATCTCGGCGTGCAGGATTGCGCTCCCCTTCTGGACGCGGCGGTTGTGTCCCCGGCCGATGATCTTGCCACCGTGCACGATCACCGAGCCGACGGGGATTCCGCCTTCGCGCATCCCCTGCCGGGCTTCCGCGATGGCTGCCTGGAGAAATGAGTCCATTGCGGCCGCGAGCCTAAAACTTCTTGTACGGAAGAAACTTTCCTGACATGGTCACCTTGACGCGGTCGCCCTTTGGGTCAGCCTCTTTGTCGATGTGGAGGGTGAAGTCGATGGCGCTCATGATCCCGTCCCCGAACTTCTCATGGATCACCGCCTTCATGGGCATTCCATACACCTGCATGATTTCATAAAAGCGGTAGATCAGCGGATCGGTTGGGACTACAGGGCCGAGGCCCTTGGTTGGGCACTCGGTAAGCGTATCGGCAATGTCGTGCCCGAGGTCCAGGGCCGCCATGATTTTCTGGGCTTCGTCTTCGTCTGCCCGCGCCTGTCCATACATCAGGGCTGCCACCCACACCTCGTCCCGCCCAATCAGTTTGCCGAGTTCGGCGAAGGTCATCCCCTTCGCGCGTTTTGCTTCCAGTAGCTCCGTGGTTGCCGCAGAGACGTCCATGGCTGTAGTCCTTTCGCAACTATCCTACGCCATTCAGACTGCAAAGCCGTACGCTTGCTCGTGGGATCCAAGGTCCAGGAACATGACCGCGCCGGGTGAGAACAGGGCGACACGGTCCCCTGGCCGGATCACGGCCCTCGACGGACGGTAGGCCCTGTGGTTTACGAAAATGATTCCGACCTCTTTTTCGGGGATATCAAGTTCAACTAACAGTGCCGGTCCCGAGGTTTCGCTTTCCACGGAGAAGTGGTGGGGGCTGGCCCAGCCTCTCTGCCGGAAGGTGTCACGCAGCCACATATTCCCGTAAAGCTCAATCGTGTTGGTCATCGCTTCCTCTTTATTTCGCAGGGCATCCTGGCCCAGAGCTATCGCGGCTCCTCGCGCAGGGGAGGAGCCGTAGCGATGGGAAAGTGCAATCAGTGGGAGGATGAGCCTTCCATCTCGATTGCGCGGGGAAACAGAATATTGTTTTCGAGATGAATGTGCTGGTGCAGGTCCTGCTCGAATTCCTTGAGACCGGCATACCATGCGTGGTAGGTGGGACAGGCATCCTGGGGAACAGTAAAGTTGCCGCTGAGCTGCCTGATCTGCGCCAGCAGTTCGCCCGCGCCGTCGTGTTCCTGCATCATCATGGCGATGGGGTTGGCGACCGTTCCGAAGCAGCTATGCGGTCTCTCGCTGCCGGTGGCCAGGGCGCGCTCCAGTTGGCCGATGTAGGGAAACAGGACTTGTTCTTCTTTCATCAGATGCTGGGTCAACTCCTGATCCAGCGCCTGCAATGCAGATTGAATCTCCGGTAGCTCCGTGTGATTGGAGCCATGCGCTCGCAACGACTTTTTTTGCCAGCGTGTCCAGGCGTGGAAGCTCCTTCTTAACATACTCGTGGTGCTGCGAGACGATGTGGCCGGCCAGCTTTTCAAGCGACAGCTTGCTCCAGTTCGTCAGCTCCGGGCTGGTCTCCGAGGCGGCGTTTGCCAGGGCGGTGAGCACGGCATCGATTTCGACATCCAGTTCCGTGCAGGCAATGGCCAGAGGCTTTCGCCCGCCACAGCAGTAGTCGATCCCGAACTGTTCAAATACTCGGATGGACGATGGCTGGTTCAGCGCGATCTCACGTACGGTTTCAGTAATGGTGGGCATCTCAATCTCCTTGAGTCTTGAAGATAGAGCAGTGCGGTAGCTGCCGCAGCGACCAAAGTCACTTCCGCGAGAAAGCAATGCAACAGGGTGTACTTACTTACCGCCGGGCGGAGTTCCTCACAGGGGGAAGCGTTCTATCAACCGCACATTTGTGTTGTGCTATGATCTGTCATTAGTTTTATACCGCTCAGGAATTTCCAGATGGTGTCGTCAAGCATTGAGTGTCTGAGCAGTCGTACATCTTTTCGCTGGCAGCCGTCTGGGGATTTCCTCAAGACGGCAAATTTGTTTTAGACACCTTCCACTCACCGGCCAGGAGGACTCATTGGCTTCACGAAATCAAGACATTGCAACCGTAGCCATTCACGGCGGGCGCACGCTGGACTCTGAGGCCAGAGCGATGCTCTATCCTCTCTACCAATCCGGCATGTTCGTTCATGAGGTAGTAGGAGACGATACAGCAATCAGTTACTCGCGCGTCTCCAATCCCACGGTGGATGCGCTGGAAAAAGTCATCGGTGCCTTGGAGGGAACGGCACCGGCAGTTTGCTTCCGCAGCGGAATGGCCGCCGAGAGCACTCTGTTTTTATCGGTGCTGAAAGCAGGCGAGCACGCCATTGTGTCCCAGGTGGTCTACGGTGGGACCATCCGCCTATTCCGCGAGATTCTGGAGCCGCTGGGCGTGCATGCCAGCTTTGTAGACAGCTCCAATCCCGCGAATGTGGAAGCCGCGATCACACCGCAGACGCGTATTGTGTTTATAGAGTCTCCGGCCAATCCGATCCTGACTCTGACCGACATCGCCGCCATTGCGGAGATCACCAAGCGCCACGGTTTGCTGCTTGCCGTTGATAACACCTTCCTCACGCCGGTCCTGCAGCGTCCGCTGGAACTTGGCGCGGACATCTCCGTGCTTTCCACCACGAAATATATCGACGGCCACAACGCCACCGTGGGCGGCTCCCTTGCAACCAACGACGCGGTGCTTGCCGAACGCTTCCGCCTGATTCGTAAAACTGTCGGCTCGATCCAGGCACCCTTTGAGGCTTGGCTCACATTGCAGGGAGTCAAAACTCTTCCTGCGCGCCTGCGCCTGCATTGCGAACATGCGCAGGTGATTGCCGAGTGGCTGGAAGCGCAGCCTTGCGTTGCGCGCGTCTATTACCCCGGGCTCAAGTCATTCCCTCAGCATGAGCTTGCTCTCCGCCAGCAGCGCGCACCCGGAGGCATGATTTCCTTCGAACTGGATGCGCCAACCACCACCGCAATCGCGGCCATCAACGCGGTGCAGCTCTGTACCCGTGCCGAGAGCCTGGGCGGACTGGAGACGCTCATCACCCACCCGGCCACAACGACGCACGCCGACCTTGGCCCCGAACTGCGCCAGCATCTCGGAATCTCCGAAGGCCTGATCCGGCTCTCCGTCGGACTGGAAGCGCCCGCCGACATCATCGCCGATCTCGAACAGGCTTTTGCGGCCGCAGGCTGCAGTAAACCCGCGACGGAGGCCGCCCATGAAATTCGCTAGCCGCCTCGTACAATTCGACGCCGCACCCGGAGACCGCTTCCGTCCCACGGCTACGCCCATCTACCAGACCGCAACCTTTGAGCAGGAGCACGCGGACCAATTCGGCGACTACGATTACTCGCGCAGCGGCAATCCAACGCGCACCGTTCTGGAAAAGCAGCTCGCCATGCTGGAAGGCGGCACGCGCGGTTTCGCCTTTGCCAGCGGAATGGCCGCGATCACCGCGGTGGCGCGCACTCTGCGCGCCGGCGATGAGATTCTTGCCGACATCGATTTGTACGGCGGAACCTGCCGGTTGTTCACGCGCATCCTGGAGCGCTCGGGCATCCGCGCGACCTATGCCGATGCCGGCGATCCCGCAGCGTTCGCCGCGAAAATCACGCCGCGCACCCGTCTCCTCTTCGTGGAGTCGCCAACCAATCCCCTCATGCGCGTCAACGACCTGCGAGCGCTCGCCGCATTGGCGCACACCAACAACGCGCTGCTGGTGGTGGACAACTCGCTGATGTCTCCGTACCTGCAGAACCCGCTTGCGCTCGGAGCGGATATCGTAGTGCATTCGGCGACCAAGTTTCTGGGCGGCCACGGCGACGTGATGGGAGGCGTGGTGGTGGTGCGCGATGAGAAACTCGCCGAGGACATCTACTTGATGCAGAACGGCGAGGGCAACGCGCTGGCGCCGTTTGACTGTTTCCTGCTGCTGCGCGGTCTAAAATCGCTGAAGATTCGCGTGGACGCACAGCAGCGCAACGCCCTGGCCGTCGCCGAATTTCTCGCCGCCGATCCGCGCGTCGAGCGCGTCTTCTATCCAGGCCTCAAGGGCGATCCCGGATACGCGCGGCAACAGCAGCAAGCCTCGGGCCCTGGCTCGGTGCTCTGTTTTACCACGCGGTCCACTGAGGCGGCGCGCGCCGTGGCGGAACGCGCCAAAATGTTTCAAATCTGTGTGAGCTTCGGCAGCATGCACTCCACAATCAGCCTGCCCGGATGCATGTCGCACGCCAGCGTTCCTCCGGAGATTGCCGCCTCACGCCAGCTTCCGCCTGAGTTGGTGAGAGTTTCCGTGGGCATCGAGGACTCCGGCGATCTGATCGCCGATCTCGATCAGGCACTGTCCCAATCGATCTCCAAACCCACAGATTGCGGGTTGGCTACGCCGCTGGCAGAGGACAAATAGCCGGCCTGACCTCCAGCAAGGCGATCACCCTGCTCGCTTGCCGTTGAGCAGGCGCAAAGCTACGTTCGCTGCTTCCCTGACCGTGATTCCCATCTTTGCATGCGAGGGCTGGAAGTCAGGCGTGATGCCAAGGAGCGCCAATGCTTCCGCGGTGCTGGGTCCGATGCAAACCACAACGATGCGTTTGAGGCTTTCTAGTAAAGGTTCTAGCTGCCCCATCTCTCGCGCCACCTGGCAGAGATGCGTGGCCTGAACGCCGGTAAGGAACAGCAGCACGTCGAACTCGCCGCGCTGCAACGCGCCGATGGTGGCACGGATCTCGTCAAGATTGTCGGACAGCGCCCATTGATAGACGGGAATGCTCGTGACCTGTGCGCCTCGCTGCTCAAGTCCATCCAGCAGGGCTGTGTTCACGGCGCCGTACTCCTGCACCGCAATGCGAAGGCCGCGTATGCCTTCCGGGTATGCCGCATCGAGCGAGGTGAGAACCTCCCGCCATGTGCTCGGTTCCTGACCGACGATATCGGCAGCGATCCCGAACTCGCGCAGCACCGCAATCGGCTTGGGGCCGCGCACCGCCACCCGCGTGCGGCCGAGGGCGGCGAAGAAATCTTCTCGCGGAAAACGCGTCAGCACGGCGTCAAAAAGTATCCTGGCTCCGGCCCCGGTCAAAAACAAAACCAGATCGAATTGGCCTCCCATCAGCGCTTCCGCGAAGGTAAATGCGGCCTCATTCGATTCGAGCGGAACCTCGTGCATCACAGGGACCACCGTGGGCACGCCCTCACAGCTCCGAATCAGAGTGGCAATTTCCGTTGCTCGACGGCTTTCCAGCGCAAGCACGCGCAGCCCGCCAAAACCTGACTCTTGCATTTTGCTCCTCTCGTGCGGCCAGCCTCATCGGCAAACCGCCGCTCCGCTCCCTGAACTTTCGTCTGCCTCGGCGGTTGCGTTGCCCGCACGGCTTCCCGAATCCAAAGATAGCAGCATACTTCGCCCGCTCGCACGGCCAGGCTTAACTAAAAATTCCTTGCCGCTGAGACTAAAGTCATAGGATGGCGGGGCGTGGATATGGCCTTCTGGTACAGACTAGCCGGCGCGGTCGCTTGAAGTCCGGCGGTAAAAGGAACTCATGCCATCTCAGCCGTCCCCTAAGCTTCAACTCGCCCTCGGCACCGGGGCTTTCGCCTTCTGCTTTGCGGTGTTTGGCTCTCTCTCCGCGATGATGCCGATCCTGAGCAAGCAGATGCACCTATCTCCGGTGCAGAAGAGCCTTGCGGTGGCGCTTCCCGTTCTGCTGGGGAGCCTGGGCCGCATCCCATTGGGCATGTTGACGGATCGCTTTGGCGGACGCGTGGTATTCAGCTTCGTAATGCTGGTCTCCATCATTCCGGCTTTTCTGATGGGAACCGAACTCGACTATCACCGTCTGCTGATGTATGGATTCTTTATCGGAATCGCGCTGGCGAGCTTCTCGGTGGGAGTCGGTTTTGTGAGCGGCTGGTACAGCGCGGAACGCCAGGGTTTTGCCTTGGGTGTATACGGAGCAGGAAACATTGGACAGTCGTTTGCTGCTTTTGGCTCGCCCTTTATCGCTGCGGCGGCGGGACTCCGATGGGGTTTCTGGACCTTCGGTGTCCTGCTCTCGATCTGGCTGCTGCTTTTCGTGTTGCTGGCGCGCGACGCTCCGCGCCGGGGTGCCATCAAATCGTTTCGCGACACCGTGCGTCCTCTGCGTGATTCCCGGAGCTGGGTGCTGAGCCTGTATTACTTCCTTACGTTCGGCGGCTTTGTTGCCATGGCCATCTACCTGCCGATCTTCTTGACGGAGATGTTCAAGCTGAGTCCGCAGGCTGCAGGGATGAGAACCGCTGGATTTGTGGTGCTGGCGACCATCATGAGGCCGGTGGGCGGAACTCTTGCGGACAAGGTTGGCGGCCGGACGATTCTGAAGTGGGTGTTTCCCGCGACGGCTCTGATGGCCATCCTTCTGGCTTGCCCGACGATGGTCACCTTCACCCTCGGGGCGCTCGGAATGGCTGCGGCCATCGGTCTCGGCAACGGTGCGGTGTTCAAGCTGGTGCCTGAGTATTTTCCCGGCTCCGTGGGCAGCGTGACCGGACTGGTTGGCGCTGCGGGCGGACTCGGCGGTTTTTTCCCGCCTCTGTTACTCGGCGTAATCAAGCAGCAGACCGGTACGTTTACTCTTGGATTTGTGCTGCTCGGTATTTTTGCGATGGCATGTCTTACCGATTCTGTTGCGGCAGCCTTCCTCCATGCCAGCCTGCGGCAGTGGCTGCGTAGCGGGGTGGATATGCGACGAGCCTGAGTTTCCAGTTCGAGGTTCGGATACCGCCCATGCCTTTGGATGGGGCGCGCTGGTCGCGTTGTTGCTGATCGCCGGAATCGTGGTGGGCAGCCGGGGGCTGAAGGATTTCGATCCCGCACTGGTCTCCTATGCGGGCGCATCTGTGTTTGCAGCCTTTGGGCTGGGCTACCGCTATTCCATGTGGCTGCGCAGGCCGCCCACGCGCCTGTACTGGTACCGGGGATGGCAGCTGTTTCTGCAGCCCAGGCAATTGCCCGGAAACATCCTGCGCCTGGGCAGGATCTTCTGGAACAACATCTTCCTGCAGCGATTTATCGGCAGGCGTTCTCGCATTCGCTGGACCGCGCACTGGTTTCTGGCCTGGGGATGCCTGCTCGCCGCCGCAGTCACCTTCCCGCTGTCGTTCGGATGGGTGCGCTTTGAAACCGCGCGCGACAGTCAGGAGATCTATCACGCGTTCATGTTCGGCATCCCGGTTGGCAGCTTCCATCTTGGAACGCCAGTGGCGGAGCTGACCTTCAATATTCTCGATATCGCGGCAGCGATGGTTCTCATCGGCGTCTTTTTCGCCTTTTGGAGACGCGCCCGCGACCGGGACGCAAGGTCTGTCCAGCAGTTCTCAAACGATCTGTTACCGCTCATCCTGCTGTTTGCAATTTCCATTACCGGACTATTCCTTACCGCCTCGACGCATCTTATGCACGGGTTGCATTATGTGTTTCTCTCGCAACTGCATGCCATTACCGTGATCTTTACGCTGCTATACCTGCCATTCGGCAAGTTCTTCCACATCTTCCAGCGTCCGGCGCAACTTGGAGTCGACTTCTACAAGAAGGCCGGAGCCGAAGGCGAGCAGGCGGCGTGCGTGCGATGTGGCGAGCCCTATGGATCGCGGATGCAGATGGAAGACTTGAAGTCGGTGCAGGCTGCGCTCGGCATTCGCTATCAGATGGCCGACGGCACGCACTATCAGGATGTTTGTCCTCAATGCCGCCGCAAAAATGTTGCGCTGACCCAGGACAGTCTCTGGAAAACCCTCGGTACAGATGTGCGTGGGATGGGAAAGGAACTATAAACAGTGGCAAAGCTTCCGACGGATATTCCTGAACTTGTGAAACAATTCGGCCCAACGCTGCACACGGTTCCTCCCGGCGGCTGGGCGCACACCGATCAGGACGAGAAACTGGTGAAGACCCACTGCTGCTTCTGCGGCCAGCAGTGCGGAATCCAGCTGCGCGTGCGCGAGAACAAGGTTGTGGGCTTTGAGCCGTGGGAAGACTTCCCATTCAATCGTGGCAAGCTTTGCCCCAAGGGTGTGAAGCGCTATATGCAGGACGAGCACCCGGACCGCCTGAAGAGTCCTTTGCAGCGCGTGCAGGGAAAGGGCTTTGCTCCCATCGCGTGGGACGCGGCCATGGAACGCGTTGTCTCCGAGATTCGCCGCATTCAGCAGACCTACGGCAATGACTCGTTCGCCGTTCTCACCGGCGCCTCGCTCACCAACGAGAAGGCATACCTGATGGGCAAGTTTGCGCGCGTCGCGTTGAAGACGGCGAACATCGACTACAACGGGCGCCTCTGCATGGTCTCGGCCGGTGCGGCTTCCAAGAAAGTTTTCGGCATCGACCGCAGCGCCAATCCATGGAGCGACATTTCCAAAGCCAAGGTCATCCTCGTAGCAGGCGCAAACATCGCCGAGTGTGCGCCCATCACCACCGACTACCTGTGGCAGGCGCGCGAAAAAGGCGGCAAGCTGATCATCCTCGACCCACGCATGACGCCGATCGCACGCAACGCCGACCTGTTCATCCCCGTGCGCTCGGGCGGCGACATCGGTGTATTCAACGGAATGCTGCACATCATGATCGAGCGTGGCTGGATCGACCGCGAGTTCATTGCGCAGCACACCACGGGCTTTGACGCCGTGATGGAAACGGTGAAGAAGTACACGCCGGACTACGCAGCGAAAATTGCAGGCGTTCCACCGGAAATGATCGTCAAGGCCGCGGAACTCTGGGGGCCTGCCCCAACCAGTTTCCTGCTGCATGCCCGCGGCATCGAGCACCACACGAAGGGCGTGGACAACTGCATCGCCGCCATCAACCTGGTGGTGGCCAGCGGACGCATTGGCCGCGAGGGCTGCGGCTACGCCATGATTACCGGCCAGGGCAACGGGCAGGGCGCGCGCGAGCAGGGACAGAAGTGCGACCAACTTCCAGGAAGCCGCGACATCGAAAATCCGGAACATCGCAAATACATCGCGGGCGTGTGGGGCGTTTCCGAAGAATCGATTCCGCACAAGGGCCTCTCGGCGGTCCCGCTGGTGGAAGCGATTCACGATGGCAAGATCAAGGGCCTGATCTCGATCTGCTTCAACCCCGCAGTCTCCCTGCCGGATGGCAACTACGTGCGCGAAGCGCTGGAGAAGCTGGAGTTCTACGTCAACATCGACTTCTTCCTCTCCGAGACCGCCCGCTATGCCGACATCGTGCTTGCAGGCTCGCTGATGGAAGAAGATGACGGTACGACGACCAACGTCGAAGGCCGCGTGATCCGTCATCGCCGGGCCGTGACACCGCCCGACGGTGCGCGCGAAGACTGGCGAATCATTAACGAAATTGCCGGCAGACTCGGCTATGGCGAAAAGTTCAGCGCCGCGCCGCGCGAAATATTCGAGGAACTGCGCATCGCCTCCAAGGGCGGGGTATCGGACTACTCCGGCATGACATGGGATCGCATCGACGAAAACTATGGCCTCTTCTGGCCCTGTCCAGAGCCGGGGCATCCGGGCACGCCGCGCCTGTATGAAGGTGGAAAGTTCGGCCATCCCGACGGCAAGGCTCACTTCATTCCCATCGAATGGCGGCCTTCTGCGGAGATGCCGGATGAAGAGTATCCGATCATCCTCACTACCGGGCGAGTGGTCTCGCACTTTCTCTCCGGCACGCAGACCCGCCGCATTGGAAGCCTGATGGAGCAATATCCCCAGCCACGCTGCGAAATCCATCCCAGGCTCGCGGAGAAACTCGGCATCGTGGATGGTGATTTCGTAAAGGTGGAGAGCCGCCGCGGAGAGATCGTGGTGCGCGCGCAGGTGGTGAAGACGATCCGGCCGGACACGGTATTTGTGCCGTATCACTGGCCCCATGACCGCTCGGCAAACAACTGCACCATTCGCGCCATCGATCCGGTCTCGAACATCCCTGAATTCAAGATCTGCGCGGTGCGTGTGAGCAAGACCGAGGCTCCGTCCGATGCGCTTGCACAGCTTGAGATGGAGGCAGGAGGCATTCGATGAGCGAGATGGCATTTTTCATCGATCACTCGCGTTGCATCGGATGCCAATCCTGCGTGCAGGCCTGCGCCGAGTGCGACACCCATCGCGGCGTCAGCATGATTCACCTGGAGACGATCCAGCGTTCGGACAGCGTGCAGACCGCTCCGCAGGTCTGCATGCACTGTGAAGATCCGATCTGTGCCCGCGTTTGCCCGGCCGATGCCATCAAGAAAACTCCGGATGGAGTGGTGCAGAGCTCCTTGAAGCCGCGCTGCATCGGGTGCTCCAACTGCGTGATGTCGTGCCCGTTCGGCGTGCCCAAGTACCGCGCGGAGATCGATCAGATGATGAAGTGCGATATGTGCTACGACCGCAGCAGCGTCGGCAAGAAGCCGATGTGCGCGACCGTCTGCCCCTCCAGCGCTTTGACTTTTACGACGATGGAAGAGATTCAACGAACCCGCAGCGGGATTCCGATCAACTCGTGGCGATTTGGCGATGAGATTGTAAAGACCAAGGTATACGTGATGGTGCCACGCGAGGTCGAACGCGTGGACGTGGAGCTCGTGCAGATCACATCCACTCCCGCCGCTCTGCCGGACGATCCTTACGATATTGCACTCATGCTGGAGGATGCGCGATGAATGGCGAGAAGAACGACTGCGCCGCCTGCGGAAAGACTCCGAAATGGAAGCAGGATTTTCCCATCGAGTGGGAGGGCGATCATTACGTCACCCGCCGCGAGCTGGTGAAATTCATGACCCTCGGCTCCTTGCTGCTGGCCGGGGCGAATTGGATCACCGCAATCGCCGGCAAGCTGGTGCATCGCGGCTCGCGGGCGGAGCGCGACATCGGTGCGGCGTCCGCGCTGCAACAAACAGGGTCGCTACTCTTTCGATATCCGACCGACCAGGACCCATGCATCGCTGTCCGCACGCCGGAAGGCAAGCTGGTTGCGTATTCACAGGTCTGCACGCATCTGTCCTGCGCGGTGGTGTATGACAAGGCTGAGAACGCTCTGATGTGTCCGTGTCACAAGGGCGTATTCAACATCGAGCAGGGGACTCCTATCGCCGGACCACCTACGCGGCCGCTTCCCCGGGTAAAGATAGAGCAGCGTGGCGACCGGCTTATCGCCACTGAGTTGGAGGCCTGAATGAGCGTGCGCAGCCAAGGGACGACTCTGTTTTCTGCGATCCTGATCCTGGTAGGAACGACGGTCGTAGTGCAGCTCTGGCTGCTTACGCTCTCGACCGAGGCCCTGCTGAGCGGGCAGACTAGAATCCTCATACCTGCTGCGGCTGGATCGTCTCTGTTGTTGCTGATCAATGCGGGTCTGCTTCGCTATGTGTATCGTTTCGATCACGATGTGGAGAGGCAATAGCCGCTTCCGGCGATGGTCCGGCTGGATAGGTAATCTGGGTTCCATCGACCTGCGCGAAAGGCGTCAGCATGTGAAGACGCGTACCGGTTGGGCTGGTGATTTCCCGCACTTCGATTCCTCGTATCAACAGCGCATCCGCGATCAGGGAACGGTGACAACGCCAGGGAACGGCCTCGGCGCACATGACCGCGATCTTTTCCTGCTGCGCGAGCATCATCAACTCGTTCAAATGCTGCTGGAATTCAGGGGTCTGCATGTAATCGGCATAGCCGCGGAAGCTCGCATTGCGCCAACCCATGTTTACGGAGTCCTGCCGCGCATGACGGAATCCGCCCAGGCCGGGCATGTAGCTGTAGTGGAGGCGTGCCGCATGCAGCGAGGGCGACAGCTGGTCGCGATTGAACTGCGGGTTATGGCGTGAACGAGGCACCGTACGCACGTCCACCAGTCTATGCACGCCATGCGACCTGAGGAGATGAATGAACTCCTCAATCGTACGGGTGGAGTGCCCTACGGTCATCACCACCAGCGGAGTCCCAGTCGCGCGCTCACTCATTCCGCCCTCCGAGTGCTTGCTATGTTGGATGAGCAAGGCAAGAGAGCGTCTGCCCTGGTGTGGTCTGGCGTATTTACCACGGGTGAAAATGGTGGTGGCCGAGTTTCGGCTTTGTTTTTGTGACGGCTACCGAGATCAGGGCGACGAGGGCTAGGACCACCAAGCCGAAGTAGATGTCTATGTAGGAGAGCAGGCGGCTCTGCGTGATTACATTGTTCTGGAACAGCTGCAGCGCGCCGAGCGCGGGAACGCTTGTGGCACCGCCATTGCGGTGAATTAGCTCGCTATACTGCGCGAGGGTGGAGCGAGTGGTGGCGTCCAGACGATTGGAGACGTCCAACAGCCGCGAGGAATGCAGGGTCATGCGGCGATCGAACATGACCGTCGCCGCAGTGACTCCGAAAGTGCTTCCGAGCTGGCGGATAAAGAAGTAAGTGGTGGAAATATCATTGACGTCGACTACCGGCGCGTTGCTGGTGACAATGTTGCCGGCCGCGATGAGAGGGGGCGCGATGCAAAAGCCTTGCAGGAAAATTGCGGGAGCCAAAACCACTGTGGGGGTCGTCGGCGTCCAGATGTAGAAGATCGTGACATAGGTTGCGACCAAGAGCAGCAATCCGTTGACAAGGGTTCGGATGGGCCCCAAGTGGGGAATTAGCACGTGCGCGGTGAGCTGGAGCCCCAACCCAAGGCCGAGCGTGTACATGGAGATAAATCCGCCCGCCTGCAAGGCGCTGTAATCCTGGACGAAGCGGAGATATTGCGGAACGACATAAAGCCCGGCACCGAAGAACGCTCCCACGATCATAATCACGAAGAAGAAGGAGCGCAGGGAAGCGTCACGAACGACCATGCGCAAATGCAATACCGGCAATGCGTTGTTAGGGCGGTAGTCCCACCAGAGAAACGCGATAAAGAAGATTGCGGCTGCAATCAGAGCGAGGGCAATCCGGTCCGACTCGAACCACAGATCGCGCTCGCCGCGGCTGATGGCAGTTACCAGGCAGGCCAGCGAGGCAATCAGCAGGAGGGCGCCCCAGACATCAGCCGGGCTGTCATTCCTGCGCGTAATCAAAAAACCTGGCGGGACAAATTTCCAGATGAGAATGGCGCCGATTGCCAGAAAGGGGAAATCAACCAGGAAAGCATAATTCCAGTGAAACGTATCGGTGATCCATCCCATTACACAGGGATACGGAACTTCAAAAGCGGAAAGAACGAGAAAGAGCCGGGTGACCGCCGTCGCCCTGGCTTTCCCGGGAAATAGCAACCCGGACAGAATGACGGCGCGCACCAAAAACGCACCGCCGCCGAATCCCATAATCAAGCGTGAAGCCAGCAGTTGCGTCAGGCTGCCCGTGCTGAGTACGCAGCCTATCGCTCCCACGGCATAGATCCCAATGCTTAACAGTAAATGCCGCCTGGGGCCGATGACGCGCGTCATCCAGGCCGCCAGCGCTATGGAACTGAGGTAGCCGACGTTATAAAGAATGATGACCCAGCTGATTTCATCGGAGCTTGCCCCCACGTTGCCCTGCATGTCCGGGAGGAATACGTTGACGGAGAGACGGTTGGAGATTTCGATGGCGGCAATCATGCCGATCGTGAGGAGAATAGCCATTCGGTGCCGATTGGAGAGCTGTGACAGGATACTGTTGAGGAACTCTTCCTCTTCCCGTTCCCAGGATGCCGGCGGACTTCCACCCAGATAGCTCATTGCACCTCCAAACAGTCAGCGAGTGTAAATGGTCGCTTCCACGTTCATGCCGGGCCGCAGGACGAGATTCGGATTCTTGTTGGGCTTGACGAGGATTTTTACCGGAATGCGCTGCACGACCTTGATGAAATTTCCGGTGGCATTTTGCGGCGGCAGCAAGGCTTGGCGCGAACCGGCTGCTCCGGCGATGGAATCCACCACGCCTTCGAATTCCTGACGGTAGGTGTCCACGCGGATGCGCACCCTCCGACCCGGGGCGACGTTGGCCAACTGGGTTTCCTTGAAATTCGCGGTGACGTATACGTGCTCGAGCGGAACGATGGTGAACAGTAACTGCCCCGGTGAAACATACTGGCCTAGGTCCACGGACTTCTGCGTGACTTGACCGGTAATAGGGGCAATGATGTGCGTGTAAGCGAGGTTCAATTCGGCTTGTTGCAGAGCTGCCCTGGCCCGCTCGACCGCGGCCAGCGCCGATTTGTGGGTCGCTTCGGCGATGGGAACCTGCTGCTCCTGTGCTTTGGTTTGGAGCAATTGTGATTGTGAGCGCAGGACACGGGCCTCGGCGGAGCGGGCGCTGGCCCGCGCAATTTCAACGGCTTGTTGTGCCGCGGTCAGCTGCTGTTCGGCGGCCTCCTGCTCACTTTTTGCGACGCGCGCGGCGGCGTTCACGGCGTCGAATTGAAACTTGGAGACGTCGTTGGTGGCGAGCAAAGGCGTGTAACGCTGGAGATCGCTCTGGGCGCGTTCGTTGGTGGCGCGCCTGGCGGCTACGTTGGCTTCGGCGACTTGCAGGTTCGCCGTGGCCGTTTGCGCGAGTTGCGCCTGGGACATGGCGTAATCGGCGGTGTCTGATTGTTTCTGCGCCGAGGCGCCGCTGGTGCCGTTCGTAGTGGTTTCACGCGTTAAACCGATTTGCAGTTTTGCGGAATTTGCCTGCGCCTCTGCGAAATCGAGGTTGGCTTTGGCCTGTTCGACCTCCGCCTCATATTCGCGGGGATCGATTTGCACCAGGAGATCGCCTTCTTTGACCGGCGTATTGTCATTGATCAGCAGTTGAACGACATAGCCGGGGACCTGCGGGGCGACGGCGGTGATGTGGCAATCCACCTGCGCGTCATCGGTGGTAACGCGGCCAGAGAGCACGTACCACGCCACAGCGATGATGACGAGAACCACGACGATCATGCCCATGGCGAGCGGGCTCAGATTTCGAATCCATTCGCTCTGGGGCGGCGGGGTAGCCGGAGCCGCGGCAACCGGAGTGCTGTCGGGTGGCGGCGCTGAGGAAGATGAGCTCAAGATCCGGCCTGCCTCTCACTTGGTGTACATGGTTTCGATCGTACCTGTGGCACGGGCCAGAGCCGCCCGGGACAGGTTGAATTGATACAACGCGCCGATTTGGTTATCGCTGGCGCGCGCCAGTTCGTCTTGCGCCGTGATGACTTCGATGTTGGTCGTGACTCCGGCTTGAAACCGTCGTTGGGCCTGAGCTACTTCTTCTTGGGCCAATTGCAGGCCCAGATTGGCAACGTCCACGGAATTTCGCGCGGCAGTAAGTTGATCGAGGGCGGACTTTACTTCATCCACGATTTGCGCCTCCACCTGGCGACGAACTTCCGCCACGCGCTGCTCTTCCAGTTTGGCGCGAGCTTCTTCGGCGCAGATGCGTCCGCCGGTGAAAATGGGAAATTGCAGAGAGACTTCGTAGGTGTAGGCCGGAATGCCATTGTTGAAGTGCGAGCCCTGGTACAGCCAGAATCCGGAAAACTCCAATCGAGGGAGGCGCTGCTCGCTTGCCGAATCCTCCGACAAATGGGCGATCCGTTGCTGCGAAGTGAGAGAACGAAGCTCCGGCCGGGTGGCGAATGCCTGGTTGAGCAGGCTCTCTTTTTCGAGGTTGGGGAGATCGTAGAAATCGAGTTGGTCGGTAACCTCGATGTCCTGGTCGCGAGGAAGATCGAGGAGTTCCGCCAAGCCGTATCGGGTGGTGTGAGTCAGCGTTTCGGCATCAATCAGATTCTGGCGCTCGTTCTGCAATTCGACGTTGGCGCGCACCGTGTCAATATTCAAACCGATGCCTGTTTTTTGCAGTTCGGTGGCCTGCTCGTAGAGGCGCTGCGCGAGCGCGACGCGGGCATTGGCGGCGTCACGCGTGGCCAGGGCTCGAAGAATGAGCAGGTACTGGTCAACCACGGAGGTGACCACAGTTTCGCGAGTGGTCAACTCGTCGGCACGCGACTGACGGGTTCCTTCCCGGCCGATCTGGTAGCCGCGGATCAGAGGGAGATTGAAGATGGTTTCCGAGAAGGCAGGCCCGGCTTGAATGACCTGAAAGGGACCGACGCCGTGGGGCTGCGGCGCGCGCTCGATACTCTGAACGTTGTACTGATTGAGTGATGCACCGGCTTCAATGTTCGCCTGGGGCAGCAGCGGGGAGCGCGCGATCTGACTGCTGCGATCGCTCTCAAAGACCAGCAGCCGGGCAATGACACGCTGAGGATTCTGATGCAAGGCCATTTGCACGGCTTGCTTCAGGGTGAGTTGGACAATTCCGGACGAACTTGCCGCAGTCTGCTGTCCGAAGGATGCGAGCGGAAACGGCGTATGCAGAAATGCCAGGAGCAAGAGGCACGTTCGCCGGAAATTCGCAGGCATGGGACACTCCGAATCGAAAAACGTCAGGGCTGGAATCTCCTTTTGCAGGACTGATTCACCCGAATAGCTGATCGTATTGAGCGGATTTGCGGGGCCAAGGTTGCTTCCGCACTTGAAAAGTGCGGTGAGGCGGTTAGCCAATTCTCGGAATTGGCTAACCGGCAATAACGGGGGAGTGCCGTCCACAATTGTGAACCGCCGGTCGTTACTGGATTCGCAAGCGCCTGGCTCGCTCTGGAGATTCCGTTAAGCAGCCTTGGTCTGGTCTGCTGGTTTCTCCAGGTGTCCGCCAAAGCCGAAGCGCATCGCCGAGAGCAGCTTGTCCTGATAGTCCGCCTCGTCGCGCGAGGTGAAGCGCTGGTAAAGCGCAGCGGAGAGAACAGGCGCGGGCACGGCCTCGTCGATGGCCGCCTTGATCGTCCACCGGCCCTCGCCCGAGTCCGAAACCCGCCCGCTGAACTGGGAGAGATCGGGATCTTTCACCAGGCCGGCCGCGGTCAAATCCAGCAACCACGATGCGATCACGCTGCCGCGCCGCCACACCTCCGCGATGTCACGCAAATTGAGTTCGTATTGGTAATGTTCGGGGTCGCGCAACGGTGTTGTCTCCGCGTCAATCGCATGCTGTTGCTTGCCCACGTTGGCTTCGCGCAGAATGCCCAACCCCTCGGCGTACGCAGCCATAAGACCGTACTCGATCCCGTTGTGCACCATCTTGACGAAGTGGCCGGCGCCGTTCGGACCGCAGTGCAGGTAACCTTGTTCGGCGGTGCCGTCGAGCTTCTCTCGCCCCGGAGTGCGCGGCAAGTCACCGGCGCCGGGGGCCAGCGTCGAAAAGATTGGATCGAGGCGCATGACCACGTCCTTCTCGCCGCCGATCATCATGCAGTAGCCGCGCTCCAGACCCCAGACACCACCGCTCGTTCCCACGTCCACGTAGTGGATGCGCTGGGCTGCAAGCTCCTTCGCGCGCCGGATGTCGTCTACGTAATAGGAATTGCCGCCGTCGATCAGAATGTCTCCCGCTTCAAGATGGGATAGGAGGCCGGCGATTGTGTTGTCCACCACTGCCGCCGGGACCATTAACCATACTGCGCGCGGCTTCTCAAGCTTCGCCACCAGATCACGCACGGAAGAGCTTCCGATTGCCTTCTCCCGGACCAACTCGTTCACCGCTTTCGGCGACATGTCGAAGACTACGCATTGGTGGCCTCTGTTGAGGAGCCGCCGCGCCATGTTTGCGCCCATCCTGCCCAGCCCAATCATTCCAAGTTGCATAAGTTACTCCTTTGCTTCTTTCGTCGCCCGACTCGTTGAGATGGTCGAGCAACTCGTGCTGTCATGTACGTACTCCTTTGTGGGAAGGGCCAGCTAGGCCGCCTTGAGTAAAGAGCTCTTGGAATTGATCACCGCCATCAGATCGTTCCACGACTGAACGAACGACTTCGCCCCCTCCTCCTGAAGCTGGGCGGCAAGCGCATCCACATCGACGCCGGCTTTGGCAAACTCCGCCAGCACTTCCTCGCAGTTGCCGCCATCCGCCGGCAGAATCGCTTCCAATGCGCCGTGGTCGGCGAGAGCCTTCAAGGTAGCCTCCGGCATGGTGTTCACCGTAAACGGAGCGGCGAGTGCCTTGATGTAGAGAACGTCGGGCGCCTTGGGATCCTTGGTTCCCGTGCTGGCCCATAGCAGCCTTTGGGGACGCGCGCCGGCGTTGAAAACGCGCTGGTAGCGGGGTGAGCCAAGCAGTTCCCGGTAGGCCTTGTAGGTGCGCTGGGCAATGGCGATGCCGAGTCGGTCGCGCAGTGAGTCGGGCACTTTGCCCATCACCGCGGCGTCCCATCGACTGATAAACACAGATGCGACAGAGCCGACTGCAGGCTCAAGGCCGGCCTCGATGCGCCGCTCGGTGCCGCGTAGGAACGCACCCGCGGCGGCCAGATACTGCTCACGGGAGAACAGGAGGGTGACGTTGATCGGAACCCCGGCAAAGATGGCGTCCTCGATGGCGGGCAGGCCTTGCTTCGTGCCGGGGATTTTGATGAAGAGATTTTGAAGTCCAGCCCGTGCGTGCAGATCCTTGGCAGCCGCAAGGGTGGTGGCTGTGTCATAGGCTAGCAGGGGCGACACTTCCAATGACACCCAACCGTCCACGCCGTCCGTCTTATCGTGGACGGGGCGAAACAGGTCGGCGGCGCGGGTGATGTCCTCTAGCGCCAGTTCGAAGAAGAGTGCTTCTCCCGATTTGCGATTGCTCAGTTTCTCGCTGATCGCGGCATCGTAAGCAGCGCTGTTCTTGATTGCGTGGTCGAAGATCGTCGGATTCGAGGTCAGCCCTGTCACCGAGAGTTCGTTGACGTAGCGCTGCAGCGTGCCGCTGTTCAACAGATCGCGTGTAATGTTATCGAGCCAGAGGCTCTGGCCCAGGTTGTGAAGCAATTGTGTCGCTTTCATTTGTCACCTCTGTTTCCCTCGCGCGCAAGCCATTAAGAAGTTTTGATCACCGTCGCCTGCGGAGAGTTGTCAGGCGACGACGTGGTGATCGTCATTCCACAGCCGGATCGCTGGCTGCGTAAGGTCGTGCTCGTAACTCAGTGCGCTCAAGCTGGCGGTATTCAGCATGAAAGATGCGGCACTGGCGATCGGCTCGACCCTAATCCATCGCACGGCCAACATTCGGAGGAAATGCCCACTGGAAAAAAGCAGAACGTCTCCGGTGACTGCGTTTACTCGCCTCACCACGCGGTCAGCGCGTTCGGCCACCTGTGCCGGTAATTCGCCGCCCGGGCAGCCATCGCGGAACAGCTGCCAGCCGGGGCGTTCCGCACGGATTTCGTCGGTGAGCCGGCCTTCATATTCACCGTAATCCCACTCGAGCAGGTCGGGATCGATTTCAGCCGCAGCTCCGAAGCCGGCCAGCTCACACGTCCGCATGGCGCGACGCAAGGGGCTGGTAAACACCTTGGCAAACGTCAGTCCACTCAGCCGCTCCCGAAGTCTTTGGGCATTGCGTTCGCCGCGCTCCGTCAGTGGCAAATCGGTGCGTCCGGTGTGCTGGCCGGTCAAACTCCAGGCAGTCTCGCCATGTCGGGCTAGATAGATGACGCGGAGTTCTTTGCTCATACCAACATCCCTCCCTGTACATACCTCTGGTGGTCCAGCGGTTCTTCGGCCGAATCGTCTCTAAACTGCGATCCCTATCTCCTGAACGCAATCTTGAAGCTCGCGGAAACGTGCCAGTGCGTTCTGCAGATATTCGCGATAACGCGGGTCCGCAAGGATCGGAGGATCTGCGAGTTGGGAAGGATCGAAGGCGATGAATGCCTTCTTCTGTGCCACCGCATCCGCCATCACTTCCATGATCGTCGCGAACCTGTTCCGCATCTCGACCAGACGCGGATCATCCAGCAGTTCGCGCTCGCGCTTGCTCTGCAGAAATACCACCTGATTCCAGAAGAGGGCGGCGGCGGTGAGTGCGGCGCGCAAAATGGCTCCGCTGGAATGGAGATGCAGTTCGCGATCCGCACCGAACTCATAGTCGACGGCACCGTTCATGGTGCGAATCGTGGCAACCGTCTTGCCGACCTGGTCGCGCAGCGCATGGATTTCCTTGGACAAAACTGCGTGCTGCTTGGCGGTTTCAGGCAACCGAAAGAGCTTGGCTCCGCTGCGCAGGATCACAGCGAGCGAACGGCGCATCGCAGTGACGGTGCGTACCGGCCAGATCTGGTCGAAGACAAACCACATGACGACCAGCGCGAGCAGAATGCCGATGAGGCGGTCGCGGGGCGGGGCCAACTCCGTGGGAGCGGAGAATCCCTCGAACGCCACGATGAAGAACGCGTAGGCAATCTGCAAGCCGACATAGCCGAATTGCCGCCCCAGCGAACACCACGCCGCGATAAAGGCGATGATTGCGACGAGAACCACGAGCGAGGTAATCGAATCCATGTGAGGAAACAGGAACGCCGTCGCTCCCAGCCCGAAGATCAGGCCTCCGATGGCGGAACCAAGAAGGCGATAGACGAACTTCTGCTTGATGGCGCCGGTCGTGCTCAATCCCGTGATGAATACCGTCGTCACGCTAGTGGATATGCCCGGATAGTCGATCACGTGGTAGAGGATGTAGCAAAGTGTCGCGCAAAAACTGATCTTGAGTCCGAAGGCTACGCTCGCCCGCTCCGTCAGCGCGCCGGGGACGAGCAGCGGCACTTTGTTCGAGGGGAGCGCGACGAGATGTTGATCCTTGGCGGTAACGCCGGCCGGCATGGATCGAATCGCGTGCAGGATTCCCTCAACGCGGTCAAGCAGTGTGAGATTCGGGCCGGTTCTATATTCCAGAGCCGGGCTGGTTGCAACGGGCGAGTGCTCGCTTACCGCGCGGGCCTGTTCGGCAATCCTTGCGTAGCGTTGGAGGCTCTCCGGATTATCGGCGTAGGGTGCGGAGCCGAGGGCTGCCGCGACGTCCATCAACTGCGCGAGCATGGTGATGCGCACCCGAGCGGCAGGCGGCAAAGAGCCCGTGTCCATGTCCCGTTCCACAATTCTGTTGTAGAGCCCCTGCATGCCGTCCTGACCGGCGACGGCAAGACCGGAAACCCGCGAGACGGCTTCGGCGCGAGCCTCGTGGGGCGCCTGGGCCGCAAAGAGCGTAAACATCGAGATCAATGCTTCCCACCGCAGCGTACTTTCCTCTTGGAGTAAGTCCGCGGGGCGCCGCGAGCCAAAAATGTACTCTACGGCGACAGAGCACAGAGCCGGTATGCCGATGGCGCTGATGATCCAGAGCGAATTGTTTACCAACTTGTGTGGCGGGCGCGTGGAACTCCCAAGCCGCAATCAGGATGGCGTAGACCAAACCCAAAATGGCGCCGAGCATCGGAACCGTGGTCCCAGCGGCGAGCAAGCCCCCGAGAAAACTCATCGCGGCAACGCTCAGCACACGCGCCATTGGGTCGTTGTCGGTCAAGATCACGACTCCCAGTTCGATTGCGACGGCGACGATCAAGGGAACCATGGCGAAGGTGGTGCGCAGGGAGACGGCAGGACTCTCCCGCTCGATCAGGAAGACAAAGTACAGAGCCAACGAGGCAAAGGGAACCTGCAAAATAAGCAGGGCCAGCAAGGTCAGAATGGTGGCAAGCACAATGCGCAGCGTAGCGTTCAAACGCCCAGGGGTTGGCTGCAGGTCCCGCCAGATTCTTCGCGCCTCTGAAGCGAGTGAGATTGCCGGGGATGGCATCGCGAACGGCGGCAGCGTACCGATGGATGGTTTGTCCATTCCGTTATCTCACGATCGTGACCGACGTCTCTCCGAGCCGGAAGAGTAAGGGATCGGGGTCCTGCACACGAACGCGCACCGGGAATCTTGTCGAGAGATGGACCCAGTTCAAGGTGCGTTCAATATTTGGCAGGCCGTTCGCTACGGCTCCATCTTCCGGAAAGACCCCGTAGCCGATGCTCTCCACCACGCCGTTGAACCTGCGGTCGGGGTGACTCATCAAATAGACATCGACGTGCATGCCGGGACGGATGCGCTTGAGCTTCGACTCGCGGTAGTTGGCGACCACCCACCAGGTGCGAGTATCGATCAAGGTGAACAGCGGGCTGCCGGGGTGAGCATAGGCGCCTACGGAGATGTTCATGTTGGTCACATAGGCGTCGAAAGGCGAGAGGACGCGGCAGTGTTCCAGATCGAGCCGTGCGCTGTCGACCCTGGCGGCTTTGCCGGCTCGCGTAGCCATGAGGGTTTCGATCCTGTCGACGGCATAGGTAGCTTGCCCCAGCTTGGCCGCGGATTCTGATTCCGCCGAACCTGCCTGCTCCTGCCGCAGGACGGCCTCCGTGTATTGCGCCTGGGCCTCGGCGAGGGCGGCTTGGGCCGCATCGTAATTTCCCTGGGCAACGCGCTCCGTCGTGTTCGCCTGATCCACTTGTTCCACGGTGACGTATTGCTTCTTGAGCAGGGGCTCAATGCGGTGCAGATCGTTGGTGGCGAACTTGAGCTGCGCCTCGGCGGCATTGGCTGCAGCTTGTGCCCTGGAAACACTGGCCTTGGCCAGGTCCACGCTGCTGACCGCGGTCTTGATGCCCGTCCTTGAAATATGGAGACCGGCTAGCGCCGCGTTTGCGGCGTGTTGTTGGGCCGCGATCCTGCGTCTCTCGTCAATGATTTGCTGCTCCAGCGTTGCCTGGTCGGATAGCGCCTGTTGCAGCGCGTATTCGTACGGGCGCGGATCGATGACGAAGAGCAGGTCGCCTTTCTTCACGAAGGCATTGTCTTTCACCGGGAGTTCCACCAGGCGTCCGCTGACCTCCGGAGCAATCTCGATGAGGTTGGCCCGTACGCTCGCGTCATCGGTGCGAGGGTTGCGCTCTGTTTCCAGAATGACGAGCAACAGGCACAGCACGGAAGCTGCGATCACGACGATGCCGATTCCCCGGCCCCAGCGCTTGCGTTCGAGATTTTCAGAAACCGGCTCCATAGGCTTGTCCTCAGCGGAAAAAAATCAGCCACAGCAAGCACGTAAACAAAACAACCACGCACGGATAAATAAGTGCGAGCGGGCCGACTTCCGCTTCGATGCGATAGCGGACCAGCAAGGAGCGGACCACGAATGCCAGAATCACACCCGCCGTCAGGCAGATCATCCAGGCAGGAAGAAACGATCCGATGATGTTGACTTCGGGCGCGTGTCTGCACCCAGCCAAGGGCAGGCACGCGGCCGCGGCGTAGGCGAGACTTCTCGGGGCAGTCCTCATGGGTGGCCCCCCCCGCTTTGCGGCGCGGCCGCCGGAGGCTGGTTGCGCAGTAGGTTGCCGGTTACGAACTCCAGGTTGACTGCCTCCAGAAAAAGTTGTGAACGGGCTGCAACGCTGGAGAACCGTGCCTGCGCCAGTTGCTTCTCCGCCGCAAGCACGTCGACGAGGTTCTTGACGCCGTTCTGATACGCGTCCAACGAGGCCGAATACGAGGTGTTCGCGGATTCCAGCAACGCCTCTGCGGCCTGCTCTTTCCTTACCGCGGTTCGGAAGGAAATATAGGCGGTCCATACTTCGCGCGTGGCTTGATCCCGCAGCTCGGTCATCGAGTCCTGAGCCTCTCGCCGTTTGGACTGGGCCATCGCCAACTCGTTCTTTCTCGCGCCGCCGTCCCAAATACGCCATTCGATGCCGAGCACGGCGGACCAGGTCGGCTCGCTGGCGGAGCCGACCGCGCCAAAGTCCGCCGAAGGCCACACGCTGGTTTGCGCGGCAGACCCCATAAGCCCGATCTTAGGTTTGTACGCCGCCTTGGCTTGGCGGATCGCGTCGTCTGCCGCACGAATCTCCGCCGCCTTCGCCTGCAAATCCGGCCGGTTCGCCATGGCGCGGTCGATGAGGGCGTCGATCGCCAGAGTCAGCGTTTGGGGTAATGGTGTGTTTTGTTGTCCGGCAATCAAGATATTGGGAGAGGGATCGGCGCCGAGCGCTTCCGTCAGCTTGACGCGGGCAATCTTTTCGTCACCATCGGCCGATTCGAAATCAAACGCAGACTGGGCCGTTTCCGCCCGCGCATTGAGCACGTCGGGCCGCGTGGCTCGCCCGTTGTTCAGGCGATCTTCCGCAGCATCTTGCGTTGTCTGCGCCGTCTTGAGTGTCTCCGTTGCCGCCTCCAGGCGCTCCTGGGCGGTAAGCAGCCCGTAGTAAGAGCTGGCCACTTGAAACGCGACCTGCTGATTCGCGGCAATAAAGTTGGCGCCCGCGGCCAGCTTTTGGGCGGCTGCCTCGTCCACCTTGCCTTCGCGCTTGCCGAAGTCAAAGATCAGGTATTGCAGTGTGATCTCGGGTTGCGCGAATGGAGTCTCGATCATGATGTATCCACGCGGTGAGAGAGGTTTGGGGAAAGGGACAACCAATCGCGCATCGCCGAATGCGGCTATGCCGGCTAGAACAGGGTAGTAGGCGCTCTTCTCGATGCCCAGCGCGTCCGCCCGTTGCTTGGCCTGTTCCCACAAGATGCGGGTGTGGGGGTTGTTCTGCTCAGCCATATCGATAAGCTCGGCCAGCGTGTAGGGACGGCTGGGATCGATCTTGGCCACACGATCCACGGGAAGAGCGCGGGCAGCACAATCCGCCGCAGCGGCAGCCGTGCTGGCGATTCCGGAACACTGCCCCATGCAGCGCGGCACCACCCAGCTTCCCGAGATGAGGAAGCAAGCCAGGAGTGAATGACTGAACTTTGAGCGAACGTGCATCGCACCGTACTCGACGAGAGCTGCTCCCGTCGCCGATCCAAGTACCTCGCGTAGGATGGCGGAGTTCCGGTCCGTGTTGGCAGGGCTTTCTCTTTTATTACGAGAACAGGGAAGGGGAAGTGTGCTGTTCACGAGCGAATCACAGCTTCGTCAGCGCAATTGCAACTTCGTCACACCATGCCGAGAATCACCTTAGAGCCTTACATCTAAGAAGCCTTGGACGAGCAGAAGAAGGCCCATCAAAGGCCCATCAAAGGTGGTCAAAATGGCCGGCCGAAGAAGTTGTCGTCGAGGCTGAAGGCAAGGAAAGCCGTCGTCAGCAACTGGACGACGGGCTTTTCTCTTGGCTGGGTGTTTTGGGGTGTCTGAAAAGTGCTTCTTTGATTTGGCGTAAGTTCTTTAGAATCATGGTGAGCGCGCTGGGACTCGAACCCAGGACCCACGCCTTAAAAGGGCGTTGCTCTACCAACTGAGCTACGCGCCCACACATAGGTAGCCTAACACAGAATAGCCTCTGGAAGCCGCCCCGGACTGGGCACTGGCGGCCTCGGCACGGAGTGGAGCAGGAGACTACCGCCGCAGACCGCCGGCGACCCTCGAGCGCCTAGTCTCTGCGTTGCATCGCCACCACGTTGTGACCCCGTTCGGGCTTGGCCCACACGGAAAGCAAAAGCAACTCGGCATGGGTGAACTCCAATTCGTCGGGGCGCGGATGCTCCGGCGTAAACAGGTGCTCGTCGAGGAGTTCGTAAAGAGCTTCCAAAGAAATACACAATGTGTGTGCGGCTTCGTGCTCGCTGTAGTACTGCTTGACCGGCTTTTTGAGACTCAACATATAGGGTAGTCGTCCTTGCTTTCCGGGGGGACGTTACCTTTGTACATCGCCTGTACAGGCATGGATATGAGGTAAATCGCTCATACTTACCGACTCTGCTTACCTACTGTAAGGTTACTTTGGGAATCCGGTCCGAAAATGGAACCCGAAAACTGGACGGTCCGCTTGGCCAGGGCTATTCCCGCCGGTCCAGCAGGGTAGGCAGGTCGGCCACCGAGGCCAGCAGCGCGTCCTGCGGCTCGCTCAGCAGCCGTTCGCGGCGGAATTGGCCGCTCAGCACTCCTACATTCAGCCCAACTCCAGCGTTTGCCGCGGATTGCAGATCCAGCGGGGTGTCGCCAACGTTCACCACCTCGCGCACGGAGCGGCAGCGGCAGCGCTCCATGGCGTGGAAGATCAGGTACGGCGCGGGGCGGCCCACCGCGACCTCGTCGCTGGAGATCATGGCGGAGAACCACTCCTGCCAGCCCAGCCGCCGCACCACCAGTTCCACCGTCGGCCTGGCCAAAGCCTGAGGTCAGCGCCAGCTGCATCCCGCGCTTGCGCAGGGATTCGAAGACCTCCTCGGCGCCCGCGATCGGAGCCAGTTGCTCTTCGTAGCGTTCGTTCACCAGCCGCAGAAAGTCGCCGTAAACCGCCTCCACCGCCGCGTCGGAGAGCGGCTCGTTGCGCTTGCGCCAGCCGAAGAAGCGGATCACCTCGCGCTTGGCTCCGCCCTTGAACTCGGCCAGTTCCTCGCTCTCCACGCCCATGCCATGCGCCGCCAGCGCGTCCACCAGCGACGACACCACCTCGCCGTGGTCTTCGATCACGGTTCCCGCCACATCGAAAATTGCCAGCTTGAGTTCCTGCATGGATTGAATACGGGGGTGAGCGGCCCCAACGCGCACTCCCCAGCTTACCGCAAACTCCTTCCGGGATCATCGCTCCCGATGCTCCCAAGCGCGCCGGTTCGTTGTAACATTTATATTTTGCGGGAGAACGCATGGAGCAATTCGACGTACTCATTATCGGAGCCGGTCCCACCGGCCTGGCCTGTGCCATCGAGGCCCGGCGCGCGGGCTACTCCGCGGTTGCCGTGGACAAGGGATGCCTGTGCAACTCGCTCTACAACTACCCCACCAACATGACCTTCTTCACCACTCCGGAGCTGCTGGAGATCGGCGACATCCCCTTCGTCACCGCGCAGCAGAAGCCCAACCGCCTGGAGGCGCTTGGAGTACTACCGCAAGGTCTCGGAGTTCTACCGCCTCGACGTTCGCCAATATCACACGGTCAACCGCATCGAGGGCGCCGACGGCGCGTTCCTGGTGCACTGCACCGGCCCGCTCTCCCGTCCTGCCGAGTTCCTCGCGCGCAAACTGGTGGTCGCCACCGGATACTACGATCTGCCCAACCGTCTCGATGTCCCCGGCGAAGATCTGCCCAAGGTGTCGCACTACTACCGCGAGCCGCATCCCTATAACAACTCGGATGTGGTGGTGGTCGGGGCCAGAAATTCGGCGGCCATCGCCGCCTTGGAGCTGTGGCGCCACGGGGCGCGCGTCACCCTGGTGCATCGCGGCGCGGCCATCGCGCCCAACGTCAAGTATTGGATCAAGCCCGACATCGAGAACCGGATCAAGAACCAGGAGATTGCCGCCTTCTTCAACACCACCATCCGCGAAATCACTCCGGACGCAATTCTGCTGGACACGCCGCGCGGCGAGCAGCGGCTGAAGAACGACTTCGTCCTCGCCATGACCGGCTATCATCCCGACTTTCCCTTCCTGCGCGCGCTCGGCGTGGAACTCTCGCGCCAGCCCTCGTCCAAGCCGGTGGTGGACACGCAATACCCTGGAGAGCAACGTGGCGGGAATCTATCTGGCGGGCGTCATCATCGCCGGCATGAATACCAACGAGATTTTTATCGAGAACGGGCGTTACCACGGGCGGCAGATCGCCGAGGACCTGCAGCGCAAGCTGGGCAAAGCCACCCTTGCGCCCTTCGTCCCCGGCAGCGGAAAAAAGTCCGCCGCCGAGGCAGCTTCGTCTTCGGTGCCCCTGCGCAACGCCGAGTAGAACGTCGGGTGCCCAGGTTCCGCGCCGCGTTTTTTGCGGTGCTAACCTGGGAAGGCAGGACACCGCAAACCAGAAACCGCTTTGGCGAGCCCCTACTGCAGCACCACGGCGTTGCCGGTCTGTTCGGTGATCAGGCGGGCCACCAGTGGAAGCAGCGGCTCTCCGCTCGCACCCAGCACAAAGTCGGCAAAGGCCTCGCTCCAATCCAGCTTGAAGCTGGTGGTCAGCGCTGAAATCCAGATCTGCCGCGCCGACGAATTCGGCGAAATGACGAAGGTTCCCGGCGGCTCCTCGAAGTCTAGCTGCAGGGCGCCGCCGCGCTCTTCCACCTCAAAGCCCGCCGCTTCCTCTACCGCGTAAAGAGCGCGAGTCAGCCGCTCCATCGCCGCTTCCGCGTTTTGTTGGAAAGTTTTCTCGTCCATACCGCTGATCATACGACAGCGCCTGCCCGGAGGTGGTTGGCAATTCGTTTCCGCAACCGGTTACTATTCTTGAACAATGTGAGATTTGACTTCCGGAGAGCGCGGCTGCTTTTATAATTATGTGCATCAGGCTTGCAAGCCCGGTTCCCGTACCCAAGAGGCTCCATGACGGAAAGCAAAGCGAAACTTCGCGTGATTGTAGTGGACGATGAGCGTGTGATTGCCGACACGCTGGCGACCATTTTGAACCGGGCCGGCTTCAATGCCTCCGCCGTCTACACCGGAACCCAGGCGGTCGAGTTGGCCCGCACCGAAAAGCCCGACCTCATCATCAGTGACGTCATCATGCCGGATATGAACGGCATCGAGGCCGCCATTCATATCCGCGAGATCCTGCCCACTTGCAAGATTCTGCTCTTCTCCGGTCAGGCCGCCACAGCCGATCTGCTGGAAAATGCCCGTGCGCGCGGCCATGAGTTTGAAATCCTGGCCAAGCCCGTCCATCCCCAGGACCTGCTCGCCAAGCTTCGGCAATAAGACTCCGCATAGGCAATAACTGTTTGGTGCCCCATATCTGGCCTCTTTCGGCCAGATGTGGGAGGCAGGAATCGCGCTCTCGGACGATTTGAACGGATTTTCAGCTGGTCACTATGGCAAGCCGCGCGGAGCATGATCCAAAGTGGGTGAAATTCCCGGTAATGTGAACACCCACATCTGCCACAGGAAGGCAGATATGGGCCACCCTCGACAGTAAAGAAGGCAGATGTGGGACAGCGGGCCTGCTCTTACATCTCGCGCCGGCCCTCGATCGCCCTCTGCAGCGTGACCTCATCGGCGTATTCGATGTCGCTGCCGGCCGGAATGCCGGTGGCGATCCGCGTCACCCGCACTCCGCTCGGCTTCAGCTGACGGGCCAGAAACACGGCCGTCGCCTCGCCTTCCACGGTGGGATTGGTCGCCAGAATCACCTCGTCGACCCCGCCACTCTCCGCCCGCACCAGAAGATTGCTGATGCGCAGGTGCTCCGGTCCAACTCCGTGGATTGGCGACAGCGTTCCGTGCAGCACGTGATAGACGCCGTGGTAGCCGTGTCCTTTTTCCAGAGCGGCAATGTTGGTCGGCTCCTCCACCACGCACACCAGCCGCTGGTTGCGCGACGGGCTGGAGCAGTAATCACAGGGGTCCACGTCGGTAATGTTGTTGCACACCGAGCACAGCCGCAGCGCCGCCTTGATCTCGCGGATGGCTCCGGCCAGCGCCTCGGCATCTTCGTCCGTGCCGCGCAGGATGTGGAAGGCGTAGCGCTGTGCGCTTTTGCTGCCCACTCCCGGCAGCTTCTTCAACTCGTCGATCAGCCGCGACATCGGCTCGGCAAACTTGGACATACCCTACTTCCACTCCGCAATGTTCTGCCCGGGCACGTTTCGCAGGCTGACAGGCCGCCACTCTACTTCGTTCCGCACGCGCTTTGCTCCCGGTTGCAGGGAAGCAAATGCGTCATCGTTGCGGATCAGGTAGCTCACCCGCCCGGCCAGTGTCCATGCCTTGTCCGGCCCGAGGCGGAAGCGGAGATAATCGCCCGTGGTCGCGGTCCGGCCCAGGTAGGAAAACACCAGAACGTACACGATTGCCTCGGTCTTCTTGGAATTGAATCCCACCCTCGACAGAAAGATCGTCATGTCCGGAGAGTCCCACTCCTTCGAGCCGTCTGCCGGCGTGCTCGCTTCCATAAAGCGGTGTTTCCAGGGAGTCGAAAGGGGATCGTGCAGCGTAATGCTGGCGGCGTTGCTCGCCTTGAAATGCTTCCAAGTCGATTTCTCCAGGCCATGAAAGCGTGCGCGCAGCTTTTGCTTCCACATCGTCGGAGGTATCCGGTTTCACCCAGAGAAATGTACAGCCCTTGGCCAAGACAGGATTGTTGCTGTTTCCATCGCAGCTGCCGTTGAGCGTGCGATCGTAAATGGCAACATGCAAATCTGCCTTGGGACTCGAATCAATAAGGCTCAGCGCCGCCTCGTAGACGCGGTATTCCTCGTCAGCGGGCTGCTCCTGTGCATGGGCGAGCCCAGCCGGGCCGCAGAGGATGCCACACAGGAAGATTGCCGCCACAACCTGCCGCAGCCGGCTTCGCTGTTTGCTCTCGCGATTCATCTCCAATCCAGAAATGTCTCCCAACTTAGAACAGACCTGGGGGCAGGCCCATTCCGCCCAGCATCCCGCCCAATTGCGATTGCATGGTAGCGTCCACCTTGCGCGCGGCTTCGTTCACGGCCGCCGTCACCAGATCCTGCAGCATCTCCACGTCGGCGGCGGCTTCCTTTTCGATCTTCACCGAAATGACCTGCTTCTCGCCGTTCATGCGCACCACCACGGCGCCGCCGCCGGCCGAAGCCTCGACCTGCGTCTCGCGCATCTTGATCTGCATCTTTTCCTGCATCTCCTGTGCGCGCGCCATCATGTCCTGCACCTGCTTCATGTCCATCCTGCTCACCTCTCCGAGCGGTCCATTACCATGCGGATCTCTGCTCCGAACTTTTCCATCATGCGCTTTACCACCGGCTCTTCCGCCGCTCGTGTCTTCAAACTTCCGCTCGCCGCCGCGCGTTGTGGACTGGCCGCCCGCGGCTTTGTCTCCGCGGATGGGGTGCTTCCGCCCACCAGCCGGACCTTGACCGCGCGTCCCGCCGCCTGGCTGGCTGCCTGATTGGAGAGCTTCTCCTGTTCGCGCGTGTAGCTCACGCCGATCATCGCCTCCGACATGCTGACCTGCACGGAAACCAGATTGCCCTCGCCGGACCACTCGCCTTCTTCCAGCGCATGCACCAGCATCTGCGAGCCGCCGCTCTCCATCGCCTGCAGCACCGCCTCCCGGATCGCGTCTACGTCCAGAGGTGTGCTCGCAATCTCCGCCGCAGGGGCAACCGCCAGCGCGCTGCCGTTGTCGAAGGGCATATTGCCGGCAAGGTTGCCTGCTGCCGTCACGGGAGGCATAGCCCCCGGGTTCCGTGCGCCAAATGGCTGCGGAAGCGGCTGGCCGCCCAAGGCCATCGGCATACCGGGCGAAATCGCAGCGGGCGGGGTTGACGTCTGCGACGACATCTCCTCGCGCCCCTTGCGTGCTTTATCGGCTTCCAGCGGCGAAGGCTTCGCGGCTGGGGATCCGAAGGGCGAACTGCCTCCGCCCATCGGCGGCACACCCGCAGGGCGCGAGGCGAACGCCGGAGGCGCTGCCGCTGCCGGACGCGGCGCTGCCGGTCTCTGTCCCGCTGCCGTCGGTGCCGGCCGCTGTGCAGTTCCCGGCGCCGCGCTGTCAGCCTCCGTCAGGCTAACGCTGCTCAGCAGTTGCTCCAGCGGAAGCAGGCGCTGGGCGTGCACCATTTTCAGCAATCCCAGTTCGAGATGGAAGCGCTGCTCCTGCTTGTAGCTCACATCGCCGTGGGTGCGCAGCATGATCTGCAAAAAGCGCGTCAGCTCTTCTTCGCCGAACTGCGCCGCAACTCCGGCCACGCGCCGCCGTTCGTCGGCGCTCACCTGCAGAATCGTGCTCTCGCTTCCGGCCACCTTCGCCACCAGCGCATTGCGCAGAAAGCTAACCGTCTGCTTGGCAAAATGGGTCGCGCTCTGGCCCTCGACCATCAGCTTGTCGACGATCCGCAGCACTTCGTCGCTCGAATTTTCATGCACCGCCTTCATTACCCGCTCCAGCACCTCGGTGGAGACGTTGCCCACCAGTCCGCGCACCACCTCGGCGGTCACCGTGGTGCCGCAGCAGGAGATGGCCTGGTCCATGATGCTGAGCGCGTCGCGCATGGAGCCGTCGCCGGCCTCGGCCAGCAGGGCCAGCGCGTCCTCGTCCACCGTTAGCCCCTCGGTCCGGCTGATTTCGCGCAGATGATTGACGATCTCGTCGAAGCGGACGGCGTGAAAGCTGAAGTGCTGGCAGCGCGAGCGGATGGTCTGCGGAATATCTTCGGGCTGCGTGGTGGCCATCATGAAGACCACCCACGGGGGCGGCTCTTCCAAGGTCTTCAGCAGCGCGTTGAAGGCGGCATCAGTCACCTGGTGCGCTTCGTCGAGGATGAAGATGCGATAGCGGTCGCGCGCCGGTTCGGCCGTCGCCGTGGCAATAATGCCGCGCACCTCTTCGATGCCGCGATTGGTCGCCGCGTCGATTTCGATCACGTCCATCGCTCCCACCGAGCCCTCGCGAATCTCGCGGCAGGAGTCGCACACTCCGCACGGCTCGGCCACCGGACGGTCGCTCGACCGGCAATTCAGCGCCATTGCCAGGATGCGGGCGATGGTAGTCTTGCCAATCCCGCGGTGTCCGCTGAAGATGTAGCCGTGGGCAATGCGCTGCTGCTCCAGCGCATTCTTCAACGTGCGCACCACGTGATCCTGTCCGATCACATCGGAGAACTTTTGGGGACGGTATTTGCGCGCCAGAACGGTATAGCTCATGGGAAAATCTGATTATACCCGTGCGCCAGCGGCCGGAGGGCCGTCTTTTGGCCCGTACCCGCCGCATAGCCGGGTGTCAGCGCCCGGATCCAACACCAAAGGGAGTCCCAATGCAGACCCTGCGCTCGCGCATCGTGTATCAGAACCGCTGGATGACCGTGCGGGAGGACCAGATCCGCCGCCAGGATGGCTCCGAGGGGATCTTCGGCGTGGTGGAAAAGCCCGATGCCGCCATGGTGATCCCCATCGAGCCGGGCAGGGTACACATGGTCCAGCAATTCAAGTACCCGGTCGGAGGCCGCTACTGGGAGTTTCCCCAGGGAACCTGGGAGCAGGCCGCCAATTACACCATCGAGGAACTGGCCCGCGGCGAACTGCGCGAGGAGACCGGCCTGGAGGCCGCGAACCTCGAATTTCTGGCACGCATCTACATCGCCTATGGCTTCCTCACCCAGCCCATGCACGTCTTCGTTGCCACCGGACTTACCCAGCTTGACGCGCAACCGGAGCACGAGGAGCAGGACATCGTGCGCGGCTGTTTTACCTGGCCCCAGTTTCATCGCATGGTGGAAGACGGAGAGGTCGCCGACTCACACACGCTGGCCGCGCTTTCTCTATTACGCCTCAAGCATCCCCAACTTGCAGGCTTGGGTTAGCAAGAGGATCATACGAGCCGGCCTGCAGCTTACCGAGCGACTTACCTCCACCCATTCTGGTCCGGTTGCCCGCTTAGAATCCGGCAACTCTTCCCGGATGAAAAATAACTCCTTTCAGGTTAAATCTTGTTACACTTCATGCATGGCAAATCAAGCAATCAGTGCGGCAGTAAGTCAGTTGAAGCAGGAGCATATCCGGCTTTGTAAAGAATTGGCACGCGTGGACGAAGCGCTTTCCGCTCTGGGTAGCCTCGATAACGCACCGGTGAGGGCAGCTAAGACCGGCAAAAAGGCCGTCACCGCAAAACCGAAGCGCAAGATCTCCGCTGCGGCTCGCAAGAAGATGTCCGAGGCGGCACGCGCCCGCTGGGCCGCCCGCAAAAAGGAAAAGCCCCCCGCCAAGTAAGCCGGCAGCCGGGCCTGGGCCTCATGCACACCTCCTCCGCAGCATGGAGAGGTGTGCATTTTTGTTGGACTGTTTATTTCTTCGCGGCGGCGCTCTTCTTTGCGGCCTTGCCGTTGGCCCGCTTACTGGCCGCCCGCTTCCTCTTCTTTAACTCCGCCGGGGAATACATCGTCCCCCGGCATTGCCTGGCTCCGCAGGTGCAGGGTGCCTCGCCTTCGCCGTCGTAGAGGTAGTAGTCGTAGACTAGTTCCTCGCCCGCCTCAATGTCGCGAATGGCCCGAATCCAGACGTGCTCGTCCTCGTCCTCTTCGGTCTCGCAGTTGGGTGCGCAGGAGTGGTTCAGATACATCGCCATGCCGTAGCCGTCCACTACATAGGTTCCGTCGCCCACACCGAACAGGTAGGTATAAGGCCGCTCGTTGTAGAGATTGTCGGCATCGTCATGTTTCATGCGGGTGCCGGTGTACTCCACAACCAGAGTTCCTTCCGGAATGGGTTCCAGGGTAAAGACGCCGGCGGCGTGGATGGCGGAAGAGCGGACGATGAGGCGCATGATGAAGGATTGTAAATGCTGGCGGCAGGACTGCAAATGGTCCGCACCCGGCGACCCGCCGCGGCCTCCAAGCAGACACGGTGACCATAGGCCCTGCCCATTTGTCACAATCCATCCGCACGGCCGTCACAGACACCTCGCCCGTCCGTACGCTTGCAGGTGACCGCCATCACTGCCCCCTGCGGCGCAATGACCGATAACTGTGCACGAATTCACATCACCGAAAAGCAATCTGTGTCGTGTATTCCGCCGGGCTGGATCTGGCTGTATTGGATTTCATATTAGTCGTAGCTGAAGCGCATGGAATGATTTGCACCCAAATGTCGCCGCATAGGATATGACATGGCCAATGATTCTTTCGAAAAGGAAACAATAGCCCAGAGTTTGAAAAATGCGGGCTACTCGCGTCGAGATTTCTTGCAGCTCTGTACGACCCTCGTAGCAACCGCGCCCATGGGACTTGCCCTCACCGACAAGGCCACTCCGGCACAGATCGCCAAGAAAGTCGCCAAGGCCAAGAAACCCTCGGTCGTATGGCTTCACTTCCAAGACTGCACCGGGTGCTCCGAGACTTTGCTCCGCACCTCCAAGCCCGACGTTGCCGACCTCATCATCAACGTCATTTCCCTCGATTATCACGAAACCCTGATGGTTGCCTGCGGGCACCAGGCCGAAGACGCCCTCAAGTCGGCGGTCAACGATAACGCCGGCAAGTTCGTGCTGGTCGTCGAAGGCGCCATCCCGACCAAAGATCAGGGTACTTTTATGATGATGGGCGGCCGTCCGGCGATGGATGTGCTGCGTGAAGTCTCCTCCAAGGCTGCGGCAATCATTGCCATGGGTTCCTGCGCCTCCTGGGGCGGAGTTCCTTCGGCCGATCCCAATCCCACCGGCTCCACCGGCGTGGATCAGATCATCTCCGGAGTTCCGATCGTCAATCTGCCGGGCTGCCCGCCGAATCCCTACACCCTTTTGGGCGTCGTGCTGGAGTACGCCGTGATGGGCAAACTGCCCGCCACCGACGATCTCAAGCGCCCCAAATTCGCCTATGACCGCGTCATCCACGACCACTGCCCGCGCCGCGCCCACTTCGATGCCGGACGCTTTGCAGGCAACTTTGGAGATGCCGGCCATCGCGAAGGGTACTGCCTCTTCAAACTCGGCTGCAAGGGTCCGGTTACCCATGCCGGCTGCTCCACCCGCCACTTTAATGAAGTGGTGGATGCCTGGCCGATCGGTACCGGCGCGCCCTGCTTTGGCTGCACCGAGCAGAAGGTGGGCTTCCGCATTCCCGCCTTTACCACGGTGGACCCGCACACCTTCACTCCGCCGGATACGTATGCTCCCATCTCCAGCTCGGTTGGCAAGTTTGGCGCCGCCGCCGCTGGTCTGGTCGGCATTGCGGCCGGTGCGATTGGTGGTGCGACCTGGGCAGCCTCGCAAAAGTTGGCCAGCAGCGAAGAAACCATCGCCGCAGAGGCCAAGCCGACGTCGACGCCTGTCGGAGGGAAGTAGCCATGGATATGACACGCCGCGAGGCATTCAAAAATCTCGCCAAGGGCACTCTGCCGGTTCTTGCGGCAGGTTGCGTGTCCACTGCGTTCCCGGGGGTCGCCCACGCCGAGGAGGAGAAACGAGCACCGGAAGGCGCGCTGGGTCTGCTCTACGATGCGACCCGGTGCGTTGGATGCAAGTCGTGCATGGTGGCGTGTTCCCAGGCCAATGACCTGAAGCCCGACACCCGCATCGACGGACTCCACCAGGCTCCTCCCACGCTCAACTACATGACCAAGAACATCATCAAGCTGTACCGCACAGCGGATGGTTCGGATCACTCTTACTTCAAGCAGCAATGCATGCATTGCGTCGATCCTGGCTGCATGAATGCCTGCATGTTTGGCGGCCTGCGCAAGGATAAGGAGACGGGCGTGGTGTGGTGGTATGGCGCAAAGTGCGTCGGCTGCCGCTACTGCGAAATCTCCTGTCCCTTCCACATCCCGCAGTTCCAGTGGGATGGCTTCAACCCGAAGATCGTCAAGTGCGAGCTCTGCCGCGAGCACATTGCCAAAGGCGCCAAGCAGCCCGGCTGTACCGAGGTCTGCCCCACCCAGGCGGTGATCTACGGCAAGCGCGAAGATCTGTTGAAGGAAGCCAAGCGCCGCATTGCCGCCAGCCCTGGAAAATATTTCGAGAACAGGGTGTACGGCGAGCACGACGCGGGTGGAACCCAGGTTCTGTACCTGTCACGGGTAAGCTTCGCCAACATTGGCCTGCCTGATGTTGGTGACAACTCGATTCCTTCCGGCTTGAAGTATCCGCACATGGTGTACAAGTGGATGGCCCTGCCGCTGGCAATCTTTGCGGGCATGGTCTTCTTTGCCAATAAGAACTTCAAAGAGCACGATCATCACCTGGTCGAGGATCAGAAGAAGACCGGATTGAGGCCACAACTATGACACGGTGGGAGAGAAGCGTTCCTGTCTACGGTGTCCCCGTGATCACCCGCGGATTCTGGGCCTTGCTGGGCCTGATCGCGGTCGGCCTTGGGCTGATCGCAATCCGCGAAGTCGTCGGTCTCGGCGGAAACATTTCCGGCATGTCCGACCCCTTTGCCTGGGGCCTTTGGAAAACCTTTAACGTGATGGTCCTGACCGGTCTTGGCTCCGGCGGTTTCGCCGTGGGCATCGCCGCCTGGGTCTTTAACAACGAAAAGCTGCATTCGGTGATGCGCGTTGCGCTGCTTACCAGCCTGCTCGCATACTGGACCGGCCTCTTCGCGCTTGGCGTCGATGTGGGCCGTCCCTGGAACTTCTACTGGGTGGCATGGCCTTTCACCTGGAACCTGCACTCTCCGCTACTGGAGATTGCGGTTTGCATCATGCTGTATGCGACGGTGCCGCTGTTTCTGGAAAACCTGCCGCCGGTGTTTGAGTACATCATTTATGAGTTCCCCAAATGGCGCGGCGTGGCGGAGTTCTGCGAGAAAGTGATGAAGAAGGTATACCCCTTCATCATCGCCCTGGCCTACATCCTGCCCATCATGCACCAGTCTTCGCTGGGTGCGCTGATGATCCTGGGTGGCAACCGCGTGAATACTCTCTGGCAGACGCCGTTCCTTCCCTTGATCTACGTTTGGGCGGCGGGATTCCTGGGATACAACTGCGTTGTGCTCTGCCTGCTGCTGGCGAAACTCGCGTGGAAGCGCGATGTGGACCCGGAGGTGCTGGCGGAACTGAACAAGCTGACGGTCTGGGTGGTGTACTCGTGGGCGGCTTTCCAACTCCTCGACATCGTGGTGCGCGGAAAGTTTTTCCACCTGTTCACCGATGGCTCTTACTCCATCCTGTACTGGGTCGAGACGGCGCTGATTGTCGGCGCTGCCTATGTCCTTTCGACGGAGAAGGGTAAGAAGCTTGGGACCATGTTCCTGGCGCACGCACTGTGTGCCCTGGGCGGCATGATCTACCGCTTCGCTCCGACCACCCTGGCGTTCCATGCCAAGGACGGCGCAACGTATTTCCCCAGTGCCATCGAGTTCATCGTTTCGCTTTCGTTTGTCGCCATTGGCGTGTTGGTCTATCTCATCGCGGTGAAGAAACTGGCGATCCTGCCAGGTTCCAACCAGGACTGGCGCAACATGGCGCGTTACGAAGAGCAGGTGAAACCCGGAATCAAGTTGACAGGCTACGCACCAGCGCAACACTGATCCTAGAAATCCATGGGAAGGTTTTAATATGGCGAACCGAATTACAATTGACCCCATCAGCAGGATTGAAGGCCACCTCCGCGTCGACGTGGAAGTGGAAAACGGATCGGTCTCCAACTCCTGGTCCTCCTGCACCATGTGGCGCGGCATTGAGAACATCCTCAAGGGCCGCGACCCTCGTGAAGCCTGGCTTTATACCCAGCGCTTCTGCGGCGTGTGCACCACGGTGCACGCAATGGCAAGCGTCCGTTCGGTGGAAGATGCTCTGAATCTGGAAATTCCGCTGAACGCTCAGTACATCCGCAACCTCATTCTTATTAACCACGGATTGCACGACCACATCGTGCACTTCTATCACCTGTCGGCCCTGGACTTCGTTGACATCATGAAGATCCCCGCCGCCGATCCCAAAAAGACCGCAGCCCTGGCCGAGAGCCTGACCGACTGGCCCGGCAACTCCTGGAAAACCTTCGCGGCCGCACAGGACAAGGTCAAGGCCGTGGCCGCCAGCGGACAGCTCGGCATCTTCACCAACGGATACTGGGGGCACCCGGCCATGAAGCTGAGCCCCGAGGTCAACCTGTTGGGCTTTGCCCACTACGTCCAGGCCCTCGAGTACCAGCGCAAGTCAGTGCAGGCTGTTGCGATCCTTGGTTCCAAGAGCCCGCACATCCAGAACCTCACCGTCGGCGGCGTCTCCAACGCCATCAACCTCGACAGCCTGGCGACCCTCAACATGGACCGCCTGGTGATGATGAAGAAGTTGATGGACGAAGTGAAGCCCTTCGTCGATCAGGTCTATCTTCCCGATGTCTGCGCCATCGCGGGCATGTATGCCGACTGGTTCAATTACGGCGCGGGCGTCACCAACTACCTTGCCTCGCCCGATCTGCCCACCGACAGCAAGAACACCAAGTTCGACCTGCCGGGCGGCTACATCATGGACGGCAACCTCGCCGGTGTGCACCGCTTCGACGGCTTCCGCGACAAGGTCTTCGTCGATAGCGTCACCGAAGAAGCCAAGCACGCCTATTACAAGAACGACGAGGCGCTCCATCCGTGGAAGGGCGAAACCGATCCAAACTTCACCGATTGGCAGGCCGAAGGCAAGTACTCGTGGGTCAAGGCTCCGCGCTTCCAGGGCCGTCCCATGCAGGTCGGGCCGCTGGCCCAGATCCTGGTCGGCTACGCCTCGGGAGATCCGCTCACCCGCAAGCACACCGACAAGGCACTGGACCTGATCTCGACCGTCGCCGGCAAAAAGATCGGTGTGGCCCAGTTGCAGTCCACCATGGGACGCCACGTGGCTCGCGCCATCCGCGCCTCCATGCTCGCCGAACTGGGGGAAAAGCACTGGAATCTGCTGGTCAACAACATCGCCTCGGGCGACGTTGCCATCCACAACAGCCCAGAGTTCCCCTCCGGCGAAATCGAGGGCGTCGGCGTGCATGAAGCGCCTCGCGGCCTGCTCTCGCACTGGACGGTGATCAAGGGCGGCAAGATCGAGAACTACCAGGCGGTCGTGCCCTCTACCTGGAACGCCTCTCCCCGCGACGCAAAAGGACAGCATGGACCGTATGAAGCTTCGCTGCTTCACAACCCCATTGCCGATCCGGAGCGTCCGCTGGAGGCCATCCGCACCATTCACTCGTTCGATCCTTGCATGGCCTGCGCCTGCCACACCTTCGATCCCGAAGGCAACGCGGTCGCAACGGTAAAGGTGCTGTAGCTTATGACGAAGATCAGGATCTGCGGTGTCGGCAGCATTCTCCTTGGAGATGACGCCGTCGGACCGTACACGGCCCGCTGGATCGCGGACAATTACGAACTCGGGGATAGTGTCGAGGTGGAAGACCTCGGCACCCCCGGGCTCGACCTGATCGCCTACATGACGGGAATCGATGTGCTCATCCTCATCGACTCCTGCGACAACCGCAAGCCTTCCGGCGCGGTGACTGTCTATGACAAGGCAGCCATCACAAGCATTCGGCCCGCCGTCCGGCTTGACCCTCATTCGCCCTGCATCACCGAGTCCATCTTTATTGCCGAGATGGCCGGCGATAGCCCCGCGGAGATCTATCTCATCGGGATCACCGGCGAACAGTTCGAGGTTGGAGCTCCGCTCAGCGAATCCGTACGGAACGCGATTCCACTGGCGGTGGAAACCGCGCTGGAGCGCGTAACCTTCCATGGCGGCAGCTTCCGCAAGCGCGAAGTTCCGGCCGACTCCACCATCTGGTGGGAAGCCGCGCAGGTGGCCGCGAGCCTTTAGCCCCATTCAATCTCTGCCTTAAGATCGGCGGCTGGCCGCACCTGTTTGGTGCGGTCATTTTTTTTGCGCCTCAAGATATGCCAGCAGCATGAACGCCGTTTTCTAAGACGGTTGCCGGGTTGATGTGTCCTGCTTTCCCAGGTTAGCGCCGCAAGAAACGCGGCGCGGAACCTGGGGCACCCGACTGTTGTTGCGGGATACAGTTTTTCGGAAATTACTCTAGTCCGGCTCGGTCAAATCCTGCTCGGCGGCAATCGCCAGCGATTCCTGGCTCAGCCGGTCCACCCGCCGCAGGGCAGGGAAGAACAGGCTCCACAGCCCCACGATCGCCAGCGTTCCAACTCCGCCGGCAATCACCGCGGGCACCGTCCCCAGCCACTGCGCGGTGATGCCGCTCTCAAACTGTCCGAACTCGTTGGAGGCGCCGATGAACAGCACGTTTACCGCGCTCACCCGCCCGCGCATCTCGTCCGGCGTGGCCAGTTGCACCAGGGTAGCGCGCACAATCACGGAAACCATATCGGCCGCTCCGACCACCAGCAGCGCGGCCAGTGAGAGATACAGATTGCGCGAGAGCCCAAAGACGACCGTTGCCGCTCCAAAGACGGCGACGCAGCTCAGCATCTTGACCCCGGCGTGCCGCCGCAGTGGAACATAGGCCATCACCAGGGCCATCAGTGCGGCGCCCACTCCTGGCGCGGCCCGCAGAAGCCCAAGCGCTCCCGGTCCTGCCTTCAGAATCTCGCGGGCAAACACCGGCAGCAGCGCCACGGCTCCGCCCAGCAGCACCGCAAACAGGTCCAGCGTGGTGGTGCCCAGAATCAGCTTGTTGCGCCAAACGTACTCAAAGCCCGCCAGAACGGTCTTCCAGTCGCGTCCCCGGCTCAGCAACTGCACGCCCTGGATGCGGATGGCCAGCATCAGCCCAACGCTGGCCGCCAGCGACACGCTGGCCGTCACATAGACCGCGACGGGCGAGCCGCGCAGCGCGTACAAAACGCCACCGATGACCGGTCCGGAAATCGTGGCGCCGTTAAAGATCGACGAGCCCCACACCGCCGCGTTGGGAAACACCTCGGCCGGCACCAGCAGGGGAGTGAAGGCCTGCCCCGCCGGGCCGCTGAAGACGCGCACTACGCCCACGGCCACCATCACCGCATAGATCGGAGCGACGCCGTGCGTACCCCCGTGCAGACCGTGCAGCGTGATGCCGAGCAGCGCCAGCGTGCACAGCGCGAAACTCGCGTAGCAGGCCAGCAGCACGCGGCTCCGTTCAAAGCGGTCGGCCGCGTGGCCACCCAGCAGAAACAGCAGCAGCCCCGGAAGAAATTGCGCCAGTCCCACCAGCCCCAGGTCCAGAGGACGCCGCGTGATCTCGTAAATCTGCCAGCCCACGGCCACCGATTGCATCTCCAGGGCGGCCACCAGCAGGAAGCGTGCCGCCTGAAAGAGCCGGAAGTTGCGGTAGCGGAAAGCCGCGTAGTGGGAGGCCGCGTCGGCCGGACGGGTATGCTCTGCTTCGTTCGTCATCTCTGCTTCTACTTTGCCACATCCGCCTGGGCACCGCGGCGAGCGCCGCAGACAAAGCCGTTCCGCTACCGACGCGCCAGCGGAATTCCATCGCCGGATGCCATAATGCAAATATGAAGCAATCCTCCAGGCCGCCCTCGCTGGCCGCCGCCGCCCTGCGCTGGCAGCGCGACTCCGTACGCGCCCGCGGACTCGTGGGCTCGTTCCGCTATCTTGCCGGCCAGTTCGTCGAGTGCGTCAAGGACTCGCTGCCCGAGCGTCGCCGCAGCCGCTTCGGAGACATCGACTACGACTGCGACCACGCAGTGGACACCACCTGGGCGCGTCTGCCGCTCTCGGTGCGCCTGCGCGAGGTGTTCAGCGAGCGGCTCTACCAGCCCACGGTCGAGGAGGAGTTCGCCACCATCATGCAGCACTTTGCAAATATCGACCTCTCGACCCATACCTTCATCGACCTCGGCTCCGGCAAGGGACGCGCCCTGCTGCTGGCGGCCATGTATCCCTTTGCCCGTATCGTCGGGGTCGAAGTGCAGCCCTCGCTCGATGCCATCGCGCGCCAGAACATCGAGCGCTTCGACGACGGCGCGCAGCGTTGTCACCAAATCGAGTCCCTCCGCGCCGACGCCCGCGAATATGCATTTCCTTCCGCCGACCTCGTTCTCTATCTGTTCAACCCGTTTCCGGATTACGTCCTGCGCGAAGTTCTGGTCAACCTGGTGGCCTCGGCGCGCCGCGCTCCGCGCTCCATTTTCGTCATTTACAACGCTCCCTTCGAACATCGGGAGTTTGCCCGCGTCCCCGAACTGCAGTGCTTTTACGCGTGCCCGCAGTATCAGCTCTATTGCATTCCACCGGCCTAGCTGCCCTGGTTCTCCCTGGTCCCGCGCCCTGCCGCAATTGCCGGATTTGTTCCGATCGGCGGCCAGTTCGCACCTCACTCCCGTCTGTGCGCCATGTCACTGTCTGGTGTTCATGTCACAAGCTATTGTGATGTATGCACTATTCGTAGGTGCACCGAAAACCTTACAAGCAAAGTCGTAAGGGAGTCTTCGGTTTGGGATCTGCCGGGAACTATTTCTCGATCGTTTGGTCCATCGGGCCGGGTGCATCGAGTGCGGCTGCGTCGAAGAAGCCTGGCAGTCGAGGTTGGGCCCGGGTCAAGCGATAGAGGGGGTCACATGCTGTCACCATACGGCTTGGATATCATCGAGAGCTGTCTTACCTGCAAGATGCGAATCGACAAGATCTTCTGCGATCTGCCGGAGGCCGCTCTGCAGTCCTTCGAACTGATCAAGTACGCCACCGCCTATCCCAAGGGCGCGATTCTGTTCGTCGAAGGCCAGGCGCCGCGCGGCATCTTTGTGCTCTGCAAGGGACGCGTGAAGCTTTCCATCTGCTCCACCGACGGCAAAACCCTGATCCTCAAGATTGCCGAGGCCGGAGAAGTTCTCGGACTCAGCGCCTCGGTCAGCGGAAACCCCTACGAACTGACCGCCGAAACCATCGATCCCTGCCAGGTCAACTTCGTCAAGCGCGAGGACTTTATGCGCTTCCTCAAAGAACACGCCGAGGCCTGCCTGCGCGTTGCCGAGCAGCTCAGCGAGAAGTACAACACGGCCTGCCGCGAAATCCGTGCTCTTGGCCTGTCCCACTCGGCGGCCGAAAAGCTCGCCAAGCTCTTGTTGGAGTGGACGGTCAAGAACGGCGAAGGCGGCAAGCAGGAGCCGCGCATTAAAATGGCGCTCACCCACGAGGAGATTGCCCAGATGATCGGAACCTCCCGCGAGACCGTTACCCGCCTGTTTGCGGAGATGAAGAAGCGCCAGATTGTGCAGGCCAAAGGTTCTACTTTGGTAATCCGCAATAAAGTCGCACTCAAGGCCCTTGCCACTGCCTGATTCCTCGCTGTCTGGCCATTCCTACGCTGGTCCGGCCACGTGCCGGACCTTTATTTTGTTGGTTTAGCGCTCAGCCGGCCCCGCACTGCCGAAAGAAGACAACGGTTCCGTAAACAAAAAACTTGTGGCGTCACTCACGATACCGGGTGACTCGAATCACTGCGCGGGCCGCGGGTACGGGATAAAAAAAATGTGGAGAAACTTATGCAAAATAGCTGCAGCCAATGCGCGTTCCGCTCCGATCGTCCGTTTTGCGCGATGTCGCCGGATGCCACCCGCAGCTTCGACGAAATCAAGGAACAGTCCGTTCTCGCAAAAGGTGCGCTCTTGTTCGGCGAAGGCCGTCCCAGCCGCGGCGTCTACCTGCTGTGCGACGGCCGTGCCAAGCTCTCGATCTGCTCGGAGAGCGGCAAGCGACTCATGCTGCGCGTAGCCGGCCCGGGCGAAGTCCTGGGACTGGGGGCCTGTCTGAGCGGCGATGCCTACGAACTCACCGCCGAATTGCTGGATGCTGCCCAGGTTGTCTTCATCAAGCGCAAGGATCTTCTCAAGTTCCTGCGTGACAACCCCGCCATCTGCATGGAAGTGGTGCGCCACCTCAGCGACGATTTGCACGGCGCCTACGAGCGCGTGCGCTCCATCGGACTCAACCGTGCCCGCCGTGCCCGCGCGCAACGCTCCCGCTCGACGATGGCCTCGGCCTCCTAGAAGCATCGCAGAAACGAAGCACCGCGGAACCCCTGGCCGGAACTCCGGGCAGCTTTCTGCTGCCGTATTGCGGCGCTCCCAAAGCGTGGCGGCAGAATTCCGCGTTCCATTCGGACGGCCGTCCAGACCCTGAAAAATTCCATTGCCCTAACCCAGGATAAGGCGGAGTAGTAAGGTATACTGAATGGTTCTTGCAATTCTCCCTGGCCGGGCCGATCATTTGGAGCAACTGTAGGGGACAAGCGGTGTTTCTTTCCCTGTAAGTACTTTCAAGTGGACGAATCGGCCATGTCCCAACAGACCTTCCCTTCGCCGCAGCACGCACGCCCTCCCCCTTGCGGATACGGTCTCAGCACCCTCTTCAACCGTTGCAGCGCTTCTGTTTGACACTCGGGCACGTGATGTAGGTCACAGAAAGTCGTGAGAGGCCTCACTGCCTCAGGTGCGCTGCGGATGCGAAAAACTAGAGAGTCCTGTAAAAGCGGGAAAAAGTGTGCCTGCATTGCCGCAGCTTCAGGACGGTGGAAAAAGCACAGGAGAATCGATGAAGAAATTCTTTGCACTTGCGATCGTTGCCACCATGGCAATGCCCCTTTTCGCTGCCGATGGCGAAGCGACCTACAAGGCCAAATGTGCGATGTGCCATGGGGCCGATGGTTCCAAGCCGGCTCCGAAGGGCATCAATGGACCGGACACCAAGGCCAAGGGCGCTGCTGGCTTGAACACCATCATCACCAAGGGGCAGGGTAAGATGCCTGCTTACGAAGGCAAGCTCAGCCCCGAAGAAATCAGCGCTGTCACCGACTACGTGCTCACCCTGAAGTAAGAACAGTTTGGAAATTGGTTTGGATTGGGCTGCCCGGGCCAAAGTGCCCGGGCAGCTGTTTATTACTCTCATACCCGACTCATACTTATTTAGGAGCAAAGCTCTCGTGAAAAACTTAAAGCTGCTCTGTGTCCTCGGCCTGCTGTTTGCCTGCGCCGGGTACACCTATGCAGGAACTGCGGCTACGGCCCCAGCTAAACTCACCAACGACGACTGCCTCGCTTGTCACAGCGACGCCTCGATGGTCAACGGCAAGGAAGTGCATGGAGACGCATTCAAGGCCTCCATTCACGGTTCCATGTTCTCCTGCGTGGACTGCCATACCGGCATCAAGAGTCTTCCTCACGATGCCAATCTCCCCAAACCAACCTGCAGCACCTGCCATGTCGAGGAGCAGAAGGCCTACGGCAACGGAGTTCACGGGAAGGCGCTGGCTGCCGGCAACACCAAAGTCGCAACCTGCGAAAGCTGCCACGGCAACGTTCATGAAATCCTGCCGGGCACCGACCCCAAGTCCCGAACCGCCAGGGTCAATATCGCCAAAACCTGCGGCCAGTGCCACTCCCAGCCCGTACCCGGAATGGCTGACATGCCCGCCGTTTCCTATCAGGAGTCTGTCCACGGCAAACTGGTGGCCGCCGGCAACACCCAGGCTGCGGTTTGCTCGGATTGCCACGGCAACCACGACATTCGCGGCCCCAGCGATCCCACTTCAACGATTTTCCGCGCCAACATTCCCACCACCTGCGGTGTGTGCCACGCCACGACGGCGGCAATTTTTTCCAATAGCATTCACGGCCAGGCGTTGTCCAAAGGCAATGACCAGGCTCCCGTCTGCACCAGCTGCCATGGTGTGCACACCATCAAGGCCGCAGCCAGCAAAGGGTCGATGGTCTCCCCCGCCAACCAGGGCGATGTCGCCTGCGGCCAGTGCCACAACAACGTGCGCATGACCGAGGACTTCGGCATTCCGGGCGGCCGCGCTGACACCTACCGGTTCAGCTATCACGGCATGGCCAACGCCGAGGGCTCAACAAAGGCCGCGGTCTGCTCTTCCTGCCACGGTACGCACGACATTCTTCCTGCGTCCGATCCTCGGTCCACCATCAACCCGGCGAACCTGGCCAAGACCTGCGGACAGTGCCATCCTGGCGCCAACGCAAACTTTGCCAAGGGCAAAATCCACCTCAATCCCGCCGCCGCCGCGCAAGCTGATTTCGGCTCCAAGGTGGTTTCGTGGGTGCGCGAGCTCTACATCCTGATGATCGTCGGCGTGGTTGGCTTCATGTTCCTCCACAACCTGATGATCTTCGTGCGCAAGCTGAAGGACCGCAGGACGCATGCGGGCCACGCCAGCGGACCCAGGGTGGTTGTGCGCATGACCAGGAGTCAGCGCACGCAGCACTTCCTGCTCTTCCTTTCGTTCTTCACCCTGGTTGTCACCGGGTTCGCCCTCAAGTATCCGGATGCGGCCACCCGCTTCCTGTTCGTCAACGAAACGGTTCGCAGCTACATTCACCGTGGCGCCGGCGTGCTGATGATCGTGGTGAGCCTCTACCACGTCTTCTACCTCGCGTTCACCGGCGAAGGCAACCGCATGTTTGTGGACATGCTGCCCGAGCTGAAGGACGCGACCGATATAGCGGATGTCTTTGCCTACTATCTCGGGTTCTCCAGCAGAAAACCGCAATTCAAGCGCTTCAACTACGCCGAGAAGATGGAATACTGGGCGCTGGTCTGGGGCACTTTTGTCATGGCTGATACCGGACTGATGATGTGGTTCATGGTCCGGACTACGACCCTGGTTCCCCGCTGGTGGATTGATGTGGCTACGACGATCCACTTCTACGAAGCGATCCTGGCTACGCTGGCCATCATTGTCTGGCACTTCTACCAGGTCATTCTCGATCCCGACACCTACCCGGTGAACTTCGCGTTCCTCGATGGCAAAATGTCGCTCGAGCATTACCAGGAAGAGCACGGGCTCGATTCCGTCACCCTGTCGCAGTTCGCAGGCGCAGAGGGTGACGCGGCCAAGTCCCATCGCGGAAAAGGATAGCCATTGAAGACTCCGGCGGGCGGGGGTAAAGGGCAAGATACATCTGAAAGGACAAGTTACGAGGTCATAATGAGTCAACGTGTCTGCCAGGTAAGATCAACGGAACCCCATCCCCTCCCGCCGAGTCCTTCGCGGCGTCAACCTGTCCTTCCAGCATCGTGCCTGCGGGCCGTGCTGGCGGGACTTCTCCTGGCCTTCGCCGTGTTGTTCTGCCCGGCTTCTTCCTGGGCGGTCACCGCGGCGGAGCAGAACCAAACCTGCCTGATGTGCCACGGCGAAAAGAGCATGACCGCCAAGCATGCAGGCAAGGTGGTTTCGCTCTTCGTCGACGGCAAAAAGTTTACGCCCTCGGTCCACGGCAGCGTTGGCTGCACCGGCTGCCATGCCGATCTTGAGGGCAAGGACTTTCCCCACCCCACACCCGCCAAGGTCAACTGCGGAACCTGCCACACGCAGGAGCAGGAGCTGTATTCCAAGTCCCTGCACGGCAAAGCGGCTGCGCACGGCGACCCGCTGGCTCCGCACTGCGTCAACTGTCACGGCAACCACGATATCCTGCCGGTAAAAGACAAGTTGTCCTCGGTTGCGCCTCTGAGAATTCCGTATGTCTGCGGTTCGTGCCATCAGGAAGGCACGCCTGTATCTAAGACCCGCGATATCCCGCAGCACGACATTCTTTCCAACTACGCCGAGAGTATCCACGGCGAGGGCGTGCTCAAGATGGGGCTGACCGTGTCGGCCACCTGCGTTTCCTGCCACACGGCGCACAGCATCCTTCCCCACACCGATCCCAATTCGTCCATCTCTCGGAAAAACATCGCCGCGACCTGCACCCAGTGCCACGCGCAGATTGAAACCGTGCACCAGAAGACGATCCGCGGCGAGTTGTGGGAGAAAGAAGCAAACGTTCTCCCCGCCTGCGTGGATTGCCATCAGCCGCACAAGGTGCGCAACGAGTTTTACGACTATGGCATGGCCAACGCGGACTGCCTGCGCTGCCACGCCAATCAGAACCTCAAGGCCCGGGATGGCCGCTCGATGGCGGTGAACCCCACCGAGATCGAAGGCTCGCGCCATTCCAAGATCTCCTGCAGCCAGTGCCATTCCGAGGTACAGGTTTCGCACCTCCGGCCCTGCGAGACGATCACCCACAAGGTCGATTGCTCCAAGTGCCATGACGCTTTAGGCCAGGATTACGCACGCAGCATCCATGGCCAGCTGACCGCCAAAAACGATCCGGTGGCGCCCAATTGCAGAGATTGTCACGGAACGCACGGCATCCTGGGAAAAACCGATCCCAAATCGGCGACGTTCCCCACCAATATTCCCAACCTCTGCAGCCGTTGTCATGCGGAAGGCAAGAAAGCTGCGCTCCGTTACACGGGAACCCAGCACAACATCATCCAGAATTACACCGAGAGCATTCACGGCAAGGGGCTTTTGGACAGCGGCTTGACGGTGACGGCGACCTGCACCAGCTGCCACACCGCGCACCGCATCCTTCCGGCGAAAGATCCAGACTCGACGGTCAATCCCAAGAACGTGCCGGCGACGTGCGGCAAGTGTCACAACGGCATTGAAGCGCAGTTCGTCCAAAGCGTCCATTCGCCCACGGTCACCACCTCGGGCAAGCCACTGCCGGTTTGCAGCACCTGCCATACCGCGCACACCATCAGCCGCACCGATGATACCGGCTTCGAACTCGGCATCATGAACACCTGCGGCAAATGCCACGCGGAAATCTCCAAGACCTACTTTGAAACCTACCACGGCAAGGTTTCGCGCCTCGGCTACACCAACGCGGCAAAGTGCTACGACTGTCACGGTTCGCATGACATCGCGAGCGTGAATGATCCGCGCTCGCACCTGAGCCGCGATAATGTAGTGGCAACCTGCCGCAAGTGCCACTCCAGCGCGACTCGTCGTTTTGCCGGCTACCTCACGCATGCGACTCACCACGATCCCAAGAAGTACCCCATCCTGTTCGTTGCCTTCTGGGCGATGACCGGATTGCTGGTCGGCACCTTCGTCATCGGCGGTCTTCACACCGTGTTGTGGCTGCCGCGCGCATTCCAGATGCGCCGCGAACTCAAGCAGGCCGAGGCCGAGGAAGAAGCTGCCCTCCGAGCCGAAGCCGAAAACGAGCCGCCGAACCCGCCCGCGGGGAAGGAGTAATCATGTCGAGCCTATCTCAGGAGTGTGCAAAATGACCGAAAGTCTCAATCGATCGACCGCACCGGCGCAAGGGGAGCAGCCTCATGAGGAGCATCCCCGCGGACTCGAATATGTTCGCTTCGTCCCGCTCGAACGAGGTATTCACGCGACCATGGTCGTCTCCTTCATCACCTTGGCCACCACGGGGATGACGCTCAAGTTTTCCTACACTCCGTGGGCGCGCGTGCTGTCGCGCGTGCTGGGAGGTTTCCAAACCGCCGGCTACATCCACCGCTTCGCTGCCGTGGTCATGTTCACGCTGTTCGTGACTCACCTGGTGTCGCTGCGCAATCTGAAGAACCGCAAGTACGGCAGCTGGGCCAAGATGATCCTCGGGCCCAACTCCATGGTGCCGGGTATGAAGGATGCGCAGGAGTTCGTCCAGACCATGAAGTGGTTTCTCGGGAAAGGTCCGCGTCCGCAATACGGGCGCTGGACCTACTGGGAAAAGTTTGACTACTTCGCGGTGTTCTGGGGCATTTTCATTATCGGCTCCACCGGTCTCACGCTCTGGTTCCCGGTGTTCTTTACCCGCTTTTTGCCGGGATGGTTCATCAATCTGGCGACCATCATTCACAGCGATGAAGCTCTGCTGGCCACCGGATTTATCTTCACCGTCCACTTCTTCAATACCCACCTGCGTCCGGAAAAGTTTCCCATGGACGTTGTGGTGTTCACCGGCCAGATGCCGCTGGCAGAGCTGCGGCGCGACAAACCGATGGAGTATGAAGATATGGTTCGCAGAGGCGAGCTCAGGAGCCATCTGGCCGAACCTCATCCCGCCGTGGTGGTGAAACTGATCCGTGCCTTTGCCTGGGTGGCGCTGAGTATCGGCTTCAGTCTGGTCATCGGGATCATCTACGCCATGATCTTTGCCTACCGCTAGAGCGGTAGCGGGGATCGCGGATCGGGTTTACCGAGAGAATCCGCCCTCCTGGCTGCGCCACGATTTGGTCCTCCGCATGCATCGCGCCACGGGCGCATGCATGCGGAGACCGGCTCTGAAATCTGGTGACCGACGGGGGGCTGCTCAGGTACACTGATCCGACGCAAACATGCATCATGTGGCCCGGTGTGGGATGGATCTTGACTGGGGTTATTGGCTGACGCTCAATCACGTTGAAAAGGAAACCCGACGCGGCGGCTGCCGTGCGGAAACGGTACGGCGCGCCGTACGAGTTTGACAACATATTCAGGACCGCGGCTGCCGCACTACTGTTGCAGGAGATTCGCATGACCGATTCCGGGCCCCGTACGCCCACCCCGCAGAACGAAGGGTTCTCTTACAAGTCCCTGTTGCGCAACTACATCAGTCTTTCAGGACTGGCGCTGGCCGCCATTTCCCTGGCCAACATCCTGGTCCTCGTCCTCATCGACGTAACCGCCGCGGAGCCCAATCCCTACACCGGACTCCTCGCCTACATGGTGCTGCCTGCCTTTCTGGTGCTCGGCCTTTTGCTCACCGTTTTTGGATTGTGGCGCGAGCGTGATCGCCGCCTCAGGGCCACCGCCGGCGCGCCTCTGCAGGTCAACATCGATCTGACGCATCCCGTTCACCAAAGCCGGCTCGTGTTCTTCGGCAGCGCGGTGGCCGTGTTCATCCTGCTCAGCGCCTTTGGCAGCTATCGCGCCTATGAGTTCACCGACTCCACCACCTTCTGCGGCCAGCTCTGCCACACCGTGATGCACCCCGAGGCGGTCGCTCACGACCACTCGGCCCACGCGCGGGTCAGTTGCGTGGAGTGCCACGTCGGCGCCGGCGCAAGCTGGTATGTGAAGTCGAAGATGTCCGGATTGCGCCAGGTTTTCAAAACCGTGCTCAACACCTATCCGCGTCCCATCGAGACGCCGGTCGGCAACCTGCGCCCGGCCTCCCAAACCTGCGAGCAGTGTCACTGGCCGCGCAACTTCTGGGGAGCCCAGCTGAAGGTCTTCAACCACTTCGGCTCCGATGAAGCCAACACTCCGCGCCAGATCCGCCTGCTTATCAAGACCGGCGGGGGCGATCCTAACTCCGGTCAGGGAGCCGCCGGAATTCACTGGCACATGAACATCGCCAACAAGATCGAATACCGCAGCGATCCCAAGCGCCAAATCATGTCTTGGGTCCAGCTCACCGACCCCAAGGGCAATGTCACCGTCTACACCGCTCCCGGCTCGGACACGGCCTCTACCAGCAAGCTGGAGCAGCGCCGCATGGACTGCGTCGATTGCCACAACCGCCCCACCCACATCTATCTTCCGCCCGACCGCGCCGTCGATCGCGCCATGGCCGCCAACCTGATCAGCCCGGCGCTGCCGTTCGCCAAGCAGCAGGGCGTGCAGATCCTGACCGCCGATTACAAGACCACCGACGAGGCCAAAGCCGCCATCGCCGAGAAGATCCCGGCGTTCTACCAGCAGAAGTATCCCCAGATGGCCAAGGACCACGCCGGCGACATCCAGAACATGGTGTCCCAGCTGCAGCGCATCTTCACCGAAAACATCTTCCCGGAGATGCATGTGGACTGGCGCACTCACCCGGACAACGTCGGCCACTATTACTTCAACGGCTGCTTCCGTTGCCATGACGGCAGCCACAAGAGCGCCGACGGCAAGGTCATCAGCAAGGAGTGCAACTCCTGCCACACCGTCCTGTCCGAAGAAGAGGGCGTGCTGCCGGCCGCCGTGGTGAACACCGCCATGACCTTCAAGCACCCCATCGACCTGGGCGACCTGACCGCCGTCAACTGCTCTGACTGCCACAGCGGCGGAGTCGGACCGTAGCCGGAAGCCAAAGCCATCGGCCCCGCCGGATGATCTCCGGCGGGACTGTTTTTGCGGCGATGCGGGCTGCGTCGCCCAACTTCCTCGGCCGCTTCCAGGTCTTCCCGTGATGCGCATCACCTGGCCGCTGTGATAGGAATCATGGCCCACGGGTTCTCATCCTCGTACCTTTAAGATTGCGGTCGGAGCCTCGATCGTTTAGGAGTTGTCATGAACGCGAGCTCTCGCACCGGCGCCGGTGAACCTCTGCCGCGCCTGGTATTTTGGGAAGTCACCAAAGGCTGTAATCTGCGTTGCGTGCATTGCCGCGCCACCGCCACCGAGCTTGCCTCTCCCAACGACCTGCCCACCGCGCAATGCCTGAACATCATCGATCAGATCGCCGCTCTCTCCAACCCGATCCTGGTGCTCTCCGGCGGCGAGCCGCTCTATCGTTCGGACATCTTCCAACTGGCGCGGTATGCCACCGAGAAAGGCCTGCGCGTCGCCCTGGCCACCAACGGAACCCTGGTCACCAAGGAGGTTGCCGTCCAGATCGTCGAAGCCGGCATCAAGCGCGTCTGCATCTCGCTGGACGGTGCGAACGCCGACACCCACGACAGCTTCCGCGGAATTCCCGGCTCCTTCGACGCCGCCATCTACGGCTTGCGGAATCTCAAAGCGCTGGGCATGCCGCTGCAGATCAACATGACCATCGCCCGGCACAATGCAGACGAGCTGCCCAAGATGCTGGACCTGGTGCGCAACCTCGGCGCCGAGGCCCTGCACACCTTCCTGCTGGTTCCGGTCGGCTGCGGCCTTGACATCGCCGAATCCCAGTTGGTTGCGCCCGATGAGTACGAGCGCATCCTCAACTGGTTCTCCGACCAGGCCGCTGATGGCGATCTCGAACTCAATGCTACCTGCGCGCCCCAGTACTCCCGCGTGGTGCGCCAGCGCTTCGCGGCCGAGCGCAAGCAGGAGGCTCCCGCTGCCGCACCCAGCCAGCCCGCCATCGGCGCCACGGAAATGACCATGCCCGGCTCCACTGGAATCGCCCTCAAGAGCGGCGATGAGAAGCCTGGTTTAAGCGGCCTTCGCCACGATTCGAACGCCATGACCGAGGGCTGCCTGGCCGGAAGCGGCGTCTGCTTCCTTTCCTTTGAAGGCAAAGTCTTCCCCTGCGGATACCCGCGCGCCATCGCCGGCGATTTGCGCCAGCAGTCATTTGCCGATATCTGGACCCATGCGGCGGTCTTTGCCGACCTTCGCGACACCGGCAAGCTGGAAGGCAAGTGCGGCTGCCGCGAATTCCGCAACGTCTGCATGGGCTGCCGCGCCCGCGCCTACGCCGCCAACGGAAACCACCTGGCCGAGGCACCTTTCTGCGGCCATGAGCCCAGGGCGATCGCTCATAAAGAGTAGCTGGCACGCATCGGCACAAATAAGAACGGCGCGGATCCGATCCGCGCCGTTCTTATTTGTGTTCTTCGAGCCTTACCGTTTCGGCCGCTGGAAAATCGCCGGGTCGATCTCGGGGTTTACCTTCATATCGTGAAGGACCTCGCTGGCCTGCTCCGCACCGTTGGCGAGCATCTCCATCTTCGTCGGATACTTCAGTCCGTCGAAGTTATCCCACTTCGAGTACTTGGTGGTGTAGCGAACTCCCGCTTCGGTATGCTCTTCCTGCAGCAGCGTTCCGTCCGCGCCGATCCACCAGCGCACCGCCAACCCGTCGGCATTCACGTCCACCACGGTTGCCTCGGTGTCGCCCAGCTTTTCCTTGCCGATTGCGCTGAACGTGTATTTCGGGTCGTCGGCGTGTTGCAGCACGTTCAGGAAATCGCGCTTCAACCCCGCGGCCACGGCATCGCGCTGGCTCGGCGTAAGATCCTCCACCTTGGCTTCCGAAATGAATGAGGCCTCCGGTGATACCACCTGCCAGATGACTCCACTGGGAAAGATGACCTTCTGGGCCTGTTTGTCCGGATAGATGGTGCTCTGGTCGATCGTCATGTCCGCGTTCTCCTGGCTCATCGTCAGGTGCTGGCGCAGAGTCTTTACCGAAGCGACCTTGGCCGCTCCGCCCATCGCCTCGGCCAGCGTGGCAACGGCAGCCTTGCCTTCGGGATTTCCTCCAGAAGCGCTGGCCGTGTTTTCAGCCATGCTGCCCGGCATCGCTGCCGACAGGGCTGGCGAATCCTGTGGGCCTCCGGCCTTGGCCTCAGGGGAGGGAATCGTGATGTCGATCGGCGTCACCGGTCCCAGCGCTGCCAGTTGTTTTTCAAATCCGCCGGCGTTGCCCACCACCAGAACCTTCAGCTCCTCCTTGTGCAGATACTGGTTTGCCACCCGCAGAACATCGGCCGCGGTCACCTTCTCCACCCCGGCGCGATATTTCTCCAGGAAGTCGCTCGGGTAGCCGTAGAAGTCGTAGGTTGCCTGCTCGTGCAGCACCTTGGACGGAGTATCGAAGTTGAAGATGAACGAATTCAGGATCTGGTCCTTGGCGCGCTTCATCTCCGTCTCGGTGGGAGGGTCTTTCTTCATCAGTTCCACCTGCTCCCACAGCCCCTTGATCGCCTCCACCGTGGTCTCCGTCTTGGTCCCAATCTCCAGAATCGTCAGCCCCGGATGGTCCCAGTTGCTGCCCACTCCACCGCCCACCGAATAGGCCAATCCCGCCTTGGTGCGAAGGTTGATGAACAGCCGCGACGAAAATCCTCCGCCGAAAATTTCATTCATCACCTGCAGCGCGAAGTAGTCCGGGTTCCTGCGCTCGATCCCCATGCCGATCATGTGGATATCGCTCTGGTTCACGTCGCTTTTGTCCACCAGGTAGATCCCCGGCTTGGCCGGTGCGATCACCACCTTCGGCTCCTCGACTTTTTCTCCGCTCGGCCAATCGCCAAACGTCTTGCGCAGCGTCGCCTCCATCTCTTTCGAGTCGAAGTCGCCCACCAGGCCCAGGATGATATTGTTGGGAGCCACGTGCTGCTTATGCCACTGCAGCAGGTCCTCGCGTGTCACCGCCCGCACCGTCGCATACTCGGGAACGCGCGCGTAGGCGCTCTGCTTGCCGTAGCCCAGGATATCGGTCTGCATCTCGGCAATGCTGTCGGTGTCATCGTTGCGCCGCGAGATGTCGCTGTACATCTCCTTCTTGGCCAGCGAAAGCTTGTCCTCGCGGAACGCCGGATGCAGCAGCAGATCGACAAAGATTCCCAGCACATCCGGGAAATCGCCCTTCAGGCAGTTGAAGCTGATGCTGGTGTCGTCGTCGCCGCCGCCGGTCTCCACCTTGGCCGCGCGCGCTTCCAGAGAGTCATCCAGCGCATCGCCGCTCAGCTTCTCCGTGCCGCCTGTGCGCCAGGTTGAGCCGTACAGTTCCACCAGCCCGGCCTTCTCCGCAGGCTCGGAATCGGACCCTCCACGAATCATCGCCGAGCCGGAGATCAGCGGCAGTTCGTGGTTCTCCGTCAGGAAGATGGTCATGCCGTTCGGCAGCACCACGCGTGTCGGCTGCTTCGGGGTGAACGGCGGCAGCGGGGGAATCGCAATCTGTTTCCAGTTGGTGGCCGGAGGCGTGGACGCCCCCTTCTGCGCGTGCATGGAACCCAGCAGCAATGCGGCGCCCATCGCCGCCATCAGAATCTTTCTCGTCATTGCTGTGCCCCCTGCTGTGCTCCGTGGTTGTTATTCATCGCCGCGCCCTGTGTCTCAAGAATTCCCACCGTGCGGTTGGAATCCACAAACACTTCGTTGGCCACCCGCTTCACGTCCTCGTTGGTCACCGCATCCAGTTTGTCGATCCGGCGGAACATCTCGCGCCAGTCGCCGTATTTCATCTGGTTCTCCGCCAGGTTGTTGGCCAGGCCCTGGTTGTTCGCCAGACCGCGCAGCAGCGCCGCCTTGGAGCGGGTCTTCACCATCTTCAACTCCTCGGGCGTCACTCCATCGTGCTTCAACTTTTCAATCTCATCGTGGATCGGCTTCCCCATTTCATCGGCGCTGTGTCCCTGGGCCGGGACCGCGTAAAACGCGTACAGGTTGCGGTACTTGTCTCCGGGAAACCCGGCAAAACCCTCGGCCGTAATCGCAATCCGCTGGTCGCGCACCAGCGAGCGGTACAGCCGCGAGGTGCGCCCCTCGCTCATCACGCTGCTGATCATCGAATACACTACGTCGTCCTTGTCGCGGTAGCTCGGCTTCTGGTAGCCCTCAAGATAGAAGGGCTGCGACGGGTCTTGGAGCACCACGCGCCGTTCCGAGTTCTGTTTGGTCTGCGTCGTTACGTACTCTTCCGGCTTGGTTCCGGCGGGGATGCGCCCAAAGTATTTCTCGACTAAAGCGAACGTTGGCTCCGGCTCCAGGTCGCCCACCAGGGCAACCACCATGTTGCTGGGAACGTAATATTTCTTGAAGAAACCGGCCGCGTCGGTAGCGGAAAAGTGGTGCAGGTCGCTGGTGTACCCGATCCCCGGACGGTGATACGGGCTGCCGTCGTAGGCCACCGACAGGAACTGCTCCACCAGTCTTCCCGTGGAAGAGGAATCCGTGCGCATCCGCCGCTCCTCCATCACCACGTCGCGCTCCTTGTAGAACTCGCGCATCACCGGATGCAGAAAGCGCTCCGACTCCAGAAAGGCCCACAGCTCCAGCCGGTTCACGGGCAGCGAGTAGAAGTATTGCGTGCTGTCCAGGCCGGTCGATGCGTTCAGCCCCACTCCGCCGTTGCGCTCGATGAGCGTGGCAAACTCGTTCTTCACCACGTACTGGTCGGCGTCTTCGCGCGCTTTTTCCCACGCCGCCTTCAGCTCCGCGATTTTCTTCTCATCGCGATTCACCAGGCGGTGGTTCTCGCGGTCATACTCGGCATAAATCGTTTCCACCTTCGCCAGCGCCGCTTTTTCCGCCGTGATGTCGGTGGTCCCGATATTGTCCGTTCCCTTGAAGGCCATGTGCTCCATCATGTGCGCCAGCCCGGTCTTGCCCTCGGGATCCTGCGCGTCGCCGGCGTCCACCACGCTGAAAAAGGAAAACACCGGCGCCTCGGGACGCCGCAACAGAATCACGGTGAGCCCATTGGGAAGGGTTCGAACCTGAACGCGTTTCTCAAACGATGCTAAGTCCTGCGCCAGTGCCGTCTGGATCATCCAGAACAGAACCAGCAGAGGAAGGTAGGCTTTCAGCCGTCTCATCGTGCCTCCGTGGAAGCCGTACCGGCTCCCAAACTCCCGAGTTTACAGTCCCGAGGCCAGAGATGTCGAACCATCCGCCGCCGCTTCCCATATCGCAGCTTACGCATCGCGCCGGATTCATCACACATCGAAGAGCCGGTACGGAGTGGCAACTCCGCCGGCCTGTAAAATCGGCAGCGCAACGTTGTGTACGGGGATTCCCGCCGTGGTCTTTCCGTCAGCGGAGCCATGGTGAGCGTGGCCGTGCAGCACCAGGTTCGCCCCATGCCGGTCCACCACCTCGGCGAGCCGGGAATTTCCGAGATACGGATAGATCTCCGCCGGTTCGCCCTTCGCCGTGTCCGCGACGGGAGCATAGTGCAGCACAACCACGCGCCGCTCGGTACGCAGCTGAGACATGGCAAGTTCCAGTTTCATCGCCTCGTCAATCGAAACCTGCACGAAGCGCTTCACCTCCGGCTCGCCAAAGGCGGTCAGCATCCCGCGTCCAAAGCCCCCAGGGAATCCTTTGGTTCCGGCAAAGCCCACGCCATCGCGCTCGTAGCCGCTGCCATCCAGTACGGCAATTCCTGCCGAGGTCATCAGTTTCGCCAACTCGTCCTGCTGTCCGCTCTCAAAGTCGTGATTGCCCAGCACCGCCACAATGGCAACGCGTAGCCGCACCAGCATGTTCAGCAGCGATTCCATCTCCGCCACGCGTCCGAAGTTGGTCAGGTCTCCGGCGACGACCAGCAAATCGGCGTGGTCGCGCACGTGCGACATCTCTTCCCTGATCTTGTCGTAGCTTTGCGGAGTGTAGTGGAGGTCCGCGACCGCCGCAATCCTCATCGCTTTTCCTCGTCGCGCGAAGCAGCCAACCGGCTTCGCAGCAATTCATTCAGATCGGCCATGCCCCATTCCTTTACGTCGATGGCAAACATCTTGTGGTCGATCAGGCTGCCGCGAAACAGGGCGTGCGGGTCGGGATTTTCGAGCTCTGTACGCAGCCGGGATAACAGCTCTGCCCACACCGCGCGCGGGACGAACTCCGAATGTGCGGGATAGACGTACTGGTAGAGCACCAGGGCCCACAGCAGCACCATCCAGTGTTCGCCGATCAGTTCCAGAATGCGAGCCCAGTCCAGCTTTCCGGCGGTTCCATAAATCACGTGAACAATGTCGGCGCCGTCAAAGCGCTCCCGGCGAGTGACGAAAAGCTTGGATACGATCAATTCCTCTGCCGCCAGAACCTTCACGCGGACATTGAGGATCTCGTCGATCATTGCCCGCTCGATCCAATCGTTGTGCACCACGATCGCGCCGTTGCTCATGCCCGTAATCAGGTCCACATAGTACTCTCCGCGGTGGGCCTTGAAGAGCCATACCGGGTCGCGCACCTCGGTCTCATAGCCCGCCGATGCCAGCGTCTCCAGCGCGCCGGCAACTTCCTCGTGAGCCAGAAAGAGATCGAGGTCTTTGGTGTCGCGACAGATTCCGGTATGCCGCTGCAACGCAAAGGCTCCGCTCACTGCGAACGGAATACGTCGCGCACGGAAGAGATTGAGCACCTCGACGTACAGAGCCAACTGCTCAGGCGCAAATATCTGAGGAGTGGAACTGCTGACCGGAAGCGCCTTTTCCTTTGCCTCGGACATGCCTCATTGGATGGTCTGCCGGGCGGCGGTGTTGTGGAGGTTGCGAGGAATCCAGGAAACGGGTTTCAGTACAGGGCAGCTTCGCCCTCGGGACGCGTCTTCCAGCGCCGGTGCACCCATAGCCACTGGTCGGGATAGGCCCGCACCGCGCGCTCGATGGCCGCCGTGTAGTTCTGCGTGTTAGCCACCACGTCGGCTTCGTCGTCGCCGGTGCACACCAGGGGAATCCCCGGCTCAAAGCGGATGCGGTACTTGCCGAGCGACTCGTCCCAAATGGTGAACGCGGGCAACACGGCCGCGCCGGTGCGCATGGCGACCCGCGCGATTCCTGCGGCCGTGCACGCGGGACGGCCGAAGTAGTTTACAAACACTCCCTGCGGCGGAGTCATGTTGGTGTCCATCAGCGCGCCCACGGTCTCGCCGCGCTTCATGGCCGCCAGCAGGCCGCGCGCATACTCATCTTTGTCGTGAATCTTGTTGCCGTGCAGCGAGCGCAACTCGAGCACCCAGCGGTCCAGCAGAGGATTGTCCAGCTTGCGCGCCACAATGTTCAGCCAGTGTCCTTGCAGCGAGTGGACGAACGAGCCGATCTCCCAGCCGCCCAGGTGCGCCGTCATAAACAGCACGCCCTTGCCGCGGTCGCGTGCCGCCAGATAATTGTCCAGCCCGTCATAGACCGCGATGCGGTCCACGTTCTCCAAAGTGTATTCGGGAAACTTCGTGACCTCGGCCAGCAGCCGCCCCAGCGAGCGGTACACGCCCTTCAGAATCGCCTCGCGCTCGCCCTGCGATTTCTCCGGAAACGCCAGTTCCAGGTTGCGCATCCCCACACGCCGCAGACGCGGATGAAGCCGGTACACCGTCATCCCAATGCCAACCGCAGCGCCGCGCGCCACCGGACGCGGCAGCCAGCGCAGCGTCTGTGCGATCAACCACACAGGGAGATACTCCAGCCAATCACTCATCAGAAGGATTCGACCGTATCAAATCGCAACTCGCAAGGTCAACCAAGTTAGACGCAGGCAGCTGGTGAAGGATTACCGGAGCAGAGGAGGGTTTTAGGATTTCAACCTCGGAGCGTGGTGGCACGATGCTCGGCTCCAACAAGCTCACCACTATGCAGTGATTTAAATTACCAATCCGGCCCGCATTGGCGGATTTCGAGATCGAATCTGAAACGCGCGTTTTGAACTGTCTTTCCTCACGCTCAGGCCCTCTTTCGGTTTTCCGCCAGCATCCGTTCTCTGAGGATACGATTTGCCCGCGTCTGATAGCCCTTACCCGGTTTCTTAAGCCATGCCACGATATCCGCGTCCAGACGCAACGACACAGCTTGTTTTACCGGCCGGTAAAACAAGCCCCGCACTGCGTTCTTCCACGCCTCAGGAGGCAGTTCCGGAGCGTCGCTCGTATCGATCAGATCATCCGGCAGAGCGGCCAAAGACGCCAACTCCCGCTTCTGTTTGGCCGTAAGGGTTTTTCCCGGCGTGTGCGTAACCGTAACCGTCTTAGCTGCCTTGGCTGCCTTCGGCATAGATCCTCCGCTCTCTCGGTGTGGCTTTTCGCGCCGAGATGATTCGGATAACTTCTTCATCCCCACTCATCGATACAGTATGAGCGACGAACAGCACATGAATTCCATTCACCATTCCGATCGTCTGCCATCGTAATTCACCATTCACCGTTCGTTCCGGTGTGGACACATGATGGATATCGTCAAACGCGAGAATGGCCGTCTCAAAGCTAATGCCGTGCTTTTGCCGGTTGATCCGGTTCTTATGTTCATCCCAGGTAAATTGCACGGCCATCCTGTGTCTGGACGTATTTGTATATACAGTAGATCGATTCCATGCCGCGCGCAAGTCCAAACGAGGGAACGCATGACCGCATCCCTCTGCTTCGCATATACTCCAGAGCAAAAGGAGTTCCATGGCACAGGTCAGCCGCGCCGTAAAAACAGCGTTCCTACTCCTTTGTCCGGAAAGTCTCCGCCGGCACCTGCTCGAATCCCGGCCCAATCTCCGCAAGGCCGCGCCCGCAGGGATGCAATTCCAGTTTTCGTCCTATCTGGGCGACATTCCCGTCCACATCGATACCACTTACAAGGTGGAGAGAATCATGTGGACCGGCGAGTACGAGCCGCCGCTGATTCGCTTCCTGCAGTCGCACCACACCGAGGGCTGGACCTGTCTGGATGTGGGTGCCAATGTCGGCGCGGTGGCTCTCGCCCTGGCCAAATTTGTTGGCCCCGCGGGGAAGGTGTATGCCTTCGAGCCCGGCCCGCCCAATCAGCAACGCCTGCGCAATAACTTCGCGTTGAATCCTGCGCTGCTTGCCCGTACGGAACTGCTCGAATGCGGCGTCGGCGACCGGCCCGGCGAGTTGTGGTGGGCCGAAGAGCTGGGCAACCCCGGTAACGCACTGCTCTCCGCCAAGGGAACCCACAAGATCCCGATCATCACGCTCGACGGCTTTTTGAACGAGCGGCAGTTGGACCGCGTGGACTTCCTGAAAATCGATGTCGAGGGCATGGAGTTGCAGGTGATGCGCGGCGCCGCAAATCTGCTGAGCATCCTCCACCCCGCCATGTATTTCGAAACCCTGCCCCGTTATGTCGCTTCAGGGCAGGGCGCCACCTTCGCCGATATGCAAAAGTTCCTGGTCGGCGAGTTGGGATACGCTCTCTACCGGCTCGGCAATGCTGGGCAGCTCAGCCCGCTCGGGCGAGGCCGTCCCGGCGGTTATACCATCGCGGTGCATCCTCAAAAACCGCTGCAACCGCGCTAGCGCCGCATCCGGCGCGGGCTTTCGCCCTTATGCTGCCTCGATCTTGATCGGTGCGATCTTCCGGCGGCGTTTGCGGGAGGCAAGCCATAGATCGTAATTCATCTGGAGTTTCAGCCATAGCTCTGGGCCGGTACCGAAGGCCTCGGCCAGACGCAAAGCCATCTCCGCGGAAATTCCAGCCTTCCCGTTGATGAGCCGGGAGAGCGTTACGCGGGAAACCCCTAGATGTTCGGCGGCGGCGGACACAGGAAGCGAGCCAAGCCGCTCCTTCACGAGCTCGCCGGGATGTGCGGGGTTAAACATAGTCATAGACACCTCTAGTGGTAATCCTGATAGTCGATCAGAATGGCATCCTCGCCCTCGAAGGTGAAGGTCAAGCGCCAATTTCCGTTTACGGTCACCGCCCAATGACCCTTAAGCTTTCCTGATAGCTTATGAAGGTGCCATCCGGGAAAACCCATTTCTTCCGGCCGGGAGCTTGCATCGAGAAGCGAGAGTTGAAGACGGAGTTTTTTCGCGTGGCTTGGCTGAATCCCAGCCTTGGAGCCTGTCCGAAAGAACCGCTCAATCCCGGCGTGCCGGAAGCTCCTGATCATGCGTAAACTGTAACGCCTCACGCAACACCAGACAAGCAGATTCTATTGGAGACGGAAAAGCCCGCCCCTTAGCCGAGGCGGGCCGCTATGTTTCCTGCACCTTTACCGGCCGGCGTACTTCACCAGCGCGGCATGCCAAGGCTCTGCATCCTTGGGCGAGGGAATCTGGCCGTGCAGAATTGTCCGGAACGGAATCATGTGCCCGTAGAAATCGCGCGTGTCGTCCTTATGCTGCTCCAGCACCGCGCCGTTAAGCGAGATTCCGGCGAACAGGCCTTTGGTGCGTGAATAGGTTAGCAACTCGGCTTGCATTTTCCAGTCGGTTGAGGCATCGGCATGTCGGCCCACCGGTCCGGCGGCCACGCTGGCGTCGCCGCCCAGCTTCACCTTGCTGGCCAGCAGCCCTGCCATCCCACGGTCGTTCATCACCAGCATCACAATGTCGGCTGCCTGTCCGCCAATCTGGAAGCCGAAGCTGCCGCCTCGCAGGGTGAAAAAGGCAGGAGCGCTCCAGCCGTGTTCGGTGCGGCAGCTGGCAACGCCTTTTCCGTAGGCGCCGCCCACCCCGAACGCCGCCTTCAGCATATTGGGGATCACGGCAATGCACTTGGCGTTGGAGATCACGTTATCCGGAACTCCACTGTCCGGCGCCGACATAATCTCGCCAATAATGGTGGCGCTGCTCTGCAGACGGTCAATATCGTCGGCGCGGTCAAACGCCAGGGCCGCCTGGGTGCAGAGAAGTGCAACCAGCGCAATCAGAACTTTCTTCATTTGGATTCCTTCCATCCGTCTTCAAACTGTATTGCAGAATCATACCTCGTCCAGCCTGTGTTGCTGTTTGCACGCCGGATTCCATCTTGCGCAATAAAAACGGCCACCGCGCGAACGGTGGCCGGGAGCGATCGGTTCCTTCGATATCTACAGCTTTTACCGGTTGACCAGCGAGTGCGTGATGGCGTGCACCGAAAGCGCGATACGGTTCTGCACGCCCACCTTGCGCATCAACTTGGCCACGTGCGCTTTTACGGTGCGCTCTTCGATGCCCAGGGCGGAGCCGATCTCCTTGTTGGAGCGTCCCGCCACCAGCAATTCCAGTACTTCTTTTTCACGGTCGGTAAAAGTGACACGGCCGGCAGGGAAGATTCTTCCGGGCGAAGAGGTGACCCGCTCGATGAACGTGGAGAGCACCCGGCGCGGCGCCCACACCGATCCCTGGTTCACAATGCGAATCGCCATGGCGAATTCGTTGGGGCTGGCGGCCTCGTCCACATAGCCTTTGGCGCCGGCGGCCAGCGCCTTCAGAATCATTTCGTCGTCCGCGCCGGCTCCCGTCACCAGGATGCGCAGGTCGGGGCGGGTCGCTTTCAGCCCGGCCATCACGTCGAACAGGTTCTGGTTGCCGCGGCTGCCCAGCAGGATCAGATCGGCGTCGGCGTTGCTGGCAATGTCGCTGGCCGAAGCCGACACCAGTTCCATGTCGGGCTCGGAGTCAAACAGCGCGCGAAAGCCGATGAAGCGCAGCGGATCGCTTTCCACCACCGCGATCTTCACCTTGGTGGAGGCAGGGGGTTGTGAGCTTTGCGGCGCTTCTGAGCCTTTCCTTTTGGCGGCTGCAGGCACCGGTGCCTGGGCAGAAGATGCGTTCTTGGATCCGGGGAGGTTGACCATGCGTATAAGATTACCCACTTTACGATAAAAAGACAGCGAAAACAGAGCACGGTCACTGTCCATAGGTACAGTGCCAAAAATCCGTATCCGAGTATACCCATGGATTACCCGGACATGGACAAGTGCGCCAGAAAAATATTTCGCATACCAATCCGGTCTTACTGCGGACTAAGCTGAAACTCCGCTCCCTCCTAAGTACTCCTCTGCATTTCTACGTTCCCGTTTCTGCGGCACACTCGTTTCGTTACCTGAGCGACTGACTTTTGGACTGCACCTTCGCTGAGCAGAATTCTCTGGGGGAAAACCGCACAGAGGGTGGCCAGTCCGGGACCACGGGCCGCGCATGGACGAACCTGTCCGCGCGGCCTGTTTCTCCTTATCAGCCAGCCGTCGCCTCGATTCCACACTGATGTCGAATTGCCGTTGGACCATTTCGGGCCAGTCTTCCTGGCGGGAAAGATGAAGAGCCGCATCCTACGAACCGGGCTCCTTTTACTCAGCTTTGCGCCTGGCGCGCTGCTTGCCGCCGCCGCGCAGAGCTCTTCGTATGCGCCGGACCACGCCCGGCCCACCGCCAGCCAAACCAGATTCGAGATCCTTCAGCGCCAGTTCCTCGACACCGACGATCCCGCCCTGCGCAGACCATCTTCTCGCTGAGCTGAAATCCGCGGGCCGTCACACGGCCAACGCGGCGGCGCTGAACGCGGCAGTCACCGCCATGCTCACGGCTGCTTCCTCGGTTGACCAGGCCGAGCAGTTGCTGGCGATTGCCGCAGCCAATCCCGATGGGGATTCGGCGGGAGCCGCTGACCTGTCCGCCGATCGGCAATTCCTGGTGGATGCGCGCCTCGCGGCCCAGGCCGCTGAGCAGCCGCAAGGCGACGTTGAGGCGCTGGCCGACGTTCGCATCGACCGCCTGGCCAAGGACGCGCTCGGCAACGACGGCCAGGTTCAGTCCCACGTGCAGCAGCTCTGGCGCATCAACACCGTTCAGGGCGCAAAAAGCTTTGCCTCCCATCCGCTGATGTATGCCGGCATGAGCGAAAGGCTCTGCCTGCTGCGCGCCCGCGTGCTCCAGCCCGGCGGCGGCGAAGTGCAGGCCCTGACCTCAGCCGACCAGCCCGTGGTGGATCGAAGCGTGTTGATGTACTTCGACTCGCGCACCCGGGATCTTCGTTTTCCGCGGCTGGAGCCCGGCGACCTGGTTGAGATCGACTACCTCCTGCTGCCCGCCGCCGCAGTCAATCCCTGGGCGGGATACTACGCGCACCTGGATCTGTTCGGCGACGGCCTGGCCACCCGGCTGCGCCGCCGTGTACTGGTCGCGCCCTCCGCCATGCAGTTGTACGTCGTCGAGCACGGTATCGCCCCGGCTGTCATCCACACGCAGGACGGTGAAACCACGCGCGTCTGGGAGATGCGGGACATCGCAGCCACGCCCTCCGAAGCCATGTCGCCTGGAGCCAGCTCGCTTGGCCCCTACCTGCACGTCTCCACCATCGGCAGCATGGAGCAGTTTGGCCGCTGGTACGCAGCCATTCTGCAGCCTTCGCTGGAACTGGACGCGAACCTGCGCGAGCTGGCCCGCCAGATCCGCGAACGCAACCTGAGCGTCCAGGGCAAGGTGCAGGCCGTGTATGAGACGGTGCAACGCAACACCGGCTATGCCGCCTTCGAGTTCGGCGTCCACAGCTATCAGCCCTATCCGCTGGCCCTCGTCGATCGGCGCGGCTTCGGCGATTGCAAGGACAAGGCGGCGATGATCGTCGCCCTGCTGCGCGCCGTCGGCATCCCGGCCGAGTTCGCCATGGTGCGCACCCGCTCGGCGGGCGACATCGATCCGGAGGCCTACTCCGTGCAGCTGTTCAACCACGCCGTGGCCTACGTCCCGGCGCTCGACCTGTACCTCGACGGCACCGTGGAGTACGCCTCGCCCGGCGAGTTGCCGCCCGACGACCAGGGCGCCCTCGCCTTCACGGTGGACGCCGATGGCAAAGTCACCCGGCGCATCGTGCCCTTTACTGCGCCCGAGGCCAGCCGGGTCACTCGCCAGGTGCAGGCGCGGCTCTCGCCCAATGGACATCTGAAGTTCCTCGCCCAGACCCGCTATGCCGGATATTTTGCCGCCGTCAAGCGCCGCAGCAGCCAGTCCGACGATCTGGCCGGAAGCTCGCAGGCAGCGCTGGCCCGCTTCTATCCGACTGTCCGCGTTGCCCACGCCGTCGCCGAAGGCACCGCGCGCGCCTCGCGCGAGGTGGAACTGAAGGTGGAAGGCGACATTGACGCGGCCACCTGGCCCAACAAGCTCCTGGCTCCCGAAGGCGCAATTCAGGAAGCTGCGTACCAACCGGCCGCGGCTCATGTCCTGACCCTGCGCAGTTCGCTGCACACCGCCGCGTTGACCGCGAAATACGCATCCCAGGCCACTCGTCAAAATCCGCTGCTGCTTCCGGCCTCGCCCAGCGAACATGAGGTCTTCGACTACGAGCTGCCAGACGGTACCGAGGCCAGTCTCCCCGACGACACCCGTCTGCAGTCCCCCTTCGGACGCGTCGAGGTGAGCTATCGCCTCAACGCCGGCAAGTTGCGCGTGGAGACCTACACCGAGCTTGCTCCGGTTACAATTAGTCAATCGGACTATCCAGCTTTCCGTGCATTCTGCCAAGCGGCCGACCAGGCCCTGCGGCGGGAGGTCACCATTCTGTTGCCATGACGATCCGGAGCCTCATCGACCGGTCCCGCACCCAGCCAGGTGCCCCAGGTACCGCGCCCTGTAGTCGGGGCGCTAACCTGGGAGAGCAGAATGCCTCTGCATACAGAAAACCGAAAATTGCCGCCGCCGCGCTGTTTCTGTTTGTGCTGTGCGCGGCCACGCCTCCGCATGCCGCGGCACTTCGGCTGTTTGGGATCTTCGGCCACGCCGCCGGAGCCGGGGCATTGCCCGAAACCAGGCAGGACGATGGCCAGGCCGAGAACCAGGCCGAGATGGTGGAGAACTCGCGCGATGCCGGATTGCTGACCGACTGGCATTTCATGGGACGCTACGGCCACGACCAGGCGGATCTGGCGCACAGCTTTGCCCCCGAACGCTGGTTTGCCAAACAAGCTGGCAGGCAGGCCGCGCTGCAACAACCGGAGGGAAAAAATGCCGGCTCATCCGGGGAGAGTCTTCCCGGAAAGCGCCTGAAATCGCCGCGCTACGAGCTCATCTTTCCCGAGGGAACCTTCGTGCTGCCGCCCAGGCAGGCCGGTCGAGACGGCGTCTTCTACGCGCTGTCCTGCACCTATCTGGCCAGTAGCGGCGATTGGAATGTCTATCTGGAAAGCGCCGCCCAGGCCGTCGTCTTCGTGGACGGACAACGCGTGCTGATTCGCGGGCCCAAGGCGACAGGGACCACGCGCGAAACCATCCACGCCGAACGCGGCTACCACATGGTGATGGTCAAGTTCGTACCGCAGGCAGCGCCCTTCCGCGTGGCCATCCTGCCGCCGAACTCCGGCTCGCGGCGCAAGAACAACACGCCCTACCTGCGGCGCTCGCCCGCCTCGGAAGACCTGCAGGCCGCGCTCCGCTGATCACGGGTGGGGTGAAAATCTCTAAGCGAATTCTTCGTTCGACTGCACGCTGCGCCGCTCGGCTTCCTCGGCAAATCCTTCGCTCAGGCGGCTGAGCGTGGCAAAGATCTGCGCCGCGCGGTTGACGTATTCGGGAGCGTTCTCCCACAGATCTTCAAAGTGCTCGGGATACTCGCTGGCCAGCACTGCCAGCCCGCCGGCAATCGAGGCCAGTCCCGCCGTGCGGCGGCCGGAGAGCGCCAGCACCGCTCCCGCGCCAACCGCCCCGCAGACCACCGCCTTCTTCCAGTTCTGCATGATTTCCCCCACCGGACGACGCCGGCTATTGAGCTCTGCCCCGGCCGCGCAATCGAATCCAGCCGCGCGCCGAACGTGCAACATTGTAACCCCTTAACGCAGCTTCGCACGCCTTCCGGTACCTGGCCGTGCACGGTGCGGATCGAATGACCCGGCTGCCTGGAATGCAAGGAACGTGATACAACGGACGCATGAAATCCATCGAGCTGGCCGAACGCATTGGAGCCATCTGCGAGGGCGGCGACGTTGAACTGAGCCAGGTGGCCGGCTTTGCCGCCGCCACGCCCCATAGCCTCGTCTTCGTCGAGCATCCGCGCTACCTCGAACCCGCCCTGGCCTCCGCCGCCGGAGCGGTCATTGTTTCCCATGACGTGCCAGCCGACACGACGCCGGCAGCCCACGGCAAAGTCCTGCTCCGGTGCCCCAATCCTCGCCTCGCCTTTGCGCTGGCCGCCGCCGAACTCCGCCGCGCCGCTCCCGCCGGCGGAAGCATCGACCCATCCTCGGTCATCGATTCCACGGCCAGCGTCGATCTCACAGCCAGCGTCGATGCGCTCTGCGTCATCGGCGCCGGAGTCCGCATCGGAGCGCGCAGCCATCTTGGTCCCGGTTGCATCGTCGGCCACGGCGTCGTCATTGGCTCCGACTGCGATCTGGTTGCCCGCGTCGTTGTTCACTCCGGCACCACCCTCGGAGACCGCGTCACCGTCAAGCCCGGCGCAGTCCTCGGCGGAGACGGCTTCGGCTTCGTCCCTGACCCCGCCACCGGCCGCTACCACAAGTTTCCCCAGATCGGACGCCTGGAAATCGGCAACGACGTCGAGATCGGCGCCAACACCACCATCGACCGCGGAGCTCTCGACGCCACCGTCATCGCCGACGGCGTCAAACTCGACAACCTCGTCCAGGTCGGCCACAACGTCCACATCGGGCGCAACGTCGTCGTCGCCTCGCAAACCGGCATCAGCGGCAGCACCGTCATCGAAGACGGAGTCATCATCGGCGGCCAGGTCGGCATCGCCGACCACGTCCGCATCGAGCAGGGCGCAATCCTCGGAGCCCAGTGCGGCATCCCCAGCAAGAAAGTCCTGCGCGGCCCCGGCGTCATCTTCTGGGGCACTCCCGCAAGGCCCATCGGCGAATATCTTAGCGAGCTGGCTACGCTAGCGCGCCTGACAAAAAAGAAAAAGTAGGAGAGACCAGTGGCAACATCTTTATGGGAGACGCGCGGCATTTCTGAACAAGCCCTTGGCCAATCATTGCGCCCATTCGCGGACGTCTTGACTGACGCATTTCAAGTTGTTGACGATCTAGTTGGCAATCTTGAACTAGTAGGCACGCCATTCGGGCGTGTCCGCGCCGCCGTAGCGGTCAAGGCGAGGAACTTGGCTCTGGCTTGCTACAGCCTGTCACTCGACGGACTAGCACAAGAATCAGGAGCGCTATTCCGAGTGCTTCTTGAGTCCTTAGAACTCCTGCAATATCTCCGGGATGATCCGAAGAGGCTCAGCGAGGCGCTCAACGGCCAATTGCCAAGTGCAGGACAAATAGCTAAGCAAATAAACGGCAGGTTCAAGGGTCTCAGGGATCATCTCAACGCCCACGCGTCACACCTTTCCCTAAGTTCTGAGGCAATGAACCATCTGGTGGACCACTCCCAGGGGCGCCTTCGAACGGTTCAGCCATATAGCGAGCGAGTACTTCGCACCAATCTGCGAACACTTCTATCGATGCTCGTCTGGCTCGCAATTGAGGCCGCTAACTGCTGTTCCATAGCAGAGGGCAGGGTTGAAGATGTCACGGCAGGAAGGGTCGAGGATCTCAAAAGGCGCGCATTTGAAATATTTGACGGAGCTATTCCAAGTTAGAAAGCCTCCGACGGGTGGCCCACATCCGCCCGCAGTTGGCGAATGTGGGAAGTGGAAAAGTCTGGAAGCTAGGGCTGCAATATAGAGTGGCTATTCTCCGGAAACTCGAACCTGCCCCACTCCGCACGCTGTCAAGTGAAAACCTTCGTGAAATCCTCGTAACTGCCTGACTCTAACTCACATAGATTTCATCCTCGGGTGAGGGTTTGGCCCTCTGAACTTGCTATTCTGAAATTAGGAAGGGTTTTCGCCGGGACACGACGAAAGCTGGGAGGCTTTCCCGGGGCGCAGCCGCAAACCTTCCCGCAACTCTTCTCTTTTCAAATTTTTGCCGGGAAATATAGGGGGGAGGGGCTGCCTCGAAAACGCGCGACTCCGCGTCCGTTTCACCCTGCCCAAAAGCGTGAGATGATTGCGCCCATCATGCGTGAATTCCACGTCCTCTTCGATGAGCTTTCCGCCCAAGGCGGCGGCTCCGCCCCGCTCGACCCCGCGATGGCGAGCTACGGCGGGCTTGTCTTTCCGCCTCCGCCGCCAACTCGCCCGTGGATCTACGCCAACTTCGTGCAGACCATCGACGGCATCGTCTCGCTGCTGGGCGACGAGGCCAGCGGAGCCGATATCGGCGGCCTGCCCGAAGACCGCTGGCTCATGGACCTTTTGCGTGCCCATGCCGATGCCGTCATCCTCGGCATGGGAACCCTGCGCGCCGAGCAGCGCCTCGAGCGGCCCAGGCCGCGCGGCCCGGTCTTCCGCATCGTGCATCCGGAACTCGAACAGCTGCGCGTCCGTCTGGGACGCGGCCGCCAGCGCAACATTCTGGTCACCGCGCGCGCCGCATTCCAGTTGGGCGATTACGCGGTCTTCGACGGCGAACTGGTGGATGCGACGGTGGTCACAACCCACGAAGGCGCCCGCAGCCTCGACTCCCAGCGCGGGCGTCACCCGCACGTGGACATCGTGGCCGTGGACCCTGCGGGCGACAGCGTGGACCTGGTCCAGGCCATCGCGGCGCTCCAGCAGCGTTACGGAATCCGCTACCTGCTCTGCGAGGGCGGACCTTCGCTGTACTCGGGCATGCTCACCGCCGGGCTGATCGACGAAGAGTTCCTGACCGTCGCGCCCCTCGAAGTGGGAGCCATGAGCGCGCACGGGCCCAGGCCAACCGTGCTGCCCGGCATCGGCCTGAGCCGGCAGGATGCGGTGCGCTGGCGCTGGCTGAGCTGCCGCAAAGTCGCCGATTATCAGTTCCACAGATTCCGGCGCGAAGCTGCCTCGTAAGCCGCTCACATTTGTTAGACTCTGGATTGTGAAAGGCATCCACAAGAGCGCCTGGCTGCTGGCAGTGGTCTCCGGCCTGTTACAGGTCCTCATTTTTCCCCGGCCGAATCTCTATTGGCTCTGTTGGATCGCGCTGGCGCCGCTGATGTATGCGCTGCTGCGCGCCCGCGAGGCCGACGCCACCGAACTGCTGATCGACGAGAGCTACTCGTTTCTGGTTCCGGCGCGGGCTGGGCAGGGATTTCTCCTCGGCTGGGCCTCCGGCACCATCTTCTACTTTGGCACCTGCTACTGGGTGTATTCGGTGATGCACTCCTACGGAGGCTTGTCGCCGGCGGTCTCGTTCCTGCTCCTCATCCTCTTTTCGCTCTACATCGGGCTGCACCACGGGGTATTCGGCGCACTGCTGGCCATGGCCGGACGCTCGCGCACGGGCTTCAGCCGCAAGGCTCTGGTGCTGGCGCCGTTTCTCTGGGTTGCCGTGGAGCTTCTCCGGGCGCATCTGGTGAGCTTTCCGTGGATGCTGCTGGGAACCGCACAGATCGACAATCTGCCTTTGACGCGGCTGGCGAGCATGACGGGAGTCTACGGAATCTCGTTTGAAATCGCCCTGGTGAACACCGTTTTTGCCGCGGCCATGCTGGTGCATCGCAAGCGCCGGATGACGCTGCTGGTGGCGGCGCTGGCGGGCGCAGCCGCCCTGCAATCCACGGTTCTGGTGCGCGTGGAGCCGAGCGAGGTGGAGGCGCATGCCTCGCTGGTGCAGCAGAATGTGCCTCTCGACCGGCAATGGACCTACCAGGCGTATAAGAAGCTGCTCGACGATCTGAGCGAGGTGAGCCAGGCCCCGCAGCCGCCCAAGGATGCAACCATCGCACCGCTGATCGTCTGGCCCGAGTCGCCCGCGCCTTTTGAGACCGACGACCGCCTGTTCAACCAATCCACCGCGGAGCTGGCGCGAAGCCGGAACTCGTGGCTGCTGGTGGGAGCCACGGCGGTGCAACCGCCTGCCAACCCCGGTGAGGCCGAGCAGGTGTACAACTCGGCGCTGCTGCTCAATCCCAGTGGTGCGGTGACGCAGCGTTACGACAAGGTCCACCTGGTGCCCTGGGGAGAATACATTCCGTTTGCCTGGGCCTTCGGTTTCGCCAAGGCATTGACCCATGAGGTGGGGACCTACTCCTCATCGGGTGCCGAGCGCATCCCGCTGGAGGTGGGCTCGCACCGCTACGGGGTCTTCATCTGCTATGAGTCCGTCTTTCCCCACGAGGTCAGGCAGTTTGCCCAGCGCGGTGCCGAAGTATTCGTCAACATCTCCAACGACGAGTGGTTTGGCGACTCGGGCGCTCCGTGGCAGGGATTGAACATGGCGAGAATGCGCGCGGTGGAAAATCACCGCTGGCTGCTGCGCTGCACCAACAACGGGATTACGGCGGCCATCGACCCGCTGGGGCGGGTGGTGGCCGTGGCGCCGCGCAACCAGCGGGTGCGGCTGGATGCGCCCTATGCGCTGCTGAACGATGCCACGTTCTACACCCGCTATGGCGACTGGTTTCCCATACTGTGTGCCATAATCTCAATCACAGGATTGCTCTGGCGCGACCAGACCGGGGCGCACATGACGCATCCCCTGCCTGTATAGGAGAAGGACAAGCATGATCGAACAGCAGCTGGAACAGGAATTTTCGGCGTTACGCGGCAAAGTGCGCGAGTTACAGGAGTATCTTTGACTCGCCTAAGCTGAAGGTTGAGCTGGCGAAGCTGGAAGAGCACACAGCGGACCCGAATTTCTGGAACGACTCCGAAAACTCACAGAAGACCATGCGCGAACGCAAGCGCGTGGAGGACGCCCTGGCGACCGACATCGAGCTGACGCGCCGGGTGGAGGATATCTCCGCCTACTTTGAGCTGGCCGGCGAAGGCGAGCAGGTGGACGAGGAAGTGACGCGCGAGATGAATGCTCTGCGCGAGTTGGTGGAGAAGCTGGAGACCGAAACTCTGCTGAGCGGCGACCTGGACCGCAGCAACGCCATTGTCACGATCCATCCCGGCGCGGGCGGCACGGAATCGCAGGACTGGGCGGAGATGCTGCTGCGCATGTTTCTGCGCTGGTGCGAGCGCAAGGGATTCGATACGGTGGTCAACGATCTGCAGCCGGGCGACGAGGCGGGGATCAAGTCGGTGACCTTCTCTGTCACCGGCGAGTTCGCCTACGGATTGCTGACCAGCGAGATCGGAGTGCACCGCCTGGTGAGGATCTCGCCCTTCGACCAGCAGGCGCGGCGGCATACCTCGTTTGCCAGCGTCTACGTGTCGCCGGAAATCGACGACAGCATCGAAGTCATCATCAAGCCGGACGACATAAGGATTGACACCTATCGATCCGGCGGCAAGGGCGGCCAGCACGTCAACACCACGGACTCGGCGGTGCGGATCACGCACTATCCCACCGGCATCGTGGTGGCCTGCCAGAATGAACGCTCGCAGCACAAGAACCGCGAGCGCGGCTTCAAGATGCTGCGCTCCAGAATCTACGAGTGGGAGTTGGAGAAGAAGCGCGCGGCCAGCCGCAAGGTAGAGGATTCGAAGCTGGATATCGACTTCGGCTCGCAGATCCGCTCCTACGTTCTGCAGCCGTACCGCATGGCGAAGGACCACCGCACCAAGATCGAGGTGGGTGACGTGGATCGGGTGCTGGATGGAGATATCGATCCGTTCATTCGCGCCTACCTGCAGATGCGCAGGGCAGAACAGAGGTAGAGGGAGACAGAGAGATGCCGAACGGGCGCGAGCTGGGGTTGGAGCGGTTGAAGCGGCCATTGAGCGCGCGCTTCGACGAGGCCCTGGTGCTGGCCTCTACGCTGCATCGGGAGCAGGCGCGCAAGGCCAGCGGCGTGCCCTACGTGGCGCACCTGCTGGGCGTGGCTTCGCTGGTCCTGGAAGAAGGCGGCAGCGAGGACATGGTGATTGCGGCGCTGCTGCACGACGCGGCCGAGGACCAGGGCGGCGAGGCGACGCTGGAGGCGATTGCCGCTGCGTTTGGCGCGGAGGTGGCGCGCTGGGTACGGCAGTCCAGCGACAGCTTCACCCTGCCCAAGCCGGAGTGGGAGGAGCGCAAGCGGCATCACCTGGCGCAGATTCCCTCGGCCGACTGGGAGGCTCGGCTGATTATGCTGGCCGACAAGGTGCACAACGCCAGGTCGATCCTCGCCGACCACGCGCGGGTGGGCTCCGATGTGTGGGAGCGCTTCAGCGTTCCGCGTGAGCGGACGCTGTGGTACTACGAGACTCTGCTGCAGGTGTTCGACCGCGAGCTCTCGCCGGTGCTCTACGACACGCTCAGAGAATGTGTCCTGCGGATGAAGGAGCTGAACTGAATGGCCCGGATGGTGGAGCTGATACGCGAAGGCGCCGCGCCAAGGTCGATGATGCGGCGGGCCGCGCGCGGTGAACTGGTACTTCCGCCGGAGGAAGCGATTGAGATTCTGATGGCCTTGTCCGAGGATCGCGAACTGGGAGCCGAGGCGGAGCAGACTTTGTCGGGCTGGGATGAGGCGTCGTTGAGTGCAGTCGCCTCGAACGCGAACACGCCGTTGGATCTGCTGCGCTATCTGCTGCGAAACCAGGCGATGCGGCCTGCGGTGATGGCGGCGCTGTGCGGCAATACGGCGCTTCCGCTGGAGGAACTGGAACCGGCGGCCAGCTCCGGCGCGGCAGAGACTCTGCAGGGAATGCTGCGCGGCGAGCGGGTGCGCAACTCGAGCCTTCTGCTGGAACGCATCATGGAAAATCCGTCGGCCGAAGCGCTTCGCCCGCAACTGGAGGAGTGGCTGCTCCTGGCCAAGGACGGCGAGGCAGACGTGGCCGCGGCAAACCTCCTGGAGCTCCACGGCGACGAGTTGGTATGCGAGGACGCCCTGCCTTTCGAACTGGTGGCGGCCTATGAAGGCGAGGACGACCCGCTGGCGCAACTGCTGGAGCGCGCCAACCAGGGCGAACCGGTGGTCGAGCCGGAGGAAAAGGAACAGCTCTCGCTGCTGCAGCGGATCGGGCGGATGCGGGTGGGCGAGCGCATCAAGCTGGCGATGCGCGGCAATCGCGAGGAGCGGATGGTGCTGATTCGCGACCGTTCCAAGCTGGTTTCGCTGGCGGTGCTGGCATCGCCCAAGGTGAACGATAGCGAGATGGAAGCCTTTGCGGCGATGAAGAACATCCAGGAGTCCGTGCTGCGGGGGATTGCGGCCAACCGCAAGAATATGAAGAATTACGGCGTAATCCGGACGCTGGCGAACAATCCCAAGACCCCGATCGACGTCGCCCTGCCGCTGATGGCGCATCTGCTGATCAAGGATTTGCGGTCGATCACGATGAACAAGAATGTGAATGAGACCGTGCGCAAACAGGCCATGAAGTTGTTCCGGACGAAAACCGAGCGCAAGAATGACTAGAGGTGGTCTCATGAATGGATTGAGGCGTCTGAAAGGCTTTTCCCTCAGCGGCTAAAGCCGCGTGCAATGAGCCTTTCTTGCGGCACGACTGAAGTCGTGCCCTTTCAAAGCCGGTTTATGAGATCACCTCTGGGAGAAGCACCGCGGGGAGCGAAGCGTGGCAGATCGCACACTAGAGTTGTTGACCAAGGCGAAAACGATTGCAGTGGTGGGGCTGTCGGACGACCCGTGCAAGCCGAGCTATGACGTTTCCCGCTATCTGCAGAGCAAGGGATACCGCGTGGTGCCGATCAATCCCAATCTGAGCGAGGTGCTGGGAGAGCGCTCCTACGCTTCGCTGAGCGAGGCAGCCGAGCACGAGAAGATCGACTTGGTGGACGTCTTCCGCCGCCCGGAGGCGGTGCCGGAGATCGTGGACGAGGTGCTGGCGCTGGGCCTTCCCGCGCTCTGGCTGCAGGAGACGGTGGTGCACCAGGCGGCAGCCCAGAAGGCGCGCGATGCCGGTGTCCTGGTGGTGATGGATAAATGCATTCTGAAGGAACATCGCAGATATGGGCTGTAGGACACCAGGCGTGCGGCGGTGGCCAATCAAGTTCTGGGCCGAATGGCCGATGAATTAACAAGTCAGACGGGTTGGACCCGAGGTTCTACTGTCCAATCCGCGGCCATGCGTATGCGATTACTCCAACTCCGGTGACTTGCCCTGCCGTTGCAAAGCGGCAGGGCGTTTTCATTGGGATGCCAGCACGGATTTTCGCGCCACGGCAAAGTAACCCGAAGCGGGCGGAGCACATCTCAGGTAGGCAAGAGTGAGGGTAGCCGGTTCCGAGCAGACCCGGCGGGTGGAGAGGACTCATTCGAACGTGAATTGTGAGGATTCGAATGCTCCGCGACTTGAGTTCCCGGTGGGGTGCTGCACGTTGGTTGGCAGGGTTCAGGGCTGATCCAGACAGGGTTTCCAAGGTGCGGCTGGGGATGGCTGCAGTTCCCCTGCTGCTGTTTTTGGTAACCGCCTGGCCGCTGCTGGCACAGAACACCGGCGCAGACAAAGCCGACACTACCACGGCACCATCCGCGCAGACGGCTCCGGGAGTTCCTGCGCCCGCAGCAGAGGCTCAGCCCGCTGCGCCCGCCGTGATGCCTCCGGCGATGGCAAGCAAGACGAAGCTACCCACGGAATCCGACTACGAGGATGTGCATGTAACGCCGCTGGTGAAGCCGGAGAACCCAGGGAAACTCGATGCGAATCCGCCGGCGGCCGAGTCGGAAGCGGCTCCGGGGCTGCGTGCACAGGTCAGGCCGATCCGCGTGGACGTGGATCTGGTGCTGGTTCCGGTGACGATCACCGATCCGATGAGCCGTGTAGTGACGGGGCTGGAAAAGCAAAACTTCATACTTTTGGATAACGGAGAGCCGCAGGTGATCGAGCATTTCTCCAGCGAGGACGCTCCCATCTCGCTGGGAGTGATCTTCGATAGCAGCGGCTCGATGTCCCGCAAGGTTGAGAAAGCGCGTGCCGCGGTGGTGGAGTTCCTGAAGACGGCCAATCCGCAGGACGAGTTCTTTCTGATCGCCTTCGCCGACAAGCCGACCCTGATCAGCGACTTTACCAGCAGCGTGGATGTGGTGCAGGCCCGGTTGATGGACGCGGTTCCCAAGGGGCGGACGGCGCTGCTGGATGCGATTTACCTTGGAATCGCCAAGATGCGCCAGGCCCGCTGGCAGAGAAAGGCGCTGCTGATTCTGTCCGACGGTGGCGACAACCGCAGCCGGTACACCGAGAATGAGATCAAGGCGATGGTGAGAGAAGCCGATGTTCAGATTTATGCCATGGGAATCTTCGACCGCAACCCGCGCAGCAGCGAGGAAATATACGGACCGCAGCTGCTCTCCGAGGTGACCGAGGTTACGGGCGGGCGGAGCTATACGATCGACAACCTCGACGACATGAGCCGTGTGGCGGAGAAGATCGGCATGGAGTTGCGAAACCAGTATGTACTGGGCTATCGTCCCTCCAAGCCGTCGCGCGATGGCCGGTGGCGCAAGGTGCGGGTAAAGTTGAATCCTCCGAAGGGATTGCCCCAACTCTCGGTGTATGCGAAGACTGGGTACTATGCTCCCTCTGAATAAAGGCCGATGCCCGGCGCGGATCGTAGCGCTGCTGTTTTTGGCGGCATGTTACGGCGGAGCCGTTGCGCAGGATGCGGGCAGCGCTCATGCGCCGTCAGCGGTCCAGCCGCCGCAGCAATCGCAGGGCGAACCGGAAAAGGGTGTCGATGGGGGCTATGTAATCCGCGACGAGGTTCAGGAAGTAACCTTGCGCGCAACCGTGGTGGACGAGCATCGGCGGCCGGTAACCACGCTGGACCGCGAGGCTTTCCAGGTGTTTGAGGATGGCAAGCCGCAGCCCATTACGTTTTTTCGCCGGGAGGATATTCCGGTGGCGCTCGCCGTGGTGATCGACAACTCGGGCTCGATGCGCGATAAGCGGCCGAGCGTGAACGCGGCTGCCTTGAACCTGGTGCGGGAGAGCAATCCGCAGGACCAGGTGTGCGTGATCAATTTCAATAACGAGTACTATCTGGACCAGGATTACACGGGCAACGTCGGGCTGCTGCAGGATGCGCTGGACCACATTGAATCGCGCGGCGGGACAGCGCTCTATGACGCGCTGGTGGCGACCAGCAGCCATCTGATGAAGAGTGCGAAGCTGCAGAAAAAAATCATCCTCGTGGTGACCGACGGCGAAGACACCGCGAGCCACGAAACGCTGGAAGAGGCGGTGCGCGCCATCGCCGTGGACGGAGGACCGGCGGTGTACACCATCGGAATCCTGGGGCACGAGAAAGAAAAAAAAGCCCGCCGCGCGCTGCGCATCCTGGCGGAGCAGACGGGCGGAGTAGCCTACTTCCCGGAGGATCTGAGCGGGGTGCAGGACATCTCCCAGCAGATCGCACACGACATCCGCAGCCAGTATACGATCGGCTACAAACCTTCCACGCCGAAGCGCGAAGGCGGCTACCGGCAGGTGATGGTGAAGGCTTCGGCCAGCGGCTATAAAGGGCTTACGGTGCGAACCCGCAGCGGCTATTACGCCACATCCGGGCAGACCGCCTCGGTACTCCAGTAGCTTCACGCGATGCAGGACGGCACAGCCGGGCGCTTGCCGCCCGTTTTTTGTGAACCACGGCGGGAGGACTGAATTGAGCCAGACAGACTGGAACGCGGCGGCCTACGACGATCTCTCCGACCCGCAGTTCGAGTGGGGGATGGCCGTGCTGGAGACGCTGCAACTGCGCGGCGACGAGCGGTTGCTGGACGCAGGGTGCGGCAGCGGGAGGCTGACCGAAGAGCTGCTGGGCAGGGTGCCCGCGGGCGAAGTGGTGGCGCTGGACTCTTCTACGCAGATGCTGGAGCAGGCGCGGCTGCGGCTCTCCAGGTTCGGCAATCGGGTTGAGTTGGTTCACGCCAGCCTGCAGAATTTTGCGCTGGCGGATTTTCCATCGGCGAACCCGGTGGATGGGATCTTCAGCAACGCCGTCTTTCACTGGGTTCCGGACCACCTGGCGATGTTCCGCTGCCTGCACGCAGCGCTGCGGCCGGGAGGGTGGCTGGTAGCGCAGTTCGGCGGCGTGGGCAACCTTGCCGGGACGCATCGCCGGTCTGACGAGGTGGCCGATGAGGCGCGCTTCAAAGAGTATCTGGCCGGGATGGAGTACGGCGCGCACTTTGAAGACACGGCAAGCACGCGGCAGCGTATGGAGGCCGCGGGATTCCGGGTGAGCGAGGCGAAGCTGCATACGGTCGAGGCGTGCTTCCAGCGCAGGGAGCGCTACGAAGCGTTTCTGCGGACGGTGGTGCTGCGCCAGCCGCTGGCAAAACTTCCGGAACCTCTGCAGCGCGAGTTTCTGGAGGAGATCTCCCGCCGCACCTTGCAAGAGGAAGGCAGATACATGCTGGATTACGTGCGGCTGACGGTGCGGGCTAGACGTTGAGTCGCGAGCGTCCGCGGTCTCTTACTTTCGGACGGACGCGGCGATCCAGTTGAGATAGGAGTCGAGGCCGGCTTCGATGGTCAGGCAGATCAGTTCGGGAATCTGGTAGGAATGCAGCTCGCGCAGCGCTTCCTGGATCGCTTGGGTATGGGCCTCGGTGGATTTGATGAGCAGAAGAAATTCCTCGGAGCGTTCGACCTCGCCCTGCCATTGATAGACGGACGAGATGGGCCCAACGATGTTCACGCAGGCGGCCAGGCGGCGGGAGACGAGCTCGGTGGCAATCGCCTTGGCTTCTTCGGCCGAGGAAGTCGTGGTCAGCATGAGGCGTTTATCGGTCATCGGAAGATTTCCTTCCACAATAGCGACGATGAGCAGGGAAGCTGAACACGGATACGCTACCCGACGGCGAGCGCCGGAGCAAGAGGCACGACGCACCGTGGAATAAAATATTTGACAAGGTTGGTTCGTTCCATGCGGAAAGACAGAACTTCTGCTTGACGGATGCAGCCAAAACAAAGTTCACTACTATAAGAAGGGAATGGACGATCCGGTGAGTGTGTCGCGACATGTCGTGGAGAAGCTGGTGCAGTGGCGCAGGCTGCTGGCCAGTGCCGTGGTGGCGATGATCGCGGCGTTCCTGTTTGCGCATGCTTTGCTGGGTCAGAACGGCTGGGTGAGCTACCGGCAGAAGCGGTCGGAGTACCAGAAACTGCAAAAGCAGCTGCAGCACATGGATGACGAAAACCGGCGGCTGGACGCCGAGATCAGGGGCCTGAAGAGCGACCCAAAGGCGATCGAGCGGGAAGCTCGCGAGCAGTTGCGCTACGCCAAGCCGGGAGAAGTGATCTATCTTATGGCGGAGCAGCCCGGCCAACATTCGCAGCCGGCGGGTTCGCAGACTGAGTCGGCGCAGAAGTAGGCAGGCCCGGCAGAGCGCGCCATGAAGCCCTGGAGATTCCAGGGATTTTTTATTGCCGCCGGAACAAGGGGCATCCGCGGGCGCGAAGTCCTGCGCCGTTGTGATTCAGGAACCTATCCCAACAAATCCTACGCAAATCACTAGCTTAGTTGCCCAGCTTGTACTACTCTTTCCCGCGCTGAAAATGTGGGGGAGAGGATGGAAGGCAGTTTCCGTCCTGGTTCTCATGGAGTGCACGTGCAATTTTCAGGCAATGGCAGCCTGAAAGGGCTAACTCTAAGGAGCGTCGAAATGGCTACGAATCAAGCAGGCAAATCCGCGAACCCGGCACCGCTGGGACTGATGGGGTTTGGATTAACGACCGTATTGCTGAGCAGCATCAACGCAGGGCTTATCCCGCCGGAGAGGATTAACGCGGTCGTACCGACGGCATTTGCGTTCGGAGGTCTGGCGCAGATCATCGCCGGAGTTCTCGAGTTCACGACCGGCAACACCTTCGGCATGGTTGCGTTCACCGCGTACGGAACCTTCTGGTGGTGGTTTGCGTTCATGATCTGGACGATCGGCGCAGGGTGGCTCAAGGGACCGGCACCGGTTGCGGTTGCGCTGGCACTGGCGCTGTGGGGCCTCTTTACCCTGGGCCTGTGGGTTTCCACGTTCAAGAAGCCGTTGGCCATCTGGCTGGTGTTCCTTACCTTGTGGGTCACCTTCTTCCTGCTGGCCGCCGGTGATGCCGGTATGGCGAATATGAAGCATTTTGGCGGCCTGCTGGGAATTGTGTGCGGAGCTCTGGCGATGTACAGCTCGTTTGCCGAGGTGACCAACGACACCTATGGCCGCGAGGTGATCCCGATGGGCGGCTCGATTGTGAAGTAGCGGACCGGATTAGTTCGGGGGCACGGAGCGGGGCGGCTGGATCATCATTCGGCCGCCCCGTTTGCTGCCTTGGATCGGCCGCGAGCTAAGGCGGTTGCCGGGTTGATGTGTCCTGCTTTCCCACCTTATCGCCGCAAAAGAGCGCGGCGCGAAGGTGGGGCACCCGATTGCGGCTGCGGGATGGAGCTTTGCGGAAAGTGCTCTAACGGAAGTTGAAGTAGCGTTTGAGGCCCAGGATGGGCTTTTCAAAGTAAAACCACATGAGGGCGGCAACGCCGATGGCGGCGGCTGTGCGAATGGCCACAATGGCCAGGTTGCCGGCGACGCCATAGTGGACGAGTGGCTTGTCCACGTATCCGCCAAGGATGGAGAAGACCAGAATGTGGGTGACGTAGAGCCCATAGCTGATCTTTCCCACGAACGCGAGCGGGCTCCAGCTGAGGGCACGGCAGTAGAGCGAGGGGCGGGCGGACTCCTGACCAAGCAGGGCGGTGAGCAGCATTCCGCCGAAGCCGATGGCCAGCAGGGAGTCGGTAAACGCCGAGCCGCGATTGAGCATGAGAGCAACACCGCACGCTCCCACGGCCAGCGCGCCGCGTGAGATCCACTTCCATGCCCCGATAGGCCAGGCAAAGACTCGCAAAGCGATGGCCAGTAGCGAGCCGACCGCCAGGCCGTCAAGATGCGTGAGGGTGTTGGTGGCGGTGAAGTGGGCTCCGCAATAGAGGCGCACCAGCGGCGAAGTGGCGAGCATGGCGGCGGCGGCCAGCAGCAGCCAGCGGGGCGGCAGACGGCGGGCGATCGGCGTCCAGAACAGGTAGAACTGCTCCTCGATGGCGAGGCTCCACGTCGGACCGATGCTTCCGGGCAGGGCGATGGGCCAGAGGTTCTGGACAAAGAGCAGCATGTAGAGCCAGGGAGCCGCCGAGGCCACGTGCCACATCCAGCGGTATCCGCTGAAGACGAACGGAAAAAAGAAATAGTGGAGGAACAGCAGCATCAAGTAAACAGGCCAGATGCGAAGGCTGCGGCGGGCGTAAAAGTTTTTATAAAAGCCGGAACTGGCACCGGAGTCGAGGATGATCCCGCTGATGAGGAAGCCGGAGAGGACAAAGAAGAGATTGACTCCGCTCCATCCCCATACCACGAACTTCTCCAGGAAGGTGCCTTGCAGCAGGGGCAGGCAATGGTAGAGGATGACCGCGAGGATGGCGATGCCGCGCAGTCCGTCGAAGGCGGGAATAAAGGCGGGCAGCCATTCGGGGCGCTGGTAGGCGAGGGGAGCCGCGCTGGTCTCAGCGCCGGCTTCGCCCGCTGTGAGTACTGCCGAAGCCACTAGCGGGAGATTCCTTCCGCGGGCGAGCTGGCCGAGGCGTAGAGCTTGCGCGGCATGCGTCCGGCAAGGTATCCCTCGCGTCCGGCGATGACGGCGTGCTTCATGGCGGAGGCCATCAGGACCGGGTCGCTGGCGGCGGCGATGCCGGTATTCATCAGCACCGCATCGTAGCCGAGTTCGAGGGCGAGCGCGGCGTCCGACGGTGTGCCCACGCCGGCATCGACGATCAGCGGCAGCCCAGGAATCAGCTCGCGCAGGATGCGGAGATTGGCCGTGTTCTGAATGCCGAGGCCGCTGCCGATGGGTGCGCCCAAGGGCATGATAACGGCGGCTCCAGCATCGACCAGGCGAAGCGCAACTACTGGATCATCTGAGGTATAGGGGAGAACAGTAAAGCCTTCCTTTACCAGTACGCGGGTGGCTTCGATGGTGGCGGCAACGTCGGGGTAAAGGGTCTTCTGATCGCCGATGACCTCGATCTTGACCCAGTCGCTGAGGCCCACCTCGCGGCCCAGGCGGGCGACGCGGATGGCTTCGTCGGCCGTATAGCAGCCAGCGGTATTGGGCAGGAGGAAGTACTTCTTGGGGTCGATAAAGTCGAGCAGCGATTCCTTGCTGCGGTCGAGATTGACGCGGCGGACGGCGACGGTGACCACCTCGGCGCCGCTGGCTTCAAGGGCCGCGACGGTCTGGGGCCCGTCCTTGTATTTTCCGGTTCCGACAATCAGGCGCGAGCCGAACGCCTTTCCTGCGATGACGAGCGAGTCCATGCAGATATTGTAAATCGAGTTCCGGGTTAGCGAGGAGAAGAAGGTGGACTCAAGAACGGCGCAGGGCTAAAACCGCTAAGCCGGTTCCACTGGCGGGGCTCGGTAGAGACAACAACGAATGCAAAAGCCTGTGGGGGAGCAGGCATCGCTTCCCACCTTAGCCGCGCAAAAAACGCGCGTCGGAAGGTGGGGCACCCGTCGTCGGGAGGTGGTCACCTGTCGTCGGGAGGTGGTCATGCGCCGTCAGGAGGTTCTGGCTGCGTCGAAGGCAGCAGAGCCGGCGTAGAGCTGTTCGATCTCCTCTTTGTACCGCTCCTCGAGATTGCGGCGGCGCAGTTTGAGGGTGGGAGTCAGAGTTCCGTCTTCGATGCTGAGCTCTTCGGAGACGAGCAGAAACTTCTTGAGCTGCTCAAATTGGGCGAGGTTCTGATTGATCTGCTCGACGATGTCCTCGTAAAGCGACTGCACTTGTGAATTGACGACGAGTTCCTCACGCGATTGGAAGGCGATGCGGTTTTGCAGGGCCCATTCCTCGAGCGCAGCGAAGGCTGGGATGAGGATGACGGCGGCAAAGCGGCGGCGGTCGCCGATGACCGCGGCTTCGGCGATGAAGGAACTGGATTTCAGTGAGTTTTCGATGGGTTGCGGGGCGATGAACTTGCCGCCCGAGGTCTTGATCAGATCTTTTTTCCGGTCGGTGACGGAGAGAAAGCCATCGGCGTCAAGGTGGGCGATGTCTCCGGTTTTGAACCAGTCTCCCTCGAAGGCGGCCGCAGTCTCGGCAGGCATATTCCAATAGCCGTGAAAGACGCTGGGTCCCCGAACCAGGAGCTCTCCGTCGCCGGCAATGCGCAACTCGATATTGAGGAGTGGGCGGCCGACTGTGCCCAGCTTGCGGGCGCCGGGCGTGTTGACGGCAATGACCGGCGAGGTTTCCGTCAGGCCGTATCCCTCATGGATGACGATGCCAATCTGGGCGTACCACTCGGCCAGTTCCTTTCCCAGGGGAGCTCCGCCGGAGATGAAGGTGCGAATCCTGCCGCCCATGCCGTCCCTGACCTTGGAGAAGACCAGGCGGTTGGCGAGCCACCAGGCGAGCGAGGCCGGCCGCCGTCCGGCGAGCACCTCGTCCACATGCGCGCGGCCCACGGAGATCGCCCAGTCGTAGATCCGCTTCTTGAAGCCGGTGGAGACATCGCGCTGCACCTTGTTGTGGATCTTCTCGTAGACCCGCGGCACGGCGACGAAAAAAGTGGGACGAAGTTCGCGAAGGACGCGGGGCATGTCGTCAATGACCGGGCAGTAGGCGATGGTGACGCCACGGTAGAGTTCGGCAAAGTCCACATGGCGCGCCGTGATGTGCGAGAGCGGCAGGAAGCTGACGGCGAGGTCCTCCTCTGCGCGCATCTCAAACGCATCGAGGGAGACGGAGAGATTCGATGCGATGTTGCCGTGGGTGAGCATGGCGCCCTTGGGTACGCCGGTGGTGCCGCTGGTGTAGATGATGGTGGCTAGATCGCCGGGGGTGATGGAGTTGGCGCGGGCATCGAGCTCCGGCACGCGCTGCGCGGGACCGGCTTGCATGAGCGCGGCCATGGAGAGCGCGCCGCAATCCGGGGAAGGCTCGTCCATGAGGATGATGTTCTCTACCTCGGTTTCCTGCTGGATGGAGCGCAGCTTGGCCAGTTGCGCGGAGGTGGAAACAAATGCCGTTTTGGCCTCGGAGTGGCGGAGAAGAAGGGAGATCTGCCCGGCGGTGAGCGTGGCGTAGATGGGCACGGTGACGGCGCCGGAGAGCAGGATGGCGAAATCGGCGATGGTCCACTCGGGGCGATTTTCGGCAAGGATGGCGACGCGATCGTTGTGGCCGATGCCGTGGCCCTGGAGTTCCTGTGCGACCCCCATGACCCGGCGGTAGAAGCCAGAAGAGGAGATGGACTGCCACTGGGAATCGCGCTCGAAGAGCATGACGCGGGACTGGCCGCGCTCCACGATCTGGAAAAAAATGTCGGCCAAAGTACGTGGCTTGGGCTGAGGGTTCATACACCGTCCCTTCTACCGCGTGTTCGACGAGCTCACGTTCTCAACCCCACTAAGATGATGTTCGCGACGGAAACGGCTACAGTTTCTTTCTTACACCTCCAGGGGAGACCCGGCAACAAGGTAGAAGACATTGGCGTCCGAGGCGGTGGGCGATCCTCTTGGCGCATGCTCAAGTACGGCTGCGGCCATGCCGATGTGTGAAGTCAGGAGCAGTCGGGATGCCGGAGATCGGGAGCCAATTATTTCAAAGTCTCTGCGACGCCATGCCGCTGGGCGTCTGCCTGGTGGATCTCCAGGGAAAGATCGTCTATTGGAATGCCGCGGCCGAGGCAATCACCGGCTATCTTGGCCTGGAGGTTCTGGGCCGCGCCTATCGCGGAGATCTCCTTCTTCAGTGCTCGCATTGCGGGGGCGTGAAGAGGAATACCGAACTGCAATGCCCGGTGCGAGAAGTGCTGCGCGATGGCAGAGCGGTGGAGGCAGACCTGTATCTGCGGCACAAGGACGGCCACCGGCTGCCGGTGCGTGTGAATGCGTTTCCCCTGCGCGATGCCATGGGAGGGCTGCGGGGAGTTGGGGAGATATTGAGCCTTTCGCAGGGAAAGCAAGAGGCTGCCGGCTGGTCCGGACGCTCGGAGCGCGAGTTTGAGATTGCCGCCGGGCTGCCTGCGGTCGAGGAGAGCAGGCAACAGCTGCAGCTGGCGCTCGGTTTGCGGCCGGCGTCCAACACGGCGCTGATCTTGATCGAGATGGCGGAACAGGCCTCGATTCTGCGCCACGGCGGCACGGCCATGCTGCGCCAGGCGACTCACATTCTGGCCAAAACCGTTGCGGGACTGCTGCCTTCGCCCCATTTCCTGGGCTGCTGGAGCCAGGACAGGCTGGTTGCACTGATTCCGGAGTGCAGGCTTGAGGCGCTGGAAGAGTTGGGAGCACAACTGGCGGAGGTGGGTTCATCGTGCACGGTGAAGTGGTGGGGCGACCGGGTCGTGGTCAGAATCCATGCGGTGGCGCGCTACCTGGATTCCTCCGAACCGGTGGACGCACTGATCCGCTCTCTGGAAGAGGATTTGAAAACCGCAACAATCGGGAAAGAGTGAAGCGATGTTCATCGTGATTGGCATTGTTGTGGTATTCGGCTCGATCCTCGCCGGCTACCTGATGGAGCACGGAAACCTGAGGGTTCTGATCCAGCCTGCTGAGTTGATCATCATTGGCGGAGCAGCGGCCGGTACGCTGCTGATTGCCAATCCTCTGCAGGTGATCAAAAAGATTACCGGCGGCGTGATCAACTCGGTGAAAGGTTCGCACTTCAACAAAGCGTTCTATCTGGAAACGCTGAAGATGTGCTACGAAGTGCTGAACAAGGCGCGGAAAGACGGCCTGCTGGCGATTGAGTCCGATATCGAGGAGCCCGACAAGAGCGCCATCTTCTCCCGGTACCCGAAGTTTCTCAAGGACCATCACACGCGGGACTTCGTCTGCGACACGCTGCGCATGGCGGTGACCGGCGGCATCGATCCGTTCGACCTGGACCAGATGATGGACCTCGACATGGAGGTGACGCACCGCGACGAAAACGCGCCGATTGCCGCACTCAGCACGGTGGCCGACTCGCTTCCCGGACTGGGCATTGTGGCGGCGGTGCTGGGCGTGGTGATCACCATGGGCGCGCTGGGCGGCCCGCCGGAAGAGATTGGCAGAAAGGTGGCCGCGGCGCTGGTGGGAACGTTTCTGGGAATTCTGCTCTGCTATGGGTTTGTTGGGCCGCTGGCGGCCAACATGGCGAAGCTGGCGGAGGAAGAACACGCGTACGTGTACGTGGTGCGGGTGGTGCTGATCTCGTTCATCAAGGGCGCCGCGCCGATTCAGGCTCTGGAATTCGGCCGCCGGGCTATTCCCGGACACGTCAGGCCGAGCTTCAACGACATGGAGAAGTCATGCAAGAGTGGCGGAGCCATGGCGGCTTCCGCCGGAGGCGACTAGGTGCCCAACGGCCCGATCATCATCAAAAAGGTTTCCGCGCACGGCGGCCATCACGGCGGGGCGTGGAAGGTAGCCTACGCCGACTTTGTGACCGCCATGATGGCCCTGTTCATCGTGCTCTGGCTGCTGAATTCAAGCAAGCAGGTGCAGGAGGCCGTGGGGGGATACTTCAAGGATCCCACGGGCAACTCCAAGATGGTGGGGAGCACGATGCGAGGCGCCGGACAAAACCTGGATCTTCGCAAAGAGGACATGAAGAAGATCAAGGAGTTGCTGGAAAAGCAGGTTAAATCGCTGCCGGACTTCGAGAAACTGAAGAAGCATATCGAAATGACCATCACCACCGAGGGATTGCGGATCGAGCTGACGGAGGCCGAAAGCGGCACTTTTTTCGAACTTGGCAGCGCCGTGCCAAGTCCCAGCGGAGTGGAGTTGTTGCAGGCGCTGGCCAGGGAAGTCGGCAAACTTCCCAATAAAGTTTCGGTGGAAGGGCACACCGACTCCAAGCCTTACTCGGGCGGCCTGAGCGGATACAGCAACTGGGAGCTTTCCGTGGATCGCGCCAACGCGGCGCGCCGAATCATGCAGAGTTCCGGGCTGCAGACGAACCGGGTCGCGCAGATCCGAGGATTCGCCGACCAACAGCCGCGAGTCAAAGGCGACGCTGCCGACCCGGCGAACCGGAGAATCTCACTCATCGTGCAATACCTGGACACGACACCCGAGGACGCCGCGGGCGCGAAAGTGCTGGGCGGAAGCGCTGAAGGCGCAGGGACAAACTCCGAGAGCAAAAGCGCGGGAGCTGAGAAAAAGTAAGGCTGTTGAGCACTACCGAAAAGCTGCATTGCGCGACAACCGTCGGGTGCCCCAGGTTCCGCGACGCTTTTTTGCGGCGCTAACCTGGGAAAGCAGGACACATCAACCCGGCAAAGACCAAAAAAAGGGGCGGAGCCGCGATGGCTCCGCCCCGCTGTTTACAGTGGTTAACCGATCACCTGCAGTTCGGCGATGCGCTCTTTCCACTCGCGCGGGCCCGTCTCGTGGACCGAAGTTCCGTTGGAATCGACGGCCACCGTCACAGGCATGTCCTCGACCACGAACTCATAGATGGCCTCCATGCCGAGGTCCGCAAATGCCAGCACGGTGGACTTCTTGATCGCCTTCGAAACCAGGTAGGCCGCACCGCCGACGGCCATCAGGTACACGGCTTTGTTGTCCTTGATGGCCTGGATGGCAGTGGGGCCGCGTTCGGCCTTGCCGACCATGCCGAGCAGGCCGGTCTGCTCCAGCATCTGGCGGGTGAACTTGTCCATGCGCGTGGCGGTGGTGGGGCCGGCTGGTCCGACGGCTTCGTCGCGCACCGGATCCACGGGACCGACGTAGTAGATGAAGCGATTGGTGAAATCGACCGGAAGTTTTTCGCCGCGATTGAGCATCTCCGTCATGCGCTGGTGGGCGGCGTCGCGGCCGGTCAGCAGCTTTCCGTTGAGCAGGATTACCTCGCCGGGCTTCCAGGTGAGCACGTCTTCGCGGGTCACGGTGTCGAGGTTGACGCGGCGCGCGATAGCGGGGCTGTAGGTTAGCTCGGGCCAATCCTTGAGCGACGGCGGAGTGAGCGAGACTGCACCGGTGCCATCGAGAGTGAAGTGCGCGTGGCGGGTGGCGGCGCAGTTGGGGATCATGGCCACGGGAAGATTGGCGGCGTGGGTGGGGTAGTCCTTCACCTTCACGTCGAGCACCGTGGTGAGTCCGCCGAGGCCCTGCGCTCCGATGCCGAGGGCGTTAATTTTGTCGTAGAGTTCGAGGCGCAGCTCTTCGGCGCGATTACGCGGGCCGCGGGCTTGCAAGTCCTGGATGTCGATGGGATCCATGAGCGCTTCTTTGGCGATCAGCATCGCTTTTTCGGCAGTGCCGCCGATGCCCAGGCCGAGGATTCCGGGGGGGCACCAGCCGGCGCCCATCGTTGGCACGGTCTTGAGCACCCACTCCACGATGGAGTCAGAGGGATTCAGCATGGCGAACTTCGATTTGGCTTCCGAGCCGCCACCCTTGGCCGCGACGATCACATCCACCTTGTTGCCGGGGACGATGGAGACGCTGACCACGGCGGGTGTATTGTCGCGGGTATTCTGGCGCTTGCCCGCCGGGTCGGCAAGGATCGAGGCGCGCAGTTTGTTTTCCGGCAGCAGATAGGCGCGGCGCACCCCTTCGTTGATCATCTCGTCGAGGCTCAGGGTGCCGTTGAAGTGGACGTCCATGCCGACCTTGAGGAAGACCGTGACGATGCCGGTGTCCTGGCAGAGGGGGCGATGGCCTTCGGCGCACATGCGCGAGTTGATGAGCAGCTGCGCGATGGCGTCCTTGGCCGCGGGAGCCTGCTCGCGCTCGTAGGCTGCGGCGAGGCTGCGGATGAAATCAACCGGGTGGTAGTAGGAGATGAACTGCAACGCGTCGGCGACGCTCTGTACGAGGTCTTCTTGCTGAATGATGGTCATCGGTGAGGTTCCCATGTTTGAGCGCTAGAGGCTGCCAGACATTATCCGCGAAAATCACGACCTAGGCGAGCAAAGATTGCGGGTGGCGATTTGGCTTGGTCATTGCTGTTGTCGTGAAGTGTCATCCTTACTCTGAGCGGAGCGAAGAGGAAGGACCCCGTAACGGCGGAAATATCCTGTGTTGACGGAGAGGCATTTCCGGGACCCCTTCGGCCGAAAAGCCTCCTCATCGACAGTAGAGATTTGAGCTGCGCAGGGGTTCTTCGCTTCGCTCAGAGTTTGTGACTTTATTGATTTTGTGGCGTTTTTCGCAACGTAAGTATCTGTATTTGCAACACCGATTTTTTGAGAAATCGAAAAAGTCACAAACTCTCAGAATGACCCCCAGATGCAAAAGCAGGAGCAGCGGCAGGTGCAGGGGCAACTACCCCACCCTACCCAAAGGAAGGGTAGGATGGGGCACCCGATTCTACTTCGATTTACTGACGGCGACCGCGCCGGGATTGGTGACGGCGCCCTGCGATGCGGAGGCGACCAGGGCGGTGTATTTGGCATAGACGCCGCTGCGGTAAATGGGCGGTTTCGGGACGCAAGCGGCCAGCCGCTGCTGCAGCGTGGCGGCATCGACATCGAGTTCGATTTTGCGGGTGGTGATGTCGATGGAGATGGTGTCGCCATCGTGGATGGCGGCGATGGGACCGCCCAGCGCGGCTTCCGGCGAGACGTGGCCGAGCATGAGGCCGCGGGTTGCGCCGCTGAAGCGTCCGTCGGTGATGAGAGCGACGCTGCCGCCGAGGCCTTCGCCGACGATGGCCGCGGTGACGCCGAGCATCTCGCGCATGCCGGGACCGCCGCGCGGGCCTTCGTTGCGGATGACCACGACGTCTCCGCTGTGGATGGATTTGGCGGTGACGGCTTGCATGGCGTCCTCTTCGCTCTCAAAGACGCGGGCGGGGCCGGTGTGGCTGAGGCGCTCGTGGCCGCTGATCTTGGCGACGCAGCCTTCGGGGGCGATGTTGCCGTGCAGGATGACCAGGCCGCCGGATTTCTTCAGCGGCTTGTCTGCGGGGACGATTACCTCCTGGCCCGGAGTTTCGTGGGCCGTGGCGGCTTCTTCGGCGATGGTTTTGCCGGAAACGGTGATGGCGTCGCCGTGCAGAAGGCCGAGGCTGAGCAGGCGGCTGGCGAGGAGGCGAATGCCTCCGGCGGAATGCACGTCGGCGGCGACAAAGCGGCCGGAGGGTTTCAGGTCGGCGAGGATCGGGGTGCGCTCGCTGACGGTCTGGAAATCGTCGATGTCGAGGGCGACTCCGGCTTCGCGGGCGATGGCCAGCAGGTGCAGCACGGAATTGGTAGAGCCGCTGGTGGCGGCCACCGAAGCGATGGCATTCTCAAATGCGTTGGGAGTCAGGATATCCAGCGGACGCACTCCGGCGCGTAGCAGGTTCATCACTACCTCGCCGCATTGCAGGGCGACTTTTTCTTTCTCCGGCGAGAGTGCGGGAACGCTGTTGAAGCCCATCGGGGAAAGGCCGATCAACTCCATGACTGTGGACATGGTGTTGGCCGTGTACTGGCCTCCGCAGGCGCCCGCGCCGGGACAGGCTACGTTTTCCAGGGCCTTCAGTTCGTCATCGCCCATCTTGCCGGCGGCGTTGGCACCCACCGCTTCGAAGACATCCTGAATGGTGACGTCTTTGCCCTTGTAACGGCCGGCGGCGATGGTTCCGCCGTAGAGAATGAAGCCGGGGATATTGAGGCGCGCCAGCGCCATGGCCGCGCCGGGAATGGTTTTGTCGCAGCCGACGATGCAGACCACGGCGTCGAAAAGCTGGCCGCGGCAGACCAGTTCGATGGAGTCGGCGATGATTTCGCGGCTTACCAGCGAGGCGCGCATGCCCTCGGTGCCCATGGTTTCGCCGTCGCTGATGGCGATGGTGTTGAACTCCATGGGCGTGCCGCCGGCGAGGCGGATGCCTTCCTTCACCTTGGCACCGAGCTCGCGCAGGTGGGAGTTGCACGGCATGGTTTCAATCCAGGTGTTGGCGACGCCGATGATCGGCTTGGCCAGGTCGGCGTCCGTGTAGCCGACTGCCTTGAACATGGCGCGGGCCGGAGCGCGGTCGCGCCCATCCGTGATATTGCGGCTGCGATGCTTCAGATCCATAAGGGGGTCCATTCCAGAGAGGATGCTACAGAAGATGCCAGAGAAGATGCGAAAGATGCGGCGGAAAATAGGTGGATTCCCACATCTGCCAAAAGAAGGCAGATATGGGGCACCTGCGATAAAAACGCCGCGCGTGGTTGAGACGCGCGGCGCGGAAGTGAGGTGGATTCCCACATCTGCCAAAAGAAGGCAGATATGGGGCACCTGCGGAAAACAGTGGATGTGACTACGCCTTGGTGGCTGCCGGTTCCTTCTTGGCATTGCTCTTGGTGGCGTCGGGCAGCCAGTCCATCATGCTGCGGAGCTGGGCTCCGACGGCTTCAATGGGGTGCTGCTTTTCGGCTTCGCGCAGGGCATTGAACTTCTTGTTGCCGCTGCGATACTCGCCGACAAACTCTTTGGCGAATACGCCCTGCTGAATGTCAGACAGAACCTTTTTCATGGCCTGGCGGGTCGCGTCGCCCACAACGGCTTCGCCGCGGGTCAGGTCGCCGTACTCGGCGGTGTTGGAGATGGAGTAGCGCATACGGGCGAGGCCGCCTTCGTAGATCAGGTCCACGATCAGCTTGATCTCATGCAGGCACTCGAAGTAGGCGATCTCGGGCTGGTAACCGGCTTCGACCAGGGTCTCAAAGCCCTTCTTGATGAGCGAGGTGAGTCCGCCGCACAGAACGGCCTGTTCACCGAAGAGGTCGCTTTCGGTCTCTTCCTTGAAGGTGGTCTGCAGAACTCCGGCGCGGGTGGAACCGATGCCGTCGGCGTAGGCCAGAGCAAGCTCGTGAGCCTGTCCGCTGGCGTCCTGGAAGATGGCGATGAGAGCGGGAACGCCACGGCCTTCGGTGTACTGGCGGCGAACCAGGTGACCGGGGCTCTTGGGGGCGATCATCACCACGTCCACATCGGGCGGAGGCACGATGGTCTTGAAATGGATGTTGAAGCCGTGCGAGAAGCCGAGCACCTTACCCTTGGTGAGGTTGGGGCGGATGAACTCTTCGTACAGGTCGCCCTGGGTTTCGTCGGGCGTCAAAATCTGGAGATAATCTGCGCGCTTTGCGGCTTCGGCGGGTGCAACGACCTCAAAGCCATCTTCGCGGGCGCGCTGCGCGGTTCCGCGCGTGGGGTCCAGACCGATGATGACGTTGTAACCGCTTTCACGCAGGTTGAGCGCCTGGGCATGGCCCTGACTGCCGTATCCAAAGACGGCAATGGTTTTGCGCTTCAGCGCATCGGGATGGGCGTCGTGGGCGTAAAAGATAGTGGCCAAGAAAGCTCCTTTTTAATGGAAAAACCGACCGCTGGGTCGATTTTTAAAATGCTCAATCATTTGGAGTTGTATGTCAATGGCTAATTGAAAAAACTAATAGCATCAGAAATGCGAATACTGTGCTGGATGGCTCGCCCTGGCGGAGGCCCGAATTTGCTGTGCCAACGGCTTTCCCGCATAATGCAGCGGTGACGAACCAGAGCAATCCCAGCCCGCGCCTAACCCTCCAAGATTTTGAACAACGATTTCAGGATCGTCACCTGCTCCATGGAGCGGTGGAGAAGTGGGCGCGCGAAAAGCCTGAGGCGGTGGCGCTCATCGACGCGGACCGCAACCGGAAGGTGACGTGGGCGGAATTTGACGCCATCACCCGGGCCCTGGCGATGGTGCTGTTAAAGCGCGGCTTTGGCAAAGGGGATTTTTTTGCCAGCCTGCTGCCGTTGACCAGCGAGCACATCTTTCTGGAGTATGCCTGCTTCCGCATTGGAGTGATCTTTGTGCCGCTGGATCTGCGGCTTACCCATGCAGAGTTGATGCGATGCTTGACACTGGTGCAGCCGGCGGGCATCGCCTTTGTAAAGACTCCCGGCGTTCCGGATGCAGGGCAGTTTTGCGCCGAGGCGCAGGCGCGGTTTCCTCTGAAGTTGACGGTGCAGTTTGCCGCAGCGGAGGAATGTGCCGCCGGGGCCGTTAGCGTGGCTGCGCTGCTGGGCGAGGCGGCGGGTTTGCTGAAGGCTCCCGGCGGCGGGACGCTGCGAAACAGCCATGCCGAGGCTGCGGCGCGGGTATCGCCGGAGGACGGCGCGCTGGTGATTTTTACCACCGGCTCGACGGGATCGCCCAAGCCTGCGTTCCTTTCGCACCGCAACATCTCCTGTCAGGCGATGTGCCTGAGCCAGACGTTGCTGAGCGGTTCGGAGAGGGAACTGGTGACCTTGGTGAATTTGCCGCCGAGCCATGTGGGCTGCCAGACCGAGCTGCTGATGGGCACCATCTTCGACGGCGGGTGCGCCGTGCTGGTTTCGATCTTCGACCCGCTGCGTTCGGTGCGTGCGATTGCCGATTACGGGGTGACTGCGCTGGGGCAGATTCCGGCGATGTTCGAGTTCGAGTGGCGGCTGAAGGAGTTCGATTCGTTCGATCTTTCCAGCCTGGAGTTTGCCGCCTACGGAGGACAACAGGTTTCGCCGGCCTTTCTGCAGAAGATGGCCAGGATGGCGCCGAACGTGGGGACCGGACTGGGGCTGACCGAGGCGGCGGGATTCTGCACCTATCTCCGCGCGCCGGCCGGGCGGGCCGCCGATTGCGCCTCCAGCCTGGGCTTCGATATGCCGGTGTATCCCATGACGATCCGCGCAGCCATGCAGGCCAACGGCGCGGCCGGGCGAAGAGCTGCCGGACGGCACGCTGGGGCACGTCTGCTTCCGCGGGCCGCAGACTTTTCTGGGATACGTCAACGACCCGGCGGCGACGGCTGAGGCGATTTCCAGCGACGGCTATCTGTACACCGGAGACATGGGCTCTCGTGACGCCGCGGGACTGCACCTGGCGGGGCGGGCGAAGCTGGTGATGAAACCCGCGGGCTACCAGGTGTTTCCAGGCGACATAGAAAACCATTTCTGCGGCCTGCCGGGGGTTGCGCAGTGCGCCGCGGTCGGCGTGCCGCATCCGGTCATCTCGGAGGCGATCGTTGCTTTCATCGAGACGCGGCCCGGCAGCGGAGTGGAGCGGTCTCACCTGGAGCGGCATGCGCGGGGGCTCGCCTCGTATATGCGTCCGCATTATTACGTGCTGCTCGAAGCGGGGCAGATGCCGCTGAACCGCATGGCCAAGGCAGACTACCTGTTGCTGCGGGAGCGCGCGCTGCGGGAAACAGAGGCGCTCCGGGAACGGGGGCGATGGACGCCATCGGCGGAGTGAACGGAGGCGAGCGTCAGGCTAGGGGATTTTCGGACATGCTGTATGACTTCGTTGCCTTTGTTTCGGTTGTTGTTTTCAGAGGGTCATTCTGAACGAAGTGAAGAACCCCAGCAGCGTTCAAATAGCTATTACCGCTCGAAAGGCACCTCAGCCGATGAACAGTCGACGTATCGGTTGAAGTGCCTCTCGGGCAGCCCCGGAGACTTGAGCGGCGCTGGGGTTCTTCACTGCGTTCAGAATGACCCACATAGTTTCTGAAAAATGCTCTAGCGATTCAGCGGCAGAGTGAAGGAGAACACCGAGCCGCGGCCCGGCTGGGTGGTCAATGAGATGGTCCCTCCGTGCGCTTCCACAATCGCTTTGGCGATGGCGAGGCCCATGCCCGTGCCCTGTACCGACTGGCGCAGACCGCGTCCGCGATAAAACTTGTCGAAGACCATGTTCTGATCGATGGCGTCAATTCCCGGCCCCTGGTCGGCCACGCTGGTGACCAGCATGCTCCCCTGGGGCTCGGCGGTAATCGTGATCGGCGTGCCGGCCGGCGAATACTTGGCCGCGTTATCCAGCAATTGCGAGAGGATTTCCCCGGTCCGGCGCACGTCCATTTTCACCCGGGGCAGGCGGTCGCTTACATTCAGCTTCACCTCGTGTTTGGAGAGCGATTTCTGATTGGCTTGCAGCGCGTCGTCGATGGCCTCGCGGATGTCATGCGGCTGCAGATTCAGCTCGACGGCGTGGGCGTCGAGCTGCGACATCTGCGCGGCCTCGCCCACCAGCCGGTCGAGCCGGTCGCTTTCCTCATTGATCACCGTCAGCAGTTCCATCCGGGATGCCTCGTCGAGTTCGGCGTCGCTGAGCAGCGATTGTGCCGAGGCCTTGATGGCCGTCAGCGGCGTGCGGAAGTCGTGGGTAACCGAATCGAGGAGAATGGAGCGAAGCCGCTCGCTCTCGCGTCCGGCCTCCGAGTGGGCGAGCTTCTCCACGGCTACAGCGCGTTCGATGGCGGTGGCGACCAGGCTTCCAATGGCTTCCAGGCTCTCGCTGGACAGGTTTCCGCCCACGATGGCCAGCGCGCCAACCGAGCGGAGACCGATGCGCAGGGGACGAATGCGAAGGTTCTTGGTGGGATCGCTCACCGGCTCGCTGCGGCTGCAGACGCGTTCCAACTCCTCGCCGGAGATCAGCTCCTGCGCCTGCAGTCCGGAGTAATACACCTTCCTGTTCTTGCTGTGGCTGGAGAACAATGCAGCCTGGGAAGCACCGAAGATCTGCACCACCTTGTCGGGAATGGTATTGACCAGACCGAGCACGTTTTCCGCGGTCAGCATCTGCTGGCTGAAGGCGTAGAGCTGCTCCAGTTCGCGGCGGCGGCGGTTGGCGTTTTCGGTCTCATGCCGTGCCCGTTCGGAGAGCTGACTGGCAATGATGGCGGTAAACAGAAAGGTGAGGAGCGCGACGAGGTTCTGCGGGTCCGCAATGGTAAAGGTGCCAACCGGCGGCAGGAAAAAAAAGTTGTAGGCCAATGTGGCGACAATGGAAAGAAAGATTGCAAGACGGAGTCCCCAGGTGGCCGAGACCACCAGCACGGCAAGCAGGAATGTGAATCCGGCGGTGCTGGCATTGGCGTGCAACACACGGCAGAGTGTGATCAGCACGGCCAGCACTGCGCTGGAGGCCACATAGCGGGATATTGAAATAATGATGAGCTTCTTCACAGCTCGGAATTGTAGCGTATTCGACAATTTTGAGTGATTGCATGACAATAGGCGCGATATGGCAAAGACTCCCGATCAGTGGTTGGAAGAGACCGCGCCCACCAAGAAGCGAGGGCTTTTCAAGTTATTTCTCGGCTATGCTCCCGGCGTGGGCAAGACCTACAGCATGCTGAGCGAGGGAATCCGGCGCTATAGTCGCGGGGAAAATGTGGTGATCGGAGTGGTGGAAAGCCACGGGCGTCCGGCGACCGCGGAACTGGCCGGACGATTGCCCGCAGTGGCTCGAAAACAGCTGGAGTACAAGGGAACCACCTTCGATGAGATGGACGTAGACGCGATTCTGGCGCAGCATCCGGAGATCGTGCTGGTCGATGAGCTGGCTCATACCAACATCGAAGGCAGCCGGCACCGCAAGCGCTATGAAGACGTGATGGATCTGCTGAACGCCGAGATCGACGTGATTTCGACCATGAACGTGCAGCACATTGAAAGTGTGACGCCGATGATCGGACGCATTACCGGCGTGGTGGTGCGGGAGACGGTTCCCGACTGGGTGTTGCAACGGGTGGATGAAATCGTACTCGCCGACCTGACTCCGGAAGCTCTCCAGGCCCGCATGAAGCGCGGCGACATCTATCCGCTGGAGCGCAGCGACCGCGCGCTCTCCAACTTCTTCCGTCCCGGCAACCTCATCGCTCTGCGCGAACTGGCCCTGCGGCAGGTAGGCAGCGTGGTGGACCGCAGCCTGGAACGCTACATGGAGAAGGAACAGATCGAGAATCGCACGCCGATCTCGGAGCGGATTGCGGTCTGCATCAGCTCCAATCCGATCGCGCAGTATCTGATTGCGCGCACCGCGAGGATGGCAGAGAGGATCGGGGCGGAATTCTTCGTGGTGTATGTGGACATTGGCCGCGACGATGCTCCCGAGTATCAGCGGTCGCTGGCGGAAAACATCCGCTTTGCCGAGAATCTTGGCGCCCAGATCGTGAAGACGCGCGGCAAGAAGGTTGCGGCGGAAGTGGCCAAGGTGGTGCGCGAAAAGCATATTACCCAGGTGGTGTTCGGGCGCTCGGCGTTGACCGGATGGAGACGAGTCCTCTACCTTTCGGCCATCCACGATTTTCTGCGCGATGCCCCGCCGATTGATGTGCACATTGTGACCCAGGAGCCCAAATGACGGACGCCGGTCAAAGCATTCTGGTGGTGGACGACGAGCCGCAGATTACGCGCGTGCTGCGGACGGCGCTGGCGGGACACGGCTACAACGTCCGCACCGCGGGGGACGGCGATGAAGCGCTGGAGGTGATGCGCGAGTGGATGCCGGATCTGGTCATCACCGATCTTTCCATGCCCAATATGGGCGGGTTGGAGTTGTGCCGCAGAATACGCAGCAAGACGTCGGTGCCGATCATCGTGCTCTCGGTGCGCGGCGAGGAGCGTCCGAAGGTCGAGGCGCTGGATTGCGGGGCCGACGACTACGTGACCAAGCCCTTCAACATGAATGAACTTGTGGCCCGGGTCCGCGCCGGGCTGCGGCGGGCGGCGCGTCCCGCACAGGAGGAAAGCGAGAGCAAGATCGAGGCCGGGGATTTTCACATCGACCTGCAAACCAGGCTGGTGACGGTGCGGGGCCGCGACATTCGGCTGACTCCGAAGGAGTTCGATCTGCTCTGCTACCTGGTGAAAAATCACGGCAAGGTGATGACCCACCACATGCTGCTGGCTGCGGTATGGGGATCAAACAGCACGCGCCAGCCGGAATATCTGCACGTCTTCATCAATCATCTCCGCAAGAAACTGGAACCCGAAGACGGCTCGGTGCGCTACATCGTGACCGAAAAGTGGGTTGGCTACCGCTTTGAGCCCGGCGATCTGAAGTAGCTTGCGCCGGCGCGCCTTCTTTCCGGACCTCTCCCACTTTCTTCGTTCTTCATTTGCCCCTGTTTAGGAAATATTAAGCAACTCTTTATTCGTCCTTTAGGCAAAGGGATATCCAATCAATCAGGAAGACGGACGAGACGGCGATGATGCCTCGACCGCCTGGGAGGTGGGTATGCTGGTGCTGACAGCGTTTCTCTCGATTTGCGCAGTGAGCGTTGCATTTCTGCTTCGAGTTCTTTTCGCGCTGGAGTCCGATCTACGGGCCCATGGAAAACACACGGCGCGAGTGGAGCGCATCCACAGCTATCGCGTTCCGGCCCGCCCCGAGGCTGGGAAGGCTGCGCCAGCGTTGGTCCTGATTCACTCCAACCCAGGCTTGGCGCAACCCACATGGCGGGATGCGGCCGCCGTGGAAGTTCGTGCCGGCGAGAACTACCGAGCCAAACAAGCGTGAGAGAGCTGAATCCCTGAAGAGTTCCCTTTCTGAACTTGAGTACGTTTAGGAACTTTTTAGGAACTCTTTAGCGGGGATTTATGGCGCATAATGTCCAATCCAAACAGGGGCAAGCAGCCGATTCGCGTTGGCTGCTGCAACCGGGAGAGCAACCATGCAGGATTTTGGATTTGTCGTAATCACAGTTGTTTTTTTCGCGCTGTCGATTGGCTACGTTCACTTTTGTGAACGCATCCGGTAAGGGGATGGAGATGGAAGCAATCGTAATGCTGGCGGTGACCGCGCTGATGATGGTGTATCTGCTCTTCGCGCTGCTGTACCCGGAGAAGTTCTGATATGACCATAAACGGATGGTTGCAAATCGCTTTTTATCTGGCGCTGGTTCTGGCCGTCACCAAGCCGCTCGGCCTCTTCATGGCGCATGTTTTCAACCGTGAAAAAACCTTTCTGGACCCGGTGTTGCGGCCGATTGAGAAACTGATCTACCGCACGACCTGCGTGGATGAAGAGCACGAGATGGCCTGGACCGAGTATGCCGTGGCCATGCTGCTTTTCAGCGTGGTCTCCATGCTCCTGCTCTACCTGATTCAGCGGGTGCAGGGATTCCTGCCGTTCAATCCGCAAAAACTGGGAGCCGTCAGTCCGCCGAGTCTGGCGTGGAACACGGCGGCGTCGTTTACCACCAATACCAACTGGCAGGCCTATGCCGGTGAGGCCACGATGAGCTACCTCACCCAGATGGCCGGGCTGGCGTATCACAACTTCGTATCGGCGGCGACCGGCATCGCGCTGGCAATCGCGCTGATTCGCGGCGTTGCCCGGCGCGAGATGAAGACCATCGGAAACTTCTGGGTAGATTTGGTCCGCTGCTCGCTGTGGGTGCTGCTGCCGTTCTGCATCGTCGGCTCGCTGGTGCTGGTGTCGCAGGGAGTGGTGCAGAATCTGAAGCCATACACCACGGCCAAGATTGTGGAGCCGCAGCAGGTTCCGCACCTGGGAGCCGACGGCAAACCGGCGGTGGACGCCGGCGGCAAGCCGGTGATGGACACGGTGACCGACCAGACGATCGCGCAAGGCCCCGTGGCTTCGCAGGAGTTCATCAAGGAATTTGGAACCAACGGCGGCGGATTCTTCAATGCCAACAGCTCTCATCCGTTCGAGAACCCGACGCCTCTTACCAACCTGATTGAGATGCTGTGCATTTTTTCCCTCGGTGCCGGGCTTGTCTACACACTCGGCTACATGACCGGCTCGCTGCGGCACGGTTGGGCGGTGTGGGGCGCAATGGCGGTGCTCTTTCTGGCGGGCGTTACGGTCTGCTACTGGGCTGAGGCGCGGGGCAATCCGCTCTTGCCCGGCGTCAATCAACAGGCCAGCGCGATGCAACCGGGCGGCAACATGGAAGGCAAGGAGGTACGCTTCGGCGTTGCCAATACCGCGCTGTGGGCCACGGTCACCACGGACACCAGTTGCGGCGCCGTCAACGGCATGCACGATTCGTTCACTCCGCTCGGCGGCATGATTCCGCTGATTAATATCTCGCTGGGCGAGGTCATCTTCGGCGGTGTCGGTTCCGGTTTGTACGGCATGGTGGTGTTTGTGATTCTCACCGTGTTCATCGCAGGCCTGATGGTAGGACGAACGCCGGAGTATCTGGGCAAGAAGATTGAGTCCTACGAGGTAAAGATGGCGATGCTGTTTGCGCTCATCTTCCCTCTGATCATTCTGGTACTGACCGCGATTTCGAGCATAAAACCGTTTGGCACCTCGTCCATATCCAATCCCGGACCGCACGGGCTTTCGCAAATGCTGTATGCCTTCACCGAGGCCGCTGGAAACAACGGATCGGCCTTCGGCGGACTGAACGCCAACACCACCTGGTACAACATTGCGCTTGGGTTTTCGATGCTGGGCGGGCGCTTCCTGATGAAGGTTCCGATGCTGGCGATTGCCGGCAGCCTGGCCAAAAAGAAATACGTTCCGCCGTCGGTTGGAACTTTTCCTGTCACTACGCCGTTGTTCAGTATTTTGCTGATTGGCGTGATCATCATTCTGGGTGCATTGACGTTCTTCCCCGCGCTTAGTCTGGGCCCCATTCTTGAGCACCTGATGATGGGTGCTGGAAAGACGTTCTGAGGAATTCAATGTCAAGCACATCGAAAAGCCGCAAGTCTATCTGGGATCCAACCATTGTCCGCGGCGCGGCCATTGGCTCCGTGCTCAAACTCCACCCGCGCAAGATGATGGGCAATCCCGTCATGTTCGTGGTGGAGGTGGGCAGCGTGATCACCACCATGCTGCTGATCCTTCGCCCGCACGAATCGTTCAAGTTCAACCTGCAGATCACCCTCTGGCTGTGGTTTACCGTGATGTTTGCCAACTTCGCCGAGGCCATGGCCGAGGGGCGCGGCAAAGCGCAGGCGGACACGCTGCGCAAGGCCCGCTCGGAGACCATTGCCAATCGCCTGAAGGCCGATGGAACCATGGAGCAGGTCGCCAGCTCCGCCCTGCGCGCGCAGGACGTGGTGGTGGTGGTGGCCGGAGAGTTTATCCCCGGCGACGGCGAGATCATCGACGGCATTGCGTCAGTCGATGAGTCGGCGATTACCGGTGAATCGGCTCCCGTGATTCGCGAGTCGGGCGGCGACCGTTCGGCGGTGACCGGCGGCACGCGCGTTCTCTCCGATCAAATCAAGGTGAAGATTACCTCCAACCCCGGCGAGACTTTCCTCGACCGCATGATCGCCCTGGTGGAAGGCGCCGAGAGAAAGAAGACGCCGAATGAGATCGCGCTGAACATTCTGCTGGCGGGGCTGACCATCGTCTTTCTGTTGGCGGTCGTCACGCTGCAGCCTTTCGCCATGTATTCCGGCGCGCCGCAGACCATATTTGTACTGGTGTCGCTGCTGGTCTGCCTGATTCCGACGACGATCGGAGGACTGCTTTCGGCCATTGGAATCGCGGGCATGGACAGGCTGGTGCAGCACAACGTGCTCGCCATGTCGGGCCGCGCGGTGGAAGCGGCCGGCGATGTCAATACGCTGTTGCTCGACAAGACCGGGACCATCACTCTGGGCAATCGACAGGCCTCGCGCTTTGTGCCCGCGCCGGGAGTGACGGAAGCGGAGCTGGCCGATGCCGCGCAACTTTCTTCGCTGGCCGACGAGACGCCGGAAGGGCGCTCCATCGTGGTGCTGGCGAAGGAAAAATATAACCTCCGCGGACGCGACCTGCAGGACCATCATGCTGAGTTTGTGCCCTTCACGGCACAGACCAGGATGTCCGGCGTGAACCTGAACGGCTTCCAGATTCGCAAGGGGTCGGTGGACGCCATCGAGCGTTACGTGCAGGAGAACGCAGGCACATTTGCACCCGAAATGCGGGAGTTGGTGGATGCGATTGCCCGCGCCGGCAGTACTCCGCTGGTGGTGGCGGAGCGGCAGCGCGGCGCTCTTGGAGTGATCGAGTTGAAGGACATCGTCAAGGGCGGAATGCGAGAGCGCTTCGACCAACTGCGGGCGATGGGCATTCGCACGGTCATGATCACCGGCGACAATCCCTTGACGGCGGCGGCGATTGCGCAGGAGGCCGGCGTGGACGACTTTCTGGCCCAGGCCACGCCCAAGGACAAGATGGATCTCATCCGCCGGGAGCAAGCCGACGGCAAGCTGGTGGCGATGACCGGCGACGGCACCAACGACGCACCGGCGCTGGCGCAGGCCGACGTGGGTGTGGCGATGAACTCCGGCACACAGGCAGCCAAAGAGGCCGGCAACATGGTCGATCTGGACTCCAACCCGACCAAGCTGATCGAGATCGTGGGCATCGGCAAGCAGTTGCTGATGACGCGCGGCGCGCTGACCACGTTTTCGATTGCCAACGACGTTGCCAAATACTTCGCGATCATCCCCGCGATGTTTGCCGTGGCCTTCCCGGTGCTGAACGCGCTGAACATCATGCACTTGAAAAATCCGCAGTCGGCGGTGCTTTCGGCGGTCATCTTCAACGCGATCATCATCATCATGCTGATCCCGCTGGCGCTGAAGGGCATTACATACCGTCCGATGGGAGCGGCTGCGCTGCTGCGGCGCAACCTGCTCATTTACGGCGTAGGCGGAATTATTGCGCCCTTTATCGGCATCAAGCTGATCGACATTGTGATTACCAGCATTGGGCTGGCGTAGGGCGGAGGGCGACCGATGAAACGGAATTTGATTACCGCAATTCTGATGACCGTAGTAACGACCATTCTGCTGGGGCTGGTGTATCCGATGGTGGTGACGGGGCTGGCGCAGTTGATCTTTCCGGACAAGGCAAACGGCCAGCTGATCGTGCGTGACGGCAAGGTAATCGGCTCGCGGATCATCGCGCAGCCATTTACCGGAGCGGGATATTTTCATCCGCGCGGTTCGGCCGCGGGCACCAATGGATACGACGCGTCGAACTCCGGCGCCACCAATCTGGGGCCGACCAACCATGCGCTCATGGATCGCGTGAAGGCGGACGTGGCGACCGCCAACGGCGAGAACCCCGGCAAGCCGGTTCCGGCCGATTACGTGACCACGTCGGGCTCGGGACTGGACCCGGATATCACGCCCGCCAATGCCGAATTCCAGGCGCCGCGCGTTGCCAGGGAGCGCGGCATCAGTGAAGATCAACTGCTGGAACTGGTGCATCAGCATACCCAGGAGCGCCAGTTTGGGCTGCTGGGAGAGGCCCGGATCAATGTGCTGGAGCTGAACCTCGACCTCGACTCGAAGTATCCTGTGCAAAAACGGGCTTCGCGCTAACGCTTCCGCCGGTGTCAAACAAATGGCCTCGCAAGGGGCCATTTGTTTTGCGCGATTGAACCAAGGCCCGCTCAGGGTGTATGTTCAGCGCTGCATGGCGAAACTTCCGATTGCATACCTTGGGATCCCCGAACAGAGGCGCGCTGAAGGACAGGCGCGCCGCAAGCAGATCAAGCGGCAGCATCACAGCGTGTGGGACGCGAAGTTGCGCCCGAAAAACCGTGATCCACTGAAGCTGCTGGAAGCAAGCATGTGCGGGCGGGTTCCGGCGCTGGTGCCGCTGAAGTATGCGCGGATGCTGGCTTCGCCTTTTGGATTCTTCCGCGGGGCCGTGCCGGTGATGGCGGCCGATCTTGCGCTGCTGCCCAACACCGGGATCGTGAGCCAGATTTGCGGCGACGCCCATGTGCGCAACCTGGGAGCGTTTGCCGCACCGGATGGACGGTTGGTATTCGACATCAACGACTTCGACGAGACGACGCGCGGGCCGTTTGAGTGGGACTTGAAACGGCTGGCAACCAGCCTGGTGCTGGCGGGCAGGGAAGCGGGCACAACCGAGGTCTTCATCGAGAAGGCCGTGCTTGCATTCATGGCGCAATACCGGAAATACGTGCACATCTTCGCCGGACTTCCGGTGCTGGAACTGGCGCGCTTTCAGGTCCATCGGCTGACGAAGGTGGCGCCGGTGTGCGGCGTGCTGACCAAGGCCGAGCGGGCGACCCCGGCGCATTCACTGGAGGTGCTCACCGTTCCGGCCGGCAAAGGCAAAGGACGCATCTTCCGCGAAAACCGGCCATTGCTTTATCGCATCGGCGGTGCGGAGCGGCGGCAGGTGCTGGCTGCGCTGAGCGAGTACAGCGAGACGTTATTGCCCGAGCGCCGGCACGTCCTGGAGCAGTTCCGGCCGCTGGACGTTTGCTTTAAGGTGGTGGGCACCGGCAGCGTGGGGACCCGCGATTACTGCATTTACATGGAAGGTAATGGAGCGGGCGACCCGCTGTTTCTGCAGATCAAGGAAGAGGTTGGCTCGGCCTACCGGCCGTATGTGAGCAGCGGGAAGGCGCCGATGCACTGGGGACGCCTGGTGGCGGAAGGACAGCGCGCCATGCAGATGCTCTCCGACCCGCTGCTGGGTTGGACGACGATCGCCAATCGCTGTTATGTGGTGCGGCAGCTGAATGATCACAAGGCCTCCATTGATTTGCCGGCGTTGAAGGGACCGGGGCTGGCGGCCTATGCGGAGGTCTGCGGAGAGCTGCTGGCGCGCGGACACTCGCGCTCCGGCGATGTGCAGATGATCGCCGGATACATCGGAAACGGCGAGACTCTCGCCACGGCGTTGTTGAACTTTGCCAGGGCCTATGCAGTCCAGACGGAGGCGGACTGGAAGTTATTATGCAAATCGAAGTACGCTCGCTACGCAGACTCCGAAAGACCCGCCGTAAAGACCAAGTAAGGCTGCGAGCACGGCGAGCGGCTTCTGAGCGGAGCGGCGACGGCCCGACGAAGTCCTATCCAAGGAAACGCATTACAATTGTCCGCGCTCGCCTCTGGTTCGCGTGGTGCGCCGGAGGCAGGATTGCGAGGGATGCGAGTGAACACGAAGCGTATGGAGCTGGCGGAAATTCTGGGAAAGACGGCGCTGTTTTCCAGCCTGTCTCAGTCCGAGGTGCAGCAACTGGCCGCGAAGACGGTCAGGAAGATTTTGAGCGCGGGGGAGTTTCTGTTTCACGAAGGAGACGCCTGCAAGGGATTTCACATCATTGCCCAGGGCAAGGTGCGGATGTTCAAGAGCTCGGCCAGCGGGCGCGAGCAGGTGCTGGCCGTCAACGTTGCGGGCGAATCGGTGGCAGAGATTCCGGTGTTTGATGACGGGCCGTACCCGGCTTCCGGGGTCGCCATCGAAGAGACCGAGATTGCGTTTATCTCGCGCAAGGATTTCCATGAGTATTGCCTGGCCCATCCGGAAGTCGCGCTCAAGGTGCTGGCCTTTGTTGGCGCCCGGCTGCGCAGGCTGGTGGGCATCATCGAGGAGCTGTCGTTTACCACGACGCGTCAGCGGCTGGTTGCGGTGCTGGTCCGGCTGGCGCAACACGAGGGGTGCAAGAGCGAGAAAGGCATTGAAGTGCTGCTGCCCGGAAGCAATCAGGAGCTGGCCAATCAGCTCGGGACGGTGCGCGAAGTGATTTCGCGCAACCTGATGCGGCTGCAAGCCGAGGGACTGCTCGAGGTGGATGCCCGGCAGATCGTGATCAAAGACGTGAAGGGGCTGGCTGCACTGCTGGAAACGCCGCAATAAAGGATATGCTTTCGATCCTGCCGTTCCGGTAAATAGGTAGGGCGGTGGGCAACCCAGAGGAGAGATTCGCGCTCAGAGTCAATCGGCTGGGGGGACGTGGCCTGTGGCAGAGCGCGACGGCCGCTCAGGATGGGAGCAGTTCGACGCGACGTTGGAGAAATTCCATTGTGCAGCCGGACGATCCCTACTATAGTTTACGGTCGGGTTTTCAGGTTCGCTTCGTCCTGATTGCTTATGCAACCGGAACGCGAAGGGGAACGATGGATACGTTTCCTGTCGTAAAAGGTTCGCTCTCTGTGTCCGCGCCGGCTTACCGGTGCTGCCGCGCATTCATCGCCGCCCAGGCGATGCGAGCGAACCGTCGGCGCAGCACTTCCACACGCATTCATTCCGCATACACCGATTCCGCACGCTTCAATTCAGTACACCTGGAATCCACACAAACGCCAAGAGGGGCACAACCGTGTGCCGTCACCGAAAGTGGGTTTGGTTTGGAGAACGACAATGAACAATGACAACACTACAACGTCTGCTATCTGGAAAAAGCTGTTATGGGCCGCCGTGGCCGTGCTCGGCGTGATCGCGTGTGCGCTGGTGGCGCTGCATCGGGGAGAGCCCGTGAACGCCGCCTGGCTGGTGATCGCCTCGGTTTGCATTTACCTCATCTCCTACCGCTTCTACGGACTGTTCGTTGCGGGGACGGTGCTACGCGTGGATGGGACGCGGCAAACTCCGGCCTACCGGCACAACGACGGGCTGGATTACGTGCCGACCAACCGTTACGTGCTCTATGGCCACCACTTCGCGGCGATTGCCGGAGCGGGCCCGCTGGTGGGGCCCGTGCTGGCCGCGCAAATGGGCTATCTGCCGGGGGTGATATGGATTCTGGCGGGCGTGGTCTTTGCCGGCGCGATCCAAGACATGACGGTGCTGTTCCTTTCGACGCGGCGCGACGGGCGGTCGCTCGGAGATATGATTCGCTCCGAGATGGGACCGGTCACCGGGACGATTGCGGGCCTGGGCGTGCTGCTGATCTGCGTGATTGTTCTCGCAGTGCTGGCGCTGGTTGTGGTCAAGGCCCTGATGGGCAGTCCGTGGGGAACGTTTACCGTGGCCTCCACCATTCCGATTGCGCTGATCATGGGAGTCTATAGCCGGTTTATCCGGCCGGGCCGCATCGCCGAGATGTCGGTCATCGGCGTAGTGCTGCTGCTGGCCGCGCTGATCTACGGGCGTACGGTTTCCGAGACGCCGGCGCTGGCGCACTATTTCAACCTGACGGGCACGCAACTGGCGATGATCCTGATCGGCTACGGCTTCGTTGCCTCGGTGCTGCCGGTGTGGCTGCTGCTGGCGCCGCGCGACTATCTTTCGACCTTCCTCAAGGTGGGCACGATTACGCTGCTGGCGTTCGGTGTCGTCTGGGTTCATCCCTACCTGCAGATGCCTTCGGTGACACGCTTCATCGACGGAACGGGGCCGGTGTGGGCGGGCGGCGTATTTCCGTTTCTGTTTATCACCATTGCGTGCGGCTCGGTTTCCGGTTGGCACGCGCTGATCTCGTCGGGCACCACTCCGAAGATGATCGAGAATGAAAACCAGATCGCGTTCATCGGATATGGCAGCATGCTGATGGAGTCTCTGGTGGCCATCATGTCGATGATCGGCGCATCGGTGTTGCATCCGGGCGTGTACTTTGCGATGAACAGCGGGGCGGGAGTGATCGGCACCACGGCGGCCCATGCCTCGCAGGTGATTTCGTCGTGGGGCTTCACGGTGACCCCCGATATGTTGACGCAGATGGCGCAGAAGGTGGGCGAGGCCAGCATCCTGTCGCGTACCGGCGGAGCTCCGACGCTGGCGGTCGGCATGGCGAGCATCCTATCCGGCTTTTTGGGCGGGGACGTGATGATGGGGATCTGGTACCACTTCATCATCCTGTTCGAGGCGCTGTTCATCCTGACGACGGTGGATGCGGGCACGCGGGTGCTGCGCTTCATGATCCAGGATTTCGTGGGCAACGCGATTCCGTCGTTCCGCGAGACCAAGTCGTGGGCGAACAACATCATCGGTTCGGGCCTGGCCTGCGCGCTGTGGGGATATTTGCTCTATGCGGGAGTCACTGACCCCTATGGCGGCATCTATACAATGTGGCCGCTCTTTGGCACGGTAAATCAGATGCTGGCGGCCATTGCGCTCACCTTCTGCACGGTGGTGCTCTTTAAGATGAAGCGCGCGCAGTATGCATGGGTAACCGTGGTGCCGACGCTCTGGCTGCTGGCCTGCACGGTGACCGCGGGTCTGGAAAAGGTCTTCGATCCCGATCCGGCGGTGGGCTTTCTGAGCCATGCGGCAAAGTTCAGCAACGCCGTGGCGGCGCAGACGGTACTGGCGCCCGCCAAGACTCTGCAACAGATGAACCGCGTGGTCTTTAACGACTATCTGGATGCGGCCCTGGCGGCCCTGTCGGTTGCCATCGTGCTGGTGGTCGTAATCAGCGCCGTCATCGACATCCGCAAGGCAATGGCGGTGCCGAAGATCACGGCGATCGAGATTGGCGACGTGGGTGCTGTACTGCAAGGAGGTAGCGGTGACTGAGGCGAAGAAAACCAGGTTTAACCGGCTATGTAAAGGCATCGCGCAGACCGCGCGCCTGATGGTCGGCGTACCCGATTATGAGACGTATGTTCAGCACCGGCGGAGGGAGCATCCAGGCGAGCCAATCATGAACTACGAGCAGTTTTTCCGGGAGCGTCTGGATGCCCGCTACGCAATTGGCAAGGGCCGGTTCCGGGGTTGCTGCTGAAGGAGAATGCGCTCCGGGAAGTCCAACATGAAGCCCCACACGTTCGCCAAATCAACCCCCACATTCACCAAAGTTTGGCGGATGTGGGCCACCTAAGGGGTTTCCGGAGGCTTGCTTTGGCCTAGCAGCCAATCTTACGCAATCCCCGATACAAGAGATCCGGTCCAGCTGTCCTATCATTGTTGCCATATCCAGCGAAGTTCCACGCCGGTTGCGAAGGCAAGCCCGATTCAAGCAGAGGTGAAAATCGTGAAGAACGAAAATTGGAGGGGTGCGGAGACCCATCTGCGCGCGATTGCGCTGGCAGGGATCGTCCTCTCGTCATTGTTGCTGCCGATCGGCGCATCGGCTGCACTGGGCGGCGATGTGGCATCGGTGGCGGCCGACCAGCAGCAGTTGAAGGCGACACGCGCCGTACACGCCAACGCAAAATATTCGGTGCATGAGATCACGACACCCTATGGGACGGTTGTGCGGGAGTACGTCTCGCCGGATGGAAAGGTCTTCGGCTTGGCGTGGCGGGGTCCGTTTCTTCCCGACTTCCGGCAGCTTCTGGGCAGCTACTATGGGGAGTTTGCGCAGGGCGCGCAGGACGCCAGGGCCGCAGAGCCGCAACGCTCGCGCAACCTGCCGCTTAAGGTGGACCGGCCGGAACTGGTAATGCATTCCGGAGGCCACACGCGCGCCTATGCAGGACACGCATATGTGCCGGGGATGATCCCGTCGGGCGTTGACGCCCAGGAAATACGGTAAGGGAGAGAGCGTGCAGAAACTCGCGTACTTTATTTTGATTGCACCCTGGTTGCTGGCTGTCGGCTGCAGCAGCAACTCTAGCGCTATCCAGGGCTCGGCCGTGGCGACGCACTTCTCGGTAGTTGCGCCGGGCACGGCGACGGTGGGCACGGCATTCAGTTTCACGGTGACGGCGCTGAGTGCGTCCAACAACATCGCGACGGGTTACGCGGGCACGGTGCACTTCACCAGCACGGACGGCTCGGCGGTGCTTCCGGCCAACACGAAGCTGACCAACGGGACGGGTTCGTTCAGCGCGACGCTGAAGACGACGGGCTCGCAGACGATCATGGCGACGGACACGGTGACCTCGTCGATTACGGGCACCTCGAACAGCATCACGGTCAGTACCGCTTCGAGCAGCAACAATAACAATATAGCGCCGCTGGTTGTGGATGGGGGCATTGACGCCGCCAGCCCCACGGTCAACCAAGCTTTTACCACCGTGGTGGTTTGCCCTCCGGGAACTCCGGCGCCTCCGAGCGGTTGCGACACCCTGGAGCATGTGCTGGTGGACACGGGCTCGGTCGGGTTGAGGATTCCGGCTTCGGCGTTGACGAACCTCAGCAGCTTTAATAACGTCAACACCGCAGCGCCGGTGGCGGAGTGCTACTCGTTCATGGGCGGCAACTTCTTCTGGGGCTCGGTACGATCGGCCGACGTGTATATAGGCGGAAGCAATAACTTGGGCGAAGTGGCGAGTTCGGTGCCGATCCATGTGCTTGGCGACCAACCTGCCAATTCGGCGCCAAGCTTCTGCGTTGATAACGAGGGAACCGAAGATAATACGGCGTTTGGCAGCAACGGCCTGCTCGGAGTCGGCAACTATCAATATGACTGCGACGTTCTGGGAAACAACCCCGCGAACCCTTGCACCTCGACTGGAACGGCGCCGCCTGGAATGTATTACAACTGTTCGGGCGGGAATTGCAGCGTGCCGGCGGTGGCTGTCGCGGACCAGGTGCGCAACCCTGTGTCAAAGTTTGCGAAGGACAACAATGGCGTGATTCTTGAACTCCCGTCGGTTGCGAGCGGCGGAGCAACCGGGGCATCCGGCGAGTTGTTGTTCGGGATCGGCACGGAGTCGAATAATGGGCTTAGCAGCAGCGCGACCGTGCTGACGATTGACTCCAACGAGAACGACTTGGCCTGGGCGGGATTTACGACCGTGTTCGATAAGGTGTCGTATCCGAATTCGGCCAATGCGCTTTCTTCCAGCTTCCTGGATAGCGGCTCGAATGGCATCTTTTTCCTGGACCAGCCGACAACGGGGATACCTTCCTGCAGCGACTGGTACTGCCCCACGCCCACCGACAGCCTGACGGCGAAGAACCAGGCGACCGGCGGCAATAGCAGCCAGGTGTCGTTCAATGTGGCCAACGCCGACACGCTGTTCAGCAATAACGGCGGCAATAACATCGCCTACAACGATCTGGCCGGGCCGATCACGGCGGGATCTCCCGACACGGCGACCCAGGCGGAGGATGGGTATTTCGACTGGGGACTCACGTTCTTCTATGGACGGAATGTGTATACGGCCATTTGGGGGGTGACGCCTCCAAGCAGTCCGGCCAGCGGCGTCAGCGTTCCGGCAGGGCCGTTCTGGGCGTATTAATCCGAGCGAGGCGACACGTTTTCAAAGGGTAAGAGCAAGGGCAGAGTCAACGGCCCCACTCAAGCAAAAGAAGCTTGAGTGGGGCACCTGCGGTGCCGTTCATGCCAACTTCTTGATCCCGGGGACTGGGAATAGAATGAGTTTTCCCATGCGGTCGGCGGGAAGCGTTTGCGTCGCGGGACTGAAGCCCGACGGTCTGTAGAATTGAATTAGTCTTGCCATCATAACCACCTCAACACTTGAGAAATTGAACCCCTCAGACTTCCGTTAGTTCCGGTGCGCGCCAGCGATACAGACAGGATTTGCCGTGCTGACGTACACTACCTTTTCAACGCCCGAAGGATTGCGCAGACGAGGGGGAACGCTGGAATGACGAGGAGCGGTAAGCCTGGAGACGAGCGCACGGACGCCGCAGGACCGGCGGGCGCGGCGGCCGAGGCTCCGGAAAATAACCAGCACTCTCTGGAGGGAGTGCATGGGACGATCGTGGTGCCGCATCACGAGGCCGGGTTCTGGCAGCAGTGGCGGGCGTTTGTAGGGCCGGCGATTCTGGTGAGCGTGGGGTACATGGACCCCGGCAACTGGGGGACGGACCTGCAGGGCGGCGCGCAGTTCAAGTACGGGCTGCTGTGGGTAGTCGCCGTAGCCAGCCTGATGGCGATCTTCATGCAGGTGATTGCGGCGCGGCTGGGAGTGGTGACAGGCAAGGACCTGGCGCAGTGCTGCCGTGACTGGTATCCGGCATGGACACGGTGGCCGAACTGGCTGATGAGCGAGGTGGCGATCGGCGCCTGCGACCTGGCCGAGGTGCTGGGCTCCGCGGTGGCGCTGAACCTGATGTTCCACATTCCGCTGCTGTGGGCGGTGATTATTACGGGGCTGGACGTGCTGCTGCTGCTGGCTTTGCAGCGCTTCGGGATGCGCACCATCGAGGCCGTGGTCGTGGTGCTGGTGGCGACCATTGCGGTTTGCTACTTTATCGAGCTGTTCGTGATTCCGGCGACGCAACCGAGCTTTAGGGAGATGGGACGGGCGCTGATTTCGCCGTACTTCCGGCAGGCTGGGATGCTGTACGTGGCCATCGGGATTATCGGCGCGACGGTGATGCCGCACAATCTTTATCTGCACTCGGCGCTGGTGCAGAGCCGTCAGTTGCAGAAGGACGATGCCTCGATCCGGCGGGCGATCCAGTTCAACAATATTGATTCCGTGGTGGCGCTAACCATTGCTTTCTTTGTGAATGCGGCGATTCTGGTGCTAGCGGCGATGGTGTTTTTCGGCAAGACCAGCGTAACCGTGCCGGGCGGACAGGTGGTGCAGTTCAGCGCGGACAGCGACTGGATTCGGCTGGCCTACCTGACGCTGGCGCCGCTGCTGGGGGCGGCTGCGGCGAGCACTCTGTTTGCCGTGGCGCTGCTGGCCAGCGGACAGAGCAGCACGATCACCGGGACGCTGGCCGGGCAGGTGGTGATGGAAGGCTTCATGCATTGGCGGATGCGTCCGTGGCTGCGCCGGCTGATGACGCGTACGCTGGCGATACTGCCGGCGGTGTTCATCATCGGGCTGCGCGGCGACAGCAGCGTGACCGACCTGCTGACGCTGAGCCAGGTGGTGCTGGCGTTGCAGCTTCCGTTTGCCATGTTTCCGCTGCTGCAGTTCACCAGTTCGCGCAAACGGATGGGGCGATGGAAGCTGGGCGCCTTTTTGCTGACGGCCGGATGGGCCAGTGCGATTCTGATCACCGTGATGGATGTGTATGGGCTGCCGGACTCATTGCGGGCGGCGTGGCACGTGATTATCGGTGGATAACAGGTTGGAGAAAGAAAGAGACCCATGTACGACAAGATTCTAGTGACGCTGGATAGCACGCCGACGGACCGGGCGATTCTCGACCATATTAAAGCGCTGGCAAAGCTGACCAACAGCCGCCTGGTGCTGATCCACGTGGCCGATGGCTGGGCCGCCAGGACCTATGGCGCCGACGCCGTAGGGCCGGAGATCACCGAGGACACGGCGTATCTGAAGCGTGTGCGGGAGGAGATGGAAGAGGCTGGGATTCCCGCGGAGACGGAGCTGGCCTACGGCGAACCGGCGGCGCAGATTGTGAAGTGGGTGGAGGAGAACGGCTGCGACCTGGTGGCGATGAGCACGCACGGACACGGCTTTCTGGGCGATCTGTTTTTCGGGACCACGGCGGTGCGGGTCCAGCACCGCATCAGCGTGCCGGTGCTGATGTTGCGGGCGCGGTGAGGGATTGTAAGATGGTTGCAGGTAGACGGATTTAAGGAGCAAGGATGGTTTCGTCGCACGAAGATCGGCTTCATCCGGTGCGGGCGCGCGTGGTGAAAGCGCTGACCCTGGTGGAGGACATTATCTACTCGGGGCTGGGGCTGCTGCTGGCGGTGTATGCGATTGCGCTGCTGGTGCGCGGGTTCCACAACTTTCTGCAACTGGCCGCGGGACACGCCGACATTGCGCAAATTGTCGATCTGCTGGACCAGGTGCTGATGATTCTGCTGGTGGTGGAACTGTTGTACACGGTACAGGTTTCGTTCCGCACCCACGGACTGGTGACCGAGCCGTTTCTGGTGGTGGGGCTGATTTCGGTGATCCGGCGAGTGCTGGTTTTAACCGCCCAGCTGCCTCAGATTGCGCTGGCCGACGAGGCCAGCTTCCGCCATGCGGCGGTGGAACTGGTGCTGCTGACATTGATGATCGTGGTGCTGGTGGGCGCGCTGATTTTCATGCAGCGACAGACCCAGAGTACGCACGAAGAACTGGGCGTGCCGCCGGATTGTCCCGCGTTGCAGGGCATGGAGCGAAGCGAGGACAGGGCGCACTGACCGCGCGCCTGAGCGGGACGTGGCGATGCATTGCAGTTTTTTCTCCTGCTACAACGGAACAGTGAGAAGATAGAAGAGCAGTCCCTTTCCGCGCGCACATCTGCAGCCCCGTCCCGCTGGCACGAAGCGAACGCTGCATCCATTCACTCTCAGCCGTTCCACCCATTAGGAGCACTCCCGTTACCGACGCACACAATCCCGGCGAACACCAACTTGGGTCTCCAGCGCAGCACGCTGCCTCTCCGACGCATGGCGCAGCGCGCCGCGTCCGTGTTGGCTTTGAACTGAGCTATGAATGTCCCAAGCCCACACCCATGATCCTGATGTTGAATATCCATCCCAGCCGCGTGTCCGACATCGTGGTTCCGGACAGCCTGACGACGACGCCGCTGGTACCGATTGCCCCGTATTACGACGGCTTCGGCAATCGGTGCAACAGGTTGGTGGCCCCGGCGGGCGAATTTTGCATTTCCGCCGACGGCGTGGTGATGGACCGGTGTACGGATGAGGTCGCCGAGTGGGCGCAGCAGCATCCGGTGGAGCAGCTGCCGGCGGAAATTCTGGTGTACCTGATGGGGAGCCGCTATTGCGAGACGGACCGGCTTTCGGCGGCGGCCTGGGATTTATTCGACCGTGCGCCGACCGGGTGGAGACGGGTGCAGGCGATCTGCGATTTCGTGCATCACCACATCAAGTTCGGCTATGAATTTGCGAACTCGACGAAATCGGCCTGGGAGGCATTCAACCAGGGGAAGGGCGTTTGCCGCGACTATGCGCATCTGGCGGTTACATTCTGCCGGTGCATGAATATTCCGGCGCGCTACTGCACCGGCTACCTGAGCGACATCGGGGAGCCGCCGCCGTATTCCGCGGGGGATTTTGCGGGCTGGTTCGAGGCGTATCTGGGCGGGCGATGGTACACGTTCGATCCGCGCAACAACAAGCCGCGCGCAGGCCGGGTGCTGATGGGCCAGGGACGCGATGCGGCCGACGTTCCGATCAGCAACGCCTTCGGATTTAACACGCTGAAACATTTCAAGGTTTGGACGGATGAGATTCCGGAGCCCGCCCGGTAGCTGCCGGGCGTTTCTCCGCTTCCTGCTACGGCCGCGCGGGATCGAACGCAGGCCGCCGCGGGCGCGTCCGCAGAGCGTTTCACCAGAAAAACACTGCCCCCGTACAAACTTTTCCTGCAGGCGAGCATCTCACAAGGAGAATGCCGCATCTGAGAGCACGCTTTGGCGCCAGGCGCCATCAGGGGCCGCAGACCGTCCAATCAAATTTGATAGTGATGGATTCGTCTGGCTCTTCGAACGAAGCTCTGGTGCGATGAGCACTCATTCTCAATGAGCTCGATTCGCCAACTGGGCACGATACTGCAGCGGCCCAAACAGATTCAACCAAAACACGAGCAGGAACACTGGGCAAGGGGAGAGCGGCGATGAGGAAAGTTCTGGCGATGGTGGTTGCGGTGGTTACGATGGCGGCACCGGGTGTGGCGCAGAAGCCCAAACCCAAGGCGGCAGCTTCGGCGTTTGGGGCGCAGGCTTCGCCGGCAGTATCGGCGTCGAGTGCCACGGTGGGGTATGTGCCGGTGTTTACCGACGCCGCAGGCGATCTGGGCGACTCGATCATTTTTGAGAACAGCGGCGCGACCAGCGTGAGTATCACGGGCAATCTGGGCATTGGGACGACCACGCCGGCGGCGCAGCTGGAAATTGTGGGCCCCAACCCGTCGCTGCGGGTCGAGAACTATTCCAACACGGCGGGCGACTCGCCCAACTTCACCTTCTACAGCGCGCACGGCACGGCGGCGCAGCCCGGGCTGACGCAGGCCGGGGACAACCTGGGGCAGTTTGCGGCCTCCGGCTACAGCGGGTTGCTCTACAACGGCTTGCCCTTTGGTTCCACCAAGGCGAAGGTGACGTTTGTGGCGACCGATCCCTGGTCGACCACCGACAACGGCACGGGCATCAGCTTCCAGACCACGGCTAACGCCGACACCACCCTGACCCGCACCTCGCGCGTGTTCATCGACAATACCGGCAACGTGGGCATCGGCAGCATTTACGGTGTGGCGCCGGCCACGCCGCCTCCGAATCCGCTCTCGGTCAACGGCGTCATCCAGAGCGCGTCGGGCGGCTTCCTGTTCCCCAACGGCAATTTGCAAACGGTGCCGGCCTACAACCTGGCGCCCGCGGACGCGTCGCTGACCTTTGCCGGCACGCCCACGGCGCCGACGGTAGCGGTGAACCCGGCGGTGGTGCAGAAGCTGGTGACGGGCAGTTGCGCGGCGGGCTCAGCCATGACGTCGGTGAACGCCAACGGCTCGGTGAACTGCGCCACGGTGGGTCCGGGCGGGACGCTGGCCAGCACTTCGGCGATTGTGGCGACGGTGCCGCTTACGGGCGGCGCCAGCGGCAGTTCGCTGACCAACATCTACACGAACACGACGGGAGTGAACGGCTACTACCGGGTTTCGGTGTACATGAACGTGCCGACGCAGGGAACCTGCGCGACGCAGGGGACGTGCGCGGGCGTGGCGATTTTCGTGGGCTGGAACGACGGGGTATCGGGCACGACGATGGCCACCTCGCACTGCGATCTGACGGCGGTGTGCGGCTCGCCGGGCAACGTTCCGCTGCTGTATCTGCCGAGCGGCCAGTCGATCACCGCCCAGGGCCAGATCTACCCCGCCGGCAACAACGGCCTGAATGCCCCCACCGGCTCGCCCGTCTGGAGCGGCTACCTGGTGGTAGAGCAGATGTAGGAGCGCGGCTCTGAAGATTCGAAGCTCGGAGTTCGTGCGAGGACGAGGCAATCGAAGTGATTTACGATAGCCTGCTTTCCCACCTTAACCGCGCAACGAACGCGAGGCGAAGGTGGGGCCCCCGACGCTTTCTATACCGCCCACAGATAAAGCGCTAGGGAGCGCTGGACGTCTGGCCGGACGGTGCTTTCTGCGAAACATTCTGAGTAGCTTTTTGAGTCACCTGCGATGGCGTGGGGAGTTGGGTTGCCTCCCAACCCCCTCCCAGCGCCTGGATGAGCTGGACGGCTGCCGTCATCTGGCTGATGCGCAACGTGACCTGGGTCTGCTGATCGCTCAACAGTGTGGTCTGCGCGCTGATCACGTTGAGGTAGGGATCGAGACCGGTTTTGTAGCGGTCGGTTGCGATGTTGACGTAGTTCTGCGCAGCTTTCACGGCCGCGTCCTGCTGGGTGATCTGCTGGGAGTTCACGCGCAGGGTTGCAATGTAGTCTTCCACCTGCTGGAAGGCCGTGAGCACGGTTTCCTTATAGGCAGCAACGTTGGCATTGTAGGCTGCGGTGTACTGCACCATCGTGGCTCTGCGCAGGCCGGCATCGAAGATGGTTTCCGATGCATTGGTCCCGAGCGACCAGAACAATGCCGGCGCGGAAAACAAGCTGCTGAGCTCCTTTGACTCAAGCCCACCTCCTCCGGAAATGCTCACGGTTGGATAGTAGGCGGCTTTCTCGACTCCGATGAGGGCGTTGGCCTGCGCCATGGTGCGCTCTGCGGCGGCGACGTCCGGACGCCTTTGGAGCAACTGCGAAGGCACGCCTACTGGGATCGGGGGGATTGGCGTGGCGAGCATTTTGACGGGCATGGAAAATTCCGAGGCAGGCTTGCCGATCAGGGTGGCCATGGCATGCTCGTAGATGGCGCGGTTGGTGGCGATCCCGGTGCCGACCGCTTCGGCGTTATCGAGCGTGACCTCGGCCTGGGCAACGGCCTCCGGACTGTCGATGCCAGTATCGACGAGGGCCTGGGTGAGTTCGAGAGATTTCCTGTCGGCCTCGATGGTGCGGTTATACAGGTCCTGCAGCGCGTCCTGACCGCGCAGTTCGAAGTAGTAGATGGCGAGGTTGGCCTGCTCGGTGAGACGCTCGTTTTCAAGGTCGGCGGCGCTTACCTGCGCGGCGTATTGGTATTCGTGGACCGTGCTGCGGACACGGCCCCAGAGGTCAGGCTCCCATGAGACATCGAAGGGCAGGGCGAGATCGGTGTTGGTGGAGGCTTTACCGGTGACCGTGGTGGTGGAAGATAGGGTGCTGGGAATTCTGGTCCGGCTCCACGAGGGATCCGTCGTCAGGGTGGGGAAGTACTGAGAGCGGGCCTCGCGGACCTGAGCGCGAGCGGCCATGAAGTTCTGGAAGTACTGCGCGATGTTCTGGTTGTTGATATCCAGCTGATCTTCGAGCGAGTTCAGCTCAGGCTCGTTGAAAACTTCCCACCATTTTCCCTTGAGCACCGCGTCCTGCGGCTTGGCGGGCTGCCAAGCGCCCGGCAATGCAGAGGCGTAGGCAGCGGGAGCGGATTCCTTGTAGGCAGGCGGAGCGACCACGGCGGGCGCGTGATATTTGGGCCCGACCACGCAGCCGGTGAGCAGAAGCAGGCAGAGCACGGCGGCAAAGAGGGAACGAGAGCGGCTCCAGAATTGGTGTACTCTACCCTCCCACCTTAGCCGCAAAAGCGGCGGCGAAGGTGGGGCACCCGCAGTGTTCATGTTTGGCGCGAGAGCTCGATCTATGTTGGAAGCCGCGACCGGAATGGATAGTTTGATTTTCATGGCACTGCCTTTTTGCATCTCCTAGGTAACCGCGGGCTCGCTGCGGGTGAACAGGCGCGCATTCTTGTCGCCTTTGAACTTGAGCCGCAGATTGTCCATAAACAGATAGATGACCGGTGTGGTGTAAAGAGTAAGCACCTGGCTGACGATGAGGCCGCCGATAATCGAGATGCCCAGCGGGCGGCGGAGCTCCGAGCCCATGCCCGTGCCGATGGCCAGCGGAACGGCGCCGAAGAGCGCGGCCATGGTGGTCATCATGATGGGACGGAAGCGCAGCATGCAGGCTTCAAAGATGGAATCCCTGGTGTTCTTGCCCTCGTTGCGTTCGGCATTGAGGGCGAAATCGATCATCATGATGGCGTTCTTTTTTACGATGCCGATCAACAGGACGATGCCGATGATCGACATGACATTCAGCTCCGTTTTGGTGAGCATCATGGCGAGAATGGCGCCCAGGCTGGCTGGCGGCAGCGTGGAAAGAATCGTGATGGGGTGGATGAGGCTCTCGTAGAGAATGCCGAGCACGATATAGACGGCGAAGATGGCGGTCATGATCAGATAGGGCTCGGTGGTGAGCGACTGCGAGTAGGCCTGGAGGGTCCCGGAATACTGGCCATGAATGGACTTGGGCATGGCGAGCTGGCGCTGGATGTTCTGAATGGTTTTGGTGGCCTGGTCCAGCGCGACGCCCGGCAGAAGGTTGAACGACACCGTGACGGAAGGGAACAGACCGGTGTGGTTGACCGCAAGCGGTGCGGTGGATGGTACGTCGCTGGCGACAGCGGCGAGCGGGATCGCACTTCCTCCGCGGCTTGGGATCAAGTAGGTGTCCTTGAGTCCCTCCGGCGATGCCCAGTACTTGGGCGCGGCCTCCATGATGACATAATACTGGTTGAGCGGGGTGTAGATGGTGGAGACCTCGGACTGGCCGAAGGCAGCGTAGAGTGTGCTGTTGATGGATTGCGGGGTGATGCCGAGGCGGGCGGCGGTGGGCCGGTCGTAGGTGAGCAGCTCCTGCAGTCCGCGATTTTGCTGGTCGGTGCTGGCGTCGGCAAAACCGGGCGCATGTTTCAACTGCGCCAGCAGCAGGGGCCCATACTTTTGTAAATCTTCGGTGGTTTCGGCCTGGAGCGTGTACTGGTATTGCGCATTCGACTGGCGGCCTCCGATGCGGATGTCCTGCACTGGCTGCAGATAGGTGGCTGCGCCGGGCACGCGGGCGAGCTTGGGCCGCAGGCGGTTGATGATCTCCTGGGCGCTGCCGTGTTTACGCTGATCGAGCGGCTTGAGGGCGATAAAGGTGAAGCCGGCATTGGTAGCGCCCTGGCCGCCGGTGAATCCCATGGCGTTCTGCACTCCAGGGTCGGCCTTGATGATGTCGATGGCCTTCTCGACCGAGCCTCTCATGGCGTAAAACGAGGCGTCCTGCGGCCCCTGCATGCCTCCCGAGATCACTCCGGTATCCTGCTGCGGAAAGAAGCCCTTGGGAATTCTTGCGATAAGGTACAGGTTGAGCCCGAGGGTGCAGAGAAAGATAAGTAGCATTGGCGCGGGATGATCGAGCACCCAGGTGAGGCTGCGGCGGTATCCGCCGAGGGCGCTGTTGAAGACCCCTTCGCTCCAGGCGTAGACTCTGCCGTGTTTTCTCCCTTTCTCCGAAACGAGAACGCGCGAGCACATCATGGGCGTGGTCGTGAGCGAGATGACCATCGAGACCACAATGGCGCTGGAGAGAGTGATGGCGAACTCGCGGAAGAGACGCCCGATAATGCCGCCCATGGCCAGCAGGGGAATGAAGACGGCGATGAGCGAGACACTGATGGAGAATACGGTGAAACCGATCTCCTTTGCGCCCAGGAGGGTAGCCTCCATCGGGGTCATTCCAGCTTCCAGGTGCCGGGTGATGTTCTCCATGACCACGATGGCATCGTCCACCACGAAGCCGCTGGCGATGGCCAGCGCCATCAGGGAGAGGTTGTCCAGCGAATAGCCGCACAGGTACATGATGGCGAAGGTGCCAATGAGGGAGACGGGAACGGCAACCGCGGGGATGAGCGTGGCGTGGAGATCGCGCAAAAAAAGGAAGACGACCAGCACCACCAGCAGCACCGAGATGACAAGGGTAATCTCGATATCTCTGACCGAGGCTCGGATGGTCAGGGTGCGGTCGAGAATGGTGACCAGGTGCTCGCCACTGGGAATCATGGCCTGGAGGGACGGGATCGCCGCTTTCACCGCGTCTACCGTCGTAATGATGTTGGCGCCCGGCTGGCGGAAGATGAGCATGACGACGGATGGCTTGCCGTTGAGAAAGCCCGCCTGCCGCACCGACTGCTGAGAGTCGACGACATCGGCCACATCCTGCAGACGAACAATTCCACCGTTGTGATAGCCCACGACCAGGGGCTTGTAATTGGCTGCCTTGGAGATCTGGTCGTTGGCGATGATATCGGCGGTTACGTTGCCGTCGGCGATCTGTCCCTTGGCCAGATTTGCGTTCTGGCCTGCGACGATCTGCCGCACCGCGGGCAGGCTGATTCCATAGCTGGCAAGCTGGACCGGGTTCAACTCGATGCGCACCGCGGGCAGCGAGGCTCCGACCACCGAGACCTGGCCGACGCCGGTGATCTGCGAGACGCGCTGCGCGATCACGGTGGAGGCTTCGTCGTAGAGCGTGGGAATGTCGTAGTTATCCGACTGCAGGCCGAGCAGAAGAATGGGCGAGTCGGCGGGATTGACCTTGCGATAGCTCGGGTTGGCGGGAAGGTTGGCGGGAAGATAGGTTCGGGCGGCGTTGATGCCGGCTTCCACGTCGCGTGCCGCGCCGTTGATGTCGCGATTGAGATCGAACTGCAGGGTAATGCTGGTGGTTCCCAGGGTGGACGACGAGGTCATCTCGCTGACGCCGGAGATGTGGCCGAACTCGCGCTCCAGCGGGGTGGCGACCGAGGAGGCCATGATGTCCGGACTGGCGCCGGGAAGGGAAGCAGCCACGGTGATGGTGGGAAAATCCACCTGCGGCAGCGGGGAAACCGGCAGCACAGTGAACGCGATGGCTCCCACGAGGGTGACCGCGGCGGTCAGCAGAGTGGTGGCCACCGGGCGTTCGACGAAGATCCGCGATGGATTCATGGATGCTCCGTCTGAGGCAGCTGAGGACTGGGATTCTGGTGGCGGCGCGAGAGACGCGTGCCCAGATTGTCAAAGAAGATGTAGATGACCGGCGTGGTGTAGAGCGTGAGCACCTGGCTGACGAGCAGGCCGCCCACCATGGCCACGCCGAGCGGCTTCCGCAGCTCCGACCCGATGCCCGAACCGAAGGCCAGCGGGATGCCGCTGAGCAGCGCCGCCATGGTGGTCATCATGATGGGGCGGAAGCGCAGCAGCGACGCCTCGTAGATCGCGTCGGTGGCGCTCTTGTTCTGTTTACGCTCGGCTTCCAGGGCGAAGTCCACCATCATGATGCCGTTTTTCTTGACGATGCCGATGAGAAGAATGATGCCGATGATGGCGACGATGTTGAGGTCGAGATGAAAGAGTTCGAGTGCCAGCAGGGCTCCCACGCCGGCCGAGGGAAGGGTGGAAAGAATCGTAATGGGATGGATGAAGCTCTCGTAGAGCACGCCCAGAACAATGTAAACGGTGAGCAGGGCGGCGAGGATCAGAAGGCCTTCGTTGGTGAGCGATCCCTCGAAGGCAGCGGCGGTGCCTTGATAGTTCTTGACCACGCTGACAGGAATATTGGAGCGTGCGATGGCCTTGTTAATCGACCCCAGCGCTTCGCCGAGAGAGTATCCGGGCGCCAGGTTGAAGGAGATCGTAACCGCAGGGAACTGTCCCTGGCGATTGACGGAAAGCGCCTCGCTGCGGCGATGGAATTCGCTGATCGCACTCAAAGGAACCGGCGTCGAAACCATGCTGCTGCTGGTACTGCTGCCGCCTCCGCCGCTCGATGAGCCGTTGGTGGATGCGCGGGTGGTTCCGGTGGTGGAGGTGTTGGCGCTCGAGGAGATTTTGCCGGTGGTGCTGGCGGTGGAGAGCACGCTGGTGCTGGCACCGGTGGTGGAGGCAGGCGACAGCGCCGAGCTCGCGTTGACGCTGGACACCGCCGAAGTGGTGCTTCGGTTTGCGGGAGCCAGCGCCGAGGTGGAGGATGCTGGAGACGAGAGTGCGCCGGAGGTCGAGGGCATCAACAATGAGCTGCCGGAAGAAGCCGACGATGCAGCGCCAGCCCCGGAGGACGATCCCGCAGTGTTCGATGCCGCTGTGGTGGAAGTGCTTCCGGATGGAGTGGACTGGATGTAGATGTTGTGCAGCGTATTTGGATCGAGCTGGAACTGCGGTTCGGCTTCGAGAATGACGTGATACTGGTTGAGCTGGGTGTAGAGGGTGTTGATCTGGCGCTGTCCGAAGGCGTCGTAGAGCGTGTCGTCGATGTTTTGCGGCGTGATGCCGAAGCGCGATGCGGTGGCGCGATCGATGTTCAGCGATTCGGCCTTGCCGTTCAGCTGCTGGTCGGTCACCACATCGGCCAGCTCGGGCAGTTGCTTGAAGGTTGCGACGACCTTTTGCGTGACCGCGTTCAACTCGTCCGAGTTGGGATCTTCCAGCGTGTACTGGTACTGGGTGCGGCTCACCCGGTCGTCCACGGTGAGGTCCTGCACCGGCTGCATGTACAGCGAAATGCCGGCGACTTGGGCCAGCTTCGGCTGCAGGCGGCTGATGATTTCCATGGCGGAGAGTTTGCGTTGGTCGAGCGGCTTCAGGTTGATCTGGATGCGTCCGCTGTTGAGCGTGGTGTTGGTGCCATCGGCTCCGATGAACGAAGAAATGCTGTCCACCGCCGGATCGTTCAGCAGGACCTTTGCCAGCTCCTGCTGCTTTTCGGTCATGTCGCCGAACGAGGTGGAGGCCGAGGCCTGCGAGATGCCCTGGATGATGCCCGTGTCCTGGGTAGGAAAGAAGCCCTTGGGGATGGTCATGTACAGGACCACGGTGAGCACCAGGGTGCCCAGCGCCACCAGCAGCGTGATGGTCTGGTAGCCAAGCACGAACTTCAGGGTGCGTCCGTAGAATTCGATAATGCGGGCGAAGGCGCGCTCGGAGGCGCGATAGAAGCGGCCCTGCTCTTCGGGCGGCGTGTGACGCAGCAGACGCGCCGACATCATCGGCGTAAGCGTCAGCGAGACGAAGGCCGAGAAGAGAATGGTGACGGCGAGAGTGACGGCGAACTGGCGGAAAAGGCGTCCGGCAACGTCTCCCATGAAGAGCAGCGGAATGAGCACGGCGATCAGCGATACGGTGAGAGAGATGATGGTGAAGCCGATCTGCTCGGCGCCCTTCAACGCGGCGGCCATCGGCTCCTCGCCCTCTTCGATGAAGCGGGAGATGTTCTCGATCATGACGATGGCGTCGTCCACCACGAAGCCGGTGGAGATCGTCAGGGCCATCATGGTGAGGTTGTTGAGGCTGTAGCCCATCAGGTACATCACGCCAAAGGTGCCGACCAGCGAGATGGGAACCGCGATGCTGGGGATGACGGTGGCGGACACGCTGCGAAGGAAGAGGAAGATCACCATCACCACCAGCGCGATGACCAGCAGCAGCTCGAATTCGACATCGGCCACCGAAGCGCGGATCGAGGTGGTGCGGTCGGTGACGATGCGTACGTGCACCGCGCGGGGAAGCGTGTTTTCGAGCTGGGGCAGGATTTTCTGAATGCTGTCAACGACCTGGATGGTGTTGGCACCGGGCTGGCGCTGGATATTCAGAATGACTGCCGGGGTGTAGTTGACCCAGGCGGCGAGCTTGGTGTTTTCTACCCCGTCGACGACCTTTGCCACGTCGGTGAGCATGACCGGCGCGCCGTTGCGATAGGCGACGACCACGGATCGGTAGGCGTCACTGGTCAGCAACTGGTCGTTGGAGTTGATGGTGTAGTCCTGCGCGGGCCCGTCGAAATTTCCCTTGGCGGAGTTGAGGCTGTTGAGCGTGAGGGAGCTGCGCAGGTCTTCGAGATTGAGTCCGTAGGAGGCGAGCGCCGGCGGGTTGACCTGGATGCGCACCGCGGGCTTCTGTCCGCCGGAGATGCTGACCAGACCGACTCCGGAGATCTGGGAGATCTTGGGAGCCAGGCGGGTGTCCGCGAGATCTTCGACTTGTGAGAGCGGCAGTTCGTTGGAGGTGAGCGCGAGGGTCAATACCGGCGCATCGGCCGGGTTGGACTTGCTATAGATGGGCGGCGTGGGCAGGTTGGCGGGAAGATAGCTCTGCGCCGCGTTGATGGCCGCCTGCACCTCCTGCTCCGCCACGTCGATATTGAGGCTGAGCTGGAACTGCATGACGATGACCGAGATACCTCCGGCGCTGGTCGAGGTCATCTGGCTGAGTCCGGCGACCGAGCCGAACTGGCGCTCCAGTGGCGCGGTGACCCCGGAGGCAACCACATCCGGACTGGCTCCGGGGTAAAAGGTGAGCACCTGAATGGTGGGGTAATCCACCTCCGGCAGAGCCGAGATCGGAAGCTGCAGGAACGCCACGCCGCCCGCCAAAAAGATCGCAACCATCAGCAGAGCCGTAGCGACCGGACGAACGATGAATGGCTGCGAGGGACTCATGAGGCTTAACTACCACCCCCGGAAGTCGCGCCGCCCTGGCTCTGCGCGTTCTGTCCGCGCACCGTTACCTGCGCGCCGTTTTCCAGGCGGTCGAATCCACTGGTGGCCAGCGTGAGTCCGGGATTGATCCCCTGCACCGCCGTTACCTGCTCGTTGCTGGTGAGCGTGGTGATGGGTTGCACGGTGACAGTGTTGTTGGGCTGCACAATGTAGACGAACGCGGCGGTGCCATTGTGCTGCACGGCCGGGGAGGGAACCAGCGTGACGCCCTTCAGGGTGTTGACCAGCAGGCGGGCGTTCACAAACTGGTTGGGGAATAGAGCCAAATCCTTATTGGGAAACTCGGCGCGGAATTTAAGCGTCCCGGTCGTGGTGTCCACCTGGTTGTCCAGAGAGATCAACTTCCCGGATTCAAGCTGCTTGTCGTTGGAGCGGTTGAAGACGTCTACGCTCAGCTTGTGTCCGGCTTTCAGCTGCACTTCGATCGCGGGCAGGCTGTCCTCGGAGACGTTGAATACAACCGTGATGGGTTGCAGCTGGGTAATCACCACCAGCACGGAACTGCTGCCGGAGAAGACCGTGTTGCCGGGGTCCACCAGGCGCAGGCCGACTTGGCCGCTGATGAGCGCTGTGATGTGGCAGTAGGCCAGCTGTACCTTATCGTAGTCCACCGTGCCCTGGTCGGCTTTGACCGTGCCCTCGGTCTGGACGACCAGCTGCTCCTGGTCCTCGTACTGCTGTTTGGCGATGGCATTTCTGGCGAGGGCGTCCTTGTAGCGTTGAAGATCCATGCGCGCTTCGGCCAGGACGCCTTGATCGTGCTCCAGGTTTCCTTGCGCCTGCAAGAGGTTCGCCTGATAGGGGCGGGGATCGATGTCGATCAGCGGATCGCCCTTACGCACCATCTGACCTTCGCGATAGTGGACGGCCATGACCTGGCCGGTGATCTGGCTGTAGACGGTGACCGTGTAGGTAGGCGTCACCGTGCCGATGGCGTTCACATAGTTGTTGATGTCGCCGGTTTTAGATTGGCCGATCGTGATGGCTGCGCCTGCGGGCGCGCTCCCCTTGGCTCCCGCGGCGCCGGCTGGCTGCGTGCCCGACGTCGAGGGCTTGGTGTGGAAATAGATGAAGGCAAGGGCAAGCACCACGAGTAACAGGACGATGATGATGATGTTTCTGCGCCGCCGCCGGCGCCGGAGCTCCTCCGAATCTTCGCCACGATAGATGGGACTATGGGTTGGCTCAAGGGGACCGGAGTGCTGCGCATCGTGCGGGGTGCCCGGATCCTCACCGCCCGGTTGACCGCCTGGAAGTTGTTCCTCGTTCATTCACAAACCTCAAACGGCGCTCAGACAGGTAGGTGCTGGCACAGTGCTTGCGTTCAACATAATGCCATATTCGGAGGTCGAATCAGAAGCAAGCGCCGGCGTTAAGACGCACCGAGCCCCAACAATTTACACAACTTAACGGATTCATTCGCGGCCGCGGGCCATCCCGAGAGCGGGAGCCGCCGCGTGAGCGGGATTCAACCTGGAGCGCGGCTGGTTCGTGGACAAGCTTCGCTCTGCCGCCATCCGAAAGTGCACGCATGCGGTAAATCTTTCCCTCCCGTAGTGCGGGGGAGTGCTGAATTCGCCAGCGAAAACTCGGATGCGGTGGCGTTTGACGACCATCAAAGCGCGAGGGTTAGGCTGCTGCCGTGGCGCGCTGCACAGGAAATAAGAAGTCGAAGATATCTGGCATCCAACGTGCGACTGATGAAGTCGAAGAAGTGTGGGACGGAGGGATAGGGAAAGCTCCGGACGCATTGAGCGAGGAGAGTCCATGGTGTCGAAATGTCTGAATTCGTGCTGTTCCGCAACTTTTCGATATCTTGGCAAGGGCAAGCTGTACTGCGTGGACTTTGCTGACTTGGGCAGAAGGAACGCATTGGCGGGAAGGAAAACCGTTACTTCTATCCGCAGCAAGGCCTGGCCTGTCGAATACTTCTGGCTGTGCGAGCGGTGCGCCGCCACCATGACCATCGCATTCAGCGATGCCGGGGAGTTGCAGTTGGTTCCGCAGAAAGTGACTGCGCTGCGTGCCGCCGCGGTGGCCGCTTCGCAGAAATACAGCGCGCAGAGCACCCTCACCTCGACGAACCATTCCGGTGGAGCGGACGGCGATTTTGGCGAGGGGGCTGGACGCGACCATCCGAACGCGGCAACCGGGCAGCCGGGTGAGTTTATCCGCAGAGCCGGGTGATGGCTTCTCGAAGAGAGGGCTGGATGGAGATGAATTGGAAGCCGCTGCTCAGTCCCTGGCAATGGCGCACCACGGCGGAGACCGAACATGGGTGGCCGTTCTCCATGGCGAATGTGAGGGTCACCTGTTCGTTGACCTGTAGCGAGCAGGGAATCACCGCTCCGATGCCGTCCGGGCTGATGTTCCGTATCCGTCCGAGAAGCAGGGTTGGTTTGCCTTGATGCAGGGCCTTGACTTGAAGCCGCCGGTCGAAACCCGAACGCAGGATGTGCCTCAGTTCTTTTGGCGGCTGGGCGGGATTGGGTAAGTCTTGTTGCAGGGCCTCCGGCACGGAATTTACCACTTCCACACGGTAACGCCCGTTATGCCTGGCCCGCTGCAGCGCGACATCGGCCTGGTGAAGCAGTTCGTCTGTTTCCTGGCCCTGGCGCCATTGCGATAAGCCGAAACTCAGGCTCATCTCGATCTTACCCATGGCCGGTTCTTTGCTGATCTGATACCACACCCGCTCGGCCACATCTCGCGCCGCTTCGGCCGAGCAGTTGGGCAGCACCACGAGAAACTGCTCGCCCTCATATTTGCCGACGTGGTCGCAGTGCCGCACGGCGCCGGAGATTCCCTTGGCGGCATCTCGAAGAACGTCTTCGCCGGAAGGGATCGTGCTGCCGTTGACGTGCTGCAGGAAACCCAGGTCGGTGAGCAGGACGCTGAGCGAGGAATGGGTGCGCTTAGCCCGGTTCAGCTCAACCGTCAGCAGGTCGAGCATGGCTTGGCGGCTCCAGATGCGCAGGGCATCGCGCGACTCCTCGACAGGCAAAGCTGCCGGCGTCGCAAGCCCATGTTCGCGGCTGTGAAGAATGATTTCTCCTGCCTTCAGGCGCGTTCGCAGTTCGACATGATTGAGGGGCTTGCACAGATAATCATCTGCCCCCAGTTCAAACGCCTTGAGGACGTTGCTCTGCTGAGCGTCGGGAGTCAACAGAATCGTGTACACGTGCGGTCGGTGGAGCGAGCGAATCTGCTGGCAGAGTTCGAATACGCTTGGCCCCGGTAACAGGCAGTCCAAAAGAGCCAACTGTGGCGGGTTGCCGCCTTCGAGAACGCGCTGTGCTTCGATGCCGTTGGCGGCCAGCACGACCTCGTAACCCCACGGCTCCAGCAGGCGCTGCAGCATAGTGCGGTACAGGCTTGAGTCGTCTGCGACGAGAACTCTCATTGCGGAACAACGATATAGAAATTTGGCGAGTCAGGCAATGCAAGAAACCAGCGACAGTGCCAGACGATATAACCCCTTCCGCTCAAGATGCAGGCAGATTCGCGGATCTGGCAGGCAACGCTGTGTGCCGAAGTAGAAAACTTACTGCTCGGCGCTCATCAGGTCCATGAACTCCTGCTTGGTCAATAGACCTTTTTCTTCGATCCGTTTTGTGATCTTCGCCAACAGTTCGGCATCGCGGGAGATTCGAACCACGGTTTTGTCCCGCGGGAGGCATGCGATGGGTCGCGCAGCGGCCGGCTTGCGGATGGTTTTAATCTCCTCGACGATCTGCGCCATCCTGTCTTTCTCCCCAGGGGTGAGGAATACGAAGGAGACTCCCATTCCGGCCTGGGGAATGGTCCAAACCACCTTGGCGCTCAAATCGAGGATATTGCCTGCGACCGTCAGCCTAAGCTGCACAGTGCTGCCGGCGGGCAAAGGTAAAACAGTCTCAATGTAGCAGCCGGCGGCGCTTAGATCGCCCAGCCGTCCCCAGCAGAGACTTCCACCCTGGAGGATTTGCACCCCTCCCAGGCAGGTGAATCGGGAAACGCTGCGGCCCTCTACATTGTTTTCCATTTAAAAATCTGCCTTTCCCATTGGCCCGGCGGATGCAGCCGTGTTTGTTATCGGTTGGAGTTTACCAAGTCCGTCAGCTCCTGACGGGTCAAAACACCCTGTTCGTTGACGCGTTTGGTGATCTTGTCCAGCAGTTCCGCATCGCGCGAGACCGGAAGGGGCGCGGTTGCGAATTGAGGCGTCCCAGCAGCCGGTTGTGTTGCCGCCAATGGTCCCGTCGGCTTGGCGTCCGCCACGATCCATGCCAGCACTTTCTCCTGCTCCGTGGACAAACCCTGGAAGGCCACTCCCACGCCGGTCTGCGGAAGGATCCGGACGACTCTGGCATTGAGTTCCAACTGGGTGCCCGCAATTCCAAGCAGGAGGTGCACGTCCGCACCGATCGCGTAGGTGTAAGGCGTTTTGACAAAACAGCCGCCGGTACTGATATCGCAAAGTTGTCCGCTGCAAGACACATCGTTGTGATGTATCTCCGCCGTACCCGCGCAAGCGTAGCGGGTAACGATTCTTGCCCCGCAGTACACGCAGATCAAGGGCAATCCAAAGCCTCCGATGGCGCGGGCGCAGTTGGCGCATCGCAACGGCAGGTTCTGTTTATGCTCGACGCCGGCCTGCTGCAGCAGGGAGCCGATCTGCGATTCAATCTCGCAAATCTCGCGCTCTTCGGTGAATTTTGCCCGCATGCTCAAAAAACCACTGCCTTGGGGCAGCTCGGGGCGTCCGGAGGAGGGAGGTTCGAAACGCGTCTGCTTGAACCATGCGGATTTCTGAATCTTTGCGGAGAGCGCTTTACGGGTCTCGGCGTCCAGGTCTTCGCACCACCAGCTCAACTCATACGAGTCGTATTGGACCCGCAATTTGCGAGGGTTGCGGTGGATGCGAATCGTGATCACCATGGAGTTCCCCTCGTGGATGGAGGCATTTTAACAAGCCAAGATACAGAAGGCAAAGGATTCGGTGAATGTGCCAAAGCAACCGGGCGCAACGCTTACCCGCCGGCTTGCATTTCTGCGCTTCGGCCGCAATCCGCAGACGAAGCCCCGCACACTCGATGGCGCGTGGTAATCATCGGTTGATTACGAATGATACTTGCCATCCGGAAACGATTCCACAATAGTACCAGCGACCGCCCGTAGCGCAAGGCGATGCCATCTCTAGGCGCCGTCGATGCGTTCTCGCGGACATTTCATCAAGGTGCTTTAGAGGTGCTGGGCTGTTGGTTCAGGAGTGAAAGGAGTCTGCCATGAGTTGTGAGACTGACTGCGGGCTGGCGAAACAGATTCCGGCAACGCGTCCGCCTGACCGGCGGCGAAGGACGCGAATCGATATGGACACGCGTCTGGTGGTTCGCCCTATGGAAAATCGAAGCCGTCTGATTCCTGCTCGCATCGTGGATCTAAGTTGCTGTGGTATCAGGGCGGTCATAGGCGCGGAACTGGAACCGGGAGAGGCTCTCGAGTTGGAGTTCGGGCTGCGCGATACCACAGCGGTCGTGCGGCTGGTGGGAATTATTCGCTGGCGCAAAGGTCCCGAGTACGGCCTGGAGTTTTTGTTTGCATCCGCTCAAGACCGCGAGAGGATTTGCCAGGCCTTTGCCACCCTCGGCGGCTCCGGCGATTAGAGGTGCCCGGTTCATCGCCCAAGGGTGAGCTGCAAGACGAGAGCAGGAGAGGATATGTAAATCTTTCTCTACTCTGTCAGGGGAATCGGATTTGCGCTGCCACAAAACAAATAGGTGGCTGCACGAAATTCGATCAAATCAGGAAGTTTAGCGCGACTGCCGAACTTTGGCACGCGGCGTGCTCATGTATAGGCAATGACAGCTATGAGCGTTGTGAGACAGGGGGCCGAGGATCGTTTTATTAGAGCCCTCTTGGAAGCCGCCCCGGATGCGATGGTGATCGTAGACCAGGACGGAATGATCAGGCTGGTGAACGCACAGACTGAAAAACTCTTCGGCTACCCGCGGACGGAGATGATTGGCCAGTCTGTGGAACGGTTCATCCCAGAGCGTTATCGCGATCAACACCCATTTCATCGTGCGGACTTCTGCGCCGACCCGTGCGTCAGGCCCATGGGTGTCGGTCTGGAGCTGTCCGGTATGCGGAGGGACGGAAGCGAGTTCCCGGTTGAGATTAACCTGAGCCAGCTCGCCACGGCGGAAGGCACCTACGCTATTAGCTCCATCCGCGATCTAACGGAGCGTAAGCTGGCCGAGGAGCAGATTAAAAAGCTGCACGATGAACTGGAAGAAGCCCATCGCCGCTCCGAGACACTCGCCGCCACGCTCAAGCGGGTCTTTGATTTGATGGCGTAAGCCGGGACGCGGCAGCCTGCTCAGCCTGAGCGGCTCGCCTGTCTTCCGCTCCAACGTCACTTGGCCAGGATTCTAGGAATGCTTCGTTTCCTAGCCCCAAACTCCTTTCTTCCGCCCGAAATCCCCCTTCGTCTAGAGCTCCAGGATTCGTAAGGTTCACTCCTCCGCCACGGGACCGGATTAAGCCTGGAGGCCCGCGCAGTCTGGCGCATTTTGCATGAACAATGGCGGAGTGTGCATATCGGAATGCCCGGCGCGCATCTAGACTAAGCACATGATCAAAACGAAAGCATACTCCGCTGCAAGCGCCACATCGCCGCTGGCCTCCACCACGATCACGCGGCGTGATCCAACCCCGGACGACGTACAGATCGAGATCCTTTTCTGCGGCATCTGTCACTCCGACCTCCACCAGGTTCGCAACGAGTGGAGCGGAGTGATGCCCACCGTGTACCCCTGCATCCCCGGCCACGAGATTGTCGGCCGCGTAACCAAAGTCGGCGCCGCCGTCTCCAAGTTCAAACCGGGCGATCTGGCTGCGGTGGGCTGCATGGTGGACTCGGATGGCACCTGCCCCGAGTGCAAGGCTGGCCTCGAGCAGTTCTGCCCGAAGCCAACTTTTACCTACAACTTTCCCGATAAGCATCTGGGAGGCGTCACCTACGGCGGCTACTCGGAGAATATCGTCGTAGACCAGAGATTCGTCCTCCGCGTTCCGTCGAACCTCGATCTCGCCGGAGCCGCTCCCTTGCTCTGCGCCGGAATCACGACGTACTCCCCAATGCGCCACTGGGGTGTTACCAAGGGCAAGAAAGTTGGCGTGGTGGGCTCTGGGAGGACTGGGCCACATGGGCGTGAAGTTTGCCCACGCGCTCGGAGCCCACACCGTTGTCTTCACCACGTCGCCGGGCAAGAAGGACGACGCGCTCCGCCTGGGAGCCGACGAGGTCGTGCTTTCGAAAAACGCCGATGAAATGCGGGCGCACGCCGGGAGCTTCGACTTCATTCTCGACGCGGTCTCCGCCAGCCACGACATTGGCGCTTATATCAACCTGTTGCGGCGCGATGGAAACATCACACTCGTTGGTGCGCCGGAGAAGCCTCTGGCGGTTTCGGCGTTCGGCCTGATCATGGGGCGCCGCAGCCTCTCCGGTTCGCCCATCGGCGGCATCGCCGAAACCCAGGAGATGCTCGACTTCTGCGGTACGCACAACTTCACCGCCGATGTGGAAGTCATCCCGATCCAGAAAGTCAACGAAGCCTACGAGAGACTGCTCAAGTCCGATGTGAAGTACCGCTTCTCGATTGACATGGCATCTCTCAAATCCGAGTGAATCGATGAATAAGCACTTTCGCGTCTCTGGCAGCATGTTTTCGAAGTTGGAAGAACTGGGAGTCCCGGCCGCTGCGGTCCTGCGCCGAGCCGGGCTTTCCCAGGGATTCATCGAGCAACCGCGCGTTCTGCTCAACACGGAGGAACTGTTTGCCCTGTGGCGTGCCGTGGGAGAAGTCAGCACCAATCCCGCGATTGGTCTTCTGCTCGGCACGGAAACCAAGATCGAACGATTCCACCCCATTGGTCTGGTTGCTCTCTCATCCGAGAACTTCGGTGCGGCCATGAATCAGATGGCCCGTTTCAAGCAGCTCACCTGCCCGGAAGAGATCCGGCAGGAAACGGACGAGGAAGAGTGGAGGATCCAGTTCCGCTGGCTTCTGGCCGACGAGGCCGAGCCTCCCGTTCTGAATGAATGCTGCTTCGCCTGGGTGCTCTCCATCGCGCGCCTCGGTACGGGTACGCGCCTGTCGCCGCTCCGCGTGGAGTTGGTGCAGCCGCGCGCGCACGTAAACAGCATGGAGCGCCACTTCGGCTGTCCCGTAATCTGCGGAGCCGCTCGCAACGCGATTGTCTTTCGCGCCGCCGACGCCGGGCGCGCGTTCGTTACCCGCAATGCGGAGCTTCTGGGGATGCTTGCGCCGCAGTTCGAGGAAGAGCTGAGGCAGGAGAACGGCGAGGAGAACTTCATCGACCGGGTACGCGCGGCGATCCAGCAGAAGCTCACCGGCCGGCGCCCGACCATCGAGGACATTGCCGATGCGCTGCATATCAGCTCTCGAACTTTGCAGCGGCGTTTGCAGGACGAAGGGTCCGGATTTCAACGCGTTCTGGAAGATGCGCGTCACCAGCTTGCCCGCCACTATCTCAATAACTCCGTCCTCGAGTTGAATGAAGCTGCCTATCTTCTCGGATACGAGGACTCCAACTCCTTCGTTCGCGCTTTTCGCACTTGGGAAGGAGTTCCACCTGCACGCTGGCGCGAAGAGCATCGCGCACGAGCAACATCATAAGAACGCTCTATTTCAGGAAGGAATAGCCATGCAAAAACGCAAACTTGGTAAAAGCAATCTGGAAGTATCCTCCATCGGACTCGGGTGCATGGGAATGAGCTTCTCCTACGGCCCGCCCAAAGACAAGCAGGAGATGACCGCTCTACTCCGCGCCGCGGTGGAGCGCGGCATCACATTCTTTGATACCGCCGAAGTGTACGGCCCATTCCTGAACGAAGAACTGGTGGGCGAAGCCCTGGCCCCGTTCCGCGGGCAGGTGGTGATCGCCACCAAATTCGGCTTCGATGTCAGACCTGATTTCGATCCCCGGGGAATGAAGGGCGTGCCGGGCGTGAACAGCCAGCCGGAGCACATTAAGGCCGCCGTGGAAGGCTCGCTTAAGCGGCTCAAGATCGAGACCATCGACCTGCTCTACCAGCACCGGGTTGACCCGAACGTGCCGATTGAAGATGTCGCCGGAACCGTGAAGGAATTGATCGAAGCAGGCAAGGTCAAACACTTCGGGCTTTCCGAGGCAGGCGCCAAGACGATTCGCCGCGCACACGCAGTCCAGCCAGTCACCGCACTCCAGAGCGAATACTCGCTGTGGACAAGAACCCCGGAGAAAGAAGTGATCCCGACGCTTGAGGAACTCGGAATCGGCCTGGTGCCGTATAGCCCTCTCGGCAAGGGATTCCTCACGGGAAAGATGAACGAAAACACGACGTTCGACAGCACCGACTTCCGCAGCACACTGCCTCGCTTTACGCCGGAGGCTCTCAAGGCGAATCAGGCCCTGGTCGAATTGCTCGGCTGCATGGCGGCGCAGAAGAATGCGACAACTGCGCAGATCGCACTGGCCTGGCTGCTGGCGCAGAAGCCGTGGATTGTGCCCATCCCAGGCACGACGAAACTCAACCGTCTCGAAGAAAACATTGGAGCCGCAGCAGTCGAACTCACCGCCGGCGACCTCCGCGATATCGATAGCGCCGCCTCCAAGATCAAGGTAGAAGGAGCTCGCTACCCGGAAAAACTCGAGCGAATGACCGGGCTGTGAGCCGGAAGAGGGAGTAGAAAGATGGAAATCAAAAGAACTGGTTCGCAAGCTTCCGTCAAAGGACCGTCGGAGTGGTTTACTGGTACCGTGCGGATCGATCCGCTGTTTCAGGCACCCGATCCGGCACTGGTTCAAGGTGCCAGCGTAACCTTCGAACCCGGCGCGAGGACCGCGTGGCATACCCATCCGCTCGGACAGACTCTAATTGTGATGAGTGGCTGCGGATGGGCTCAGCGCGAAGGCGGGCCGGTTGAAGAAATCCGGCCCGGTGATGTGGTCTGGTTCTCGCCCGGCGAGAGGCATTGGCATGGTGCTACGCCAACGACGGCGATGACGCATATCGCCATTCAGGAAAAGAAGGACGGCAAAGTGGTCGACTGGATGGAGCAGGTCAGCGACGAGCAATACCGCAAGTAAATACCTGGCGCAGCTCGGCGGAGCCGTGCCAGGCAGACCTTGTAAATCACTGTGCCTTCGGAGTGATATCCGTTACAGGTAAATCCCAATGCCCCAGCAGAATCTCGAACCGCCGCTGCTCTTCCTTCTTATAGGTCGCCTGATCCGGCCATAGCTCTTTGATGATGGCCTCCTCTTCCGGATTCGCCGTCGTGGCCACGGTGGAATTCTTGTAGCGAATCGTAACGCGGTAGTCCCAGCGCCCATCTTCGGTGGTGTGGTACGCCGGCGACTCGATCTTGATGGAGAGTATGCGCCCCGACGCCTCAATACGCTTCAACAGCGGGTAATGATTCTTCAGGAAGAGTTCGAGAAATTCCTGCTGGTGGCCCCATTGCAGTTTGTAGTAGTACTCCATCGTGTAGGGCTGGTCGGCTCCGCCCTGCGGCGGCGCACCCTGTGCCATGACCGGAACAGCAAGGGAAACGGCAAAGATGAGGGTAAGAGCTGCAACGAGGATTCTGCGCATGAACATGCCTCCGCGAAGATGTTGGTTGGATTGTACCGTACGGGCATTGGTTCGCGGGTGGGCTGATATTACGAAGAGTTTGGTTTAAATTCTGAACACCGCGCTCCGCTAGTTTAACGATGTTCCGCTAGGCCTTTCATGGGCCAGCGCGAATCTCCAGGGCCAGGAGTGCTTGGGGCAACCGGCAACCAGACTGTGAAGCACGAGCCGTGCGAGTCCGGTTCCGTACTCGTGGTAACCCGCAATGAGCCATCGTACTTTTCAACAATGCCCTTGCACACCCAAAGCCCAAGTCCGGTCCCAAGGTTTTCCTTGGTCGTAAAGAATGCATCGAAAATGCGATCCAGATTGGATGGTGAAATCCCCGTGCCGTGATCTTTAACGCAGACCTCTACGCCCGGTTTTCCAGCCGATTCACTGCGTCGAATCGCAAGGTGAATCGTGGAGCCTTCCGGCGAGACATAGATTGCATTCGAAATGAGATTTGCGACCACCTGCCGCAGTTCGCCGGGGCTCACATACACTTCGGTGTCGCCGCTGTAGTCGGTCGTCAGGCTGATATTGCGGGAGGCCAATGGCGCTTTATACTGTGTCACCGCCTCATCCAGGATGCAGGAAAGCCGCACTTGAACCGTGTTGCCCGTTTGGCGGCAGAGCCCGAGTGTCTGTTTCGTTATTTGCCCCACGCGCATCAGGTGGTGGTCAATTTCGGTCACCAGCTCAGCAGCCTCATCGGAGAGGGATTGGCCGCGGAGGACATACAGAAGGTTGGAGATTGCATCCAGCGGATTGTTGATCTCGTGCGCGATTGTCGCGGCGATTCGACCTGCTGCCGCAAGCTTTTCGGTCCTGCGTAGAAGGTCTTCGGCAACCTTCTCCCGCTCCCTCGCGGAATGTTCGGCGGTTCGCGCCTCTCGTTCGGCAGCGAGCATCTTGGAAACTGCGGATAGCTCTCCCGCCGTCTGTGAAACCTTCGACTTCAACTTCTCGGCAATGGATTCCTGCTCCTGCCTCAAATGATTCAACTGCAGGAATTCCGTTACGTCTTCGACGCGATGAAGTAAGTAAATAATCCTTCCCGCCTCATCGAATATGGGGGTGTTGACCGGGCTCCAATAGCGCACTTCAAAACCGCCGCCATCTGCTTCCGGTCGCCGGATGTCATACTTCTGCACCGCCATCTTGTCGGCACGCTGGTGGGCGATTGCCCTGTTCAGAGAGGCCAGGAGGTTGCTCACTCCATCGGCTGAGGGGTCTTGAGGATTATCAGGGAAGACCTCGAACAGTCCATTCCCGAGCACCTGTTCCCGGCGGGTCATGGTCGCAGCCAGGTATGCGTCCGTGACGGCAGCGATTGTGAAGTGCGGAGTATCTGGCTGCAGTACCAGAAAAAGACCGGGTGCAGCGTCGAACAGCAGTCGAAGGTCTGTCCCCGTTGGGGACAAGGAGTGGCACTTGGCGAAGTTTGTGCAATCAGGCACAGGGCTACCTTGTTCGATGAAAACAAAAACTTACAGCGGTTTCGCCGTGATGCAAGATGTCTCGGCGACCGAAAACTCTAAGTTCAGTGGGTCTTTTTTTTAGATGGCATTGGGCCATTCGGGGTTGCTTGAACGTGGAAGTTCAACGGGGAATGAACGTGGTTGCGGTCACCAACTCGGATCTCGATCCGGTTATGGGCGGCCTCGTCTGTTTTTAGAGTTTGTGCCTAGGAGTCCTGAAGGGTGTCTTGGACGGCCATGACGGGCACCGATTCCTGAACCGCATTGATCAGGTCTCGCAGAACGACAGGTTTTTCCAGCAGCGTGAATTTCAGCCCCACCACTGCATGTTCCGCAACCGCCGCAGCTTCTCCGGTGAGGATCACGATCTTGCATTGCGGGTGGTTCGTCTGCAGCCACGCCGCCAGTGCCAGACCATTGACATCCGGCATCGAGTAATCAGTGATGACCACATGAGGTGCAACTCGGCGGGCGTGCTTCGCCGCGCAAAGCGCATTGTCGAACGTGGAGACTTCAAAGCCAGCTTGACGAAGCACAGCAGACACCACATTCGCAACGGATGCGTCATCGTCCACTACGAAAACACATGTCCCTGCGTTTGCCGTCATTGTGGCCTGCCTATATTTGAGCTCACAGGTTAATCCACAATGGTAATTCAGTCTGTCTGGCAACAGACACGCAGGGATGTGGTCCGCGCCGTCGCACAAAATATCGCTCGCGATTACCAACCCATTTGGCGCATCCGCTGGAGAATGATCTCGCTGTAGTGATCCATGCGCTCGGGCCGTCGCTTCAGGGGAGCCGGCAGAAGCGCAGCGAGCCGTGCCGACTGTTCCCGGCCGATGTTCCGGGCCGAGGTTCTGTCGTAGTAACGGCACGCCGACTCTGCGCCATAGATGCCAGGGCCCCATTCGACTACGTTGAGGTAAAGCTCCAGAATGCGCTGCTTGCCGAGGATGACTTCGGCCACCGGCACCAGTGTGGCCTCCGCGCCTTTGCGGAGGAAAGAGCGGCCCGTACCGAAGAACAGGTTTTTTACCAACTGCTGTGTAAGGGTGGAACCTCCGCGCGTCCGGCCGCCTTCCATATCTTCTTCGGCAGCGAGTTGGATCGCGTGCCAATCGAAGCCATGGTGCTGGTAGAAGCGTGCGTCCTCGGCGGCGATGACAGAGTGCTGGAGACCAGGCGATATCTGACTGAGCGGAATAAATGTGTAGCGTTCGTGATACGGCGTGTGGTGAACCCAGGCCTGCAATCGGCGCTGAATGTGCACGGCGGTGGTCGGTGGGTCGATCCACCGGGCGGCCACAAGCAGCAGCGCGTCAAGCGACCAAAGAAGTAATGCACCAATGAGTAGCCAACGAACAAAGGTTCGGAGAAGACCCTTCCGAAGAGGGGTTTTGCTATGTGTGTTTGGCCTTGGAGTCACATTTCAGGATAGCAGCCTGGGTTTGGTTGCCGCTTACCCCGAGAGGCGAAATCCTGCGTGCCATGGACTCTGATCGCGCCCGCAGGATTGCTCCCGGCAGGCCCAGGGCTGCCAGCTACGGGTAGCCCTGGGCCTGTACCGGATTCGCTTCTAATTCATCGAATCCTTCAATCGGCTTACAATCCGCTGGGCAATTTTTTTCGGTCCCTCATGCACAATCAACACGGGATTTCTGTCGCCGGCCGCGCTGGTCCATAGCTGCAGCTTGCCATGCAGGTCGGTGATCGTCACGGTTCCGTTGGTCTCCGTCGTCGAGCCGGACATCACCGCATCGGCGTCGCCTCTGTCGAGCACCACCACCAGCGTGTTCGGCATCTGCCGCGCGATCTCGCTCTTGAGGTACACATCCAGGTCGCGGGACATCTTTTCGATGTACAGCTTCCGTACATCGCGAATGGACAGGATCGTTGCTCTGCCTGTCTCCAGCGTTTTCCGATAGCCGTGATTGATCGCGGAAAGCACCTCGGCGTTGGCGCCCTCCGTCTTCAATTCGCTCTCCTTGGCGGGAGTCAGTTCGAAATCGACGCCGTGGTGCTTGATCATCTCCACCAGTTCGGAGGTATCCATCCCGCTCTTCATCGCATCGCGAACTCCCAGGTAGGAAAGCGGCTTGAGGTGATCGGCTGCCAGGACAGTGCCGCAGGTAAGAAGCAGGGAAACTACCAGGAGCGACAAAACAGATCGCAAGCGTCTCATCGATGTACCGCCCTTTCGTTGCAACTTTTGATGTTGGAATGGCCCACCGGGCTCGGAAACCCGGACCGCGCGGCATCGGAGCTGGAATCTCCTGTTTCAGCTCAGATTCGCCTGAATTGTACTGCTGGCAGCCGGTTTTGCAAACCAGCCTCTCTCCTACGGTTGAAAAGATGAGTGATTCGGCGCCCCGGTTTCAAAATCAGTGCAGGCGCGAGGACAGAGTCGCTCCGCACTCCCATATCTTTACGTCTTTGGAGCCTCAGCCTCCGAGGAACGGAGGTGGCGTCCAAAGGCTTGCAGGAAGTCAATGGTGGCGGCTAGTCCGCGCAGAGTATCTTTGTTGCCGAGACGCCGCAGCAGGCCGAAGATGCTGACTGGTTTTTCCCGCTCCGCCGTCGCCCGGGCTAAACCTTCCGGGATCGCCTGGAAGATGCCCTTGAACCATTCCGGCTCGATGCTGCCAAGAATGCGGCGCCAATAGAGGAGATTCCGGATGGCTCGCATGGCCTCGGGAGTATCGGCTTTGTCCACGACCCGTTCCAGAATTTCATCGCGCGCCGCCAGCGCGCCGCGCATCAACTCCAGCACACCGCGCTCATGCAACTCCTGGAGCACCTCATACGCGGCCAGAACTGCTTCGGCATGTTGGTCGGGAGCTTGCTCCAATCGAGAATGCAACTCCGCGCGCGGATTGCGCGGCGGAAATTTCAGAGGAATCGGTTGAGCCATTGAGTTCTCCTCGCTTCATTTCATTGTCTGCAACTGCACCAGGCTATTTCCCGGAGGGGTGTAGTCCGGACGCTTCCACTTACGTTCGACTTCCACCCCGTTTTGCGGCGTGGGATGGCCGAAGCGAGAGTTGACGCGGGGCAGCGGATTCTCGCCGACTTCGGACAACACCTTCAGGTGAACGCTGGTCTCCTTGTAGGCGGGCGTGTTGGTGGAAGCATCGGTGTGGCTGCTGGTCAGCCGGTTTACGGGACTTTCAACCGAGTTCATCGGCATGTAAAGTTCTCGCCCATGCACGCGGTCGGTGACCACGGCGCGCACTCGGACTTGGCCGTAGCGCGAAACCAGCTGCACCCATGTCCCGCTCTGAATTCCGCGCTCTTCGGCGAGTTCGGGAGAGACTTCCACAAAGGTGTCGGGAACTTTTTCTCGAATCCCTTCGGTGCGGTAGGTGAGATTGCCCTCGTGAAAGTGTTCGAGAAGCCGCCCGTTGTTCAGGTGCAGGTCAAAATCAGAATCCTGCGCATCTGCGGGGCCAATCCAGGAAACAGGAAATAACCTCGCTTTACCGTCGGGGAACGCGAAGCGCTTGGTATAAAGCAGGGGCTCATCGCTCCCATCGTCTGCAACCGGCCATTGCAGGGATTTGTATCCCTGCCAGCCTCTCGTAGCTGACGCCGGCGAACATCGGAGTGAGAGAGGCGATCTCATCCATCACCTCGGAAGGATGTTGATAATGCCAACCTGCGCCCAACCGGTTGGCAACCTCCTGAATAATCTTCCAGTCCGGCAGACAGCCTTGAAGAGGTTCCAACACTTCATAGAGTCGCTGGATGCGTCTCTCCGTGCTGGTGAAGGTGCCTTCCTTTTCCAGGCTCGGAGCTCCTGGCAGCACCACGTTGGCATACTGGCAGGTATTGCTGAAGAAAATATCCTGCACCACAAAGAAGTCGAGTTTGTCGAACGCATTGCCCACATAGTTGGCGTTGGAGTCCACGATGCTCATCTCCTCGCCGATGAGATACATCGCTTTGAGTTTGCCGCCATGGATCGCTTCCACCATCTGGTGGTTGTCCAGCCCCTTGGTCGATGGCAACTTGACCTTCCAAGCGGTCTCAAATCGCTGGCGCACTTCGGGGTTGTCCACGGATTGGTACCCCGGCAGCAGGTTCGGCATGGAACCGTGGTCGCTGGCTCCTTGCACATTGTTGTGGCCGCGCAGTGGATAAGCACCGGTTCCCGGCCGCATGTAATTGCCGGTGATCAGTAACAGGTTCGAAATGGCCGTGGAGGTATCGGAGCCCTGGCTGTGCTGCGTGACTCCCATCGCCCAGAGAATGCACATGCGTTTGGCCTCGGAGATCATGTGGGCCACGGTTCTCAGAGTCTCCTCGGGCAAACCCGAAATGCGCGAAGCGGCTTCCATGGTGAAAGGCTCCAGGCTCTTGCGATACTCGTCCAAGCCGTTGGCCCATTGATCGAGAAACTTGGTATCGGCAAGGCCATTGTCGAGCAGATACCGGCTGATCGCACTCAGCCAGACCAGGTCGGTGCTTGGCCTGGGATGCAGGAACAGGTCTGCGCGTCGTGCCATCTCGTGCTCACGCAAGTCAGAGACTATGAGCTTCTGTCCATGCAGCTTATGAGAGCTCTTCACCCGCGTGGCAATGACCGGATGACTTTCCGCCGTGTTGCTGCCAATAATGAGCACGAGGTCGGCTTTCTCCATGTCGGAGATGGAACCCGAATCGCCGCCGTAGCCCACGGTGCGGAACAATCCCATCGTCGCCGGCGACTGGCAGTAGCGGGAACAATTGTCGATGTTGTTGGTGCCAACCACGGCTCGCGCCAGCTTCTGCATCAGATAGCTTTCTTCATTCGTACACTTGGAAGACGAGATGAGCGCGATGGAGTCCGGCCCATCGTGCTCCTTGATCTCTGATAGTCTGCGGGCGACCAGACTCAGTGCTTCGTCCCAGCTTGCCTGCCGAAACGTGCCATCCTCGCGAATCAGCGGTGTGGTGAGGCGGTCCGGGCTATTGATGTGCCCCCAGCCGAACTTTCCCTTCACGCAAGTGGAAATCCCATTGGCTGGGCCGTGCTCCGGCACGATCTTGAGGATGTCGCGATCTTTCGTCCAGACGTCGAAGCTGCATCCCACGCCGCAGTAGGTGCAAACGGTTTTTGTCTTTCGTATGCGGTGCTCACGCATTGCCTCTTCCGCCTCGGAAACCTGAAGAATCGTTCCATAGCCGGTCTCCGGTTCCACGCCCTTGACCACGTCGATCATGCCGGTGAGCGCGGACTTGCGAAGGGCGGTGAAAAAGCCCGCATGACCCAGCATCGACTTTTCCATCAGCGCATTGCAGGGGCAGACGGTGACGCAGTGGCCGCACGATACACAGCTCGACTCTCCGATGGTCGAACCTCCATCCCAGAGCACACGGGGGTTCGGATCTTCCCAGTTGATGGACAGAGTTTCGTTGACCTCGACATTCTGACAGGCCTCTACGCAGCGGCCACAGAGAATGCATTGATCGGGATCGTAGCGGTAGAACGGATTGGTGTTATCAACCTCGTAGGGCTTCGGGCGAAAGGGGATTCGCTGATGCTCGATGGCCAGCAGCTTCGTCGTGTTATGGACGGTGCAGTTGCCATTGTTGTTGTCGCAGACCGTGCAGTAGAGCATGTGGTTGCTGAGGATTCGGTCAAACGCTTCCACCTGGGCGGCGGCTGCCTCCGCTGACTTTGTGGAGACACCCATTCCATCGGCAACTCGGGTAGCACAGGCCCGGACCAGACCTCCGTTCACCTCCACCATGCATGTGTCGCACGTCTGAATCGGGCCGAGTTGTGGATGGTAGCAGACGTGGGGGACTGATCCGCCAGTCCGGTTGATTGCCTCTATGAGAAGCTCGTCAGCTTGGACTTGTTGAACGACGCCATCGATCGAAACCTTGACCATAGCTTTTCCTCCACTCGACTCGTAGCCGGTCCGGCCCGGTCGCGCACCCGGTTTTCTTCCGGAACCGAAGCGTGGCGGCGGCGATTGGGCGCAATCAGCCAGATATCAGGAAGATGGAATTGGGTTGCCCGAACGGAAGTCGACCGAGCCGCTTTCGCGAGCTGCTTCCGAAAATTCTTCTATACACTGAAGGTAGGAGATCCTGCACGTGTCGCGTTCCCTGATTCCGATATGCCTTCTCTGGGCGGGCCTGCACGTTTACGTTATCTCGCGGCTACTCTCGATCCCAGTCATTGCCGGCCACGTTCCGGCGTGGCTGTTAATTCCGGCGGTGATCCTGCTTGGAGCAAGTTACATCGTCTCGCGGGTGCTCGAGCACTACGGAGTTGACGGGCTCTCGCACGTGCTTGAGATCGTCGGTGCCTACTGGGTGGGCGCATTCTTTCTGCTCTTTACGGCCTTCCTGGTTTTCGATCTCTGCACCGGTTTTGGCCTGTGGCTGCGTCCTCAGGTGCCTGCGCTTCGCACGATCGCGCTGAGCCTCGCGCTGCTGATGACATTCGCAGCGCTGGTCCAGGCGCGGCGTTCCCCGGTGGTGACCGAGTACGAGGTCGTCCTCGATGGACTGGCCCGCGAGGCCGGTGGGACGGTGCTCGTAGTGGCCAGCGACATGCATCTGGGCGCTCTTCTCGGTCATGGCTGGGCGAGTGAACGTGCGGCTCAGTTTGCGTCGCTGGGTCCCGACATCCTGCTACTGGTGGGCGACATCTTCGAAGGCGATGAAACTACCTATCCCGCCTGGCTGCCTGTACTGCAGCAGTTCCGCGCTCCGCATGGCGTGTACGTTGTGACGGGAAATCACGAGTTCTACGCCGGGGGCACAAAGATCATCGACCTGTTTCGGCGTGCGGGCTTCCACGTGCTGCGGGATGAAAGTATCGAACCAATCCCTGGGCTGGTCCTTACCGGAGTGGATGACGTAGCCTTCCGGGGACGCGCGGCGCATGCGGCGATCCTGGAGAAGGTGCTGCGCCAGCGTCCCGAGGGTGCCAGCATCCTACTCTCGCACACGCCGGTGGAAACCCAACGAGCAGCCGGTGCAGGCATCGGACTCATGCTCTCTGGCCATACCCACGAGGGGCAGATCTGGCCCTTCACGTATCTGGTGAAGCTCGCCTTCCCAATCATGTCGGGGCGTTATCGTGTGCAGGATATGACCGCCATTGTCTGTCGGGGCACCGGTACTTGGGGACCGCGGATGCGCCTCTTTAAACGAAGTGAACTGCTGCGCATTACCTTGCGCGCAAATAGCTAACGCCAGTGACTCCTGAGCAGCACGGCGTTTTTGCTACCGGTACAGATCTTCGCTCAACAGTGTCGCTCGAACCCCGGCAACTCCTGCCGCAGATGCCATGGCTTACACTCAAACTACATGCTCAACCGGGGCTATGCCTACACCACGATCATCAGCAGCAAATACCATGGGCAAACCCTGCTCTCCCACTTGGCAAGCCTCTACCCCCACTCAACCCCACAAGCCTGGCAACAAAAACTGAACAACGGCGAAGTCACCCTCAACGGCGTCACCGCCACCGGGAGCGAATCGGTCGCTTCAGGCCAAACCCTTGTCTGGAACCGTCCACCCTGGATCGAACCAGACGCCCCTCAGCACTTCGAAGTCCTGTTTGATGACCCCCATCTGTTGGCCGTCAACAAACCCAGCGGGCTGCCCACCCTCCCCGGCGGCGGCTTCATGGAAAGCACCCTCCTGCGCCTGGTGCAAAAGCAAAGCCCCAACGCAAACCCAGTCCACCGATTGGGCCGAGCCACCACCGGCATTGTCCTCTTCGCCAAAACGCCGCAGGCGGCCTCGAATCTATTCGCAAACTGGAACACACCCAGAATTCAAAAAATCTACCGGGCGCTGGCTCAAAACATTGCACAGCACGACGCCTACGAAATCCTCACACCCATCGGCCTCGTACCGCACCCGCGCATCGGTTCCGTGTGGGCCGCCAACCCAGGTGGCAAACCGTCAAAGTCATTGGCAAAGGTGATCTCACGCACTACAAGCACCACAACCTTTGAGGTAAGCCTATATTCGGGCCGCCCTCATCAAATCAGAATCCATCTGGCATCCATCGGCCATCCCCTGGTAGGCGATCCTCTGTACGGCTTAACCGGCCAGCCTCTTGAAAATCTCCCCGGCCTCCCCGGCGATGGAGGATATTTCCTGCATGCCCAATTTCTGAAATTCCACCACCCCATCACCGGTGAACAAATCAATCTTGAGGCAGCTTTGCCGTCTGGATTCTCAGTGCATCCGTAGGTTCACGGCGGGAATCGCTCTAGCGTCACACAATCGTCGTTCGAGCCCGCGCAACTTTTGCGACGCGCTTCCTAAACCTTGTTGATTCAGTGGCTCTTACGGCTCATAAACCATGATTTCTTGCCCAAATTGACCGAATTCTTTGCCTAAGTTTTGCCTGAGTTCTTCCGCTGTGGGGCTTTACCTACCGGCTGGGGACGGATTGGCTGGGCCTTCTTTCCGCGCAGCGCCCGATTGAGGAGGTAGGCTTCCCGAGGAAGGGGCGATCATGCACAACAGGCACTTGTTTTTCTTGCGCCACAGACTACGGGCGACTTCAGCACGCTGCGCTCGGCGGTCCAGGCGCTGCTCGGCGAGGGACGAAGGGATGAGGCCTCTGCTACCTGCTCAACCTGTGGAAACGGGAGCCCGAGAATGGGCGGGTGAACCTGGAACTGGCTTACATCGCCGCGCAAAAGGGAGAGAACGAGCAGGCTCTTCGTTACTATCACAATGCGCTCAAACGCTCGAACTGGATGTTTGATCTTTGGATTCCAAGGGAGCGATATGTTCGGCAATGCTGCTTTGTGCTTGGCTCGAACCAATTGTGAGTAGGCGATCATTCTCCTGTAGCAAAGTCTCCAGGGTTGGAAGCACCACCTCCCCGTCTCGCATAATGGCAATGATCTCCATAGCACTTTCGCCCGCCTTTTTATAACAAGACTGAACGGTCTTTCCGATCAAAGCGCTCTCCGGTCGTAGCACGCCCACATTGAGTTCCTTGCGCCCGGGCATACTTACCGGTATTCCGGAATCCAGGAGAGCAACCAGGTCGATATGACCAACTTTGGCAGCTCGCGGCACCTGCCGGGTGCCGAGAAGTCGAAGGGCCAACTCAACATTCTCAACGTAGCGGGTGGGAGAGTCTGCACGTCCGAGAACCTGCGCCTCATACAGGCTGTTGTACTTTAGGTGCGCTGACAGTTGCGATTGAACCAGGTAGCTCAGCAGGACAGCAAATGCTGCTGGAGGGAGGAGCTGATATCCTCCCGTCATCTCTGTGACCATCACCAAGGATGCGATTGGCACACGAGCGGCGGCTCCGAATGTAGCCGCCATTCCAACAACCACAAACATGGCCGGTGGCAGGTGTAGGAGGGAGGAAACCAATCCCCCGACCATGGCTCCCACAAAAAGAGTCGGCGCGAAGACCCCGCCTGAACCACCGGAGGAAACAGTAAGGGAAAATGCGATGATCTTCAGGAAGAGAAGGATCAGGAGCAGATTGAGCGCGAGTTGACCGTTAATAGCCTCCTGTATCCAGCCATATCCTCCACCCAATATCTGCGGGAACTTCAGCGCGAGCAGGCCGACCCCCAAGCCACCGATGGCTGGATTCAGCGCTGGGGGCAATGGAAGGGTATGAAAAGCATCGCGCAATCGATAGAACACAACGGGCAAAAGCGTTGCTATGAGTCCACACGCGAGTCCCAGCGCGCCATACCAAGCATAATCGAGAGGGTACAGCTTGCCGGGGAGGGGCGGGAACAGGAACAAGGGCCGCCAGCCAACGAACAAGCCGTTCACTGCATAGGCAATCACCGAAGCCAGCATGGTGTAAAGAAGTGCTCCGGCCTCGAATTCCATACTGCCGTAGAGCACCTCGATGGCGAAGAATGCGGCCCCAATTGGGGAACGAAAAATGGCAGAGAGGCCAGCCGCCATGCCCGCCAGAACGAGAACTTGCCGCTGTTCTTCCGAGCGGTGAGCAACAGTGGCATAGATCGAACCAACTCCTGCTCCGATTAAAGCTGTGGGTCCTTCACGCCCAGCAGAGCCACCTGAGCCAATGGTGATGGCCGAAGCTATCAGCTTCAGCGGTGCGACCCGCGCGCGAATAAAGCCACCGGCACGATGGAAAGCTTTGACAACGGCGTCCGTACCGTGACCTTCCGCCTCGGGAGCGAAGTTGTAGACCAAAAGTCCAGAGAGCAATCCACCCAGAGTGGTTGCCACGGGAACTAACCAGAGGCCGTGTGGCCCAATTGCTTGCCGAAGAACCCCGCCCTCTTCCGGCAATCCTGGAGGCTGATAGCCAGCGAGCCAAGTCAAAAAAAAGCGGTGACAGATTCGAAGTGCCCATGTAAAGAGTTGGGCTGCAAAAGCCCCCACTACGCCCAAGACCGCGGTCTCGGCGAGCAGACGTGGTTCGTTTTCCTTTACCACGCGGGCCTCCACAACCTATGCAGCCGACAAGCGTAGCACGGATCGTACACGTCTTTCTCCTCCGGTATTCGCCGCTCATTCCATAGATTCCGTTTAATGATGCAAACGTTTCCAGAGAAGACGATGGCCGTAACTGGACACTGTCTAAATCCGGCGTTCCTTGTTCCGGTCTCCACCTCCATACCGAAGTTGCTCCGGGCGTTGGCGAGGCGCAGTTCCGGGCCGCCCCCATACAACTCGCTGGTAATTCCTCGATGCGCGGGAAAGTTTGCTGCGTCATTGGTATCCAGCAGGTAGAGCTTCACCCTGCCCACCTGAACCTGCCAGGCGCGCAGCCAGACCGAGTATGGGTAGGTTCTCATAGCTTGGATTGCAAAAGACCGTCAACGTTCTTGCGGAATGCAGGATCGGCGAGCACTTGTTTGATCTGATCGCGCGAGACTGTCTGAAGCACAACCCACGGGTTATGAGTGAGTTCCCACAGTTGGGGATCGAGCGTGCGCCATACTCCGTCGGTGGCATGGTTCCACGACCAGCGTAGATCCAGGGCGAGCTCTGCCAGAGAATCGAAACCCTCGGTTTCCGCAGGTAGAAATCTGTAAGCCGGGTGGCTCAGGCTAAATTGGTCGCTCATTGTTATTTCTTCCTTGAATTCGACACTAGGCCGATTTAATGAAGAGAACTGGCAATCTTGTATAGCAATGGGCAAGGCCCCCCAATCAAGCCTTGCCCATCAACTCGCGCGAATCCTAAACGACGATTGCCTCTACGCCCGAGTGCAGCGAGAATTGGACGGGATGCGTAGTCTTAATGATGTCCCTCGCCTCTCCCACTTCCGCCGCCGTCCCATGAACGATCAGCAGGAACTGGTCTGTCTTGAGTGCGGTTTCATACTTCACAACGCTGTCCTTGGGAATTCCGATGCTGAATAGACCTGCGCCCAAAGCACCCAGAGCTCCCACCTCCACCGCTCCTTCCAGCCCTGCCACAATCCACGCCACTACCGGTCCCGCCGCTAAGATTGGGCCGAGACCGGGAATCATGAAAACAGCAGAACCGAATAACAGCGCCCAAAAGCCTCCCCAGCACGCGCCCACTTTGCCCTAATACTTCATGCGATCGCCAGCGTTGTAATAGCCCACTGCCTGTTCATCTGTGTGGTAGCCTTTGCCGACAATCGACAGCTTATGCATGTCGATTCCACTGCGCTGGAGCTCCTTCACCGCCTCTTCCGCACCTGTGTGAGTGTCATAGATCGCGACAACTGAATCATTTGTTGACATTTTCTGATTCTCCTCGGGACTTGCTTCGTTTTTCCAGCCATCAAGCTAAAGTCTCGCTCGCAACTGTGACATCTGGCGCTCCGGGGAAACTGTGCTTTATTGCACACTATTGATGGATAATTTACGCGCGTTCCTTGCTCCTTCTCCCTCCGCACCTCTCTCTACTTAATACTGCTTACCATCAAACCGACTATGCGATGAATGTGGTCAATTGTGAACAGTCAGCAAGCAGGCCCGGTGGCTAGTATGTGGGGAATAAGGATCGGTCCTTAACAGGCGCCGACGTGAGATAAGACGATGGCGCAGGTACAAACAATCGGCAACGAAACCGTGCAGTTGATGAGTGAGAGTAACGGCAAATCCTTAACGCAAACAGTTCTGTATCCTCTCCGCTTCGAGCCGATCTATCAATATAGGCTCTGGGGTGGCCGGCCTGCTTGTCCAGCATCAGGTCGGCCACCATCTGCTTCAGCTTGCGGTTCTCGTCTTCCAACTGCTTGAGCCGCTGCGCCTCGCTGACGCTCATACCGCCGTACTTCGCCTTCCAGCGGTAAAACGTTTGCTCGCTGATGCCGCGCTTGCGGCACAGCTCTGCCGTCGGCATCCCTGCCTCGGACTCCTTCAAAACCCCAACGATCTGCTCTTCGGTGAATCGGCTCTTCTTCAAGGCTTCGTTCTCCTCACTTGGCCCAGGCGGGCCAGTTTAACCGGAGAACTCTCACTTACGCTGGATCAATTTCCAGGGAGCACATCAGTGCGGAAAGGGTCTGCCAGGATCGAACGCCAATGGCGTTAGCGTAGGAAAGACTGTTTCCGAAAAATATTTGTCAACGTTCGTCCGCTGTACCGCTGTCAGCTGAGAGTAATCCAAGACGCACAAACCAGCATTCTTAAGGGCAGGGAAGATTTGCCGACGCAGACACTCGTGTCCGGCTTTGAACAACTCCAAAACCCTTTCACGGATGGCACTCAATTGTTCTCTGGGCGTCATACCATCGGGGCCACAATCGAGTACTCCGTTTTCCACCTGCCGCTTAAGCCCGGCCACCCTCACCATAAAAAACTCATCCAGGTTTGAGCCCAGGATGGAGAGAAATTTCACGCGCTCAAGCAGAGGATTGCACGAATCCTGAGCCTCCTCCAGAACTCGTTTCTGGAACGCGAGCAAGCTGAGTTCCCGGTTAACATAAAGTTCCGGATCGTCCAGCGAACGAGTGTCGTTGGATTCTTCTTGCTGCGGTTTGCGGGCCGGTCGAGAAACCTGGTGCTCGGTCTTGGCAGAGGAAGTGTGCTCGGCAGACATTGGAAGAATCCTCGGTGAACATCGGAACAATCAAAGATATACCGATTCAGCTCACCCGTTGCGCCTGGGAGAAAGAACCAGCCTGTCACCCCAGAGCTAGGTCGGGCAAATATAGAGCAGGATTGTTAACAACGGATGAATTCGCAGGCATGTTGCCCGGATGTGTCCCCTATTGCTCAGGCGTGGAGGAGTTGAGGATGAGAGGGTGAACTTGCTGGAGTTCTTGATTTCAAGGAACTCGACCGCCACGGTCGCGACCTGCTCCCGCGCAGAGGTGCATATGAAGCTCCGTCTATTCTTCGTTCCGCTCTTGGCCGCATTCGCACTCGTTGGCTGTAACTCCGGGACGACGGCGAGTGCCGCCTACAGTAGCGCTCATGTCACCGGCGCTGGCAGTTCGTTCGTTTATCCCGTCATGATGCGCTGGGTCCAAGCCTATCAGCAGAACAGTGGGCGATTAGAGATCAATTATCAGTCGATTGGCAGCGGCGGAGGTATTGAGGAACTCAAAAAGGGAGTATTGGACTTTGCCGCCTCCGACGCCGCGGTCAATGACGAAAAACTGAAGGAGATGCCAGCTCTGGTGCAGATCCCTGAGAGTGCAGGACCGGTCTGTATAACCTATAACCTGGAACAGATCAAAGAGCCGCTGAAGCTGAGCGCAAAGACACTCTCGGATATCTATCTTGGCACGATCAAGAATTGGCAAGATGCAGCTATCAAGAATGACAATCCCGGAGTAAATCTTCCGAAGCAGAACATTCTCGTGGTGTATCGTACCGACGGCAGCGGAACCACAAACATCTTCACTACCTATCTTGCAGCCGTCAGCCCCAAATGGAAGAGCCATGTCGGCCAAGGCCTCTCCGTAAGCTGGCCAATCGGACTAGGGGGCAAAGGTAGCGAGGGCGTGACCGGAGTGGTTAAGCAGATTTCCGGTGCAATCGGGTATGTGGAGCTGACTTACGCCGAAGAGAACAATCTTCCAGTCGCGCAGGTCCAGAACGCGGCGGGCAAATACGTCAGCCCGACGGCTGCGGGAACGAGCGCTGCTATCGATGCGTTTTCCGGCGAGTTAGCCAAAGACGTACGCACACCAATCGTGAATGCTCCGGCGTCGGCGCCAGATGCTTACCCCATCAGTGGCCTCACCTTCCTGCTAGTACCGAAACAAGCAAAAGACGACCATAAAGCAAGGGCGGTTAAGGGCTTCGTCCAGTACATCATCACTGACGGGCAGAACCCCGCGGAGCAACTGCATTATGCAAAGATTCCGGTGTCGCTGCAGCAAATTGATCAACAGCTCTTGCAGCAGGTGCAGGGCGGATCATAGACAGCCGCCTAGGTTTCGTGCCGGGGCTCATCGATTCGACCACGGCGGAGCAAGAGGAGTTCCTTGCCTCTGATGCTGCGGCGGGCGAACACCTGGCGGATCAGTTGATGCTTCCGCTCGCGCTCGCCGGCGGCGGAGAGTATGCGCACAGAAGCTGACCGAGCATGCGCGAACCAACATCGCGGTGATTCAGCAGTTTCTCGATGTTGGTTTCGAGCTGGACGAACAGCCCTTGGCCACGGCTTCGGCGGAGACTCCTATGCGGCCAAAGGCGGTAAACAGCTCGGTAACCTGACCGTCTCCAATCTCGATCATCACCACGTTTCCGCAGCTTACGCCATTTTTCGTATCTTCCACGCCAAGCAGCTCACGCGGCCAGCCAAACTTCTTCTCCAGCGTATCCAGTTCGCGGTGGGCAATGTGACGTGCCAGGTTCACCACCTTCGCCACAGCGCGCTTTACCGTGATCTCAGTTAAAAACGCGTAAGCGCGACCATCAGGCCCACACCTCAAAAGCGTGGCTGAACGAGTTTAACTTCCCCAGATGAGCGCGATCTCCTGAGCCGCAGCCCACTGATGGATGTCCTGCCGGGTCAGGGCGGTGGCCATCAGATCGGGAAACTGATCCGGTGTGCAGGCAAAGACCGGGCAGTTCATGGATGCGATCTTCGCGGCGTGATCTGCTTGGAAGCCAGGGTGACCGTCGTCGGACAGGGCCAGCAGAACGATCACGTTGACTCCGTTTTGCTTCAACGCGGCCACGCGGGCCAGCATCGCATTGGCGTCGCCGCCTTCGTATAAGTCAGTGATTAGGACGAGGTGGGTCTGCGCCGGCTGCTCGATCTTCCGCTCGCAGTAGGCTAAGGCAGCGTTGATATCGGTGCCCCCCCCGAGTTGAACTCCGAAGAGAACTTCGACGGGATCGCTTAGCTCCTCGGTGAGATCGAGGACCGTCGTATCAAAGCAGATGAGCTTGGTGTCCAAGCCTGGCAGCGAGGCCATGATCGCCGCGAAGATCGACGCATACACCACGGAAGTTGCCATGGAGCCGGATTGGTCGATGCAGAGCACCACATGGTCCAGGTTGGCCCTGGTGCGCGTTTTGCGGGTGTGGCCGATGAGGGTTTCCGGAACAATGGTGCCATGCTCTGCCTGATAGTGACGCAGATTGGCGCGGATGGTGCGTGCCCAATCGATATCGCGGTGACGCGGACGCCGGGTGCGCTGCGCACGGTTCAGTGCTCCGCGCAGAGTTTCGTGCGTTTTGTGCTCCAGGCGGCGCAGCAACTCCTGAACCACCTTGCGGACAACCTGCCGGGCGGTCTCCTTGGTCTTCTCTGGAATTGCGGCGCGCAGGGAGATGAGGTCGGCCACCAGATGCACATCCGCTTCCAGCGTGGCCAAGAACTCAGGCTCCAGCATCATTGATTTCAGGTTCAGCCGCTCAAATGCGTCCCGCTGGATCACCTGCACCACGGAGGTAGGGAAGAACTCGCGGATGTCTCCCAGCCAGCGCGCCACTCTGGGCGAGGAAGCGCCGAGGCCGCCGCGCTTCTTCGGCTGGGATGCAGCCTGCGACGCAGTGTTGTACAAGGCCGAAAGAGCTTCATTGAGTCTCTGGTCGCGCTCGGAGAGGCCGCCTGTTTCGTCGCCTCCGACTGCAAGCTGCCAACGCCGCCAGCGTTCCTTTTCGTTCATGAGCGGCCTCCGATCCCGAGGATTTGATAGAGCAGCGGAAGCGCCTCGGCAAAGGCGCTGTTCTCCTCTACGCACTCCACTCCATTCGTGCCAGAGCCCTCGCGCGCTCCCTGGGCAATCCTCTCCAGCAGGCGGCGGCGCGAAACGGCATCGAAGCCAGAGAAGCAGCGGCGCAGCAGCGGCAGCGACTCCTCGAAATCCTCGCCACTCAAGTCGCACAGCCAGAGATCGACAAACTGCAAGAGCGGCTGGTCTTGAAGCAGGACCTCAGCGCCGCCGCTGAGGAAGCTCTCCATAAACGCACCGGCCTGCTGCGGCTCCTTCCCGCTTGTGTGCAAAGAGAAGGCCGTCGAGATCGCAGGCATTTCCCAGACGCGCAGATCGTGAAGGCGGCGCAAGCTGATTCCGGCAACGGCCGCAGCCACCCGGCCGTCTTCTACCATCATGGCAAGTTGCTGCCGCCAGGAGTTCGACAGCACCTCGTCTCCGAAGAGACCAAGGGCCTCATCGAAGGCGAGCATCGCCTGAACGCGCATCGTTGCGGCGTCTTTGTCTAAGCTATGCGAGCCGATCCGGACCCCGGCATTCACCTCGATGCTCAAGGCGGCGATCAACGCGCGAAGCGGCTCCTCCGGCAGCTTGCGCGCCGTGCCATAGCGCAGCACGCGCACCAGAGGAGAGACGGCGCGCATCAGGTCCGTGATGTCGCTGGCGTGAACGGCGACGGCCTGCAGGCGTTCGATGCATGAGGTGGCCACATTAGGAAGATCGGCCACCAGCGCGCCACGGATCAGTTCGGCGAGTGCGGTGACGGAGTTGGACTCGTTGGCCCGCGCCAGTGTGGCATTGCCTGCGGCCTGCTCGATGGTCACTCCGTAGATAAGCGCCTCTGCCAGGGCAACCGAAAGCTCCGGCAGCCATCGCAGCGTCCACACCTCGCGGAAGGTGCCGCGCCCGGCCTCGGCCTCCAACAGCCGTCCCCACGGGACCTGAATCAGCGCCAGGCGATGCAGGAGTGTGGATTTTAACAATCCAGCTTCGGAGCGCAGGTCGAGACGAATCTCCGCTTCGATGTCCGCCGGCTTCAGGCGGGTCTTCTTTTGCCAGAGTGTGAGGTCGCGCGCCAGCGGCATCTGCGGCACGCCCTCGCCGATATTTCCCACTCGCTCGCCGATGTACAGCTTCCGCTCAATCAGCGCGAGCGGCAGCACGTCGCCGTGGCAGAGTGCAGCCAGCGATGCTTCCCGCATCTCGGCAAGTCCGGGAAGAGTGAGGCCGCGCAGCGCGGAGAGGCCGAGAGCGAGCCTTGCTGCCTCAATGGCAGAGGCCGTGGGCGCAGGGTAACCCTCGTGGCGCAACATGGATGCGGTCTTTGCCTGCCAGAGGGAGGCGAAATGCTCCGCACTCAGGGCGGTCCCCTTGGAGTACAACGACCAAAGCTCACTGTACCAACCCGGCGAGAGAACTCCCGCGCCATAACCTGAGCGGCGGCTCAAACGGCTGTCCGTCCAGGGAACCCAGGTCGCATTCACCTTGATTCTGGGCAGGTCTTTCATCAGCAACTTATCGTCTGCGATCTTCGCCGGAGCGCGCAGCGCGCTCACATGCCACGCGCCTACGACGGCAGCGACGGGGCCTTCATGCTGCCTCAGCGCCTGCTGGATGTTCGTGCGCATGAAGGCCTCGCGGCGTTCATGTCGAAGCCTCTCGTCTGCGTCCATCAGGCCATCAGTGGACTCGCAGCCTCGCGTCTCGGTCATGGCCGCTTCAATGGCGGCAAATACCTTCAGCGCCTCCTGGCCTGTCGCTCCATCGGGTCCGCCGGATTGTTCGATGAGCGCGTTCCAGAAAGCCTCTCCGTCCTCGTACCCGGCGGCCTCCGCCAACATATCCAAAGGATCGGGGTGGGGCATCGGCACTTCCCGAGGCGAGTCTCCATCGGGCACTGTGCGCGAAAGCGCCAGCGAGACGCTCGCGGGCCAGTCGATAAAGCGCACGGGACGGGCGTGTTCCAACGCCCACAGCATCGCCTGCCACTCGGGAGAAAATTCCGCAAAAGGCATGAAGCTCGCGGCGTTTGCATCTTCGCTGGCGTGAAGCAGCATAGCGACCGGCGGTTCCATCCCCGCCTCGGCGGCATAGGGGATCAGTGCATCGCCCTCGGGCGGGCCTTCGACGAGGACGCAGGCAGGGTTCAGCGCGTCGAGCGCACGCCGCAGGAGAGCGGCGGAGCCAGGGCCGTGGTGCCGGATGCCCAGCAGATGCAGGCGTTCGTCCATCAGTGCTTACAGGACCTCACGGATGGCGCTATACAGATCGCTCCAGCCATCGCGGGTCCGCACCACGCTTTCGAGATACTCTTGCAGCGCCACCGTATCCTGCACAGGGTCCTTTACCACGGCGCCGACGAGGTTGCTGGCAAGGCTGGTTGCATCCATCACGCCATCGCCAAAATGCGCGGCGGAGGCCCAGGCGCTGACGCCGACGGAGATGGCTTCGGCGGTGGAGAGCGATCCGGTCGAGGTCTTGAGTTTGGTCTTGCCGTTGAGCGTCTTTCCCTCGCGCAGTTCGCGGAACAGGGTCACGATGCGCACGATCTCCTTGTCTGCCGGCCGGATCGGGGGCAGGCACAAGTTCGATCCGATCTCCTGCACGCGCTTTAGAACGATTCCCGTCTCCTCTTCGAGCGTGGCGGGCGAGGGAAGCACAACCACGTTGAAGCGCCGCTTCAAGGCGGAGGAGAGATCGTTCACGCCCTTGTCGCGGCTGTTCGCCGTGGCGATGACGTTGAAGCCGCGACGGGCCTCGATGGCCGTATCCAGCTCTGGAATCGGCAGGGTCTTCTCCGATAAGACGGTGATGAGAGTGTCTTGCACCTCGGAGCCCATGCGCGTCAGTTCTTCAAAGCGCACCAGCGTGCCTTCTTCCATCGCGCGCGTGAGGGGCGTCTTCACCAGCGCCTCCATGGATGGTCCCTTGGCCAGCAATATGGCATAGTTCCATCCGTAGCGGATTTGGTTTTCGTCCGTGCCTGCGGTGCATTGAATCAGCCGCTGCGATGAGCCGGAGATGGCAGCTGCCAGATGCTCTGAGACCCAGGACTTGGCTGTTCCCGGTAGCCCCAATAATAGGAGCGCGCGATCCGTAGCCAGGGTTGCAACGGCGGTCTCGATGAGGCGACGGTTGCCTACATACTTCGCGGTGATAGGCGTGCCGTCGGCAGCCTCTCCGCCCAGGATGTAGGTTACGACAGCCTGCGGGGAGAGCCGCCAATTCGCAGGCTGGGGCGCGTCGTCTCGAAGGGCAAGAGCTTGCAACTCATCGGCGAATATCTCCTCCGCGCTAAGGCGCAGTTTCGTGTCGTTCATAATTTGGCATTCTCCATAGCGTCCAAAATATCCAGCAACGGCAGGGTAACGGCAGTCAGCGCAGGGTCAAGGACCGCGATTCGGCAGCGCAAATGATTGCGCTGCGCAGCGGGGCAAAGACCGGCAATGATCTCTATCCACTCCGGTATCAACTTTTTGGGATCCTGCAACAGCTCTTCCCATCCGGCAGACCGGAGCAACTGTTCCATCATGCTTTCCGGCATCGGCCCTTCGAGCGCGCGGTGTATCCAACTCCATGCCAAATACCCAGGCAGCGTCGCGTGAGTATATGGGCGAATCAGAATCTCTGCCCACTGCATCCGCTCCTGCGGCTGCATCAGAGCAATGTCCGGAAGGCCGCACCGGGCCATCAACTCCCCGGCATTGGGAAGATAGCGGCTCACGAGAATCTCAAGCAGATCGAGACGCCTGTCGCGGGTCATCATAAGCGCGCAGGCCAGCAGAAGGCTCTCATCCTTCGCTGCGGCCTCGATCATCTCTTCTTCCGAGAGCCCGAGCGCGCGCGCCAACTCGTCGAACCCCACCTCGGCAAACGCCCCGCTGATCCAAGCTGCGGCCTCATGATCTTTGACCGTGGCGGGCAACTCCAGTTTGAGTAAGGCGTGTCTTTTAAGAAGGCCAGCAGAGGTTCGCTGGATTCGGCTAAGACACTCCTGCATCGCAGGATTTTCTCCGGCTTGGCCCGGAAGGCGGGCGAGAAGCCGCTGCGACAAGGCGCGTACGCGCGGCGCGCGGTCTTTTGCAAGACCCTCCAGAAAGGGCTGGTCCTCTGCGCTCAGTCCGCATTGGAGGGCGGCCAGCAGAGCGAAGCGGGCATCCGCGTCTTCCTGCGCCCACACCGACTCCAGCAGCGCGCGCGCAGCGGCTGCATCTTGTCCGCGGCGCTCCTGTAGAAAGCGCGCACGCGGCGCCGGCGGAGCGTCCGTCCAGTTGGCTTCGTTAATCTCGTCTGCGTCGAAATAACCCCGCGGCTGCGTCGCCGCACCGGCGCGCTGCTCAGCCTGGTATCGCACCCAGTGCTGCGCGGTGACGCCCAAGTGCTCTGCGTGCGCGCGGACGAAGGCATCAAGCCTCGGGAGGTCGAAGGGATGCGGACGCAAGCGCAGTTTGGCGAACTCCCATGCCAGCGTCAGAGCCGCTGCGTCCGAGCTTCGCTTGCCGTTGAACACCCGGAGTAATGGTCTGCGAAGGTGCTCCGGTATGATCGCGCGCTCATCCTTGATCGTTGCCTCTGTAGCGAAGTTGGGCGGCGGAAGGGGACGTTCGAAGCGGAGCGCCTGCGCGGTAAGGCTGAGCGCGTGCAACGCGCCCTTTGGATCGCCGGGCCGGATCACATCGTCCAACTCTGCCGTAACGTGCAGGGGATGGCGTCCGGTACCGGCGAGCAGAGCAGGAAGCACCTGGGCCTTCAGCATATTCGCCTTCATGCGTGTACCCACCGTCCAAGTTCGGTCTGTGCCCAACACAGGGTGAAGAAGTAACCATCCCATAGGCCGATGCCGTCGATCTTTGGAAGGCCCAACAGTGGGGCTGCCAGCGTAGATTGCGATGGCTGCAAAGGCAAGGCGATGGTAGACGCCCCGTCCGCGCCGTCACACAAGAACAACAAGGACTCGTGCCGCCGCACGCGCGCCGAATGGAAGCTCAAGGGAAAGGCCCCAAGCCACGGTTGCGCGCTCATCGCCTGCTCGTAGAGCGCGAAGGCTTCGCCAAGGCGTTGAACAGGTATCTCCAGCGGCGCATCGCAGGCCGCCGCTCCGCCAATTGACTCTGCGATTTGAGCGCGCAAGCGTACGGCGGAGGGATAGAACACCAGCTCCGCCTCAAGATGGTCTCCAACGCTATAGCCGCCGGTTGCCGCTCCGGTCGATATGGGAACGAAGTCAACCAATACGGCAAAGCGCGATTCCGCCTCTAGGTAGAGCCATGTTTCCAGGCGCCGGAGCCGGTCCGGCTGTACCTCGCTCAGGGCGGCCACCACGCGCCAAGCGCCACGGACGCGCAGCACACTTTCGTCGGAAAAGAGCATCTCGCGTGTAACCGCCCAGCCGATTGCCTGACGTACATCGGCCTTGAGCATCGTGGGCAGGGCGTCTTGCCTGCGATAGGCTTCGGCGAGGAGATGCTCGAGGCCCAACTCCTGCACCGCCGCTGCCGGACGTATGGCCTCCGGCAGCGTGAAAAGGCGTGTGGGCAAAGCGTCCAGACGCGTCGCCAGTCCCGGGGCCTTCGCGTCGACCAGGCGTTGTGCGATCAGGCGGCAGCTCTTGCCACTCTGTGCCGCGAAGCCGGCCAGTCCGCGCTCCATCTGGTCGGAGAGCCAGACATCCAGATCGTCGAGAACGGCGAGGATCGACGCCTCGCGCTCCAGCCGGTTGCGCTCCCTCAGGGCTGCCGCGCGAAGTTCGGTTTTGGGGTCGGGAGCCGCTTCCGGCGCAAGGCCGGTCGCAGCCTGAATCGAGGCATTGGGAGCTGTGTCGGTGCCGGTTGCGGAAACTGCCGCCGTACCCCCGCGTCTGCGTGACAACCAGTCTCTCACCCAGTCAGGAACGGGCGAGGGCGTGAAGGTCACCTTGTTTTCGGTGCGCATCCACATCAGGGCGAGGCTATGCTTGCAAGGGAATTTCCGGCTGGGGCAGCTACATTTGTAGCCCGCATCGGCTTCTGATACGACGACTCTGTAAGGCGTTGCACCTGACCCCTGGCACTCTCCCCAGACAAGGCCGCTGCCTTCGCAGGCGAGCGCAGGCCACTGCGCGGGCTTCAAGAGCTTGCGCGCCGCGTCCAGCGAGGCCTGGTCCGGCGCCAGGGATTCCACCTTTTCCAAGCTGAGTGCCATATTAGGTTTTTATCCCGATCCCCGCCGGGCGACAAGGAGATTCGCTTCAATATCTAGCGCCGAGGTGCCCGATCTGCGATTCGATCATGGTCGCGCGGAATGGGACTTGTGGAGCGTTCTGGGGTGCGGTCGATACCCAAGTTACAACTGTACCCGCCCCATGCAGAGCAGGCTCGAAAGCTCCATGACGAGCATCCCCTATCCCGTTCCTCCCTGCGCTCCCCTTCCCAGAATCGAGAATTGTTTCCTGGATTTCCAACGTATCGGTATTTATCCGATTACCCTTGTTCGCCAAGGTGGGCAGAGGCAATCAGAACCAGAAATCCTAACGGCTGAAGAGTTCCAGACACTACGCAAGGAACTTTCGGCAGAAGGATTGTTTCGGCTGGAACTGACCGAAGAGCAGCGTAAGGAGAAGGTGTTTAATCACTCCCGCGCAAGGACGATGGTGATTCTTGCCGTTTGCCTTGGATTAACCAGAAGCGAGTTTACCGGGCTGAAATGGGCCGACTTCGATTGGGGAAAACAGGTTCTAGCAATCCAGCGTGGAGTTGTGAACAACCACGTAGGGAAGCCCAAGACAACCGCACGGCGCAAGCCTGTACCTTTGGCAAAGGAAGTGATTAACGCGCTTCAAGAATGGCCTGCATTAACTCCATTCAAAGCGGATTCGGATTGGGTGTTCGCCAGTGAGTACCAGAATAGCGAATCTCCTGTTTGGCCGGATTCGATTCTGGCGAAGATCGTGCAGCCAGCGGCCAAGCGTGTCGAAATCGTCAAGCGGGTGGGGTGGCACGCGATGCGGCACAGGTACTCAACCTTGCTGCGTTCAAACGGAACTGACATCAAGGTTCAGCAAGAACTCATGCGTCATTCCACCGTCGAGATGACGCTGGACACCTACACGCAAGCTGTGAGCGAGCAGAAAAGGGCCGCTAATGCGTTTGTGGTGGGGCAATTGATGACAGAGGCAGTAGCAATTAGCGCATAACGAAAGAAACCGCCCGGAGCAAGGGCGGTCTTTGTGTACCGATTGTGTACAGATTTCTTTAGCTCAAAACCTGCAACTGGTTGAAACGATTGGTTGCGGGGGCAAGATTTGAACTTGCGACCTTTGGGTTATGAGCCCAACGAGCTACCAGGCTGCTCCACCCCGCAATCTGATAGTAACAATCGAGTAGGGAAGCGTCAAACCGCAGGGGAGGAAAGATGTGGAAAAGCCAAGGCCGGATTCGCTCCGGGGCGCATTGGTGCAGCTCTGCCAGCCCGTATGACTTAACTCACTCTTTTGTGGTGGCATGGTTGAGGGCGGGCCTGTCTTCAGAACTCTTGCCCAATACGGTCGCGTTTAGCTCCAATACAATAGCGTGATGCGGTAGGCGGCGAAGGCCGCCACATAGGCCACCCCGGTCATGTAGAGGAACTGGACCACCGGCCATTTCCAGCTGTTGGTCTCGCGACGCACCACGGCCAGGGTGGACATGCATTGCATGGCGAAGGCGAAAAAGACCAGAAGGGCGATGGCTCCCGCCGGACTCAGATCACCTTTGAGTGCCTGTTGCAGATCCATGGCGTGCGACTCGGGGTCCACTCCGTGCAGCGTTCCCATGGTGGCGATGATGACCTCGCGCGCCGCAAACGAGCTCAGCAGGCCGACCCCGATCTTCCAGTTGAAGCCCAGCGGACGGATGGTGGGCTCAATAAAGTGTCCGATTTTGGCGATGGCGCTGTCGGCAATCTGCGGAGGCTGGCCGTTGTGCATGGGCAGGTAGGTGAGCGCCCACAAAACGATGCTGACGCCCAGGATCACGGTTCCGGCGCGGAAGACGAAGGCTTTGCCGCGGTCCATCAGGCGCAGGGCCAGCGATTTCCATTTCGGCCAGCGGTAGGGCGGCAGTTCCATGATGAAGGCGACATCGCGGCTGCGCAGCACCGAACTCTTCAGTGCTTTGGCGGTGATCACAGCCATGGCAAAGCCCAGAACATACAAACTCAGCATGGCGACGGCGCGGCTGCCCACGATCCGTCCCAGCACCGGACGGTCGGGGATGAAGGCCGCAATCACCATGGTGTACACCGGCAGCCGTGCCGAGCAGGTCATGAACGGCGCAATCAGAATCGTGGCAATGCGGTCGCGCTTGTTCTCAATCGTGCGCGTGGCCATGATGGCCGGGACGGCGCATCCGTAGGCCGAAAGCAGAGGGATGAACGATTTTCCGTTCAGGCCGACTTTCGCCATCACCTTGTCGGAGATGACGGCGGCGCGCGCCAGGTACCCGGAGTCTTCCAGAATGCCGATGACCAGGAAGAGCAACAGAATCTGCGGCAAAAAGACCAGCACCGATCCGGCGCCCTTCCAGACTCCATTCACCACCAGAGAATTGATGATGCCGGTGGGAAGCAGATTCGAGAGATGAACCGCCGCCGTATCGAGCCACTTCTGCAGCAGGTCGCTGGCCGGCTGGCCCACGGAGAAGATGGTCTGGAAGACGGCCACGATGACGACGACGAAAATGATTCCGCCCCAGAATTTGTGCAGGAAGATCGAATCCAGGCGCCGGGTCCACTCCGGAGTTGCGCCGCGCCGGTAGGCGGCATGGGAGCCGACTCGCACCGCCCACTCGCGGCAGTGGCGCGGATCGCCGAAGATCGGCAGCTCCAGCGGCTCGGGCAACTGCGGTGTCGCCACCAGGAAGTTCGCCACGGCTTCGATGCCCTCGCCTGTGACCGCGCTCACCAGCGCGACCGGCGTACCCAGCTGGCGCGCCAGCGGAAGCACGTCCACCTGCCCGCCCTGCTTGTGCAGTTCGTCGGCCATGTTGAGCAGCACCAGCGTCGGCAGTCCCAGGGCAATCACGCGCCCGGCCAGCACAAGGTGCCGGTTCAGGTTGTTGGAATCCAGCACCAGGATGATGGCATCGGGGTGCTCGGTGCCGGGCATGTTGCCGTTGAGCACATCGACGGTGACTTTTTCGTCCTCAGATTTTGGATTGAGGCTGTAGACGCCGGGAAGATCGATCAGCGAAACTTCCTCGCCTGAATCCAGGCGGAAGCTGCCGGTGTGGTGCTCGACGGTGACGCCGGGGAAGTTTCCCACCCGCTGACGCAATCCGGTCAGGCGATTGAAGAGCGTGGTCTTGCCGGCATTGGGCGGGCCCACCACGGCCACGGTCTTGTAAACCGCCTTGCCTTCTTCAGTTTTCGGATAGAGAACGGTCCCTTGCACCGACTCGGGAGCACTCACCGCTTACCTCATCTCCGCTTCGCGCAATGGACGCACGGCGATGCATTTGGAGAGGTCGCGGCGCAGGGCCACCTCGGTTCCATCCACACGATAAACGCGCGGATTGCCGCCGGGGCCGCTGCGGGCCACAAACACCTCCAGGCCGGGCACAAAGCCAAGATTCATGAGATGCTCGGCAATGCTCTGCAGGCATGTCGAAGGTTTCCAGAATTCCGCTCTCGCCCACCGCGAGATCGCAGAGGGTGCGGATCAGTTTCTTGTTGAGTTTCTTGGCCGTCGCTTTCATGAAGTTGAAAACCATTTTCAATACCAATTCAATTGTAACTCGGTTTGATTCCACTTCCACGTACCGAGGTCACATTCTTCTGTGACTTGTGAACACTTTTTTTGATGTCGTGCAGAGTCAATGATTTACGAGCAAGCAAACGGTGACTCTCCGGGTTCCCTCAAGGGATTCGCCGAGGGCTCATCCATCGGGTAGTTCGTGCGGTGAACAGGGCAGGCCGGACGGTCTGGTTGTTGGCTTGGCGGGTAGCTGCAACTTCTTTCCACTCACCAACATCCAACGACGTGCCGAGCCCCGGCAGGCGGGTGAAGAGGATGAACAATCCGCTGCAGATCAAGCGCATCCATCATGTTGAGTTCTGGGTGGGCAATGCCCGGCAGGCCGCTTTCTTCTACCGCAACGCATTCGGCTTTTCGCAACTTGCGTATCGCGGACAGGAGACGGGCAGCCGGGAGATGGCTTCCTACGCGCTCGCCCAGGGCAAGGCAACCTTCGTTCTGAGCACGCCGCTGACGGGCTCCCATCCTGCCGCGGATCACATCCGCCGCCACGGCGACGGGGTGCGGGACATCGCTCTCGAGGTGGCCGACGCGGATCTGGCATTCGAGCAGGCACTGGCGCGCGGAGCCCAGGCTGCCGAGGCTCCGCACGACCTTGAGGACAGCTTTGGAGCCGTGCGTTGCGCCGCTATCCGCACCTATGGCGACACCATCCATTCCTTGCTTTCGCGGCGCGGATACAGCGGTCCGTTTTTGCCCGGCTACGCGGAGCAGTCCGTGGCCGGCGATGGCGTGGGCATTCTCCGCATCGACCACATGGTGGGCAACGTCGAGTTGGGACAGATGAATCGCTGGGCAGAGTTTTACGCAAAAATATTCGGCTTCCATCGCTTCATCAGCTTTGACGACAAGGACATCTCGACCCAGTACAGCGCGCTCATGTCCATTGTCATGTCGGACGACTCCTGCTCGGTGAAGTTTCCCATCAACGAGCCGGCGCCGGGAGTGCGCAAGAGCCAGATCGACGAATACCTGGAGGCCTACCAGGGCGCGGGCGTGCAGCACATCGCACTCCAGGTGGGCGATGTGATTTCCACCGTGGACAAGCTGCAGCGTAACGGAGTGCAGTTTCTTCGCGTGCCCGACAGCTACTACGGCACCTTGCGCGATCGCGTCGGAGAGCTCGATGAGCCGCTGGAGGAGATCCAGCGCCTGGGTATTCTGGTGGACAAGGACGAGGAGGGGTATCTGCTGCAGATCTTTACCCGCCCGGTGGAGGACAGGCCAACCGTCTTCTACGAGATCATCCAGCGCAAGGGAAGCCGCGGCTTCGGCAAGGGAAATTTCAAGGCGCTGTTTGAGGCGATCGAACTGGAGCAGGCGCGGCGGGGCAATCTCTAGGCGAAGCGGCGCGATGACGGGAGATGCGATGAGCAACGAGGCCATGCCGCACGAAGCGGCGTTACGAGAAACGCCACGCGAGACGTCACGCGAGACGACACGCGAGACGGCTGCTAGCGAGGCGGTGCCCCGCACGCTGGCGTACCAATCGGGATTCGGCAACGAGTTTGCGACCGAAGCAGTGGCGGGCGCGCTGCCGGTGGGGCAGAACGCGCCTCAGCAGGTTCCTTTCGGGCTCTATGCCGAGCAGCTTAGCGGCACGGCCTTCACTGCGCCGCGCGCGCTCAACCGGCGCACCTGGGTCTACCGCATCCGCCCCAGCGTGATGCACAAGCCCTATCATCAGATTGCCAACGGATGGCTGCGCTCGTCGCCCTTTGACGAGGCGCCTGCCTCGCCCAATCAACTGCGCTGGAGTCCGATGCCTGTGCCGCACGTGCCCACCGATTTTCTCAGCGGCCTGCGCACGCTTGCGGGCAGTGGCGATCTGGCGGCGCACAGCGGCATGGCGATCCACGTCTATGCCGCCAACCGCAGCATGGAGTCGCTCTACTGCTACAACGCAGACGGCGAGCTGCTGCTGGTGCCGCAGATGGGGCGCCTGCTGTTGCACACCGAGCTGGGGCGCGTGGGCGCGGAGCCCGGTGAAATGGCGGTAGTCCCACGCGGCATCAAGTTTCGTGTCGAACTCCTGGACGGCGAGGCCCGAGGCTACGTCTGCGAGAACTACGGCGCAACCTTCCGCCTGCCGGAGCTGGGGCCCATCGGCGCCAACTGCCTGGCCAACTCGCGCGACTTCCAAACTCCCGTTGCTTCTTTTGAGGACATCGAGCGGACGGTGCAGGTGGTCTGCAAATTTCAGGGAAACCTGTGGGAGAGCGAGTACGATCACTCGCCGCTGGATGTGGTGGCCTGGCATGGCAACTATGCGCCCTACAAGTACGATCTGGCGCGCTTCTGCCCGCTCAACAGCGTTGGCTTCGATCATCCCGACCCGTCGATTTTTACCGTGCTTACCTCGCCCTCGGATACGCCGGGCACGGCGAACTGCGACTTTGCCATCTTTCCGCCGCGCTGGATGGTGGCCGAGCACACCTTCCGGCCGCCGTGGTTCCATCGCAATTTCATGAGCGAGTTCATGGGCCTGGTGCGCGGCCAGTATGACGCCAAGGCCGAGGGATTTTTGCCGGGCGGCGCCAGTCTGCACAACTGCATGAGCGGCCACGGTCCCGATTCCGCCAGTTACGAGCGTGCCGTCTCCGGCGCGCTGCAGCCGCAATATCTGGAGGACACGCTGGCCTTCATGTTTGAGACGCGCTACGTCTGCCGTCCCACGCGCTTCGCCCTGGAAACCGCCGAACTGCAGCACGAGTATTACACCTGCTGGCAGAACCTGAAGCGCGGCTTCCCAAGGAGCTAGCGGCCATGTCAACCTCAATTGGCGCCACGGCCGCCTCGCTGCGCATCTTGCTGGAGCAGGTCATCGACTACGCCGGCCTGTTTCCGCCTGCGTCGCTGGACATGCGAACCAGCGTGGACAATTACTCACGCTACCTGCACCATCCGCAGAGCTGGGCGCTGGGCCGCTTCGTGCTTCCTCTTGCGCGCCTGGAAGAATTTGTAAGCGCGCAAGTTGGCACCGCCCCTGAGCCGTGGCATCTCAGCGGAATCGTCTCGGCCAACGCCGTCTCCGACCTTGCCGCGGCGGATGCCTTCAATCGCAGAGCCTGCGGTGCGGTCATCGACGCGGTCGAGGTGCGCGTCTCCACGCCGCAGGAGATCGAACTGGTAGCCAAACATCAACCCCAGGGCACAGCTGCGTTTTTCGAGATCGCACCCGAGAGCGGTGAAGAGTTGCTTCCAATCGTGCGCCGCGTTGGCGCATTCGCCAAGCTGCGCACCGGAGGAGTTTCGGCGGATGCGTTCCTTTCCGTAGAGGCAATGGCCGCGTTCCTGGCGCAGTGCGCGGAGTTGGGCTTGCCCTTCAAGGCCACCGCCGGATTGCATCATCCCCTGCGCGGCACCCATCCGCTGACCTACGATGCAAATTCGCCCGAGGCTGCCATGCACGGCTTTCTCAACGTCCTCACCGCCGCCGCCATCGCGTGGGAAACCCGCGGAAGTGTGCAGCTCGCCACGCTTGCCACTTGCCTCGCTGACCCGGAGCGCGCAAACTGGCACTTCGGCGAAGATGCCCTTACCTGGAGCGGGGATGAGGAGCCGGTACGAATCGAACTGGATACGCTGCGCGCGGTGCGCTCGAAGTTTGCGCTGAGCTTCGGCTCCTGCTCATTCGAAGAACCTATCCAGGAGATGCGCGAGCTCGACCTGCTATGAAGACAGGACTCGACAAAACCCACGACCCCGGGGCGCGTTCATTCGTGGAGTCGGCCAACGCCGAAGGCTGCGACTTTCCAATTCAGAACCTTTCCTTCGGCGCGTTTACCAACGGACAGAATGCGAGCGCCCGTCTCTGCGTTGCCATTGGCGATCAGGTCCTCGATCTGGCTGCAGCGGCCGAACTCGCGCTGTTGGAATACGCGGATGAGAGTCTCTGCGAGGCGTGCCAGGAATCGTCTCTGAATTCGCTCATGGGCCTTGGTCCGGCGCACTGGCGGGCGTTGCGCCATTCACTCTTCCGGCTTCTGGAGGAACACTCGCCGCATCGCACCGATGCCGCATCCTGCTTGCGCGCCCAGCGGGACGTCACGCTGGTGTTGCCGGTTGCCATCGGCGACTACACCGACTTCTATGCCTCGGTGCACCACGCCTCCAACGTGGGAGCGCTCTTCCGCCCGGACAATCCGCTGCTGCCCAACTACAAGTGGGTGCCCATCGCCTATCATGGACGCGCCTCCAGCATCGTGCTCAGCGGAACCGGCATCCGCCGCCCCTCTGGCCAGTGCAAACCGCCGGACGCCGGCGAACCGCAGTTTGCACCGTGCCGCCGACTCGACTACGAACTCGAGGTCGGAGCGCTCGTCGGCGTGGGCAACGAGATGGGCGAGCCCTTGCCCATCGCCCAGGCCCGCGACCACATCTTCGGACTCTGCCTGCTCAACGACTGGTCGGCGCGAGACATCCAGGCCTGGGAGTATCAGCCGCTGGGTCCGTTTCTCTCCAAGAGCTTTGCCACCAGCATCTCGCCGTGGGTTGTCACCGCTGAGGCGCTCGCTCCCTTTCGCGTTCCAGCTTCGCCTCGGCCTCAGGGCGACCCGCCTCCGCTTCCGTATCTGGATGACCCGGACGACCGGCAGAGCGGAGGCTTCGATCTGACGGCGGAGGTCTCTCTGCAAACCGCCGCCATGCAGCAGGCGGGTTGCCCGCCGCAGCGCATCAGCCGCGGCAACCTGCGCGACATGTACTGGACCTTTGCGCAGATGCTCACCCATCACACCTCCAACGGCTGCAATCTTCGCCCCGGAGATCTTCTCGCCAGCGGTACCGTCTCCGGCCCCGGGCCCGGAGCGCACGGCTGCCTGCTGGAGATGACGCGCGGCGGAGCCGACCCCATCCGGCTGCCGAATGGCGAGCAGCGAACCTTCCTCGAAGACGGAGACGAGGTGCGCCTGCGGGCCTGGTGCCAGCGTCCGGGTGCGGTCCGCATCGGCTTCGGCGAATGCACCGGCACCGTGATGCCGTCCCGGTGAGGCAATTTCAACGAAGAGGTGGTGGCAGTTGTCGTTGCTCTTGGTCTTGAGTGTCATCTTGAGCGCAGCGAAAGACCCCTAAGCACTGTTCAAATCGTTGGCGGCGTGACAATCTTTTCAAGTGAAAGGTTATGCGATTTGAACTGAGTCACGACAAGCGAAACATTTCGGTGGCGAAACTGTGATTGAGAATCTTCGAACACTGTGTTCCGCCTGCAATCAGGGAAAGACAAATCACCACCGCAGGCCGCCAGGCACCTTAGAACATTGAGCGCGAATTCCTGATTGAAAAGCCTGGAGCCGCACGGGAGATTTGCGCAGTGCTGGGTTCTTTCGCTACGCTCAAGATGACACTCTAAACACCAAGAGAAGAAAACAACGACACAAGAGAGCGCAACGGCAGCGACCGGCGCAGAGAGCCGCGGGGGGCAATGTGACCAGTTATGGCGAATGCTTCGAGCAGGCGGTCCATGCCGCCATCGCCGGAGCTACGGTACTGACGGCCAACACCCGCTCGGCCCGCGCCATTCACGCGGCTGCCGAAGCCCGTCTGCGGCTGGCGAGCGCGGCGTGGCTGTCGCCCAATGTATTGCCCTTCGGCGCCTTGATCGAGCAACTTTATTCGGAAGCCGTAGTCGCCGGTGCCATCAAGCTTCACGCGCTGCAACGGGAGCAGGAGTTGGAGCTCTGGCGCCAGATTATCGAGCTCTCGCCCAGCGGACGCGGGATGTTGCTTCCAGGCTCTGCCGCGGCGCTTGCCGCCGAATCCTTCCGCACGGCCCTTGAGTACGGCATCGCGCTCGATGGGCCGCAGATGAGCGCCTCCGGCGACACCCGCGCATTTTCCGGCTGGGCAGCCGAGTTCCGCCGCCAGCTCTCGGCCAACGCATGGAGCTGTCCCGCTCTGTACACCCGGGAACTGGCTGCCTGTCTTCCCTCGCTGCGCCTGCCGCAGCAGGTGTTCGCGTTCCTGGCGGAGCTCACCCCCGCGCAGCGCCGTTTTCTAAACGCGCTGGCCGAGGGCGGAGTCGCGGTTACCCTCGCGCCGGACTATGCCGCGCCGGGAGATGCCGCTGCAAAAAACGCCGCGCAATATGGAGAAGGAACTTCCGCTGTCATTCCGGTTCGCTACCGCTTCGATGGCGTAGCCGATGAGCTGCTCGCCGCCGCGCACTGGGCGCGCCAGCAACTGGAATCCTCTCCCCAAGCGCGCATCGGCGTAATGTTCTTCGATCTCGATCGCAAGCTTCCTCAGGTGGAGAGCGCATTCCGTGCCGTGCTTCATCCCGAGCATCTCCTCGGACAGCGCACGCCCGCCGCCTTTGAGATCGCATCGCCGCGCGCACTGGCGGACTATCCCGTTGTGCGGTGTGCGTTGCAACTGCTCTCGTTTTTTGCCGCGCCCCTCGACTTCTATTCTTTTCATTCGATGCTCGCATCGCCTTACCTGGCCGGCGCGCCGGAGCCGGTTGCGCGCTTCCTTGCCGCCGTGCGATCGAAGGCCCGGCTGCAGGTGAGCTTCGACGATTTTGCGCGCTGGCTGCGCGAATGTCAGCCATGGCGCCGGTGACGTGCCTGAATTGCGCGCGGCGTTGGGAGCGTCTTCCTTCGCACGCAGCCTTCTCGTCTCACCAGCCAACATCCTACTGGGCAAAGATTGCGCGGGAGATTCTGCAGGCATTCGGTTGGCCGGGCGGAGTTGGCCTCGCGCTGGGCAGCGAGGAGTTCCAGTGCACCCAGAGCTGGGGCGAAATGTTCTCCGCGATCGCATCGCTGGAATTGCTCGAGCGGCGCACCGATGCCCGTGGTGCTGAATATCGTGGCACAGATTTTCGTAGCTTTGTGGCGCGCCTGGAGCGTGCCGCCGCAAACCGCGATTTCAAGCCTGAGACGCTCAACGCTCCGGTTCAGATCATGGACCTTGCCGAGTCGGAAGGCTCATGCTTCGACGCTCTCTGGATCGCCAGGTGCAGCGACGATCAATGGCCCGACTCGCCCAGGTTTTCGCCGCTCATTCCGGTTGCCTTGTTGAAGGCGGCTGGCGTGGCCCTGGAGGGAACGCCGCAGGCGGAGGCCCGCATCGAGCGCATCACCACGCGTCTGCTGCAGTCGGCGCCGCAACTCGCGCTCAGCCTCGCGCTGCGCGGCGACGACGAGCGCGAGCAGCGCTGGAGTCCACTGTTCGCAGATCTCCCGCTGGCAAGCGAGCCGATCCGTATTTCACCACCGTTGGCCGCGTGCTTCCCGCCCGTCGCTCTCGAAGCGATCCCGGACGCGGAGGCTCCCGCTCTCGCCGCTGGCGAGGTGCCACGCGGCGGCACCTCGTTGCTGCAGGAGCAGTCCAACTGTCCTTTCCGCGCCTTTGCCATTCGCCGTCTTCTCGCGCGGCAGGACGAGGGGCCGAACGAGGCGCTGGCTCCCACCGAGCGAGGCAAGGTAATTGAACGCGCGCTGCAGTTGATCTGGGAGGAACTGCACGACAGCCAGGGACTCCAGCGCCCGGACCTTCCCGCGCTTCTAGCCGCGTCGGTGGACTCGGCGATGGCCTCGGAGCTGCCGCCCAGCGCCGATCCCTGGACCGTGCGCTTTCGCGCCATCGAGCGCCAGCGCACCATCGACGTGCTCACCGAATGGCTCGCCGTAGAAGCCGAGCGCAAGCCCTTCCACGTGCTCGCGCATCAGCATGATGTGGAAGTGACGCTGGCCGGCATAAGCCTGCAAGGCCGACTCGACCGCCTCGATGAGATCGGCGACGACGGCGCCCATGTGGTCATCGACTACAAAAGCGGCGCGGCCAATACGGTGAGCGCGTGGCGCGTGCCCCGGCCGCGTCAACCCCAGTTGCCCTTTTACGCCTTTGCCATGCTCCGGCAAAAATTCAATCTTGCCGGCATCTCGTTTGCCACCGTCCGCCGCGGCGAGTGCGGATTCAAAGGCTATCTGCGCGCCCCGGATTTGTTGCCCTGCGTGGATTCAACCAAACGCAGCTTCGATGGCGTGCCCTTCGACGAGTATGCGCAGCGATGGGCTGCGGAGTTGGAGCGCATCGCAACCTCGTTTGCCAGTGGAGACGCCGCGGTCGATCCCATTCTTCCTCCGGGAAAGAGCGGCTCGCCCTGCGAGCACTGCCACCTGGCTGCGTTGTGCCGCATCGGCGACGAGAGCAGCGAGACGGATTGCGATTCAGCGGGAGATAACTCGGGGGCAGACGACAATGAGTAGCCCGGTCTCTCGCGCACCTGTTTCCGATGCCGGTCTGCGGCGCAACGTGCTCGGTCCAGCGCAATCCTGGATGCTGCAGGCGCCGGCGGGTTCGGGTAAAACGGAACTGCTGATGCAGCGCTTTCTTGCCTGCCTGGCCAACGTCGAGCAGCCTGAATCCGTATTGGCCATCACCTTCACCCGCAAGGCCGCGGCGGAGATGCGCAGCCGCATTCTGCTGGCGCTTCAGGGAGCGCGCGACTTCAGCAACGAGCAGATCGCCGCGCGTCCACCGCATGAGCGGCAATCGCTGCAGTTGGCCCGCGCGGTCCTCAACACCTCGGAGGCGCTCGGCTGGAACATTCTTTTGCATCCCGCGCGCCTGCAGGTTCGCACACTGGACTCGTTCTGCGAGGCGGTGGCGCAGCGCGCTCCGTTCAAAGGCCTGCTCGGTGGAGTCGTCCAAGTTGCCGAAGATACCAAACCCCTCTACGAACTGGCCGCGCAGCGAGTCATTGACGAGCTTGCGTCCCCGGGCCGCCGGGCCGATGCGGTGGCGGAGTTGCTCGGCTATCTGGACAACAACGTTCGCGCCGCGCGCGAACTGCTGGCCACCATGCTGGCGCAGCGCGATCAATGGCTGCGCTTTCTCGGACGCTCCGACGCCTTTGATGTCTCGCAGCAGGAGAGGCTGCGAGGCCGTCTGGAGGCGGCGCTTGCGCTCTCGGTTGAGGAAGAGCTGGCGCTGATTCGCGCCCACGCCGCCGCCGCGTTGAGCGGCGCGCAAGAGTCGGAGTTGTTCTCCCTGATGCGTTACCGCGCGGACCGGCACGCGCAAGACACCGCTACTTCCGATCCTGTGATTTCCTCCATCGCAGCCAGCGCGGAGGTGGTTGCGTTCCCGCCTTCCTCGGCGCATCCGCTGCGTGACATCGCATCCTGGCCCGCGGCAACCCAGGAGGCTCTGCCCGTGTGGCGCGCCATTGCCGATTTTCTGCTGACCGCCGAGCGGAGCAAGCCCGCACTGCGCAAGTCGGTGGATAAGCGCAGCGGGTTTCCATCGGACTCGCCAGATGGCAAACGCATGCGCAAGCGCTGTATGGATGCGTTGGGGGAGATCGCCCAACAGCCCAATGCCGCAGAGCTGTGCGATGCGGTGCACCGCATTCGCCGCCTGCCCGATCCGCGCTACAGCGGAACGCAGTGGACGTTCATGCTGGCGGTTTTGGAGGTGTTGCCGCTGGCCGCCGCCCACCTTCAACTGGTTTTCTCCGAGCAGTCCGTCATCGATTTCGCCGAGTACGCGCAGCGCGCCCTCGATGCCATTGGGCAGGAGGGAGACCCCAGCGAACTGGGACTGCAACTCGGCTATCGAATCCGCCACATTCTGGTCGATGAATTCCAGGACACCAACCGGGTTCAGGTCGAATTGCTCGCCCGTCTGCTTGCCACCTGGGAGCCGGACGAGCCGTGCTCCACCTTCTGCGTCGGCGATCCCATGCAGTCCATCTACGCCTTCCGCCAGGCCGATGTCGCCATCTTTCAACAGGCGCGCAAAGACGGCATCGGAAATCGCCCGCATCAATTCGATTGTTTGCGGCAAAACTTTCGATCGCAGGGCAACTTGGTCAAATGGTTCAACCAGGTTTTTCCGCAGATTCTATGCGAGCAGAGCGACCTGACCAACGCGGTTGCCTACGCGCCGGCGGAGGCAACCCGCCCTGCTCTCGACGGTTCCGCGGTCGAGATCCAGGGCTTCGCCCCGTCGGAGCGTGCCGCCGAAGCCAGGCACCTGGCGGAGTGCATTCAGCGCGAGCTGGCGCGAATCCCGCCCCCGCCGGATGGCAAGCCTACCGTTGCCATCCTGGTGCGCTCGCGAACTCATCTGCCGGAGCTGGTGGAGGCTTTGCGCGCGGCTGGAATCGCCTATCGCGCGGTGAAGACCGACCGGCTCTCCGAGCGTCCGCTGGTGCGCGATCTGGAGGCCTTGCGCGCGGCCCTGAGCGATCTGGCCGACCGCACCGCGTGGCTGGCGATTCTGCGTGCTCCGTGGTGCGGCCTTTCGCTGGCCGACCTGCTGGAGCTCTGCCGGGGCGACTCCCGCTCCACGGTCCGCGAACTCCTGCATCAGCGCCAGGATCGGCTCTCCGAGCAGGGACGCATCGCGGTGTCGCGCTGCCTGCCGGTGCTGGAGGATGCGCGCGAGCGGTGGGGGCGCGGCGGATTGCGTCTGTGTCTCGAATCCACCTGGCTGCGCCTGGGCGGGCCGGCCTGCGTTGCGGAAGTTGAGCCGGGACGCATCGCGCAGGCAGCACGCGATGCCGAGGCGTATTTTGCGCTGCTCGATGCGCAGTCGCCCGCCGGTGCCTTGCGCGACCCTCAGAACTTCGCGGCCAAACTGCATGAGCTCTTCGCGCCTTCCGATCCGCAGAGCAACATTCGCGTGGAGATCATGCCCATTCATCAGGCCAAGGGGCTGGAGTGGGACGTGGTCTTTCTACCGGCTTTGGAGCGCCGTCCGCGCCAGGATGACAAGCGGCTGCTCTACTGGCGTCTGCGGCGGCGCGGCGCGCAGGAGTCGCTCCTGCTCGGTCCCATGGATGCAACCGGCAGAGAGGCATCGGAGAAAAACGCGCTGGGCAAAACCAATCGCAACCTGCCCACGATCGAAGCGTATCTGCGCGACATTGCCGGCGATTGTGCGCGCGAGGAACTCAAGCGCCTCTTCTATGTCGCAGCGACCCGCGCGCGCAAGCGGCTTTATCTCTCTGCCGCGATGGACCCGGCTCGTCAGCCCCATCCGGATTCGATTCTGCGGCTGCTTTGGCCTCTGCCGGGCATGCAGCAGGCGTTTGCTCCGGGCGATCTTCCGCAGAACGTACCGCCGGAGAACGCGCCGCCCGCCGAGGCCAGCTCCGCGCCGCAGCGCTTGCTCCGGCGTTTGCCTTCGACTTTTGCCGCGCCGCCCATGCCCTCCATGCCTGCGCCCTTGCAGTGGCAATCTCCGCAATTCAACTCCATGGGCGAGCAACATCGCTTCGAGTGGGTGGGCGAACTTCTGCCCCGCGTCGGCGTGGTGGCGCACAGCTTTCTGCAGCGTATCGCCCTCGACGGCCTGACGCAGTGGGACGCCGCGCGTCTGTCCGCGGCACGTCCGGCGATTGCCGGCGCATTGTTGCGTGCCGGCGTGCTGCCCAACCAACTGCAGCAGGGAATTGAGCGCGTAAGCGACGCGCTGCGTTGTACGCTGGAAGACGAACGCGGACGCTGGCTGCTCTCGCCTCACCCGGAACATCGCTGCGAACTGGCGGTCTCGGCCGTGCTCGACGGAGAGCTGCAGCACGTGCGCATCGACCGCACCTTCCTCGAGGACGGCACGCGCTGGCTGATCGATTACAAGATCACCGAGCAACTCGGAGGCGATCCGCTCCGATTCGTGCAGATGCAGGTGGAGAAATACCGTCCGGACATCGAACGCTACGCGCGTGTGCTGCGTGCCTATGATCTGGGCCTCAACTCAGCGCGTCCGGTGCGGTGCGCGCTGTATTTTCCGCTATTGGGACGCTTCTGCGAAGTTGAAGCCGATCTGTAGCGCCGCGATGGCAGGCTTGCGCAATTCATCGGTATTTGTGAAATGTCGTGCGGATCGCGCTAGACTCATCTACAAGCCCATGAAGCAGAATCGATTTGCCGCTCTTATTGTCCTCGCCGCGCTCTGGCTGTTCGTGGGCGCCTCTGTCTGTTCTGCGCAAACCGTTCCCGTGGCTATCCGCCCCACCAACAATGAGCTTGCCGCACGCGGCTTCAACGAGCTTTATAACGGCGATTACGACCCTGCCATCCGGGATTTAACCCAGCTTCGGGACCAGTATCCGAACGATCCGTTCACCTCGAACTATCTTCTCGGCGCCGAGGTTTTCAAGGAGCTTTTCCGCATCGGCGCCTTGGACACCGAGAGCTACTCCAGTGAAAATTTTCTCACCGCCAAGGCACGCCGTCCGCTGGACATGGCGGTGCAGAAGCGAATCTTCGATCTGATCGCACGCGTGGAATCGCTGACGAACGCGCGCCTGCAAAAAAATCCTAACGACACCGATGCGCTCTACGCCCGCGGCGTAGCTCGCGGCTTCCGCGCCACCTACATGGGCATGGCCGAGAAGTCGTGGATGCCGGCCATTCGTTCGGCGATGGCCGCCCGGCGCGATCACGAGCGCGTGCTTGAGCTCGATCCCTCGTATGTGGATGCGAAGATGACCGTGGGAATCCACAACTACATCATCGGTTCGTTGAATTGGGCGGGACGTGCGGCGGTAGCGCTGTTCGGAGTCACCGGCAATCGCCAGAAGGGGCTGGAGTACCTGCGCGAAGTCAGCCGCTCCAACGGCACTTCGAGCAACGACGCGGCCCTGGCGCTCAGCCTCTTTTTGCGCCGGGAGCAACGCTATGACGAGGCGCTGCAACTGGTGGGCCGCCTCTCCCACCAGTATCCCAGAAACTTTCTTCTTGCCGTCGAACACGCTCACCTTCTCAACGCCGCCGGTCACGGACGTGAGGCCATCGCCGAGTACCAGCAGGCGCTGGAAAAAGGGCGCGAGGGGAAATATTCTGGCTTTCAGCCGGAGATTGCGGCGTGGGGACTGGGCGTCTCGCTGCGCGGCCAGCGTGAGTTCGATCAGGCCGCCGCGGCCTTCGATCAGGTCGCCAAAGTCAGCGACGCCGATCCGCTGCTGATCGACCGGGCCACGGTTGCAGCCGGTGAAATGTATGACACGTTGGGACGGCGCGACGAGGCGGTCACGCGATATCGCCAGGTGATTGCCTCCGGCCGCGACAACGATTACGCTGCGGCCGCTCGGAAACATCTCCACCATCCCTACCACTTCGTGGAAGAACCCGCGCCGAAAAACTGAGCAAAAAAGATGGGCACAGCCTGAGGCCGTGCCCATCTTTCAAATCATTCCATACTAGAAGCGGACGCTGAACTCCTTGCCCGGTTCCAGGTGAATACCCTCCACAAAGCGGACTTTGCGCGAGGCCATCTTCATAATCAGCGACGAGGTGCGCACGCCGTCGGCGAAGAAGCGTACCCCTTGCATCAGCGCGCCTTCGGTTACACCGGTTGCCGCGAAGATGATGTTCTTGCCCGGCGCCAGCTCCTCGGCGAGATAGGTTTTGTGCACGTCGCTGATGCCGTACTCCGCCATGCGTTCGCGCTGTTCGTCGGTGTAGCCGGTCAGCCTGCCCACCATGTAGCCGTTCAGGCAGCGCATGGCGGCCGCGGTAATCACGCCTTCCGGCGCGCCGCCCGTACCCATCACGGCGTGGACGCCGGTGCCGTGCACGGCCGCGGCAATGCCCGGCGCCAGGTCACCGTCGCTAATCAGCTTGATGCGAGCCCCCGCCCGGCGAATTTCGTTGATCAGGGTTTCGTGGCGCGGGCGATCCAGCACGATAATCACCAGATCCTCCACGTCGCGAGACAGGGCCTTGGCAATCATCCGCAGATTCACCGCCGTGGGCGCGTCCAGGTCCACCGATCCCTTGCAGGCGGGGCCGACCACGATCTTCTCCATGTAGCAGTCCGGAGCGTGCAGCAGTCCGCCTCGTTCGCTGGCCGCCAGCACGCAGATCGATCCCGGTGAGCCGGTGGCGCAAAGGTTGGTGCCTTCCAGCGGATCCACCGCGATGTCCACCTCCGGATACACCACGCCTTCCTTGGGTGGCCGTCCCACCTTCTCTCCGATGTAGAGCATCGGAGCCTCGTCGCGCTCGCCCTCGCCAATCACGATGGTGCCCCGCATCGGGACCGTTTCCATCACGTGGCGCATGGTTTCGGTCGCCACCTGGTCGGCCTTTTTGCGGTCGCCGGTTCCCATCTCTCGGGCTGAAGCAATGGCTGCTGCTTCAACCACCCGCAACATTTCCAGCGCCAGATCCGATTCCAGGTTCGACTGGATGTTGTCTTCCAAATGAATTGCCTTCGATTGCAGCTGCGTCGCCATGATTGCTCCTGATTGAACCGGCTTCGGCTTCTGGTTCTTTCTTGCGCTTGGCCGTTTGCCGTTGTTCACTGATTGCTCCCCAATTCGCCGGCTGTGCTTCTGTGCCGCCGGCCTTGTTAATTACGCTGCTTGATCACGCTGCTCAATTACGTCATGCAACTATGCTGCTCGCTTCAGAACGCTTCTATCCCAGTGATCGCCGCTCCCAGAATCAGCGTATGGATGTCGTGCGTTCCCTCGTAGGTCTTTACCGCCTCCAGATTCGCCAGGTGACGGAATACATGATACTCGTCTGCAATTCCATTGGCTCCCAGAATATCGCGCGCCAGCCGGGCGCATTCCAGCGCCATCCACACGTTGTTCCGCTTGGCCATCGAGATGTGCGCCGGTTGCGCTTGTTCCCGGTCCTTCAACCGGCTCACCTGCAGCGCCAGCAACTGGGCCTTGCTGATTTCCGTGATCATCCAAACCAGTTTTTCCTGCACCAGCTGGTGCGAGGCGATGGGCTGGCCGCGGAACTGCCTCCGGGATTTTGCATATTGCAATGCCGTATCGTAACAGGTCATCGCCGCGCCAATCACGCCCCAGGCGATTCCCAGCCGGGCCTGGTTCAGGCACATCAGCGCCGATTTCAGGCCGGTGGTTCCCGGCAGCAGGTTTTCCTTGGGAATCCGCACATCCTGCAGCGCCAGCGACGAGGTGACCGAGGCGCGCAGAGACCACTTCCCATGCAGGTCGCGCGCGGCGAAGCCGGGACGGCCGCTTTCCACCAGAAATCCCCGCACGCGGCCGCCGTGCTCCTCGCTCTTGGCCCAGATCACCGCCACATCCGCAATCGAGCCCGAGGTGATCCACATCTTTTCGCCGTTCAGGACGTACTCATTGCCGTCGGCCACCGCGCGGGTGCGCATCGCATCGGGATTGGAGCCGGCGTCGGGCTCGGTCAGCCCAAAGCAGCCCACCTTTTCTCCCCGGGCCATCGGCGGCAGCCAGCGTTGTTTCTGCTCCTCGCTGCCGAAGGCGTAAATCGGATACATCACCAGGCTGCTCTGCACGCTGGCAAAGGAGCGCAATCCGCTGTCGCCGCGCTCCAACTCCTGCAGAATCAGCCCATACTCCACGCTGCTCATCCCGGCGCAGCCATAGCCATGCAGCGTGGGGCCGTAGAACCCCAGCTTGCCCATCGGCTCGATCAGCTCACTCGGAAAGCGGCTCTGGCGGGTGCAGTCGGTAATGATGGGAATCAGCGAATCTTCCACAAACTGGCGGGCGGTGCTGCGAACCATCCGCTCTTCTTCGCTGAGAAGAGTGTCGAATTCTAGGAAATCGACGCCACCAAATCTGAGGGCCATAAGATTGCCGGAAGCAGCGCCAGCCCGTTGCCGGGCGCAGGCGAACGCTTGACAGTACCAAAGCCCGATTCCGGCGGTCAATGATTCTTTACCGCAAGCGCATCGAATTCAGCGCCTTCGGTAACCTCGCAAGCTCGCTCCGCCGGCCTTCACCACTGGTTGCGCTGGCGCAGTCCGGTGATGTGCGCCACATGGTGCGCCCCGTGCCAGGCGTAGAGTCCCAGCATCAGGTCCAGCGACATCAGCCCCGCCTGCGAATGGTTCAGCGTGCGCTCCCAGTCGGCGGCCTTCAGGCTGCGCAGCAGCACCACCCAGCGGGCGTGCAGGTTTTCCACCAGCGCCAGGCTCACATCCACCGGGGTCACCCGGCTGTCGGCCAGCTCCGCCCAGGCGGCTTCCTTGAACGAACTCACCGCCGGGTTATCTTCGGTCAGCGCCAGCTTGTAGCGCGCGTACGCACTCATATGGCTGTCGGCCAGGTGATGCACCACCTGACGCACCGTCCATCCACCCTCGCGATACGGCGTCTCCAGCTGTTTGACTGTCAGCCCGGTCACTGCCTGTTTCAGGTGTTCAGGCATCTCGGCAATACTCTCGATGAGCTGCTTGCGCTCTTCGGCGCTATTGGGTCCCTTGCTCCGGTCGAACTTGCCGATCGGGTACCGTAAGTCTTCCATCTCGCTCCTCCGCTCGTGCTCGGCTCCTACCGCAGAATACAGCTTACTGTTATACAATCAAGAGGCTACCCGGCGGCGTACTGACATTCTGTGCATTTGTGCTGAAGTTTCCGCACCTCATGCCGCCGTGGGTTCCGGTGCAAGCGAAAGCTTCCTGGGTGGTTTTCGGGCAGAAGCCCGCCAAGTTCGCTTGCGCGGTGTCCCATGCCCTGCCAGAGCAATTCCGCCGAGCCTCGCGCCGGTACAGACAGGAGTCTATTTTCAATGGCCAAGATCGCAAAAACTGGTGACCGCAAAAAGGTAATGGATACGTCCAAGAGCACCAACTGTCCCAAGTGTGAAAAACCCACCCGGATCGTCAAGCGTGTGAAGGACCGTGAGCGCAATATCCCGGGCGGCGTCTTCATCTCCTGCTCGGCCTGCGATTTTTACGAAAAGCTCTAAAGAAGGGTACTAGAAATAGGACGGGTGCCCCATCTTCACCGCGCGTTCTTTGCGCGGTGAAGGTGGGAAAGCAGGCAGCTTGAATCAAGGGTACTTCGCCGTTGGTTTTGTTGTTTCCGGCCTCAGTTCCTGCAATGGCTCGGTCCGACAAAAACGCGCCTCCCTCGGGAGGCGCGTTTCATTGCCCTATCAACTTTTCCTGGCTGGTTGTATCGATATGCCAGCCCCGACCCCGCATTGTTCCTGTTGTGAGGCCTGGTGCGTGCTCTGTATCACGGCCGTAGTGGGAGGAATAATCGAGCGGCTGATTCCGGTAATCAAACGCGCGCCGCGCTGGAAAGAGATGTAGGCCCAGAACCAGTCCCACACCACCGTGATGCGGTTGCGGAAGCCGACCAGGAACAGCACGTGGACAAACAGCCAGGTGAACCACGCGGCATGACCCTTCAGCTTCACGCCCTTCACATCCGCCACAGCCGATGAGCGGCCAATCGTCGCAAGGTTCCCCTTATTGTTGTAGTGGAATACCTTGCGGCTCTCGCCGCGCACATCGCCTGCGATGGTAGCGGCGGCAAATTGGCCCATCTGCATCGCCGCCGGAGCCACGCCCGGAACCGGTTTTCCATTCTCCTGCAGCACCGAGGCCATGTCGCCCAGCACAAATACATGGGGATAGCCGGGAATGCTCAGATCGGAGCCGACGTGAACCCGGCCCGCGCGGTCCAGCGGCACTCCCAGCAATTGGCCCAGCGGCGAGGCGGCCACGCCGGCGGCCCACAGCACCACCGAGGCAGGAATGTTGCGCTCGCCCACGTGGACGTGGTCCTTGTCGATGTCGGTCACCGCCGTCCCGGTCATCACCTCGACCCCGAGCTTCTTCAACTGCTCGGTCGCCGAAGCCGACAGATCCTCGGAAAAACTCGGAAGAATCCTGGGCCCCGCCTCGATAAGCGTGACCCGCGTGCTCCGCGGATCGATGGAGCGGAAGTCCGAAGCCAGAACTACCTGGGCGATCTCGGCCACTGCGCCGGCTAGTTCCACTCCGGTGGGCCCGCCGCCCACCACCACAAAGTTCACCGCCTCGGGAGCCTGGGTAAAGCGGGCGTGGCGTTCGGCGATTTCAAAGGCCAGCAGCATGCGGCGCCGGATCTCCGTCGCATCCTCCACGCTCTTCAGTCCGGGAGCGTAGAGCGCCCACTCCGGATGCCCGAAGTAGGCATGGGTGGCGCCGGCGGCCACGATGAGGTAGTCATAAGGCAGCCAGTCGCCGTCCAGCTGAACCCGGTTTCCCTCCAGGTCGAAGGCCGACGCGCGCCCCAGCAGAACCGAGACATTCGGACTGTTCTTGAAGATGTGGCGGATCGGGTAGGCAATCTCGCCCGGCGACAGCGCAGCCGTGGCGACCTGGTACAGAAGTGGCTGAAAAGTGTGGTGGTTACGGCGGTCAACCAGCGTAACGCGGGCCCCGGACTTGGCCAGCGAGCGCGCCGCATACAAACCGGCGAAGCCAGCGCCGATGATGACGACGTGAGGAGTATTTTTTAAAGAGCGCATTTGGTTTAGATGCCTTTAACCCGGTTTGGATTCTCAGCGGACGGCGGGTGCCCCACCTTCCGCCGCGCGTCTTTTTGCTGCGGCTAAGGTGGGAGAGAGGTCATTCCAACAACCCGGGCTTCGCGGGTGCCCCATATCTGCTGTAGTTAGCAGATGTGGGATCGCCGACTGGTTGCAGTTACTTCTCGCGCGCCACCACAAACTGCGGAATCCACAACAGGGCGCGCTTAAAGTCGTTGTCCGGAAAATCTTTCAGCTGCTCCACGGCGTGCTGCGCATACTTGGCGGCCTCCTGGTTGGCGGCGCGGATCGACTGATACCGGGTCAGGATGGCGAGAATGTCCTGATGGGTCACGCCGTTGAAGGCCCGCTGCTCCAGCACCGTCTGGATCTTGGCGCGCTCCTCGGCGGAGCAGTGCTCCAGGGCGTGGATGACGGCCAGGGTGGCTTTGCCTTCGCGCAGGTCGCTGGCTACCGGCTTGCCCAGCACCAGCTCGGAGGCGGTCAAATCCAGCACGTCGTCGGTAATCTGGAACGCCATGCCCACGGCGCGTCCGTATTCGCGCAGCAGAAGCTGCTGCTCCTGGCTGGCTCCGGCCAGCACCCCGCCCAGTTGCATGCACACCGCGAACAGGCAGGCGGTCTTGCGGTAGATCAGGTCCAGATGGCTGTCGCGCGTGATCAGCGAGCCGAGCTTCTCCATCTGCAGCAGCTCGCCTTCCACCATCTGCTTGGTCAACTCGGTCAGCAGATCGAGCACCAGCAGGTTGCGCTCCTCCAGAGAAATCTGGAACGCCTGCATGTAGAGCCAGTCGCCCGCCAGCACGCACTTGGGATTGCCCCAGATGGTGTTGGGCGAGGGACGTCCGCGGCGGATCTCGGCTTCGTCGATAATGTCGTCGTGCACCAGGGTCGCCGTGTGAATAATCTCCACCACCGCGCCCAGCCGGACGGCTCCGCTGCCCTGGTAGCTCAGCAGCTTGGCGGCCAGCAGCAGCAGCGCCGGACGCAGCCGTTTGCCTCCGCCCTGGCGCAGGTATTCGCCGATCTCGGTGATCGCCCGCACGTTCGACACGCTGTAGCCGCCGAACTCGCGCTCGATGGCTTCCAAATCGTCGCGGAGAAGTTCGAACACCCCTTTGCCCGATGCTAATGCCAAGCTATTCAAATCCAGCCCTTACGAATGGGTTAATTGTTGCGGTAGTTGGTGAACTGCACGTCGATGCCGAAATCGGTCTTGCGCAGCAGAGCGATGATCTCCTGCAGGCTGTCGCGGTCCTTGCCCGTAACCCGGACGATCTCTCCGTTGATCGAGGCCTGCACCTTCTGCTTGGAGTCCTTGATGGTCTTGACGATCTCGCGCGCCTTTTCAATGGCGATGCCCTGTTGCAGCTTCACCTTCTGCCGCACGGTGGAGCTGGCAGCCGACTCGATCTTACCGTACTCGAACGACTTGAGCGAGACGTTGCGCTTTACCAGTTTGGACTGTAGCACGTCGATCACGGCCTTCAGCTTGTATTCGTCGGCCGAGGTAAGCACGATCTCGTCCTTGCCGTCGAACTGGATGTCCGAGTGCGACCCTTTCAGGTCGTAGCGTTGGTGAATTTCCTTGAGTGCCTGCTGGATGGCGTTGGTGACCTCCGGCAGGTCCACGTTGCTGACGATGTCGAATGAATTTTCTGCGGCCATTATTTCTAGTGTATGACAAAGTTGCGCTTCTCGCACCGGGAAATGCGGAGGGCTGGAACTCGGCCCAGGCGAGGTGTCCGGCAATCGTCTGTTGGATTTTTCTCCCGGCAATTTCCCCCGAACTACGCTCAGCATCCACTGTCTCTTATGACAGTTTCCAATTCAGCCCATTTGGTATGAACTGCTCGTCGAAGAGGGAATACACCATGTCGCTCATCAAAGATCTTCTCGAAAAGCCCACGCCCTTGTCCGTTGCGTCCAGCTACACCGCCTCGAACGGCCTACTCTACCTCGGAATGGGACTGACGCTCATCGTCTGGCCAAGCGCGATCCAGACAATATTCAGGGATCCGGCGTTCGTTGGGCATGAGGCAGCGCTCATCCGCTTGGTCGGGATGACCATCGCTGTTGTAGGCTGGTTCTATCTGTTCGGCGGCCGCTCGGGTGCGCGGCAGATGGTCGCTGCTTCCGTGGTCGACCGCTTACTCGTTCCCGTGGTGCTCGTGCCCATGGCGATCGCCGGCGTCTTTCCTCATTTGCTGATATCGGTCGCGATTCTCGACCCATCGCTCGCCATTGGTGCATGGGTGTTGCTCGCCCGCCAGCCGTAATGTCCACACTACCGCCAAGCCGCGGGCGACCCAATCCCGTCTCCCGGTGGCGAATGTTGGGTACGCCTCTATTTTGCGGCGGCCAGCCCGCGATACCACAGCAGCGTGCGCCGCAACCCTTCGTGGAAGTTGACTTTGGGTTCGTAGCCGAGTGCTTCGCGCGCCAGCGAAATATCGGCCAGCGAGTGGGCGATATCTCCCGCGCGCGCCGGGGCGTACTCGACCTTGCCGCTGTAGCCGGTCAGCTCGCGCAGGCTCTTCACCGCGTCGTTCAGGGTAATCTGCTCGCCGGTGGCCACGTTGAAGGTCTTTCCGGAAACTTTTTCCGCCGGGGCCGTCATGGCGCGCAGGTTGGCGTCCACCACGTTGTCGATGTAGGTAAAGTCGCGGCTCTGGCTGCCGTCGCCGTAAACCACCGGGGTGCGCCCCTCGAGCATGGCCAGCGAAAACTTGGCCAGCACGCCGGAATATTGCGACGACGGGTCCTGGTGCGGCCCGAAGACGTTGAAGTAGCGGATCACCACCGTCTCCAGCCCATAGACGCGGGTAAAGCAGCGCATGTAGTGCTCACCCGCCAGCTTGCCCACCGCATACGGAGAGATCGGGTCGGGCAGCATCCCCTCGTGCTTGGGCAGCGTCGGTTGGTCGCCATAGCACGACGACGAACCGGCGTACACCACCCTGCGCACTCCTGCGGCGCGGGCGGCCATCAGCAGGTTCAGTGTGCCGTCCACGTTGGCGGAGTTGCTGGCGGCAGGGTCCTCCACCGAGCGCGGAACGCTGGCCAGGGCCGCCTCGTGGAATACGAACTCCGCTCCCTGGCAGGCGCGCGCGCAGATCTCCGGGTCTTCAATGCTGCCTTCGATGAACTCAATGCCGCTCAAGATCTTCCAGGTTGGCGCGTTTGCCGGTGACGAAGTTGTCCACGCCGCGCACGCTGGCACCTTGCGCCAGGAGTGCGCGCGCAATATTCGAGCCGATAAATCCTGCGATTCCGGTAATCAGGTAGGTAGCCATAGGTGATTTTCCCAATAACGTTTAGCCGTGCACGATGCCTAGCAGTGCACGATATTGGCGGCTACGATGCCCTTGGTGGCATTGCGCGCGTCGATCACCAGCTGCGATTCGGCGACGATCCGCCGGTAGTCGTAGCTGGTATGGTCGGTGATGATCAGCACCGCGTCGTACTGCCCCAGTTTTTCCAGCGGCGTGCAGCTCATGTTCAGATCGTAGTGGCGTCCGCGGCCGACCGTCGGGAAGAACGGGTCGTTGTAGGCCACCTGGGCTCCGGCCTTGCGCAGCAGTTCGATGATGGTCAGCGATGGCGACTCGCGCAGATCGTCGATGTCGCGCTTGTAGGCCAGCCCGAGCACCAGAACCTGCGATCCGTTGAGGCACTTCTTCTGGCCGTTCAGGGCCTTGGCGGTGCGATCGATGACGTAGTAGGGCATGTTGGTGTTCACCTCGCCCGCCAACTCAATAAACCGGGTGCGGAAGTCGAACTGCTTGGCCTTCCACGACAAGTAAAAGGGATCGATGGGAATGCAGTGCCCGCCCAGTCCGGGGCCGGGATAGAACGCCTGGTAGCCGAAGGGCTTGGTCTTGGCCGCGTCGATTACTTCGAAGATGTCGATCCCCATGCGCTCGCACAGCTGTTTCAGCTCGTTCACCAGCGCAATATTCACGCAGCGGTAAATGTTCTCCAGCAGCTTGGTCATCTCGGCTGCGGCCGGAGTCGAGACCGGCACGGTGCGATTGAAAATGGTGCCGTACAGCGCCGAGGCGAGGGCGGTAGCCGTGGATTCCAGGCCGCCGATCACCTTGGGAATATCGCGCCGAGCCACCGTGTCATTGCCGGGATCTTCGCGCTCGGGCGAAAACGCGGCGTAAAATCCGCGATCGCCGGGTTGGCGGATCGCCCGCAGCCCCAGCCGGTTGCCGGACTCAAGAATCGGGATGAGCACCTCCTCGGTGGTACCGGGGTAGGTCGTGCTCTCCAGAATCACCAGCTGCCCTTCGCGCAGGTTGGGCGCAATGGCCTGCGCCGTCTGCTCGATGTAGCTTAGGTCGGGCTGGTGGTACTCGTCGAGCGGAGTGGGCACGCAGATGATGATCGCGTCCATCTCGGCGATCTCCGCGTAGGTTCCGGTGGCGCGGAACCCTGAGGTCCTGGCCTTGGCAATCTCCTCCGCGGGAATGCGCACAATGTAGGAGCCGCCTGCGTTGAGCTGCTCCACCTTGGACGCGTCCACGTCGAAGCCGGTCACGCGGAAGCCCTGCTCGCTAAACAGAAGGGTCAGTGGCAGGCCGACGTATCCCATGCCGATAATGCCAACGCGCGCCTGGCGGGAGGCAATGCGGGATTCGAATGCGGCAGCAGGCGAGAGTGAAAGCGGCATGAAATCGGGCTCCAGGAAAACGCAAAGTTAAGCGTTAATCGTAACAAAAAATAGAGGGTGCAAAGATAGAGCTTCGATGAAAGACCAAGCCGGAACTTTACCGAAGCCGGAACCCCCGGAATCGGGACCCCGGCCCTAAATTCCGCAGCCGCAGCCTGGCGATGGCACCCGCACCCGTAAAAAGTCGGCCACCCGCTGGTAGGCGTCGATCTGGTTCTCCACCCGGGCAAAGCCATGCCCCTCGTTCTCATAGACCTTCAGGATCGCTACGCCGCCGTGTTTTTTCACCGCCGCCTCCACCTGCTCGGCCTCGCTCCGCGGACAGCGCGGGTCGTTGGCCCCGGCCAGAATCAGCAGCGGCGCCTTGATCTTATCCACCAAGTTGATCGGCGACCGATCCTCCCACAGAGCCTTGTCCTTCACCGGATCGCCCATAAACAGCCGGTCATACTCCTGCAACTGGGGATCTTCGTTTTCAAACTCGGTAAACCAGTTGACGAACGGCACAATCGGCACCCCGGCGGCCCACATCTCTGGGTGCCGCGTCACGGCCATCATGGTGAGATATCCTCCGTAGCTGCCGCCCATCACCACCAGCTTGGTGGGATCGACGAATCCGCTGCGCTTCAGGAAGTCGGCTGCGCCCAGCACGTCGTTCAGCTCCTCGCCGCCGGCATCGTGGCGGTTGCCCTCCTGGAACTCCTGCCCGTATCCGGTCCCGCCTCGATAGTTCGGCGCTATCACCAGATACCCCTGGTTGTTCATGTACTGGATGAACCGGTTGAACGAGTCCATCGACTGCGATGCCGGACCGCCGTGGATGTACACAATGGCCGGGTAGCTCTGATTGCGGATGAGATTGTTGGGCACATACGCCCAGGCGGAGATCGTAAACTTGCCGTCGCGGCTGGGATAGTGCACCAGCACGGGCGAAACCATGCCGGCGCCGCTGAGTCCTGCGACAAACGAGTTGGTCAGCTGGACGGACTGCTTCGTCTTGAGGTCGAAGACGTAGAGGTCGTTGGGCTCCTTGGCGCCGCTATGGTAGTACAGCAGGCGCTGTCCGTCGCGGCTCCATGGCGTCACCGCTCCGCCAAAGTCATTCACGCCCTCGGCGACCGGCAGCCGCTGAATTTCCCCACCGGCGACGGCCCGCGAATACAGCGCCTCGCGCCCATCCACATTGGCCGACCACACCACGCTCTGCCCATCCGGCGAAAAGCTGTTGGCCTGGATCTCCCATCGGTCGGCGGTGATCCAGGTAAGCTTTTTGCTTGCGATGTCGAGCAGCGCCACGTTGTCATAGCCGTGGGCTGTGCCTTCGCCCGCGTTGCTGGTCACCAGCAGACTTTTGCCATCCGGCGAAAAGGCCGCGGCGCTAAACGTCTGGTCGCCGGAGTGCGGCGTCAGGTTGACCGCGCTCCCGGCCGCCAGGTCGTAGAGAAACACGTTGGAGTCCTTGCCGCTGGCGTTTTCCTGGGTGTAGGCGATGGCCTTTCCGTCGGGCGACCACAGCGGCGAAACGTTGCCCAGCTGCGGCGGCGTGTTTTTGGTAATGCGCGTCGGCATGCGGGTGGCGATGTCGATGATCTCGATCTCGAAGCTGGGCGAGGTCTTGGCCTTGGTCATGTAGGCCACCTGCGTGGAATCCGGCGACCACGCCGGCTCCTCCTCGGCTGAGTCAGGCGTCGCCGTCAGGTTGGTCACCTCGCCGCTCTGCGGGCTCACCAGGAAAATGTCCCACAGCTCGTTGCCGTTCTTATCGCTCATGAACGCAATCCACTTGCCGTCGGGCGACCATGCGGGCGAGGCCTGCCGCTGATCGCTGATGGTCAGCTGCGTCGGCCATCCGCCGCCCGCGGGAATCGTCCACAAGTTGTTCCGCCCGCTGATGTTGGAGACAAACGCAACCTGCGCGCCGTCGGGCGACCAGGCCGAGCCGCCGATCAGCCGGGTACTGTACAGCGCGGAGATGGTGAACTTCTGCAGATTCTCCACGGTGGCCGACTGCAACTGGGTGGGGTCGGTGATGGCCAGCGGAACGGGAAGCGGCTGCGCGGCGGCAAACGAACTCATGCCAATGACGATAGCAAATGCGAGGCGCGGAAGCATGTCGGAAGTGTAGCAAAGCCGAACGGGTGCTGAACCAAAGAGCATGGCGCGGTGCATCCAGCTCAGGTAACATGTGGACCATGAAACGCCAACTGTTGTTGAGCGCATTACTGTTGAATGCAAAGCCCGCGTCGGCTACCGCTGGTCTGACGATAATAATCCTTCTGTGGGCTGCTATATGGTGCGGGACTGGCCTGATAATGAGGTCGTTCAGCGGCTGGGGCCTCCTCGCGCGCCGCTTCCAGGCCACCGGGCCCTGGAACGGCGAATCGTGGGGCTGGCAGAGTGCGCGCTTCCGCGGCTGGTGGAACTACAAATCCAGTTTGCGCGTCGGTGCGGACCCGGAGTCACTCTTACTGTCGGCAAACCCGTTTTTCCTCCCTTTCCACCCCGAGCTGCAGATCCCCTGGCGTGAAATAGAGGTGGAAACCGGCAAGATGTTCTTCGGTATGGTCGAATCCGCAAACCTTCGCATCGGAACCGAAGAGCGGGTCAAGGTGCGCTTCATCGGAAAGCTGGTGAGCCGCCTCCGCCAGGCCGCCGGGCCCGGCTGGCCCCTCTACCAAACCGAACAGATCAAGGCCCAGAATAGTTGGTAGAAGTGGCCAGGTGCTCGCCTTCGACAAGCGGCTCGTGCGCGGCTCATGGCGCGTGGCGCACAGCTCGGGTAGGATGTGGGGCATGAATCTACAACGATTGTTGGCCGTCTATCAGCTCAATGCCAATCCTGTGCTGCGTCTGGCTGCTCTTATCCCGGTTATTTTCATTTGCTGGGCCGGGGCCTTGTGCGGGTCCATGCTTCTCATCCGGCGGCTCAGCGGCTGGAGCCTTCTGGCGCGCCGCTTCCGTGCCACCGAGCCATGGAATGGCGAATTGTGGAGCTGGCAAAGCGCGCGCTTCCGCGGATGGTGCGGCTACAACAACTGCCTGCGCGTCGGTGCCAACCAGCAATCGCTCTCGCTTTCCGTGATCAGGCCCTTTGGCATATTCCACCCTGCGCTGCTGATTCCCTGGCACGAAATCGAGGTGGAGAAGGGGAAGGCCTGCTTCGGCCTCTATGACATGGCGCAATTCCGCATCGGCACCGAGGAGCGTGTCACCGTCCGCATTTACGGCAAGCTGGTGAATCGCGTCCGCCAGGCTGCCGGTCCGGGCTGGCCGCTCTACCAGATCGAGCAGATGGAATCGCAGATGAAAGGGTAGGGAAGCCCTGTATTGATGGTGGCCCACATCCGCCTTCTTTTGGCGAATGTGGGGTGTGCGCCAACGCCGGGTGCCCCACCTTCCGCCGAGCGGTCTTTGCGCGGCTAAGGTGGGAAGCAATGCTCCCACCCCGAATGAGGTTGCCGTTGCTCTAACCTTGAAACTTTGAAACCTTGAAACCTGCGCTCTTTCCGCTTACTCGTAGCGTAGCGACTCCGTTGGTTGCAGCTTGGCCGCGCTGCGGGCGGGCAGGTATCCAAACAGCAGCCCGGTGGCGCAGGAGACCACAAACGCCGCAATCACCGAGTAAACCGAAATCGGAATATGCAGCCCCATCTCGACCGGGATCAGCGGCTCCACGATGATCTTGACGGCGACCGCGATGCCGATTCCGATCACTGCTCCCACGCCGCTGATGATGAGTGCCTCGATGAGGAACTGGTAGAGGATCTCGTCGCGCCGCGCGCCAATGGCCTTGCGCAACCCGATTTCCCTGGTCCGCTCGGTCACGGTCACCAGCATGATGTTCATGATGCCGACGCCGCTGATGAGCAGGGCGATCATGCCCACAAGCATGAGGACGGCGGTCAGCGCGGTGGAGATCTTTTTCGCCGCGTCCAGAATACCGGCGAGGTTCTGCACGTTATACACGGCGCCGGGCGTGTGGCTGTTCTTCAGCAGTTCCTGCACGGCGAGCGTGGTCTCCGGCACGCTGGTTCCGGAGTCGGTCTGCGCGTACAGGGTGCGGATGTAGTCCTTGCCGGAGTAGTACTTCATCAGCTTGAACGGGACCAGCACCGTCAGATCGCCGATCTCCGACTGGCCGAAGGTGGCCACGCGTTCCCGGAAGACGCCGATGATCGTAAACGTCTGCTCACCCAGCCGCAGCTTCCGTCCAATCTTCGGTCCCGGCGGAAGTTTCTTGGCCAGTTCCTGGGTGATCAGGCATCCCTTGGCGCCAGTGGACTGGTCCAGGTCGTCAAAAAAGCGGCCTTCCAGGATCAGCAGGTTGCGGATCTTCTGAAAGCCCTCGGTGACGCCTACCAGGGCCACGCCCGTCTCCTGACCGTTGACCACGATGCTGGTGGCCATGTCGGCGGTGCCGGCCACCTCGACCACGTGGGGAAGGTGGCGCACGGACTCCATATCGTTCAGGCGGAGCTCATCGGCCTGGGAGCGGGCGTTGGCGGTGCCTCCGGTGTATCCGGCATACACAATGTTGGAGCCGACCCCCTCGATCTGGGCCAGCACATACGTCTTGCCGATCAGCGCAATGGTTACCACCAGCACGATGCAGGCCGAGCCGATGATCACGCCCAGCATGGTGAGCGCGGCCTTTACCTTGTTGGCGCGCAACGCGTCCATCGCAACCTGCCATGTTTCCCTGTTCCGATACGGCATGAGCCTTCCTTTAACAATAGTTTCCATGCCGGGGCAGGGGATTGGCAAGCCGCGATGTTCCCAGATGTCAAAGTTTCAACCTTCGCAAGCTGAACGGGTGCCCCATTCAAGCCCTCCTTTGGCTTGAGTGGGGCTGTTGTCTTTGTTCTTGCCTTTGCCCCTGAACCTTGAAACTCTGAAACCTTGAAACCTTGAAATCTGCTTCCCCCGACCAACCGCTGCTCCTCTGCAACAGTTCAACCCGCCTTTTCCCCGTTCCACGTCCAACTTGCTGCCCGCCATTGGGGCCAATGGTAAACTTGAATCACTGTTATGCCTTTGAAAACGCTGTTCCTCAATCCACCCTCGTTTGAGAACTTCGACGGCGGAGCCGGTTCCCGCTGGCCGGCCACGCGCGAGATCGAATCCTACTGGTACCCGGTCTGGCTGGCCTATCCGGCCGGCATGCTGGAGGGTTCGCGCGTGCTCGATGCCAACCCCCACCATATCAGCGCCGATGAGACCATCGAGATCGCCAAGCAGTACGATTTTGTCGTGCTGTTTACCAGTACGCCCGGCTTTGAGGGAGACATCAAGCTCTCCGGCCTGATGAAGAAGGCCAACCCGCGCCTCAAGATCTGCTTTGTGGGTCCACACGTCACGGTTTCCCCCGACCATGCGCTCACCCATCCGGAGATCGACTTCATCGTGCGCCGCGAGTTCGACTACGCCGTTGTGGAGTATGCCAACGGTACGCCGCTCTCCGAAATCGCCGGCGCCAGCTTCGTCGGCTCCGATGGCAAAGTGGTGCACAACCTCGACCGTCCGCTCATCGAGAACCTCGACGAGCTGCCCCATGTCGTCGATGTCTACAAGCGCGACATGGATGTGACGCGCTACAACGTGCCCTTTCTGATGCATCCCTACGTGGCCATCTATTCCACCCGTGGCTGTCCCGCCCAGTGCACCTTCTGCCTGTGGCCGCAAACCCACTCGGGACACGCCTGGCGCAAGCGCTCGGCCGACGACGTAGCCGCCGAGGTCGCCAAGATCAAGAAATACTGGCCCGAGGTGAAGGAGGTCTTCTTCGATGACGACACCTTCAACATCCAGAAGGCGCGCACCATCGAGCTCTGCGCCAAGCTGAAGCCGCTGGGCGTCACCTGGTCGTGCACCTCGCGCGTCACCACCGACTTTGAAACCCTCAAGATGATGAAGGACGCCGGCTGCCGCCTCCTCATCGTTGGCTTTGAATCCGGCGACCCGCAGATCCTCAAGAACATCAAGAAGGGAGCCACCCTGGAGCGCGCCCGCCAGTTCGTCAAGGACTGCAAAAAGCTGGGCCTCACCGTCCACGGCGACTTCATCCTCGGGCTCCCGGGCGAAACCCGCGAAACCATCCGCCGCACCATCGACTTCGCCAAGGAGCTCAACGTGGAAACCATCCAGGTCTCCATGGCCCACGCCTATCCCGGCACCGAGTTCTACGACTACGTGCGTGACAATAATTTCATCATCAAGGACAACAACATGGTGGACCTGGGCGGCCATCAGGTGGCGCAGGTGCAGTATCCCGGCCTGCCCGCCGACTACACCATGGAGATGGTGCACAAGTTTTACGACGAGTACTATTTCCGTCCCAAGGTCTGGGTGCCCATCGTCCTCGGCTCGCTGTTTAAAACCGATGACCGCAAGCGCCTCTTCAAGGAAGCCAAAGAATTTTTGACCTTGCGCAAATCGCGCATCAAAGCCGTGCGAGACGTAAGGGCCAAGCAGGCCGCCCGCGAAGCCGAAGCCGCCAAAGTCTAGGTTTCAAGGTTTCGCAGGTTTCAAAGTTTCAAAGTAAAAGCAAGGCCCGCATCCGCTGCGGGCCTTGCTTTTAAGAGGTGTCATCCTGTCGAAGCGAAGGACCCCAGCGCCGCTCAAATCCCCATTGGTGTGCCGAGGTCACTCCAGCCACCCACGTCGAGGACCTTCGTGCTGACAGTAGAAATACGCCGGGTGCCCCACCTTCCGACGCGCCGCTTTGCCGCGGCTAAGGTGGGAAGCAACGCATTCCGTCCCGAACGGTGTTGCTGTTGCTCCTAACCTTGAAACTTTGAAACCTGCGAAACCTTGAAACCTTGCCGTTACCCCGCCACGCCTTCCGTCCGAACCCGGTTCTTCCAGTGGTTCCTCACGAAGAAGACGAATCCAACCGCCAGCGCCAGCACGATTACCGCATCAAAGCGGTGCATCCACTGCTTCAGTCGCGGGTCGGTGTCCCAGAATATCCCCAGCTTGAAGCCGACATACGCCAGCGCGTAGCACCACGGCCACGACCCGGCAAAGGTGTACAGGTGGAACTTGCCGCGCGGCATCCGTGCGATCCCGGCAGGCAGCGCGATAAAGGTGCGCACCACCGGCAGCAGACGACCGATAAACACGGTAACGCTGCCGTACTTCTCGAAGAACAGTTCGCTGGCGTCCAGGTCATGGCGGCTCATCAAAATGTACTTGCCCCAGCGCTCGATCAGCGGACGCCCGCCGTAGGCTCCCACCTCGTAGGCCAGCACCGAACCCAGATTGCAGCCGATCGCGCCCAGGGTCGCCACCATCGCCAGCGAGCTGAATTGCCGGGCATACACCAGGTACCCCGCAAACGGCATGATGACTTCCGACGGCAGCGGGATGCAGGCCGACTCCACGCCCATTAGAAACGCAATGCCCGGATATCCAAGCGAAGAGATCACGCCTTTAATGAATCCGGCGAGTGCGAGCAAAATATGTTCCATGAGGCCTTAAAATTCCTGGTTGGAGTCTTGGGTAAAAACGTAGCCGGGCAGCAGGAGTCCCTGGCCGGTTTTGGAGATTTTTATGCGCCGCGTCTCGGCGTCGGGAGCCGTAACATTGGCGGGCCGCAGGATGGCAAACTGGGAGAAAACCTCGTTATAAACTTTCGTGACCAGAAAGCTCTGTCCGCTGGCCTCTTCGCGCCACACCTGCCCGAGCTGGATTGCTTTGACCGCCATGTATCCAGTGTATCGCAGGTGCCCACCGATACGCCGCGCTTTTCGACATTACGGGTGGCCCACATCTGCGTCGCGCCTTTCGACGCAAATGTGGGGAAGTAATGCAGCTCATCCCTCATTTTATGTGAGTCATCTTGAGCGAAGCGAAAGCCCCCAACGCCGCTCAAATACTCCCGCAGATGCACGTTCGAAGGACCACTGTGCCCCGCGCATTGCTCATGGATGCTTCAGAAATCTCAGGTAGAATGCTCCGAACACCAGGACGATTCCTATATTCGCCATCAGGCGTTCCCCGAACCGGTTCCTGAAGAACAGGAAATCCACGGCGACCACAACGGCTACCATCAGCACTCCATACAATACTTTCGCCATTTCAGCCACCAGTTCGATTGAATCCTTGGCTCTAAGCGGGCCTTCCCGGTCTTCCCGTCGGCACCGGCTGTGTTCTCGGCAGCGCCTTGGGAGTCTTGCCCTCCAGCAGCGTCGGCAATTCGCTGGCGGCGCAGCGCAGCCCCACATAGAACGCCCCAAAGTTGGAGAACACGCCGCTCACCTCGTCAAAGCGCATCTCGTAAATCAGCTTCTTGAAGATCGCCATATCGTCGGCAAACAGATCGACGCCCCACTCCCAGTCGTCCAAGCCAATCGAGCCGCTGATGATCTGCTGCACCTTGCCCGCATAGCGCCGTCCGATCTTGCCATGCAGATCCATCTGCCGTGCACGCTCTTCAATCGACAGCGTGTACCAGTTCTTCTGCTCGCCGCGCTTGCGGTCCATGGGATAGAACGAAATGTAGCGCCCCTCGGGCATCGCCGGAAACAGGCGCACGTGCATGGCCTCGCGCTGCCGCTGCATCCCCTCTTCCAGCGTCTCGTTCCACTCCGCCGAATACGGCTCGACGCCGCGTCCCACCAGGTCGCGGTACAGCTTGACCGTGGATTCATACAACCCCAGCTCGATCACCGACACGTAGGAGATGGCGGGCTCCAGATACTCCATCCACTCCAATTGATTCAGCGCCAGCTGCGCCTGGTTCAGCGCCTCGAAGTCCTTGCGAAAGTGGACGAACAGCAAGTCGCCCTTGTGTCCGAACATGGAGAACAGCGCCGACCCTGCGCCTTCCATTGCCGCCAGCGCCTGCTGCGCCTCGCCGGTGATGCGGGCGCGCGCCTCCGCGCTCAGGCCGCGCCACTGGCTCCAGCGGAAGCGGAACATCTGGTGCAGCACCGCCGATCCCTCCAAGGTCAAAGGAACCGCCGGCAGCTCAAGGCTCTGCGCGATCACGTCTTGCTCGCTCGTGCTCATAGATTGTGAAATCCCCGGATGGAAGTGAACTTCGTTTTCACATTGTACCGCTTGGCCGGTGCATTTTTTAACTTAGCGCATCTAAATCAGCTTCGGGAGTTGGAGCTAAACACAAGTGGAATCTGCCTCGGCATTCATCGATGACAAGATCAGGCAACTCGGCGACTGGCGCGGCAAAACGCTCGCGAGAGTGCGCGAAATCATACACCAGGCAGACCCTGAGATCCTCGAAGAGTGGAAATGGATGGGGACTCCCGTCTGGTCCCACGGGGGCATCGTCTGCACCGGAGAGACGTACAAGAACGTCGTCAAGATGACATTTGCCAAGGGGGCTGCGTTGCAGGACCCTTCTGGGCTATTCAACTCCAGCCTCGACGGGAATACCCGCCGCGCCATCGACATTCGCGAAGGCGACCCGATCGATGAGGCGGCATTGAAGGACCTCATCCGCGCTGCTGTGGCTCTCAATTTCAAGGCCAGGGGCAAGCCGAAGCCCCCGGGAACGAGCAGAAAGCGGGCCAGTTAGCCCAGCGTCAGCCTACGGCACGATCGCGAACGGGCCCATCCCCTCCGCGTGTTCGTTCGCCATAAATGCCGGACTTAGCAGCTCCGCAGTTCCGGACACTGGCTCCCACCGCGGGCTTTCCAGCTCCGGCATGGGCTTGGACTGGAATAGCTTCCTGCACTGCCCAGCCGTCCACCGCGCCCACTTCTGGGACTTTTTTCTGCGCGCGCTATCGGTCGAGATGCCAGTCCCGGCATACATCTGCCGGTACAGCTTCGACAGGAAGATAAAAGCAAGCCGGGCATGCAAAGTCGGAGTGCACGCCGACCGCCGCCAGATCGCGGGCCACGCATAGAATTTGTCCCACACTTCCTGCGTCCGCTCGCGCATCTCCGCCGAACTCATCACCGGATGCGGAATAAACATCTTGGGGCGCAGCTCGTTCGGGATCAGCCAATATCTGGTAATCGGTATCCCGTCCACCATCGTGGGATGGGCTGACTGTTCCTTCTCCCAGCGCGCAAAATCCACCGTTCCAGGAAACGGTGTCATCATCACGAACTGGGCAAACGTGAGGTCCGCCCGCAGCGCCAGTTCAACCGTAGCATCGAAGGTCTCCGGCCGGTCGGTCGGCAGCCCAAAGATGAACGAACCCAGCACGTGCACGCCATGCTGCTTAAACGTCTTCAGCCGCTCCACCAGGGCCTCGCCGGTGCAGTTGAAATCCTTGTAAACCGCCTTCAGTCCCTCGGGCGTTACCGCCTCCACTCCCACCAGCGCGCCCTTGATATTGGCCTTGCGCATCGCGTCCAGAAACTCGACGTCCTCACCTGCCTCCATCGTGATCTGGGTGAAGAACACCATGTCCCTGGGCAGCTTGGCCATCTCTTCCATCAGATGGAAGCGCTCGCTCCGGATTGCCGTCAGCTCTTCCAACTTGGCGGTGTTGTTCTGCTCCCGCGCCAGCCGCAGATCGTTCAACGACACCGGATAAAAATTATCGTCGGCCAGCGCAACAAAGCGGAATCCGATTCGGCGCAGTTCAACGATTTCCTCGATCAGCCGCCGATAGCTCCGTTGCCGCGGCTTCTGCCCGTCGGTCCGCCACACGCTGCAAAACGAGCAATGCTTCGGACAGCCGCGAATCGTCTGCACCGACGCCCACATATATTTGTCGCGCGGCATCAGATCCCATCGCGCGGCCAAAAACTGGTCGCCGTCGATTCGTCCGCCCTCATACACTTTTTCCGGCTTGCCCGCGAGGCAATCCGCCACCGCCTTGCCCCACGCAACGTCGCCATCGCCCTTCACCACCGCGTGCGCCTCGCCGCGTTCCAATGCCTCTTCGGCATACAGCGTCGCGTGAATCCCGCCGTAGACCACCCACGCTCCGCGCTCGCGCGCCATGCGTCCTACCTCGTAGCCGCGCAGGGCGTTGCCCGAATGCACGCCGATGCCGACAATGTCGCCCGGCATAATGGTTTCCGGAACAATCCGCTCCAGCGACTCATCCACCAGAATCGGATCGCCCGCGGATCGGGGTGTAGCCGCCGCTAACACGAATAGCCACCGTGGCGTAATGACGGCGGTGCCAAATGAATTGTCGCTGGGATTTACGAGATGAACTCTCATTGAATCCTGCCTTTCCTCAAACGGGTACGGAAGATTCAGAGCGCATCATCGGGTACAACGAAGCATCTGACTGGTTTGGTTACACGCCGGTAGCAAGTTTTTCCACCGGTCCTATGTTCGATATTATACATAGCGCTTGTAGCCGGAGCATTATTCTCAGCTTCGGCATTTAAGGATTCACGCCTGGCGCCTGAGCTGTCGACTCGTCGGCTTTTGCCAATTCGGGTCTCACCAGCAATTCTGCCCAGCTCACGAAACGATTCCAGAGCTGCTGGATATTAACTACTACCGTGTCTTGCCTCGTTTAGAGAAGGTTTAGCAGGCTGCTGAAAAGGTTTTTTTTAGAGTGTCACCCTGAGCGAGCGGCTGTAGTTACCGCGAGTCGAAGGGCCCCTACTCATGTGCAAGTCCCTGCAATCGTAGGGGTGCTTCGACTGCGCGCGCCAAAACCCGGGCGCGCTTCGCTCAGAGTTTGTGACTTTATTGATTTTGTGGCGTTTTTCGCAACGTAAGTATCTGTATTTGCAACACCGATTTTTTGAGAAATCGAAAAAGTCACAAACTCTCAGCATGACACCCATGTGAACGTGCATATCGAGTTTTTAGCAGCCTGTCAGGGTTCATTTAGGCAGAAGTCGCTTCTGCACTATCATGAATCTCCAGAAGTGAGTTTTGCACAAGTTGCTGTGACCCAAATCACAGGGTATTTACCATGCCATAGACTACAAATTTAAATCGTGCGTGCGGCCACGTTGCCGCAATACTAAACACCTGGGAGATCCAAGTTGCTCTACCGGGCTCTGCGTTTCTGCTGCATCACCCTCCTGTTGTTTTGTGGTTTGGCGCTCAGCGCGCAAACCGTCTCTTCGCCCCAGCTGGCGGACCTCCAGAGGCAGGTCATCGAGGCGCGCGGCAACGCGGATAACGCCTGGATGCTGGTCAGCGCGGCCCTGGTCCTGCTGATGACCGGACCCGGTCTGGCGCTCTTCTATGGCGGCTTGGTGCGCAAGAAGAATGTGCTCTCCACCATGATGCAGAGCTTTGCCATGATGGCCATTGTGACCGTCATCTGGGGCATCGTCGGCTTCAGTCTCGCCTTCGGCCCCGGCAACGCCTTCATCGGAAACCTGCAGCACCTCTTCCTGCACGGCGTCGGGGCGGCACCAGATCCGGATTATGCGCCAACCATTCCGTTCCAGACCTTCATGGTCTATCAGCTGATGTTTGCCATCATCACTCCGGCGCTCATCTCCGGCGCATTTGCCGAACGCATGAAATTCAGCGGGATGGTGGTGTTTCTCTCGCTGTGGTCGGTGGTGATCTACTCGCCCATGGCCCACATGGTTTGGGGCAAGGGCGGACTGCTCAACGCCTCGCTCGGCGGTCGCTTCCCCTGTCTTGATTTCGCCGGCGGCACCGTGGTGCATGTCACCTCGGGCGTCTCGGCCCTGGTGTGCGCCCTCTATCTCGGCAAGCGCAAAGACTTTCCCTCGGAGGCATTCCGCCCTCACAGCATGGTTCTGTCCTTCATCGGAGCCTGCATGTTGTGGGTTGGCTGGTTCGGCTTCAACGCCGGTAGCGCACTCTCTGCCGGAAGCCTTGCCACCTCGGCCTTCGTGGCCACGCACTTCGCCGCCGCCGCCGCTGCAATCGGCTGGATCGCCGCCGAGTGGATTCTCAAAGGCTACCCAAGCGCGCTGGGTGCAATCTCCGGCGCCGTCGCCGGACTGGTGGCCATCACTCCGGCCTCGGGTTTTGTCGATCCCATGTCGGCTCTGCTCATCGGCCTCATCGCCGGAGTGTTCTGCTTCATCATGGTCACCAAGGTCAAGGACTGGTTCGGCTACGACGATTCCCTCGATGCCTTCGGCGTGCACGGCGCCGGCGGTACCCTGGGAGCCATCCTTACCGGCGTCTTTGCCAGCCGCCTCATCAACCCCATCTTCAAGGACGCACAGGGCAACGCCACTGCCTCCGGCCTGATCGACGGCAACGCCCATCAGGTGCTGAATCAAGCGGTGGGCGTCCTCATTGCATGGGTCCTCGCCGCGGTGGGAACGCTCGTCCTGCTCAAGGTGGTCGATCTCACCATCGGTCTGCGCGTCAAAGAGGAGGCTGAAGTGCAAGGTCTCGATCTCGCGCTCCACGGTGAGGAAGGATATTCGCTGGAATAACCGGCGCTGCCGGCTGAGCAATCGGCCGGCAGTCCCAGATAGAGACGATAAAACGACATGACGAAACTTGAAGCGGTGATTCAACCCACCAAATTGGACGCCGTAAAGGAAGCACTCATCGCAATCGGTATCGACGGGCTTACGGTTCTGGAAGTGCGCGGCCATGGCCGCCAGAAGGGCCACACCGAGTTCTATCGCGGACGCGAATACAGCATCGACCTTCTGCCCAAGATCAAGCTGGAGATCGTGCTGCGCGACGAAGTCGTGGATGAGGTCGTCAAGACCATCCTCAAGGCCGCCCAGACCGGCAAGATCGGCGACGGCAAGATCTTTCTTTCCCGCATCGACGAAGCCATCCGCATTCGCAACGAGGAGCGCGGCGTCGACGCAATCTAGCGCAGTCCAGCCGCAACACCAGAGGCACTGCCAACCGGCAGTGCCTCTGGTGTTTATGCGGTGCGAGTCGCCCTCCGGCAGCCGATCCCTCCCTGTCACTGCTGCGATCGGCCCGATATGTCCAGACCCAGTCAGGCTATCTTTTGATAGTTAGTGTCAACTTAGACTGACAAGAAATGTCAAGGTCTCCTCTGTCCTGAGTCTCAGCCTGCGATCGACGGCGCAGAGACTCCCCTGAACATTTGTTAAGTCATTGAACCTTCGTGCAATAAAAGAAACAGCCAATGGATTGAAACCAGAAGCTACACTGGCCAGCCGATTGCATATTGAGAGTCTCATGACACCAGACCTGACTCCCTCTCGACAGGGACAGACCGAAAGAGATTCTGTTATGCGCAACCAGAAAGGCTTCTCGCTGATTGAGCTGCTGATTGTCGTCGCGATCATTCTGATCATTGCCGCCATCGCCATCCCCAACCTGTTGCGCTCGCGCATCGCGGCCAATGAAGCTTCCGCCGTGGGCTCCCTGCGCACCATCAACTCCGCCCAGATCACCTATTGCGTCACCTTTCCGGCGCAGGGTTTTGCCACCAACCTTGCCACTCTGGGCGGCACAGGGACATCCTCCAGCTCCTCCAGCGCGCTGCTGCTGGATAACGTTCTGGGCTCCTCTTCGCCCAACAACGGTTCTGCGTCCGGGGCTGCCAACACCAAGAGCGGATACAACTTCTGGGTCACTGCCAGCGGCACCCAGCCGATTTCCACTTACTCTTCGAACGCCAATCCCGTCAAAGTGGAACAGACAGGCAAGCGCTACTTCTTCAGCGATGCCTCGGGCGTGATCCGTTACAACACCTCGGCCCAAGCCACCTCGACCGATTCCTCGCTGCAGTAGCAGCCATCCACACTCTCTCCTGCCGAGGCGCCCGAAAGGGCGTCGCGCATGAAAAGCGAGAGGCACTGCCAACCAGCAGTGCCTCTCGCTTTTTCACTCAAATTGTGGAAGGTGTTATTGGCCCACCAGCCTTAACCGGTGCGCCGCCGTCTGCTCCACCGTCTCCGGGGCAAACGCCAGGCCAAACGTCGTCCCCCGATACCACGCCTCAAACTGGTCGTTGAAGTAAGGGCTGAACAGATCTCCCGACTGCCCGTTGACGATGTCCAGGGTCGAGTGGTCCAAGTCGTCAAGGTCGGCGGTAAAGCGCTCCGAGGGAGCGAATTGTCCCACTTGTTTGACCGTGATGCCGTTACCCGATTGCGGCAGCCGTCCGGTCGAGGCGTAGCGCCGCAGCCACGGCAGCTTGCCAAACATGGGATGGCCGATCTCTACCGTGGCATAGTCGCCGTACTTCCATTTGGCCAGGTCGGGCGGCACATCGCGGCCGTTCACCGCCGCCTCCACCGAGGCCGCCAGCAACGCATTCCAGCTCGCGTATTGCGAGGGCAGCCACCGGGCCGGCTGGAAGGCGACCACGTTCTCCAGCCACACCGTATTCATGAACCAGTGGTAGCGCGGGGCATCCTCGCCCAGTTTGTTCTCCAGCAGAGTCTCCATCAGCCACGCCCGCGCCCTCTGTTCGATTGCCGCGGGCGCCGAATCCACGCTCAACTTGCCGTCGAAGCGCCGCAGAATGTCGGCTGCGCTGCGCGCCCGCGCGCTCGCCCCCGGAGTCTGGTCCAGCGCGTAGACCATCCGCTGCGCCACAAACTTGTCCAGGTCGCTCTGCACGTCGGTTTGCAGCGCGAGCATGTCGTCGGCGGTAAACTTCTTGTCCTGCCGCAGCACATGGTAAATGCGCTCCGTGCGGTAGGGAGACTCCCACTCGGTGGTGATCGAATACTTGTAGCCGTCCGGCGTCACCCGCCCGTTGGCTGTGGCGATGATTCCCGACGGCGGGTTGTACGCGCTCGGCATCTCGTCGAACGGAATGTACCCCGTCCACTCGTGCGCGTCGTCGGCGCCGCTCACCGGCAGCGAGCCGTCGCCCGAGGCGCGCACCGGAACCTTCCCCGCCGCCTGGTAGCCGATGTTGCCGTCCACGTCCGCATAGACTACGTTCTGCCCCGGCCCGCTGAAGTCAGCCAGCGCCGCGCGGAACTGCTGCCAGTTCTGCGCGCTGTTCAGGGCGTAAAAGGGAAGGCTCAGCCCGGTATCGAGCAGTGCCCACTTCAGCGCCAGCTGCCGGCTCTCGCCGCGAATGTCGGCCGAGACGATCGGCCCATGGCGGGTCACCACCACGTCCATCTCCACGTCGCGCCCGCGCTTCACGTGGATCACCTCGTGGCGCACCTCCGGCTTCTGCCAGCCCGAAGGGGTCTGGTATTCGCCCGCCCCGTTGAAGTTCTCCACATACACGTCTTCCACATCCGGTCCCAGGTTGGTAAAGCCCCAGGCGATGCGCCGGTTGTGCCCCACGATCACCCACGGCGCGCCCGGCAGCGTTACCCCGGCCACGTCATAGTCGCCGCAGCTCAGGTGCGCCTCATACCAGGTGTTGGGAATTTGGTGCGGCAGGTGCATATCGTTGGAGAGCAGAGGATGCCCGCTTGCCGTGTGCGCGCCGCTGATGACCCACTCGTTCGAGCCCGCGCGCACATCGTCGCGCGGCATGCTCGCGAGTTCGATACCCGTTCTCGTCGGAGGCGAGGCGATGACGGGTGCCCCACCTTCGCCGCGCCGTATTTGCGCGGCTAAGGTGGGAAGCAAACTGTCTGCAGCTCCCGCGGGTGGCCCATTCAAGCCTTCTGTTGGCTTGAGTGGGGAAGTGGAAGGCGGGTGCACCGCATCCGACCTCAGCCGCCGCCTGCGCCCGCTGCGCTTCAGTGGCAGTTTGGCCGAAGCCTGCGCAGTGTCCGGCTCAGCTGCATCCGGCGTGGACGCCCCCGGCTCGGTCTCATCCAGGTCGTGGCCGGGAATAATATCGCGCTGCGAGCGCTGCACGTAAAGGTCGGCAGTCAGCTCGGGACCGAGCTTCGCCAGCGTCTTCTCGTGGTTCAGGTCGTCCCGATACGTCCCATGGTTTAGCATCTCCGCCATGGCCGCGCCCACCAGCGCCGAATCCTCCGCCGCCCATGCCCGGGGAAAGTAGCGAAGCACGCGCATCTCCAATGGCAGTGCGTAGTGATGCTCGGCAATGTAGGCATTCACCCCGCGTGCATACGCCTCCAGCTGCGCCCGCACCTCGGGGCTCGCCTGTTCCAGCGAACGCCGTGCCACCTGGCGCAGCCCCAGCACGCGCTGCTCCCGGTCCACCTTGATGTAACCTGGGCCCAGTGCCGCGGCCATCTCGCCGGCTGCGAAGCGGCGCATTACATCCATCTGCCACAGACGGTCCTGCGCGGTCACATATCCCTGGGCAAAAAACAGATCGTCCAGGGATTGCGCCGTGATGGTGGGCACGCCGTGCGCATCGCGCACCACCGTCACCGGCGAGTGCAACCCCGCCAGCACCACCGTCCCATCCAGCTGCGGCATGGCTGCCTGCGCCGCCGAACGGAACCAGTACACCGCCGCCGCGGCTAAAAGCCCCAGCAAAACCAGCAACACCAACGCCACACGTCCGGCCAACTTAAGCCGGGAGCGGCGCACATCTGGCAGGGAAGAAGACATGGGAGAAATCGAAGACATGATGCTTCGATTGTAAATGCTCACGCAGATTGAGCCGGTTGTTGGTATTTCTTGCTTTTGCTCTTGCCCCTACGCTGTCATCAGGACCCGGTCGATTGCGAGAATCGGCGCCCGGTTTTTTCCTCGGTGTCGAGGTAGCCGATGATGGTGGACTCAAGCTGCATGCCGAGGCTGGTATGGAGACGCTTGAGGTCAAACATGAAATAGTCGGGATCGAGCGCATGCAAATAGTCGTGAACCACGTCCAGAATGGCGCGCTCCAGGTAGCGCGTGTAGGCCGCCAGCAGCGGAAGCGTATAGCCGTGTTGGTATCGCCGCATGCCCTGCAGTTCGGCGTCGCGCAGAATCACCATGTCGAGCTCCCGGGTGTCTTCGGCTTCCAGCAGGGAGGCAAGGTTTTCGAGCATCTGGGGCGCGTACTCAATCCGCTGCTCGTCGGAGATGGTCAACACTGCGATACGCATATCGCCGTTCATGCCGCGCAACGCCCGCTGAAGAATCTCGAACATGTTCTCGCGCAGAACCTCATGAATGCGTTTGGAGGGGCCGGCTTTTTCGCGCGCTCGTTCGATCAGCTTCTGCTCGATCAGCCCCAGCAGGGCGGGAACCGGAGCCGGCTTGATCAGGTACTCATCCACCTGGTTGTGCAGCGCCTCCAGCACGGTGTCAAAGCCGGGAAAGCCGGTGAGGATCAGAATCAGGCAATGGGGCTGCGTGCGGCGCATCGCGCTCACCACTTTCAGCCCGTCGTCCTGCTCGCCAATATTCAAGTCAGTCAGCAGAAGGTCGAACTGCGCGGTGCCGATCTGCGCCAGCGCATCGCTGACCGATTCCACCGCCGTCACGTGGTATCCATGTTGCCTTAGAATCTGCGGCATGGTGAGAACGATCTTCGGATCGTCATCCACGAACAATAACCGCGCATTCGCCATCTCACCCTCCCCATAGCTGTTCCAACAGCATTTGCGAGTCACTCTAGCGTAAGGTAAATCACTGAGTCAAGGCGGCTACCTGTCTGAATGGAGGGTTTGTCCCCCTTCCTTGCCCGTCCCATTTCGATAATTTATTCTGGAGCCGCGGAATACTCATACCAGAGGTGTGTCATTGAAGGACTGTAAGCACGGCCAGCAACCCGGCGAAGGCTCCGGCATCGAGCGTGAGCTGCACGATCCCATCTCAGACAAACTCGTCGCTCTCGAACCGCTCGACCTTTCGAAGGTCCACACGGTGGATGACCTGGTTCGCGCCATGGGCCGCACCGCCTTCACCGGACGCCAGATTGGCCACGCCGCCGACGTGCTCGAAGCCATGGCCCGCGACAAGGAGGCCTTTGTGGTCATGACCCTCAGCGGCGCCATGACCGTCGCCAAGCAGGGCCTGGTCATCACCGATCTCATCGACGCGGGCATCGTCAAAGCCATCGTCTCCACCGGAGCCCTCATGGCCCACGGCCTGGTCGAGGCCGCCGGCAAGTCCCACTTTGTCTGGGATGAAAAGATGAACGATGTCGAACTGTACGAGGCCGGCTACAACCGCGTCTATGACACGCTCGAGCCGGAGACCAACCTCAACTTCGTCGAAGCCATCGTCGCGCAAATGCTGGAAAGCTGGGACGCCGCCGAGACCCTGTGCTCCTACAAGTTCACCCACGCCATCGGCAAGCATCTCTCGGAACACGCCGAGGGCCGCGGCATCCTGCGCTCCGCCTACGAAAAGGGAGTCGCGGTTTACATCCCCGCCTTTACCGACTCCGAGATCGGCCTCGACCTCGCTCTGCACAACCGCAAGCGCGCCAAAGAAGGACGCGACCAGATCCGCTTCGATCCCTTCCTCGACCTCAACCACTTTGCCGAAAAGAACCTGCTGCAAACCCGCCTGGGAATCTTCACCATCGGCGGCGGCGTTCCCCGCAACTGGACCCAGCAGTTCGGCCCCTACATCGAGCTGCGCCACCGCCGCGGAGGCGAGGACCTGCCACTCAAGCGCTACCACTACGGCCTGCGCATCTGTCCCGAGCCCGTACACTGGGGCGGACTGAGCGGCTCTCCGTATAGCGAAGCCATCTCCTGGGGCAAATTCGTTCCTCCCGCCGAGGGCGGCCAGTTTGCCGAGGTCTTTGACGACGCCACCGTGGCCCTGCCGCTTGTCGCCGGAGCCGTGCTGGAACGCCTCGGGAAGAAATAGACAAATGTAAATGTATCGAACGGGTGCCCCATTCTAACCGCGCTTTATGCGGTTAGGGTGGGGCTTTTGATTTTGTCGTTGCCGTTGTTTTTGTCTTTGGCCTTGCTCCTTCGGTGTCATCCTGTCGAAGGGAAGGCCCCCAACGCCGCTCAAATATCCTCACTGTCCCAAGGCCACTGGGGCAGGGAGAATCGATTGGTCGTTGAGGAGGTTGGGACGGTGCGGGAGATACGGGCCTTGATGGGATCTTTCACTTCGCTCAAGATGACACATTAAGAACAAGAGCAAAAACAAAAAACAACAAGAGCAAAAACTAAAGCAAGCGCACAGGCAACTGCCCCACTCAAGCCAACGACGGGCTTGAATGGGCCACCCGCCCAATCAAAAAGAAAAGGCCCGGGATCGTCTCCAGGGCCTTTGTAACCGCATAAACAGCGGGCTAATCGAAGATCAGGATGGCGGCGGCGATGGTGGTGGTCCAGTTGCCGCTCTTTTCGCCGATGGCGCTCTGCGTGATATTGGTCGTGCGAACGATTTTGTTCGACAGGCGATAGACTTCTTTTTTCTCGTCCCAGCTTTTATCGGGATCGAAGTCCACGTCGAGGGTAGTTGCGAGCATCTCGGCCGCAAGCTCTTCAGCGTAGTCGCCGGCGATCTGGTCGGTCTCGCCGAAGCTGTGATGTTCGCTCAGGTAGCCATAAGTCTTGCTGTCAGCGGGCAGCGCCAGGCCGATGCTGGAGGCCACCAGGCGGTGCGGTTCGCGGGTGGAATTCTCCGCCACCACGGCGAAGACGACCTCGCCCGGACTCAGATACCGCAGTCCCTGCGCACGGGTAAGCAGTTTGCAGTTGGGCGGAAAGATGGAAGAGACGCGCACGAGATTCTGCGCCGCAATTCCGGCGTCGCGCAGCGCAAGCTCGAAGGAAGTCAAACGCTCTTTGTGCTTCCCGACACCCTTGGTGAGGAAGATGCGCTTGGGGACCATGTCTTTGGCCAATTCTAGTTACTCCTATTGATTGAGGAAAGCGTACGACCGGACCGAAGATTCGGTTTTGGACGGATCTTTGAAATTAAACGCTCTATGAAATTAAATGATTCCGCGCGGAGGCGCAATCGGCAATTGCCGGATTCACGCGATTGCAAAAAAATGCGGGGCGCGCGGGTTTGCCTGTGGCGCAGCTCGAACTGAGGAAACTCCGGTGCGTCGTCGGAGACTGGAGCGATGCAGGGATTCCTCGCGGGGCTCGGAATGACAGCTTAGAGCCGCAGCGTTGGCTACTTGCGCGCGATCTGCGGAGATTTGAGGCGGACGGCGATATCGATGAAGGCCAGGGAGGCGCGGCTGAGAGCCTTGTCCTTGCGGAAGACCAGCGCCATGTCGCGGCGGATCTGCGCGTCGTTGAGCTTGACGATAGCGGTGATTCCCAGGCGTACATCTCCGAGGGCGGTGGAGTAGGGGCAGAAGCCGATGCCCACGCCGGCGGAGACAAAGCGCTTGAGCAATTCGCTGGAATCCAGTTCCATGCTGACGTTGACCTTCATGTTGCGCTCTTCAAACATGCGGTCGATGCTGTCGCGGGTGCGGCCCATCTTGGGCAGCAGAAGCGGGTAGGCGGCGATCTGGGTGACGTCGATGTCCTTGAACTTGGCCAGCGGATGTCCGATGGGAGTGATGAGCACCAGTTCGTCTTTGTGGATGAGAACGGCGGTAATGCGCTTGTCGGTGACCGGCATGGCGGCCACGCCGAAGTCGGCGGAGTTGTCGATGACGGCCTCGATCACCTCGCGGGTTTCCGAGCGCTTGACGGTGATTCCTACCTCGGGATAGCTGCGCTTGAATTCGGCGAAGACTTCGGGGAGGATGTGCAGGCAGCTGCCTTCGTTGGCCGCCACCACAATTTCGCCGCCGGGCACACGGTCGGCTTCGGACACGGCGCGCATGGCGGTACGGCGCGCTTCCAGAGCGCTCTCCACGTAGGCGAGAAAAACTTTTCCGGCCGCGGTGATGGAAACCTTGCCGCCGGTGCGGTCCAGCAGTTTGGCGCCGACTTCCTCTTCCATGGCCCGGACCTGCGCGGAGATGGCAGGCTGGGTGCGGAAGCGTTTTTCGGCGGCGCGCGAGAAGCTCAGGTGACGCGCCACCTCCAGAAACGTTTCTAGCTGGTCGAAGTCCATAGTCTTTTGTCACTCGAAAATCTGGAAAATAAATCCGTGAAACAGCCGAAGGCCGGCAAAACAATTGCTGCAATCCAGCTTACGATAACTATGCGTCACTCGAACCCGGCGAATTGCCCCGTACTCAGCCTTGGCACCCCCCTGGAAGTTCAAGGAGGATGGCGGTGAGTCGGGGTTGCGCCTTAGGTACGGCGGGCTACGATTTCAGTATATAAAAAAAAGTTATGCGTTCCATAATAACTTTCATTGTTCCCCCAACGAATACTTCTTCTTCTTCCCTTAGGCTTAAACAGCATAGGCGGAGATGGTTGGCCGGGAATAGTGGACAAAAGCGGTCCGCTTGTTTACTTTTCTGCCGCCTGGTGCCGCCAAAAACCAACCCCGAGTCGTAAGATGGTGCGTTGAGTGTTGTTGCCACCATCAAGAGGAATCCAGTTCATGCGCTCTCCCGACGAAGTAAACGCGTCCACGGTTTTGGAGTTTGCCCAGCAGCAGGGCGTACAGATGTTCGATCTCCGCTTCAGCGATCTGCACGGCCTGTGGCACCACATTTCCTATCCCATCGGCAAGTTGACGGTGGACAGCTTCCGCGACGGCTTCGGCATGGATGGCTCCTCGATTCGAGGCTGGGCCGCAATCCACGAAAGCGACATGCTGCTGATTCCGGATGCAACCACCTTCGTGATGGACCCGTTCGCCGAGGCTCCCACGCTGGGGATGATCGCCGACGTGATCGATCCGGTGACCCGGCAGCGCTATGACCGCGACCCGCGCTACATTGCCACCAAGGCGGAGATGTATCTGGCGTCGTCGGGAATTGCCGACCAGGCGATGTTCGGGGCCGAGGCTGAGTTTTTCATCTTTGACAACGTGAGCTTCGACCAGGGAGCCAATCACGGGTTTTACTACATTGATTCCGACGAGGGGCGCTGGAACTCCGGGCGGCGTGAGAACAACCTGGGATATCGTCCGCGCTACAGGGAGGGCTACTTCCCGGTGCCGCCCACCGACCACCACCAGGACCTGCGCACCGAGATGCTGCTGACGATGCAGGAGTGCGGACTGCCGGTGGAGAGCCATCACCATGAAACGGCCAGCGGCGGGCAGGCGGAGCTGGATCTGCGCTACACGTCGCTGCTGCGCTCGGCCGACGCGATGATGCTGTACAAGTACATTGTGCGCAACGTGGCCTGGCAGCACGGCAAGACGGTGACGTTTATGCCCAAGCCTCTGCTGCATGACGCCGGCAACAGCATGCACACGCACCAGTCGCTGTGGAAGGATGGCAAGCCGCTGTTTTTCGGCGACGGCTACGCGGGGCTCTCCGAAGTTGCGCTGTGGTATATCGGCGGACTGATCAAGCACGGCCCGGCGCTGGCGGCGCTTACGTCCCCGACCACCAACAGCTACAAGCGGCTGACGGCCGGAATGGATGCGCCGATCAACCTGGCGTATTCGCGGCGCAACCGCTCGGCCGCCTGCAGGATTCCGATGTATTCGGCGGCGCCGGCGGCCAAGCGCGTGGAGTACCGTCCGCCGGACCCGAGCAGCAATCCGTATATTGCGTTTTCGGCGATGCTGATGGCGGGACTGGACGGTATCGAGAACCGCATCGATCCGGGCCTTCCGCTCGATAAGGATATTTACGACCTGGGGCCAGAGGAGATGCAGCGGGTGCCCTCGATTCCCACATCCCTGGAGGCCGCGCTGGATTCGCTGGCGGTGGACTACCAGTTTTTGCTCAAAGGGGATGTGTTCACCGAGGATTTGCTGGAAACCTACATTGCCTACAAGCGGGAGAAGGAAGTGAACGAGCTTCGGGCGCGCCCCCACCCGTATGAGTTCACCCTATATTACGACGTGTAGAAAAAGGCCCCACCCTGATTGGTCCCTTCAAGCGAGGGAGCGCTTGAAGGGACCACGTGTTTCGAAACACGTCTGATTAGGATTCAATCCCTGGGTGCGCGGCCTATTTCATGAACGACGTTTTCCCCTTTGATGCTGACTTTGGTGATCCGGTCTCCGCCCCCTTCTGTACGAATCGTTACGGTCGTTTCCTTGGCTGTCGCACCTGCGGGCTCCAGGTTGCATCGGACTTCATCGCTACTCTGTTCTTTGTAAGTGAATCCTTCTTCTCCCTTTGAGTTCTCTACCTTTTTCAGCTCAGTGAAGCGGACAAAGTGGCTGTCGCCGGAGATGCGGTGTTGAACAACATAGGTACCCGGCTGCAGAACTTTCTCCCCGGCTTCAGTCGGTCGTGTGAGTGTAAACTCACCTTGCTTGCCCACCTTGAGCGAATTGTCGGAAGCAACCGCGGCAGTCGTCATCGAGAGTAGTAGGCACCCAAGCGCGATCCCCATCATTTGTTTTGTGCGCATTGTCTTGCTCCTGTTATTTCTAGGCGAGGCATTCGAGCCTCGTGAAAATGTTTAGATTGTTGTGGCTTTTCTCACTGCGGCGGAAACGCGCGCAGTGGAAGCCAAGGTCAATGGTGGAACGGCATGTACCTGCGCCGTCGGTGGCTCTAGCCGCAGCAGCCATGCCCGCTTTTCGGCATTTCAGCAGACTTGCACAGGTACTGCTCCGGTTTAAGATCGAACTTCTCTTTGCAATGGGAGCCGCAGAAGTAATACGTCTGCCCCTCGTACTCGGTTCGCCCCGCGGCGGCAGCCGTTTCGATGTCCATGCCGCACACGTGGTCTTTCACCGCTGTCGCGCTCTTCATTGTGATGACTCCTACGTCCGGCAGACATGTTGTCATCCCGGAAGTATCGAAGTCTGTGCAATACAGACCACGATCAACTCCGCCTCGGGAATGCGATTCTCTGGGATTTCCGGAGGTTTTTTCAGAGTTATGCGGTCGCGTGCTATTCTTCGGCTGAATTCCACTGGGGCAAATGAGTAATGCGGGCCGATGAAAACACGCGCGCGGAGACCGCGGAAGGTTCGTTTTCCGAGAGCGCTTTTTCCGAGCGGGGCTCGGCGGCGCGCTATGCGAAGGTGCTGGCCCTGCTTCCCGCCAAAGCGGCCGCGGAACTGCCGCGGTATCTGGCGGCTTCGTGCAGTCCGGACCGGGCGGTGCTGCAACTGGAGGTGCTGCTGCAGCGGCATCCGGCGGAGTCGCTGACGGCGTTTGTGTCCAGCGCTTTGGCGTTGCGGGCCTCGGTGGCATTGTTTTCCTGCAGTCCGTGGCTGGGACAGACGCTGCTGCAGAATCCCGACCTGCTGCGGCTTTTTGCGCGTCCTCAGGGATTGGCGGCGGAGCATCTGGCGGAGCACTTCTGCGAGCAATTTGCGCGCTTCCGCATGCGCTACCACGAGACGCCGCTGCCGGTTCTGCTGGCGCGCTTCAAGCGGCGCGAGTATGTCCGCATCTTTACCCGCGAGCTGCTTGGGCTGGCGTCGCTGCCGGAGATTACCGGCGAAATCTCCGCACTTTCCGATGTGATGATCGACCAGGCGCTTTCCTATTGCGAGAGCGAGTTGCGTAGCCGCTACCAGGGCTGGCCGCTGCTGCGCTCCGGGCAGGGGCGGGTGTATCCGGCGCGCTTTGCGGTGCTGTCACTGGGAAAGCTGGGCGGCAACGAGCTGAACTACAGCTCGGATATCGATCTGCTGTATCTCTACGACGACGCGGAGGACGCGGGCGCGATTGCGATTCCGGCGCGAGAGTTTTTCATCCGTCTGGCGCAGGAGCTGACCGCCGTTCTCTCCACGGTGAGCGCCGACGGCCCGGTGTTCCGGGTGGATCTGCGGCTGCGTCCGCAGGGGACGAGCGGGGAAATGGTGGTGGGGTGCTCGCAGGCCCTGCGCTATTACCGGGGCGTGGCCGAGGATTGGGAGCTGCAGGCGCTGCTCAAGCTGCGCTCGAGCGCCGGGGATGTGACGCTGGGACGGGAGTTTGTGGAGCAGGTGCAGGAGCTGATCTATTGCCGCGAGCTGAGTTTGTCGGCCATCAAGACGGCGGCGCACTCGCTGGAGAGAATTCAACGCGGGGGAATGCGCCATGGCGCGGCCTGGCTGGACGTGAAGAATGGGCCGGGTGGACTGCGCGAGATTGAGTTTGCGGTGCAGTGCCTGCAGCGGGTGCATGGCGGAGGAGAGTCGTGGCTGCGCGCCAGCGGGACGCTGTTTGCCCTGCAGAAGCTGCACGACAAACGACACATCGGCGACGCGGAATTTCGCGAGCTGGGCGCGACCTATGGGCTGCTGCGCGCCATCGAACATCGCTTGCAGTGCAGCCAGGGAGCGCAGGCGCATCGGCTGCCGGAGTCTGCCATGGAGCAAGCCGCATTGTTTCGCTCGCTGGGCGATGCCGCGGTTGGCGGCGTGGCTGCGCTGCGGCAGGCCATGGAGTCGTCGAGCAGCTTGTGTGCGCGGGTGCTGCGGCTGGGCACCGCGGAGGAGCCGGGAGGGATTTCGGCCTTCTCGCTGAGCCTGGGCGAGCCGGGCGCCGAGCGGCTGGCGCGGGAGCTGGCGAAGCGCTCCGAAAAGCTGGCGGGCGTCCTTGCCGCCGGAGTGGGCGATGCCACGCTGCGTGGGCTGCGGCGCTATCTGACCGCTGCCTCCACCGGAGAGCAGCGCATTCGAGAGGCCATGATCAATGCGGGGTGGATTGAAGACGCCCTGCCGGTGTTTGCGCAGAGCGCATTGGCCAGCGGTATCCTGGCCTGCCATCCCGACGATATTGTCGCGCTCTTCCAGAGCCGCGAGAGCGAAGCCGGGAAACCTGTCGCGGATCAACTTCGTATCGAGGCGCGGCGCTGCCTGTTGCGGCTGGTGGGAAAGACGCTGCTGGCAGAAAAATCGGTGTGGGAAATTCTGCGCGAGTATTCGCGGGACCTGGACCGGATTGTGGCCCAGGCGTTGAGCGCGGCCGAGCCTCCGGAGGGCTTTGCGGTCTTCGCCACGGGACGGCTGGGGACCTGTGAATTGGACGCGCTCTCCGATGCGGACCTGGTGTTTTTGCGCAGCGCGGAGTGCGATGCCGAACCGGCCGACCGCTGCGCGCTCTCCGTGGTTGCGATGCTTTCGGGATATACGCACGAGGGGTCGGTGATCGAGGTGGACACGCGGCTGCGGCCGCACGGCAGTGACGGTGGACTGGTGACTTCGGTGCGGCAGCTGGGGCAGTACTTTGAGAATGAGGCCGAAGCCTGGGAGGCGCTGGCCTTCAGCAAGCTGCGCTGGGTGGCCGGAGATGAGCGGCTGGCGTCTGCGGCCGTGGAGCGGCTGGCCGGGCTGAGAGCGCGCTTTGCCTGCGCGCCGGAGTTCGTTCCGGAGCTGCGGACGATGCGCCGGCGGATTGCGGAGTCGGGCGGAGCGGACAGTTTCAAGACCGGCCCAGGCGGCCTTTACGATCTGGATTTCATCCTGGGGATGCTGGAGGTACGCGCCGGCTTGCCGGCGTCGGGATTGCAGATGCCCGAGCGGATGGCTGCGCTGCGCGAGAGAGGATTGCTGACGGCGGAGCAGGCCGGCAGCCTGCTGCATGCCGCCGGGCTGTTTCGCCGCGTGGAGCACGCCATCCGGGTGGTGGAGGGCCGGCCGCGCAAGTGGGTTCCGGAGAGCGACGCGCTGCGGGAATCCGTGGAGAAGCTTGCCGGGCGAGGCGATTTGGACGCCGCGCTGCGCGCCGGGATGCGCGCGGTGCGGATGCTGTTCGATTCGATTTTCGGTGATTGAAGTGAGGCCCCCTCGGTGGTAGTCTCTTCGTGCAGAATCTATCGGAAAAGTTTCGCGTAGTAGTCGCGATGGCGTCCAGCATGGGGAGCTGGGTGCAATGTGTGGGTGGAGATTCGCCCAACGTGTTTTAGTCCGGGCGGCTCCAAAATCGATGGTACAGGAGGATTTGGATGGCGGCCTCATACAATGGAGTCCCGCTCCCGGCGAACGGGCGCGTAATCGAGTTTCACAAGGGCAAGTTTGTCATTCCCGACAATCCGATCATTCCGTACATCGAGGGCGATGGCACAGGGCGCGACATCTGGAAGGCGTCGGTGCGGGTGGTGGACGCGGCGGTGGAGCACGCCTACCTGGGTAAGCGCCGCATCGCGTGGTACGAGGTCTTCGCGGGCGAGAAGGCGAAGGACCTGTTCGGCACCTGGCTGCCGGACCAGACGGTGGATGCCTTCCGCGATCTTCGCATCGGCATCAAAGGGCCTCTGACCACTCCGATCGGCGGCGGCATCCGGTCGCTGAACGTGGCGCTGCGGCAGATTCTGGACCTGTACGCCTGCGTGCGCCCGGTGAAGTATTACAAGGGAATTCCGTCGCCGGTGAAGCACCCCGACTGGATGAACATGGTGATCTTCCGCGAGAACACCGAAGACGTGTACTCCGGGATCGAATGGCGGGAGGGAACTCCCGAGTGCAAGAAGCTCATCGACTACATCAACAACGTGATGCTGGCCACCAGCGCCAAGAAGAAGATCCGCGAAGACTCGGGCATCGGCATCAAGCCGATTTCGATTACCGGCACCAAGCGCCTGGTACGCCTGGCCATTGAGTATGCGCTGCTGCACAAACTGCCCACGGTGACCCTGGTGCACAAGGGAAACATCATGAAGTACACCGAAGGCGCGTTCCGCGAGTGGGGCTACGAGGTTGCCACGCAGGAGTTCCGCGCCGAGACGGTAACCGAGCGGGAGAGCTGGATCATCGGCAACAAGGATGACAATCCTTCGATCACGGTGGAGGAGAGCGCGCAGCTGATCGAGCCGGGCATGGAGCACGCGCCGGAGGACTTCCGGCAGGGCATCTACGCCGAAGTGCGCAGCGTGCTGGATGCGATTTACAGCACGCACGGCAAGGGGCAGTGGAAGACCAAGCTGGTGGTCAACGACCGGATTGCCGACTCGATCTTCCAGCAGGTGGTGACGCGCGCCGGCGATTATTCGGTGCTGGCCACGCCGAACCTGAACGGAGATTACATCTCCGACGCCTGCGCGGCGCAGGTGGGCGGGCTGGGGATCGCACCGGGCGCCAACATCGGCTTAGGGCACGCCATCTTTGAAGCCACCCACGGCACGGCGCCCAAGTATGCGGACAAGGACGTGATCAATCCGGGCTCGGTGATTCTGTCGGCGGTGATGATGCTGCAGCACATGGGCTGGATGGAGGCGGCGAAGATGGTGGAAGACGGCATGGAAGAGACCATCATGCAGAAGCGCGTGACGTATGACTTTGAGCGCTTGATGGAAGGCGCGACCAAGCTGGGCACCAGCGAATTTGCCTCGGCGATTATCGAGAACATGCTGGCCCGGAGTTCGAGCGTGCGTTAAGCGCCGGTGACGGCCGGCGCGGCGAAGCAAGGTGTTTGTGATCGTACGGAAATACTGAAATATTGCCCTGAGCGGCTTGAAAGGAAGCAAATGCGCAAGAAAGTTTCAATCGTGGGAGCTGGAAACGTGGGGGCCACCGCGGCCCACTGGATTGCGGCCAAGGAATTGGCCGATGTCGTGCTGATCGACATCATGGAGGGAGTTCCGCAGGGCAAGGCACTGGACCTGCTGCAGGCCATGCCGGTGGAAAAACGCGACTGCGCGGTCGTGGGCACCAACGATTATGCCGATACGGCGAACTCCGACATCGTGGTGATTACGGCGGGCATTCCGCGCAAGCCCGGAATGAGCCGCGACGACCTGCTCAACACCAACTACAAGATCATGCAGGATGTGGTCGGCAAGGTGGTGAAGTACTCGCCCAACTGCATCCTGATCATCGTCAGCAATCCTCTGGACGCGATGGCGCAGGCGGCTTTCAAGCTGAGCGGTTTCTCGCGCAATCGCGTGATCGGCATGGCCGGCATCCTGGATTCGGCGCGCTTCCGCACCTTCATTGCGCTGGAGCTGAACGTGAGCGTGGAGAACGTGACCGCGTTCGTGCTGGGCGGCCACGGCGACACCATGGTTCCGCTGCCGCGCTACTCGACGGTTGCGGGCATCCCGATCACCGAACTGATTGCGCCCGACAAGCTGAAGGCGCTGGTCGAGCGCACCGCCAACGGCGGCGCCGAGATCGTCAAATACCTGAAGACCGGCAGCGCCTACTACGCTCCGTCTGCTTCGGCGGTGGAGATGGTGGAGGCGATTCTGAAGGACAAGAAAAAGATCGTGCCTTGCGCGGTGCATCTGGAAGGCGAGTACGGGATCAAGGGCCTGTTCGTCGGCGTGCCGGTGAAGCTGGGCGCCAACGGCATGGAACAGATTATCGAGATCAAGCTGACGGCGGAGGAGCAGGCCGCTCTGAACAAGAGCGCCGACGCAGTGCAGGAGTTGATCACGGTGATCGGTCTGTAAGTTCTCCATTGGATTGCGGTAAAAAACAAACCCCGAGGCCTAGGCTTCGGGGTTTGTTTTGTTGTTTTATGCGGCGTGCATTGAAAACTGCATTGGCCGAAATGCCTTTGGAGCGGCATGGGATATTCGAACGGTGCTTGGGTCCTTCGCTGGAGCTTCGCGTCGGGTACGCGGCAAAAGACGCCGCTCCGGCCGCGGGCGCTCGGCGCTCAGGATGACCCTCTCATGCACGCACATCCGCGTTCATCCGATGCGCTCGATGGTGACGCTCTCCAGCACCACGTCGGTCTTGGGACGGTCCTGGTGGTTGCGGGGCAGGGTGCTGATCTTGACGATTAAGTCCTGTCCTTCGACCACCTCGCCGAAGATCGTGTGGTTGCCGGTGAGCCAGGGCGTAGCGGCGACGGTGATGAAGAACTGGGAGCCGTTGGTATTGGGGCCGGCGTTGGCCATGGCGAGTTTGCCAGGCGCGTCGAACTTGAAGGGCGAGCCCTTGGTCTCATCTTCGAAGCGGTAGCCTGGGCCTCCCATGCCGGTGCCGCTGGGATCGCCGCCCTGGACCATGAAGTCGGGGATGACGCGGTGGAAGACCGTCCCGTTGTAGAGCGGACCTGGACCCTTTTTGCCGCTCACGCTGTCCTTCCATTCGCGCTTGCCTTCGGCAAGCTCCACGAAATTGGCAACCGTTTTGGGCGCTTCCTTTTCGAAGAGGCGGCAGAGGATGGTGCCCTGGCTGGTGAGAAACGTGACGTATAAACCCGGAGTGCGTTCGGCCATAATGGCTCCTTGCTGGGGAATGGGTGACTGGTCAGACTAACAGAAGTTGGATTGCTGTTTCGAGTGCGATGCTGCCTCCAGCCAAAGCCGGAGGCTTCGCCACGAGTCGGGCCGACGGACGGCTCGCTAGGACTTCTTTTTCTGAGCTGCCTTGGAGCCGTCGTCGATGCGGATGTGTTTGATGATGACGGGGGTGTTGGGGCGGTCCTGTCCGTTGCGGGGCTGGCGGGCGATCTTCTTGACCAGTTCCACGCTGGCGGCGTCGCACTGGCCGAAGAGAGTGTAGTTGCCGTCGAGGAACGGCGTGGGCACCTCGGTGATGAAGAACTGCGAGCCGTTGGTGTCCGGTCCGGCGTTGGCGTAGGCGAGACGTCCGGGCTGATCGAAGCGGAGATCGGGCCAGGTTTCGTTCTTGAACTGGAAGCCGATTTGGCCGGAGCCGGAGCCGGCGGGGTCGCCGCCCTGAATCATGAATTCGGGGATGACGCGATGGAAGATGGTGTTGTCATAGAGCGGAACCCCGTGCATGGTCTTGCCCGATTTGGGGTCTTTCCAGTCCTTGGTTCCGCGGGCCAGGCCGACAAAGTTGGCAACGCCCAGCGGCGCGGCCTTGGGAAACAGGACGCAGGTTAGATTGCCCATGTTGGTTTCGATGACGGCCACAGGCTGGTCCGTCGAGCCCTGTGGAGCCGGCGTAGCGGCCATCGCGGTGGCGCCCAGGGCAAGTGTCAGCAGGCAGGTTGCAACAAATGGTTTGCGCATAAATCAGAGTTCCTCCGGGTAGTGGCAATGGCGATAAGGAAAACGGCTGGAATGATGGGGCGTTGCGTAGCGGCAGACGCGCCTGGCAGTGCGGCAAAAGAGGTCAGAAGCATCGTATCGTTCAATTTGCTACCGTCGAGCAGCCGGTCTCCGTCAATGTCTCCCAGAATATACCGCAGCACGGGGTAGCGTCACGGGTGGACGAAGGAAAACAGACGGACGGGATAACGGGTTGGATGCGCCCTCGGCTAGCGATCGGCGCTGAATTCCTCGGATCGGCGGTAATCGTCGTAACGATTGCTGACCATGATGTGGTAGCAGGCCTGGCGGCGCTCCTCGGCGGCCTCGACCAATCCCAACTCCTGCAGATGGAATACGTACTGGCTAATCCAGGCGCGCTCCTTGCCCGACATGGGGCTCTTGCCGATATCGACGGTGAGGCCGGCCAGGTGCGAGGAGGCCGTGTCGCCATCGATGGGGGCGGCGTTGTGGTTCGAGCGCTGCAGGCGGGCTTGCTGATCGACGGTCCGGACCAGCGAGGTGACCTCGATGGGCTGGTGGAACTGGGCGTAAAACGCCTGGCTCAGATCTTCCAGGAAGTCCCGGGTCCAGGGACGGCAGAAGCGGCGGTTGAGCTCGAGGTTGGCGGCAATCTGCAGGGCGCGCGACTCGTGCAGGCTTACCAGTTCGCCGCGCATCTCAAGAGCTTCGAGCTGCTGATCGTCGGCGATGCGGACGAGTTTGAGGCGGTCAATCTCTTCGTTTTGCCGGAGCAGGGAATCGTGCGAACCGCGCAGCACCGGGTTCCAGCGGGCAACGCGCAGATGAGCGTGGTGGAAGGAGTGCCTGTGGTATGAGCCGTGGATGGAGGCGGCGGCGGGGAACGCCGTAGCGACAGCGAGAGCGAAAATGAGGGCGGCACTGCTTCTGCGCATCATGAGAACGGTGCGACTCCTGCACTAAGTATGATGACTTTACTCCCGAAAGTGTAACCCGGCGAGGCCGGAATATTACTCAGGTGTATTGCCCATTCGGATTCATTTCAAGAATAATTCAGGATTAAGTAGAAAAGGGAGGCAAAATCGCCCGAATGGCGCGATTTTGCCTCCCGAAAGGGCCCGCAGGGGTTAGGTACGGAAGAAGTCCAGAACTGCCTTCTTCATGACATCGCCGGCCACGCTGCTGATGGACTTGGTGAGCGGGATCTCCTTGGGGCAGACCTCGACGCAGTTCTGCGCGTAGCCGCACTCCTGGATTCCGCCGTCGCCCATAAGGGCATCCAGGCGCTCATCCTTCAACACCTTGCCGGTAGGATGCATGTTGAAAAGCCGGGCCTGGGCAATGGTGGCCGCGCCCACAAATCCCGTGCTCTCATTGAACTGGGGACATGCTTCCATGCAGCAGCAGCAGCTCATGCACTGCGAGAGCTGGTAGGACTGCTCCTGCACCTGCGGGGTGATGCGGGGGCCGTCGCCCAAGGAGTAGGTTCCATCGACGGGCACCCAGGCCTTGATGGCCTTGAGGTTCTCAAAGAGCACGGAGCGGTCCACGACGAGGTCGCGCACGACCGGGAACTTGGAGAAGGGCTCGATGGTCAGGGGCTGCTCCAGGTTGTCAACCAGTGCGGAGCAAGCCATGCGGGCGCGGCCATTGATCAGCATGGCGCAGGAGCCGCAGACCTCCTCCAGACAGTTGGAGTCGTAGTTGATGGGCGTGGTGGGCGTGCCGTTGCGCGTCACCGGATTGAGGGCGATGTCCATGAACAACGAAATCACGTTCAAACCAGGCCGCCACGTCAGCTCGAATTCCTCCCAGAAGGGTTCGCTGGTGGGAGTTGCCTGGCGCTTGATCTTGAAAAGTACGCTCTTATTCGCCATGAGTTTCTAAACCTTTTTGCCATCCGCCTGCGAGGAGGCGGATGGCCGGGATCTCGTATCTACTTGGTGTCATAGCGGCGCGGCCGCGGCTGGATGAGCGAGACGTCGACCGGCTCCCACTCGAAGCGCGGCTCGTCCGCATCGGGTGCGAAGAACGCCTTGGTCGTCTTCAGGAAGTTGGCGTCGTCGCGCTCGGGGAAGTCGGGCTTGTAATGGGAACCGCGCGATTCATTGCGCAGGAACGCACCCTGCGTGATGACGCGTGCCAGCTGCAGCATGTTGTAGAGCTGCCGGGTAAACAGGAACGACTGGTTGGTCCACATGGAGCGGTCGCTGAGATTGACCTTGCGATAGCGCTCCAGCAGCTCGACCAGTTTGGCGTCGGTCTCCTGCAGTTTGTCGTTGAAGCGCCGCACCGTCACATTGCGCGACATGATCTCACCCAGTTCGCGCCACAGCTTGAAGGGATTTTCCGTGCCCTGGTTTTTGACCAGCAGGTCGTTGTACTGCATCTGCCGGTTTTTCTCGTTCGCGAACGAGGCAGCCAGGTTTTCCGGGGGCGCGGCGAGGTTCTTGGCGTACTTCATCGCGTTGGGACCGGCCACGAAACCGGCGTAGATGCAGCTCAGCAGGGAATTTGCCCCGAGCCGGTTGGCGCCGTGGATGGAGTAGTCGCACTCGCCGATGGCGTAGAGACCGGGGATGTTGGTCATCTGATCTTCATCCACCCAGAGTCCGCCCATGGTGTAGTGCATGCCGGGGAAGATCTTCATGGGAACTTCGTGCGGATCGTCGCCGACGAACTTCTCGTAGATATCCAGAATGCCGCCGAGTTTGCGGTCGAGCGTGGCGCGGTCGATGTGCGACAGATCGAGGTAGACCATGGGCGATCCGCCGATGCCGAGGCCGAGATCGTGCACCACCGCATGAATCTCGCGGGTGGCGATGTCGCGCGGCACAAGGTTGCCGTATTTGGGGTACTTGTCTTCGAGGAAGTACCAGCGGTCGCCCTCCGGCACATCCTTGCCGGCGCGGGTCTCGGCCGGATTCTTGGGAACCCAGACGCGTCCGCCTTCGCCGCGGGCCGACTCCGACATCAGGCGCAGCTTGTCTTCGCCGGGAATGCAGGTGGGGTGCACCTGGATCATTTCGCCATTGCCGTACGCGGCGCCCTGCTGATAGAGCGCGCCCTGCGCCGAGCCGGTGCAGACCACGGAGTTGGTGGACTTGCCGAAGATGGCGCCCACGCCGCCGGTTCCGATCAGTACGGCATCGGCCGGGAAGGTGACCACCTCCATCGAGCGCAGGTCCATGGCGCAGATGCCGCGGCAGACGCCGTTGGAGTCGAGCACCGAGGAGAGGAACTCCCAGTACTCGTATTTCTTGACCTTGCCTTCGGACTCATAGCGGCGCACCTGCTCGTCCAGCGCGTAGAGCAGCTGCTGGCCGGTGGTGGCTCCGGCAAAAGCCGTGCGGTGGAAGAGCGTGCCGCCGAAGCGGCGGAAGTCGAGCAGACCTTCCGGCGTGCGGCTGAAGGGGACGCCCATGCGGTCGAGCAGTTCGATGATGCCGGGGCCCATCTCGCACATGCGCTTGACCGGGCCCTGGTTGGCGAGGAAGTCGCCGCCGTAGACCGTGTCGTCGAAGTGGGCCCAGGTGGAGTCGCCTTCGCCTTTGAGGTTCTTGGCCGAGTTGATGCCGCCCTGGGCGCAGACCGAGTGCGAGCGTTTGACGGGCACGAGCGAGAACAGCGCAACCTCGCCGCCCGCTTCCGCAACTTTGATGGCAGCGGAGAGGCCCGCAAGTCCACCGCCGACGATGATGATTTTAGGAGTCGTTGTTGCCATAGATTCTCTTTCGGCCGGGCCTATCGTGCCTGGCTGCTGGGAACGCTGGATGGAATCACCCGGCTCTGATCGGCGGGAGCATTCTCGCTGGGTTGCTCCCAAGCAGGATCAAACTGCTGGGTTTGGAACTTGGCTACGAAGGCGTAAACCGACATCAGCCCGGCCAGGACGAGCAGCACGGAGAGAGCGATTCCTACGCCCTGCGCCCGCTTGCGGGCCTTGTCGCCGGTGACGATGCCCCACTTGGCCGCGAACAGGAACAGTCCGTAGCCGAGATGCCAGGATGCGGCAAGAATGCCGACCACGTAGAAGGCCAGCACCAACGGATTGGAGAGCTCGTGCTGCACCTTCCAGAAGGAAGCGTCGGCATGCTCCGTCAGATGAATCCCGGTGAAACGCATGGTCCAGAGGTGAAAGGTCACGTAGGCAAAGACGATGAGGCCGGTATAGCGCTGTGCCGAGTAGAACCAGTTGCCCGTCCAGGGGTAGTCAATGACGTTGTTTTCGCCACGCCACCAGATGTAGACGCCGTAAAGGGCGTGGAAGACCAACGGAATGAAGATGCCGAAGATCTCCAGGCCCAGGCGGAAGGGCAGCCCGGTGAGGAACTTGACCTGCGCGTTGTAGGCGGCCACTCCATGGATGGCCTCGGAATTGGATAGAAAGTGCTCCAGCAGGAAGAGGCCGACTGGAACAATGCCGGTCAAGGAATGAAGACGGCGCCACAAAAAGGAGTTGCCGGTGCCCGCACGCAGCGGCGCAACTCCCTTGGGCAAGGACGTACTGGTTGGTTGGGCGGTAGAGGCCACAATGTCTCCTTAGAACCCGGACAGGGGACGAGAACCTGCAAATTCATTTCGCGTTTACGAGGCGTGAAACAATGTATCAGAAAGTCCGGCAGAACTAAGACAAAAAAATGCCGGACGAAGCTTAGAAGTTTACGGTCACTGCGAGCCGCGCCCATGGTTGCGAGTACAGTCGCGAGCACAGTTGCGAGCTCAATCGCGCGGTTCGCCGTAGGAATCGGCGGCGGGCAGGGTTTCGCGGAACGCGCTAGAATGAAGGTTCGTTCCCGCAGACCATGCGCCTCGTTGTAGCATCGTTCGCTACGGCGTTGTGGTCGCGTGGAAGAAAAAGAATACTAAAGCGGTTAGCAGGAGAGGGAAGCAATGTCGGATACCAATGGCAACGGGCTGCGGCTAAAGACGGGCCTGGCGGAGATGCTCAAGGGCGGCGTGATTATGGACGTCATGAGCGCGGAGCAGGCGGAGATCGCCGAAAAAGCGGGCGCTTGCGCCGTGATGGCGCTGGAGCGCGTTCCGGCCATGATTCGCGCCGAGGGCGGCGTGGCGCGCATGGCTTCGCCCAAGATCATCAAGGAAGTGATGGCCACGGTGAACATTCCGGTGATGGCCAAGGCGCGCATCGGCCACTTTGCCGAGGCGCAGATTCTGCAGGCGCTGGGCGTGGATTACATCGACGAGAGCGAGGTGCTGACCCCCGCCGATGAAGCGCACCACATCGACAAACACGCCTTCAAGACGCCGTTCGTCTGCGGCGCGCGCAACCTGGGCGAGGCGCTGCGGCGCATTGCCGAGGGCGCATGCATGATCCGCACCAAGGGCGAAGCCGGAACCGGAGACGTGGTCCACGCGGTGAAGCACATGCGGCAGATTGTGAGCGAGATGCGCGCGCTGACCGTGATGAGCGAGCAGGAGCTATACCTGGCGGCCAAGACGCATCAGGCTCCGTATGAGCTGGTTCGCATGGTAGCCAAGGCGGGCAAGCTGCCGGTGCCGAACTTCAGCGCGGGCGGTATTGCCACCCCGGCCGACGCATCGCTGGTGATGCAACTTGGGGCCGAGGCGGTGTTTGTGGGCAGCGGCATCTTTATGAAGGGCGGCGCGACGCCGCTGGACCTGAGCATTCCGAAAGAGCGCGCCGAGGCCGAGTCGCGCGCCAAGGCCATTGTGATCGCCACCACGCACTACCAGGACCCCCAGGTTCTGGCCGAGGTGAGCGAGCAGATGACCGGGGCGATGAAGGGGCTGGCTGTGGGGAACATCGCCGAGGCCGACCTGCTGCAGACGCGCGGCTGGTAGAAAATCATAACGCAAGAGAGGCGCGGCCTTCGGGCTGCGCCTCTTTGTGTTTGCGCACCGCCTCCGGCACGGACATCTAAGCGGCACGGTGCAGCTCGACCTTGGGGAAATCGATCTCGACTTGGGTTGAATTGTTGAAATAGTTTCTGAAGATGTTGAGCGCGACATGTGTGATGATCTCGGCGATTTCGCCGTCACTGAATCCCGCTTGCTTTACGGCGTTAAAGTCGCCATCTGAGAGCTGGCCGCGTTTGTTGACGACCTGGCGGGCAAAGGTCAGGGCGGCTGCGTCCTTGGTCGAGTCCGAGTTCGCGTCGCGTGCCTGCTCGATTTGCTTGTCCGATAGCCCCGTCATCTTGCCGATGGCGGTGTGCGCCGAAACGCAGTACTGGCAGGAATTTTGCTCGCTGACCTCCAATGCGATCTCCTCGCGCAGTTTGTGTGGCAGAGTTCCGCTGGCGAGCGCAGATTCAAACGAGAGATAGGCCTCCAGTACGGCGGGAGAGTTCGCCATCACGCGCATCATGTTGGGCGTGGACTTGAATTTGGCCTGCACGGAATCGAGTAACTCTTTCGCCTTGCCGGTAGCTGTTGGGGTTTGGATTGCCTGTAGTCTGGACATGCGTGTTCTCCTTTGGGGATTGAGAGTTTGCGTGAAAGACGGGTCTTCGCATCCGAGATGCGCAGCGCTTCGGCAGAGATACCTAACGCCGGAATTTTTCCGCGACCTGATAAATTAGACGAAGCGATGAAGATAGGAATCCTAGCCCTGCAAGGCGACTTTGACGCCCATAGCCGCCGCGTGGCCTCGCTCGGCGCCGAGCCGGTGCTGGTGCGCAAGCCGGAGCAACTCGACTCGATTGACGGGCTCATTATTCCGGGCGGCGAGTCTTCGGTATTTTTGAATCTGCTGGGCGAGAGCGGATTTGCCAAGCTCTCCGAGTTTGTCCTCACCAGGCCTGCGTTTGGCACCTGCGCGGGCTGCATCCTGCTGGCGCGCGAGGTCGAGAACCCCGCGCAGAAGGGCATCGGCGCGCTGGATATTACGGTGCGGCGCAATGCCTACGGACGGCAGATCGACTCGACGATCGTGGAAGGGCCGAGCACGTTGCCGGGCGCCCCGCTGGAGCAGGTGTACATCCGCGCGCCGCGTATCGAGCGGGTGGGTCCCGAGGTTGAGGTGCTGGCCGAGCGCGACGGCTACCCGGTGCTGATTCGCCAGGGCAAGCTGATGGCCGCGACGTTTCATCCCGAACTGAGCCCGGACACGCGGGTGCATGCGGAGTTTCTTAAACTGGTGGAGAAGTACGCCGCGAAGCCGGGGAAATGACGCTCCGGGTGCGGAGATCAAGCCGGAATATATTGCGGAGCCACTCCCGATGAGGCACAAGATATCCGGCTTTGGGACGCCAGTGACCCTGCAACTTGTGCCTGTCTTTGCACTTATTTGGCAAACATGATAGTTTGAAATGGTTACAACATCGAACCGAAAAGAAGCAGGAGCGCGTCAGTTCCCAGTGTTAGCACGAGAGCAGAAAACCAATATCATCGAGAAGTATAAGACCCACACCTCCGACACCGGCAGCCCTGAAGTCCAGATTGCCCTTCTCAGCGAGCGCATCGGCCAGTTGACCGAGCACTTCCGTACGCACAAGAAGGACCACGCATCGCGTCGCGGTCTTCTGATGATGGTGAGCCGGCGTCGCAGCCTGCTCGACTATCTGAAGAAGTACGATACCGAGCGGTACAAGACTGTCATTCTGAAGGTGGGTATCCGCAAGTAAACGTCCGCCGGAGCCGGGCCTGTTGGCTGGCTCCCGTGGTTTCGCTGGCGCGGTCCGTGAAGGGTTGCGCCAGCCCACTCCCAACTTGTCGCAGCGCAGGCATTGGCCATGCTGCTTGGGAGTGAGCCAGAAACTCGTAGCGGCTGGAACTGTTCCTGTTCGCATTCTTAACTGCGGCTTGACGCGTACTGCTCGCGCTTGCTGTGGTGGAGTGCTCCTATCGTGGACGCGCCCCTGGCGAAAGGGATACATGAAACAAGAAACAAGCGTCACACTCTCCGGCGGTAAAACCATTTCATTTGAGACCGGTCACTGGGCCAAACAGGCTCACGGCTCCGCGGTTGTGCGCATTGGCGAAACCGTGGTTCTGGCAACCGCCTGCTCCAACGCCGAACCCCGCGTCGGCATCGACTTCTTTCCCCTCACGGTGGATTACCGTGAATACACTTACGCCGGAGGCCGCATCCCCGGCGGCTTCATCAAGCGCGAAGGCCGGATGAGCGAACGTGAAGTTCTCACCAGCCGTCAGATCGACCGTCCCATCCGTCCGCTCTTCCCCGATGGCTACCGCTTCGAGACTCAGGTCATCGCGTTTGTGCTTTCGGCGGATACGGAAAATGACCCGGACGTGGCCGGCATCAACGGCGCTTCGATCGCGCTAACCCTCTCCGATATTCCGTTTGCAGGTCCCGTTGGCGCGGTGCGCGTCGGCCTGCTCAACGATGAATTCGTCATCAACCCCACCTACGAAGAGCAGCGCGAAAGCAAGGTCAACATCATGGTCGTCGGCACCGCCGAGGGCATCGTGATGATCGAAGCAGGCGCTACCGAAGTAGACGAAGACCGCGTGGTGGACGCGATCGAGTTCGCCCATGGCGAGATCAAGAAGATCTGCGCCACCATCAGCGAATTTGCCCAGAAGTTCGGACGCGCGAAGCGCACGTTTGAGGCTCCCGTGGTGGATCAGCCGTATCTTGACGCACTGCGCGCCAAGGTTGGCGCGGCGCTGGCCGATGCGGTCAACACCGAAAAGTACACCAAGATCGACAGCTACGCGAAGATCAAGGCACTGAAAGAGAGCGTGAAGGCCGAGGTCCCCGAGGATCAGCCCGAAGCGCGCACCAAGGCCGGAAAATACTTCGACCAGCTCCGCGAGCTCGTCTTCCGCGAGGAAGTCACGAAGAACCGCCGCCGTCCCGACGGCCGCGCCTTCGACCAGATTCGCGCGATCTGGAGCGAAATCGGCATTCTGCCGCGCACCCACGGCTCGGCTGTGTTTACGCGCGGCGAAACCCAGGCTCTGGTCACCACCACGCTTGGCACCAGCGACGATAAGCAGCGGCTGGAACGCTTCGAAGGCGAGACCAAGAAGCGCTTCATGCTGCATTACAACTTCCCGCCGTTCTCGGTTGGCGAAGTTGGCTTCCTGCGGGGCGCCGGACGCCGCGAAATCGGCCACGGAGCCTTGGCCGAGCGCGCGCTCAACGCGGTGCTGCCCAGCGAAGATGACTTCCCCTATGCAATCCGCGTGGTCAGCGACATTCTGGAGTCCAACGGTTCGTCGTCGATGGCCACCATCTGCGGCGGTTCGCTGAGCTTGATGGATGCCGGCGTGCCCCTGCGTTCGCCGGTTGCCGGAGTTGCCATGGGGCTGGTGAAGGAAGGCGAAGATTACGCCATCCTGACCGACATTGCGGGCGCCGAGGACCACTACGGCGACATGGACTTCAAGGTTGCGGGAACCCGCGAGGGCATTACCGCGCTGCAGATGGACATCAAGATCGGCGGCATTACGCCGCAGATCATGCGCGAGGCGCTGGCCCAGGCCAAGCGCGGACGGTTGTTCATCCTCGACAAGATGGATGAATCGATCACCTCTGGCCGCGAAAACGTCAGCACCCATGCTCCGCGCTTCTACACCGTGATGATTCCGACCGACAAGATCCGCGAACTGATCGGACCGGGCGGCAAGGTAATCCGCGGCATCGTGGAAGCAACCGGTGTGAAGATCGACGTGGAAGACAACGGCCAGGTGCGCGTGTCCTCCAGCGATTCGGCTGCGGCGGAAAAAGCGCTGCAGATGATCGGCGACATTACGGCCGTGCCGGAAATCGGACGGACGTATCTTGGCACCGTAACCCGGTTGGCGGAGTTCGGCGCGTTCGTGGAGATCATCCCCGGCACCGACGGACTGCTGCACATCAGCGAAGTGGCCGAGCACCGCATCAAGGACATCAAGGACGAGCTGAAAGAGGGCGACCAGGTTCTGGTCAAGGTTCTTTCGGTGGAAGGCAACCGCATCAAGTTGTCGCGCAAGGCCATTCTGAAGGAGCAGCGGGCAAAGATCGAAGCTGCGGGCGGCGTAGTGCCCGAGGCTGAGGCGGCTCGCCTTACACACCGGCTCCCGAGCGCTCGCTGGAAGGCTCGGCGATGACCCTGGAAGGCGGCTTCGATGGCGATGGCGAAGAGGATGAAGAGGATATGAACTTCAATCGGGAAGGTACTCCGAACGAAGCTCCTGGCCACACCGATCGTCCCGCGGGTGCGGGCGCCGGCGCAGCCGGAGATCCGCGCCGCCGCCGTCGCGGTCCCCGCGGACCTCGTGGTCCTCGCGGCCCACGTCAGTAGGCTGAACGAATCAAAGAGAAGGCCACGGTTCATGCCGTGGCCTTCTGCTTTTGCCACCTACTTGGGGTGGTACAATTTTTTGGAATCCCTACCAGCGAGCAGGAGCGAGCATTGCCCCAAGTCACCCGCATTCCCTTCGTCAAGGCCACCGCGTATGGCAACGACTTTCTGATTATTCGCAAGGAGTTTCAGGGGGACGACCCCGCGGGGCTGACTCGCGCCCTGTGCGACCGGCACCATGGCGTTGGAGCCGATGGAGTGGAGTGGCTGAGCGACGAGGAGGGATACGCGGCGCGCATTCACCTGATTAATGCGGACGGCTCGTTTGCCGAGCTTTCCGGCAATGGCACGCGCTGTGTTGCCGCCCATCTGGTGGCCTGCGGCGCAGGCGAGGAACTGCTGATTGCAACCGACGCGGGCGTAAAGCTCTGCCAGCTTGCGGACCGCAGTGGAAACCGTTATGACTTCCTGACCGCCATGGGCGTGCCGGTGGTGGATGCGCCGTTGGAGATCGATCTGGGAGAGGTGCAGTATCGCGGGGTTCCGGTCTCGATGGGCAACCCGCATCTTGTGATCTTTGTGGAGGAGTTTCCCGCGGAATGGCAGAAGGATTCGCAGTTGATCCAGGCGCGCGCGGATCTGTTCCCGGCGGGCATCAACGTGGAGTGGGTCCGGCTCGATCACGCGGCCGAGATCGCCATACGCATCTACGAGCGGGGCGCGGGCGAGACGCATTCTTCGGGGACGGGGAGCTCCGCGTCGGCTGCGGCGGCGATTGCGACGCGGTATTGTTCGGCGAAGCTCACGGTGGTTTCGCCCGGCGGCGCCCAGCGGGTGAAATGGAAGCGCGGCGCATCGCTGCAACTGGAAGGCTCGGCGAGCCTGATCTGCAGCGGAGAGTTCTTCGTCTAGTAGTTTTCGTATTGCGATTTTCGGTTCACACCAACTTTCGTTTACCATCAAGCGATGCAGTCAGAGCTTCAGTCCGGCAGGCGTGTTCGCGCCCTGGGGCCGCACGGCAAGGTGGGCGTGGTCAGCCCCGCCAGCTGCGTGGAGCGCGAGGCGCTGGAGGCGGGATGCCGCGCGTTGAGCACGCTGAGCGGGCGTCAGGTTGCGGCCTCGCCCGATGCGCTGCAGCGGGATGGCGGATTTGCCGGGAGTGCCGCCGCGCGCGCCGCGTCCCTGATGGAGATGTGGCAGCGGGACGATGTGGATGCCGTACTGTGCGCCCGCGGCGGCTATGGTTCGAATTACCTGCTGCCTCTGCTCGACTTCGATGCGCTGCGCATGTACCCCAAGGCATTTGTGGGATATAGCGACAACACCAGCCTGCTGCTGGCTCTGGAGCGCAACGGCATGGTGGCGTTTCATGGGCCGATGGTGGCCAGCGATTTCGCCAGGGGCACGGCGGATGAGGGTTCGTTCCGCGCCGCCCTGGGCGGGGAAGCGCTGGATTTGCGGTTTCCCGCGGGCTCGCCTGTGCAGCCGCTGGTTGCGGGCGAGGCACGCGGGCCGCTGACCGGAGGCTGTCTCTCCGTGGTGGTGACCTCGCTGGGAACGCCGTGGGAGATTGAGACGCAGGGGAAGATTCTCTTTCTGGAAGACGTGAACGAGAAGCCGTATCGCATCGACCGCATGCTGATGCAGCTGCTGCTGGCGGGAAAGTTTCGCGCGGTGCGCGGAATTGTCTTCGGCGCGATGCTCGGCTGTTCGTCTGCGGCGGCGGAAGAAGAGACGCTGCCGCGCATGATTCTGCGCGTGCTCGGCGGGCTCGGTGTTCCCATCGTAATCGGATTTCCCTCGGGGCATGTGGAGTCGGGAAACATTACGCTGCCCTTCGGCGTACCGGCCGCGCTTAGCAGCTCAGAGGCGGGTGTGCGGCTGCAGGTAGAGCCTGCGACATTTGTTGCAGTACAGAATTCAAACTCATAAGGGACACTTGCGTTGATGAAGGCTCGGAGCATCCATCTGATCGGAATCTGCGGGACGGCCATGGCCTCGCTGGCGGGGATGCTGAAGGCGCGCGGGCTCGATGTGCGCGGCTCCGACAGCGCCGCGTATCCGCCGATGTCCACGTTTCTGGAATCGCTGGGGATTCAGGTAATGCAGCCTTTCAGCGAGCAAAATCTCATACCGGCCCCCGATCTGGTGGTGGTGGGCAATGCGATTTCACGGGGCAATCCCGAGCTTGAATACCTGCTCGACGAGCGCCTGCCGTTTGTCTCCATGGCCGAGTTGATTCACCAGGAGTTTATCCGCGATCACACCTCGCTGGTGATTGCCGGAACGCACGGCAAGACCACGACGACGAGCATGGCGGCGTGGATCTTCGAATATGCGGGCCGCAAGCCATCGTTTCTGGTGGGAGGCATCGCGGAGAATTTCGGATCGAGCTTTGCCGTGACCGGCGGCAAGGAGTTCATCATCGAGGGCGACGAGTACGACACGGCGTTCTTCGACAAGGGACCGAAGTTTCTGCATTACTTTCCGGATTCGGTGATTCTTACCTCGGTGGAGTTTGACCACGCCGATATCTATCGCGACCTTGAGGCGGTGAAGTTCGCCTTCAAGCGGCTGGTGAACCTGGTGCCGCGGCGCGGACGCATCATTGCCTGGGACGGAAGCACGAATGTGAGCGAGTGCGTGGAGCGCGCCTTCTGCCCGGTGGAGCGCTACGGCTTTCATAGCGACTCATTCTGGCGCATTGAAGATGTGCGCTATGAGAGCGAGTGCACCCGCTGGAAGGTGTTGCGCGATGGGCAGCATTTCGCGGAGTTCGCGTTTGCGCTGGCCGGTGAGTACAACGTGCTGAACGCCACGGCTGCGGCGGCGCTGGCGCACTGCCACGGGATCTCCGCCGAAACGATTGCGGGGGCGCTGCGCGAATTTCTTTCGGTCAAGCGGCGGCTGGAGGTGCGCGCCGAAGTGGGCGGCATCACCGTGATCGACGACTTTGCACATCATCCTACGGCGATTGGAGCCACGCTGGGCGCGCTGCGCAAACGCTATGCCGGACGGCGCCTGTGGGCGATACTGGAACCGCGCTCGAATACGCTCCGGCGCAATGTCTTCCAGCGCGAACTGGTGGAGAGCCTGACTCTGGCGGATCAGGTGGTCGTGGCCAGCGTCTTCTTCAAGGCCACCGATGCGCTGAAGCCGGAGGAGCGGCTCGACGTGGAGCGCGTGGTGGCCGAACTGAACGCGCGCGGAGTTGCCGCTCGGCAGTTGCCCGACGTAGATGCGATCGTGGGCTACGTTGCCGCGCAGGCCGCGTCGGGGGATGTGCTGGCGATCCTCTCCAATGGGGGCTTCGGCGACATCTACGAGAAGCTTCCGGCGGCGCTCGAAGCAAGGGCGTCATGCGGAAGATGAATGGCTGGCGGCGGCTGGCAGGGATTCCGCTGGTTGTGTGCATCCTTGCGGGCGCGCTGGCGGCGCAACCGGCTGACTTCTGGTGTCCCGCGCAGGGCGTGACGTATGGAATCACGCTGAAGCCTGCCGAGCACGTGGTGCACGTGGACGCGGTGACGCACCAGCCTGTGACTGAGTTCCAACTGCCGGTGTGGAACGCCCTGTATCAGGTGCGCAATTTTGCGGCGAACGTGAAACAGGCGAAGGCCTTCGAGGGCGTTCCGGAGTGGATGTGCGACCGCTGCGACACCGGCGATGCGCATCTGGAAAAGAGCGACAAGACCACTTGGCAGCTCACCTCGTCCGGCGATCATCCCTGCGTTACCTTCAGCTATGACATATTGACGAACGCTCCGGGGCCGTTCGGCTCCAGCCTCGATGCGCAACACGGATTTTTCAACTGGGCAGAGGTGCTGGTCTATCGTCCGGACCAGCGAAACGCGCCGGTTTCGCTGCGCATTGTGGACGCGCCGGCAGGATGGAGAATGCGCGATGGCGGAGTCTTTGGCGTGCGCGGCGCCGGAGAGTTGAGCGGCGCTACGGCGGAGGCAGAGAGCTACGACCGCCTGGTGGATTCTCCCGCGATGATGGGCAAGTTGTACGAGAGCAGCTTTACGCAAGATGGCGCGGCCTATCACGTGGTGGTGGATTCGCCGGACGTGGATCTGGGGGCGCTGCAGGGGATGCTGCGCAAGATCACGGCCACGGCCGTGGACTGGATGCAGGACCGTCCGTTCGACGACTACACGTTTTTGTTTCTGGCCGCGCATGGATCGGGTGGCGGGGGCATGGAGCACGCGTACTCCACAGTGATCGATGTGGGTGGAGATCTGCTGAAGCAGGACGTGAGGAACGCGGCGGATTACTCGGCGCATGAGTTTTTTCATGTGTGGAATGTGAAGCGCATCCGTCCCAAGTCGCTGGAGCCGGTGGACTACAGCCGCGAACAGTATTCGCGCGCGCTCTGGTTCAGCGAAGGGATGACCAGCACGGTGGCCGACATTGTCGAGATGCGCTCGGGACTCACCGATGAGAAGCACATGCTGGCGCATCTGGCTTCGCTGATCGGCGGATTGCAATCGCGCAGCGCGCGGCTTACGCAGTCGGTGGAGGAATCCAGCCTGGACACGTGGCTGGACTCATACCCCAACTACCGCCGCGCCGACCGCAGCATCTCCTACTATGGCAAGGGCGAACTGCTCGGGTTCCTGATCGACCTTGAAATGCGCCGCCTGAGCGGCGGGCACCGCTGCCTGCGCGATCTTTTTCAGTACATGAACCAGCAGTACGCGCAGAAGGGAAAATACTTCGACGATTCCGAGGGCGTGCGGCTTGCGCTGAAGGAACTGACCGGCGATGACTTTCAGGACTTCTTCTCGCGCTACATTGCGGGAGTGGAGGAGATTCCTTACGACCAGTTTCTCAGCTACGTTGGATTGACCGTGAGCCACCGGCAAGTGGAGCAGGTGTATGCCGGCCTGGCTGTCTCCCGGCCCGAGGGAAAGCCATTGACCGTTGTCCGGGTCGAGGAGAACTCGCCCGCGTCGCGTCTGAATCTGTCACCGGGCGACGAGATTTTAAAGGTCAACGGCAAAGAGGTCGAGGGAGACTGGAGCCAGTACTTGCAGAAGCGCAATCCGAAGAGCACCCTGCATCTCAAGGTGAACGAGGCCGGTGGGGAAATCCGGGAGCTGGATTTGCCGCTCAGCACGCGCAAGATCGATGAATATGAATTGCAGGATATGCCGGGGATCACTTCGGCGGCGAGAGTGCGGCGCACGGCGTTTTTGCGCGGCGAGGCGGAGGCGAAGCAGCCATGATCCGTCTCATTTATTGCGTCGTGCTGTGGATATTATTTTCCCTGGTGGCGGCGGTGGCGGGTTTTCCCGCGCTGTATCTGACGGGCAAAATTGACCTGCTGTGGGATCTCTCGCTGTGGGCGGCGCGCAGCGGATACCGTCTGTCCGGAATCCGCGTGCGGACGGTTGGCCATGAGCAGTTGGAGGACGGACGCGCCTATCTGTTCATATCCAACCACGCCTCCAACCTCGACCCTCCGGTGATCACAACTGTACTGGGAAGGCGCATCGCCATCATCGCCAAGCAGGAGTTGTTCAAGATTCCGCTCTTCGGACGGGCCATGCGAGCCGGCAGCTTTGTTGCGGTGAATCGCGCCTCTCCGCGCTCGGCGGTGGAGAGTGTGACCAACGCGGCTCATGTGCTGCAATCAGGGCTGGGAATGCTGGTGTTTCCCGAGGGAACGCGGTCGCCCAGCGGCCGGCTGCTGACATTCAAGAAGGGACCGTTCCAACTGGCCATGGAGGCTGGAGTCCCGGTGGTGCCGATCACCATCGTGGGCAGCCATGAGGCTTGGCCGAAGGGAACGATGGCGCTGCACGCCGGAGAGATCGTGGTGCACTTTCACACACCGATCGATCCGCGGCAGTTTGCCACCAAGGAGGCGCTCCTGGCTGCCGTCCGGGCTGTCATCCACGGCGGCCTGCCGGAGAAGTACCAGGACCACGCTACGGCCTGACCACCCGCTGGCTGAGGCTCATTCCGGCATCCACCTCAAAGGCAACTTCGGTGGGGCACTTCGCCCCGAAATCATACTCGCGGACGTACGCCTTCCCCGCCTGATCTTGAAACGCGACTCTGAACTTGCAGGGCTCGCCGAACGGCACCATTTGCCGGTTGGTCTGGTCATCGCGCAACTCGGGCAGGCCGAAACTTCCTGTCGGATACTTGACCTCGAGGTCTTCCATGGGATGCCCGGAGCGGTTCTCGACGTCAACGTACATCATGGGCTTGGCGTAGTTGCATGCGGAAGAGATCAGCAGCGGGCAAGCCATGCAGGCCAGCAGAACGGCGGCGGAGCATTTCATGCTGACATTCTACTCTGGAAGGCTGCGTGAGTATGACGGGTAACGCTGCGCTGCCGGCCGCGGGCGCTGGGCTCATCGGCGCTCGATAAGCCGGGCACTCAACACGACGCCGTCGCGCCCGTCGTGCAATTTGATGGGGAAGACAAGCACGTTCCACTGCCAATGCTGCGACTCGGCGGGCAGGTGCGGCATGGCGCGGTGGTTGCGCCGGTCGATGTAGGTTTCACGCGTGTCGGCGACGGTGCGGATGATCTCGCCCCATTCGTCGCGCATTTCGGGGAAGTGATCGAAGATGTTGCGGCCCGGATACCAGGCGCGGCGCTGATGGCTGAGGGCGGCGAAATAGTCGTTGACGTACTGCCAGTTGCCGTCGCGGTCCAGGATCTCGATCACCATGTCGTCGCTCATGGCCATGATGATGCGCGAGTAGTAAAAGTCGCGCGAGTCCACCACGACGGGACGCCCACGGCGCTTCGCCTCAAAGCTGCGCAGGGCCTGCACCAGGTCGTCTACCGAGCTGCTTCCCTTGAGCAGATGCATGTCGGCGATCCCTCCGAACTTGCGTTCCAGGGTTGCGGACAGGATGATGACCGGCACCTCGGGACGCTGCGCGCGCAAGGTCTTGGCAACTTCGGTGCCGAACTTTCCCGCGCCCAGGTGGTAGTCGAGCACCGCGATATCGATTTCGTTCAGCTTGCTCTCCGCCTCCTGGATAGAAGCGGCGGTGACGATGTGATATCCCTTCTGGCGCAGAATCGTGGAGCGCACCAGGAGATTTTCCTCGCGGTCGTCCAGCAGGAGGACCGTGATGGGCCTCTGCTCGTCGGACTTTCCGCCTTCGACCAACTCGAACTGCTTGTTCTCATCCATTGAAGGGCCCCACACGTTATTGATAATGGATGCAAAAACTGAACTTGGCGATGGAAAACTGCTACTCCGGGGTGCGATTGCGCGCCAGATTGCGAATTGCCCGGGCCATCTCCGGCAGTTTGTGGAAGACGGCAACGGCTCGCAACCACTGGCGGTTCTCCATGGCAGGGTAGCCGCTGACGGTGGCTCCGGGGGCGACATCGCTGGGAATTCCGGTCTGGGCGGTGGCAATCGCGCCGTCTCCGATGGTGAGATGACCGGCGACGCCGACCTGTCCGGCGAGAATTACGTTGTTGCCGACGTGGGTCGATCCTCCCAGTCCCACCTGCGAGCAGAGCATGGTGTGCTCGCCAACGCTGCAGCCGTGGCCCACCTGGACGAGGTTGTCGATCTTGGTATCCTCGCCGATGCGGGTTTCGCCGATGCTGGCGCGGTCCACGGTGGAGTTTGCCTGCACCTCCACCCGGTCGGCCAGGCGGGTAATGCCGGATTGCACGATCTTGTGCCATCCGCGGGCGCCGTCGCGGGCAAAGCCGAAGCCGTCGGCGCCGATCACCACGCCATTCTGCAGGGTTACGTCGTTGCCCAGTTCGCAGAACTCGCGCACCTGGGCGTGGGCGTGGGCGAAAAACCTTTCCCCAATGCGCGCCCCGCGATAGATGACAACGTGGGCCAGCAACACGGCATCGTCCCCGATCCTCGCGTCGGCATCGATGACGGCGTAGGGGCCGATGTGGGCTCTGATGCCGACATGGGCGGAGGGGTCGATCACCGCCGTGGGATGGATGCCGGGCGAATACTTGGGGGGCTGATAGAAAAGCTCCAGCGCCTGCGAAAATGCCAGGTAAGGGTTGGCATGGCGTAGCACGGGGATTTCCGCGGCAGCGAAGTCGGGAGTCACCAGGATGGCGGCTGCCCGGGTCGATTTCGCCAGGGAGGCGTACTTGGCGTTGGAAATGAAAGTGATCTGCTGGGGGCCGGCGTTTTCAATGCCCGCTACGCCGGTGATCTCGGCCTCGGGCGAAGCGTTCTGCAGGGTTGCGCCCAGAATCCGGGCAATCTCAAGGAGTTTCATCTTGCGCACAAGCCTACCGCAGCAAGACCTTAGACGCCAGATGAAGCGAAGAGGATTTTTTTGCCGGGAGGTTGGCCCCAGTGTTACTCGGTTGGCAGTTCGGTAAACAGGAGCGGCGTCTGATCGGCGGTCCCTGGCTGCCTGCGCCGCTTGACCGCAGGGGAGATGACGGCGAGTACGGTCAACTCCGAGAGCGCGGAGCGAGGCACGAAGATCCTCTGCACGTTGCCCCGGCTGTCCGGGGGATTGAGGAAGAAGCCCTCGGGATGCACCAGCGTCAGGTCGTTGGGCATCAAGCCTTCCAACGCCTCGGCGTCGCGGAAGCGCACCCGGACCCAGAGACCTTCCACGCGGGGCCGGGTGGTAAAGGTCTTGCGCTGCAGGGAACTGGAGTCGGCGAAATCGCGGACGAAGTAGATGCCTTTGATCTCCGCCACTTCGATCAATACGACGTTGCCGGCGGTGTTGAGCAGCTCCACCTTACTGCCCACGAGAAATTCGCCGGCCGCCACGTACCCCTGAATGGTGTCGCGGTCCATCTTGCGGACGATCACTTTCTTGTGTGTGGAAGCCATTGCCTATCCCATTACACGCGGTCGATTCCGGCGACCACAATCCGGAGCGTTGACTGATTGTCGCACCGCCGTTGCCCGTGGAACGAGATAAATTATCGGACAGGTAATGGATGGGTAACGGGGTGAGCGACATGGAGCCCGTATTCACCGCGCAATCAACAGTTTCGCGGTTTTGGGAGTAGCCAAGTGCCTCTCTACTGTGATATCGTCTGGAGTTTGTACCGGAAATGAGGCAGTTCGCTGTAACTAACCATCTGCAAAAGAGTTACGCTCCGCCGGTTGCGTCGTCCGGGGCGGCATTGACCGCCTGGGCTCTCTGGTGGAACGTAAATACTTGAATCTATTGCCTTAAATACATGGCCGATTACATCTACACAATGGAAAGCAGGTTATCGCCCGAGCAGATGCGGACGGTAAACACGGTGCAGAACATTGCCCGCGCCCAAGGTATGAACGTCTATCTGACCGGCGGGGCGAACCGCGATATTCTGACCGGCTTCCCCATCCGCGATCTGGACTTCACCGTCCAGGGCGATGCGCTCAAGCTGCGGCAAGAGATTGAAAACGCGGGCGGAATCGTCGACATGGCCGATCCGCACTTCTGCGTGATTCACGCCGTTTTTCAGGGCATTGGGGCCGAGATCGGCATGGCCCGCTCCGAGGTCTTCGACAAGCCTGGCAAAGCGCCCAAGGTGACACCGGCTACGATCAATGAGGATCTGCGCCGCCGCGACTTTACCTGCAATGCGATGGCGCTCTCGTTGAACGAGGGCTCGCGCGGCCTGCTGCTGGACCCGTTCAACGGCACCGCCGACATCGAGGCGAAGCTGCTTCGGGTTCTCCACAGCTACGCGTTTCTGGAAGATCCATCGCGGCTGATCCGCGCCACCCGCTTTGCGGTGCGCTTTGGATGGGAACTGGAGGAACGCACCCGCGCACGCTACGATTCGGCGGTCGAGGGTGAATATATTCAGTATCTTGGAAGTCGCGCCATTGGATACGAGATCGAGCAGATTGCCCACGAAGAGAATCCGGTTGCCGTGATGCAGGCGCTGGAAGAGCAGGGCTGGCTCAAAGTTTTGTGCCCGAAGTGGACGGTTGCCAAGGCCAACGTCCCCGAACTGGCGCACCTGCTGAAAACGCGGACCACGATGGCGGAGCTGAATATCGCCGTGGATGCCGCGCCGGCGGTCATGCACTTCCTTACCGTGAAACTGGGTGAGGCGGAGGTTGCCGCGATTCAGAAGGCGATCCCTCACCGCGAGTTTGTGGCCGCCTGGAAGCGGCTGGATAGCGAAGCGAAAGAGCTTTCCAAGAAGCTTCTTGCCAAAGAGGCTGCGGTGAACTCCGGGGCGTGGAAGATTCTTTCCGCCGCGAAACCGGAGGCGCTGCTGTACCTGGATGTGACGGGTCACAACAAGACGGCGGACGAAAAGATCAAGAACTTCTTGGGGAAGTGGCGGCAAGTTCAGGACAAATTGCCGATTACGCAGATGGCAGAGCTGCGCATCACGCCCCAGCTTCCGGAGTATTCCCGGATCTGCCAGGAGGCATTCCTGCTGCTGCTGGACGGCAAACTGCGCACCGAGAGCGAAATCGCGAAATTTCTCGCCCCGTTCGAGCCGCCGCCACCTCCTCCGCCTCCTGCCCCGGTGCGCCGTGGACGGGCAGCAGCCAAGAAGGCCGCACCGCCGGTTGCCAAACAGGCCGCACCGCAGGCGATTGCATTGGCCGCCGAGGCTGCCGGTGCAAGCGCGGCAAGCGTTCCTGCCGCGAACCCCAAAGCGGCGGCGAATAAGCCATCGGCTCCAGCGCACGCTCCATCCGCGGAGAAAAAGACCGCCAAGGCGCCCGATCCAGCCGCCAAGCCCGCAGCTGCGAAAAAAACTGCGGCCCCTGCCAAGCCTGCGGTGAAGGCAGTGAAGGCCCCGGCAACGTCGGCCAAGCCTTCCATAAAAAAGGGAAAAGCTGCCGCGAAACCGGCTCCCAAGAAGGCAGCCAAGCCGGTCGGCAAAGCAGGGAAGGCGGGTCATCTCGCGGCGAAGAGCGCCGCAGCGAAGAGCGTGAACCGCAGCAGCGGCAAAAAGCCCGCGGCGAAAGCTCCAGCAAAGAAGCAGCACGACCACAAGAGCCAGAAAAACGGGAAGAAACACGCCAAGCGCCACTAAGCTGAAGCGGTTTCCGATTTCCTGTATGCCCAAGCATTCTGCTTTCCCAGGTTAGCGCCCCAAATACAGGGCGCGGAACCTGGGGCACCCGCCAGTTCTGGAATGCGTTAACCGGAGAAGCGCGCTGGAAAAACAAAGCTAGAAAAATAATGGCCCGGTCAGCCGGGCCATGTTCATGCTTGGAGCTTTTTCCGTTCGCCTGCCAGGGCAACTAGCTGGATTCTTTTTCGGAGTCCGCGGCGTGATTGGACGGAGAGGCGTCGGCGTTGCTCTGGTGGCATTTGCATTTGGAAATGATGGCGGTATGGATGCGGGTACGCAGGTCGTCGGGCAGTTCGTAGAGTTCGGATCCGCGATAGATTTCAATGGTGCTCTTGGTTGTGTTGCAGACGACATAGCAGTTGTGGCACCACTGGAGATGTTCTTCCAACTCCGCCTTGGTATGCGGGTCCATGGTGTTGTCGAGGTAGTCGGTCAGCTCTTTCAAGAAATCAGAGCATTTCACGGTCTGGTGTCTCCGTCGCGTCGTTTGAAATACTTGTTGAGACGTTCGCGCAACTGCAAACGTGCGCGCAGCAATCTCGACTTCACGGCCGGAACGCTCAACTCCAGAGCTGCTGCAGTCTCTTCGGTCGAAAGCCCCTCAACATCCCTCAAGACAAAAACCGTGCGGAAGCTCGGCGGCAGTCCCTGAATGGTCTTGCCGAGGATGTCTTTCAATTCCGCCTGCGTATATTGCTGCTCCGGGTTGGGAGACCAATCCGCGATTTCGCGCGGCATGGAATCCTCTTCCGTCTTCACGTCCTCATCAATCGAAACCATACGTTCGGGGCGTCTCCGCCGCAACCGCATGAGCGCTTCGTTGACCGCAATCCGGACCAGCCAGGTATAAAACTTGGACTGCCCCTGAAACTGCCCCAGGTTCTGGTAGGCCTTTAGAAAGGCATCCTGAACCACATCTTCGGCATCCTCGCGATTCTGAGTAATATGCTGCGCGATGCGGAAGACGTTTCGATCGTAGCGCCGCACCAGAGACTCGAATGCGCCAATGTCGCCGGAGCGTGCCGCTTCGACGAGTAAGGTTTCTTCGCTCGGTGCTTCCTGTCCCTTGTTTTCGATGGCTTCCATTGGTCCGTCGATTCAGAAATAAATAACGTGAGTAATAGGTCCAATGAATATTGTAGCGGGTAGAAGGCAAGATCACAAAAGGAGTGAGCGCTTCCGGAAACGAGAACGGGAGAACGGTGCTCAATTTGAGTCCCCGGGCGTTGACATGGTGGAGAGCGGCCACCATAATCCGAGCATCCACTCTACGCGCGCTTTTTATGCGGAGGCTGCGCCGGGCAGGGAAATGCCAAACGAAGAATTAATCCGTCAGATTGCCATGCAGGCCTGCAGCGAGGCGCTGCAGGAGAAGTCGCGGGAGCTAGCCGAAAACGTTGCCCGCAGAGTTGGAGCCGCGCTGGCCTCGCAGATTGCGCCGGGGGCGCTGCCCGCGCAACTGCCATGCAGCCGCGAGCTGCGCGATGGCACGCTGCTGATTTCAGGCTCCAAGACGCAGAGCGAGACTCTGGATGCGCTGTTAACGGCCACTTCGGCGCTCACCCCGGCGTGCGGACTTCTGATCCTGCGAGGGACCCAAGCCTCCGGATGGAACTGCATGAATCTGGGGACGGTGGACAACTTCAAACGGACGGTCTTGGATTGCAGCCAGGGCGTGGCAGGGGCGGTGGTCAACTCCTGTGCCGGGCGCTCCGCTAGGATTTCCGAACTCGATCCGTCCTTTTGCGCGCAGCTCGGATTGGAGAGTTCAGCGAAGGTTCTGCTGCTGCCCGTGTTGTTGAAAGAACGTGTGGCGGCGCTGCTGTTGGCCGTCTCCGGGCCGGGCGATGGGATGGCGGGGTTGGAAGTGTTGGTACAGGTTGCCCAGTTGTCGCTGGATCTTCAGTCCTACCGCAAGGCCGCGCCGCAGGTCGCCTCGCAAGCCGCGCGCCCGGTTGCAACGCCCAACCACTCGGTTCCGGCTGCGGGCATGACGGCTGCGGCATCGATGCCCGCAGCATCGCATTCGGGGCATGGATACGAGGCCTCTGCGTCGGCCGTCGCGGTTGCGCCTCCGCCTGCCGTAGCACCGGCGGTGGACGAGGCCCACGACCGGGCACGCCGCTTTGCCAAACTGCTGGTGGATGAGATCAAGCTCTACAACCAGGCCAAGGTGTCCGAAGGGCGCAACCGCTGCGACCTTTACAGCCGCCTGCACGAAGATATCGAGAAGAGCCGGTCGGCCTACCAGAAACGTTATGGCGAGAGCGTGAAAGACGTCGATTACTTTACCCAGGAACTGATTCGAATTCTTGCGGATAACGACCGGTCGGTGATGGGGGCCGGTTTTCCGGGTTAGACTGCATATATCGTGATGTTTACTAAGCTGCGAATCCTTGCAATTCTGATGTTGATCCTCTCCACGGTGGCCGCGGCCAGCACTGAAGCCGGCGAACATGGCTCCGCTGCACGCAAACACTCTGCGCCAAAGAAGAGCTCTACGGAAAAAAGCAAAACCAGCGCCAGTCGCGCGGGATCGTCTTCCAGCCATCGCGTGTCGCACACCGCGGCGCGAAGGAAGCCTCCCTCGCCGAAGGTGCGGAGAATGACACGCGCTTTTGTGGCGTCGGCGGACCTGAAGGTGATGGCGCGGCAACTGGAGGAGAACCGCACGCCCGCTGCCTATGCCGGGGTGGAGGAATACGCCCGTCGTCACGCGCTCAGCGATGCCGGTGCTCTGGCGTGGCTGGCGGTTGGATACTCGCGTTATCTGGACCAGCAGTTTGCGCAGGCGATCGGCGCGTTGGAGATGGCCAGGCCCCAGGCGGGTGAGTTGACCGACTACGTGCAGTATCTGGAAGCGGTCTGCTATGCAGGGCAGGGAAACAGCGCCAAGGTGGTGGAGCTTCTGCGGGACTTCGATGGGCTGATGCCGGAATCGATTTTTCAGAACGAGGCGGTGGTGGTTTACGGCAACGCGCTGACTTCGCTCGGCAGGACGCAGGAGGCGATTGCCTACCTGGAGGCGCATCGCCAGCCGGCGCGGGCACCGTTGGAACTGGCCCTGGGAAGAAGCTATCTGCATTCCGAGCGCCCCGAAAAAGGCATCGAGATACTGAAGCATCTGTACTTCACCATGCCGATAAGTTCCGAGGCGGACCAGGCGGCAGTCCTGCTGACTGGGGCAGGCTCCGGAATTGAAGGCAGCTATGCCGAAAAGATGGGCAGGGCGGAGCTGCTGGCAAAGGCCTCGCACTGGGCCGAGGCCGAGCGCATCTACCGTGAGTTGGGGAACACGGCTCCGGCGGAGGAGCAGGGAAACATTCAGGTTGCTCTGGCCTCCGTGCTGCGGCACACCAACGCCGGGGAAGAACGCGTGCTGCTGGAACAGGCGCAGGCTTCCGGCGAAGCCAGCGCCCAGCGGCTCTACCTGCTGGGCGAAATTGCGCGCAGCGGCGACAACGAGGGTGAGTTGAACGCAAACCTGGAGCGACTGCGGCAGCAGGCTCCGGCGAGCCCGTGGTTTGAGCAGGCGTTGATCTCCGCGGCCAATTACTACCTGCTGCAAAAGAATTTCGATCGCGCTATTGTGCTCTTCCGCGAGGTGAGCGAGCGCTTCCGAAGCAGTCCGCAGGCTGGTTACGCCAACTGGAAGGCGGCCTGGCTCAGCTACCGGCAGGGAAGCCGAGAGGACGCAAAACAGGCGTTCGAGCATCAGGTGGCGTGGTATCCGAGCGGTCCGGAGGTTCCCGCCGCCCTCTACTGGCGCGCGCGCATCGCCGAAGAGGATCGCGACTACGACTTGGCGCGAGCCTGGTACACCAAGCTCGGCGAGCGGTACAAAAACTACTATTACGGATGCATTGGGCGAGAGCGCCTGGCGGCACTGCCTGCGTCGGCAAGCAATGTCTCGTTGAACAATGCCGCATTGGCCGTGCAGGACGCCACGCTGGCGCATATCCCGGAGTTGAAGACGCCCGGACCGGAGGCTCTGGAGATCGAGGCCCCACCGGATCAGTTGCGCGCCGCCAAGAGCCAGCTGCTGCTGAACGCCGGGCTCAACGAGTTTGCCATCCGGGAGCTGGAGGCCGAGCATGGCGGCCATGGAGCAAACTGGGCCACGCTGATGATTGCGCAGATCTATGAAGAAGGCGGACAGAACCATCGGGCGCTCCAGTTTCTGAAGAAGGCGCTGCCGGGTTACTACTCGGTGGACCTGGCGGAATTGCCGCGTGCGTATTGGGAAATTCTTTTCCCGCGCCCGTACTGGCCGGAGTTGCAGCGGGAGGCGGCGGCGAACTCGCTGGACCCCTATCTGGTGGCTTCGCTGATCCGTCAGGAGAGCGAGTTCAACCCTGGAGCGGTCTCTCGCGCCGATGCGTATGGGTTGATGCAATTGCTGCCTCGGGTTGGACGGGACGAGGCGCGGGCGGCTCACATCCGCCACTTTTCGGTGGATTCGCTGCTGGCGCCGAGCACCAACATTCAACTGGGCACGCACTATTTTAAAGAGATGGTGACGCAGTACAAGGGGCAAGTGGAGTACGCGCTGGCCGCCTACAACGCGGGTTCCAACCGCGTGGACGAGTGGCTGCAAAGCGGGCACTACAGCGACGTGCCGGAGTTTGTGGAGTCGATTCCGTTCACCGAAACCAGGGAATACGTGCAGGCGATCATGCGCAACGCGAAGGTCTATCAGCGGCTTTATCCGCAGCCGTAACGGCAGGCCCCGCGAGCGAGCTTTTTTCCAGTACAGACCGATATGCCCATTACGGCAGGCAAGCGCGCCGCGAAAAAATCCGCGATCCACCCGGCAGCAGCCAGCGGCGTCCGCTTCCGGCCGCTGGCCCCGGAGCGGGTTGCGGCGATACTCGCGGCACTGGACCGCACCTATCCCGCGGTGCGCTGCGCTTTGCATCATGAAAACGCCTGGCAGTTGCTGGTGGCGACCATTCTGTCGGCGCAATGCACCGACGTGAGGGTGAACTTGGTGACCCCGGCGCTGTTCCGGAGATTCCCGGATGCGGCATCGCTGGCCGCGATTGAGCCGGAGGAGTTGGAGCCGCTGATCCGCTCCACGGGTTTCTTTCGCAGCAAGGCGAAGAATATTGTCGGTGCGGCGCGCAAGGTGATGCAGCAGTTTGGCGGCCGGGTTCCGGAGACCATGGAGGAGTTGCTCACTCTGCCGGGCGTGGCGCGCAAGACGGCCAACGTAGTTCTGGGCTCCTGGTTCGGGCGGGGCGAAGGGATTGTGGTGGACACCCATGTGCACCGCATCGCGCGGCGGCTGGAATTGAGCCGTTCGGAGAATCCGAAGCACATCGAGCAGGATTTGATGAAGGTGATCCCGCAGGCCAAGTGGATCGACTTTTCGCATCAGATCATCCACCACGGGCGCGCCCTGTGTACGGCGCGGGCGCCGAAGTGCGCGGAGTGTCCTCTGGAAAACCTCTGCCATGCGGCGGACAAAACCTGGTCCACGGTGGCGCAGCACAAGCTGGCCAAGGGAAAGAAAGACTAGCGCATCGGACTGGCGAAAGTTGGCTGGTCACGATTGCGCGGGAGCGGTTATAATCTCCGGACGGGTGAAACATGCGCCTTTTGCAAAACATTGCTGCAATCGCCAAGGGTATGAGCATCACCTTCATGGAGATGTTCCAGCCGACCACCGTCGAAAACTATCCGGACGGAAAAGGTCCGCTGCGTGGAGCAGTCTTCCAGGAGCGCTTTCGCGGATTGCACGTGCTGCAGCGCGACGAAGACGGGCTGGAAAAGTGCGTGGCGTGTTTCCTGTGCGCGGCGGCCTGCCCCTCCAACTGCATCTACATCGAAGCGGCGGAGAACACGGCGGAGAACCGCATCTCCGGCGCCGAGCGTTACGCCAAGGTTTACAACATCGACTACAACCGCTGCATCTTCTGCGGCTATTGCGTGGAAGCCTGCCCAACGGATGCGATCACGCACGGCCACGGCTTTGAGCTGGCCACCTACAACGCGACCGGCCTGGTGTATCGCAAGGAGCAGCTGCTGGCAATCACTCCGGCGCACGAGGGCGACAATGCCCGCTTTAACGTGAGCGACGCAGAGAAGATGCGGATGATTGCGCGTTAGACAAACTCAGCCAACGCAGGGACATTGGACCGCCGCATAACGGCGGTCCATTTTGTTCCAGCCGGAACCTCCCGAGGTATGACAGATCCCCCAGCGCGCAGGTGACGCCAGCGATTACATTTGTTACACTCGCAATGCGGGCTCCTGCCCGTTCTGCGCCGCGGAGAGGTGGCAGAGTGGCTGAATGCACCTGACTCGAAATCAGACGTGGGGGTAACTCCACCGGGGGTTCAAATCCCTCCCTCTCCGCCAGCGCGCACACTTAGAATCATCAAGATACAAGCAATAGAGTGAATCGGCACCGCGCCAGCTTTTCAGCCCTTTGCTTTGGCACGCGTTTGGATCAAGTGACGGAATAGCGGTGCTCCCCAAGCACCCATTGCCAGCAATGCCCCAAACAGCACCACGGCATCGATGCTCTCGCGGCCCTCACGCGACCAGTAGGCGGCGGCGTCCAGGTTTAGCCAAAGGGCGAACTCGTCCAGAGTGAGAGCAGCGCCTACCCCATAGCTGAGAGCCAGAAGGCGGCTCATTAGAATCGAAACGGAACTGTCGCCAATACCAACATCTGCGATCTCAGCGTAACCGACAACCAGCAGTAGCAGAATTCCCCATACCAGATGGTGAATATGCTTCCCGCCGACCTCTACCCAGCCGAATGGACCGATGTGATGGGTGATCGAGGCGACCAGCAAACGCACGCCTAGAAACGTGATGAAGAAGCTGATCGAGGCAAGGAATAGTCGCCTTTGAGGCCGGTCGGGTATTTGCTGGTGGATCAACTCGCCAAGCTTGGTCAGATGAAGTACTAAAAGGATGATCGCTACGGATAGGGAGGCAAAGATGAGCAGGAACCAAGCGGCGGCGATATGCATACCTACAGATTAGACGCGCAATCCGTTTACGCCGCCCACCTCCTCGGGCGAAAAACTTGCGACCATTGTAGCCTGCGAGTAGACGTTGGAGGATTGATTGGCAACGGACAAGGGGTGCATGAGCGCAAGGCGTTTTTGGGGCCCGGAGGCAGCCACTTCCGGAATTCAGGCTTACCTCGGAAAATTGCGGTTCATATTGCTCAGTCTCCAGAAACTCGCGAGACTATAAAAGATGTATACCGCAACGGGGCGCTTATCGGTAAGCTTGGCGCCTGGTGTGGAGACTCAGGAGAAATTCATATGTCAGCCCTTTTCGAATCAACCGTCATCAATGGCATGAGCTTGGCAAATCGATTTGTTCGTTCCGCAACGTGGGAGGGATTGGCCACCGACGATGGAGCTTGCACCCGCCGACTAACCGACATGATGGTAAAGCTCGCAGAAGGCGGTGTACTACCGGGATGCAGCGCGGCGTTACAAGCAGAAGGTAGCGGTGCCGCTGATCCTCGTCGGCGGAATCCGTTCCCCGGACGTGGCTGAGCATCTCGTAGAGGATGAAACGGCGGATTACATTGCCATGTCCCGCCCCTTGATTTGCGAACCTGACCTCGTGAACCGCTGGAAGAATGGCGACACCACAAAATCCGCTTGTGTGTCGGACAACGGATGCTTCAAACCGATCATGAGCGGCGAAGGAATGCATTGCGTGCTATGGGATAAGCACTCAGGATAGGCGTCAATACTATGGCCGTCGTGCTTGACGTGAACGCTTGCCTGCCGCATGATGCGGAGAGAGACCAGCGATGACGAACATTCGAGTTCTTACCCTGTATGAGCGGATTGGCGGCGAGGAAACGGTCGATCGACTGGTGGAATCCTTCTACCGCCGTATGGATTCGCTGGCGGAGGCCCAAGCCATCCGCGCCATGCACGGAGCCGATCTTGCGCCAACGAAAGCCGCCCTAAAACAGTATCTGACCGAGTGGCTAGGCGGGCCAAAACTCTATTCAGCGGAGAAAGGTTCTCCCAAATTACGCAAACGTCATATGCATATCGCAATCGGCGAACCCGAGCGCGATGCCTGGCTGCTGTGCATGCGAGAGACGATGAATGAGGTCATCGCAGACGCGCAGGCACGCCGGGAGATTTATCTGTCCATCGAGAAACTCGCCGACTGGATGCGCAACACGGCTGGCAATCCCCACGATACCAGCGGCAGCCACCCCTGAATGTGAATCCGCGCCATTTACCTTTTTTGTGATCGCGGCGCCCCTTCCGCTGCGTAGTTTTCCTCTGACCATCCAACCTTCTCCGGCTCCGCCTCATCTGGACACTTCTATCTATTCCCGCTCGAGGTCAGCAACCTCATGAATGGCGAATTATTTCCGGCGCGTGCCGGAACGCCGTTCGATGCTTTGGCGCCGCATGGCCGGGGGCAGTTGAACTTGCTGGAGGAACAAGCAAATTGGTTCGGAAAAGGGGAAGCCATGCCAGAACAGAGAGAACAAAATGTTTTTACCATCGACCCGCCGTCGCATCGTCTGGATGTACCGCTGCACGACCTGCTGATGAAGCCGGAGCGATCCACTCTTCCGTTACCGGCCGGACCACCGCAAACGTTGCCTGAGGCCCTGTTTCCGCAGAAGCCTGAACTGATGAATGCGCCGGACGAGCAGTTCTTTCCAAAGAATGGGGAGCGGCATTTCAAGGCAGAGCACATTTACCGCACGATGAAAGGATGGATGTTTCCTTACTTCCGCTCGCGCCTGTTGCCCGGAGACTTTCATCCCCTGATTGCGTATCTGTTCAATGAGTGGAAGTGCAATCTGGACTGTCACTACTGCTGGGCCTTTGACAACAGCGTGAAGGGCATGACCGAAGACATTGCCAAGCGCTCCATCGACTGGCTGCACGACACCGGTTGCCGGGTGCTGGCGCTGATGGGCGGCGAACCGCTGCTGCGTCCCGACTTCGCGCACAAGATCATCTACTACGCCGCCAAGCGCGACTTCTGGGTTTATCTGCCGACCAACGGACGCCTGATGCGTCCCGCGGTGATCGACCGCATCGCCGACGCCGGAATCGGAACCGTAAACCTCGCGGTGGATGCATGGGATCTGAAGCCCGGGCTGCCCAAGGCGATGGTGCCCATCCGCCCGTTTTATGATTATCTGGTACGCAAGCAGTACAAGTACGGATACTGCGTCTTTCTGAACATCAACATCTGCCGCAACAATCTGGAAGATGTAGTGCAACTCACCGAACTGGCGCACGACACAGGCATTGCGACGGACTACCACATCTGCGAATCCCCCATGACCGAGCAGCCGCAGTTCCATCACCTGCAGGACAACGAAGTGTTCATCCGTCCGGAGGACATGCCAAAGGTCGCCGAAGTCATCGATTGGCTCATCGACAAGCAGCGCTCCGGCTATAAGATGGTCAACTCCGTCGAGCGCCTTGCCCAGATGAAGGATTTTCTGCAGGGAGACCTGGAAGACTGGAGCTGCCGGGCCGGTCACAATTCGCTGATTATCCGGGTGGATGGAACGCTGGCGCCGTGCTTCCCGATGTACTCGGCGCACTACGATTGGGGCACCATCGAAAACCAGAAGTTCGAAAGCGGTCAATTAAAGGAGATGAAGAAGTCCTGCCAGCCGCATTGTTTTTCCACTCTGAATCACATTCTTGCCTTCTGCTATAACGACGGCCGGGTACTGCGCTGGCTGCTCAAACAGGCGGCAAACGGATTCCACGGTGTCACCGGCAACATGGAATAGAACGATGGAATGATCCGGTTCAGGAGTCGAGGCGGTAGCGGCGTTCGGAGAGGCGGAAGAGCGGCTTCCACAGCAGGCGGTTGATGGTGACAACCATGGCAGCCATGATGACCGTGGAGAGCAGCAACAGGCTCTGGCTGCCGCTATCGGTGGCGTGATTGATCTGCGCGCCGAGCCCCAGCGTGGAGTAGGTGTGCTCCTGGAGGCGGAAGTATTCGGCAACAATGCTGGCATTCCATGCGCCTCCGGAGGCGGTGACCAGTCCGGTGACGAGGTAGGGGAAGATGCCGGGCAGGATGACGGTCATCCAGCGCTCGCGCAGGTTGAAGCGGAAGATGCTGGCCACATCGCGCATGTCGCCGGGGATGGCCAACGCGCCGGCGATGACGTTGAACAGGATGTACCACTGCGTTCCCAGCAGCATCAGGATAATGGATGCGGTATTGATGCCTCCGCCCATTCGGATGAGCCCGAGCAGAATGATGGGGAACAGCGCCGTGGCCGGGACCGAAGCGGCGATCTGCGCCAGGGGTTGAGCGTAGCGCGCCAGGCGGGGATGGAAGCCGATGGCAACACCGGCGGGAACCGTCCAGGCGAGGGCGATGAGCAGCGAGAGCGTCACACGCAGCAATGTGGCTCCTGCGGCGCGAAACGTTAGGTGCAGGTCGGCGCGCGAGACGGTCGAGAGCAGCAGACCGGCCTGGACCAGCGCGTAGAGCGCAAGTGCTCCGAAGACCGCGGCCATGAGCAGGGCGATTACGCCTGAGGCGGACTTTCCTTTCGGATTCGGCTGCCCTTCGGGCCGCGGGCACTCAGGTTGGAGCTCGGGCTGCGAAGCGAGATAGTGGACGAGGCGCTCGGAGAGCGGCGAAACGATCCAGACTCGGGCGGTGCGCAGCATGGTGGAGTTGCGCAGCATGGCAAGCAGCGGGGAGCGCGGCGGAGCGATGGTTTCCACCTGCTCGAACTTGAACTTGTCCGACCACAAAATCAGCGGGCGCCAGAGAAGCTGGTCGAGCAGGACGATCACCCCGATGAGCGTGGCAAGTCCCCAAACCATGGCCTGGGTGTCTCCATTGCTGGCGGCGGTTTGCAGGTAGGAGCCGATGCCGGGCAGGCGAAAGTCGCGCTGGTTGAGGGTGAACATCTCGCAGAGCATGAGTGTGAACCAGCCCGCGGCGAACGAGACCATGGAGTTCCAGACCAGGCCGATGGTGCTGAAGGGCAGTTCCAACTGGAGCAGACGCTGCAGGCGGCTGAAGCGGTAGATGCGGGTGGCTTCGCGCAGCTCGCGCGGAATGGCCTTGAGCGACGAGTAAAAGCTGAATGCGATGTTCCAAACCTGGCCGGTAAAGATGAGGATGATGGAGCCGAGTTCGAGTCCTAGCTGGCGGCTGGGAAAGATGGCGACGGTGGCCAGCATGACGCCGGGAAGAAAGCTCAACACCGGGATCGACTGAAGGATGTCCAGTACGGCGATCATGAAGGCTTCCGCGCGCTTGTTGTAGGCGGCGATGTAGCCGTAGCTGAGAGCAAAGGCCAGGCTGAACCCATAGGCCGTAAACATGCGCACCAGCGAGTAGAAGGCATAGAGCGGCAGAGCCTTGGGCGAGCGCAGGATCTGGGCCTGTGGAACCGGCGCGGCGAACCAATAACGCGCAACCACGCTAAAAACGTAGAAGACGGCGATCACGCCGGCAAAGACAACCAGATCGATGAGCACGGACCAGCTGCGGACGCGGACGACCGACTGGGCAAAGGTGCGGACGCGCCGGATCATGGCTGGGCAGTCCCGGCTGTGCTCTCGGCCTGGGTCAGGTACAGGCGCTGCCGGCCGGCGTCGTATTCGAACAGCTCGGCGTAGCGTCCCCAGTTGAGGGCGGTTTCAAGCTGGCGCTTGGCCTCTTCCTCGCTAAAATGCTCGTCGAGCAGGTCGTGGAAAAGCTCCTCGGGGGCGGAGTGGTCTTTCTTGGCTTCGAGCGTGCGAACGATCTGGCGAAGGATGATGACGTGGCTGAGGACGGCCTGACGGAAGAGCTCCTTCTGGCGAAGGATCTCGGCGTTGGCAAACTCGTGGCCCTCGGGCGTGATCTGGGCGGCACCCTCCTCGACTTTGAGAAAGCCCAGTTGCTGCGCCGCATCGACGATGGGCAGCAGGTCGTCGATTTCAAAGGAGAGCTGATCGGCCAGGCGGTGGATGTCTTCGCGCCCGCTGGGACTTTCGTCGATCAGTTCGAGCAATCCGGCGATGCCGCCGGGGCGCGCGTGCGAGAGCATCTGGTGAACGCGGGTCGGCGCCGCATAGGGAACAATCGGTCCCTGCGGAGGCTGCAAGGGAATCTCCGGATGGCTCGGCGTGGTGGTGAGCACCTTGTAAATGTAATCGACGTAGCCGGTGAACTCGGAAGACTTGCGGTCGCGCGGGCGCGGCATGGCGAGGGTGAAGTCGGTGCGAATCACTCCGGGGTTTTTGCCGAGCACAATGATGCGGTCGGCCAGAAGCACGGCTTCCTCGATGTTGTGGGTGACGATGAAGATGGCCTTGGTGGGGATGGCCTTCTTGCCCCAGAGCTCGAGCAGTTCGCTGCGCAGGTTCTCCGCGGTGAGTACGTCGAGGGCCGAGAATGGTTCGTCCATGAAGAGGACTTCGGGTTCGACGACGAGGGCGCGGGCAAAGCCGACGCGCTGCTTCATGCCGCCGGAGAGTTCCTTGGGATAGGCCTGCTCGAAGCCGTCGAGGCCCACGGTGTCCAGAATTTTGAGGCTGCGTTTGCGGCGCTCGAAAGCGTTGACCCCGCGCGCCTTGAGCGGAGCTTCCACGTTTTCAAAGACGGTGAGCCAGGGAAAAAGCGCGAAGCTCTGAAAGACGATGGCGACGTTGGGAGAACAGTCGTGTATGGGCTTGCCGTGCCAGAGGACATCGCCGGACGTAGGGCGGGTTAGACCGGTGAGCATGCGCAGCAGCGTGCTCTTGCCGGAGCCCGACGGTCCGAGCAGTGCAAGGATTTGGCCGGGCTCGATACCGAGATCGGTAGGAGCGATGACCGGGACCGTGGACTGGTTATGCTCTCCGTAAAACTTTTCAACCTTCGAGGCCTGAATGATGGCTTCGGGCATGATTTCCCCCGCTCGGCGGCATGTGGATATGGAATGAGGCGCCTGCGCAAAGCGTCACTTCCAAGATACCAGCCGGAGCTGAATCGACGAACAGAAATGGCAGGCGGCGAGAGAGCTTCTCCGATGGCTGCATACCGGAACTGGCGGGTGCCCCAGGTTCCGCGCCCTGTTGTTCGGGCGCTAACCTGGGAGAGCAAAATGTCTCGGCATACACCAAGCCGGAAATCGCTCTAGACAGTCGAGAGCGAGTTTTATCCCCTGCCTCTGACCTGACGGCAGGCAGGTCCAGAGATCCGGCCTGCAAAAAAAAATGGGCATGCAGGAGACTTCGTATCCGCATGCCCGTGGCCTTTCCGGGGAAACGCCGCGTCTTAGCTGAACTCGCCGCGGATGTAATCCTGCGTGTACTTGTGCTCCGGTGCGCCGAACAGTTTCTTGGACTCGGCGAACTCGACCAGATACCCGGTGCGGCCGCCCTGCGTGGTGTCCACGTAAAGGAATCCGGTGTAGTCGGCCACGCGCTGGGCCTGCTGCAGGTTGTGGGTCACAATGGCGATGGTGAACTTCTTGCGCAGCTCCAGCATCAGCTCTTCGATCTTGCGGGTGGCGATCGGGTCCAGTGCGGAGCAGGGCTCGTCCATCAGCAGAACCTCGGGTTCGGTGGCGATGGCGCGCGCAATGCAAAGCCGCTGCTGCTGTCCGCCGGAGAGCGATAGCCCGCTCTTGTGCAACTTGTCCTTCACCTCTTCCCACAGGGCCGCGCTGCGCAGAGCCTGCTCCACCTTCTGCGCCTTGTCCCCCTTGTAGCCGTTGAGGCGAAGGCCGAAGGCAACGTTGTTAAAGATGCTGGTGGCGAACGGATTGGGCTGCTGAAACACCATTCCGATAAAGCGACGTACTGCCACCGGGTCGATGGCGGTATCGTAGATATCGCGTCCGCGATAGCGGATATGGCCGTTAAACCGGAAGCCGCGCACCAGGTCGTTCATGCGGTTGATGCAGCGCAGCACGGTGCTCTTGCCGCAGCCGGAGGGTCCGATGAATGCCGTGATGGCGTGCTTCCTCACCGGGATCACGGTATCGCGCACCGCCTTGAACGTTCCGTAATACAGCTCACGAATATTGCAGTCAACCACCACGTCAGGATTGTGCGCGCAGAGTGCGACCGGCTGCGAATTGGAATCAGGTAGAGGAAGCGCGTCCGTTGCCATGGCAATTTCTCCTAAGACTGTTGAATCTGTCGTCCCGACAAGCTGCGGCCGATCAGGTTGGCGGCTAATACCAGCAACACCAGCACCAGGGCGGCGGCCCACGCCAGTTCCACCTGATTCTCAAACGGCATGCCGGCAAAGTTGTAGATCAGAACGGCGAGCGACGCCGTGGGGCGCATCAGTCGCATCTGGCCGTGGGCATACAGCCAGTAATTGCTGAAGAGCGCGGTGAACAGCAGCGGTGCGGTTTCTCCGGCGGCGCGCGCTATGGCCAGCATCACGCCGGTGAGGATTCCCGGAATCGCCGTAGGAAGCAGCACCATCCAGACCGTCTGCGTTGGCGTGGCGCCCATGCCGATGGCTGCCTCTTTCATGCGCGAGGGAACCATGCGAATGGCATCTTCCGAGGTGAGGATAATGGTGGGCAGCATCAGGATGGAGAGCGCCACCGCGCCCGCAATCGCCGAGTACCCTCCGGTTGCCAAAACAACCGCGCCATAGGCGAAGACGCCCGCTAGAATTGAGGGGAAGCCGGTGAGCACCTTGGCGGCGAAGCGCACCGTGGAGGCCAGCTTGCCGTTTGGATTCTGCGCAAGGTAGATCGCTGTCATCACGCCGCCGGGAATGGTAATCGCCGTGGCGATTCCTACGATTGCCAGCGTTCCTACGATCGCATTGCCAAAGCCGCCGCCCGACTCCATGGCCGAAGGCGGCAACTGGGTGAATAGCGCCAGGCTGAGCCGCTTTCCACCGCGCATCGCCAGCATGATGACCACGCTAAAAAGTGGAACCAGCGCCGATAGGGTCATCACCGTCACTAGGCCGCTGAGGAGGAAATCCATCAGGGTGCGGGGACGGCGCAGGGAGTGTTCCAGTTGTCCGAAATCGACTCCGGCAAAAGGATCCGCCATGCCGGAGTTGAGGTTGTTGAGGTCTACGGTCGCCATTGGATTACTCCGCCGCGTTGCGCGAGGCGCGCTGCAAAATCATAGCGCCAAAGATGTTGACGATCAGGGTGATGGCCAGCAGCACCAGGGCTGCGTACATCAGGATGCCAACCTCTTTGGGGCCGGCCTCGGGAAAGTGATTGGCCAGCAACGCCGCCAGTGTGTTGGCCGGCGAGAACAGCGAAAGGCTGATGCGATTGGAGTTTCCGGCCAGCATGGCCAGAGCCATGGTTTCGCCCAGGGCGCGGCCAAACGCCAGTACCATGCCTCCGAAGATGCCGCGCGACGCCGTCGGAACAATCACACCGATGATCGTCTCCCAGCGGGTCGCACCCAGTCCGTAGGCGGCCATGCGCAGCTTCGGAGGCACCGAGGTAAGCGCGTCGCGGCTGATGGCCGTAATCGTGGGCAGAATCATGATGGCAAGCACAATCACCGCCGGCAGCACGCCGGGGCCGCTCAGGTCGGTGGAGAACAGCGCTGTCCAACCCAGTTTTTCGTAGAGCAGGTGGCAGAAGGGACGAATCACCGGGATGACCACGAACAATCCCCACAGGCCGTAGACCACGCTGGGAATCGCCGCCAGCAGTTCGATCAACTGCTTCAACAACTCTTCGATCTGGTCTGGAACCTTCTGCCAGAAGGGATGCAACTGCAGATTGAAAACGCGCAGGACGCTGAATAGCGCCTGCCCCATGTAGCCTTCGCTGAGGAAGATCGCCGCGGCCAGCCCGAATGCGGTGCCGAGTGCCAGGGCGAGGATGGAGGTAAACAGCGTTCCCCAGATCTCTCCGGCAATTCCGTACTGGTCTGCATTCGCGTCCCACACACGACCGGAGAGAAAACCCAAGCCTTGCTGCCGCATGGCGGGGTAGGCGGAGATCGCGATGCGCAGGACGATGAAGGTTACCAGCAGAATGATGGAGCAGGAAAACAGGAAGCTCAGGCGGCGAAAGGTTGCGCACACCAAGCTTTGCAGGCGGGTTGGCGCCTGCGTAATTTCACCGGGCCGGGTTGCGAAAAGCGCTCCCGTGGCCGAAGTAACCACGGGAGCTGCGGAGCTGTGACTCGCCATCAACTATCCTTAAAAATGCTAGTTCGTGATCGTCTGCACGGCCGCCAGATCCTTGGCGGAAACATTGGCTGGCAGAGGAATGTAGCCCAGTGCCTCGGCTTCCTTCTGGCCGTCGTTCAGGCAGTACTTCAGCAAGTCCTGCATGGCCGCAAGCTTCTTGGCGTCCGGATATTTCCGGTAGAAGATCATCCAGGTGTAGGTCACAATCGGGTACGCATCTGGCGCGGTGGGATCCGATGCCCATGCGATCAAGTTATCCGGGAGGTCCACCGAAGCCAGCGCGGCCTGTCCGGAGGCGGTCGAAGCCGCCACGAACTTGCCGGACTTATTCTCCAGATTGGCGAAGGTCAATCCCTGGCTCTTGGCATAACCGTATTCCACGTATCCGATCGAACCGGGGGTGCTCTTCAGGCTCGCGGTGACGCCCTCATTTCCTTTGCTCTTGGTACCCACCGGCCAGTTCGGCATGGTGTTGGGACCAACGGCCTTGGCGAACGCATCGCTGATCGTGCTCAGATGCTTGGAAAAAACAAAACTGGTGCCGCTGCCGTCGGCGCGAACGACGACGTTGATCGGCGCATCGGGCAATTTAACGCCAGGATTTGCCGCCGTAATGGCCGGGTCATTCCACTTTTTGATCGTGCCCAGAAAGATGCCGGAGTATGCCTTGCGCGACAGATTGAGGTTGGTCACGCCATCCACGTTGTAGGCGATCACAATCGCGCCGGCGGTCATGGGAAGCAGTTGCACGCCGCCCTGCACGCGGCCCATCTCTTCTTCGCTCATCGCGGCATCGCTGGCGCCGAAATCCACCGTCTTGTCGATCACGCTCTTTTTGCCGCCGCCGCTACCGATTGATTGATAGTCCACTTCGATATCGGGATGATCCTGCCCATACTGCTTGAACCACTTGGTATAGAGAGGTGCGGGAAAGCTGGCGCCTGCTCCCTGCAATTTGACGCCCTCGGATGCGGCGGAGGAATTGCTGTGACAGGAACAGAGGAAAGCGGTCAATACAGTCAACACAACGGCCGATGTCCAGAAGCGGATCTTCATGGCAAATCTCCTATAAATGGATCGTGAGTGAATGGCCAGCTGAGGGCGGCGTGCGCCAGCATTGCGTGCGGCGGAAGACCTGCGGCGATTCCGTGAACTCATGCAATCGACAGGCATAAGGGTTTGAGCCACCAGTCCGGAAAAAACCAGATGGAAACACTTAGAAACTCTAATAAAGAATTGTTAAAGGAACATGAATGACACATCAATGCGCCGTAAATACCGGCGTTGTTCCAGAGCTCAACAGGCAGGGTTCGCTATGGGATTGAGAGCCCAATCACTAGCACGTTCAGTTGGAGAGTTCTCGCTCCAGCTCGGCATCCTCCACCTCGAGGTGGTAGCGCAGCCGGCCTTCAAAATATTTCAGCAACTCCAAGGCGCCGCGAATCAGTTTCTGCTCCAGATCTCTGGAAATATCTTCCAAGCTTTCGATCATCTCGGCGTGGAGCTCCTGATGCGCCAGCAGACTCGCCAGGGAATCCTCGCCCAGCGCTCTTTCTTCCGATTCGAAATGGAGCAGTGTCGTTGTGATCAGGTCCTTGGAACGCTGCAGAATCTGCTCCATGCCGCGGCCTTCCACGATGGACGCGCGCAGCTCCAGATACATGCGATGGATCTGCCGGTGGTCGCGGTCGCGGATTGCCCGAAGCTTCGCTCCCCCATAACGCGCGTAATTCGACTTTTCGTCCATCGCCGGCCCCCGCACCTGTGGAAATCACTGAATCCAAGCCAGAAAAACGTAATGCGGCGCGGTTAGTATCCGCGCTCGGAGATGAACTTGCCGACGAGGTACGCGGCGTTCTCGCAAAGCTGGCGATCGGTGATCGCAAAGGCATCGGGAAAATGGCTGTTTACGTCGAGAATTCCTGAGACTTTTCCGTGGACGGAGAACGGCACCACAAGCTCGGAGCGGGTGGAGAGGTCGCGGGAGATATAGCGCGGATCGGCGGCCACCTTGCTCAGCAGAATGGTTTCGCCCGAGGTCGCCGCAGCGCCGCAGACGCCCTGGTTCAACGGAATTTCCGGGTAGGTGGTGATTGTCCCGGCAAACGGCCCCAGCTTCAGCACGGAGTCGCCCCCGGGACGATGCTCGATCTTGTAAAAACCAACCCAGTTGTAGCGCAGCAAGGAAAAATTCAGCTTCTCGGCAATTTGGGTCATCAACTCTGTTGCCGTGCCGGACGTTGCGGCCAGTATGCTGAGTTCTGCCAGAAGCGGGGCTTGGGAGTTGTTTGGGGCGGCCATGCATCATTTAACCACAGCTGGCTTGCGATGTTGATGCAATAGTGGATGGCTTCGAGGAGCATACGATGAAGAGCCGGGAAAGCGCGCGTCAGAGCATCCTCCATGGCAGCTACGACGTATGCATCATCGGCGGCGGGGCCACCGGCCTGGGCTGCGCGCTGGATGCGCAGCTGCGAGGACTGTCCACCGTCCTGCTGGATGCGGGAGACTTTGTCTCGCAGACCTCCATGGCCTCCACCAAGCTGGTGCACGGCGGCGTCCGCTATCTGCAGCAGGCCGTTCGGGAACTCGACCGCAGCCAGTTCGCGCTGGTGGGCCGGGCTCTGCATGAGCGCATGGCTATGCTGCGCCGCGCGCCGTTTCTCGCCCATCCTCTGGAACTGCTGGTTCCGTGCTTCAGCCTGCGGGAGCTGGCCTACTACACCGTTGGCACCAAGCTCTACGATTGGATTGCCGGCTCCGCCAGTCTCTTCCCCAGCCGGGTGCTGGGCCGGGAGGAGACCTTGCAGCGGATGCCTGGTTTGCGAGATGAACTGCGCGGCGAACGCCTCGTCGGTTCCGTCTCCTATGCCGACGGACAGTTCGACGACGCCCGCTTCGGCATCGCCCTGGCGCAGACCTTTGCGCAACAGGGCGGGGAAGCGATCAACTACGCCAGGGGCGTGGAGTTCGCCAGGGATTGCAACGGCAAGCTCGCGGCTCTGGAGGTCGAAGACCAGCTCACCGGGGAGCGCTTCCAGGTCCGCGCCAAGGTCTTCGTCAACTGCACCGGACCCTTCGCCGACCAGCTCCGCCGCATGGCCAATCCCAGCCTGCCGGAGCGCCTGCGCCTGAGCAAAGGCGTTCATCTGCTGCTGCCGCTGGAGGCGCTCCAAAGCGATGCCGCGCTGCTGATTCCCAGCACGGAAGATGGCCGGGTGATTTTTGCCATTCCCTGGCTGGGACGCCTGCTGGTTGGCACCACCGATGACGAAGCCAAGGTTACCGACGAGATGGTGGTCACTCCCGCGGAGGTCCGGTACCTGCTGCGCCACGTAAACCAGTACCTGAAGGAAACGCTGACGCCTCAGGACGTGCTGTCCGCGTTTGCCGGCCTGCGTCCGCTGTTGAAGTCCAAGGCTTCGGTGAACACCGGAAAGCTGACCCGCGACCACGAAGTCGAGGCCGATGCCGCCAGCGGGCTCATCAGCATAATGGGCGGCAAGTGGACCACCTACCGCGCCATGGCGGAAGATGGCATCGACTGCGTGCAGCGAGCGTTGGGAGCGGGACCGGCGGCGTGCAGGACACTGGATTTTCCGCTCTCCGGCGCGGAGGGCTTTTGGGTGGATTACTGGCGGCAGTTGGCGGAGAGATACGATCTGTCTTCGCAGACCGCCCGCCACCTGGCGCAGAAGTACGGCACCGATGCTCCCAAGGTATTGGAGCTGGCCCCGCAAGAGCCGCAGCTGCTGCAGCCGCTCTCACCGGGCGCGCCAGCCATCCGCGCCGAGGTGGTGTATGCCATCCGCGAGGAGATGGCGCAGACCATCGAAGACATTCTGGCGCGAAGAATCGGCGTGCAATTGCACGGCTGGAAGGAAGCGGCGGAAACTGCGCCCGCCGTGGCACAATTGCTCGCCCGCGAATTTGCCTGGAGTGAGGATCGCACTCGCCAGGCAGTGACTGCTTACTTAGGCACCCTTCAGCATCTCATCGACGCGGCTGGCATCGAGAACCAGCCGGAAGCAACCGGGGGGCAATAGATGGCAAGCTACATCGGGGCCTTGGATCAGGGAACCACCAGCACGCGCTTCATGGTCTTCGACCGCTCGGGCAAAATCGTCAGCGCCGCGCAGCGGGAGCACGCGCAGATTTATCCCAGGCCGGGATGGGTGGAGCACGATCCCGCCGAGATCTGGCGCTGCGTCTGCGAGGTGATTCAGCAAGCGATGGAGGCGCGCAGCCTGCGGCCATCAGATCTTTCTGGAATCGGCATCACCAACCAGCGCGAAACCACCGTGGTGTGGAACCGCAAAACCGGCGAGCCCGTCTGCAACGCCATCGTTTGGCAAGACACCCGCGTCTCCGGTGCGGTTGCCGAGTTCAGCGCCTACGGCGGGCAGGACCGCTATCGCCTCCGTACCGGTCTGCCTCTGGCTACCTACTTCAGCGGGCTCAAGCTCCGCTGGATTCTGAACCACATCACGGGCGCGCGCGTCGCCGCCGAAGCCGGCGATCTGCTCTTCGGAAACATCGACACATTCCTGATCTGGAAGCTTACCGGCGGCGCCAACGGAGGCGTACACGTGACCGACGTGAGTAACGCCAGCCGCACCCAGTTGATGGACCTGAAAACGCTGCAATGGGACAACGGCATCCTCTCCGACTTCGACATCCCCGCATCGCTTCTGCCCCGGATCGCGTCCAGTTCGGAGGTCTATGGCGCGGCGGTGCTGGCTCCCATCCAGGACGTGCCCATCGCCGGCGACCTCGGCGACCAGCAGGCCGCGCTCTTCGGCCAGGCTTGCTTCCATCCCGGCGAAGCCAAGAACACCTACGGCACCGGATGCTTCATGCTGATGAACACCGGAGAGAAGATAATCCCCTCGCGTTGCGGTCTGCTCACCACGCTGGCCTACAAGCTCGGCGATCAACCCGCGGTGTACGCGCTGGAAGGCAGCATCGCCATCACCGGCGCGCTGGTGCAGTGGCTGCGGGACAACCTCGGACTAATCGAAACGAGTGCGGACATCGAGTCCCTCGCCGCATCCGTCGCCGATAACGGCGGCGTCTATTTTGTTCCGGCTTTCTCCGGACTCTACGCGCCGTATTGGAAAGACAGCGCGCGCGGTGTCATCGCCGGACTGACCCGCTACGTCAACAAAGCGCACCTTGCCCGCGCCGTGCTGGAGGCAACCGCCTTTCAGGTTCGCGAGGTGCTGGACGCTATGGAAGAGGATTCCGGCATCGCACTGGCCAGCCTGCGCGCCGACGGCGGCATGGTGCACAACCACCTGCTCATGCAGTTCCAGGCCGACATTCTCAACCGTCCGGTCATTCGCCCGGTCATCCACGAAACCACGGCTCTGGGCGCCGCCTATGCCGCCGCCCTGGCCACGGGTTTTCTAAAGGACACCGCCGAGCTGGCCGCCAACTGGGCCGAGGAGCAGCGCTGGCTCCCGTCGATGACCGAAGAAAAGCGGGCATCGCTCTACCACTACTGGAAGAAAGCCGTGACCCGCAGCTTCGACTGGGTTGAGTGAGTATTCGGGTGGCCCATTCAAGCCATCCTCTGGCTTGAGTGGGGTAGTCGGGCGCGCCGCTTCAGGCCGTGGGTGATGCCGCGCCCGGCTTGCCCGGGACGCACGGCGCAGGCTGGGGACGCGCGGCATGGCTCAGCCGGCTCCAGAAGGCCATGAAGTAGTCCACCGCCGACAGCACGGTCACCACCAGCATGAACCAGATAGCCCAGCGCGAAATCAGATTCACTCCGACGATAAAGCCGAACCAGTTCCACTCATACCAGCGGTGGGCAAAAATGGTCGCCACGATGGCCACAATCTGTACCACCATCTTCAACTTGCCCAACTCGCGCGCCTGGATGGTAAATCCCTGAGTCGCGGCCACGCTGCGCAGTCCGGTGATGAGGAACTCGCGCCCCAGCACCAGCACGGCGATCCAGGGCGGCATCAGGTTGGGTGTAATGCGCACCAGCAGGATCAGCCCGGAGGCGATCAGCAGCTTATCGGCCATGGGATCGAGCAGCATTCCCACGCTGCTGATCTGCCCGTGCTTGCGCGCGAGGTAGCCGTCGAGCCCATCGGTGATGGAGGCCAGGCTGAAGATGGCTGCGGCCACCAACTCCTGCGTGCCGGGATGAAACATGCTGGTGGAGAGCACCCAGATAAAAACAGGAATGCAGCCGATTCTGCTCAGGGTGATCGAATTGGGCAGGTTCAGCAAGGTAGACATAGCGGGAGCTCGGTCAAATTATGCTGGATCAGCCAGCCAAAAGCAACGCAACCGGAGTGGGTGCACTGGTTCGTTGGCTGGTTCATCATTCACGAAAATCTTTGTCTCTGCCTGCTCCGCTGGTTATACTGCCAGCCAGCAATGGCAAACATCTTGTACGGAGTCAATGGCGAAGGTGCGGGCCACTCCACCCGCTCGCGAGAGGTCATTCTTCACCTGCAGCGCCAGGGACACACGGTTGTCGCCGCTTCGTTCGACCGCGGCCTGCACAACCTGAACGACGTCTGCGAGATGCTGGAGATTCACGGCTTCCGCTTTGCCTATGTGAATAACGCGGTGCGCTACAACCGGACCGTGGCCCGCGGCATCTTCCAGGCGCGCAAGGTCGTCAGAAGCACGAAGGAACTCGGCCGGGTCATCGACGAGCGCGGCATCGACCTGGTCATCACCGACTACGAGCCGCTCAGCAGCCGCGCCGGTCACAGCCGCAAAATTCCCGTTATCTCCATCGACAACCAGCACATCCTCACCCACTTCAAGCTGGCCACTCCCCCCGGCTACCGCGCCGACGCGGCCGCCGCCAAGCTGGCCACGCGGATGATGACTCCCTACGCTTCGCACTACTTCGTCACCTCGTTTTTCGACGCGCCGGGGAGCCGCGACAACTCCGAACTTGTCCCGCCGATCCTGCGCCAGCAGATCCTCGACGCCAAGCCCACCGCGGATGGTCCCGTCCTCGTCTACGTCACCTCGCCCGCGCCGCAGCTCATCAAGCTTCTCTCCTCGGTGCGCACCGAGTTCATCGCCTACGGATTTAACCGCGAAGGGCGCGAGGGAAACATTCTCTACAAGAAGCCAAGCTTCGAGACATTTTTCGACGACCTCGTCCGCACCCAGGCCATTGTTGCCAACGCCGGCTTTTCGCTGGTCACCGAAGCACTGCACCTGGGCAAGCCCTATCTGGCGGTGCCGGTGCAAAAGCAGTTTGAACAGATATTCAACGCCTTCTGGCTGGGACGCACCGGCTACGGCGCCTTCTGGGAGGAACTAACCAAGGAGCGCGTGGAGTCGTTCCTCTTCAACATCCCGCTCTTCCGCGAGAAACTCGCCGCCTATCCCCGCAGCTCGAATCGCGAGTTGTTCACCAAACTCGATGCACTGATCGACGCGCGGCGTAGGCGGTAAAATGACGGGTGCCCCACCTTCCGCGCCGCGCGTTTCGGCCGGGTGCCCCATATCTGCCGTAGTTAGCAGATGTGGGAGAGCAGGGAAGATCCAATCTGCGCCCGCCCTATCGGCGCTCCCGGAAAAACGCCTGCAGAATCTCCATGCAGCGCCCGCCCAGCACGCCCTCTGTGACCTCCACGCGATGGTTCAGCCGAGGATGGTTGAGCACCTGCATAACGCTGCCGACGGCTCCGGCCTTGGGGTCGCGCGCACCAAAAACCAGCCGCGCAATGCGCGCATGGACAATCGCTCCGGCGCACATCGCGCAGGGCTCCAGAGTAACGTAGAGCCGGCAGCCTGTGAGCCGGTAGTTTCCCAGCGTGCGCGCCGCCTCGCGCATCGCCAGAATCTCGGCGTGCGCCGTAGGGTCGCTGGCGGAGACCACCTGGTTCCAGCCGCGTCCCACGATGTTTTGCTCGCAAATCACGACCGCACCCACCGGAACCTCGCCGGCAACTTCGGCCCGCAGCGCCAGCCGCAGCGCCTCTTCCATCCAGCGCTCGTCCGCCTCGCATTTGTTGGACTCGGGCCCGCCGCGAATTTCGTTGTCACCGTGCAAAGAGGCGCTCACTTTTCCGCAGGCTCCTGCTGCGTCATGCAGTGGATCGCACCGAGCCCCCAGATAAGATCGCCGCAGTAGATGGGCACGATGCTGTGCTTGGGCAGCACGCGTTGAATCGTGTTTAGCGCCTTCAGGTCGTTCGGGTCGTCAAAGGTGGGCACCAGTACCGTGCGGTTGGAGATGTAAAAGTTGGCATAGCTGGCGGGAACGCGCTGTCCCTTGAAAACCACGGGCGCAGGCATGGGCAGCGGAACGATCTCCAGCGAGCGCCCCGCCGTGTCGGTCATCTTCCGCAGGCGCTTCAGGTTTTCCTTGAGGATCGTGTGGTTCGGGTCCGCGGGATCGTCTTCGCTTGCGGCCAGCACGGTGCGCGGTCCGGTGAAGCGGGCGATGTCATCCACGTGTCCGTGGGTGTCGTCGCCCACAATGCCCCGCTCCAGCCACAGAACTTTTTTCACCCCCAGCATACTGCTCAGCGTCGCTTCAATCTGCTCGCGCGTCATCCTAGGATTGCGCTGCTGCACCGGGCTCAGCAGACACTCCTCGGTGGTCAGCAGCAGCCCGCGGCCGTTCACGTCCATTGATCCGCCTTCCAGCACCATCGGACGCACATGACCATTCATCTCCACGGCAGCCTCGAAGACTCCGTAGCCGCGTACCTCGGCGATCTTTTCCGGAAGAGTGTCATCCAACTGCCAGTTGCGGTACTTGGCCCAGGCGTTGAACTTCCAGTTGGTAATCGCAACGCGTCCTGACTTATCGCGTACGAAGATAGGGCCGGAGTCGCGCAGCCATCCGCGGTTGGTGGGCCAGCGATGAAAACCAATGCGCGTCTCCAGTGCGGGCAATACATTCGTATCCGTCAATATAGCGCGCGCCCGCTCTTCGGCCTCGGCGTCGTTGACGATCAGCTCCACGCGTGCAGCGCGCGCCAGGTGGCGCACAATTTCGGCATAGACGTAGGGGATCGGCGCAAACTTTCCCGGCCAGTCGCTGCGATTGTGCGGCCACGCCAGCCAGGTTGCCCGCTGCGGTTCCCACTCGGCGGGCATGCGGTAGCCAAGGCTCGCTGGAGTGCCAACTGTTTTTTTTGCTGGCATTACTTTCCAAACCTTTCGGTAATGGGGCCGTAGGCGTCGATGCGGCGGTCGCGCAGGAAGGGCCAGTTGCGGCGAATCTCCTCTTGCAGTCTCACGTCCACGGTGCCCACGAGAATCTCTTCCTTGTCGTGCGAAGCCCGGGCGAGGATGCGGCCAAAGGGATCGGCCAGGAACGAGCCGCCCCAGAACTCCAGTCCCGCGCCTTTCACCTCGTTGCCCCGAATGTTGCCGGTCTCGTGTCCCACGCGGTTGATCGCGCCCACATAGACACCGTTGGCGATGGCGTGGGCGCGCTGCATGGTGCACCAGGCGTCGTACTGCGCGGCGCCCCACTCGGCCTTTTCCGCCGGATGCCAGCCGATGGCCGTGGGGTAGAAGATTACGTTGGCGCCCTGCAGGGCGGTCAGCCGCGCGCCCTCGGGATACCACTGGTCCCAGCAGACCAGCGTGCCGACCGAGCCCTGTTCCAACTCAAAGCTCTTAAAGCCCAGATCGCCCGGGGTGAAGTAATACTTCTCGTAGTAGAGCGGATCGTCGGGGATGTGCATTTTGCGGTAGAGGCCGCGGATTGCGCCGTCGCTGCCGATGATGACCGCGGTGTTGTGATAGAGGCCGGGGGCTCGCCGCTCGAACAGCGACAGCTCGATGGCGACTTTCAGCTCGGCGGCCAGGCGGCAGAACCGCGTGGTGCTGGGCCCCGGGATCGGCTCGGCCAGATCGAACAGTGAGGTGTCCTCGCGCTGGCAAAAATACTGGGTACGGAAAAGTTCCGGCAGGCAGATGACCTGGGCGCCCAGCCGCGCCGCCTCGCGCACAAAGCCTGCCGCGCGCTCCAGGTTGTCGTCCGGCTCCGGCGAACACGCCATCTGCACCAGGCCCACTTCAAAATTGTCGGCCGCCACGGGTTCCTCCAAATCAATGAGAGTCAGCGCCTAGAATATCAAAGCAAAGGCCGCTTCAATGGTATGCTTCTTCCATTGGCTTGCCACCTATGACCACTCCGCAAAAACGCGTCGATGACCAGAAGGTGCTCTCGGACGAGGCGATCCGCGAGGCCGAGGAGATTTTTAACGCCCACCTCAAGCGCGTCGGCCTGAAGCACACCGGCCAGCGCGACTCCATTCTGCGCACCTTCCTGGAAACCCACGAGCATCTTTCCACCGAGGAGTTGCACCAGCTGGTCAAGCGCACCGACCCGGGAATCGGCTTCACCACGGTCTATCGCACCTTGAAACTTTTTGCCGACTGCGGCCTGGCCAGCGAGGTCGCCTTCCACGACGGCGTCACCCGCTACGAGCACCAGTACAACCGGCGCAGCCATCACCACATGGTCTGCACCGAATGCGGCAGCTCGGTGGAGTTTTTCTCTCCGGAGATCGAGAAGGTGGAAAAAGAGATCGGCCGCAAACACCGCTACGTCACCACCAGCCACACCTTTCAGGTTTACGGCCTCTGCAGCGAGTGCCAGAAGAAGAAGCCAGGCCAGCGCTCAGCGCGTTGACTCCCCGGCAGGGCGTAGAAAGGGAACCATTGATCGTCAAGGTTTTTTATCACGACAAGTGTTTTGATGGAGCCTGCTCGGCCTCGCTGTTTACGCGCTTTTACCGCGAGCGCATACGGAAGCACGCGGAGTTTCAATACCAGGGATTGCTGCACCGCGCCGGAGCGCTCTTCGACCTGGGCGAGTTCACCGGGGACGAAAACGCCATCGTCGATTTCAAGTATCTCGCCTCGGAGAAGCTGACCTGGTGGTTCGATCATCATCAGAGCGCGTTTCTTAACGAAGAAGACCAGGAGCACTTCGAGCGCGAGGAGTCGAACACCAAGTTCTTCGATCCCGCCTTCAAATCATGCACCAAGTTTCTGGCGACCATTGCGCAGAGCCGCTTCGGCTTTGACGTAGAGCCGGTGGCCGAACTGGTGGAGTGGGCCGACATCGTGGACGGCGCAGCCTATGAGAGCGCCGAGGTTGCCGTGGCGATGCAGGAGCCGGCGATGCGCCTCACCATGACCATGGAAGCCAACCAGGACGCCGCATATATTCCCCGGTTGATCGAACTGCTGGCCTATAAACCGCTGGCGGAAATTGTTGCCACGCCCTTTGTCGCCAGCCAGATCTCGCCGCTGCTGGAGCGGCATCAGCGCTCCATCGAGATCATCCGCAAGCACAGCGAGTGCACCGGCCAGACGATCTTTTTCGACGTGACCGGATACGACCTGGAAGGCTACAACAAGTTCATCCCCTACTATCTGCATCCGGAGAGCGTGTACAGCGTGGGGTTGAGCAAGAGCAGCTTCCGGGTGAAGATCTCGGTAGGTTCCAACCCGTGGACCGACGCCGAGAACATGATCAACCTGGCGAAGATCTGCGAGCGCTACGGCGGCGGCGGCCATGCGCGGGTGGGAGCGATCAGCTTTCCGCCGGGAGATTTCCAGCGCGCTACCCAGGCCGCGCATGAGATTGTTGCCGAACTGCGGGCGCACGCCGCCCGGCATCACGCAAAATAGGCGAGCCCGCCGGGTCGCAAGAGTGTCATAACGGTTAACTCTGCACTGTATCTAATACCTTAACAATAAACCAGTTTGCGCATCTCGATCACGGGCATACGGACGGACGAAGTGGTGCGCAGGTATGGGGATTGAGACAAACTTGCCAGCTTCCTACCCCGCCTGGGATGCGGAGTGTGTGATGGGCAGGGTGCTGTGCCGGCCGCCGATGCATAGGGAGTTGCCCGAGTCGGCAGCTCCCGAATGGCCGGCGTCGGCTCAAGCGGCTTTGACGAAACCGTTGGCCGTTCCGGCGGCAGTGAGCGTGCCTTCGGCAATGCCGCGCTCGGAGGTGAGCACTTTCATCGCATTCCAGTCGTAGGGAAACTCCTTGCCGCAATCGAGGCAGACGACGTAGGTGCCTGTAACGCGCGCGGCCTCGCAATAAGGAGCAGTCCCTTTTTTAGCGGTGATGGGAAAGCTGTAGTTCTTATGCCAGCAACCGAAATAGCTTGTCGAAGCCGAACATCGCTAACCTCCTGACCCCGGTCCTGGTACCTGTTGGCAAGTACCGGCATCACGTACTTAGATTCGCGGCGGCGGGGAAAGGTTCGATACCTAACAAAAATGAATCTGCCGCGATATGTTCGAGTTAGATGCGGAGGCCGCAATGGTATTCCGCGTGCTACGGGACGGACAGGCGATTTTGCCGCGGAAAGTGGCTGAATCCAGCGGTCCGGAGATTTTCCTCATCGGGATTGATGTGAACCTGCGGGCTCAGCGGTACAATCGGCCCTAGCCATGTCTTCCGAGTTTGTTCATCTCCATCTTCACACCGACTACTCCATGCTGGACGGCGCCTGCGACACCAAGGTGCTGTGCAAGCGCGCCAAGGAACTGAAGATGCCGGCGGTTGCCATGACCGATCACGGCAACATCTTCGGCGCGGTGCATTTCTTCAACGACGCCAAAGACGCGGGGATCAAGCCGATCCTGGGCTGCGAACTGTACGTCTGCAAGAAGGAAGACCACCGGGCGGAGCCGCAGGGAGACAGCTACAACCACCTGATTGTGCTGGCCGAAAATGAGACCGGCTACAAGAACCTGACCAAAATCTGCTCGGAGGCTTCGCTGCACGGCTTTTATTACAAGCCGCGGGTCAGCAAACGCTATCTGGCCGAACACAGCGAAGGGCTGATCGGGCTCTCGGCTTGCTTGAAGGGCGAGGTAGCGGAGCGGCTGACGGAGGGCAAGTACGAGGCGGCGCGCACGGCGGCCAAGACTCTGGAAGATATTTTTGGGCGGGGAAATTTCTTTCTGGAGATTCAGGACCAGGGGCTGGAGGAAGAGAAGCGGATTCAGAAGGACCTCTTCCGGCTGGAGCAGGACCTGGCAATTCCGATGGTGGCGACCAACGACAGCCACTACATCTGCGAGGACGACTGCCTGGCGCAGGACGCGATGATCTGCATCCAGACGGGCAAATCGATTGCCGATCCCAACCGCATGAAGTTCCAGACCAACCAGTTCTTCGTGAAGAGCGCCGAGGAGATGGGCAAGGTCTTCCTGGGATACGAGCAGGTGCTGCAGCGCACGATGGGGATTGCCGAGCGCTGCAATCTGAAGCTGGCCAAGATCGAGAATCCGTTCCCCAAGTTCGAGGTGCCCGAGGGCGAAACCATCGACAGCTACTTCGAGCGGATCGCGCGCGAGGGCATGGCCCGGCGCATGAATCTGCTGAAAGGGCTGCAGGCGCAGGGCAAACTGCGCCACAGCTTTGCCGAGTACGAAGAGCGATTAAACCGCGAGATCGGCATCATCAAGCAGATGAAGTTTCCGGGATACTTCCTGATCGTGTGGGACTTTATCCGCTATGCCAGGGAGAACGGGATTCCGGTGGGTCCGGGGCGCGGCTCGGCGGCCGGTTCGCTGGTGGGTTATGCGATGGGCATCACCGATGTGGACCCGATCCAGTACGAGCTGCTGTTTGAGCGCTTCCTGAATCCCGAGCGCGTTTCCATGCCCGATATCGACGTGGACTTCTGCATGAACCGGCGCGGCGAGGTCATTCATTACGTGACCGAAAAATACGGACGCGAGCAGGTGGCGCAGATCATCACCTTCGGCACGCTGGCGGCCAAGGCGGCGATCAAGGACACCGGGCGCGTGCTGGACATGCCTTACGCCGAGGTGGACCGCATCGCCAAGATGATTCCGGGGACGCCGGGGATGACCATCGACAAGGCCATGGCGGAGGTGCAGGCCTTCCAGGACGTGTACACCAACGATCCGGCGATCCGCAACCTGGTGGACACGGCGAAGAAGCTGGAAGGGATGGTGCGCAACTCCGGCGTGCACGCCAGCGCGGTGGTGATTGCGCCTGGGCCGCTGGACGAACTGGTGCCGCTGTACAAGACGAAGAACGATGAAATCGTCACCGCCTATGACATGACGGCCGTGGAGAAGATGGGCCTGCTGAAGATGGACTTCCTGGGCCTCACCACGCTGACCATCATCGACGACTGCCTGAAGCTGATCAAGATGACGCGCGGCGAGACGGTGGAGATGGAGAAGATTTCGCTGGAGGATGAGGAAACCTACGAGAAGGTCTTCCACAAGGGACAGACCTCCGGGGTTTTCCAGTTTGAATCCGACGGGATGCGCGACGTGCTGCGCCGCTACCAGCCGACGACCGTGGAGGACCTGACGGCGTTGAACGCTCTGTACCGGCCGGGACCGATCCAGGGCGGTATGATCGACGACTTCATCGACCGCAAGTGGGAGCGCAAGAAGGTGGACTACATGCTGCCGGAGCTGGAGCGGGTTCTCAAGGAGACCCTCGGCGTCATCGTCTACCAGGAACAGGTGATGCAGATCGCCAACGTGCTCGCCGGCTACTCGCTGGGCGAGGCCGACCTGCTGCGCCGCGCCATGGGCAAAAAGAAGGAAGAGGAGATGGCCCAGCAGCGCGAGCGCTTTATGCAGGGCGCCACGGAGCGGAAGTTTCCGGCGGAAAAGGCGGGACGCATCTTCGACCTGATGGCCGAGTTTGCGGGGTACGGATTCAACAAGTCGCACGCGGCGGCCTATGCCCTGGTGGCCTACCACACGGCGTATCTCAAGACGCACTATCCGGTGGAGTTCATGGCGGCCTTGCTGACCTCGGTGACGGGCAAGACCGAGGACGTGGTGAAGTACATCGGCGAGTCGCGCGAGATGGGAATCGAGGTGCTGGCCCCGGATGTGCACGAGTCGGCGGCAAACTTTACGCCGATCCTTGCGCCGGAGGGTTCCAAGATCCGCTTTGGCTTGTCGGCGGTAAAGAACGTGGGTTCCAATGCCATTACCTCGATTGTGGAGGCACGGCGCACGGGGCCGTTCAAGGGGATCTACGATTTCTGCGAGCGGGTGGATTTGCGGATGCTGAACAAACGCGTGCTGGAGTCGCTGATCAAGAGCGGGGCGATGGACTCACTCGGGTCGGGTAACGCTGCGCTGCCGGCCGCGGGCGCTCGGCGCGCGCAGGTGATGACGGCGCTGGACAAGGCGATGGAGCAGGCGCAGAAGACGGCTCGCGACCGCGACGCGGGGCAGCACGGATTGTTCGGCATCTTCGAGGAGGCAAGCCCGGCGGCTGGGGCGGCCGACCGCCTGCCGAATGTCCCCGACTGGGACGAGACGGTGCGGCTGGCCAACGAAAAGGAGATTCTGGGCTTCTGGATCACCGGGCATCCGCTGGAAAAATACCAGGAGAAGATCGAGGACCTGCACGCCCTCAAGAGCAGCGACGTGCTGGCCATGAAGCGTTCGACGGCCAAGAACGAGGACATCGCGGTGGCCGGGCTGATTACGGGAGTTCGCGTAGCCAAAACTCGCAAGGGCGACCTGATGGCCGGGCTGGTGCTGGAAGACATGCACGGCCGAGTGGAGGCGGCGGTGTTTCCGGAGGCCTACAAGCGGCTGTCGGAAAAGGTGAAGCTGGAGGTTCCGGTGCTGGTGAAGGCGGCGGTGCGGGTGGAGGAGGACGCCTCGCCGAAGCTGTTCATCAACGAAATTACGCCGCTGGACGAAGCCAAGGTAAAGCTGCCGCGCTCGGTGCGGATCACGATCCGGCTGGAGGAGGCGCGGCCGGAGACGGTGGACGCGTTGCATGGTATCTTTACCCGGAGCAAGGGCGATGCCCGGGTGCTGTTTGATTTGGTCCGTCCGGGCGAATATGTCGTGGTAATGGAAGCTGAAGGATATAATGTGTCGGCAGACCGGTCGTTTGTGAAGAGCGTAGGTGAGTTGTGCGGTGCCGACTCAGTTAAGATTATCGACTAGGAGAGAGGGCGAAGATGGATTCTGGACTCAAGGCAGACGAGGAACTGGAGCAGATTGAACGGCAGATCGCGCAACTGGAACTGGTTGGCGGAACCAGCGACGAAGCGCGAAAGCAGCTTCGGGAGATCCACGACCGGGTGGATGAGCTCCGCAAGCAGGGCCCAACCAAGCCGAATGCATGGCAGCGCACCGAGCTGGCGCGTCATCCCAACCGCCCCTACACGCTGGATTACGTGCAGCACCTGTTCACCGACTTTTCCGAGATTCACGGCGACCGCGCCTACGGTGACGACCCCGCGATGATCTGCGGCATGGCGCGCTTCCACGGCGAAGAGGTGCTGGTGGTGGGCACGCAGAAGGGACGCGACACCAAGCAGAAGGTGTATCGCAACTTTGGCATGCCGAACCCGGAGGGCTACCGCAAGGCAATCCGCGCCATGCAGATGGCGGAAAAGTTCGGGCGTCCGATTTTCACCTTTATCGATACGCCGGGAGCTTACCCCGGACTGGGCGCCGAGGAGCGCGGACAGGGCGAGGCGATTGCCTATAACCTGCGCGAGATGTCGCGCCTGAAGGTGCCGATCCTGGTGACGGTGACCGGCGAGGGCGGCTCGGGCGGCGCACTGGCGATTGCGGTGGGCAACCGGGTTTACATGCTGGAAAACAGCATCTATTCGGTGATCTCGCCGGAGGGATGCGCCTCGATCATGTGGCGCGACGCTACCAAGCGCAACCTGGCGGCCGAGGCGATGCACATCACGGCCCCGGACCTGATCGGCTTCGGCATTGTGGACGCGATTATCCCCGAGCCTGGGGATGGAGCCCACACCGACCACGCGCAGATGGCGGAGAACATGGACCAGGTGCTATCGGCCAGCCTGGCGGAGCTGAAGCAGCTGAGCCCGCAGCAGCTCGTGGATGAACGCTATGAGAAGTTCAGGAAGATGGCGCAGTTCTTCCGCGAGGTGTAGGCGAGAGACAAAAACACCAGCCCCGGAAGTGTAGTCAGGAACGCGCGGCGTAATGGCCGCGCGTTTTTCTTTTGCACTGCGCGCGGTTGCAACGGGGAAGTGTGACTAAAGTCCCGGACGGACCAGGCAAAGGAGCTTATGTTTGGACGGCTAGGAAGGTATTCCAGAGCCGGTCAGAGCTCCACAATTGCAATTGGATGCATAGGTTTGCAGTCCATTGCGCGGAGCAGAGGCATGGTTGACGGCTGCCGTATAATGGAATGCGGGGGACACGGCGCAATCCGTGCAGATGCGCGTCCCCGATAGGATGGCCTTTGAATGCCAAGTCCCGATGTTGCCCTGGAACAGGGCTCTGACCGCCGCCATGATCGCGAGCTGGTCGTCAATAACTTCAGTATCCAGATTGCCACGGTGAACGGTTCCGGCTCGCAATCGGCCAATTCCGTTCTGATGCGCACCATCTTCCAGATGGGCGTTCCGGTGAGCAGCAAGAACCTGTTTCCCTCCAACATTGCGGGGCTTCCGACGTGGTTCACGATTCGCGTGAGCAAGGACGGCTATGAGGCGAGCAAGCGCGATTCCGAGCTGCTGATCGCCATGAACGCGGAATCTGCCGCCGAGGACGTTCACGCGCTGAAATCGGGCGCGGTGGTGCTGTTTGACGAGCCGCTCAAGCTGCAAGGTTTGCGCGACGACGTGGAGTTTTTTGCGGTGCCCTACGACAAGCTGGCGGCGCCGATCGCTCCCGAGCCGAAGCTGAAAAAGCTGCTGCGCAACATGGTGTATGTGGGCGCGATGGCGCACCTGCTTTCGCTGGATCTGGCCGAGGTGGAAAAAGCCATCGGCACGCAGTTCCGGGGCAAGAAGCGGGCGACCGAGGTAAACGTGGCCGCGGCGCGCGCCGGATATGAGTATGCCTCCGCGAACTTTGCGCGCTCCCGTTTCAAGGTGGAGCGCATGAACCAGACGGCGGGCAAGATCATCATCGACGGCAACTCGGCGGCGGCGCTGGGTGCGCTGTTTGCCGGAGTGACGGTGGTGCCCTGGTATCCGATTACGCCGTCCTCCTCGCTGATCGAGACGCTGGCCGAATATCTGCGGCAGTACCGCGTGGATGCCGACGGCAAGGCGACGTTTGCAGTGGTACAGGCCGAGGATGAGCTGGCCGCAATCGGCATGGTGCTGGGCGCCAGCTGGGTGGGCGCGCGCGCCATGACCTCGACTTCGGGGCCGGGAATCTCGCTGATGGGCGAGTTCACCGGGCTGGGCTACTACGTGGAGATTCCGGCGGTGATCTGGGACGTGCAGCGGGTTGGACCATCGACCGGGCTGCCGACGCGCACCGCGCAGAGCGACCTGCTTTCGACGGCGTTTCTTTCGCACGGCGACACCAAGCATCCGATGCTGCTGCCGGCCACGATGGCCGAGTGCTTCGAGTTTGCCGGGGTGGCCTTTGACGTGGCCGAGCAGTTGCAGACTCCGGTGTTTGTGATGAGCGACCTGGACCTGGGGATGAACCACTGGGTCAGCGATCCGTTCCCCTATCCGGAGGCTCCGCTGAACCGCGGCAAGGTTCTGAGCAAGGAAGACATCGAGCGGTTGGGAAGTTTTGCGCGCTACAAGGACGTGGACGGCGACGGCGTGGGCTATCGCACACTGCCCGGCACCGAGCATCCCAATGCGGCGTGGTTTGCGCGCGGCAGCGGACACAACGAGCAGGCGCAGTACTCCGAGCGTCCGGACGACTACTTTAAAAACATGGACAGGCTGAATCGCAAGTGGGAGACGGCGCGCGGCCTGGTTCCGGCGCCGGTGCTGGAGCACCGCGAGCCGGGCGCCAAGGTGGGCATCATCGCCTTTGGATCGTCGCACTGGGCGGTGGTGGAGAGCCTGGACCAGTTGCGCGCGGAGCAGGGAATGGCGGCCGATTATCTGCGGCTGCGGGCCTATCCGTTCTCTGCGGCGGTGGAGGAATTCATCGCACAGCACGAGCGCGTTTATGTGGTGGAGCAGAACCGCGACGGGCAGATGCAGCAGCTGATCAAGATGGATATTTCGACTGCCGCGGTAGTGAAGCTGCGCGGCGTTCGCCACTACAGCGGACACCCGCTGGATTCGCGCTTTGTAACCGACAGTATTGTTTCGCAGGAGAATGATGGCTCTCCCACATCTGCCAAAGACGGGCAGATATGGGCCACCAACGTTTTACAGGAGCAGAAGTAATGGCCACCACACCGAAGCCGCCGGCCCCGAAGACCAACCGCATCGGACTGACCGTGCTGGATTATCGCGGAGGCAAGTCCACGCTGTGCGCCGGATGCGGGCACAACGCGATTTCCGAGCGCATCATCGACGCGTTTTACGAGATGGGCATTGAGCCGGAGCAGGTTGCCAAGGTGAGCGGCATCGGCTGCTCCTCGAAGAGCCCGGCGTATTTCATGGGCCGCTCGCACAGCTTTAACTCCGTGCATGGGCGTATGCCCGCCATTGCCACCGGCGCGGCGGTTGGCAATCACAAGCTGATGTACATCGGCGTGAGCGGCGACGGCGACACGGCTTCGATTGGCATGGGACAGTTTGCGCACCTGATGCGGCGGAATATTCCGATGATTTACATCATCGAAGACAACGGCGTGTATGGGCTGACGAAGGGACAGTTTTCGGCGACGGCGGATATCGGTTCAACGCTCAAGGGCGGCTTGGTAAACAAGCTGCAGGGAATCGACACCTGCGCGCTGGCGATTGAGCTGGGCGCGACATTTGTTGCAAGGAGCTTTTCCGGCGACAAGAAGCAGCTGCTGACGCTGCTGAAGGCGGCGATTGCGCACAATGGGACGGTGCTGCTGGATGTGATTTCTCCGTGCGTGACGTTCAACGACCACGAGGGTTCCACGCGCAGCTACAAGTTTGTGAAGGACCACGAAGAGCCTCTGCAGGACATTAACTTTGTTGCCTCGTTCGAGGAGATCGACGTGGAGTACGAACCGGGCACCAGTGTTGAAATCGAAATGCACGACGGCTCGAAGATGCACCTGGTAAAGCTGGAGGAGGACTTCAATCCGACGAACCGGATCGAGGCTCTGCAGCGCCTTGCGGAGGCTCGCGAGCACGACGAAGTGCTGACCGGATTGTTCTATCTCAACCCGGATCAGCCGAGCTTTACAGACCTGCTGAATCTGGTGGACCGTCCGCTGGCAACGTTGCCGCAGGAGATGACCAGACCGCCGAAGGAAGTTCTGGACGAGATTATGGAAGAGTACAGGTAAGTAATTGCGGGAGGGAATTGAGAGGCGCGGAGCGATCCGCGTCTTTTTTAGTTCTCCGATTTCCGCGACAGCATGATTGCCACGCCGATACCTGAGTAGTAGGATGCGGCTATTCAGCTTTACAGAGGGATATTGCAGATGGCATTCGAAGTCTGGTCCAAGGTGAAGCTGTGCCTGCTGGCAGCGGTTTGCTTTGGCGTTGTACTTACGCCGCTTGTTCGATGTCAGAGTGTTGCCATCAGCACTGCGCTTCATAATCAAGATGTGGTGGAGCTCGTGAAAACGGGGATATCAACGGAAACGGTGGTCGCCGAGATCAGGTCCTCGGAGACGAACTTCAATACGTCGGCGGCTTCACTGACAAAATTAAGGGAGGCCAATGTTCCGGAGCCGATCATTGCCGCAATGGTGGAGTCGTCAGCCCGAAAGGGCGAACCCGCGTCTGTGGCCAGTTTGGCTAGTCTTCCGTATGACGAATTTGGACACGTGAAGATTTATCGGCCGCGGCAAATTGCGTATCTTCCCTTGTTCAATTCGATCTTCGTGGATAACGTGGGGATCGTCAATCTCGCGAACGGACGCCATTGCAGCCTGCGACTGCGTCCGGGAATGCACAAGATCCAGGCGGATGACAATGGGTCGCCGATCTATCTCGATGTCCAAAAAGACAAAGAGTATTACATTCGTGTGGACGAGGTGCCCCTGCCCAGCCTGTTGAATGGATACGGAATGCTGACCCTGCTACGGCCCGAACAGGGCAGCGGAAAATACGAGCTTCAGCGTCCGGTGGAAGAGGATCGTCGGTTGGCAAAAGAGATGCTGGATGCCGACTCCGAACCGTCAACCCAGAAGAGCGAACCCAAAAGCAAGTAGGTTTCCGTCTGGTGAAGGTGCGGAGCGATCAGTAGCTTTGGCACACCAATGGTAGAAGTGACATTGGAGCAGCACGGGATATTTGCGCGACGCTGGGATTCTTCGCTGGCTCAGAATGACACTTCCTAAAATAGAGGCCGCCCTGCCTCTATAATCATTTTTGCGATCTGCGCTGAATGGAGTTCCTGTGGCCTATAACGATTTGCGTGAGTGGATAGCGGCGCTGGAGAAGGCGGGCGAGTTGAAGCGGATCACCGCCGAGGTCGATCCGATTCTGGAAGTGACCGAGATTGCCGACCGGGTTTCCAAGTGGGGCGCGAAGAACGGCCGGGGGCCGGGCGGTCCGGCGCTGCTGTTTGAGAAGGTGAAGGGGCATCCGGGACACAAGATCTTCATCAACCAGTTTGGCTCGGAGCGGCGGATGAACCTGGCGCTGGGATCGAAGTCGCTGGACGAGATCGCCGCGCGGATTCACCAGATGATGGACGTGAAGACTCCGCAGGGGCTGCTGGAAAAGCTCAAGATGCTGCCCATGCTGGCCGACCTGGGGAATATGTTTCCCACGCGGGTAAAGACGGGGCCGTGCAAGGAAGTGATCAAGCGCGACAATTTTTCGCTGCTGGATTTTCCCATTCTGCAGTGCTGGCCGCAGGATGGCGGGCGTTTTATCACCCTGCCGTGCGTGATGACGCGCGATCCGCGGACGGGGAAGCGCAACGTTGGGATGTATCGCATGCACGTGTATGACGCGACCACGACGGGCATGCACTGGCAGCGGCACAAGAACGCGGCCGAGCATCATCGCGAGCGGATGCGGGCGGCGGTGGCCGAGGGGACTGGACCAGCCAAGACAACGCTGGGCAAGACTTCGTCGGTGGACATTATGGCGCGCAGCGGCGGGGCTAGCGTGGCCATTACGGGCAAGCCGGTGAGCGGGAAGATGGAAGTTGCCGTGGCCATTGGGACCGATCCGGCGCTGACGTTTTCGGCCATTGTGCCGGCGCCTCCGGACATTGAAGAGTACATGATCGCCGGGTTTTTGCGGGGCAAGCCGATCGAGGTGGTGAAGTGCGAGACGGTGGACCTGGAGGTTCCGGCCAGCGCGGAGATTGTGCTGGAAGGGACGGTGGACATCGGCGAACTGAAGGTGGAAGGACCGTTCGGCGACCACACCGGGTTTTACTCATTGGAGGATTTGTACCCGGTGTTCAAGGTGCAGTGCATCACGCACCGCAAGAATCCGATTTACGCGACGACGATTGTGGGCAAGCCTCCGCAAGAGGATGCGTGGATGGCGCTGGCGGTGGAGCGGATCTTTTTGCCGGCGGCGAAGATGATGATTCCGGAGCTGGTGGATTTCCATCTGCCGCCGGAGGGCGTGGCGCACAACCTGATGATTCTTTCGATCCGCAAATCGTTCCCTGGTCAGGCGCGCAAGGTGATGAACGCGATCTGGTCGCTGGGGCAGGCGATGTTTACCAAGTGCATTGTGGTGGTGGACGAGGATTGCGACGTGCATGACCTGCGCGAGGTGACTCTGCGAACGCTGAACAACATCGATCCGGAGCGCGATATTCAGTTCACGCTGGGGCCGGTGGATTCGCTGGACCACGCCTCGCGGCTGCCGAACTTTGGCAGCAAGATGGGCATTGACGCAACGCGCAAGTGGGCGACCGAGGGATTCGACCGTCCGTGGCCGGACGAAGTGGAGATGAGCGCCGAGGTGAAGGAGCGAGTCTCGAAGCGGTGGAAGGAATTTGGGCTGGAGTAGAAGGGAACGAACAGGTTAAGGAAAGAGCAAATGCCGCGCGGGAGCTAGCTCCGGTGGGCGATGAAGATCAGCAGGCTCCAGAAGAAGGTGGAGAGGATTGTGGCGAGGAAAAGTCCCTCGACGGCGTCGAGCGCGGAAGGCAGCGCGGAGCGCACACCCAGCGAGAGACGCCGGCTGCAGGCCGCGACCAGCTCCCTTTCGAGAACGGCCGTCTGGTGCTGCCGGATAAAGCGGCGCATGTGGCTGAATTGGCCCACGTGCAAGCTCCTCTCTCAAATCCAAGAGAAAATATCAATAGTAGTATGCCCTTAGTATTGCGGATTGCATAGAAAATTAATTGCTTTGAGAAATCTGTTCCGACAACAGGGCAGTGCACTTCCGTAATCGTTTTGTTTATTTGCCGGATAGGGCGAAGCGGATTCGCTGGGCAATGGGCGGGTGGGAATAGCTCCAGAAGACGAGCAGGGGCGAGGGATTGGGGTAGGAGTAAGATTTCTCGCCGAGCAGTTGAAAGGCCTGGGCCGCAACCTGACCGGCGTCTGGCGTTGCGTCCTTGAAAACATGGCGCGTGATGGCGAGGCCATAGACATCGGCCTGGTGCTCCTCCCAGCGGCTGAAGGCGCTGGCAAGCGGGGTGCCGAGGAACAAAAGCAGCGATGCGATCAAGGCCAGCAGCGGCAGCGAGGCCCAGTCGCTCAGAGAACTTAACTCGACGCCGCGCAGTCCCCAGTGCGGGCCATAGCGGCGGAGCGCGGATTCGGCGAGGCGCTGCAGGAGCCAGAATCCGGCGAAGGCGAGCAGGGCGCTATAGGCCAGGCCAAGATAGATGTGATGGAGCTGGTAGTGGCCCATCTCATGTCCGAAGACGAACAGGATTTGTGGCAGGGTGAGGTCGCGCGCGGTGGTGTCCCACACGACAATGCGTTTGGTGGCGCCGAAGCCGGTCACGTAGGCGTTGTAGGTGGTCACCTTGTCGCTGGCGCGCATGAGGAAGATGCGCGATGGGGGAATGTCCAGCCCGGCGGAGTGGGCAAGGCTGCCGAGCTGGGCGGTGAGTTGGGGATTGGTGTTGGCGAGGGGCTCGAAGCGGTTGAAGAGCGGGTCGATGAGGATGGGCGAAACAAAGACCATGCCGGCCATGATGGGCAGGGTGAGGAGCCACGCGTAGAACCACCAGCGGCGCGGCGAGCGGCGGATGAGTGTGTAGAGCCCCCACAGAGTGAGCGTGGCAAAGATGGCGGTGAGGAGCTCGGACTTGGCGAGGTCGGCCAGCCAGGAGAGCCAGCCCTGCACGCTGAGTCCGTAGGCGAGCGAGATGTGGTGGCCGTAGATTTCAAGCGGCAGCTGGAAGACGGAATAGTGTGAACAGCAGGGCAGGGACGAAGATGGCGGCCTGCAGAAGGCGTTTATTAGAAATGCTCTCCACTACGCGCTGCAGCTTGGGCCCGAAGCGAACGGCGATGAGCGCGGCTAGGACCGCGAAGCCGAAGAATGTGGACGCCGAACGAGAGCACGAGTCCGGCGCGGTGCAGGCCTATGGAGCGTTGCATCTGCTGCGGCGTGAGCGTATAGGCGGTGACCGGGTGCTGGGCTACGAGTTCTCCGGGCGTGAGCGGGGTTCGGGAGGATGCGGCAGTCGGCATGGGGCCTCGTTAGAACGTACTGCGGCGCGCTGCCTGCATTTTCTCATCTGCGCGGCCATTCTCCGAGTGCAAGATGGTTTCTGATTCGGATAGTGAGTGCCTAGGCCTGCTGTCGCCACCTATCGATCACCGCTTCCATCTGTTTGGCGTAAACTGTGAGGCTGTTGTGGCTTACCTCAGTTTCATGCAGGTGACTTAACGCAGTCGAGGCGAATATGAGATTCCTCTTGAAGGCGCTGCTCGGCTTGGCACTGCTGTGCTTTCTATTAGCTGTCGTCGGCTTCTGTCTGTTCTACTTTTACTCGGCTGACATCCCGAACTTCGCTGGCCTCGATAGCTTCGCTCCTTCAAATACAACGACAACTACATACGACTGCGCTGCAACGTCTATCACAGTGATCCCGTACAACCGCCTTGGACAGAACGTGGAGAGGGCGACTAGGGCAGCCGAAGGTGACGACCATATTCTTTCTCGCCGGATAACTCTACAAATGTTCTGCAATTACAAGAACCAGACGCAGTCGCTCTCCCGGCAGATTCTCGAATTCAAGGCATCCCTCCAAATTCAGCGACGGTTTACGTCCGAGCAGATTCTTGCGATCTACCTCAACCGGGCATACTTTGGTGACGGCGTGTTTGGAATTGAGAACGCTTCTCAGCACTATTACGCCAAAAGTTCCTCAGAACTAGATGTAGCTCAAGCGGCGATGCTGGCTGGAATGTTGCTACATCCATCGGTGTGCTCGCCGACCACACATCCCGATAAGGCTAGAGAGCGCCGTGACGCGGTCATCTCCACAATGGTCAGCAGAGGTGCGATAACTCCAGCCGAGGGTCAGGCTGCTATCGAGACCGCCGTAAGGTAATCCTGCGTTCAACACTGGATCGTGAGCGGTAAATCGCCAAGGCACTCACTAGTTTGGCGACCTCAGACTCGTTGGCGAGAGATCACTGGCGGAAGTGACCTCGGTGCAGCACAGCTTATTTGGGCTGCCTAGGGGTCTTTCGCTTCGCTCAAGATGACACTTCAATTCAAAGGCAAGGTAGTTGTCGGATCATCGCCATGTCGCTCACTATCGGGAACGGGTAAGCAAGCAGGATTGCGTGGTTTTCCCGCTCGATGGCGATTTGGTCACAATTCCCTGTGGAAAAGCGCATCTTGACCCTCGATTCGACGCCATTCGACTGCCGGGTTGCCCCACAGGGTAGAACGGGTTTGCCAAAGGGGCAGCGCAGGAGAGAGCATAAGTTGTTTGTGGTAATGATGTTGACTCTATAAGGAAGTGATTCATACCGAATGCCGACAGGGCAAAAAAACACTCCTGCTGAAAGTTCCGCTGCGATTCCCGCAACCATTTCCCCAGCCAAGGGCAAGCTTGGAATCTTAGTCGTTGGCATGGGCGCGGTGGCGACCACGTTCATGGCCGGCGTTGAGGCTGTGCGCAAAGGCATTTCGAAGCCGATTGGTTCGCTGACGCAAATGGGGACCATCCGGCTGGGCAAGCGCACCGATGGCCGCTCGCCTCTGATTAAGGACTTTCTGCCGCTGGCCGACCTCAATGACCTTGTATTTGGCGGCTGGGACATCTTTACCGATAGCGCCTATGAAGCGGCAGCCCACGCACAGGTGCTCAATCCGCAGCATCTGGCGCAGCTCAAGCCGTTTCTGGAGACCATCAAGCCGATGCCGGCGGTCTTCGACAAGAGCTATGTGAAGCTGCTGGATGGGCCGAACGTGAAGAAGGGCAAGGACAAGCTCGACCTGGCCAACCAGCTTCGCGAAGATATCCGCCGCTTCAAGAAAGAAAACGGATGCGACCGGCTGGTAATGATCTGGTGCGGCTCGACGGAGAGCTACCAGACGGCGAGCGATGTGCATGTCTCGGTGGAGGCCTTCGAGGCAGGAATGAAGGCCAATGACGCCAACATCTCGCCCTCGCAGATTTATGCCTATGCGGCGCTGCAGGAGGGGGTTGCGTATGCCAACGGCGCGCCGAATCTTTCGGTGGATCTGCCGGTGATGCAGGAGCTGTCGCGCAGGAACAATGCGCCGATCTGCGGCAAGGACTTCAAGACCGGGCAGACGCTGATGAAGACGATTCTGGCGCCTGGCTTCAAGGCCCGGATGCTGGGGCTGAGCGGGTGGTTCTCCACCAACATTCTGGGAAACCGCGACGGCGAAGTGCTGGAAGATCCCGGTTCGTTCAAGACCAAGGAAGAGAGCAAGCTGAGCGTTCTGGATGAGATTCTGCAGCCCAAGCTGTATCCCGAGCTGTACGGCGATATCTTCCACAAGGTTCGCATCAACTATTACCCGCCGCGCGGTGATAACAAAGAAGGCTGGGACAACATCGACATCTTCGGGTGGATGGGCTATCCGATGCAGATCAAGGTGGATTTCCTCTGCCGCGACTCGATTCTGGCGGCCCCGCTGGCGCTGGATATCGTGCTGTTCCTTGACTTGGCGGCGCGCTGCAACCAGCTGCAGGGAATCGGGATACAGGAGTGGATGAGCTTCTACTTCAAGTCGCCGATGACCGCTCCGGGGCTGTATCCCGAGCACGATCTGTTCATTCAGCTGATGAAGATGAAGAACACCCTGCGCCACATCAAAGGCGAGGAGCTGATCACCCACCTCGGTTTGGAATACTACGACTAAGAACGGCTTGATTCGGGTACGCGGGCAGGAGCCAAGGCTCCTGCTCTTTTTTTTAGCGCGCCGGAAGGTTGTTGGCTTGAGGCTCTATGTTGAAGACCTCGCCCGGTTTCAGGTCGATGAGCTTGTCGTAGTACTGATAATTGTTTAACGACATGCGCAGATGATGGCTTCCGGCCGGAACATTGCGAATCGCCACCTTGCCAGTGGACGCGGTGGCGGTAAACGGCTGATTGTCGAGCCAGACCTCCGATCCCGGAGGAACTCCTTGCATGATGAGAGCTCCTGTCTCCTGTTTCGGTGCTTCCGGCGCCTCGCTGGAGGATTTCGCGGCAGGGCTGTCGGGCGCCTTGGATTCGGCCACTGGCTGCGGAGCGGGCTTTGCGGCCGGGGCAGCAGCCGGGGTTGACAGCTCCTTTTTCCCGTTGGCGGAATCGGCTGGAGCCGTCGCCGGTTTGGCCGGTTTGGTAGAAGCAGACGAAACATCCATCGGAGTCTCGGCGGCTGGGAGCAGAGTTACATGGTTGAAAGAATCGTGGAGCTCGACGGGCTCCAGTTGAAGCTGCGAATGCCCGGCGGCTTTGGGGACGAAGGTCAACGTTACCAGCGCACCGCTATCGGAGATACCCGGCGTGGACAACGTCCGCGAGACGGTGACATCGATGGTGCCGGCGGCCGAATCCACACGGCGATCCAGCGTGCCGGGCTGGCCGGCGCGATCGAACAGCCCTCCGCTTGCAACCGTGACCACCCGCAATTTCTGCGGATCGTAGTGAATCCGCAGCGGCACCGAGAGGATGTCCTTGGCGTTTTTCAGGACGATGTTCACACCGAAGGCTGCGTCGGTTTTCTGCGCGCTTGCCTGGGGATCGAATGCAATCTCCGGCTTGGGAGCCGTGATCGCGGCGGCCGCCGGCGGAGAGCTCTGTGCGCTGACTGGGGGCCTGCCGATTCCGGCAGTTTGGGTGCGCAGGCGGTAGGTGAAGAAAGCCATCGCGGCAAGCAGGATGAGCAATGCCGAGATGAGGCCACCTGCCAGCGGGAACGGTTGCTGGCGGGGCAACAGCAGTGTGGGCGATGCATCCGCCGGGATGTCGGCTTCGGCGGCTCCCAGATCCGTTTCCGCCGCGGGTGGCTCCGCAACCTCAGCTGCTGCGGCGGAAATTTCCAGCTCCGCGCTCTGTGCCACGCCGGCAGTGGCGGTGGTCATCGGCTCGGCAGGCTGCTGGGGCCAATCGTCCGGGGACGCGGCCTCCAGCTCCGGCACGCTGGCCAGGACCGTCACCAATGGCTCCAATCGTTGCACGTGTTGCTCGTCGAAATGGTTGGTAGCCGGCGAGAACGCCTCAATCAAGCCGACGACGATGCCTGCCATGGTAATGGGAACGATTAGGATCGAACGGGTGTCCATCTGCCGCGCGGCGGCCACGTTCACGCGCGGATCTGCCCAGGCGTCCTGGCAGAGGATGACCGATTTTGTGCGCAGGCTGTGACCGGAGAGTCCGCTATCGGGATCAAGCTGGGTTCCTACCTCGGGTGCCACGCCGGCGCTTGCGCGGCATTGCATTGCGTTGCTGTTTCCCAGGACGATCGCTACCCCGGCCGCATCGGTGAGCGCCATGGCGCTGCGTGCGAGCAGGTGCAAGGCCGATTCGAGGGCATTCGGGTTGGAGGTATTTCTGCAGGCAACCAGAGGCAGGTCGGAAGCCTCGCTCCGAGGAGAACCATCGAACTGGCCGGATTCTCGCAGCTCCGGCAGATTCTTGAGCCGTCCATTGAGGAAGCGAAGGCCGGCCAGTCCGCCTTCTTTCTTCCAAACCACCTGCCCCGCACCGGAATAGATGGGGGATTTGGAAAAACAGTGGCGGATCTCCGTAATGTGCCCTGCCGCCAGCGGACGGAAGGTCTGGACAGCCATACCACCCCGGCTGATGTTGAGAATGATCCCGAAGGTCCGGAAGCCCCGGTCGCGGGAGATCAGGTCAACAATCAAGAGTTGGCCGGCAGGCATGTCGTTGCGTGGTTCGCGACGTTGTTCAGCTCGGGGGTAAGACATCTTCATCTCGAATTCCGATACCCTGCTCTATGGAAACTGCCGTGCCGGAGCGTCGGGAGCCGTGAGGATCTCCTTCGCGCGGGGGTCAGAGGAAGTTCCCATCGAGGCCGATACCCGGCCGGAGCTCCCGGGGTCATCCGACAAAAGCCGGATGGCAACCCGCAATGCTTCGACTTCTCCCTGCAGCTGTTGCAGCTCCGCTTCCTTTTGCCTCAACACGTCGACAATGTTCTTCATGACAGGCTTGCCACCATTTCGCGGGAAGGTTTTTGATCTTTCGGTAATCTTAATTGCGGAGCTCTGGTTGGGCAAGAATATTGCGCGGGTGGATTCAGGGAGCGGAGCCTTGGTTCGAAAGCCGGGATGGCAAGGTTGCACGCAGAGGATTTCTCACCGTACACTGAGGGCGAATCCCGTATCTTGAAGGCGCCGCGGTATGGCAGAGGCCAGTGGCACCGGCAAAGCAGTCCGCAGAGCGCAGCTGCACGGATTGGATTCAAAGTGGCCCCGTAGCTCAGATGGATAGAGCAGCGGTTTCCTAAACCGGAGGTCGGCAGTTCGAATCTGCCCGGGGCTACCAGTTTCTTCGGACGCAAGCGCGGGGCGGTGCAGCTTTGTGTCTGGTAGGCCCTAACGCTCCTGGAATTCATGATTTTAGCGACAGATACCGTGACAGCCCGGCGGTGATTCAGTACAATCCCGACATAGCTTAGAGCTAATGTGAGCGGTTGCAGGAGCAAGCATGATCCTCCTTTGCGTTGACGACGAGCCCATCGGACTACGAGTCCGCAAGATGCTGCTGGAGCGCGAGGGATACGAAGTGCTTACGGCCCTGAGCGGGCCCGAAGGCCTGAAGCTTTTCGAGGCCAATATCATCGAGGCCGTGGTGCTGGACTACTCGATGCCGGGGATGAACGGCGACGAGGTTGCCGCGGTGATGAAGAGTCTGAAGCCCGAGGTGAAGATTCTGCTGCTCTCAGCCTACGTGGATCTTCCCGATGAGGCCCTGAAACATGTGGACAGAAGAGCCGTGAAGGGCGTGTCGCCGACCGATTTTCTGACGGAGTTGAAGAAACTTCTAACTTGTTAGAAGCGGCGTTCTAGTTCATTCTGATTGCAGCCCCAAAAACCTCTCGGAATCAGGCCAATGACTCCTAACAAGTCGCGGATACAGCAGAGCTCCATTCTGTTGAGCGGTATCATTTTCGCCCTCGGAATCATTGTTCTGATCGGATGGTTTGCCCATATCGTAACGCTGGAAACGGTGATTCCAGGCTTCATTACGATGAAGGCAAATACCGCGATCTGCTTCCTCTGCTGCGCCTTGGCTCTCTGGGCGCTCCTCGGCCTTTTCCCCCGCCGTTTGCAAACACCTGTGGTGGTTGTCTGTGTTGCCGTCATGGTTGTATTGGCTGGCGGAAGCGGGTTGGAGTACATCTCAGGGCGTCAGTTTGGAATGGATGAGCTGTTCTTCCGGGATTATGTCCAGTATCAATTTCCCGGCCGCATGGCGCCCGTTACCGCCCTCAACTTCGTGCTTATCGCGTTTGGCCTGGCGGGCATGGGCATTTCCGGGCGGTATGTGCGGCAATTTCAAGCAGCCGCAATCTTTGTCGGGTTCTCGGCCCTGTTCGCAATTTCCGGTTACATCTTCGGAGTCCCTGTCCTGTACGGCTCGATACGGTACACGGCCATGGCGCTGCATACCGGCTTGGGATTCTTGCTTATAAGTTGGGCGATGTTGTGCGCCAAGCCGCGCGACGGCCTCATGCGGGTCATCTTCAGCGCCGGCCCCGGCGGCGTGCTGGCTCGAATGTACATGCCGGTGGCGATCCTAGTTCCGACGCTGATCGGCCGTGTATTTCTGAGCCCGGTGCTGAATTTTGGCGACCTGCGTTTGGGCATGGCGATGCTGGTGCTCACCTGCAACATTCTGTTCGTCGCCATTACCTGGGCAGTTGCTTCCAGCATTGAAAAGAGCCAGTTGGCGCTGAACGAAAGCGAGGCGCAGTTCCGCGAATTGGCAAACGCCATTCCGCAGCTGTGCTGGATGGCCAACGCCGACGGATGGATCTTCTGGTACAACCAGCGCTGGTTCGAATACACCGGCACCGCTCCCGAGCAGATGGAAGGCTGGGGCTGGCAGTCGGTGCACGATCCGGAGGCGCTGCCGACGGTGATGGCGCGGTGGCAGGGCTCGATTGCGACGGGCGAGCCGTTCGACATGGTGTTCCCGCTGCGGGGCGCCGACGGAGTCTTTCGTCCGTTCCTGACCCGCGTGATGCCGGTGAAAGACGCCGATGGGAAGGCCGTGCGCTGGTTTGGAACCAACACCGACATCAGCGAGCAGAAACGGGCTGAAATCGAGCTGCGGAAGAGGAAGGAGCGGCTGGATCTCGCGGTGGAAGTTGCCGGGCTGGGCGAATGGGAGCTGAACCTGACGGATGGTACCGCCTCGAACTCGCCGCGCCATCAACAGATCTTCGGTTATTCATCCCCGCTTCCTGATTGGAACTACGCCAAGTTTCTCGAACACGTGCTGCCGGAGCTGCGCGACTCGTTCGACCGGCAGATCAATTCGGGCAACAGCTGGTCGGTGGAGACGAAGATCCGGAGAGCGGACGGCGAGGTGCGCTGGATCTGGGTCCGCGGCCGCCGCCGGGTGAACGATGCGGGCCAGGTGGTTCGCATGTTCGGTGTTGTAACGGATATTACCGAGCGCAAGCAGGCGGAAGAGGAACGGGCGCGGCTAGCCGCCATCGTCGAATCCTCCGGCGATGCCATCATCAGCAAGGATCTTAACGGAATTGTTTGGAGTTGGAACCAGAGCGCGGAGCGGCTCTTTGGCTACTCGGCGCAGGAAATGATCGGCCAGCCGATCACGCTCATCATTCCGCACGAGCGCCTGGGTGAGGAGACGGAATTTCTGGAGCGGCTGAGCCGCGGGGAGTGCATCGAGCATTACGAAACGGTGCGATTCGATAAGCAGGGACGGTCTATCGACGTGTCCGTTACGCTTTCGCCCGTATACGACTCGACCGGAGCCGTCGCTGGAGTTTCCAAGAGCGTGCGCGATATCACGGAATGGAAGCAGGCGCAAGAAGCGCTGCGCTCCAGCGAGGCCAAGCTGCACGGTGTTGTCGGCTCGGCGATGGACGCGATTATTTCGGTGGACGACGCGCAACGCATCGTGGTGTTCAATCAGGCGGCGGAAAACATTTTTCAGTGCGCGGCATCGGAAGCCGTCGGTTCGACTCTCGACCGTTTCATTCCACAACCGCTGCGCGAGGTTCATCGCGAACATATCCGGCGCTTTGGAAGTCAGGGAGCCACCAACCGTTCGATGACGTCGCCGGGCATGCTCATCGGCGTGCGTTCCAATGGGGAAGAGTTTCCGATCGAGGCCACGATCTCGCAGGTGTGGGCGGCCGGGCAGACGCTGTACACGGTGATCCTGCGCGACATTACCGCGCGCAAGCAGGCGGAAGATGCGCTGCTGCGCCAGGCTGAGATGCTGCGGCTCTCCTTTGACGCCATCATCGTGTGGCGGCTCGGGGGAAGCATCGAGAGCTGGAACCGGGGCGCGCAACAACTGTACGGCTATAGCGAAAGCGAGGCGCTGGGCCGCGTAACCCACGAACTGCTGGGGACCATCCATTCAGTGCCATGGCCGGAGATCGAGGCGGCGCTGCAGCGCTTCGGACACTGGGAAGGCGAGCTGCGCCACATCACCAAAGATGGACGCGAGGTGACGGTTGTGTCCCGGCACCAGCTCATCGTGGGTACCGACGGCGTGGAACGGATACTGGAAACCAATCGCGACATTACCGAGCGCAAGCAGGCGGAAGAGGCGCTGCAGGCGAGCGAGCAGCGGTACCGCACTTTATTCGAAACCATGGACGAGGGGTTCTGCATCGTCGAGGTGCTTTTCGATGCGGAGGAACGGCCTGTGGATTACCGTTTCCTGCAAGTCAACCCGGCGTTTGAAAAGCAAACCGGGATGCACGGGGCAGAAGGGAAGCGCATGCGTGAGATTGCGCCCGCGCATGAAGCACATTGGTTCGAGATCTACGGGAGAATCGCGCTCACCGGGGAATCGGCGCATTTCATGAACGAGGCCCGCGCGTTGAATCGCTGGTTTGACGTACATGCCTATCGCGTGGGCGCGCCGGAGCTGCGGCGAGTCGCAATCGTGTTCAACGATATCTCCGACTACAAGCGGGCCGAGCAGGCGTTGCTGGCCAGCGAGCATCGCTGGGCGACCACACTGCGAAGCATCGGCGACGCCGTGATTTCGACCGACAGCGACGGCAATATCGATTTCATGAACGAGGTGGCGCAGAATCTGACGGGGTGGGCGCTGGAGGAAGCCAAGGGCAAGGACCTGACCGTGGTCTTCGACATTGTGCAGGAAGTGACACGAATCCGGCCGGAGAGCCCCGTCGCCAAAGTGATCCGGTTAGGCCAGATCGTCGGGCTGGCAAACCATACCGTCTTGATCCATCGCGACGGCAACGAAATTCCCATCGAAGACAGCGCCGCACCCATCCGCGACAGCCAGGGACAGATGGAAGGGGTGGTGCTGGTCTTCCACGATTGCCTGGAGCAACGCAAGGTGGAGGCGGCGTTACGCAGCAGCGAACGGCTGGCGACGACCGGACGGCTGGCAGCCACCATTGCGCATGAGATCCATAACCCGCTGGATGCGGTGGGCAACCTGCTGTTCCTGATTCGCGAGGAAGCCAGGGAGGAGAGCACGCGGGAGTACGCTTCCATGGCCAGCAGCGAACTGGCGCGCGTGACCCAGATGACGCAGCAGATGCTCGGCTTCCAGCGCGAGGCGACCAGGCCGATGCCGGTGAAGATTGGCGAGCTGCTGGCCAACGTGGTGGCACTGTATGACCGGAAGATCAAGACGGCGGGCATCCGCCTGGAGCAACAGATCGATCCTGACCTCCGCATTATTGCCTTGCCGGGCGAGCTGCGGCAGATCTTTGCCAACCTGCTGGGCAATGCCATTGAAGCGGTCGGCCCCCGGCGCGGCACGATTACCCTGCGCGCATACCCCTCGCAAGACCGCCGGCGCGGAATGCCGGGACTTTGCGTAGTGGTTGCCGATAACGGCCCCGGCATCCCGCCGGGAGTTCGCAAGAAAATCTTCGAGCCGTTCTTTACCACCAAGGGCGAGAGCGGCACCGGACTGGGATTGTGGATCACCTCCGACATATTGCGGAAATACGACGGCACGATGCGGCTGCGAAGCTGCACGCATCCGGAGCGCTCCGGGACATGCTTCTCCATCTTCCTTCCGTTCCAGATTAGTTCCGAATCGAGCCCGCGCTCCTAGTGCCTCCGCGGGGTGAAGCGGCTTCGGTTTTGGGCCGAATCGGGCTATAATCGAGAGGTGCCTAAATATTCAATAGTTGTACCCTTTCACAACGAGCAGGACAGCGTAACTGAGCTCTATGACCGCCTGAAGGTGGTAATGGAGCAGGTGGGCGAGAGTTTTGAGCTGGTATTTGTGGACGACGGCTCACGCGACGCCACGTTTGCCCTGCTAGGACAGATCGCCGCCGTGGACAGCCGCGTGGTGGTGGTGAAGCTGCGCCGTAACTTCGGACAGACTTCCGCGCTGGCCGCTGGCTTTGACCATGCGCAGGGCGAGTTTATTATCGCCATGGACGGCGACCTGCAGCACGATCCGGCGGAGATCCCCAAGTTTGTGGCCAAGCTCAACGAGGGCTACGACATCGTGAGCGGCTGGCGGGAGAAGCGCATCGACAACCTGTGGATGCGGCGGATTCCTTCGCGCTGCGCCAACTGGGCCATGTCCAAGCTGAGCGGCGTGCCGCTGCACGATTTCGGCACCACCTACAAGGCCTACACGCGCGAGCTGATCGAAGACATTCCCCTCTACGGCGAAGGATTGCACCGCTTTATTCCCGCGCTGGCCTCCTGGTATGGCGCCAAGATTTGCGAAGTGCCCATCGTCAATATCGACCGCGGGGATGGCAAGTCGCACTATGGGATTTCGCGGACGGTGCGGGTCTTCTTCGACCTGATTACGATCCGCTTCCTGCTCAAGTACATGATGCGCCCGCTGCACTTCTTCGGCGGCATCGGCATGACCGGCATTGGAACCGGATTGCTGGTCGCGCTTTACATGGTGGCGGAGAAGATCTTCCGGCACGCGAATGTAATGGACGCGCACGGGCCGCTGTTGGTGTTTGGCGCGGTCATGCTGGTGGCGGGCGTGCAGATGCTGGCGATGGGACTGCTGGGCGAGTTGCAGGTTCGGCACTTCCACGAACCCCGCTCCGGGCAGCCATACCGCGTGGCCAAGGTCCTCCGCACCGAGACCGGCGAAGAGCGCGAACTGCACGGCTAGTTCGGCAATGAGTTGGACAAAATGCCTGCCTTCCGGCAGGCATTTTGCTGATTATGGAAGGTCCGATTCGAGTTGCGTTACGGGACCGCGATAGGGCTGGTGGCCGGAATGCCTTTGGGGCGGCTGCAGATATTGGAGCAGCGCTGGGGTCCCTCGCTTCGCTCGGGATGACACTCTCAAAAACAAAGATGTAGGCAAAGTCAAAAAAAACGCCAGCGGCGTTGGCCGCTGGCGTTTTGGAAAGCGTTCCTGTTAGGCGAAGACTTCGCCGGGCAGGCTGTTGAGGGTGCGCGATTTCAAGGTGTTTGTCGGGCGGCGCACGGTGTCGATGGGGACTGGCACGTTGCGCTGTTCCGAGCTCTTCATCTTGCCCAGGTCCTTGCGTTCGATGCGCAGTTTCAGTGTGCGCTCGAAGCGGCGGAGCTCGATCATCTCGGCGCCGCTGACGATGGTGGTGGCCCGGCCGGTGAGTCCGGCGCGGCCGGTGCGGCCGACGCGATGGATGAAGTCCTCGGCCAGCGAGGGCAGATCGTAGTTGACGACGTGGGCCACATCGCCCACGTGGATGCCGCGGGCGGCAACGTCGGTGGCGACCAGGACCTGGAAGCGTCCGGCTTCAAAGCCTGCCAGGGCAGCGGAACGCTGGCTCTGGGTGCGGTCGCCGTGGATCATGGAGGCGGCAAAGCCGTCGCGCATGAGGTCCTTGGCCAGCCGCTCGGTTCCACGCTTGGTGCGGGCGAAGATCAGCGTCTTGCCGCTCTCGGCATAAAGCAGTTCGCGCAGCACGTTGCCCTTCTGCATGGCGGGAACTTCATAGGCCTGCAGCTGGACTGATTCGTTGGGCTTCAGAACGTTGCCCAGGGCGATGCGGACGGCGTTGCGGGTGCACTTGAGCAGCAGGCCCTGTACCGACTTCTCCAGGGTTGCGGAGAAGCACACGGTCTGGCGCTCGGCGGGCAGGGCGGCGAGGATGCGGGTGATGGCGGGCAAAAAGCCCATGTCCAACATGCGGTCCACTTCGTCCAATGCCAGGACACGCACGCTGCGCAGATCGACGATCTTGCGGCGCATGTAATCTTCCAGGCGTCCGGGGGTGGCCACGACCATACGTGCACCGGCGCGGAGGGCGCGGATCTGAACTTTCTCGCTCAGGCCGCCAATGACCAGGGCCGCGGGCGGAGCTTTGTGGGAGCGGAGGGCTTCGTACTGCTCATGAACCTGGATGGCGAGCTCGCGCGTGGGAACCAGCACCAGGGCGTTGATTTTGCCGGCGGGCGTTGCCGCGAGCATTTCCATGATCGGGATGAGAAAGGCAAGGGTTTTTCCCGTGCCGGTCTGCGCGGTCGCGATGACGTCTTTGCCCTCGAGGGCTGGCGGAATCGCCTGAATTTGAACTGGGGTGGGGTTTACAAAGTTCTTTGCCGCAAGCGCCTGTTGCAGTTGCGCCTGGAGCGGCATTTCTTGAAATGTACTCATTCTAAGGGTGTCTTCTTCTCTCTTTTACTATGCGCGCGGGATTGGATGTGTGCGCGCGGAAACACATAGTTCTGCGGTCTTTGTCGGGAGGAGATCCTTGAGATCTATCGCAGTGCTACTAGGCGGGGTCAGCTCAGAATCGCGCATCCAACGTCGCGTGATACTAAAGTCATAATAACACAGAGCCGAGTGATCTTGCCGGGATTCCGGCAGTTGGCTCCGATGGTGAAAGGAAAAATGGACGTTATGCGGATAAGTTGATGAAACAACGGCAGGAAGTGCGATGGTTACGGCGGGCGGTGTACCACGGAAGTAAATGGTGAACGGCAGAGGTGTGGCCGATCACGCGTGGCTGAAATGACCTTGGCGCGGCGACTGAGATTTGGATCGTGACGGGATTCTTCACTGCGGGATGACGCGTCTAAAAACAAGAGCACGAGAGAGAACAATGGCAAGGTTGGCTGCCCACATCTACCAACAACGGCCGATGATTGCCTGGGTATGACACGGAGGTATTACAGGACGATTTCCTGCTCTCGAATTTCGGCATAAAAGGCTTTTGCGCCATTGACTTGAAGAGCCATCGCGGGTAATCTTGATAACTATAAGTATGTTGTATATAGCTACAGCCCCGAAGACAAGCACACCGGCGCTCGACGGACGAACATACTGCGTCCCGCAGCGAGCTACCAACCGGTAATACGGGGAATAGATCAGGCACTCAAGAGAATAGCCCGAGTACTCATTCACCCCGCCAACCACATTTAACGGCGGGTTTCGTGTTTTTGGCTAATTCAGTCAGCAAACGAAGCGCACGGCGCACGGGAGAACAATGCGAGACAACCGAGAGAACGACCAGGACAGGCACGACGAAGAATTCATTCAGCAGCACGCCAACGGATTGCCGGACGCACAGGGTCTGTACGACCCGGCGAACGAGCATGACGCCTGCGGTCTCGGGTTTGTCGCCAACATCAAGGGTGCCAAGAGCCACGCAATCGTGGAGCAGGGCATCGAGGTGCTCAAGCACCTGGAGCATCGCGGAGCCTGCGGCTGCGATCCGGAGACCGGCGACGGCGCCGGCGTGCTGATTCAGATTCCGCACGAGTTCTTTGCCAAGGAGTGCGCCAAGCTGGGGATGGAACTGCCCGCGCCGGGCGGCTATGCGGTGGGCATGGTCTTTCTGCCGGTGGGCAAGCTGGAGCGGTTGCAGTGCGAAGGCGTGGTGGAAAAGATCATCGGCGAAGAAGGCTTCGAGGTGATGGGCTGGCGCGATACGCCGGTGGACGGCACCGCGATTGGCCGCGTGGCGCGCGGCTCGCAGCCCTACATCGAGCAGATCTTTTTGAAGACCGTGGAGCCGCTGGAGGAGAAAGACTTCGAGCGCAAGCTCTACGTGGTGCGTCGGCGGATTGAGAACGAGATTGCGCACGCCGAGATCGAAGGCAAGAGCAACTTCTACATTCCGTCGCTCTCCTGCGTCACCATCGTGTACAAGGGGCTGCTGCTGGCTCCGCAGATCACCAGGTTCTATCCCGAGCTGAGCAACCCGCTGGTGAAGAGCGCGCTGTGTCTGGTGCACCAGAGATTTTCGACCAACACCTTCCCCAGCTGGCCGCTGGCGCATCCCTACCGTCACATTGCGCACAACGGCGAAATCAACACCGTCAAGGGCAACGTGATCTGGATGAACGCGCGGCAGAGTTTGCTGGAGTCTCCGCTGTTTGGCAACGACCTGAAAAAGCTGTTCCCGATTGTGGTGCCGGGCGGAAGCGATTCGGCCTCGCTGGACAACGCGGTGGAACTGCTGCTGCACGCCGGGCGCGAGCTGCCGCACGTGATGGCGATGCTGATTCCCGAGGCGTGGTCGCGCAATCCGCACATGGACCCGGCGAAGAAGGCGTTCTACGAGTATCACGCGTCGCTGATGGAGCCGTGGGACGGACCGGCTGCGATGGCGTTCACGGATGGACGGGTGATTGGAGCCACGCTGGACCGCAATGGCCTGCGTCCGGGGCGCTACGTGGTGACCAACGACGACATGGTGGTGCTGGCTTCCGAGGCCGGCGTGCTGGAGATTGAGCCGGAGCGGGTGAAGTACAAGGGCCGCTTGCAGCCGGGACGGATGTTCCTGGTGGACACGGTGGCCGGACGCATTATCAGCGACGATGAGGTAAAAGCGGATTTGGCCGCCCGTCAGCCTTACGCCGAATGGCTCAAGCAGAACCAGATTACGCTGGATCATCTGCCCGAGCCGCGGCGCTCCCACAGCGCCAGCAATGAGACGATCATTCCTCGGCAGAGGGTGTTCGGCTACACCGAAGAAGACATCAAGATCATTCTGGAGCCGATGGCGCGGAACGGCGAGGAGCCGACCGGTTCGATGGGCGTGGATACGCCGCTGGCCTGTCTGTCGGACCATCCGCAGCTGCTGTTCAACTATTTCAAGCAGCTGTTTGCCCAGGTGACCAACCCGCCGATCGATCCGATCCGCGAGGACCTGCTGATGTCGCTGACCAGCTACATCGGCACGGAGCGGAACATCTTGGTGGAGACTCCGCTGAACTGCCACACGCTCAAACTGCCGGGCCCCGTGCTGACCAATCGCGACCTGGAAAAGGTGCGCGCGGTTTCGACCAGCGAACTGCTGGCGACGACGCTGTCGGCGGCCTTCCGGGTGGACGAGGACGGCGAGGGAATGAAGCGCGGACTGGAGGCGCTGACCCGCCGGGCTTCGCTGGCGGTGGCTTCCGGCTACACGCTGCTGATCATCTCCGACCGCGGGGTGGACAAGGACTACGCGCCGATTCCGTCGCTGCTGGCGCTGGCGGCGGTGCACAACCATCTGGTGAAGGAAGGTTCGCGCACCAAGGTTGCGCTGATTGTGGAGAGCGGCGAACCGCGCGAGGTGATGCACTTTGCGCTGCTGATCGGCTATGGAGCCAGCGCGGTGAATCCGTACCTGGCGATTGAAACCCTGGAAGACATGGTGCGGCGCGGTCTGCTTCCGCCGGAGATCTCGGCGGAGAAGGCGGTGAAGAACTTCATCAAGTCCATCGACAAGGGCCTGCTGAAGACCTTCTCGAAGATGGGCATCTCGACCCTGCAGAGCTATCGCGGGGCGCAGGTGTTTGAGGCCATCGGACTGAACAAGGAACTGGTGCGGGATTATTTCTCGGGAACGGTGTCGCGTATCGAGGGAGTTGGGCTGGATGTGATTGCGCGCGAGTCGGTGATGCGCCACGAGCACGGCTTCCGACCACGCAGCATCTCGGAGCTGGAACTGGACGTGGGCGGCTCCTACCGCCATCGCATCGACGGCGAGTATCACCTGCTGAATCCGGCGACCATCAGCAAGCTGCAACATTCGGTGCGGCAGAACAGCCCCAAGGCGTTCCGCGAATACACCGACATGATCGACCTGCAGAACAAGCAGCTGTGTACGCTGCGCGGCCTGCTGCAACTGAAGGACTCCGAGCACCCGGTGCCGCTGGAGGAAGTGGAATCGGCGAAGGAGATTGTGAAGCGCTTTGCCACCGGCGCCATGTCCTACGGCTCCATCAGCAAGGAGGCGCACGAGACGCTGGCGATCGCCATGAACCGGATCGGCGGGCGCAGCAACACGGGCGAGGGCGGCGAGGATTCATCGCGCTTCAAGCCCGACGCGCAGGGCGACCTGCGGCGCAGTTCGGTGAAGCAGGTGGCTTCGGCGCGCTTTGGCGTGACCGCGAATTACCTGGTGAATGCCGACGAGTTGCAGATCAAGATGGCGCAGGGCGCAAAGCCCGGCGAGGGCGGACAGCTGCCGGGGCACAAAGTGGACGAGGTGATCGCCAAGCTGCGGCACTCGACGCCGGGGGTGACGCTGATTTCGCCTCCGCCGCACCACGATATTTATTCGATCGAGGACCTGGCGCAGCTGATTTACGACCTGAAGAACGTGAACCCGCAGGCGCGCATCAGCGTGAAGCTGGTGTCTGAGGTGGGCGTGGGCACGGTGGCCGCAGGCGTTGCCAAGGCACATGCCGACGTGGTGCTGATCAGCGGCGACAGCGGCGGCACGGGCGCATCGCCGTTGAGCTCGATCCGGCACGCGGGCATTCCGTGGGAGCTGGGCCTGGCCGAGACGCAGCAGGTGCTGCTGCTTAACGATCTGCGCAGCCGCATTCGAGTGCAGACCGACGGCAAGCTGCAGACCGGACGCGACGTGGTGATTGCGGCGCTTCTTGGCGCCGAGGAGTTCGGCTTTGCCACCACGCCGCTGGTGACGATGGGCTGCATCATGATGCGCAAGTGCCACTTGAACACCTGCCCGGTGGGAATTGCAACGCAGGACCCGGTGCTGCGGGCGCGCTTTGCCGGACAGCCCGAGCACGTGGTCAACTTCTTCTTCTTCCTCGCCGAGCAGGTGAGGGAATACATGGCGCGGCTGGGCTTCCGCACGTTTGACGACATGGTGGGACGGGTGGACCGGCTGGAGGCTCGGCTGGCTGGCGAGCACTGGAAGGCCAAGGGCATCGATCTGGCCACGATTCTGTATTCGCCGGCGCTGCCGACGCGTGTAGCGCGGCACTGCATCCACAAGCAGGACCACGGGCTGACCACGGCGCTGGACCACGAGTTGATCGCCGCGGCCAAGCCGGCGCTGGAAGATGCCAAACCGGTGGACGCATCGTTTGCCATCCGCAACATTCATCGCTCGGTGGGCACCATGCTGAGCGGCGAAGTAGCGCGGCATTATGGCGAAGATGGGCTGCCGGACGAGACTATCCGGCTGAGCTTTAACGGCTCGGCGGGACAGAGCTTCGGCGCCTTCCTGGCCAAGGGAATTTCCATGACACTGGAGGGCGAGGCCAACGATTACGTGGGCAAGGGACTCTCCGGCGGACGCATCGCGGTCTATCCTCCGCGCGCCTCCAAGTTCCGTCCCGAGGAGAACATTATCGTCGGCAACGTGGTGCTGTATGGCGCCACCACCGGCGAGGCGTACTTCAACGGCGTTGCGGGCGAGCGCTTCGCGGTGCGCAACTCGGGCGCGACGGCGGTAGTGGAGGGCGTGGGCGACCACGGCTGCGAATACATGACCAAGGGCGTGGTGGCAGTGCTGGGCCGCACGGGAAGAAACTTTGCGGCCGGCATGAGCGGCGGCATCGCCTACGTGTATGACGGGCGCGGCGACTTCCACGACAAGAGCTGCAACCTGGCTTCGGTGGACCTGGAGCCGGTGGTGCACGCCGAGGATGTGCGCACGCTGAAGTCGATGATCGAGGAGCACGTGCGGCGCACGGGAAGCGCGCGGGGAGCGCAGATTCTGAGCGAGTGGGAGCAGGAGCTGCCGCGATTCGTAAAGGTTTATCCGCACGAGTTGAAGCGGGTCTTGGGAGTGGAGCGCAGCGCGAGCGTGTATAGCGGCATGCGACAGCAGAGGGCGGCCGCGGCCGTGGAGGTTCAGCATGGGTAAGCCAACGGGATTCCTGGAATTTGAAAGAACACTGCCAAAGCGGCGGGATCCGGAGGAACGGGTCAAAGACTGGTTTGAAATTTACCAGGAATTTCCGCGCACCGCGGTGCAGGAGCAGGGCGCGCGCTGCATGGAGTGCGGAGTGCCGTTCTGCCATACGGGATGCCCGGTGAACAACCACATTCCGGACTGGAACGACCTGGTGTATCGCGGACGCTGGGAAGAGGCGGTGCGGCGTCTGCACTCGACCAACAACTTTCCGGAGTTTACCGGACGGATCTGTCCGGCTCCGTGCGAGGCTGCCTGCGTGCTCGGCATCAACCAGCCTCCGGTGACCATCCGGCAGATTGAAAAGACGATTGTAGAGCGTGGCTTCGAGGAGGGATGGATTCATCCCGAGCCGGCATTCGCACAGAGCGGGAAAAAGATTGCGGTGATCGGCTCCGGGCCGGCAGGAATGGCAGCGGCCCAGCAGCTGTGCCGCGCCGGACACGACGTGACGCTGTTTGAGAAGGCCGACCGCATCGGCGGACTGCTGCGCTATGGGATTCCAAACTTCAAGCTGGAAAAGCACCTGATCGACCGCAGGCTGGCCCAGATGGAGGCCGAAGGTGTGAAGTTTGTGACCGGCGCGCATGTGGGCGTGAACGTGGATGCCGAAAAGCTGCGCCGGGAGTTCGACGCCGTGGTGCTCTCCGGTGGGTCGGAGTCGCCGCGCGACCTGAAGGCTCCGGGACGCGAGTTGAAGGGCATTCACTTTGCGATGGAGTTTTTGCCGCAGCAGACCAAGCGGGTGCTGGGCGATACGATTCCGGCGGAGCAGAGCATTCTGGCGACAGGGAAGCGGGTGGTCATCATCGGCGGCGGCGATACGGGAGCCGACTGCCTGGGAACCTGCCTGCGTCAGGGAGCCAAGAGCGTGCGGCAGTTCGAAATTATGCCGAAGCCTCCGGAGTTCCGTTCGGAATCGACGCCGTGGCCGCTGTGGCCGCTGCAACTGCGTACCGAGAGCTCGCACGAAGAGGGCGGCACGCGGGAGTGGAGCCTGAACACGGTGTGCTTCGAGGGCGATGGCCATGGAAACGTGGCGCGACTGCAGGTGATGCAGGTCGGGCCTCCGCCGAAGTTTGAGCCGGTGCCGGGCACCGAGAAGGCGATTGACGCCGAACTTGTGCTGCTGGCCATGGGCTTTACCGGGCCGGTGCGCAGCGGAATGCTGGAGCAGTTCGGAGTGGCTCTGGATGCGCGCGGCAACGTGGCGACCGACGACCGCAATGCGACTTCGGTCGAGGGAATCTTCGCCGCCGGAGATATGCGCAGAGGACAGTCGCTGGTGGTGTGGGCGATTGCCGAAGGGCGGAAGACGGCCGCGAGCGTGGATGAGTATCTGCAGACGAAAGCGTAAGCCCAGGTTTCAAGGTTTCAAAGTTTCAAGGTTTCGAAGGTTTCAAGGTAAAAGCAAAGAGGAGACGGCCTGCGGGCCGTCTCCTCTTATGCGCGAAAGAAGCTTCTCCGGTCCTGATCGAATGGACAACCTCTTGAAAGATCTCAGGTGGCCCACATCCGCCATCAGTTGGCGAATGTGGGGTTAATACTGTCGCACAGTTCGCGGGTTACTTTCGTACATTGACCGTGTTCCCATTTCTGGTTATCTTTACAACCGTCCCAAATAAGTTCCATACAACTTCGAACGTTCTTGATGGGGAGTCCTCACAAGATCCTCAACTGGTTCGTTTTCTGTGCGGTAGGTGTTCGCTTCTTATACAGATGGACTGGAGCAACAACGAGATGAATTGCAAGGTGCTGGCACGCCGCTTATTTCGGTATTTTATGGTTGTCCTGCCGTTTTCGATGTTCTTCACCATGCCGCTGTCGGCGCAAAGCGGCGGACTGAAAGACGAGCTCTCCCACTCGCTGTCAGGCACGACTGTGGTTTCCACGATCTTATTCGGCGGAAGAGCCGCGCCAGGTGGATATAAGTCGGACTTCCCGGTCGATACCATTTACACGGCCAACAACGAAGTCGGATATCAGATGGATCAGGGTGCCGCGAGAACCGCAATTGCGCCCCACCAGATGCAGCATTACTTCGATCGTGGCACAGCCTTCCAGGTGAGTAGCGTTGACCTGCAGGATGGCTGGCTCGAGCTGAAACTCAAGAGCGCCGGCGGCGATTCCGCCCGGTTGCGACTCATGCTCGGCAATGGCTGGCAATCGAAATTCGATGTCTCCTCGATCCGGGCTCGACTGGCTTGCGTACTGATCCTCGATCAAAAGCCGCAGGAGCGGCATACGGCGACGGTCCCCGTTGGCTTTGGGGAACCCTTTAGCCTCCAGGCGCACGACGCGCCATCGAAAGTACGCATGTAGGCGCTGGGCTCGGCGGCGAAGGATTCGTCAAGTTCGGTAGCACGCGTTAGGTAGAGCGGACAGCTGCGTGCGTGATGCTGAAATAGTTGGGCAACGATCGACGGTCTGCGGACCGTCGATTTTAATAGCGGAGACCTTGCGCCCAGTCGGGAGGCCTCGCATCGGCCCTATTAGTGACAATCGGTGTGCCGCTGAAGTGACCTTGGGACGACGCGCCATATTTGGGCGACACAGGGATTCTTCGCGCCGCTCAGAATGACACCTCTAGAGTTGGACATTTGTGACAGGCACGCGACGACGCAAGACAGGAGCGCAGGCCTCCGAAAATTTATTACGGCTTGCAGCCGCCGGCAGGTTCGGGGACGGTGGGGCGGACGGGCAGGGAAGGCTGCGCGGTGAGCGGGGCATTGGTGGGGTGGACGAGCAGGGTTCGCACGTGGCAGGGGATGGATTTACGTGTGAAGATTTCCGTGAGCAGGGCGGCGATCTGGTCGAGGTCGCGCTGGGCGAAGGCGGCGATGGAGGGACCGGCGCCGCTGAGGCAGGCTCCCAGCAGGCTGGGATGACGCAGGGCTAACGCCTCTTTGAGGCCGGGAACGATGGCGGCGCGGTAGGGCTGGTGGAGGCGGTCTTCGAGCGCCTGGCGCAACAGAGTGAAGTCGGCTGTGCGCAGAGCTTCCAGCAGGAAAGCGACGCGCTGCACGTTGAAGATGGCGTCTTCGCGGGAGATCAACTCCGGCAGCACGGCGCGCGAAGCTTTGGTCGCGAGGTGCTGTTCGGGCGTGGCGACGATGATGGCGAGCGACTCCGGCCAGGCGGCGCGCAGGACGCGCAGACCACCGTCCATCTGGCAGCTGACGGTGAGGCCTCCGAGCAGGGCGGCGGCGATGTTGTCAGGATGGCCTTCGAGCTCGCAGGCAGCGATCAGCAGCTCCGTTTCGGTGACAGGAACCACATTGTGGCCGCGCATGGTGGGGCCGACGATCATTTGAAAGAGCCGCAGGCCGGCGACTGTGGCGGCGGCGCTGCTGCCCAGTCCGCCCTTCATGGGGATGTCGCTCTCGACTTTGATATCGAGCGAGGGGATGGGCTGTTCGTGGCGCTCGGCGATGAAGCGGAAGGCGCGCTCGATGTAGTTTTCGCCGTCGAGCGTCTGGTTGACGAACTCGAAGCGCAGCCCGGTCTTGCCCGGGGCGCGGCGCACGCGCAGCGTCAGGTAGAGCTGCACGGCGACCGCCAGCGTGTCAAAGCCGGGGCCGAGATTGGCGATGGAGCCCGGAACGCGGAGAACGATCTCTGCTTTATCGGCGGGCGTGGGCTCAGTGGGCATTGGCTTCCTCGCGCTGGTGCGAGCGGATGATGAAGTTGGTGTCCTTGAGGGCGTGGCCGGTGAGGATGGCGACGACGCTGCACTCCTCTGGAATGGCGTTCGAGGCGCGCAATTTGCGCAGCCCCGCCAGGGATGCGGCGGAGGCGGGCTCGCAGCCGATGCCGTCGCGTCCGATGACGGCTTTGGCCTCGGCGATCTCCTCGTCGGTTACGTCAAGCACCTGGCCGCCGGTGTTGCGCACGCCGCGCAGGGACTTCTTCCAGGAACGCGGATTGCCGATGCGGATGGCGGTGGCGATGGTCTCCGGCTCAGCAACGGGCGAGAGCTCCTCGGCCTCGTTTTGCCAGAGCTGCGCGAAGGGATTGGCTCCGGCGGCCTGCACCACGATCATGCGCGGGGCGCGGTCGATAAAGCCGAAGCGCAGCAGTTCGTCAAAGGCCTTGCCGAATGCGGCGGAGTTGCCCAGATTGCCGCCGGGGACGATGAGGTAGTCGGGAGCCTTCCAGTTGAGCTGGTCCATGAGCTCGAACATGGTGGTCTTCTGGCCTTCGATGCGGAAGGGATTGATGGAGTTGAGGAAGTAGATTCCCTCGCTGGTCTTCTCCAGCAGGATGTTGAGGGCGTCGTCGAAGCTGCCTTCGACCTCGACCACCTCGGCGCCGAAGTCCAAGGCCTGGGCGAGTTTGTTGAGCGAGACCTGCCCGGAGGGCAGATAGACGCGGCCGATGAGTCCGGCGCGTGCGGCATAGGCGGCCAGCGAGGCAGCGGTGTTTCCGGTGGAGGCGCAGGCGACCACCTTGGCTCCGATGTGCAGGGCCTCGGTCATGCCCGCCGTCATGCCGAGATCCTTGAAGCAGCCGGTGGGGTTCCAGCCGAGATGCTTGAACTGGAGGTCGGAGACTCCGGCGAAGGCAGCGGTTTTGTGGCCGCGGACGAGCGGAGTGTTGCCCTCACCGAGAGTCACGATCTCATTGGCCGGATAGTCGGGGAGGAATTCGCGATAGCGCCAGACGCCGCTGATGTCGCGGGGATCGCGCGATTTGCGGCGCTCGCTCCAGAGTTCCTTGAGGGCGGGGGCAGACAGCGGGGCCGCCTCCATGTCGACTTCGAGGAGTCCGCCGCAAGTGGGACACTCCAGCGCGGGAGCGTGCAGGTCGAGCGTGGCGGCACAAGCGGGATCGAAACAGCGGAGTCGCATCAGAGCTCCTTGGTAAGAATGGGCATGTTCAGTGGCGCGTGGAGCATGCAATCGAGTTTGCCAAGCTCGGCCATGGCCGCCTCCAGCTGCTGGGCGGGGCACGCTTCCAGGGTGACGACGAAGGGCAGCGCGTCCTTGTCAAAGCCGGGCTTCTGCAACAGCGCGTCGATGTTGATGGAGTGGGCGGCCAGCGTGTTGGCAATGGCGGCGACGATACCGGGGCGGTCCTTCACGGTGAAGCGCAGGTAGTGCTTGGACTCGAAGTTTCCGCTGACGGGCAGCTCGACCGCCATGGAGCGGGGACGGACCGAGCCGCCTTTGCGTCCGCGGGCGATGGCAAACAGATCGCTGACCACGGCGACGGCCGTGGAATGGCCTCCGGCTCCGTGTCCGCTGAACGCCGTCTGGCCGCCATATTGGCCGCTGGAGAGGACGAGATTGAGGCTGCCGGTGATGTGCGCCATGGGCGATTCGATGGGCACCAGGCAGGGCTGAACCGTGGCATAGACCTGGCCGTCGCGGGACTCGGCGCGGGAGATCTGGCGGATGGTGCAGCCCAGTTCGTGGGCGTAGACGAAATCGACGGCGCCCACGCTGCGAATGGTCTGGCAGGGGATCTGCTCCGGCTGCACGATGGCGCGCAGGCCGATGCGGGTGAGGATGACCAGCTTGGCGCGGGCGTCGTAGCCATCGACATCGTCGGTGGGGTCGGCCTCGGCAAAGCCGGCGGTCTGCGCCCCGGCGAGTGCTTCGGCAAACGAGACGCCTTCGCTTTCCAGCTTGGTGAGAATGTAGTTGCAGGTGCCGTTGAGGATGCCGCTGACCCGGTAGAGATGATCGCCGGCCAGGCCTTCCTGCAGCGCGTCGATGACGGGAACGCCGCCGGCGACCGAGGCCCCGAAGGAAAGCGCTCCGCCGTGCTTGCGGGCCAGGGCTGAGAGCTGAGGGCCGGACCGGGCGATCAGCTTTTTGTTGGCCGTGACCACGGATTTCCCGGAAGCCAGCGCGCGTGAAACCCAGTCGTGCGCAGGGTCGAGTCCGCCGACCAGTTCGACGATGATGTCGGCGTCGGAGGCGAGCACCTGCTCGATATCGCCGGACCAGCGGACATCGGCGGGCACCCAGTCTACGCGCTTGCGCTCCACGTTGCGGTTGAAGACGTGGGTGAGCCGGAGCGGGGAGTGGGCGGGTTGGTCGCAGAGGATGCGGGCAACGGCGCTGCCTACGGTGCCGAATCCGAGGATTGCGACTTTGAGCGCAGGCGCCTGCGCGGCAGCGGTCTGATCGAATGCGGGGGTAGTAGCCAAGCTGTTTCTCCAATCAATGTTAGGCACGAAACCTAAAGGCACAGAACCATTATGCCTTGGCGGTCTCCATTGCGGCTTCCGAAGCCGCGGCGGAGGTTTCTTCAAAGATGTGGCGATGCAACTGCTGCACCGACTTTACCGCATCCTTTTCCTCCACGACAAAGCTGACGCTGATTTCCGAAGATCCCTGGGCGATCATGTGAATGTTAATCCCTGCGGCGGCCTGGATTCCGAAGACCTCTGCGGCGATGCCGCGGCGTCCGCGAATGTTTTCGCCGACCAGGCAGACGATGGCCATGTTGGGCTGGAACTCGACTTCGCCGAGGGCTTGCAACTCGGAGGTGAGCTTGGCCAGTTCGTGACTGCCTTCGACGGCGACCGACGCGGTGGCGCCGGAGATGGCGACGATTTCGCTCTGCAGGTGGTGCCAGCGCAGCAGGCTGAATAGATCGTCGAGGAAGCGCAGCGAACCCATATGGCGCGGGGCGCGGATGGTGAAGACGGAGATATTGCGCTTGAGTGCGATGGCCCGGAAATACGAAGGGCCGTGAGCGGCGGTGGCGCGGATGATGGTGCCGCCTTCGGTGGGCTTGTGGGAGTTGAGGACGGCCACCGGAATGTCATGCTCGACGGCGGGCAGCAGGGTGGCCGGGTGCAGGACCTTGGCTCCGAAGCAGGCCAGCTCGGTGGCCTCATGGAAGCTGATCTCGGAGATGCGCTGGGCCTTGGGGCAGATGCGGGGATCGGTGGTGAGAATGCCGCTGACGTCGGTCCAGATCTCGATGCGGGAGGCGCCGAGCGCGGCGCCGATGAGGGCGGCGGAGTAGTCCGAGCCGCCGCGGCCGAGGGTGGTGACTTCGCCGCTTTCGCTGGAGGCGATGAAGCCACCGAGGACAGGGACGAGGTTCTTGGCGAGCATGGGTGCGACGCTTTCCTGCAGACGGGCGCGCGTGGGCGCCGGAAGCGGAGCCGCGGCCGGATGGTGCGCGTCGGTGACGATCAGCTTGCGGGCGTCGGCGTGAGCCGAGGGAATGCCGAGTCCGTTGAAGGCCGCCGCCACCAGCACGCTGGAGAGCAGCTCGCCGAAGGTCAGCATGTAGGAGTGCTGCGCCGGAGTGATGGATTTCTGGGAGGCAATCTCGGTGGCCAGTTTGGTGGCTTCGGCCACGCGGGTGTCGAGTTCGGCAACAAAGGCCGAGAGCGCCGGCTCAACCAGCATCTCGCTGGAGGCCAGGATGTGGCGGGCGCGGATGGCTTCCAGTATCTCGAGGGCTTGGCTCAGTTCGCCGCGCGAGGCAAGGTCGGCAACCTGCACCAGCTTATCGGTGACGCCGCCCATGGCGCTGACGACCAGCAGCGGCTGCTCGGCCAGGCGCGGGGCTACGATGGAGGCCACGCGGCGAATGGCGGTCGAATCCTGAACAGAGGTCCCGCCGAATTTCATGACGATCATACAAACTCCTTAAACAAGAATTGCGCATAGCAAAGAACCCATCGCCTGTGCCGGACGATGGGTTCTTGAAGGGTGCGAATCAGACTGCTTTAGCTGATCTCTTCGCGGAACTCACATGCGTCCGGAGACAGGTGTTTGCCTGTTGTAGGTGTCCGGTATGTGCTGGTAATTCGCATGTGAGCGTGCTTAAACGATAGCGGAAGCGCCGGTTCGTGTCAAGCCTGCGAGCCGCGCACCAAAGGGCAACTCCCCGGTAATGCAAGAGCGCGGGAACGCAGTTTCAAATCGGGTTATACAAGGCGGGTGGCCCATATCTGCCTTCCTTTGGCAAATGTGGGATTGCAGGCAAATGTGGGATTGCGGCGAGCTACGATCATGTTGCTTCCCACCTTAGCGCCGGAAGGCGCGGCGCGAAGGTGGGGCACCCGTAGGGGTGTCTGGTCTCCGCGCTTACTTGGCAGCGGCGATCGAGCTGACGGTGAGGACGTTGCCGTTGAGGTTGCCTTGTACGGTCGCCTTGCTGCCGGCCAGCTTATCGACATCGGACGCCTTGCCATCGAGAATATAGACCTTGTTGTTGGCCGCTAGAGCGAAGTGGGCTCCGTGCTTGACGCAGGCGCGAGTGCATTCGGCAGGCGGTTTTCCGGGCATCATGTGGCTGGCTCCGCACATGTCATCGGTGACCATGCCGGTAAGGGTGGTCGTGGCGGCCAGGGCTGGAATCGAGCATAGAGCGGTAGAAATCATAAGGGCGGCAAAAGACTTCTTCATGGGCTTTCTCCTAGGTTCAACGGTAATGGTTGAATGGGACCGATGCAAGTCCGACGGATCGTGAGCATCTTGCGCGGAGGCGGGGCATCGGGCCAAAGCGCAGAAACGGATGAGGGACCATCGTCTCCGCATCCCACATCTGCCAAAGGAGGGCAGATATGGGGCACCCGCCGTTTGTTTATGACGCGCGCGAAAAAAGGCCCCACGCTTGCGCGCGGGGCCAATTGCATCTGGTGAGAGCGGTTTAGTACATGCCGCCCATACCGCCGCCACCGCCGTGCTGCGGAGCTTCCGACTTCGGTTCCGGAATCTCGGCCACGAGGGCTTCGGTGGTGAGCATGAGGGCCGCAATGGAGCCTGCGTTCTGCAGGGCCGTGCGGGTTACCTTGGTGGGGTCGATGACGCCGGCCTTGACCAGGTCCACAAACTCGCTGGTCTGCGCGTTGTAGCCGTAGGCGGTGTCTTTGTTCTCGCGGATTTTGCCGATGACGACCGCGCCTTCTTCGCCGGCGTTGGCGACGATCTGGCGGAGAGGCTCTTCCAGAGCGCGCTTGACGATGTTGGCGCCGATCTGCTCGTCACCCTGCAGCTTGAGGGCGTCGACCGCCGGGATGCAGCGGATGAGGGCAACACCGCCGCCCGGGACGATACCTTCTTCGACCGCGGCGCGGGTAGCGTGCATGGCGTCTTCCACGCGGGCTTTCTTTTCCTTCATTTCGGTCTCGGTGGCTGCGCCGACCTTGATCACCGCAACGCCGCCCACGAGCTTGGCCAGGCGTTCCTGGAGCTTCTCGCGGTCGTAGTCGCTGGTGGTCTTTTCGATCTGGGCGCGGATTTCCTTGACGCGGCCGGAGATGTCTTCCGACTTGCCGTTACCTTCGACGATGGTCGTGTTGTCCTTGTCGATGGTGACCTTCTTGGCGTTGCCGAGGTCGGCCAGGGTGATGTTCTCCAGCTTGAGGCCGAGGTCTTCAGTGATGGCCTTGCCGCCGGTGAGGATGGCGATGTCCTGCAGCATGGCCTTGCGGCGGTCTCCGAAGCCGGGAGCCTTGACGGCAGCGACGTTCAGGGTACCGCGCAGCTTGTTGACCACCAGGGTGGCCAGCGCTTCGCCGTCAATGTCTTCGGCGATGATGACCAGCGGACGGCCGCTCTTGGCAACCTGCTCGAGCAGCGGCAGGAGGTCCTTCATGCTGCTGATCTTCTTTTCGTGGATCAGGATGACGGCGTTTTCCAGAACGGCTTCCATGCGCTCGGCATCGGTGACGAAGTAGGGCGAGAGGTAGCCGCGGTCGAACTGCATACCTTCGACCACTTCCAGCTGGGTTTCCATGGTCTTGGCTTCTTCGACGGTGATGACGCCGTCTTTGCCGACCTTCTTCATGGCCTCGGCGATGATGTGGCCGATGGTTTCGTCATTGTTGGCCGAGATGGTGCCGACCTGGGCGATGAGCTCTTCCCGATCAACGGGCTTGCTGAGCTTGTCGAGCGCGCCGGGGATGCGGTTGCCTTCGGAGTCCACCGAGCCGTTGACGGCGGCGATGGCCTTTTCAATGCCGCGCTTGAGCGCCATTGGATTGGCACCGGCAGCCACGGTCTTGACGCCCTCGCGGAAGATGGCCTGGGCCAGAACGGTGGCGGTGGTGGTGCCGTCGCCGGCGATGTCGCTGGTCTTGCTGGCGACTTCCTTCACCATCTGGGCGCCCATGTTTTCCAGGGTGTCCTTCAGCTCGATTTCCTTGGCGACGGTGACGCCGTCCTTGGTGATGAGCGGGGAGCCGAACTTCTTTTCGATGACGACGTTGCGGCCCTTGGGACCGAGTGTGACCTTGACCGCGTCGGCCAATACGTTTACGCCGCGGAGAATTGCCTGGCGGGATTCCTCACCGTGAACAATCTGCTTTGCCATAGTTAAAAGCTCCTTCGAGATGCTTGGGTCTGCTCCACCGGGCCGGTCTGGCCGCTGGTGGATGGAAATTCAAATGGCGACCGAAAAAGGCCGCCGTTGATTACTTCTCGAGAATGCCGAGGACTTCTTCCTCGCGCATGATGAGGTACTCTTCACCGTCGATCTTGATCTCGGTTCCGGCATACTTGCCGAAGAGGATGCGGTCGCCGGCCTTGACGGCCAGGGGAAATACCTTGCCTTCGTCGTTGGACTTGCCCTTGCCGACGGCGATGACTTCGCCTTCCTGCGGCTTGTCTTTGGCGGTGTCGGGGATGATGATTCCACCGCGGGAGGTCTCGGCCTCGGCGATACGGCTCACGACGATACGGTCGTGCAACGGGGTCAGTTTCTTTGCTGCTGTTGCGGTTGGCATTCTTGGAACTCCTTTCGGGATTGAGGGGAACTGTAGCGGCGGTTGCCGCGGCTCAAACGTTGGCGGAAGCTGTACCCGCGGAGGGTACTGTTAGCACTCCTGCCATACGAGTGCTAATTTAGACCGCCCTTTGGGAGGATGTCAAGCGCCATGAGCGTAATTCACTCAGATTTCATCTATTCGAGTGGATGGATTTGGAGGCTGGGGTAGGAAGTCCAGGGTAGTGTCGAGTTTACAATGGGATAGGACCCGGGGCAGGATTCTCTGCCGGGATCCGGGTCGAGGAAAGAAGATGTGTAATCTCATGAAGTTACGCTGTGGCACGATCCTCTGCTGGCTGCTGATGGTTCCGCTCTGCCTGTCGGCAGCGAATAAGAAAAAGGCTCCGGAGCAGTTTGGCAGCCTGAGCTTTGTGGTGCTCCGGGATAGCGATGGGACGCCGGTGAAAAACGCCAGCGTGGTGATCCATTTTTTGCGCAAGAACGGCAGCGAGGAACCGGATGGGCTGCAACTGAAGACCGACACCGATGGCCGGGCTGCGGTCAATGACATCATCCCGTACGGCAATGTGCGAGTGCAGGTGGTGGCGCCCCGCCTGCAGACCTACGGCGATGACGTTGAACTGAACCAGGCCAAAGAAGAGTTCGTGATCCGGCTCAAGCCACCCAGCGCTCAGCTATCCAACGACAAGTAGGTAATGGTTTGACGACCAGCGCATAGGGCGGTTGCCGGGTTGATGTGTCCTTGCCTTCCCAGGTTAGCGCCGCAAGAAACGCGGGGCTTCGCAGCCGGGTACGCGGCAAATACCGCCGTTGCGGCCGCAGGCGCCCGGCCTAGCGCAGCAGCGTGAGGAGAAGATTGGCGCGCGTCTCCGGATTCTGCCGGCCGCTTGAGGGGACGCAGGTGGAAGCCGCCGCCACAAAGAGCACGGATAGACAGGCCAGGAGAAAGACCAGCGCGAGTGAAACAAAACGGTCTGAGATTGCGCGAAGCATGATTGCTACGGGCTATTAGAAGGCAGTCTCGCCGGTTTGTCCTGTTACGAAAGGTGAAGTTTCCCGCCGGGTACCAAAACCGTAAACCCGATACATATACGGGAAATGCGCTACGTCAACTCTGCGCGTGGCGGATTGCCATGGAGCTCCATGTACGTCGTGAGCAGTTCCAGTGGGCTGGCGGCACCGGATGGAGGCCGTGGCAGGGCGAGCGCTTCGATGACGCAGGGACCGCGCAGGTGACGGGCATTGTGCAGTGCTTCGGTGGCGACGCGGTAGGCGGCGATGGCATCGTTGGCATCGACGCTGAAGAGCGGGATTCCGAACTCGGGGTAGAGGGTACGCAGATCCAGCTGCGGGCTTTCGCTGGGGGTGATGCGGTTGGCCACGATATACAGGATGGGCAGTTTGTGGCGGGCCGCAAAGCGGAATGCGGCGCGGTAATCCTGCTGGGCATCGGGATGGGGATCGAGTTCACCGGCGCAAACCACGGCGGGGGTGGCTTGTGGATCGGCCAATGCAGCCTCAAGCAGGGCTGCGTTGAGCAGCGCGTCCATGGCGGCGAGGGTGGCTGCGGCCAGCCTCCGGCCTTTGGCTGCGGAAGCTTTGACCTCGACCAGTTTTGCGCCATGGCGGACGCAGCGCGCGCCGCGCGCCTTGCAGGCGAGCACGACGGGGCTTTGCGTACCGGCGGCCAGGCAGACGGCGACCTCGGCAACCTCGGATCCGCTGGCGAGGCGCGTCTTGAAGGACTTCAGCATGGACAGGGCGCGAACCATCTCATACTGGGCATCGGCGGGAACCAGCGAGAATCGCTTGGCGGCCTTGGGAGCTCTTGCGGGCTTGGTGATTGGCATGGGAATTGGAATCGTCATTCTAACCTAAGCGGGTGGAGTTCGGCGGCAGCGATGCGAAAACGAGTGTAGAAGATTTCAACAAGAATGTGGAAATACCCCGGAGGAATGCTGGAAGAAATGCGAATGGCGCAGTATTCATGCGGGGTTCTCCAATCTGCACTGGACGCGGTGCGGGTTCGGTGGAAGACGACGAAGTTGCGCATTTCGAGGGGATATGCGTAGGCCGGAGTTTTCAACACATATGTGGAAATGGCTGGGGGAAAGCGGCGCGGCGATGCGTGTGGGCCAGTGTTCATGGGCTTTGTTCCACTCTGCACCGGGGGCGGTGCGGATGGTAAGAACGGTTGAAACCTGCGATGCGCGGTGCCAGGCATTACAATCTTTTTCGGGTGTAAGCCTGAGAGATCCTCCGCTGAAAGCCAGTGGGATTCAAAAACAGGAAGAGACTCAAAACAGGAAAACGTGAAGAAACGAATTGACATTCTTCTGGTGGAGCGCGGTCTGGTGCCATCGCGCGAACGGGCGCAGGCGATGATTCTTGCCGGGCGCGTGATGGTGGATGAGCAGAAGATTCACAAGTCCGGGCACGCCGTCGCCGAGGATTGCGAGCTTCGCTTGCTGGGCAGCGATCTGCGCTATGTGAGCCGCGGCGGGTTGAAGCTGGAAGCCGCGCTGGTTCATTGGACGATCGCCGTGGAAGGTGCGGTCTGCATGGATGTGGGCGCCTCCACCGGCGGCTTTACCGACTGCATGCTGCAGCACGGGGCGGCCAGCGTGCTGGCCGTGGACACCGGCTACGGGCAGATCGATGCGCGGCTGCGGGCCGATGCGCGCGTGCGCTTGCTGGAGAAGACCAACGCGCGCTATCTGGAGGCGCAACAGGTTCCCGAGGCGGTGGAGCTGATCGCAATGGATGTCTCCTTCATCTCGGCCACGCAGGTGCTGCCGGCGGTGGTAAACGCGGCGTTTTCCGGCGTACTCGGCGACAAGGGACAGCCGCGCCGCGAGCTGGTTCTGCTGGTGAAGCCGCAATTTGAGGTGGGCCGCCAACTGGTGGGCAAGGGAGGCATTGTGCGCAGCGAAGCGGCCCAGCTTGGCGCGGTTGCAAAGGTGCGCGAGGCGGTTGAGGCCCTGGGCGGAGAAGGCATCGAGGTGATCGATTCGCCGATCCTCGGCACGGAAGGAAACCGGGAATTCCTGCTGCATGCCAGCTTCTCTGCTCCGAAAGACCCGCAAGTGGGGTACAAATAAGCTGTGAAGATTGCTGCGATCGTCTCCAAACCCGCCAAGCCGGAGCTGACCGAGATTGTGCCCGAGATACTGCGCTGGCTGCATGCGCATGACTACCGGGTCTACATCGACCAGCAGACGGCGGCCTACTGGACCCACGAGTTCGTCATTCCACGCACCGAACTGGCACGCTACGAGCCCGAGTTCGTGCTTGTACTGGGCGGCGATGGCACGCTGCTGTCGGCGGCGCGCGCCATCGGCCCAACCGATATTCCGATTCTTGCCGTCAACCTGGGCTCGCTCGGCTTTCTCACCGAGGTGCCGATCGACGAGCTCTACCTGACGCTGGAGGCGGTGGTTGCCAGGCAGTGTCCGACAGAGCCGCGTTCGCTGCTCGACTGCCGTTTGATCCGGGACGATAAGGAGATCGTGCAGTATTTCGCGCTCAACGACGCGGTGGTAAAGAGCACGGTGGCTCGCCTGCTCAGCTTTGCCGTGTCCATCAACGACGACCGAGTGATGGAGTATCAGGCCGATGGAGTCATTATTGCCACGCCCACCGGCTCGACGGCATATTCGCTGGCAGCCGGAGGCCCGGTGTTCATGCCCAGCGTGGATGCTCTTCTGCTGACGCCCATCTGTCCCCACTCGCTCACCCATCGTCCGCTGGTGGTAGGCGCCAACTCCGTCATTTCGGTGCGGCTGGATAGTGGGGCCGACGGCTTTTTGAGCGTGGATGGACAGGTGGGAATGCCGGTGGTGCAGGGAGATCAGATCGTCTGCCGCAAGGCCATGCACCGTGTACAACTGCTGCGCATGCGGAAATCCTTCTTCGACGTGCTGCGCAGCCGATTGCGCTGGGGGCAACGCTCCAGCTAGTAGCTGTATGCCGAGGCATTCTGCTCTCCCAGGTTAGCGCCCCCAACTACGGGGCGCGGAACCGGGGCCCCATCCAGTGCCTGCGATTCGCTTATTACCTCTAGCAGGCTGCTGAAAAAGTATCTTTTCAGGGTGTCACCCTGAGCGAGCGGCTGTGGTTGCCGCGAGTCGAAGGGCCCCTACTCACGTGCAAGTCCCTGCAATCGCAGGGGTGCTTCGACTGCGCGCGCCAAAACGCGGGCGCGCTTTGCTCGAGCATGACACTCCAGTTGAACGTGCATATCGACTTTTTCAGCAGCCTCTACGTCTCATTGCGGATTACGTCTTCAAACGTCTCCCGTTTGCGAATCAGGCGAACCTTTTTGCCATCGACCAGCACCTCGGCGGCGCGGCCCCGGGTGTTGTAGTTGGAAGACAGGCTCATGCCATAGGCGCCGGCGTCGAGAATGGCCAGCAGATCGTTGGGAGCAATCGGCGGCAGCTCGCGGTCGCGGGCAAAGAAGTCTCCCGTCTCGCAGATGGGTCCCACCACATCCATCACTCCGCACACCGCGCCCTTGGGTAGCTTGCGCGGGGTGGCGGGCACGATCTCGTGATGCGCTCCGTACAGGGATGGACGGACCAGGTCGTTCATGGCCGCATCGGTCACCAGGAACTGCTTGCCGCTGTTTTCCTTGGCGTACAGGGCGCGGGTCAGCAGGGCTCCGGAGGCGGCTACGATGGAGCGTCCGGGCTCCAGCAGAAGATGCAGGCCGGTGCGGCGCAGCGGACGCATCAGGGCCGCCGCGTAGTCCTTCAGGCTGCGCTCGAACTCGGGGATGCTGGCGTTTTGGTAGCGGATGCCGAGGCCGCCGCCAGCGTCTACGAAATTGATATTCAGGCCGTCTTCCGTCAGCTCGCGCACCAGGTTCAGCACCCGCTCCATGGTCTCGCCAAAGGGCTTGGGATCGGTGATCTGGGAGCCGATGTGGACGCTGACGCCCACCGGGTCGAGGTAGGTGAAGGTGGTCGCCTTGCGGTAGAGCTCGCGGGCCCGGGCGATGGGCACGCCGAACTTGTGCTTGCTCAGGCCGGTGCTGATATACGGGTGGGTTCCGGCGCTGACGTCCGGATTGACCCGGAAGGCGATGCGCGCGGTTTTCTTCAGGCGTTCGGCGCGCGCGCCCAGCAGCTCCAGCTCGGCTTCGCTCTCCACGTTGAAGAGCAGGATTTCGGCTGCAATGGCCGCGTCCATCTCCGCGGCGGTTTTGCCGACGCCGGAGAATACGACGCCGCGGGCAGCATTTTTCGAGGCGCGCATGACGCGCTGCAACTCGCCGCCGCTGACCACGTCAAAGCCGCAGCCGAGCGAGGCCAGAAGGCGCAGCACGGAGAGGTTCGAGTTGGCCTTTACCGAATAGCAGAGTGTGTGCGACTGCTTTTCAAAGGCGCGTTCGTAGGCCGCTACGCGCGCCCGGATGGCCGTGGCCGAGTACACGTAGAGAGGCGTGCCGAAGCGGCGGGCCAGGCGCTCGATTTCGACTTCATCGCAGCAGAGAGTGCGGCCGTTTTTGCCGCCGCGAAAGGTAAAAGCTGGAGGACGCTCCTCAATGGAGCCTTTGCGAATGGTCACTTGATTTTTGGTTTCCACGATTCCGGATTCTATCATCGCCGATTGCGCATCGTATGAGTTGGGTGCGGTCGCAGGAGTAGAATGTGGGCGATGTCCCGGTGCGGCTCCGCGAGGATCGCAATTAAAATTGCCCGACACGATGAAAAGGTGCCTACCATGCCAATGCCCGAGTTCAAGCAGTTGGTGGACGAAGTGAAGCGCGAGGTGCGCGAGATTTCCGCCGAGGAACTGCGGAAGATGAAGGCCGACGGCGAGGAGTTTTCGCTGATCGACGTGCGCGAGCGCGAGGACTGGTACCAGGGAATTATTCCCGACGCCAAGACCATCACGCGCGGGATGCTGGAGCTGAAGATCGACCTGGTGACCACCGACAAGGACCGCAAGATCGTGGTCTATTGCGGAGGCGGCAGCCGCTCCGCTCTGTCGGCCTATATGCTGCAGCGCATGGGATTCCGCAACGTGTTTTCGCTCGCCGGAGGCTATCGGCGGATGGGTGGACTCGGAAACGAAATAGCGGCGGGCATTCTGCTTCCCACCTTAGCCGCAAAAACGGCGGCGAAGGTGGGGCACCCGGCTTTAGGTAGGTTTAGGTTGCGAATTCTACAATTCAGCGATGCGAACGAGGAACGAGATTATGGCGATTCATCTGACTTGGCTGGGCCACTCCACATTCAAAATCGAGACCGCGGAAGGCAAGACGTTTCTCATCGATCCCTGGATCACGCAGAACCCGCTCTGTCCCGAATCCGAAAAGCACCAGAAAAAGGTGGACGTGCTGCTGTGCACGCATGGCCACGGCGACCACATCGGCGACGCGGTTGCCATCTGCAATGAGCACCAGCCGACGGTGGTGGGCATCTACGAACTGGCCTGCTGGCTGGGCGGCAAGGGCGCCAAAAACATCTCTCCCATGAACAAGGGCGGCACGCAGGAGGTCGAGGGCGTAAAGATCACCATGGTGCATGCCGTGCACTCCTGCGGAATTCAGGAGGAGGACGGCTCGTTCATTTACGCCGGCGAGGCATGCGGCTACGTGCTGGAGTTCGGCAACGGCCTCAAGCTGTATCACGCAGGCGACACCGCGGTCTTCAGCGACATGCAGATCATCCACGACCTGTACCGCCCGGACATTGCGCTGCTGCCCATGGGCGACCACTTCACCATGGGCATCCGCGAGGCGGAATATGCCTGCAAGCTGCTGCAACCGCGCATCGTGGTACCGATGCATTTCGGGACCTTCCCGATGCTGACGGGCGATCCGCACAAGCTGCAGCCCACGGCCGACCGGCAGCACTTCGAGCTATGGGAGATGACGCCGGGAATGCGGCGCGAACTGGCGCTGCCCGTGGTCGTCTAAAGTCGCCGTCTAAGGTTTCAATCCTGCAATACGCGGGAGCGCCAGAATCGCGGTTCCGCGCGAGTTTTGCACCGTGAAAGATTCCCGTGGCCGGAAGGCGACATCCTTCGGGCCGCGCCTTGCCGCAAAGACGACACATTGCGATTCGCCTGTATTCATGCGCCTGTGCACCGGGTTGCCCGAAAGCTTTGGCGGCTGCCGTCGGCGTGCGCGCGGGGCTTTTTGCAGGCGGCTGCACAACTTTTATGGCAGCGCCCTGTGAACGAGCTGCACTGGATTGAGAACACAGCACTTAAAAATCGAATTGTTTGCTTGACCTTTTTTGCGGTTGCGGTACAACACACTCGTTCTTTGACAGTTTCCAAGGTTTCCCGGTTGGTGGCGAGTCCGGGGCTCAAGCGAGCTCACATAGGCCATCGACGGACGTGGAAGTCATCAGCAAACCGGCAACGGCAGTTGCCGGAGAGCAGGGACGGCGGTCCCTCGATGGAAGAGCGCAAGCTCTTGCGTCGCCCTCCCGGCACGGCGGTGCCGGAGAGGAACCAAGCCTGGCGCCAGCAAAGGCGACAGGGCCTGGAGAGCGCAAAACTCTTCGGGCGCCCGGCGGTCGCAAGACCAACGAGCCAAGCGCCGGACGCAATCCGGCGCCTGGGCATTCAGGTCGCTCTGAAGCGCCCGACGGCTTGCCAGAGGCGAACTGGCAGGCCTGCTGATGAACGACATCCGTGGATGAGTCTACGAGGGGCAGCGAGGGTCTATAGCGAGCTGCTGGTTGAGGCGGACAGGAAGCTGTGAAAGGCCAAGACAGGATCCCGAGGAACGGATCGGTTTACCCGATTGGCCGGTGAGCCCGGAGCCCGAGCGATGGCCGCACGAAGCGTCCAGCCCTGAAAAGCTGGAACCGACGAGAGCAGGTCAGGCAAGGGTCTAACGCAAGCCGCCGGTCGAGGTGAACAGGTCCGCCACCCTCGGGATTCGTGTATTTGCCCGCTGTGTCTATTTTCAAAAGCCCCACTCAAGCCAAAAGATGGCTTGAATAAGCCACCCGCCCGCCCACATTTCAATCAGTCAAATTATGCCAAATTACCCGCAACGGGTGCAGGTCCAGGGAACCTCGGAGAGATGGCCGGTGGTCACGTCGTAGACAAAGCCGCGCAGGATCAGTTCCTTCCGTATCCAGGAATGAGCGGCGAGTCTCTCCAGTTGCAGATGCACATTCGCTGCCACGTCGGTGAAGGCGTGGAAGCAGAGCGGCATATTCGACGGCCTGCCGGCCTTTTCAAGGATCAGCGACTGTATCTCTTCTTCGCTGGCCTTCTGCAGGCCGCAGTCGGTGTGGCCGATCACCATCACCTCCTGGGTGCCCAGCATGTAGTGGGAGACGAGCAGCGAGCGGATGGCATCATTGGTCGCGATGCCTCCCGCATTGCGGATGAAGTGGGCGTCGCCGAAGTCGAGGCCGAGCGCGTGGCGGTCCAGGCGGGTATCCATGCACATCAGAACGGCCAGTTTGCGGCGGGGCTTGGGCGAATAATGGGTTGGGTCGTGGGTTTCCTTGTACAACGCGTTGGCTGCAAGGACTTCGTCGATCACGCTCATCAGACGCGTTCTCCCGAGATAAGTTGCCTGCGTCGGCTACTTTCTTTCGCTGTTTATCCAGCGCTCTACTTCTTTCGTTCCACCAAATATCTTGCGATTTCCTTCAGAGTATCGGCCCGTTGGCCAAAGCTGTCCAGCGCCGAACAGGCCTTTTGGATCAGCTCCGCGGCCATCTCCTCGGCCTTGTCCAGTCCGAACAGCGCCGGGTAGGTAACCTTCTCGGCCGCCAGATCCTTGCCGGCGGTCTTGCCCAGCTGCTCGCTGGTCTGGGTCACGTCCAGGATGTCGTCGGCGATCTGGAAGGCCAGTCCCGCGGCGCTTCCAAAGTCGCGCACGTGCCCGATCTCCGCCTCGGTTGCGCCCGCGTAGTAGCAGCCGGTGAGCAGGGAAGAGACGATCAAGGCGCCGGTCTTGGCGCGGTGGATGTATTCCAGCGTCGGCAGGTCGGGCCGCACGTGCTCGGATTCGAGATCGACCACCTGGCCGCCGATCATGCCGTCGATGGTGCCGGTGCCGTGCGCCAGCTCGGCGATGATGCGCACCCGCGCCTCAGCCGGACAGCGCAGCCGGGCCATGACCTCGTAGGCCTGGGTTTGCAGAGCGTCGCCGGCCAGGATGGCCGTGGCTTCGCCGAAGGCTTTGTGGCAGGTGGGGCGGCCTCGCCGCAGGTCGTCGTTGTCGAGCGCCGGCAGATCGTCATGCACCAGCGAGTAGGTGTGCAGCATCTCGATGGCAGCGCCCAGTTCGTCGACGCCGTCCGGCAGAGTGCCGCTCACCATCCGTGCCGACTCCATGCACAGGATGGGACGCAGTCGCTTTCCGCCGGCGAAGACACTGTGGCGCATCGCCTGGTGGATGGAGGTGGGATACTGCGTCGCTGCCGGCAGCATACGTTCCAGCGCGGCATCGGCGGTTTTCTGGCCCTGGAGCAAGGTTTCTTTCAACATGGACGCTCACGAGTGTATCAGCGACCCGTGTAAATCGGCTACCCGGAGATTGCATCGTCCTCTCCGAAATGTTGCTTCGGCGGAGGCGCCTGCCAATAAAATTCCCCGCACCAGGCGGGGATGAGCAATGGGAAGTTCGCCAGGCCTTCAGGCGACAAGCCCCAGCCTCCGCTGCGCCGCGTGGGTGGCGCGCAGGATGGAGTGGAGGTCGTGCGGGTGGCAGAACTCGACCGCTCCGGCGTTCAGCGCGGCCATCCACATACGCTCGTCGGGCGAGCGGTGGGTGCAGATGATCGCAAGGTCGTCGAACATCCCCGTGAGCGTCTGAACCTCTTCAAGTTTCACGATTTCCAGGTCGAGTACGGCTACCTGCGCTTCCTGGCGCAGCAGAAGGGTCCGCAGTTCCACGGCGCTCTGGGCCACGGTCACCTTGGAAAAATGGGCGTGGAGGTCTTTGGCTAGACCCTGTGCGGTACGGGAATCACTCTGAGCGATAATCACGGTTGGTGACGGCATAACAACCTCTCGCGGAGCGCGGCTGCACACGCCTTGTGGCATGGCACACCGGATATACTTTCTTGGGCTAGCTAGTTGGGTGCTTGGCTCGGCCTACGGGTTGCCTTCGCCGAACGCTTCGGCTTGCAACTTTCCGTCGTGCTTGAGGAGAATCTCAATCTTGCCCTCGGCTTCCTCCAGCTCCTTGCGGCAGGAGCCGGAGAGCGCGATGCCCTCCTCAAACAACTTCAAGGATTGCTCCAGTGGTAGATCGCCCCGTTCCATTTCCTTGACGATGACTTCCAACCGCTGCAGGCATTCCTCGAATTTAGCCAAATCCATCCCCCAAAGTTGGCACCATTCTACCCCAGGTCCGGTGCTCTGGAACGTGGTTAAGGCGAAAAAGGCAGAGTACCAACCAATCAATAGGCCAGCGTCGCATCGCGCAGGAAGCGGTAGCTACCGTCCGATGAGAGTTGTACGTTTTCCAGCCTGCGGGTGTGCACCAGTACAGTGTCCGCCCACCACAGGTTCACGTAGGGCAACTCCTCATTCAGGATCTCCTGGATCCGGTCGTAGGCTGCGGCGCGCTGGCTTAAATCCACGCTGCGGCGCGCTTCGGCAATCAGCCGGTCCACCTCCGGATTGGAGTAATAGCCACGGTTGGCCCTGCGGGGAGCAAAGCTGGCGCTGTCAAAGGCGTTTTCAAAAATATCCGGGTCCTGATTGCTGCCATCTACCCAGCGCAGCGAATAGAGCTGGAACGAGCCCCGCACCACGTCGGCATAAAAGGTAGCAAACTCATAACTACGGATATCCAGCGCGATTCCCACCTGGCGCAGCTGCTGCTGCAGCACGGCGCAGAGCAGGCGTGTGCTTTCGTCGGTCGAGGTCTTCATCAGCAGATGGAAGCGCACTCCATCGAGCCCGGCGGGATAGCCGGCCTGGTCGAGCAGCTGCCCGGCCAGCGCAACATTGTGCGCATAGACCCTGGCGCGGGGATCGTAGGCCCAGCTCTGCGGCGGCAGAACGCTGTTGGCCGGGCGCGCCATGTCGTGCCACAGGTAGTGCAGGATCGGTTCGCGGTCGATGGCGTAGGCCAGCGCCTGCCGCACCCGCACATCCTTCAGGATGGGATCGCGCAGGTTCATCGCCAGGTACTGATAGCCGGTTCCGGGGCCGCGCTCCACCTGCAGTTGCGGCTGCCTCGCAAGGTTGGCCACCATGTCCGCGGGCAGTGCGTCGATCTCGACGTCGGCGGAGCCTTTGCGCAACTCCAGCGCTCGGGTGGTGGCATCGGGAACCACGTTAAAGCGCACCTGCGGCAGCCCGGCGGGCTTTCCCCAATACCGGTCATTGCGCTCCAGAATGACCTCGCGGTCCTGCGCCTGCGAGACGAAGCGGAACGGCCCGGTGCCGATGGGATGCCGCGCCAGCTCCTCGCCGGAGCCCGCCGGCACAATGCCGAGCGCTCCGTCGGAGAGGTTCCAGAGCAGGGCAGCATAGGGTTCCTTGAGCTGGACAACCACGGTGAAGTCGTCGGGCGCGAGCACCCGGCCGATGTAGCGATAGGCGCTCGTCTTGGCCGAGCGCACGCTTCCGTCGAGCATGGAATCCAGCGTCCACTTTACATCCGCCGAGGTCATCGGGCGCCCATCGTGGAAGCGCACGCCATGGCGCAAATGAAAGATGTAGGTGAGCGGATCGGGAATCTCCCAGCTCTCGGCCAGCCGCGGCTGCAGCTCGAAGTGATCGTCGCGCCGCAGCAGTCCTTCGAAGATCAGCTCGCCGATGCGCTCCGACTGGGCATCGGTCCCAATGCGCGGGTCGAGGTTGAGCGGAGAGCTCTCGATCAGCATCACGGCGGTATCAGGCGCAGGCTTCTGATGCGCACAGCTTCCGAGAATTAGACAAAGGGCAAGGGCCAGGCACAGGGCGAGCGCGGAGAGAACGAAGACCGGTTTGCGCATGGGCTCGTTACGCATAGCTCAGCTTGCCCAGAATGACTTCGCGAGCGGCCCCGGTGGCTCCGGGAACATTGGAGGGTTCGCCGTGCCAACTCTGGTAGGCGAGCACCGCGAAGGCGATGGCTTCCTTGGCCTGTGACGGCACGCCCGCCGCGTCAGTGGTCGCCACCTCGATGCCGAGGCCTGCGACCTGGCTGCGAAGCATCGCCATCAGCGTCCGGTTGCGCGTGCCTCCGCCGGAGACAAAAAGGTCGTGGTAACGATCTTTCTTTGCCAGCCCGCCCACCGCCTGGCCGATGGAGCGCGCCGTCAGGGCCGTGGCTGTCGCCAGTACGTCGTGGCCGTTGGCGTTGCCGCAGCGCTGCAGAAATTGGCTCACGTACTCGCGCCCGAACTGCTCGCGTCCGGCGGTGCGCGGCCCCGGCTTGCGCAATGAGTTGCGGAAGAACGGGGACTTCATCTCTTCGTCGAGCACAGCCTCCAGCACATTTCCCCTGGCGGCCAGTTTTCCCGCCTTGTCGAAGGGCTGGCCGAAGAGCTTTTCGCAAACGGCATCGATCACCATGTTGCCCGGCCCGGTATCGAACGCCCGCACCTGCGCCGCCTCGGCTGAGGCGGGAATCGCCGTCAGGTTGCCGATGCCGCCCAGATTCAGCACGATCCGGCCGCGCCTGGCATGGCGAAAGACCAGCAGGTCGAGGAAGGGAACCAGCGGCGCGCCCAGCCCACCGGCGGCCATATCGGCGGGACGGAAATCGCTTACCACGGGAATTCCCAGCCGCGCGGCGAGCACGGAGCCGTCGCCGATCTGCCAGGTGCAGGCAATCTTGCGTCCCAGGAACGGAGCTGCCTCGCCCTGGTGGTAGAGCGTCTGCCCGTGGCATCCCACCAGCTCGCACTGGATGCCCGAGCGCCGCTGCAACCGCCGCACGCAGTCGGCATAAATTTCCGCCAGCAAAAAGTTCAGCCGCGCCAGCGTGCTCACCGCAATGGAGTCTGCGTTCATGGCTTCGAGCACGGCGGCGCGCACCGCGGCAGGGTAGGGAAACGCGCCGTGCGCCAGCAGTTCGAAGCGGGTGCGGAAGCGCCGCCCGCTGAGGCGCACAATGGCCACGTCCACCCCGTCGGCAGAGGTCCCGCTCATGACTCCGGCAACGATCAATCCCGCCTCCTGGGCATTGGCCGATTGTACTATTCGCGGCTTGGCTCTGTTGGGGTGGCAGTGAAATCCGGGTGTTTGCAACACAAAGAATGACGGAGGAGATGCGAAGCCCGCTACTTGCGCGCCAGCGCCTGCGCATACGCGGCGCATTCCTGACAGAACGTCTGTTCCTTCAGATCAATCCACTCCACCGCGTGCGAGCTGGACATGACGCAGCGATAGTCGTGGCAGTGGTGCAGTTCGAGGGTGTGCCCCAGCTCGTGCACGGATTCAATCAGCAACCGTCGCGCCAGCAGGTTCATATCGGAGGGCAAGCCGTAGAACTCCTGCCGGAGGCGGGCGTAGGAAACGACCGAGCACTTTCCGCCCATCTGCGCCTCGCCGAAGACGAAGGTCAAAATCGGAATGTAGAGATCGACCGGGGTGACGCCCAGCACCCGCCAGGTCTTCCAGTTGGCATACTGCTGCATCCGCGCCAGCAGCTCGCTGGAGTGGTACTGGCCGCGTTCGGCGTGGAAGGCGAACTCCGGCCGCAGCGGAGGGTTCAGCACCTCGCAGCGGATTTGAAAGGCCTCGGAAAGCTCGGCGCGCAACCACTCCAGCAACGGCTCGTGCGGGCCGCCGATTGGCAACAACTGTAAAACCTTCATCGACTCTCAGGTACGGCGGCCAGAGCCTGTTTGCTCCATCCGTACTTCTTCAGTTTATGGTGCAAGGTAACGCGGTCAATGTCCAATATTTCAGCAGCCCTCGTCTGGTTGCCGCCGCACTCATCCAGCACGCGCAGAATGTGCCCCTTTTCGATGTCCTCCAGCGAGCGCGCATCGGCCAGAGGCGCGGCCGTGGTGGCGTGGGGCTGGATGGTGAAGTCGCGCTCGCGCAGCTCGGGCTCCTGCGAGACCACCATGGCGCGCTCCACCGCGTTCTCTAGTTCGCGGATGTTTCCCGGCCAGTGGTACTGCTGCAGCAGGTCCATGGCGCGCGGGCTGACGCGTAGGATCTTCTTGTTCATGTCGCGCGAGAACTTGCGCACAAAGTGGTCCACCAGCGTGGGAATGTCGTCGCGCCGCTCGCGCAGCGGCGGCAACTCGATGCGGAAGACGTTCAGCCGGTAGTACAGGTCGGGGCGGAAGCGGCCCTCGTCGATGGCCTGCTCCAGCGGCTTGTTGGTGGCCGCCACGCAGCGGAAATCCACCTTGATGGGCGTGTTGCCGCCGACGCGCACGATCTCGCGCTCCTGCAGCACGCGCAGCATGTCGGTCTGGGTGCGCAGGCTGATGTCGCCGATCTCGTCGAGGAAAACCGTGCCGCCCTCGGCTACCTCGAATTTGCCCTTCTTGCGATACTGCGCGCCGGTGAACGCGCCTTTTTCGTGGCCGAACAGTTCGCTCTCCAGCAGCGTCTCGGTCAACGCTCCGCAGTGGATTGCCACCAGCGGATGGTAGCGCCGCGGGCTGGCAAAGTGGATGGCTCGCGCCACCAGTTCCTTGCCCGTGCCGCTTTCGCCGGTGATCAGCACGGTAGCGTCCGTAGGCCCCACGGTTTCAATCGCCTCCAAGACTTTTCGCATCGCCGCGCTCTGGCCCACCATGTGATCGGGCCGCACCACTTCGTCCACGGTTTCGCGCAGACGGACATTCTCCTCCCGCGCCTGCCGATGGGAGAGCGCATTCGAGATGAGATGGGCGATCTCGTCCGGGTCCAGCGGTTTGGTCACATAGTCGTAGGCGCCATTTTTCAGCGCGGCCACCGCGGTCTCCACTGAGGCATAGCCGGTCATCATGATGCAGATCAGCGATGGATCGAGCTCGTGAATTCTCCGCTGCAACTCGATGCCGTCGGTGCCGCGCATCTTGATGTCCATCAGCGCCAGGTCCCAGGGATGCTCGGCCAGGCGCGACAATGCCTCGCTGGCGCTCTCCGCGGTACCCACTTCATAGCCTTCTTCGCGAAACCACTTGTTCAGCGAATCGCGCACGCTCAACTCGTCATCCACGATCAACAGACGGCCCTTGTTTTCGCTCACGTTGCCACTCCTGCGTTCGAATGCTTCACTGGCTCAACCAATTGACGAAGCCGTTGCCTGCGCCGCTTCCGGAACTTCGGCGCGCAGCGGCAGAATAATGCGGAAGGTGGTTCCCACGCCCAGCTCCGAGGAGACCTCGATGTGGCCTCCGTGGCGTTCCACGATTCCCTTGGAAACTGCCAAACCCAGTCCAACTCCCTTGCCCACTTCCTTGGTGGTAGTAAACGGATCGAAGATCCGCGGAAGAATTTCCGGCGGAATTCCCACCCCGTCATCGCGCACCTGCAACTCGATCTGCTCCCCGCCCGGCAAACTTCGCGTGGAAACCCAGAGATTTCCTCCGTGGGGCATGGCGTCGATGGCGTTGATGATCAGCGCCAGCGCCACCTGCTCGATCTGCGCCGCGTCGCACTGCAGCGGCGGAAGGTTCTGGTCCAGATCCACGGTGAGCATGATTCCGCCGATCTCGGCCTTGTGTTCGGTGAGCCGGATGGTGCGCCCCACCACGGCGTTCAAATCGAAGAGGCTCAGGTTCATCGGCGAGGTGCGCGAGAACGACAACAGGTTATGCAGCAACTCGCCACACCGCTTGCTCTCGGAGGCGATCAGGTCCAGGGACTCGATCGCTTCCCTCTGCTGCGCCTCGTCCTTGATGCCGCGTGCGATCCACTTTTTCAGCAACCGCGCATAGGTCAGGATTCCAGCCAGAGGATTGTTGATTTCATGCGCCACCACGGCCGACATTTTGCCGATGGCGACCATGCGTTCCACCTGCAGCATCTGCTGCTGGTTCTTCTGCAACTCGCTGGTTTTCTGCTCCACGCGATGCTCCAGCGTGTGGGCCCAGCTGGTGATCTCGCGCTGCGCCGCCTGGAGCTGGCTGCTCATGCCGTTGAAAGCCGCGGCCAGCGCCCCCAACTCGTCGGCGGACTCGACGGGAATCTGGTATCCCAGCTCGCCCTCGGCCAGATGCCGGGTTCCCTCGCGCAGCCGCTTGAGCGGGGTGTGCAGCACGCTGTGAATCGCGGCCCAAACCAACAGAGCGATGCAGCCGCCTCCGCCCAGCGCCAGCAACACCACCCAGAGCGTGCTCTGCGCCAGGCTTGCGTCTTCGCGCTTCAACGACAGGCCCGTGTCCAGAACTCCCAGGATGCGTTGCGACGCCGGATGCGCATGGCAGGCGGCGTTGGAGCACTCGGGCTTGTTCAGGATGGGCGCGATCACGGCCAGCACCCGGTGGGACCCTGCATCGTTGCGTCCTTCGTAGATCCGGAAGCGCTTCTGCAGCGATGGCGGCTCGCCTCCGCGGTGACACTCGATGCACTGAGTGCTGTCGCGGCGGATCAGGTTCCCGGCCTCGTGCGGGTCGCTGGAAAATGCCACCCGGCCGTTGTGATCGATGATGCGGATCTGCTCGATCTCGCTGTGATGGCCGATGCCGTCGATGGCGTCATACAGGCCTTGCCGGTCGTTGGCCAGCATCGAGCGGTAGGTGTTGTCACGGACAAAATCGCTGATTTCAATCGCCTGCTCCAGCGAAACCTGTTCCAGGTCATGCCGGTGCAGGCGGATATTGATGTAACCCAGCATGGCGGAGCCGCATGCCAGGCATGCCAGCAGCAGAACCAGCAGCTTGGTGCTGACATGCTTTACGCGCGACATGGCTTGCTGGAACATCATGGACTCCGTTGAATTGCGGGAGTGCCGGTGTGCCGGCGCTCCCGCGATTGGGTGTTAGTGCACCAGTGTCAGCTCCGGCTCTGCTGCCTTCGCCGTTTCCACGGCCGAGGCTACGGGGAGCGTGTGATGCGCATCCTCGAAGATGGGCAGATACTTCACCGCCATGGCGAAGATGAAGAATCCCAGCGCGATGATCATCGCCGTGATGCTGGCTTCGGTCCACTTGGGGATGTAATGAACCCCTGTCGAGCCTTCCATGCTGGTAATGCCCACGTTCAGGCGGTTGGTTACGAATCCCAGCAGACAGATGCAGCAGGCCAGGTACAGCCCGTTCGCACTCAGGCGAATCCGCTTGAAGGAGAGGAGGGTCAACGGAATGACCAGCGCCATCAGCAACTCCGCCCACAGGAAGTAGGCTTCATAGCTGGGATGGAAGATGGCGGCCAGCTGCCCGCGGTGCAGGTAGTCTTCAAAGCGCAGCAGCGCGTAAACCCACAGCGTGACATAAAGCGCCCCGCCCAGTTCCACGATGATCGGCAGTTCCAGACACCGTCCAAACGCCCGCGAACTCAACGTGGATTCGAAGATCGTCATCGCCAGGCCAACGGCAACTGCCGAAATAAAGAAGAAGAACGGCTGCGCCGGGGTGTACCAGAAGGGATGCATCTTCTCCGGGAAAATAAGGTACAGCGAGCCCAGCGAAGACTGGTGCAGCGTCGAGAGCAGGATTCCCAGGATCACCAGCGGAATCATGGCCTTCCGCACAATCCTCAGCGGTTTCACCAGGTTGAAGCGTTCAAACGCGGCGGCCGAGAATTCGCATGCCAGCACCGTCGTGTAGGTCATCACGCACATGCCGACCTCGAACATCACCGAGTGCGGATTCATATAGATCAACTGGTGCCAGATGAACCACGGACGGCCCAGGTCGACCAGCAGACCGACGATGAACAGAACATAGCCCAGGAACGCAGTCAGTACTGCGGGCCGGGCGACGGGGTGCAGACGCTCGATATCCAGCAGGTACACCACACCGGTAACCACGAACGCGCCCGCCGCCAGCATGACTCCGCACAGGCAGTCGAAGCCGATCCAGATACCCCACGGAAACTTGTCGCTCAGGTTGGAGACCGCGCCGAGGCCGTGGAAGTACCGGACATACATCGAGTACAGTCCGTTGAGCATGACCAGGATGAAAACGACCTTCCAGAAAGTCAGTTTGAATTTCACTTCGTGCCTCCTTGCTGGCTGCCATTTTCCATGGCTTCGGCCATAGCAACTTCTTCACGGCGGTGGCTGATCCAATAGACGCCGCCCAGCACCAGTGCCCACAGCGGAACAAAATCGGGGATCCTGGAGAGAATGCGGAAGGTGTAATCCGGCATCGGGGTTTCGCCCAGCTTTTCCGGCGTAGGCAAGCCGAACGATTCCGCCGGCACCGAAGAGAGGATCAGCACCGAGGTTCCGCCCACTTCCTTCAGTCCGTAAATGTGGGGATAGTAGTTATCGGGATTCTGCCGCAGCCGGTCCTGCGCTTCGGCCACCAGCGCGTCGCGGTCGCCAAACTTGGTTGCGCCGACGGGGCAGATCTCGGCGCAGGCGGTAGGCCGCCCTTCCGCCACCCGGTCGGGACACATGATGCACTTGCGCACCGCCGGATTCAGCTTTCCCCACTGGTATTTGGGTTGACCGAACGCACAGGCCACCATGCAGTAGCGGCAGCCAATGCACTTGAACTCGTCGTACACCACCGGGCCGTCCTTCGTCTTGTGCAAGGCACCGACGGGACAGGCCGAAGCGCATGCGGGCTCCTCACAATGCATGCAGAGCCTGCGCATGTATTTGTTGTCGTTATTGGCGAGCACCACGGTGAACTTGTGCTCCGACTGAACTTCTTCCGCCGCAATCTTGTCGTCATACGGCAGTTCGTTCTGCTTGGCACATGCACCCTCGCACTGCTTGCAGTCAATGCATAAAGTAGCGTCGTAAAGAATTGCCTTGCTCATAAGGAATCTCCGCACCGCTTACGGCTGGCATTTCATGTCAGTCGGATTCGATTTACGTGGCGCGGGAGTCGGGCGGGTGTGCAACAGACGTAGCCGGTAACCTTGAAACTCTCAGGATTACCTCACGCAGGCCAGCGGATTGCGCCGCTGGGGACGAGCGTGCAGTGGCTCCGGGCTGGCAAACTTCGCCGGATTTCCCACATCGCACTCAAGTTGCCGCCGGGATACCTTCCGGCGTCATGCTCTTCCTGGCCTGACCAATTCAGCGGCGAGGCCAGCTTGCGCCCCGCCCTGATTGAAGTAAATCCGCCGGAGTCTGAGGCTCCGGACTTGCTTTCCTGGTCCTGAAATCCATCAGGCCACGAGAGCTGAATCTTGCATCGCAGGGCCTGGGCCATTCGCCTCCGGCTTTGCGATGCGCACACACAATGATTCCAGCAGTGAATTGCTACCGTGACACGCGTCACACTTTCGCGTGCGCGTGGGACGCCCGCAACGTGCGCTGGTGCGGCATTGTGCAACACCCGGCCGCGAAAAGACGCGACAGTGTTGAAGAATTAAGCAGATGCAGCCTGGAGTACCTGCAAAGATTCTGTGCAGGCAAAGGAGTCCCAAAACAGGAAAAAGCTTGACTTTGATGAAAATTGTCGCGAATCAGGGTTGCGTCTGGTCTCGAGTCGGGGTAGGAGGCGAAACTAGGCGCCGGAGTCAGGAGCCGCGATCAGGCTCCCACCAGGCGCTCCAGCGCCGGTTTGTTGCGGATCATCAGCGTGGAACCTTTCAGCACCGCAATCTGCTTCTTGCGGAAATCGGCCAGCGTGCGGGTCACCGTCTCCCGGGAGGTGCCGATGATCTGCGCAATTTCCTCGTGGGTCAGGGCCACCTTGATGCGCATGCCCGCCTCGTCGGCGCCCTCGCCGTGCGACCACTCCAGCAGCAGGCGTGCCAGCCGCTCCGGCGCCGAGTGCGACAGTCCCAGCGAGCGGATCTGCTGGTACGCCGACTGGCAGTCCCGGCTCAGGTGCTGCGCGGCCTTCAGGCAGGCGTCTCCGTGGGTTTGCAGGAAGCGCAAAAAGTCCTCGCGCTTGATGAAGTTCAACTGGCAGGGCTGGCCTGATTCCGCGGTGATCTCATAGGGAGTGTTGGAGACGGTGGCATGCAGGCCCAGCACTTCGCCCGGCTGCACGATCTTCAGAATCAGGGTTTTGCCGTCGCTGGAGGTGGTGGAGAGCTTGACCCTTCCCTTGCACAGCATATAGATTCCGCGCGGGGCCTGGCCTTCGACAAACAGCACGGCTCCGGCCGGATAGGCGGCGGTAAACTTGAGCTTTTCGAATGCTTCCAGGGCAGCCTTGGGTAGCCCGCAAAAGAAGCTGTCATTGCGCAGCTTGCAGTACAGGCAGTTATCAACCAGTTCCAAACCGTATGGCGATCCCAACGCACCCTCCCCAAGTTGCTGGATGAACCTAATTTCCTCGCGAGGCCCAGCTTGCCTCTGCAACCGGACGCCGCGCCCCGGTCCCGTACAGCCCTGCCTTGGGCCCAGCCGATCACCGCCGATTGCCCGCAGAGCCTCGGATTCCTGGCCTTGCCCGTTGGTTGCTGCTCGCAGGTATCCTAAATGTGACTTATATCACATTCTCGATGTGACAGCTATTACTGACTTGCTTTCCGCTTTGCAGCAAGATCGTCACCGCGTTTCAGGGGCGAGTCGCGCCGGTTCCAGGCGCGTCGCGATGCGCGGTGTTCCGCAGAGGTTTTTACATTTCCACCCTTCATTGACCTTGCGGAGCGCCGTCCGGCTGAGGGCCGAGGCGTGTCGCGAAGCGGTTGGAACCCCCACCTCACGGCTTATATGCGTGGCCCGCCCCGCGATTTGCGCCTTCCCCCTTGCAGCATTCTCCATCCCGGCATATAGTTGCCCGCGCGCTCCGCTTGGCCTCTGGACTGGCGGCAGCAGGACTTTTACGCGGGGCTCAGGCTCCGCCTCTTACGGAGGATGCACAGCGCATGGCGAACGAACCCTTGGCTCATGGCGTCAACATTGATTCGGTGTTGCAGGAGAACCGTGTTTTTCAGCCCCCGGCGGAGTTCAGCGCCAAGGCTCACATCAAAAGCCTGGCGGAGTACGACCGCCTCTTCGCGGAAGCAGCCGCCGATCCGGAAACCTTCTGGGGGCGCATCGCCTCCGAACTGCACTGGTTCCAGCCGTGGACCAAGGTGTTGGAGTGGGATGCGCCGTGGGCCAAGTGGTTTGTCGGCGGCAAAACCAATCTCTCCTACAACTGTCTTGACCGCAACATCACCCTGGGGCGGCGTGACAAGATCGCCTTCCTCTGGGAGGGCGAACCCGGCGATACCCGCACGCTCACCTACGGCGAACTGCTGGCCGAGGTCGAACGCTTCTCCAATGCGCTGAAAGGCCTGGGCATTGCCAAGGGAGATCGGGTCGCGATCTACATGGGCATGGTGCCGGAACTGGCCATCGCCCTGCTTGCCTGCGCCCGCATTGGCGCCGTTCACTCGGTGATCTTCGGAGGATTCTCCGCCAACGCCATCGTCGATCGCGTCAACGACCAGCAATCCAATGCGCTGATTACGCAGGATTCCTCCTGGCGCCGCGGCACGCAATTTCCCCTGAAGGGCACGGTGGATGAGGCACTGGCCAGCTGTCCCACGGTGAAAAACGTGATCGTCTACAAGCGCACCGGAGCCGAGGTCAACATGACGCCCGGCCGCGATTACTGGTGGCACGATCTGGTCGCCAAGGCCGCAGCCTCCTGCCCGGCCGAGCCGCTCGACAGCGAAGACCCGCTCTACATTCTCTACACCTCCGGCTCCACCGGAAAGCCCAAGGGAATCCTCCACACCACCGGGGGCTACTCCGTCGGCACCTACATCACGACGAAGTGGATCTTCGATCTGAAGGAAGAGGATATTTTCTGGTGCACCGCCGACATCGGCTGGGTCACCGGGCACAGCTACATCGTCTATGGTCCCTTGCAGAACGGTGCCACGGTGCTGATGTATGAAGGTGCGCCCAATTTCCCCGACCTCGACCGCTTCTGGGCGCTGGTGGAAAAGTACAAGGTCAATATCATGTACACCGCTCCCACCGCCATCCGAACCTTCATCAAGTGGGGCAACCAGTATCCCGACCGCCACGACCTCAGCAGTCTGCGGCTGCTGGGTACGGTGGGCGAACCCATCAATCCCGAGGCCTGGATGTGGTATCGCGAGGTTATCGGCAAGAACCGCTGTCCCATTGTCGATACCTGGTGGCAGACCGAGACCGGCAGCATCATGATCTCTCCGCTGCCCGGCGCGATTGCCACCAAGCCCGGCTCCGCTACCCGTCCCTTCCCGGGAATCATCGCCGAGGTGGTCGATCGCGGCGGCGAAAAAGTTCCCCTGGGCTCCGGGGGCTACCTTGTCATCAAGCAGCCATGGCCGGCCATGGCGCGCACCATCTACGGCGATGCCGAGCGCTACGTAAAGCAGTACTGGTCGGACATTCCCGGCGTCTACTTCACCGGAGACGGCGCTCGAATCGACAAGGACGGATACATCTGGGTGATGGGCCGCGTCGATGACGTGCTCAACGTCAGCGGGCACCGGCTCTCCACCATGGAGATCGAGTCCGCGCTGGTGGCCCATCCCAAGGTAGCCGAGGCTGCCGTCGTGGGCCGTCCCGACGATATCAAGGGCCAGGCGGTCTCGGCCTTCGTCACCCTCGAAGGCGGCGTCACTGTGACTCCCGAACTGAAGGACGAGTTGCGCGCCTGGGTCGCCAAGGAGATCGGCTCCATGGCCAAGCCCGACGACATCCGCTTCAGCGAGCAGTTGCCTAAGACGCGCTCCGGAAAGATCATGCGCCGCCTGCTGCGCGAACTCGCCACCAGCGGCGAGGTCAAGGGCGACATCACCACCCTCGAGGACTTCGCCGTCATCAGCAAGCTCAAAGACAGCGACGAATAGTCCTTTCCACGGCACCATTTACCCGCCCCGCTTCGGAGATTCCGGAGTGGGGCGTTTTCTTTTTAGGGCATGACCGGAGGACCGCTGGGATCATGAGCACCGCCTTAGACAGTGCAGTTCCGCCGAATGACCATTCTTTAGGGGGGCGTAAGAAAAGCGGAGAAACTTCGTTCAGGTGTAAGAACTGCATATCCAATCTTCCAGAGTAGCTGACAAGTTATCCACAGCATCGCGCTAAGTCCCGCGTTTTCAATCTCCCCCTTGAATGGACACAGACATGCTAACTAGATCTACAGATCATCATTCAGCATTCGCCGTACTGTGCCCAATTACCCAGAAGGAGAACTTCACGCATGGCTTCTATGAGATGGAAGAACGCAACCGCCGCAGCCAAGGTCATCGGTCCGATTCGTTGCCACCGCTGCAGCGCAATGTGCCGCGATGCCAGCCACTATCTGAGCCACAAATGCGGCACGCAGCCCAGCCTTACCCTGGTACGGCTGCCCAAATCGTAAGCAAACCGTGGCTCGACGCTCCTCAACATCGTAAGAACCGCAAGGCTTTTGTTACACAGGTTATCTCAATCTCATCTACGCCCGCTCGTGGCGGGCAGCCCAGCCTTCTTTGCACAGTCCGCCGTGCGGGGAGGGGAATTCAACAGACTTTCAATCTTTCAGGCTTGACGAGGGACACGCTGGAGAGGAATAATCCGTAATGCTGCATTGCAGCATTATTTGCAGCACGGATCTTCTACACAGAGCAGCCACTCAGGAGGATGATAATGACCACCAATACCAAGTCAACCAAATCGGAAGCCGAAGCCGCATTCTGCCCGGCAGAGTATGTGACCCTGTTCAACCAAGGCGTGGAGCGGGTTGTTGAATTGAGCAAGTCCTCCCTGGATCTGGTCGCTGCACAGAATAGCGAGATTCTCGCCGCCGGCAAAAAGGCCCTGACTGCCGCGTCGTTCCCCGGAGTTTTCGTATTCGATCTGGCTGGCCAGGCTCTGGAAGGCCAGGTCACGCTGCAGAAGAGCGTGCTCGATCTGTTCGTTGAGCAGAACAACGCAGCAGCCGCGGCGGCCAAGAACTGCGTCCACGATTCCAGCAAAGCGAAGACCGAGATCTCCAACCTCATCCAGCAGTCGGTGGACAAAGCCGTGACGGTTCAGAATTCGGCTCTCGACCTGGCCGCCAAGCAGAGCAAGGCCGTGAGCGAGACCGTCAAGCAGCAGCCCGAAGTTGCCGGCACGCCCGTCGAGACCGTGACCGATTCGGTGCAGCGCAGCTTTGAGACCGTCGTCACCGCCCAGAAGCAGATCCTGAACAACGCAGCCAAAGCGTCCAAGAGCACCGCAGCCAAGTCGTAAAGAAAAAATACTTACGGAAGTCAACCGGAGCGCCCTTGCAGGCGCTCTGCGTTGTCTGCGCACACTGTTGCGTAACCCCTTCGGCTCAACTCGAACCGATTCACAACAGCGCGCAGCGGGCAGCCATGGCGGTGCTATCCTAATCGGTCGTCCGGAGTTGCCATGAACACATTCTGGGAACGTGTGGTTTTTGCTTTTCGGTGTTTCTTCTCAATCCTGTTGAACGATGAAATTCCCAACGATATCGCTGAGAAGCTGGTCAGGCGTGCCGCTCCAGTTCCTTCGGCGGCAACCGCTGCCGCGCCGCCGGTCTCTCGCCTGAAGGAAGCTCCACCACCGGCCGCGGAAAGCTTCGACCGCGCCGTGCAGATACTTGCGCTATTGCAGCGCGACGGACGGCTCATCGATTTCCTGGCCGAAAACATCGCGCCCTATCCCGACGTGCAGCTCGGAGCCGCCGTCCGCAACATCCACGAAAGTTGCGGGCAGGCGCTGGAACGCTACGTAACGCTGGAGCCTATTCTGGACTCCGAAGAAGAACAACCGGTCACCGTGCCCGCGGGCTTTGACCCGGCAGCCATCAAGCTGATCGGCAACGTCGTGGGAGCGCCGCCCGTGCGCGGTGTGTTGCGCCACCGGGGCTGGCGCGTGAAGGAAATCAACCTGCCTCCGCTGCCGCAGGAAACAGGCCGCATGGTGGTGGCCCCGGCAGAGGTCGAACTTCCGTAAAGGCTATTTTGCGCGGCGGAGATTTGCGCGTCGGAATTCAAGATGCAAATTGCAAGAGGAGATTGTTTTGGCGTCTAAGTACATCGTAGGGATCGACCTGGGAACCACGAATTCGGCGCTGGCTTTCTGCGAGGCTGCGGCCTCGGAGGAGCCCAGCCGCATCAGCGTGTGCGGCATCCCGCAGCTGGTAAATGCCAATGAAGTGGCGGAGCGCAGCCTGCTGCCGTCGTTTCTCTACGTCCCCGGCGAGTTCGATTTTCCTCAAGGCAGCCTCGCTCTTCCATGGGACGCAAAGCCGCAATTCGTAATCGGTGAACTGGCTCGCAAGCGCGGCGCGGAGAGTCCGACCCGCCTGGTGGCCTCCGCCAAATCCTGGCTCTCCAACGCCGCAGCCGACCGCACCGCGCCGATCTTGCCATGGCAAGCCCCCGACGAGGTTCCCAAGCTTTCGCCCGTCGAAGCCTCCTCGCAGTATCTGCGGTATCTCCGCACCGTGTGGGACGCAGGCGAGGTGGGCCAGCAGCATGCGCTCTGCGAGCAGGAAGTTTTGCTCACCGTCCCCGCCTCATTCGACGAAGAAGCCCGCGAGCTGACCCGCCGCGCCGCCGAACACGCCGGCTACCAACAGGTCACATTGCTGGAAGAGCCGCTGGCGGCCTTTTACGCGTGGCTCGAAAGCCAGGGCGATGCCTGGCGCAGCCGCGTCCAGGTCGGCGACCTCGTCCTGGTCTGCGACGTGGGCGGCGGCACCACCGATTTCAGCCTCATCCTGGTCTCGGAAGAAGCCGGCGATCTGGTGCTCAAGCGCGTCGCCGTCGGCGACCACCTCCTGCTGGGCGGCGACAACATGGACCTGACGCTGGCGCGCGTCCTGCAACAGCGTCTCACCGCCGCAGGCCACACCATTGACACCTGGCAGCTGCACGGACTCTGGCACCAGTGCCGCATGGCCAAGGAAAAGCTCTTCGATTCACCCAAGCTGCAGACCCATCCCATCACCCTGCTGGGCAAGGGAACCAAGCTCATCGGCGGCACCATCAAGACGGAACTGGAGCGCGCCGACCTCGACCAGGTCCTCGTCGAAGGGTTCTTTCCCAAAGTCGCCAGCAATGAGTTACCCGCGCGCCAGCGCCGTGTCGGCTTCCAGGAACTGGGCCTGCCCTACGCGGCCGATGCGGCCATCACCAAACACCTCGCGCGTTTTCTCTCCGAGCAGGTCAGCCACAGTCCCGAGGCCGCGGGCATCCGCCGCGGCGCCAGCGGGCTGGCGTGTCCCACGCATGTCCTGTTCAACGGCGGCGTGATGAAAGCCGCAGTGCTGCGCGAACGGGTCATCGAAGTGCTGAACAGCTGGCTGCGACAGGAGGGCTTCGATGCTCTCGGCGCAGAGAAGATCCTGGAAGCGCCCGACCTGGAGCATGCCGTGGCGCGCGGCGCGGCCTACTACGGCAAAGCGCGTCAAGGCCGAGGCGTGCGCATCCGCAGCGGTGCCTCGCGCACCTACTACATCGGAATCGAATCCGCCATGCCCGCCGTTCCCGGCATGGAAGCTCCGCTCAAGGCGCTCTGCGTCGTTCCCTTCGGCATGGAAGAAGGCACCGAGGCCGCGATTCCCAGCCGTGAGTTTGGCCTTGTTGTCGGCGAGCCCGCCGAATTCCGTTTCCTCAGCTCCACCGTGCGCAAGCAGGACCACGCCGGCAGCCTGCTGGAAGATTGGGGCAGCGACCTCGATGAGCTCAGCCCGCTGGAGGTCACTCTGAACCTGGATGGCAAGCAGGGAAGCGTGGTGCCGGTGCGGCTGGAGACGCGAGTCACCGAACTGGGCACGCTCGAAGTCTGGTGCGTCTCCCGCGACGGCGCCAACCGCTGGAAGCTCGAGCTGAACATCCGCGACAAATCTGGGAGGTAACACCGCGGTGGCCTCGCGTTATCTCATCGGCATCGACCTGGGCACGACCAACTCGGTCGTCGCCTATCTCGATACGCAAAGCGAGGCCTCATCCGATCACCCGCAGGCCGCCGATGCAGCCTCCGCCAATCGCGTCTTCGCGATCCATGTCTTCGAAGTTCCGCAGTTGGTCGCGCACGGAGAAGTCCGCACGCTCTCCGCGCTCCCATCATTCCTCTACTTTCCCACGGCCGCCGAGTTGTCCTCCGGGGCCGTCAGCGCCACCTGGGACGAAGACCCGCCGATGGTCACGGGCCTGCTCGCACGCGAGCAAGGCGCGCTTGTCCCGGCCCGGCAAGTATCCTCGGCCAAGTCGTGGCTCTCCCACCCCGGAGTCAATCGCCGAGGCAAGATTCTGCCCGCGCAAGCCGAGCCTCCCCAGCCCATGATCTCTCCGGTCGAGGCCTCCGCGCGCTACCTGATGCATCTGCGCGACGCCTGGAATGGCGCAATGGGAACGGCGGCGGAAACTCGTTTTGAGCAGCAGGAAATCGTCCTCACCGTGCCCGCTTCCTTCGATGAAGAAGCGCGCGAGCTGACGGTAGAAGCTGCCCGCATCGCCGGTCTGGTCAATCTCACCTTGCTGGAAGAACCGCTGGCCGCGTTTTATGCGTGGATGGATCACGCGGGTGGCCTATTCAAGATCACTGGTGGCCCATATTTGCCTGCTGTTGGCAAATGTGGGGCAGCGGAAGCCGGCGGCCTAAGTAAGCCCGATGTAGACTCAGGTGGCGCCGGAGAAGGCCTCCACGATGGCGAACTGATTCTGATCTGCGACATCGGCGGCGGCACCACCGACTTCAGCCTGGTACGCGCCACTCTTGTCGATGGCGAATTGCAGTTTGAACGGACCGCCATCGGCGATCACATCCTGCTCGGCGGAGACAACCTCGATCTCGCCCTGGCCCACCTCGTCGAAGAAAAACTAATCGACGCCAAACTCCAAGACACCAAGCTCACCCTGCGTCAGCGCTACGCCCTGCGCCGCAGTTGTTGCGCAGTGAAAGAGAAATTGCTCAGCGATGCGGCTCTGCCGCAGCTGCCCGTCACCGTCCTGGGCAGCGGCCACGCCATCATCGGACAGGCCCTCAGCGTCGAACTGACGCGCGAAGAAGTCTTGCAGATGTTGTACACCGGTTTTCTTCCCATCACCGCGCCGGATGAAATGCCGTCGCGTGCCCGCCCCACGGGCCTGCGCGAACTGGGCCTGCCCTTCGCCGCCGATCCCGCCATCACTCGCCACCTCGCCGCATTTCTCACGCAGGCGGCCATCGCAATGAACGCCGGCCAGCGCATGGTGCAACCCGATGCCGTGCTCTTCAACGGCGGATTCTGCACGCCCACATTCATTCGTAAGCGCATCGCCGAGGCGATCTCCACCTGGTTTGGTGAAGAACGGTTCGGCGGCGCGCAAAGCGGATGGCGTCCCAAGCTGCTCGATAACGCAGCGGCGGAAAGTGCGGTGGCTCGCGGAGCCGCCTATTACGGGCGCGTGCGGCGCGGTGCCGGCTCGCGCGTAAAAGTAGGCAGCGCACGTGGCTACTACATCGGCTTGCCTGCGGAGGACGCAGACGCGGCCCGGCAAGGCATCTGCGTGTTGCCCGCGGGAGCCGAAGCGGGAACCACGCTTCCGCCGCTCGACCGCGAGTTCACCGTGCTGGCCAATCGGCCGGTCTCGTTCACGCTCTACAGCTCGCGCATGCGCCACGATGCGCACGGCGAAGTTGCCACGCTCAACGCAGCGGAGTTCCATCGTCATGCTCCGCTGGTGAGCCTGTTGCGCTACGGCAAAAAGATGCGCGACCTTTACCTCAAGGTGCGTCTGCGGGCCGGCTTCACCGAGGTCGGCACGCTCGAGCTCTGGTGCGAATCGCAGGAGACCGGGCATCGCTGGCGGCTGCAATTCGAACTGCGCGGCGAAGACCCGGATGCGCAGCAGGCGGCTCCGCAGCCCGAAGCGAGCCACGCATCCACGGCGACCGGAGCGGCGTTCGAACGCGCCACGCAACTCATCCGCAGTGTTTTTGCAGGCACAACGGAGGCTGAGGCGGCAGCCCCGGAATCGCTCGTCGGCCAACTCGAGGCAGCGCTCGGAACAAAGAGAGAGTCGTGGCCCATTGCTGTGATTCGCGGCTTTGCGGATGTGCTTCTCGAAGTTTCTGCCGGACGCAAAAACTCTCCGCGCCATGAGCTGCGCTGGCTTAATCTCACGGGCTTCTGCTTACGGCCGGGCTTTGGATTCGTGGGAGACGATGCGCGCATTCAAAAGCTGTGGGCCGTCGCGGCGGGTGCGTCCATGTTCGCAGACGATCTGCAATGTCAGGTGGAAATGCTGGCGATGTTGCGCCGCATCGGTGGCGGCATCAATGCCAGCAGGCAGCAAGCGCTCTATCGCGAACACACTGGCAGCGCTGGCGGCAAAAAGAAACCGCGCCGCAACCGCCAGCTCGAATACGAGGTGTGGCGCCTGCTCGCAAGCCTGGAGCACCTACCAGCGCGCTTCCGCGCATCGCTCGGCCGTGAGTTGCTGGGCAAGATCGAATCGGAACCCGGAGATGCCATCTGGCTCTGGGCGCTCGGACGGCTTGGCGCGCGCATCCCGCTCTACGGGCCGCTGCACTGCGTAGTGGCGGCTGAAACTGCCGGCGAGTGGCTGATGGCGCTGCTCGACCTCTCCACGTTGACCGCGGCGGCGGCATCCGCAATCCTGGCTATCGCGCAGTGCACCGGCGATTCCTCGCGTGACATCGAGGAATCGATTCGCGTGCAGGCTATCTCGCGCCTGGCGGAGTTCGGCATCGCCGAAGCAGCGATTGCGACCGTCTCCCACTACGTTGCGCCCGAACGCGCCGACGCGGTACGCAGTTTCGGAGAGCCTCTGCCGCAAGGGTTGCAGCTGGTGAGCTCTGCGAACTGCCTGCTCTCGCTGCCCGCATTGCACAGCTCAGGGCTTTGAGACGCGCGGCATTGCTTCCTCTATGAGATCAAGCGGATTGGCGGAGTTCGGCCTGGCGGTTGCCGGCAGCCAGTTGCCCACCCGCCAACTCGCGCAACACCAGCCGTGCCGAGGAGACCATCAGGTTGCGATGCTCCGGGAGAATCTGCTCCCACGAAACCAAGCCTTCGCCGCTCTGGCAACCAAAATCGGACGCCAGCATGTTGCGGTAGCCATAAAACAATTTTGCCAATTCTTCGGCGGAAATATTCTGGGTCTGCATATATTCTCCTTTTCGATGTTTCAATACTGCGCAAAAGTAAAACGGCTCACGATGTTTGCCGTGAGCCGTTCGGAAAGTCGATGCTGACTTGAGAATCTAACTTCGATTATCAGCCGCCCATTCCGAACCGACCACGGTTACCCGTACTCGCGCTACAAGCGCCAGTACGGCCAGGGATACGGTAAGGGGGCTAGGGTTCAACATGTAAATCAGAGTATCAGCACTCGATACGGACTTCAAACTCATTATTCTGATTCGGCCATCAGAGATGCTTATGGCCTGGCGTGGTGGGTCGGACGGCTTGCCTTGAGCATCCAATCAACCAGTTCCGAATGAGCCAGTCTCGAATATCTCGGTTTGAGGATGACACGTGCGAACCTTCGGTTCGTGGATTTCTCCACGTTCCGGAAACCCCATCCGGAGATGGCCTCGTGCTCACGCACGGCGCCGGAGCTGATTGCCAGTCCCTGCTGCTCGTGTCGCTGGCAACGGCCTTGTGCGAATCGGGCATGACTGTCCTTCGCTGCGACCTCCCGTTCCGCCAACTGCACCCACACGGACCGCCGCCGCGCGGCAGCGCCGAGCGCGACCAGGCTGGGTTGCGAACTGCGGTTGAAGGAATGAGGCAACAGGTTTCAGTGCATGTGTTTTTGGGAGGGCATTCCTACGGAGGCCGCCAATCGACCATGCTGGCCGCGGCGGAGCCGGGTCTGGCCGATGGACTCTTGCTGCTCGCCTACCCGCTTCACCCACCTAAGAAGCCCGAGCAGCTACGCATCGATCACTTTCCAAACCTGAGCACGCCCGCACTCTTCGTGCACGGCAGTCGAGATGGCTTTGGTTCGATCGCAGAGCTGACGTCAGCGTTGAAACTGATACCGGCACGCACGGAGCTAGTGACGGTGCAAAGCGCGGGACATGATCTGGTTTCCGCCAAGACAGCCGATGCCGTGACAACCACGGTGGCAAAGGCGTTCTTGAAGTTTGTAGCGCCATAGTTTGTCGGGCCGAAGTTTGCCGCGACGATGTGACATCTTGTGTTCCGGCTCCAGATATCGGCGCAGGTCGTTCCACATTTCGGTTTGCGCGTCACAAACCAGCGTGACGTTCGGCATAAATTGCCTGCCTCCGGCATTTCACCGATTGGAATCGGATCTGGAAGACGCTATTCTTCTTCCAGTCCCACCACCGCTCTTAACAGGCAGGTTCAAAATGAAGGCAATTTTATTCGTGGATGACCACGAGTTGCTGGCACGAGTGAGTTGCCAACTTCTGCGGAGGCAGGGCTACGACGCGGACTATGCTTACAACGGCCAGGACGCCTTGGCCAAGTTCGAGCAGGGCAAGTTTGACATGCTGGTGACCGACTATCATATGCAGGGCATGGACGGCCTGGAACTTGCCAAGCAGGTTCGCCGCCAATCGCCGAACATACCCGTCATCATCGTGACCGGCGTCGCTCCAATCGAACAGAGCAGCGAAGTCGATGCGTGGGTGGGGAAGCAGGACATGTTCCCCGCACTGCTGGACCAAATCAGTTTGTTCCTGGGCAAAAGCAATTCACAAGAGACTCAGCCCAGCGCCTGAATCCCATCAAGGAAATGGAACGTAGTGGAACGGGATTTCGTTCAGGATGGCGTGCAGGTGACTGAGTTTTTGGTGGAGCTAGTCGGGATCGAACCGACGACCTCATCGTTGCGAACGATGCGCTCTCCCAGCTGAGCTATAGCCCCACAAACCCGGGATCATTCAGGTGTCCTACTTCGTCATCATAGCAGCGACCTGCGGGATTCGCCAAGAGCTTCGGTGGGCTCCGTTGTGATTGCTCGCATGTTCATGCGGCGCACTGCGCTATCGCCAATGCAACGCCTCTATGCAAAGCGCACCGTATCGCCGCGCATCACCGAATGCTTGCGGAATCGCGCATCGTCTTTTGCCGGATAATCGGTGCGGTAATGTCCTCCGCGGCTCTCCGTGCGAGCCAGCGCGGAGCGCGCAATGGCCAAACCGCTCTCCACGATATTGTGCGTCTCGGCCCGCTGCCGGTCGCAAGCGGGCGGCAGCGCAGTCCGAATCTCTTCGAGTCTTGCCACCGCCGCCGAAAGCCCCGCAGCGTCGCGCACAATGCCCACGTTGCTCTCCATCAGCTGACGTGCCTCCTGGCGCAACTCCTCGTCATTACCCGCGCCGCCGGCGCGGGATGGAGCGGTCTCCGCGCGGCCCACGTTGGTCGCCGCACCTTCCTCAGCCATGGCAAGGGCCGCGCGCATGCCAAACACCAATCCCTCCAGCAGGGAATTGCTGGCCAGACGATTGGCTCCGTGGACGCCCGTGCAAGCTGCCTCCCCGGCAGCGTAGAGTCCCGGCAGCGAGGCGCGTCCATCCAGCCCGGTGCGCACGCCTCCCATCGCATAGTGCGCCGCAGGACGTACCGGAATCCCCTGGCGTGTAATGTCTATCCCATACTGCAGGCAAGTCTGGTAAATGGTGGGGAAGCGCAGCTTGAGCTTTTCGCCGTCGAGGTGAGTCACGTCGAGATACACCGCCGCCTCGGATGCACTGCCGGTTTGCAATTCGCGCTGGATCGCCCGCGCCACCACGTCGCGCGGGGCAAGCTCGGCCAGCTCGTGGTATCGAGGCATAAAGCGCTCGCCCGCGCTGTTGCGCAGGGATGCGCCTTCGCCGCGCAGTGCCTCGGAGAGTAAGAATCGCGGCACGCCCGGCAGATAAAGCGCCGTGGGATGAAACTGCAAAAACTCCATGTCGCTCAGCTCCGCCCCGGCGCGCCACGCCATCGCCGCGCCGTCGGCGGTGGCAACATCGGGATTGGTGGTATTGGCAAACACCATCCCCGCCCCGCCCGTCGCCAGCAGAACCGCTCGCGCCGTAACCGTCTCCGTGCGGCCGTCCTCCAGCAGAAGCTCCACCCCCACCACTCGTCCGTCTTGCACGAATAAATCGCGGGTAAAACCAAACTCGCCAAAGTGAATGTTGCTCAGGCCGCGGGCGTGCTGATGCAACGCGCGGCCAATCTCCCGTCCTGTCGAGTCGCCGTTGGCGTGCAGCACCCGGTTGCGCGAATGCGCTCCCTCGCGCGTAAACGCCAGTTGCCCGCCTGCATCGAGGTCAAAGCTCACGCCCCACTGCAGCAGTTCCAGCACGCGTCCCGGGCCCTCGTTCACCAGCACGCGCGCCGCGTCCTCGTTCACCAGTCCTGCACCGGCGGCGATGGTGTCCTGCAGGTGGAGTTCGGGCGAGTCATCCGGTCCCAGCGCCACCGCAATGCCACCCTGCGCATATTGTGTGTTGGATTCGGTAAGTTCGCGCTTGGTCAGGCAGAGCACCGATCCGTGACGGCTCAGCTCGATGGCAGCCCGCAGTCCGGCAATCCCGGCGCCTACTACGAGAAAATCGTAAGAAGAGTTCATGATGGCAATTCTTCATGCTAACATCCGGGCACAAAGCTGTCCCCCTCGGCGCGCCGCATCTCCGTTGGGCCGCCTTCGCTGCTAAAATAGAGTCTTGATCCGCATACAGATTCCAACCCGCACCAAGACCTACGACGTGTTGATCGAGCAGGGCATACTGCCCTCTGCCGGATCGCACATTCGTGAAACCCTGCCCAAGGCGCGCCACTTCGTCGTGGTTACCTCCGAGCCTATCCGCCGCCACTGGGGCCAGCCGCTGCTCGATTCCTTTGCCGCGGACTCGGCCAGGGTTGACGTGATCGAAATGCCCGATGGCGAGCGCCGCAAAAATCTCTCGACCATCGAAGATCTCTCCGAGCAACTGGTCAAGCTCAAGGCCGACCGCAACACCGTGCTCATTGCCCTGGGCGGCGGAGTCGTCGGAGACGTCACCGGATTCCTCGCCGGCATTTACATGCGCGGAATCCGCTTCGTACAAGTCCCCACCACATTTCTCTCGCAGGTCGATTCCTCCGTGGGCGGCAAAACCGGAGTCAACCTCAAGGGCGGGAAAAATCTGGTTGGCGTCTTCAAACAGCCCGAACTGGTGCTGGCGGACCCGCATGTGCTCACCACGCTGCCCGATCGCGAATTCCGCTCCGGCCTGTACGAGTCGCTCAAGGCAGGCGTCATCCGCAACCCAGCCATCTTCGAGTTCATGGAAAAGAACCGCGCACAGGTCCTCGCCAAGGATGCATCTGCGCTGGAGTGGCTGATCGCCGAGTCCGTTCGCGTCAAGGCCAACGTGGTCGGCGAAGACGAAGAAGAGCACGGCGTGCGCAAAATCCTCAACTTCGGGCACACCATCGGCCACGCCCTCGAAGCCGAAACCAAATACAAATATTTTCTCCACGGCGAAGCCGTAGCCTGGGGCATGATCGCCGCAGCCAGCATCGCGGCCGCCATGCAGAGGCTCTCGCCCGCCGCGGCGCAGCGCATCACCACGCTAACGCGCGCCTACGCTCCGCTGCCCGCCGTTGATGTGCGCCCCAAGGCGATCTTCCGCCGCCTGGCCAGCGACAAGAAAACTCTCGACGGACAAGTCCACTTCATCCTGCCCCGCGAGATCGGCAGTGTAGAGATCGCCACCGATGTCTCCGAACGCGCTGTTCTGCTGGCGGTCGAGCAGTTGCGCACTCTTTCCCAGGGGCCAGCAGGCGCAATCGCCGGAGCGGAATCAAGATGACGGATGAAGTCAAACAGCCGTCGTCGAATGCCGCGCCTGTAGGGGAAAACGCAACCACGTTGGGCGCGCGTGTCGAACCTTCGCAGGACCAGAAGGCCGCTGCGCATGCCGTGCGCCAGATGTTTTCCAGCATCGCGCCGCGCTATGACCTGCTCAATCACGTGCTTTCGCTCAACGTCGACCGTTACTGGTGGTGGCGCACCGCCCGCCGCTTCCGGCACATCGTCCGCCGCGCCGATGCCGCGGTGCTCGACCTGTGCTGCGGAACCGGCGACATGACCCTGGCGCTCTATCGCCAGGCAGGCATCGGCGGAGCCTCGATCGTGGGCGCTGATTTCGCCCATCCCATGCTCTGCCGCGCCACCCAGAAAAGCGCCGGACTGCCGCTGCAATGGATTGAAGCCGATGCGCTGCAAATGCCCTTTGCCGCCGGACGATTCCATCTGGTCACCTCGGCCTTCGGCTTTCGCAATCTCGCCAACTACGATGCCGGCCTGCGCGAAATCCACCGCGTCCTCACCGCCGATGGCGAAGTAGCCATACTCGACTTCGGCGAGCCCCGCGGCCTGCTGGGCAAGCTTTACCGCTTTTACTTCCGGCGCGTCCTGCCGGCCATCGGCTCGGTCATCTCAGGCACCAGCGGTCCCTACGCCTATCTTCCCGCCAGCGTGGCGCGCTTTCCGCGGCCGCAGGAAATGCTCTCCTTGATGAAAGACGCCGGCTTCCGCCAGGTCAACTACACGCCCTACACCTTCGGAGTCGCCGGTGTGTACTGGGGGAAAAAATAACGCCAAGAAATAACGCGCAACGAGTAAACGCGCAACAAGTGAAAGTTCAAACCGCATCGGGTTACAAAAACTCCTGTGCTCTTGGCATCAATCTTCTGCCACGGTAAGCTCATTGCATGGTCAGCACGACGATCAATCCCGAGCTGATGCGCGTCGAGAAGAACCGTGTTGCGCGCAACAGCGTCGCGGTTGCCGTCGTCATCACCATCTTCAAATTTGTGGTCGGCATTCTCAGCGGCAGCCTCGGCATTCTCTCCGAGGCGCTTCACTCCACGCTCGATCTGGTAGCCTCCGTCGTCACCCTCTATGCCGTGCGCGTCAGCGACCTGCCCGCCGATGCCGAGTATCAGTACGGCCACGGCAAGGTCGAAAACGTCTCCGCCTTCATCGAAACCGGCCTGCTGCTGCTCACCTGCGTCTGGATCATCTATGAGGCGGTGCACCGTCTTTTTTTTCATAACGTGGAGATCGAGCCAAGCGTGTGGGCCGTGCTCGTCATGGCGATGTCCATCGTGCTCGACTATTGGCGTTCGCGCTCCCTTCAGCGCGTGGCCGACAAATATGGGAGCCAGGCGTTGCAGGCCGACGCCCTGCATTTCGCCACCGATATCTGGTCCAGCGGGGTGGTTCTCGCGGGCCTCGGCTTCGTCTGGGCCGGACGCTTCTACCATGTTCCATGGCTGGCCAAAGCCGATCCCATCGCCGCCCTCGGGGTTGCGGGCATTGTCGTCTCCGTCAGCTGGCGGCTTGCCCGGGAGACGCTCGACGCTCTGCTCGATGCCGCGCCCACCGGCGTGCGCAATGAGATCATCGCCCAGGTCGGCAAGGTTCCCGGCGTCCTCGGAGTCGAGCGCGTCCGCATTCGTAAAGCCGGCAGCCGTTACTTTACCGATGTCGCCGTCGGCATGGCGCGCAACCTGACTTTTCAGGCCTCCGACGCCATCGGCGCCGAGGTTCGCCAGTGCATTCAAGGCCTGCTGGGCGACTCCGACGTGCTGGTCAACGCCGTTCCCCGCGCTCTGGGCACAGAGAGCACCTTCGACCGCATCCGCGCCGCCGCCCTTCGCAACAACCTCATGGTGCATGACATCAGCGTGCAGGATCTCGATGGCGACATTCACGTCGAACTGCATGTCGAGCTCGATGAGAAGATGACGCTCCTCGCCGCCCACGACCGCGTCACCGCCCTGGAGGCCGATATCCGCGTCCACGTCCCGGAGATCACCTCCATCCTCACCCACATCGAAAGCGAGCCCGCCACCATCGAAACCAGCGAAGCCATCCTGCAGGATCACGACTTGGAGGAGAAGCTGAAATCCATCGGCGACACCTTGCCCGATGTGGTGGACGTGCACGAGATCATCTTCAAGCGGGTGCGCGGCCACATCTTTCTCTCCTGCCACGTCACCATGCAGGACAATCTTCCCCTGGCCCGCGTGCATGACGTGATGACCGAGCTGGAGCGCCGCTTCAAACTCGAGGACCCACAACTGCTCCGCGTGCTCATCCACCCCGAGCCGCAAACCGACAACCGCCGCTGACGTGTGTGTTTTGTTTTTGTAGGAAGCTTTCTTTCTCGAAAGGAAGATGCCACTCCGGACAACCCTGCATTTCACTGGTGAATCCGTTCCAACCTGCTGCCGACTCGTAGCCGGAAAGGTAGGTACATGCCAAAGATGCGCCGAATATTGTTGCTGACGTGCGTTTTATGTTTAGCGGTCTTAACGGCTCTCGCACAAGACGTGGAAAAAGTGGCTGGAGGTGCGGAGACCCACAAAGTAATCCTCGACAACGATCAGGTTCGCGTGCTTGACGTTCGGATACAACCCGGACAGAAAGTAGCAATGCATTCGCACCCGGCGAACGTTGTGTACTACCTCACCGATTGCAAGCTAAAGAGCACGTCCCCTGATGGGAAAACTGCAATACGAGAGGGCAAAGCAGGTACAGCCGCCTGGTACGGCCCCCTTTCCCACGCCGTGGAAAATGTAAGCACTACCGAGTTTCATGCCGTGCAGATCGAAATGAAGGGAACAGCCAAATAAGGAGAGTAAGAACGCCGTGCTCGGATATAGGCGATGGCAGCTTACGCCTTCCTTCGCAGCTTCTCCAGCAGCCGGAAATATCTCTGTGCCCGCGCCACATCCCGCCCAATCTGCTCTTTCAGTGCCTCTACGCTGGGGAACTTTCGCTCCTCCCGCAACCGGTGCAGAAAGGTCAGCCGGATGGGCGTCTCGCTCGATAGTTCGATGGGATGAAAATTCAGAATGTAGCTTTCGATGGCAAAGGACTCGGCGCCAAACGTGGGACGGTTGCCAACATTGGTCACCGACTGGAACTGCTCGCCGTTGATGCGTATCTCCGTCACGTAGACGCCGAACGAGGGCGTCAGCTCGTCATAGCGTGCCAGGTTCACGGTTGGAACCGTATATTTCGTCCCGTATCCCCGGCCGCGCCCGGCTGTGGAGTCGATGCTGAACGGCCTCCCCAGCAGGTGCCGCGCCATTTCCACTTTGCCGCCCAGCACTACGGCGCGCACGTTGCTGCTGGAAACCACCAGCTCGCCCCACCGGATCGGCGTGTGCGTCACCACGGTAAAACCAAGCTTGCTGCCGAACTCGGCCAGCCGCTGCACGCCGCCCTCCGCTTTGTGTCCAAAATGGAAGTTGTACCCCTCGTGCACCTCCACCGTATGCAGCTTGCTGAACAGGATCTCCTCGGCAAACTCGAAGGGCGGCATCATCGACAGGTCGCGGGTAAAGGGAAGCACGGCCACCGCGTCCAGTCCGCATTCGGCCAGCAGTTCCAGCTTGCGCTCGATTGGCGTAATCAGCGGCGGGCCTCCGTGCGGCCGCAGAATCCGCGCCGGATGCGGGTCGAAGGTCACCAGCAACGAACCGGCATTCAGCGCCTTCGCCCTTTCGCAAACGGTATGGATCAGCTGCCGGTGCGCCCGATGAATCCCGTCGTAATTGCCCACGGTGACCACTGCCGGTCCAAAGTCGCCGGGAATCTCTTCGAGCGATTCGAAGATCCGCACCGTCAGGCCTCCAGATCGATCGCGACGCGCAGGCCGTCGTAGGCCAGGCGGACGCCCGGCGGAAGCGTCTGATTGGTGGCCTCGTGCGCCAGGTCGTGGCTGATGTGCGTGAAGTAGGTCTGCCCGGCACCGATGCGGGCTGCCACCTGCAATGAATTCTCCACCGTCGAGTGCGTCGGATGCGGCTCATGCCGCAGCGCGTCCAGGAACACAACCTGCACGCCTTTCAGCATCCGCATGGATTCCTCTGGCACCGCGCTGAAATCCGTCAGATAGGCAAAATCGCCAATGCGGTAGCCGATAATCTCGGTCTCGCCGTGGATCACCGGCACCGGAATCACCTGCAAATCCAGCAATGGGAATGGAGCGAGGATCTCGTTCAGTTCCACCTTCGCAAGGCCGCCGTACTTGTAGTCGTCGTCGAAGACGTACTTGAAGACCGAACGTATCACGTTGGCCGTCTCAGCCCTGGCGTAGAGCGGCAGACGCCCGCCGCCGGTCACGCGGGGATAGGTCAGCGGCCGCAGATCGTCGAGTCCCAGAATGTGGTCGGCATGGCCGTGGGTGTACAGCACGGCGTCCAGCCGCGTGATCCGCTCCCGTATGGCCTGTTCGCGGAAGTCCGGTCCGCTGTCGATGAGGATGCGATGGCCGTCCCATTCGATCATCACCGAAGGCCGGGTGCGGCGGTCGTGCGGGTCGGTGGAGTGGCAGACCGCGCAGCCGCATCCGATCGTGGGCACGCCCATCGATGTCCCGCTGCCCAGCACGGTCACCGTTCCCGGCTTCACTTGCGGGCGGGTCCTGGCGCGCCGGGAGCATTTTTCATCGCCTGGCGGTCGATCATGTTCACTATTTCCATGTAGGTCATCCGCAGCTGGAACATGGTGTTGGAAAGGATGCCCGCTTCCTGCTCGCTCAGGTTGCCTTTGGTCTTTTCCTCCAGCACCGCAATCAGGTCGATCATCTGGCGCAGCCCCACAACGTCCACCCGGCGCTCCGTCCCGCCCTCCATTGCCCCGGCATACATCATGGCGGTCTGCACCAGCATGTCCAGCAGATGAATGAATTCCATCTTCTGGCCGCCGAAGGCGGTGCGCTCCCGCTCGGCGTTATAGCCGGTCTCCAGGTCGAGCGCGGGCGCTGTGCTTGGCTTGGTCTCCACGGGTACGGCCGCCGGCTGGACCGGAGCCGCAACTGGCTCGGCCACCGACTTGGCAATCGGCTCGGCCACCGGTGCTGGGGCAGGGGGCGCAGGCGCTGCAGCCGTCTCCGCCTGCGGAGCATCCGGTCTGGGCTCGCCATCCACGTTGAACTTCCGGCGGTCGGTCACTACGAACTCTGGCTTCTTCTCTTTTTCCATGGCAATCATCCCATCGATGCGCGAATTCAACGCTGCGGTTATGAATCGAATTAATAAAAGTCAGTTTTACAACTGAAATGGCGGCGCCACGATCTTGGCCGCGTGGCGGTCCACCTGTACGCTGTCGCCCTCGGCGGCGGCGCTGCGCTTCACGTAGCCCAGAGCCACGCTATGCGCCACGCCGTCCAGCGTAAACCCGGCGCTGCTGGTGACCTCGCCGATCTCTTTCTCTCCGGCCATGATCTTGCTGCCCGGCGCCGCCACTCCGCCCTCCACAATCAGCCCGCTGAAGCGGCGAGGCACCATCCCCCGTGCGCGGACGCGCTCTACGATCTCCTGGCCAATGTAGCAGCCCTTGGCATAATGCAGCGCATAGTCCTGCTCTGTTTCCTGCACCAGCTCGCGCGTGCCGGTGTCCACTCCCACCCGCGGCAGCCCCAGCAGAATCCTCTGTATTTCCAGCGCCTCGGCTCCCACGGCAGCCGCTCCGGCCGAGAGCAGCTTGTTCCAGAACGCCTCCACGTTGTCCGGAGCCAGCCAGAGCTCGTACCAGTTCCGGACCACCACCGGGTCGCGCACCAGGGTAAAGCCGTGTCCGTCCCAGCTTCCGTCCACCAGTTGTCCCGGCTTTAACTCGCTTCCCGGCAGCCCTGCGCTTTGCAGCACCTGCAGCGCCAGCGGCCCGGCCACGCCAATCGAGGTCAGCTTGTCGCCGATGTTGCCGATCTCCACGTCGTCCATGATGATGAACTTGTCAAAGAACCCGGACAGCGCAGCAATTTCTCCCGCTTCGCACTCCAGCATGTAGAAGTCGCCGCGCTGGAAGGCCAGCAGGTCGCCCTGAATATGTCCTTGCGCGTTCAGCACGAAGCTGTAGTTGCCGAAGTCCTGCGGCAGGTCGCGCGTGTTGTTGGTCACCATTCCATTCAGCCAGCGCACCCGGTCTTCGCCGCTCACCACCAGCTTGCCGCGCCATCCCAGATCGAAAACGCCGCAGCCGAGCCGCAGCGCTTTTAACTCTTCCTCGACCGGTCCAAAGCGCAACACCGTTTCGGCCCCGGCATATTCCCCGGTTACCGCCTGTAATCCGAATTTTTGCGAAAGGGAAATTATGGACATAGATGCCAGCACCAACTGAACGTCCGATTATAGCGGACGCGGCAGCCTTCGCGCTCGGCGGCCTTAACCGCCGCCGGAATCAGTCACGTCTCCACGGTGGAACCTTTCGAGCTTCCCACTGTTGGTTCTCTGCCGATGGTATCTTTTCAACAGCCGTTAACTTCGCATAGGACGGGCAAGTGAATCTCTATCGCAAACTGTTCCGGCTGCTCCCGCTCCTGCTCGCGCTTGCCATGTTTGGCTCCGCGCAGCAGGTTCCCGCGCCGGAGGCCGAAGAGCACCACGTCACCAAAGACGAAGCCAAGGAGCTGTTCCGCTCCATCGACGACATCCTGCGCTTTGCCAGCGAACGCACCGGCCTTCCCATCCTGCACCCGGTCAAAAAGAAGATGGCCACCCGGGATGAGGTCGCCAAATACATCAAGGACCGCCTCAAGGAGCAGGGAAGCAGCGAGCGTTTCGACCACTCCGCCCTGCCGCTCAAAAAACTCGGCCTCCTACCCCGCAACTTCAACCTGCGCGAATACATGCTCGGCCTCTACCAGGAGCAGGTGGAAGGCTGGTATGACTCCCACAACAAAACCGTCTATCTGCTCGACTGGGTCGAACCGGACGTGCAGAAGCCGGTGATGGCCCACGAACTCGTCCACGCCCTGCAGGACCAGAGCTTCGGCCTGGAGAAGTGGCTCAACGTCGCCAAGGACTCGAAGGACGATACCGCGCAAATCGCCCTGGAAGAAGCCCGCGCCGCCCGCCAGGCCGTCGTCGAAGGACAGGCCATGCTCGTCCTGTTCGACTACGAGCTCAGCGCATCCAACCAGAGCGTCGAAAGCGCTCCCGACGCAGTCGAAGCCATGAAAGGCTCCATGCTCGGCGATGACTCTACGCCAATGTATTCCCAGGCGCCGCTCTACCTGCGCGAATCCATGCTCTTTCCCTATAACGACGGTATGGAATTCATCCGCGCCATCCTGATGCAGCGCGGCAAACAGGCTGCCTTTGCCGGGGTCTTCGACCACCCGCCCAGCGATACTCGCCAGATCATGCAGCCCACTACCTATCTCTCCGGCGAACCCCAGCCCCAGATCAAGGTCGCCCCACTCGACACCGTTCTCGGCCCCGGCTGGCAGCGCGACGATGTCGACGGCATCGGTCAAATTGATCTCAGCGTCATCCTCCGTCAATGGGGTGCGAAGGACGGCGGTGCGAAAGGCGGGACGGGCAAGGAGCCAGACGCCAGCCTGACCTCTGCCTGGCGGGGCGGCTACTACATGGCGCTCACCCATAAAAATGCGCCCAAGGATGCACCCATCTCCCTCGCCCTGGTGCTCGACTTCGCCTCGCACGATGCCGCCGACCGCTTCGCCGCCATCTACCAAACCGGACTCTCTCCGCGCTACAACTCGGTCCATCCCACGCAAATTCCCCACCAGTGGGACACCGAACAAGGCCGCGTCTACCTGTATGTGGATGGCAGCACCGTCGTCGCTCTCGAATCCTTCACTCCCGACGACGCCGCCAAAGTGCACGCCGCGCTTCTGTCTCCCGCCACCCAGCATTAATTCACGGGTGGCCCACATCCGCCATCCTTTGGCGAATGTGGGAGGCACAACCGCCGGGCGACGGTGCCCCATATCTGCCGTAGTTAGCAGATGTGGGTCTGTTGACCTTGCCCCTGAATTTGTTCTTGCTCCTGTTCTTGTTTTTAAGTTGTCATTCAGTGCGCAGCGAAGAACCCCTGCGCCGCCCCCATCTCCGGTGCCGCCCGAAAGGCACTTCGGCCACCGCATCCACGCACTTCCCCTCCGGTATAATCACTTATCCACTCAGTTCGCGGGAGATTGCATTGGCACAGGCAGAGATCGGCATCATCGGCGGTAGCGGCCTTTATTCCATGAAGGGCTTGACCGATATTCATGAAGTTCAACTGGAAACTCCCTTCGGCCCGCCGTCGGACCCCTACGTCCTCGGCACGCTCGCCGGACGCAAAGTTGCCTTCCTCGCCCGTCACGGACGCGGCCACCGCATCCTTCCCACCGAGTTGAATTTCCGCGCCAACATTCACGGATTCAAACAGCTCGGAGTCGAGCGCATTCTCTCCGTTTCGGCCGTCGGCTCGCTCAAGGAAGAGCACAAGCCGACCGAGTTCGTCATTCCCGACCAGTTTTACGACCGCACCAAACAGCGCGTCTCCACCTTCTTCGGCGAAGGCATCGTCGCCCACATCGCGTTCGGTGACCCCATCTGCCCCGAACTCGCCGCCGCCGTAGCCAAAGCCGGAGCGGCCGCGGGAGTGGTCACCAAGAGCGGCGGCACCTACGTCTGCATGGAAGGCCCGCAGTTCTCCACCAAGGCCGAGAGCAACACCTACCGCGCCTTCGGCTTTGACATCGTCGGCATGACCAACCTGCAGGAAGCCAAACTCGCCCGCGAAGCCGAAATCTGCTACGTCACCATCGCCATGGTCACCGACTACGATTGCTGGCATCCCGGTCACGACAGCGTCACGGTGGACCAGATCATCGCCGTCCTTAATCGCAACGCGGAGAACGCCGCCAGCGTGGTTCGCAACGCCGTCGCCGAGCTGGGCGCAACCCGCGGCTGCAAATGCGGACAGGCTCTCGCCATGGCCATCATGACCGCACCCGAGGCGGTCCCCGCGGCTACTCGCGCCAAACTCGACTTGATCGTAGGCAAATATCTCAATCCCAAGGCTGGTGCATAACGTGTCTATTCTCGTGGTTGGCTCCGTAGCCTTCGACACCCTCAAAACTCCCTTCGGCGAGCGCAAAAAGATCCTCGGCGGCGCGGCCACCTACTTCTCGCTCTCCGCCAGCTTCTTCACCGATGTCCGCGTTGTCGGCGTTGTGGGAGACGACTTCACCGCCGAGCACGAAGCGGTCCTCACCGCACGCGGCATCGACACCCGCGGCATCGAACACGCTTCAGGAAAAACCTTCCATTGGGGCGGCGAGTACGGCGAAAACGTAAACGAGGCGCAGACCAAATTCACCGACCTCAACGTCTTTGAAAACTTCGTCCCCAAAATCCCCGCCGCCTACGAAGATTCCAAATTTCTCTTCCTCGCCAACATCATGCCCGAGCTCCAGCTCGACGTGCGCCGCAAAATGCCAAAAGTGGCCCTGGTCGGCGGCGACACCATGAATCTCTGGATCAACATCAAGCGCGCCGAACTGCTCGAAACATTGAAGGAAGTCGATATTCTTCTCATCAACGACGGCGAAGCCAAACTGCTCGCAGGAGAGAACAGCCTCGTCCTGGCCGCCCGCAAGATCCTCACCCTCGGCCCCAAATCGCTGGTCATCAAGCACGGCGAATACGGCGCCACCATCTTCTTCTCCGACGGCGGGCACCCGTTCCGCTCGCCCGCCCTGCCCATCGCCGAGGTGCATGACCCCACCGGCGCGGGCGACACCTTTGCCGGAGGCTTCATGGGCTACATCGCATCGCAGCCCGAGCTCACTCCCTCCGTACTCAAAAACGCCATGTTCTACGGAGGCGTCATGGGATCGTTCACCGTGGAGCGCTTCGGCCCAGAGCGCCTCATCTCGCTCACTCGCGATGAAATAGAAGAGCGCTTCCAGCTCTTCCGCAGCCTCACCCATCTTGACTAGCACAGTTCCAAGTTTGCTGAATCATAAAGAAATGACGGGTGCCCCACCTTCGACGCGCCGTAGTTGCGCGGCTAAGGTGGGAAGCAACGCGGTCCCCCTACAGGGTTTTGCAATGGCGGTTGCTCTTGTTTCTTCCGCAGGATGCATCCTCCCTGGAACCGCGAACCCACACTTTCCGAGGCATCGCTGAAGTGGAGTCCGTTCAAAAAAAACGCACGATAAAGACCGCTGAAATCCGCGAGCCCGAAATCCCTGAGGTCAGCATTCAGGACGAGTGCATCCTGGTCTCCGCCCTCGCCTTCATCGTCTCCGTCTTTGTCTTCGTCTGGTTCTACCGCCGCGGAGACATCCTGCTCTACGGCGACGCGGTCGCGCACATCAACATTGCCCGCCGCTTCCTGGACGCGCGCAATCCAGGATGGGATCAGCTCGGCTCGGTCTGGCTTCCCCTGCCTCACCTGCTGGTGGCCCCATTCGTAGCCAATGACTGGCTCTGGCGCACCGGCATCGGCGGCTCCATCCCATCGATGTTGGCCTACGTGCTTGGCGTGGTGGGGATCTACCGCCTGGTGCGCGCCCGTGCCTCGCGCGCCGGAGCCGCGCTTGCCGCAATTGTCTACGGCCTCAACCCATCCCTGCTCTACATGCAGTCCACGGCCATGACGGAGTCGATCTTCCTCGCCGCGCTCATCTGGTCGGTCGTGTACTTCGATGATTTCCTTAGGGGATTCGGCAGCGAGCAGACCGGGGAGCTACCGGCTTGGAAAGCGATAGAGCGCTGTGGCTGCTGCCTCGCGGCCGCGATCTTCACCCGCTATGACGGATGGATCTTCGCCTTCGTGGTCGGCATCTGCGCGGGGATCGCCGCATTCCGCTGGTGGCTCAAACGTCCTCCGCAACTGCAGCGCGCGCGCCTGCTGCGCTCCATGACGAGTTTCTTGCTGCTGCTGGCTCTCTGTCCCACGCTCTGGCTGGCGCACAACTATAAGATCAACCGGAAGCCGCTGGACTGGCTCAACGGTCCCTATTCGGCCAAGGCCATCGAGCGCCGCTCCTCGCAGCCGAATGATCCGCCCTATCCGGGCAAGGGCAACATGAAGGTTGCCGCGCAGTACTTCCTCAAGGCAGCGCGCATGAACACCGGCGAAGGCTCGCGCGAAGATTGGCTGATCACGCTTGCTGCCTGCGGCGTTCTGGTCGCGGCCTTCCGTCTCCGGCGCTTCGGAGCTCTGCTTCTGCTGTGGATTCCGCTACCCTTCTACGCCTATTCGATTGCCTACGGCAGCGTTCCCATCTTTGTCCCGGAGTGGTGGCCGTTCTCCTACTACAACGTGCGCTATGGACTTGAACTGCTGCCTGCGATTGCGGTCTTCGTGGGACTGCTTCCGTGGGCGGTGTCCTGTCTCAAGCGCCGTCAGCTTACGCTGGGTGCAACCGGCGCGATGCTGCTGGTCACCATCCTCGCCTATAGCTCGTCGGTGTGGTGCTTTTCCTGCCGAGCACAGGGCCGCGACATATCAGGAAACCCAGGCCGCAAGGGGATGATTCCGGTCTGCTATCGTGAGGCCTGGGCCAACAGCCGCAGCCGCGTGGCGCTGGAGGAACAGGTGTCCGAGGCGTTGGTCGAGATTCCGCCGGACGCAACGGTCCTGATGTACACCAGCGACTACGTGGGCGCATTGCAGAGCGCGGGAATTCACCTGAATCGTGTGATCTCCGAGTGCACCCGGATGTACTGGGACTCGGCGCGCAGCGCACCCTTCGCCGGAGCCGACTACATTGTCGCCATTGCGGGCGATCCGGTGGCCGAAGCCGTGCGCATCAATCCGCGCGGCCTCACCAAAGTGGCCATCCTGCGCACCACGGGCAAGCCGGATGTGACGATCTATCGCACCTCGCGACCGTAACCATTTTGCTGATCCTCGCTGCGGCAATGAGGCTTGGCAACGATTCCGCATACCCCACGCTCTAACAGCAGGATTGACACAAATGAGGGAGGGTTCCATGCGTTTTCTGCTGAAGGTATCCATTCCAACCGAGACCGGGAACGTGCGCGTGATGGACGGCAGCCTGGGCAATACCATCGAGTCAATTCTGCACGACCTCAGGCCGGAAGCGTCCTATTTCTCGGACGATCGCGGCGTCCGCACAGGTTTTATCTTTTGCAACATCAAGGACGAATCGGAGATCCCGGGCATCGCCGAACCGTGGTTTCTAGCCTTCGGCGCGCACGTGGAGCTGCATGCGGCAATGACGTTGTCAGACTTGAAGAAGGCCTCTTCAGGAATTGAACGAGCGGTCCAGAAGTACCGCCCCATGCCGAAGGCCGCCTGATCCGGACTTTCTACGACCGCCCCAGCTCTGCCGCAAGGCGTCGAAGCTGGGGCGGCGTGCCGCAGCTCCTCTGCAAATCCCGCCCACTCTTTGTTCTGTACACCCGCGGGGCGCCTCAGGTTAAAATAAGGCACCGACTTCTTGCCAACCAACAGGGGAGACCTCACACAATGAAACGAGTTGTTTTTGTACTTGCGCTGCTCACAATTGCGTTGCCAAGCCTGTGTTTTGCCGGGCCGTTTGGTTTCAATTACGGAATGACCAGAGAACAAATCATCAAGATTGTCGGCAAGGACGCGGTCATCAAGAATGAAGGCTATGTTCTGCGGGTGGTGAAAGCGCCGGAGGCTGACGATAAATTCGAGGCTTATTCGCTGTTTATCTCGCCCGATAAGGGATTGGTGAAGATCATCGCCGCGGGCCAGACGATCGACAGCAGCGCTTACGGCATGGAAGTCCAGGTGGAATTCAGGACGCTCCGCGAATCTGTCGTCGGACGCTATGGCGAACCGACCAAGGACTATGACTTTGCCCAGCCCGACAGCAAGTTGCAATCTCCCAGCGACTGGCTGGAGGCCTTGGAGAAGAAGCAGAGAGTGCTGGCCTCCACATGGGACCTCGCCCAGCAGAAGCACTTGCCCAAGAGCGTCAAGGATGAACACGTCAGCGCCATCATCCTGGAAACCATGCCGCTGAAGGACAAGTCGGCCTGGATTCAACTGACGTACGAGTTTGACGGGTTCGAAGAATTTTACAAGAGCGTAACACCAGTCGCACCCCAGCCAGTCGCACCCAAACCGTAAGAGCGAAGACTACGTGTGTGCAACCCACATTCGCGGCTTCGGGCGAATGTGGGTTGCACATACACTACACTCCTACCCGCTTCGGTAATATCTCCCCAATCCTTTTCACTTGCGCTCCGACGCCTCGGAGCTTTTCTTCGATGCGCTCGTAGCCGCGGTCAATGTGGTAGACGCGGTCGATGATGGTTTCGTCGTCGGCCACGAGGGCAGCGAGGACGAGCGAGGCGGAGGCGCGCAGATCGCTCGCCTGTACGGCAGCTCCGCTCAATGTGCTGGGGCCGCGCACCACGGCGCGGTTTCCTTCAATCTTGATGTTGGCGCCCATGCGGCGGAGTTCCTGTGCGTGCATGAAGCGGTTCTCGAAGATGTTTTCCGTAATGATGGAGGTTCCGGCCGCCTGGGTCATCAGCGCCATGTATTGCGCCTGCACGTCCGTGGGGAAGCCGGGGTATTCCTCGGTGGAGATATCGGCGGCCTGAAGGGGTGAAGCATCTCCCATGACGCGAACACAACCTTCACCGACCTTAACTTTGACGCCGACCTCTTCCAGTTTGGCGATGAGAGCGGTGAGGTGCGAGGGATCGCAATCGGTGAGCATCAAGTCGCCGCCCGTGAGAGCGCCGGCGATGAGGAAGGTTGCTGCCTCGATGCGGTCGGGGATGATGCGGTGGCGCGCGCCGCCCAGCCGTTCGACGCCGCGAACGCGAATGGTGGAGGTGCCGGCGCCTTCGATGCAGGCTCCCATCTTCACCAGCAGCGCGGCGAGATCGACGACCTCGGGCTCGCGGGCGCAGTTCTCCAGCACGGTATCCCCTTCGGCGAGCACGGCGGCCATCAGGATGTCTTCGGTGCCGGTGACGGTGATCTTGTCGAAGGCGTATTGGGCTCCCTTGAGGCGCTCGGCGCGGGCCTCGATGTAGCCATGCTGCTGCACGATGGTTGCTCCGAGCTTTTCCAATCCCTTGAGGTGAAGATCGATGGGGCGGGCGCCGATGGCGCAGCCGCCGGGGATGGAGACGCGCGCGAACCCCACGCGCGCCACCAGCGGACCGAGGACAAGGGAAGAGGCGCGCATCGTCTTGACCAGCTCGTAGCTGGCTTCCGGATTGGCGCTGAGACCGGCGGCGCAAATGGTGGTGCGGTGCTGGGCCCGTCCGTAGCCGAGTTCGACTTCGGCGCCCATGGCGGCCAGCAGGCGGCGCTCGGTTTCGATGTCGCGCACCTGGGGAATATTTTCGAGAATGACGGTTTCGGAGGTGAGCAGGGCGGCGGCCATGGCCGGCAGAGCGGCGTTTTTAGCGCCGCTGATGCGGATGGTGCCGAGCAGCGGATTGCCTCCGCGAATGACGAGCTTGTCCATGAAATAAGTCCCGGGAGAATACGAACGAATATGAATGACGTACTACGATTTTACACGCTCCGGGGAGTGCTGCGCGGTGATGCAGGCACGGGCTCAAAGGGCGCGCACGATGGCGTCGTGCAGCGGGGGGCGAAGTTGTTTGATGGCCTGGTTGGCGGAATCGGGCCAAGTGCGGTTGGTCAGCAGCGTGACGGAGAGCTGGCGCTCGGGATCGCACCAGAGCGAGGTTCCGGTGTAGCCGAGATGGCCGAAGGAGCGTGCGGAGAACAGCGTGCCGGACTGGGACGGCTGCGAAGGCGTGTCCCATCCAAGGGTGCGCGAGGTGCCCGGCGGGGTCGCTTGACGCGTCGTGAAAAGCTCGACGGTCTGCGGGCGGAACAGCGGTGCACCGCCGCGCAGGAGGCACTCGGCAAAGCGGGCAACGGAGAGCACGTCGCTGAAGAGTCCGGCATGCGGGGCGATGCCGCCCATGGCGCTGGCGTTCTCGTCGTTGACCTCGCCCTGGACGATTCGGTGGCGATAGGTGAGGTCGTTGACGGTGGGCGGAATCGCCAAGTGGATCGAGGGATGCGGGGCATAGCTCATGTTGAGGTTGAGCGGGGCGAAGATCTCACGCTGGCAGAAGCAGTCGATGGACTCGCCGGCGATCTGCTCTAACAATTCGCCGAGGAGGATAAATCCGATGTCGCTGTATTCGGCGCGGGTGCCGGGTTCGGCCTCCAGCGGAACGAGTCTTGCCGCAGCCTGGATCGCTTCGCGTCCCGAGGTTTCCAGATAGAACTTGCGGTGGGCGGGCAGGCCCGACGAGTGGGCAAGCAGCATCTCCACGGTGACGGACTGGCGCCACGGACGCTGCGTGTCCTCAGAAGAAGCGGTGGGAACTTCCCCACTCAAGCCAAAAGAAGGCTTGAATGGGCCACCCGGCTCGGTGAAGTGGGGAAGTGAGCCGGCGACCGGCGCATCCAGCGGGAGCTGGCCGCGCTCGAACAAAAGCATGGCCATGGAGACGGTGGCGATGGGCTTGGTAAGCGAGGCGAGGTCCCATGGCGTTGCGCTTTGAACCTCGGGCGCGGCGGAGTCAAAGGTAAAGCGTCCGAAGGCTTCGCAGGCGAGGAGTTCCCCGTGGCTCACGACGGCGAGGGCCGCGCCCGGGAAGACGCGGTTGGCGACGGCCTGCTGGATGAGGTCGAAGGCCTGGGCAAATTGCTGCTTCTGGCTGGCCGTGGCGTCGGCTACGCAAGGCTCGGCTCCCGCCCGATGTTGGTTCACTTGATGAATGCGAGCATCTCCTTGAACTGGGCTGTGCCGCTGCGGCGGAGCAGCTCGTACATCATCATCTCGGTGGAGGAGATGACCGAGCCGGCCGCCTCCATGCGCTGCAGTCCGATGCGCCAGTTCTGCTCGCTGCGCGAGCCGACGGCGTCGGAGGCGACGTGCACCGTGTATCCGTTCTGCAGGGCTCCCAGGGCGGTTTGAGTGACGCAGATGTGGCTTTCGATGCCGCACAGAAGAAGGGTGGTGCGCTGTCCGGGAAGCTGGCGCAAAGCGGTGCAAAAATCATCGCTGCCAAAGCAGCCAAAGGAAGTCTTTTCGATGGCCTGCGCGTTGGGCAGCAGCCCGGCGATCTCCGGGACAGTGAGGCCCAGGCCGCGGACATATTGAGCGGTGACCAGTGCTGGAATTTCGAGGACGGAGGCGAGACGGATGAGCACCTGGGAGTTGCGGACCACCTCTTCGCGGTTGCGAATGGAGGGCAGCAGCTTTTCCTGAATATCGATGACCAGCAGGGCGCATTGCGTCGGGTCGAGAGTGCGGCGGGCAACCGGCTCGGAGGCGAGTCCGGCGAGCTCGGGAAGGGAAGACGGATACATGGACGGCTCCTGGGCGGCGTTATGGACGCCTAACAGCGTACCGCAGGCGCGGGCCGGCTGCCAGTGGGGAGCGCACGCTTTCAAGCTGTTATTCGCGCACTCGCCTAAATCCGCTCCCGTCGCCGCCGTCCTATTAGTGTTAACACGCCCTAGCGGCCTAGTATTCGCTTCAGGAGTGCGACCGAGGGACAGACGGCGTTGTACCAGAGAACGACAAGGAGGGCATAGTGGGGCCCGAAGTTCTTCAGGATAATGCGATAGCTCTCGATTTTGGTGGGCTCATTTGCCGATACTCCGCCGCCGCCCATTTTCGAGACAAGAATATCGAAACAGCGCACGGATTTCTTGGCAAGCACGATGCGTTGATTGAGGTCGAAGTCGGCATGAACCGGAAAACGAGTGTCGTAACCGAGATGTCCTTCTCTGCGGTAAAAAGAACCTTGATGATGCCAAGGCATATAGAAACGCGAGAGGAACAGACTGGGGCGTGGGCGGAAGATTCCGAATCCTTCCATATCCACAGAAAACGAGACGAGATCGACGTCGTGACACTCGCGCAACTGCGCAAAAGGGATGGTCAGCAGACGGTCTCCGGCATTGAGGTGAAGGATGTATTCTCCCCTTGCCGCCGCCACGCCCTTGTTCATGGCGTCATAGATGCCGTGGTCGGGCTCGCTGACCCAGTAGTCGATCTGATCCCCATGTTCTTGCAGGAGGCTAACGGTGCCATCGTCTGAGCCGCCGTCGATCACGATCCATTCGACCTCGCTTCCGAGGTGCGGAGTGATGTTGGCGATTAAGGCGGCAAGTTGGTCCGCCGCGCGAAAGACAACGGTAACGATGGAAACCAATGGCGGCGCATCCCGGAACTCTCGCAAGCAGCATCCGCCTTTGGGGACGTGGCGTTGGATAGTTTGGCTGTCCATGGAGTAAGCAGAGTAGCTGATCCAGTGCACCTAGGCGGTGACAGCGGTCACCAGTCGATTTAAATGCAGGTATTTTGGAGGCACGCATGACGCGCCGGGCGCTCTCGCCCGCGTATTTTCCGTCTCTTCCTGCTCCTTCCCCTGAAATCCCACCGCTTAAGGCAAACCTCTGTCCTCACAAGAGTCGAATTTCTAAGAATTCGTGCATACAAGCCGACACCGGCGGCTGGCCAGGAATCTAAGCACGGCGGAGATAACGATCTATGAAACTGACGGATCGAACTGCGAAGTTCACGATGTTGGCTCTGGCGCTCACCTTAGGAGCGGCAAGCTGCAAACAGAATCCAAACCAGAATTCTCAGGCTCAGAGTGCACAGCCGGATCAGACCGCACAGACTACGCAAGCTGCTGCGCCGCAGGATCAGGGCAATCCTGCAGCATCGAATATGGCGCCGGTCGGGCAGCCCGCCCCACAGGAGCAGGCTTCAGCGCCAGCAGCTGCGGAGAATTACCCCCCCGATCAGCAGTACAGCGAAGCGGCGTACAATCCTGCGCCCGCGGAATATGCAGCGGATCCACCTCCTCCGCTGCCGGAATACGATCAGCCTCCCATTCCCGCAGAAGGGTATATCTGGACTCCGGGGTACTGGAATTTTGGAGGCGGCGGCTATTACTGGGTCCCGGGAGTGTGGGTGGCGCCGCCGTACGCCGGGGCTCTCTGGACGCCGGGCTATTGGGGATATAGCAACGGGCGGTACGGTTTCTACCATGGCTACTGGGGCCGCTATGTCGGATACTACGGCGGCGTGAATTACGGTTATGGCTATGGCGGAAGAGGCTACGAGGGCGGCTACTGGCAGGGAAACCAATTCAGCTACAACCGCTCGGTCAATAACATCCACAGCGAAAACATCAGGAATGTCTACGACCGCAGGGTGCAGAACTACACGCGCGACAACCGGGTGAGCTATAACGGCGGCCCGCGGGGCGTGCAGGCGCGCCCGACTCCAGCGGAGGTAGCGGCTTACCGCGCGCCCCACGCGCCGCCGATGGCGTCACAGGTGCAACTGGCCAAGGCGTCGGCGAGCAATCGCGCGCAGTTTGCTTCGGTAAACAACGGCAAGCCGGCTATGGTGGTCGCCAGCAAACCCATTCCAGCCGATCGCGGGATCAAGCCCGCTCCCGTGATGCAGCCGGCGGCGAAACCGGTGGCGAAGAATGAAACGCGTCCAGGGAACTCGATGCCGACACCGGAGACGAGGACAGCGCCGGAAAGCAAAACCATGCCTGCGCCGAATGCTCCGCCTTCGCGACCGGCTACCGAGACTAGGCCCGAGGTGAACAAGCCGGCGGCGAAGGTTGGGACTCCCACCAGACCGGCAGTGCAGCCGGAAAACCGGCCGGTACCAACGCGGACTGAACCCAACAGACCGACTACCGGGACAACGCCCGCTCCACAGCGCTCAGCTTCGCCGACAAGGCCAGCACCAGAGACACGCTCAGCTCCGCCGACAAGGCCAGCGCCGGAGACAAGGCCAGCACCAGAGACACGCTCTGCTCCGCCGGCAAGACCCGCGCCGGAGTCGAGACCAGCGCCGGAGACACGCTCAGCCCCGCCGGCAAGACCAGCACCGGAGGCACGCTCTGCCCCCGCGGCAAAACCCGCCCCGGAGGCGCATAACGCTCCGACGGCCAAGCCTGCTCCGGCCGCCAAGAGCGCTCCACAGCATGAACAGAGCCATCCCGAGGGAAACAAAGACAATAAGAAGGAGTAAGCCTGAACTGTGGACAAAAAAGAGAGGCGCGGCTTAGAGTCGCGCCTCTCTTTTCTTAGGTTGCAGGATCTACGTTAGCAGTTGTGGATCATGAGCCGAACCAGCGTCTGGTTGAGGAGCTGGTGGGCGATCTCGCCAAATGTGACCATGGACGGAACCGATCCGGCGCTCTTGCCGCCGAGGTTGGCGTACATGTAATTCAGAATGCAGTTACAGGCAAAGGCCGCGTCTGTCTTCTTGGCGGGCAGCGCGGACTCAAAGGCGGAAACGTAGTCGGCCACGGGGGCGGCAAAGCTGTACTCGACGCCGGGGAAGACCGGGGCATAGAGCCGGACCACATGGGTCGCTTCATCGGCCGACTGGATGCTGACGTTGACCACGCTGCCGTTGTAGTTGGCGGTCAGCGGAAGGCGGATATCGGCTTGGATGCCGGCCAGGTACTGGGCGAAGTTCATCGGCTTTCCGTTCACCAGGCACTGCTCCTGAACGAAGCCGGCCTTGGGGAAGGTGACCTTGTCTCCATTGCCGGGCTTGAAGACATTGACAATCTCAACGTCTGCAATCTTGTTGGCCGGGAGGGCGACGTGCATGGCGATGGCGCACGCCGAGAAGCAGGCGCCCGTTTGTCCGTTGAAGACCTTGGGATCGGTGCGTCCCACCTCGGGCAGCGGCACGCCGGAGACCCATCCGACGACCGGCTTGAGGACGAAGCCCTCATAGCGGGGCGCGCCCTCGGCATAGGCGGTGTGCACCGAGCTGCCGGCGGGAAGAATCAGCACGGAAAATCCCTTTTCCGGGGCATCCGCGCAGATGGAAGGCAGCGTCTCGACGGAGTATTCGGCGATCTTGAAGCCCTGCACGAAATCCGGGAGCTCATCGACGAAGATGCTGGACTCGGAAAATGTTCCGCCGTCGGAGTCGATGAAATAGGAGGTAGTGCCCCCGATCCAGTTTCCCTTGGGAAGCTGCGCCAGCGCCGATTCACTGCCTGCCAGCAGCAAGGGCTTTTCGGTTGCGATCATTTTCGTTACTTCGGCAATTGAATTAAGCACGGTAGTCCCCGCTAAAAAGTTGTTTAAGCTCAGCCTGGTACAGGTTTTCGTACCGGGTGAGAAATTCATGCGTCGCCTGGGCCAATTGCTTGACGGTGGCCTCGGATGGATTCTTCTTGTAGCTGATGCGGTTGTTGGTCAGCAGCAGGTTGAATCCAAACTTGGTGGTTGCGATTTCCTTGTTTCCGACGATAAGGTCTCGCAGCGCCGGATGAGTGACTGGCGGCAGCATATGCCCCTCCCCCTATTTAACGTGACGGAGGTCATGATATCAACCCGGTTCCTCTTTGGGCCAGAAGAAAACCATTTGGGAAACACACCAAAGTAAGTACCCCAGCTCTCGGTGCCGGCGGCACGGCAGATTCAGGCGGCGCGGGTGCCGGCCGCAATCTGGTAATTGCCCTGCCAGGACATCTCGACATCGCTGGGAGAAGTCATGCGGCCGTTGAAGCGACCGTTTCCGGAGATGCTGGCAAACTGGCCGCTGCCATGGGTGTAGCGCCAGGAGCCTTCCAGAATGACCTCGCCGTTGGCGATGGAGACATGGCCGTCATAGGTTCCGCAGTCGCGGTCGCCATTGGGATGTTCGTTGACAAAGTAACCGCGCACCGGGCCGAATCCCTGGATCAGATCCATGGTTCCCCAGTAGGTGACTCTTACATGTCTCCAGTTCTCATCGCTGACCGTCTGTGGGCCCGTGAATTGGGAGAGCACCATTTCGTGCTCGGGAATGTCCTGTAAGGCAATGCGGGTTTGCACGGCGGCCTTGCCGGTGAACTGACCGGTGATGTTCGGCATGATCTTCCCCCTTTGCATCCGACTGGTGTTTGAGTACAGGGACCGCAGAGCTCGGTGGCGCAGAACTCGCGAGCTCTGCCTGGGCCAGACGTTGGGAGGCAGAAGAGCTGGCGGGAGTTGCCTCCGGCGACAGAGGAACCCGGAGTTCGCATAGCAGCTTGTTTTGACTATGGCCTGCCGATGCGCGGCAACCGATGCCGCTCCCGCCGCTGGCGATGGGTTACATGATACAAATGTCAGCATGTCTGGAAATTTGCACAAAACACGGGCAGGGGCGGCGTCGGGTAACGCTGCGCTGCCGGCCGCGGGCGCTAGGTCGGGAAACGCTGCGCTGCCGGCCGCGGGCGCTAGGTCGGGAAACGCTGCGCTGCCGGCCGCGGGCGCTGGTCGGGTAACGCTGCGCTGCCGGCCGCGGGCGCGGGGTCGGGTAACGCTGCGCTGCCGGCCGCAGGCGCATGGTCGGCCGCAGGCGCAGGGGCTGGGGTGGTGGCGCAAGCCTCATGCCGGGTGGACCTTGCTGGCGGCACCATGGATATGTGGCCGCTTTATCTTTTTCATCCCGGTGCGGTGGTGGTCAACATTGCGGTGCAGGTGATGACCCGCTGCAGGATTGTGGCTACCGGGGGCGAAGGCATTGAGCTGGTTTCGCTGGACACGGGACTGGCGGACCGCTTTGCCAATATGCAGGCGCTGCGCGAGGCGCGGCGCTACAAGCACGCGCTGGCGGTGCATCTGCTGCGGTTTTTTTACGCGGGCTTGGAGCCGGGCACGGGGCTGCGGATGGAGACGCACTCGGAGTCGCCCGCGGGTGCGGGAATCTCCGGTTCGTCGGCGCTGATGATTGCCTCGGCGGCGGCGCTGGCGCGCTTCAGCGGACGCAAACTTACGCGGGAGAAGATTCGCGAGATTGCACAGAACGTGGAGGCCCAGCTCATCAAGGTGCCTACCGGGTGCCAGGATTACTATCCGGCGCTCTATGGCGGAGTGAATGCAGTGCAGTTGGATGTGGACGGCATTCACCGCCAGCCGATTGACTGCGACGTGGATGAACTGGATCGCCGCCTGGTGTTGGCCTACACCGGTGCGCCCCGCAAGAGCGGCATCAACAACTGGGAGGTATTCAAGCGGCACATTGACGGCGAGCGGCGTATCTTCGCCAACTTTGAGCGAATTGGCGAAATTGCGCGGGCGATGCGCTCCGCGGTGGAGGCTGGCGACTGGACGGAGACGGCGCGCCTGCTGCGCGAGGAGTGGAAGCTGCGGCGGACCAACGCGCCCGCCATCGCCACACAGTTCATCGACGAACTGATCGCTCTGGGGCGCAAGCACGGAGCCCTGGGCGCCAAGGTGTGCGGAGCCGGCGGCGGCGGCTGCGTGCTGTTTATGACCGCGCCCGAGGCGCGCGAGCGTGTGGAACAGGCTTTGCAGAACGCCGGAGCGAAGTTGCTGCCGGCGAAGGTGGCGCGGCAGGGAGTCAAGGTGAAGTCACTGCGGTCCGCTGCAGTTGGAGCCGGACGGTGAGCGAGGATCGCGATGACGGCGGGCGCTGAATTCGGAGCTGGGTACGGCGACGATCCGTATCGTGCGCCGACTCCGATCCCGGCACTGGCCCGGTTTATGATCGCCGCACTATGGACGGCCGGGGTGTTCTGGGCGAGCGGATTCGTGTACACGTTTTTTCCTGGGCATGAGCTGATTCCGGGACTGCTGTCGCGAGTGGTGGCGTGCGTGCTAACGGCGGCGGGATTCGTATTTTGTCTGCGCGTGCTGGACTACAACGCCAAGCCGCTGCCCGCAGCCCTGGCCCTGCCGCTGAATCGGATGGCGGCATGGCAGTTTGGCGGCGGGCTGGCGCTGGGCGGACTGCTGATGGCTCTCGACGTTGGCGCCATAGCTTGGTTTGGAAGCGTGCACTTTCATCTTCACCTCAGCCTCCAGATGGGGGAACGGGCCGCGGCGGTAGGCGTGCTGCTGCTGGTTGGCGCCCTGTTGGAGGAGCTTACCTTTCGCGGCTATCCCTTCCAGAAGCTGACCGAGGCCTTCGGGGCCTTCTGGGCGGTGGTGGCGCTTTCGGTGCTGTTCGGAGCGTTGCATCTGGGCAATCCCGCCGCTGGAGGCTGGCTGAGCTGGGGATTTTTCAACACGCTGGCCGTGGGAGTGCTGTTCGCGCTGGCTCGCATCCGCAGCGGCTCGCTGTGGTTCTCCTTCGGACTGCACTTTGGATGGAACCTCTTTCAAGGGGCGGTCTTCGGGCTCCCGGTGAGCGGGCTGAGCGAATTTTCCACCCTGGTGACGGCCAACGCGCACGGCTCCCTGGCGCTGACCGGAGGCGCCTACGGGCCGGAGGCGAGCGCAACCTGCTCGATTGTGCTGGTGATTGCACTGCCGCTTATCTGGCAGCTGACACGATCTCGAACCATTCCACAATAAATTTGAGAGCTGCGGGCGGGTGCTCGTCCGGCAGAGCGCATCTAAAACTCGCAAATGCCTGGCGGAAGCTGACGCCGGTGGGTGCGAGAGTTTATGAGAATGCGTGCGGGTGCGGATGGGCGGCGCCGGAAGCGGCCAGGGTGCGGACGGAACTGGGCGCCGGTACTGGGATTGCTGGTGCTGCTGGCGAGCCTCGCCTACGCGGAGGACGGCGTCTTTTCGGTCCCGCAGCGCGAGCAGATGATTCGCGCATTCCTCGACGAGCCTGCGTTTGCGCATTGTGCGTTTCCCCGCGGCAAGGCGGGAATCCGCATTGAGGACGGGAAGATTTCGCCGCCGGAAGCAGACATCCAACAGCTTGTGGAGCGGAGCGGGGCTGCGGCCAGACCCGGCGCGCGGGTCAAGATTACCGGCGTGCGCTTTGTGCGCGAGGGGATTCTGTTTGAGATCAACGGCGGGCCTACGAAGCGCAAGAAATGGCAGGACCACATCAACGTAAGCAACGGAATCACTCCGGCCACACAGCCTGACGAGAGCGCCTACGCGGAGTTCGACGGCTCCTCGGTATTGCTGGTGGTGAAAGACGGCAAAGGCATTGGCAGCGATCAGGTGAAGGAGATGCTTGCGCCGGTGCTTGACTTCAAGGCGCTGACGCAGGGCGAAGCCTACCAGAAGAGTCTTCCGCCGGTGCTGGCCGTGGCAGTGAAGGAGCACCGTGCGCTCGTGGGCATGGATAAGGAGATGGTGGAGGCTGCCATGGGACGTCCGTCGCAGCGGGTGCGCGAGACCGGCGACGGACAGGAATATGAGGAGTGGATTTATGGCACTCCGCCGGGCGATGTCGAGTTCGTGCGCATGGTCCAAGGCAAGGTTGTCCGCATTGAAGACATGAAGGTGACCGGCGAGAAACGGGTGCGCACGCAGAGCGAAGTGGGCGTGCTGGACAGCATGGCGGAGAAGCAGGCGAGGCCGGATGCGATGGCCGCACCGGCGGCCGAGACGGAGCGCAAGGCGCCTTCGCTGCTGCGTCCGGGAGAAAAGATTGAAAACCACGGCGACACGGTCAACGCTCCGCTGCCGATGCCGGAGCTGACCCTCCCGCCCTCCAACTAGAAGTTCCCGCCGGTGAGTTTTCCTGTCAAGGCTTTCCCCGCGTCTGCTGGAGCCTTTACACTATTCGAGTGATAATCGCACTCGCTCAGATCAACCCCACGGTCGGAGATTTTACCGGCAACGCGGCCAAGCTGCGGCAGTTTACGCTGGATGCCCGGGAGCGCGGGGCGGATTTGGTCGTGTTTCCTGAGCTGGCTGTCTGCGGCTATCCGCCGCGCGATCTGGTTGAGTCTCCGGCATTTGTGGCGCGCTCGCGGCAGGTTCTGGAGCAACTGGCGGCGGAGATATCCGGCATTGCGATCATTGCCGGGCTGCCGACCCCGGCGGCGCACGAGACCGGCAAGACGGTGATGAACTCGGCGGCGCTGCTGCGTGATGGGCGCATCGACTTCATCCAGTCCAAGCGGCTGCTGCCCACCTACGATGTCTTCGACGAGATGCGAAACTTTTCGCCGGCGCTGACGCAGCGGCTTTTCTGCCTGGGCGGAAAGTCCGTGGCGCTGACGATCTGCGAGGACGCCTGGAACGACAAGGCGTTCTGGAGCCGACGCATGTATGGCCATGATCCGGTCGAGGACCTGGTGCGCGCCGGCGGATCGCTGGTGCTGAATATCTCAGCTTCGCCGTTTAACGTGGGCAAGCGCGAACTGCGGCAGGCGATGCTGGCGAGCATTGCGCGGCAGCACCGGGTTCCGGTGCTGCTGGTGAACCAGGTGGGCGGCAATGACAGCCTGGTCTTTGACGGCTCCAGCCTGGCGTTGAACAAGGACGGGGAAGTTGTGGCGCTGGCAAAGTCGTTTGAGGAAGACCTGATCCTGGTGGATACCGAGGCCATGACTGGCGACATGCACCAACAGGACACGACCGATGAGGGCAGCGCCTATGCGGCGCTGGTGCTGGGCACGCGCGACTACGTGCGCAAGTGCGGCTTCGCAAAGGTCGTGGTGGGACTGAGCGGCGGAATCGATTCCGCGCTGACCGCGGTGATTGCCGTGGACGCGCTGGGCGCCGAGAATGTGATCGGCGTCTCGATGCCCAGCCAGTACTCGTCGGAGGGAAGCATCGCGGACGCTCGCGAACTGGCTCAGAACCTTGGCATCCGCTTCGATGTGGTTCCGATCAAGGGGATCTTCGATGCGTATCGCGGTGCGCTGGCCGAGGTGTTTCAAGGGCTGGCCGAGGACGTTACGGAGGAGAATCTGCAGGCGCGGGCACGCGGCGGAGTGCTGATGGCGGTGGCCAACAAGTTCTCCGCGCTGGTGCTGACGACGGGCAACAAGAGCGAGCTCGGAGTGGGCTACTGCACCCTCTATGGAGACATGGTGGGCGGATTGGCGGTCATCTCCGACGTGCCCAAGACGCTGGTGTACCGGCTCTCCCGTTATGTAAATTTGCAACGCGCGGTAATTCCGGAAGCCTCGATCACCAAACCGCCCTCGGCGGAGCTGCGGCCGGGGCAGATGGACAGCGATTCGCTGCCGCCCTACGAGGTGCTGGACCGGATCCTTGAAGAATATGTCGGCAATTTGAAGTCGGCCCCGGAGATTGCGGCACTGACCGGGTACGACGACAAGATCATTGAGCTTGTGATCGGGCTGATCAACCGCAGCGAATATAAGCGGCAACAGGCCGCCCCGGGCATTAGAATCTCAACCAAGGCCTTCGGGATTGGGCGGAGGTTTCCGATTGCAGCCCGGCATCAGGTTTGAGAGAACAAAGTTTCAAGGTTTCACAGGTTTCAAAGTTTCAAGGTTCACGGCAGCCAAAGTTACTCAAAACAGGGATGAAGATCATGCGCAATATTGAAAAGTACGTGGCGATTTACGCGGCCGTGTTGTTGATGTCAATTTCACTGATTGCCGAAAACGGCGGGAAAACCGCGCAAGTCCGCGGATGTGGCGCAGGCCCAGGCCTCCGCAACCGGGCCGAGCAGGGAACTGGCCGAGGCGTACTTCAAGCGGCTGTTCGGCTATGACCCGGCGATTGACGTGAAGGTGCTCAACATTGAGCCGTCGCCGATTGCGGAGCTCTCCGAGGTGTCGATTCTCTTCATTACGCCGGAAGGTCAGCAGCAGGGCAAATGGTACGTTTCCAAAGACCTGAAGCATGTGATTGCGGGCGGCGAGATGCTGCCCTTCGGTACCGACCCGTTCGCGAGCGAGCGCGCGAAGCTGGCCAGTTCGGTCTTTGGTCCTTCCAAGGGACCGGCGGACGCCAAGATGCTGATCGTTGAATTCGCCGACCTGGAATGCCCGGCCTGCAAGGAGGCCGCGCCGGTGATGGACCGGTTGCGCAATGACTTTCCCCAGGCGCGATTCGTGTTTCAAAGCTTTCCTCTGCCGCAGCATCCGTGGGCGATGAAAGCCGCATCGTATCTGGACTGCATTGGGCGCGCGAATTCGGACCAGGCGTTCGCGTTTATCGATGCGGTGTTTGCTCACCAGAAGGAAATCGAGGACGCGGTGCGCAAGACCGACGCCAGCGGCAAGACCACGGTGGACGATGCCGCGGTTGCCGAGCGGTTGCGCCAGTACACGGTGGCGGCCGGCGCCGACACGGCCAAAATCGAGGCGTGCGCCGCAACGCAGGAGACCTCCGAGCGCATCACGCGCAGCGAGCTGCTGGGCAAGGATGTGGTTGTCACCTCAACTCCCACAGTGTTTTTGAATGGACGCCGCATTGGCAGCCCGCGGGCCGATCAGTATGAGGCGCTGAAGGGCTTGGTGACCTACGAGGCGGAGCAGGCCGCGAAATAAGGTTTCAAAGTTTCGCAGGTTTCGAGTGAGGCAAGGTTTCAAAGTTTCGCAGGTTTCAAAGTTTCAAGGTTAAAGGCAAAAGCATGGCGGCGCTGCGTGATTGCAGCGCCGATTTTTATGTCTGATGGTTGGCGCCTGCGTGAGATGGTCAACTGCAGCTTCGCGCATCTTGAACTTTGAAACCTTGAAACTTTGAAACCTTGTTTTTACTTGGGCACGTTCATGGGGACGGGGAGATAGAGGCCGCGCTGGCGGCTCTCGCTGGTGACGTGAGGCGTGACGACGATGAGCAACTCGTCGGAGGTCTTTTCCTTGGTCACGACGCTGAAGAGCTTGCCCAGCACGGGGACGGCGGAGATCAGCGGAATCCCGTTGATCGCGGAGGTTTCGCCCTTGTCCACAATCCCGGCGATGACTATGCCCCTGCCGTCTGCGGTGCTGATGCTGCCTTTGGACTCGCGGTTGTTGAGCACCGGTGGCCCTTGGGCCTGGGTCGGGCCCAGAGAACGCAGGGTGAGCTCGTAGTCAAGGCTGATAAGTTTTCCGTGCACCTGCGGCGTGGTCTTCAGCACCAGGCCCAAGTCTTCATAGCTGAACTGCGGAGTGGGAATGGAGGTCGCAGTGGTCCCCGGAACACTTATGCCGAGCGATGAGAGCACGCTGGAGGTGGCGGTCGTGGCCGAGTACTGGGTGGTCACGATCGGATAGCGCTCGCCGACCTTCATGGTGGCGGCGTCTCCGTGCTCGGAGCGCAGCATAACCTCGTCCACGGTACGGGCCAGCGAGTCGGAGCCGTTGAAGTGCGTATTGGTGGCGGCCACGGTGATTGCGCTCAGCGTCAATCCGCCGCCGAAGGTGGCAAAGGGCTGGGTGAGGGGGCTGGAAGTCGATCCGGTGGCCAGCAGCGCGGCCAGAATGGTGGTGGGGGTGATGGTCTGGCCGCTGGCGGTCAGGGCCGCAACAAGTTGCTGATAGCCGCTGCTGGCGGTCAGGGCGTTAATCTCGCTGGGTATGTTGAAGACCGTGAACTGATCGGGCGTCGAGACCCCGAGGTCCGTGGAGAGAACGGTTGAAACCTCAAAGATCTGGACCTCCAGCATCACGGTTGGCTGGTCGTCCCGCAGATCGTCGAGAAAACGGGCGACGGCGTCGAGAGTTGGCGCGGGAGCGCGGACGACGATGCAACCCTGGGAGGGGTCGGCGGTGACGAAGCGGAGATCGAACAGGACACGCAGGGCGCTGGTCAGGTCGGTGAGTTGCTGGGGCGTGGTTCCGCCCAGGTCATAAAAGGTGCGCAGGCTCATGCCGGTAAGGCGGCTGCGGTTTTCCGGGGTGTCGTTGGCGAGCAGTACCTGGTGCCTGGTGAGCGGGACCAGAAGGATCTTGCCGGCTTTTTGCAGAAGATCAGAGCCGGTCTCCCAATCCACGTTGTCGAGGGTGATGCGAACGTTCCGGGCATTGAATCCCTCGTCGGCTATGGTGGTGATGCCAAACAGCGCGGCGAATTTTTCAAACGCGGCAGAAGACGGTCCGCGAAACTCAAAGTTATGCACGCCGGGCGCCGCCTCCAGGTGAAGTTCGCCCAATTCGAAAGGCAGAAATTCCGAGGTAGAGGTGGCCGGTACGGGCAGGACGTCACGCAGGCGCTGCGCCGCGTACTCATTGGCCGGGTCAAGCTCCTGCGCGCGGCGATACGAGGCCAGCGCCGAGACCGCGTCGCCCTGGTCGACCGCCTGGTTTCCCTGGCGCAGCTGGATGGCAACAACCTTCTGGCGGAGGCCCTGCGCAGCGGTGGCGTACACGACATCGTGCGGAGAGATGGCCAGGGCGGCTTGCAATTGTTCCAGCGCTTGCTCGAATTGGCCGTGGCGCGCCAGTTTAACAGCTTTGCGGTAGAGGCCGTCGGCCTTCTGGTGGTCGGCGCTGGAGACGCCGCAGGAGGGAATACCCTCCTCGTGATCGGAGCAGGGCGGGGCCAGTACGCTGGGCGGCGCATCTTGGGTGGCGTGCAAAAAGTTTGGGAACAGGATGATGGAAAGCAGGAGCGCAACCGTCCACAAGGGACTACAAAACAGATCCCGAAGCGGGTTCCGAAGCAGGTTGCGAGGCATAAGCCAAATTTTACCGGATTCAGCTCACCGTGCGTAAGTCCAAAGCGTTTCGCAAGCCGGGATGCACATCTCCGGCTCGCTCCGGGCCAGTTCAAGCATGGAATGGATACCGGTGGCCACGGCGATGACAGGAAAGCCGCAGGCTTTGGCGGCGGCCACGTCGGCCGGAGTGTCTCCCAGGAAGCAGATACGGGCGCTGCCGCAAAGCTGGCGTGCCTGTTCGGCTCCCCAGCGGAAGATTTCGGTGCGGCTCTCATTGCGATCGCTGAACGAGCCGAAGGAGAAAAAGTCTGCAATGCCGGCAGCCTTGAGCTTGGCCCAGCCGATGCGCTCCAGGTTGCCGCTGGTGACGCCGAGGATTTTTCCTTCCTCCTTCAGTTCGCTCAGCAGCCGGTGCACCGCGGGGCAAAGCTCCGGCCGGAGTTCGGCTGAGCGCGTCTCGACTTGGGCACACATGCGGTCGAGGGCCGCCGGCAGCGCGGGGCGGGCGGCGGCCGCGGGAATACCGGCGCGCTCCAGGGCGGCCAGAAGAATCAGCGGATCGGTGCTGCCGTGGAGAGTGACGCCGTCGAGCGAAACGGCGCGGCCGCTGAGCTCGCGCATGGCGATGAGAAACGCTTCGTAATGGACCGGGTCGCGCGAGTTGAGCAGGGTGCCGTCGATGTCGAACAGATAGGCGTCGAAGGCGCGCCAGTTGAAGCCGCGGGGCAGGCCGGAGTTACCGGCGAAGCCGTCGGCGGCGATTACCAATGCATCCTCGGGGCGATTGTCGTTCATCGGTGGTTTTCCATGGTTCGACGGTTATTTTTTCAGCCCTGCGTCACGCATCTGCCAGAACTTGGCGGGTTCGCCGTTGCCATTGCCGTCGATCATGATGCGTTCGACGGAGCGGGCCCGGCCGGTTTGGTCGTCGCAGTCAATCAGAACGGCGCAGAAGCGAACGTCGTTGGTGGCAGCCTCGAAGCGGGCGGGAAGGCCGGTGAGAAAGCGCTGCAGGATCAGCTCCTTCTGCACACCGATGACGCTGTCATAGGGGCCGGTCATGCCAACGTCGGTCTGGTAGGCGGTGCCACCGGGGAGCAGGCGGGTGTCCGCCGTGGGAATGTGCGTGTGGGTGCCGATAACGGCGGTCACCCGGCCATCGAGATACCAGCCGAGGGCGACTTTCTCCGAGGTCGCTTCGGCGTGAATGTCCACAAAGATCACCTTCGGAGCCAACTGCGAGAGCAGTTTGTCGGCCACGCGAAAGGGGCAGTCAATGGCGGGCAGGAAGACGCGGCCCTGCAGATTGACCACCGCGTAGGCCGTGCCTGAGCGCGTGGTACCTTCATACGTCCCGACGCCGGGTGTGCCCGCCGGATAGTTGGCCGGGCGAAGCACGCGGCGCGCCGGACTGTAAGGCTCATTGGCGGCCTGGTTGAAATATTCGGTGAGTTCGCGCTTGTCCCAGACATGATTGCCGGTGGTGATCACGTCGATGCCGAAATCAAAAAACTCCTCGGCGATCTGCGGGGTGAGGCCGAAGCCTCCGGCCGCGTTCTCTCCGTTGGCAATGCAGAGATCGACGCTGTGCTGGCGGAGCAGCGCAGGGAGTTGTTCGCGGACGATCGTCCGCCCAGGCTTTCCAAAAATGTCTCCAATGAACAGAATCTGCAAGTGCGCTCCCTGGTAAAACAGCTTTCTACCCAATGCTATCATCGCGGATTGCGCTCATCCACGCCGGTTGGTGGCAAACCCTGCGGCCTCCCTCACATCCAACCGCTGGGAGGTTTCCATGGAAGCACGTTTTGATTATGCCAAAGCCGCGCCCGGCGTTTATCGCGCACTGGCCGGGGTGGAGCAATATCTTCACGCCTGCGGGCTGGACGAAAATCTACTGCTATTGGTCAAGCTGCGCGCCTCGCAGATCAACGGCTGCGCCTTTTGCATCGACATGCACTGGAAGGAACTGCGCTCGCTGGGCGAGACCGAACAGCGGTTGTACGGGCTGGACGCATGGCGCGAATCGCCGTATTACTCCGAGCGCGAACGCGCCGCCCTGGCTTGGACCGAGGCAGTGACGCTGGTGGCGGCCACGCACGTTCCCGACAGCGTTTACGAGGCGGTTCGGCCCTACTTTAGCTTCACGGAGCTGTCGAACCTCACGCTTGCCATTGCGGCCATCAACGCGTGGAACCGGCTGGCCATTGCCACCCGCGCCGAACCTGGCAAATATCACGTCGGTCAATTTCAGGAGCAAAGACGGGCCAGCTAGGGGTTGTTCAAGACAAGATTAAGATCCAGTTCGCGACTCTCCTGCCCAAACATCGGCGGGCTGGGCGGGCGCCCGAAGGTTCGAAGCGATGATCCTGCATCAACCGAGACAACCGCCCGGACCTCTGGCTCCGAGGCTGAGGCATCGTTGGGCTGCGCCGTTCGTGGCGTTCGACTGGTTTTGGGAGTGGGTTGCCTACCTGCTGAGTAACTGGAAATTTCTTGAAGTGCTGGAATATCTCGGAAGCTTTTCCGTGTTGATTGCGGTGATCTTCTACTTCAGCGAAGCTCCCGACCGCCTACAGCAGAAACACTATCAGGCTTGGCAGGTGATCAACACGGCCCAGGGCAAGGGCGGCAGCGGCGGGCGCATTGATGCACTTCAGGAGTTGAACCAGGACAACGTACCGCTTGTGGGTGTCGATGTTTCCGGCGCGTTCTTGATGGGACTTCAACTGCGACATGCGCATTTGGCGAGAGCCAGCTTTGGCGCGGCAGATCTGAGGAATGCCGATCTGAGCGGTACCGACCTGTCCTTTGCCGATTTGCACGCAATGAACATGCGCGGAGGTATCCTGAAAAACGCGATCCTCGACAGCGCCGATCTGCGTGACGCCGACTTGGTGGAAGCAGATCTAAGCGGGGTGAAGTTGCAGGGCGCGGACCTGACCGACGCGGACCTGCGCGACGCAAATCTAGCAGATATCCGCTGGGAGGGAATCAAAGCACTGGCAAGAGCCAATATTGCAGGCGCAAGAAATGCGCCGCCAAACTTCATCGCCTGGGCTCGGGAGAATGGCGCGATAGAAGACCAAAATCGCGCCAAATAGAGAGCCCTGGATGTCACCTCAGGATTCTCGCTAGCGAGGCGAAGTTATCCTTGCGCGCCGCGCTGGCCGAGGGCCTCGATGACATCGACGGCGGCGGCGAACTTGCCAAGCGGGGCGCTGACTTGCACGCCCTGCACCATGCCGCGCGCCTCCAAGAGCATTTCGCGGGCGATGTGGACGCCTTCGGCGCGGGCATGTTCGCTATCGAAGCTGGCGGCGGCCATGCGCTCCAGGATCTCGTCGGGCACTGAGACGCGCAGTTCGTTGCGCATGAACTCGGCGTTGCGCACGCTGGTGAGAGGCCAGATGCCGGCAAGGATCGGAATGCGGCAGTGCTCGATGCGGCGGATGAAACGCTCCAGCAGGCGCATGTCGAAGACCGGCTGGGTGACCGCGTACTCGGCTCCGGCTTCGCACTTCAATTCGAAGCGGCGCACCTCTTCGTCCAGGTCGCTGATGCCGGGATTGGCGCCGATGCCGATGACGAACGTGGTGGCCGAACCGATGGGGTTGGCACCGATGTCCACACCCTGATTGAGATTGCTGACCACGTTGACCAGGCCAATGGCGTCCACGTCGAAGACGGCGGTTGCGTCCGGATAGTTGCCCAGCTTGGGCGGGTCGCCGGTGATGCAGATGAGGTTGTGCAGGCCGAGGGCGCTGGCGCCGAGCAGATCGCTCTGGATGCCAAGCACGTTGCGGTCGCGGCAGGTGTAGTGCAGCACGGTCTCAATGCCACATTCGCGCTCGATGATGGTACACAGCGCCTGGTTGCTCATGCGGGCCGAGGCGCGAGGGCTGTCCGGTATGTTGACCGCGTCGATGCCCACGCCGCGGAGAAACTGCGCCGCTGCCAGTTCCTTGGCTGGGCTGGTTCCCTTGGGAGGGACAATTTCGACCATGGTCACAAACTCACCCGCAACCAGCTTGCGTCCCAGCCTGGAGCGCTCCTCCAGCGGCTTCACCTCCGGGGAAACGGCAGGGTCGGCGACGGTCACCTGAAAGGACGTGGAGCGGGCTTCGCCGACGCGCAACGCCGACTTCATGGCCTTGATGTGCTCGGGAGTCGTTCCGCAGCATCCGCCGACAAACGAGACGCCGGCGGCCACAAACTTGCGCGCATAGCTGGCCATATACTCGGGCGAGCAGAGATAAATGTTGCGTCCCTCCACGTTGCGGGGCATGCCGGCATTGGGCTGGGCGGAGAGCGGCAAAGGCGTGACGCGGCGCAGTCGCTCCACGGTCTCCAGCATGGCGGCGGGACCGACCGAGCAGTTGCAGCCGACCACATCGACGCCGAAGCCGGTGAGACGGACGCCGAAGGTCTCCGGATCGGTTCCGTCGAGGGCATTGCCGTCCTCGTCGATGGTGACCTGGGCGACGACGGGCACGCCGGGCGCAGCGGCGCGCGCGGCCAGCACCGCCTGGTGCAGTTCGTCGATGTATCCAAAGGTTTCGAGCAGGATCAGGTCTACGCCTTCGGCGGCCAGCACCTCGATCTGCTCGCGGAAGGCAGCCTGCGCTTCTTCGCGCGAGACCTTGCCGAGGGGCTCAATGTGCAGGCCCAGCGGTCCCACGCTGCCGGCCACCAGGACGCCGGAACCGGCGGCGGCGCGGGCCAGTTGCACGCCGGCGCGATTGATGTCGCCCACGCGGGCCTCATAGCCGTGGCGCAGCAGGCGGTAGCGGTTGGCGCCGAAGGTGTTGGTCTCCAGCACCTCCGCTCCGGCCTTGACGTAGTCGGCATGGATGGTGCCGACGATCTCAGGCTGCGAGAGGTTGAGTTCGTCATAACAGCGGTTGATGAAGACACCTTTGGCATAGAGCAGGGTGCCCATGGCACCGTCACACAAAAGGGGCCCACGGCCCAGCCGTTCCAAAAACGATGACATCTCCGCTCCTTCGCCGCCGTATCTCATTCCTGCATATCCCAGGCTGCAATTCACGGCGTTTCTGGAACCTTACCATAGGGCCGCCTTGGGGCGCACAGAGGCGATGTTATAATCGGCTTTTCCGGAATCTTCAAAAAATCCATGCTCGTCTGGAGTGCGTTGCTTGAAACAAGCGACATTGATCCTTGCCCTGTTGGGCGCAATCATACTGGCAGGGTGCGGCGGAAACGGCGACACCACCTCTCAGACCACCTACAATAACGGCTCTGGCGATCAACCGTTCAAACCAAAGACCCGCCTCTCCCACCGCGCCATTGTCAGCAATTACTTTGCCGGGGCGTTGGATGTGATGGACACGACACAGGACCGGCTGACAACCTTTACCTTTGCCGTAGGCTCCCAGCCGACCTACCTGCAGCCTTCGCCCGATGGAACGCTGACGTTGGTGAACAATACCGCATCGAACACCATCTCGTCGTTTAACAATGACCAGGAGGCGGTGAAGGCGACGGTTCAGCTGGGCGGGTGGACGCAAAGTTTTGTGACCTCGACAAGCAACCAGTTCGGCTTTGCGGCGGTCTACAACGTTTCCAACGGAAATCCGCCGAGTTTGCCGGGCGGCATCGTGCGTTTTAACCCGACCGACGGCAGTCTGAACACCGGCATTCAGTTCCCTTACGTGCGCTATCTCTCCATGGATACGCCAGAACAACATCTGCTGGCGTTTACGCAAGATGCCCCGGTTCTGACCGTGAATGGCGTGAGTGTGAGTGAGGACGACACCGCTAATTGGGTGGACCTGACCACCAACGATCCCGCCACCGGCGTTCCGCCGTACTACACCCTCAGTTTGAGCTACGCCAACGGCACTCCGGTGTCGCTCTCGCGTCCGGTTACGGCGTTCTTCTCCACCGCCTCCATCCAAGGGAACACCCACGCCGTGGCCTACATCCTGAGCTGCGGCTTTGAATGCGGCGGCGTCAGCAGTGCCAGCGTCACCGAGATCGATACCACCACGATTGCCCCGCCCACCCCGGCCACCACCGGATCGGTGGTCGCGGCAACAGTGCTGAATCAGTGGACGGTCAACGGAGCACGCATCGGGCTGATCGACACTACGGCGAACATTCTCTACGTGGCCGGCTCCAACGGAACACTCATCGACACCGGCGGCAACAACGTGCAGAACGGTTTCTTCACGGAGATCAACCTGACCACTGGAACGGCTTTGCCCGCGATCCGGATTGGCAATGGCGTGAAGCGGTGGATTCGCGACATCAACGGCGTCTATTGGGTAGCATCGCTGAACTGCGGCGTGCAGAGCTGCGTTACGCTGGTCAATCCCACTCCCATAGGTGGAACGGCCACCGAACTGGCCAACGCCAATGGCGATGCCACGGGAATCTCGCTGGCGGTGAACAGCGGCGAGGTGTACACCATTGAGGGCGGACAGTTGTACCTCTACAAGCAGGATGGAACCCAGATCATCCCTCAGACCTACAACATTGACATTAAGGGCCAGGGCAGCGACGTTCTCTATATCGACTAGCGATGGGATCAACCGGCCACATTTGCCGGAGTGGAGAAGAAACTATGACCGAACCGAGCTACGACGAACTAAAAGCCAAGCTTGCCGAACTGGAAGACAAGCAAAAGCGCGGCAGTACCATGAGCTTCAAGGTCAGCGACAAAGGCGGCGTCAGCGTGTACGGACTAGGGCGCTTTCCGGTCACCTTGTACTACGAGCAGTGGAACAAACTGCTGGACCGCGCGCAGGATCTGCGCGAGTTTCTTGAAGCCAACAAGGACAAGCTAAAGTTGAAGGAATAGCCGCAGCTTGCCGGATTTCAAAAGCCCACCCTGGACGAGCGAGTCCAAGGTGGGCTTTTTTTGTTGGTGGATCTCAGGTTTCGTGCGCGGGGTCGTTGCCTGTGTCTTTGCCAAAGACCAGATCGATGGCCAGCAGAGTTGCGCCGGTAACGATGGCGCTGTCGGCGAGGTTGAAGTCAGGCCACATGTGGGGGCCGATGTAGAAGTGGAGGAAGTCGGTGACGCGGCCATAACGCAGGCGGTCGTAGAGATTGCCCACGGCTCCGCCGAGAATGAAGGCCAAGGCAAGTCCGGTCCAGGTAAAGCGGCGGACGGAGGTCCAGAGCAGGTAGCAGACCACGAGCATGGCAACGGTGGAGAAGCCGACCAGCAGAGGAACGCGCACCCGCGGGGGCCATTCCGCAAACAGGCTGAAGGCCGCGCCGGTGTTCTCCACGTGAGTGATGGAGAAGAAATTAGGGATGACCACCACGCTGCCGTAATTGAGGGCAACGTGGTGGCGGATGAAGATCTTGGTGAGGCGATCGAGGACGATGACGGCCACCGAGATGGAGAGATAGAGACAGCGCAGCGCAGCCCGCGACATTACTGGCCGTCGCTCCCGGAAGCGCCGGCAGCCCGCTCGTCTTCGATCACCACGAGATTTGTGCTGCAGCGCTCGCACACGGTTGGATATTTGGCATCCTCGCCAACGTGGGTGGAGAAGTTCCAGCAGCGCTCGCACTTGACGCCTTCGGCCTTGCCCACCTCGAAAGCGATGGCAGAGCCGGGTGCGCCGGCGTGCACTTCCACCTGGGAAACGACAAAGAATGCCGCGAGTTTATCGGCATAGTGGGCAAGGCGTTTGTAGTCGTCACCCGAGGCGCGGATCACGACGCGGGCCTCGAGATTGGCCTTGATGGTTTTGTCGTTGCGCAGCGCTTCGAGTTCGCGCAGGGCCAATTCGCGGACGGTGAAGAGGTAAGCCCAGTCGTCGCGAACCTGCTCGGCCTGCTCGCGGTCGCGGATTTCGCCGGTGATGTCGTTCGCGTTGGGCAGCAGGGCGAGGTGGACGCTCTCCGGGCGGGAGAGCATCTGCGGCATGAACTGCCATGCCTCGTCGGCGGTAAAGCTGAGGATGGGCGCGACCAGGCGGAGCAGCGCTTCGCCAATGCGCCACAGGGCGGTTTGCGCGGATTTTCGCTCGCGCGAGGAGCGCGGGAAGGTGTAGAGGCGGTCCTTGAGAATGTCAAAGTACTGCGCGCTGAGATCGACGGCAAAGAATTCGTTGAGGCGCTGGTAGATGCGGTGGAAGAGCATCTGGTCATACCAGGCGCCGATTTCGGCGGCGAGGTCGGCGGTGCGCAGCAGCATGGACTGGTCAAGCGGTTCCAACTGCTCGAAGTTGAGCAGGTCGGAGGCGGGCGCAAAACCGTGCAGGTTGCCGAGTATGTAGCGGAAGGTATTGCGGATCTTGCGGTAGTTTTCGGCGACGCGGTTCATCAGGTTTTCGCTGGCGCGCACGTCCTCGCGGAAATCGACCGAGGCGACCCAGAAGCGGACGATCTCGCCGCCCATGCGCTTGGCGATATCGACCGGATCGACGGTATTGCCGAGCGACTTGGACATGGCGCGGCCGTTCTCGTCGAGCGTCCAACCGTTGGTGGCCACGGCCTTGTACGGGGACTTGCCGTTGAGCCCGATGGAACAGAGCAGGGAAGAGTGGAACCAGCCGCGATACTGGTCGCCGCCTTCCAGATACATGTCCGCGGGCTTCCAGTGGCCGAAGATCTGCGGCAGTACGGAGGCCTGCGAAGAGCCGGACTCAAACCACACGTCGATGATGTCCATCTCCTTGCGGAATGTGGTGCCGTCGCAGTGCGCGCAGCGGGTTCCCGCAGGGACGATCTCGGCGGCTGGCCGGGCGTACCAGGCGTCGGCGCCCTCGCGCGCAAACAGATCGATGACCGCGCGGTTGGTGGCGGGGTCTTCATGCAACTTGCCGCAGACTTCGCAGAAAAACACCGCGATGGGAACCCCCCAGAGGCGCTGGCGCGAGATGCACCAGTCGGGCCGGGTCGCGATCATGTTGGAGATGCGCTCCTCGCCCCACGCCGGGTCCCAACGCACTCCGGCGATCTCGCGCAGAGCTTCGGTGCGCAGGGTTCCGCCGCCGATCACGCCCTCCATGGAGATGAACCACTGCTCGGTGGCGCGGAAGATGACTGGCTTGTGGCAGCGCCAGCAGTGCGGGTAAGAGTGCTCGATGTCGTCACGGCCAAGCAGCACTCCGCGGGCTTTGAGCAACTCGACGATGGGTTCGTTGGCGGCGAAGACTTTCTTGCCGTCGTACTCGGGAAGGCCTTCGGTGATGTGGCCTCCGGCATCGACGCGCGTGGTGGGGTCGAGTCCGTACTTGACGCCGGTGTAGAAATCGTCTGCGCCGTGCGCGGGAGCGGTGTGGACCGCGCCGGTGCCCTGGTCCATGGTGACGTACTCGGCCAGCACGCCGAGGATGTCGCGGTCGAGGAACGGATGGGCGAAGACGGCCCGTTCGAGTTTGGCTCCGGGGAAGGTGGCGAGAATATCGACGCCTCCATTTTTACCGATGCCAAGCCGCGGCAGGACAGTGGGAACCAGTTCGGCGGCGAGGAGATGGACTTGGCCGGTACCTTTGTCGAGGATGGCCATGTACTCGGCGCGGGGATGGAAGGCGACGGCCATGGAGGCAGGCAAGGTCCAGGGCGTGGTGGTCCAGATGATGGTGCTGATGTTGCCGTCGTGGGCGAGCAACTCGGGCGCGATGGCCGCTGGATCGCTCTTGAGCGCGTACTTGACGTAGACGCTGGGGCTGGTGTGGTTTTCGTACTCGACCTCGGCCTCGGCCAGCGCGGTGCGGCAGTGGATGCACCAGTAAACCGGCTTGAGTCCCTTGTAGACGAGTCCCTTCTCGAAGAAGGCGTAGAAGTTTTCGATGACCTTGGCCTCGTAGCCCTTGGTCATGGTGGAGTAGGGGTGGTCGAAGTCTCCGAAGACGCCAATGCGCTGGAACTGGTCACTCTGGATCTGCAGATACTTTTCGGCATATTTGCGGCAGGCGTGGCGGACCTCGAGCGGGTCCATCTCCAGCTTTTTGCGGCCGAGGGCTTCATCCACTTTGATTTCGATGGGCAGGCCGTGGCAGTCCCAGCCGGGAACGTAGGGCGAATCCAGGCCGCGCATGGTGCGGGACTTGACGATGAAGTCCTTGAGGCACTTGTTGAGCGCATGGCCCAGATGCAGGGCGCCGTTGGCGTAGGGTGGGCCGTCATGCAGGACGTAGGACGGCGCGCCGGCGCGCGATTTCCGGATCTGATCGTAGATGCGCATGGACTGCCAGCGCTCGAGCATTTTGGGCTCGTTCTGCGGCAGGTTGGCCTTCATGGGGAAATCGGTTGTGGGCAGATTGACGGTTGCCTTGAGGTCCACTCGGGTCTATGTCTCCGATCGATATTGAATCTCTCATTATATGCCGAGAGACGGATTGGTATCGAAGGCCCGGATTCCGGGGTAGTGTAAAGTTGCGCTCCCCGGGCGCTTTGCGGGAATCGGTTGACACGAGCTTCGCGTAGTATGTGAGGGAAGCAGACGAGATGCCGTCCGGGCACATGTGGAATTGGAATGAGCACAGAGATTGCCAATTGCAGGGTTTGCGGACAGCCGCTGGGCGCCGAGGGCCGGTGCCTGCACTGTGGCGCGTCCGGCCATGTCTGGACGCTGCAGGACTGGCGACCCATGCTGACGCTGGCGCTGCTAATCGCGCTGGGCTTCTCGTTTACGCGGCTGGTGGCGACTCAGTACGACGAGAAGCGCCAGGCGCTGGCCTCCGAGTACTACGCCGCGGGGCTGCGCGCCATGGATGCGCAGAAACCGGCAGAAGCCGTGGGCGCGCTGGAAAACGCGCTGGTTTATTCGCACGACAACTTCCAATATCAACTGAAACTGACCGACGCGCTGCTGGCTTCGGGAGCCACCAGTGAAGCGGTGGCGCAGCTGCAAAGCTTTCTGGCGCAGCGGCCGGGAGACGCCCAGGTGTATCTGAAGCTGGCCCGGCTGGAGGCGCGCCGGCATCACGTGGACGAAGCCCTGCGCTACTACGTGGCCGCCGTCGAAGGGGAGTGGCCGGAGCACACCGATCCGTTTCCGCAACGCATCGCGGTACGCTTTGAGGCGGCCGAGTACCTGGTAGAGCAGGGGCGCCAGGCGGAGGCGGAAGAAGCCCTGCGCGCGCTGGACGCAGTCCTGCCTGCATCCTGGCCAGAGCAGGGAACACTGGGCGACTTATTTCTGCGCAACGGCGACGCAGTCCGGGCGTTGAAGGTGTACCAGGCGCAACTCGAACTGGACAACGACAACCAATCGGCGCGGCTGGGCGCAGGCAAAGCCAGCATGGCCATCAACTACACAGCGGCGCGGCGCTATCTGCGCGAGGTGGTCCCGCAGAGCGATGAGACGCGCACTCTTCTAGCCCAACTGGATCGGGTGGAATCGTTGGACCCGTTCGCGCCGAAGATTGAGGGCACGGCTCGCGCGCAGCGGACTATGGAAGTCTTCCGGATCGCCACCGAGCGGCTAGGGCATTGCAGTACTGCGCCGCGGCCATCTCCGGCAGCAGGATTGCAGCCCAGAAGCGAGCTGCGCCGGTGGGCCGATCAACTGGCTCCCATCATGAACGAGCGCAAGTTGCGCGGGCGGGATGACATCATCGAGGGCGCCCTGAGATTCGCCTTCCAGACCGAACTGACGGCGGAAAAAGATTGCGGCCAGACCACGCCGGACGACGAAGCGCTGCTGCTGCTGGCTCGCGAACGGATGGGGGTCTTGCAATGAAGCCGCTGAGCGACAAAAGCCGGGAGCGGCTGGTGAAGCTGATGGCGACGCCGGTGCGGCGAAAGTACTTCGAGTCGCTGCAGCGGATGCTGGGGCCGGCAGGCCTGATTTCAATTCGCGAGGAGCAGTTTTTCCTGGTGCTGGCCATCGCCATCGGAATCCTGGCGGGCCTCTGCGTGGTGCTCTTCCGGGTTGCGATTCAGGCGGCGAGGCTCTGGCTGCTGGGCAGCTCGATGCATCCCGGCCTGCCGCGCGTGGTGCTGGTTCCGGCGGGGATGGGGTTGCTGATCGGGGTGCTGGCGGTGCGCTTTTTCCCGCGGGTACGGGGGAGCGGCGTCGTCACCACCAAGGGCGCACTCTACATCTACGATGGACACATTTCTCCCATGACGGTGGTTGGGAAAGTTCGTGCTCAGCGCGCTTGCCATCGGGAGCGGGCAGTCGCTGGGGCCGGAAGATCCAGCGGTGCAGATCGGCGCGGGACTGGCATCGGGGTTGGGCAACTGGCTGCATCTCTCCAAAGAAAGGATGCGGCTGGTGGTGCCGGTGGGCGCGGCGGCGGGGCTGGCGGCGGCATTCAATGCACCGATCACGGCCGTGCTGTTCGTGATCGAAGAGGTAATCGGGCGCTGGAGCGCCTCGGTGCTGGGCGCGGTGGTGCTCTCGGCGATCTCAAGCGTGGTGGTGGAGCGCTGGTTCCTCGGCGCCGAGCCGCTCTTCCGGGTGCCGGCCTATCATCTGGAACATGCCGGAGAGCTGATCGCCTACGCGCTGCTCGGAGTGCTGGGCGGGGCCGCCTCGGTGGTGTTTGTCACCCTTATCAAGGTGGCAAGGTCGCGGCTGCGGCGGTTGCCGCAGTGGTCCCAGTATCTGCAGCCGGCCGTGGCGGGGCTGCTGATCGGATTCATCGCTGTCTGGCATCCTCAGGTGATGGGAGCCGGGTACGAGTGGATGGATCTGGCGATGCACAACCGCTTCCCGTGGGAGGTCCTGGGAATCCTGGCCGGGCTGAAGCTGATCGCTACCGCGCTGAGCTTTGCCAGCGGCACCCCGGGCGGACTCTGGGCTCCGGTGCTTTTCATGGGCGCCATGCTGGGCGGGGCGGTGGGGATGATCGAGCAGCAACTGCTTCCGTCGATTGCGGTGCCGGTGGGCGCCTACGCGCTGGTGGGCATGGGAGCGCTGTTTGCGGGAATCCTGCGCGCGCCGATGACCTCGGTATTCATGGTTCTGGAGGTGAGCGGAAATTATTCGATCATCCTTCCTGTGATTATTTGCAATACGATCTCCTACCTGATCTCACGAGGCTTCCAGAAGGTGCCACTGTTCGACGAGCTCTCGCGGCAGGACGGACTGGATCTGCCGTCGCTGGAAGAAGAGCATGAGGAGCCGGTGCTTTGCGTGGAGGACGCCATGCAGGCCGTCACCGTGCGGGCGCTGCTGGGAGACGAGACCGTTGCTTCGGCGCGTGGGGTGGCCGGCGTTAGCGCCGAGGAGCACTTCCTGGTGTCGCTCGGCGAGGGCCGCTGGAGCACGCTGAGCCGGGAGGCGCTGTTTGCCGCGGAGGCCGACGAGTCGCTGGCAGTGCGCACGCTGGTGCGCGGGCGGGTTCCGCGCCTCTATCAGGATCAGTCTCTGGATGTGGCCCTGCGTTTCCTGAAGGACCGGCCAATGCTTCCGGTGGTGGATCGGGGAAAGCTGGACCGGCTGATCGGAGTGGTCAGCGTGGAGGAGATCCTGCGGGCCTACCGTAGAGCGGGGCTGGCCGAGCCCGAAACAGCGGAAGTTTCTTAAGCCGGCGAGGCAGAGGCAAGCGAACCCCGGCCCGGCGAGCTGCGTCCAACAGAGCTGGATGTGGGGGATCATGCGATGCTGAAGCTGGAAACCCTGCGGAGTGCGCACGAACTGGACCGTCTTAAAAGGCGCTGGACGTGGCTGGAAAAGCAGTGCGAGGCTACCCTCTTCCAGTCGTATGAGCTGAATCGCCGGGCGGCACGCTGGTTTGCCGCGCGCGAGACGCCGCAGGTCATTGTTGCCGAGTCGGACTCCGGGATGGCAATCATTCCGGCGGTGCGGCGCGAAAGGGAACTGGGACTGATCGGCGAAACCCTCTTCGACTATCGCGACGTGTTGAGCGCAGGTGAGCCCGCCGTGCTGGAAGAGGCCTGGCATGAACTGGCGCGTGCGGGCGTTCCGCTGGAGGTGACGGCGTTGCGCGGACCGGAGGCGCGCGAGCGCTGGCGGAGCCTGGGGCCGACGGAATTCTGCAATGCTCCGACGACACGCCGGTGCGATCTGTCGGCAACACAGTTCGTTGCGGCTCATCACAAGTCGGCGAAGGCCAGCCGGAGGTTGGCCCGCGCGGGACTGCAACTGGTGCGGCGCGAGAGCGCGCTCCGGCCCATCGCCGAGTGGATCTATCGCCGCAAAGCCGATTGGTGTGGAAAGAGCGAGAATCTGTTCGCCGACCGGCATCGGCAAGACTTCATGTTAGACATTGTGTGTGACCGCGTAGTGGATTGCACTGTATGGAGTTACGAGGTCTCATACGGCGACATTGCGGCGGCGCTGGTGACCTTTCGCCATGGCGGCGTCCGGCACTTTTATACGATTCATCACGACCCCCGATGGGAGCGGCTCTCGCCGGGACAGGTGATGATCTTCGATGTGACGCGGGAATCGCTGGCAGAGGGACTGGATGTCGACTTTATGACCGGGGAGTATGATTACAAAAATCGGCTGACGACGGCCATGGTTCCGCTGTTCCGCGTGGCGGCTTCGGTAGAGCAGCTGGCGTCCTGGAAGTACGAGGCGCCGAGTATTGTTCATCCGGCGGCTTAGCCCGGATGCGGGCCAACCGATGGCCCTCCGGCTGGCTGTCGCAATGAGAGGGGATTTCCGTGCCTGATCCCGCAAAGCAGTTGCAAACGATTTACATGGCAGGGTTCGAGATTCAGACCTTCGAGCGGTTCCCAAACACGGTGGGCTTGCTGAAGGGGCACTGCATCGCCCTGGTGCAGCCGACGGCCGAGGGGTTGAAGCTGATAGGCCAGCCGGGATGGCACATGGGCGAGGTTCTGGGGGTGCTGGTGGAGCGCAAGGGCCGGCGCATCTTCCAGGCCAAGAACGAGCAGGTGGAGGCCACCCCGGAGCGGTTGCATGAATTGGAAAACTTTCAGCGCGAGCTCGAAGATCTGATGGCGCCACGGGTGTAGGAGGCTCGCTCCAGGAGTTTCTGCTTAAACCGGGAGCGGTTCATTGCTGCCGAAGAGAACCACGCGGGGCTGGAAGAGAGTGCCTGCGATGCGCTGGACAACGGCGACCAGCAATTGCTGATCGGCAAACACTTTGACCAGCGGCGCCTCGGAGAACTCCGGCAGATTGACGGAGCGGCCATTGCGAATGGCGGCAATTACCTGGGGAGAAGCGGTAACCGACGGGAAACCTTTAAGAATCTGGCGCGGATGCAGGTAGGGGGAGTGGTGCGTCGGCGCGACGGAGGGCTGAATCGCCGGGGGTTCTCCAGTATTCACTATGTCCGATAATGGGTATTCTGATAAGTCGGAGGATTGGCTGATTTGCTTTAGACTTTCGTGGTAACTTGCCAGTTCCTCAAGGCTTACCGCCTGAGGAAGAGTGAATTCCCCGGCTTGGGTGCGACGCAATTGGGTGAGATGGGCTCCGCAGCCGAGCGCCTGACCGAGATCGTGGGCGAGCGAGCGGATGTAAGTTCCGGCGGAAACCTCAGCCACGAAGCGGGCGCGATCCGCCCAAACGCTCTGGATCTGGAAGCGATGAACCTGGACAGCAACCGGCTTCATCTCTACAACTTTGTCTTTGCGTGCGAGTTTATAGGCAGCGACACCGTTGATTTTTTTGGCCGAATAGACGGGTGGCGTTTGCTGGATACAACCGTTGAAGGCGACGAGCTCGTGCTGAATCTGGGCCAAGGTGGGCTGCGCGCTGGAGATGGGCTCCATCGCTTGACCCTCGGCGTCGTAGGTATCCGTAGCGAATCCAAAACGTATTTCTCCTTCATACGTTTTTGACGATTCGTTAAAGAACTGCGCGAGCCTTGTATAGCGGCCGAGCACAAGCGGCAGGACGCCGGTTGCCATCGGGTCCAGGGTGCCAAGATGTCCAACGCTGCGTTCGCCGGTAATGCGCCGGACGCGGTTGACAACGTCGTGGGAGGTAAGGGCTGCGGGCTTGTCCAGAACCAGAATTGCGTTAATCATTCCTCTGTATCGTCAGGCATAGCCCGGCTGAGGTCAACCGGGCACAAAATGCCGTATGATCTTCACATTCGCCATCGTGCACTCCACTGACAGCTCTGCTGTGGTAAAACCATGATTCCACTGAAAGACGACACGCCGCGATTATCGACGCCACTGCTGAACTACTTTCTGATTGTGGCGAACCTGGCAGTGTTTCTCTTCGAGCTTTCGCTGGGACGGCGGGCGCAGACCAATTTTTTCAACACCTTCGGGTTGGTTCCGGCGCGGCTCAGTGCGATGCTGCAGGGTCCGGTGCAGCATCTCCATGCGCACTCGCATGGGATAGCGCCAGAGTTTGCTCTGCTGCCCATTCTGACCAGCATGTTTCTCCATGCGGGCTGGTTGCACCTGATCTTTAACATGTGGTTTTTGTGGGTCTTTGGCAGAACTGTTGAAGATACACTGGGACATTTTCCGTATCTCGTCTTCTATCTGACGTGCGGGGTCGCCGCAGCCCTGGCGCAAACCGCCTCCGATCCCAGTTCCATGATTCCGACGGTGGGAGCCAGCGGAGCCATCGCCGGGGTGATGGGCGGCTACTTCGTGCTCTACCCACGGGCGCGGGTCATGATGCTGGTTCCCTTCTTTTTTATCTTCTTCCTCTGGCTGCCGGCCTGGGTGGTTCTGGGCTACTGGTTTGTCCTGCAGTTTTTGAGCGGGGTGGGAACATCGCTGGTGGCCTCCGACGCCCAAAGCGGAGGGGTCGCCGTCTGGGCCCATGTCGGCGGCTTTCTGGCGGGAGTTTTGCTGGTTCGTCTCTTCCCTTCCCGGACGCGGCGCTACCTCTACGGCTACTGAGCGGATACAAAAATCTGCGGCCCTGGGCATCGCGGTGCCGAGATTTGGATTCTAACCGCTCACACGTCAGTCATACGAGGTGCTCACCATGCAGCATGAACTCAAGGATTTCTATGATCGCGCGCCGATTTACGCCCGTGCCGAGCCCGATGATGAGTACGATCCTCGGCCTGAACCGGTCGATCCCTACATGATCGACCAGGACGAATACGACATTGAAGACGATGGAACACTGGAGATCGACGACGAGGACGAGGAATAGCCCGCGACTCGTATTCTCACTTTGTGAGGCACACCCGTTTGCCGCGTGAGGCACACCCGTTTGCCGCTCCGCGAACTACGGAGTTGGGACGGGAAGGTTAAAGTGAGCCCGCCGATGGCGTGATGACGATCTCGTCGATGTTTGCGTTGCCGGGCAGGGCGACAGCAGAGGCCACCGCCTCGGCGACGGTTCGCGGAGAGAGCATGGAGCCGCGTGGGGCATCCGGCCAGAACTGCTGCCAGATGGCGGTGGCGGTGGCCCCGGGGAGCAGCGCGACCACGCGTACGCCTCGGGGACGAAGTTCCTCGCGCAGGGTTTCCGTGAATGCCAGCAGGCCACGCTTGGAGGCGTTGTAGGCGGCCATTCCGGGAAACGAAACGCGGGCGGCGACACTGAGATTGTTGACGATCACACTGGACTTTCCGAGGAACGGGAGCAAGGACTGGGTGACCAGGAACGTTCCGTGCAAATTGGTGTCGATGACCTGGCGCCAAATCTCAAAATCAAGCGAAGCAATGGGCTGCGATGGACCGGCGATGCCGGCATTGTTGATGAGCACATCCAGGCGTTTGCGCCGGCGGACGAGGTCCGCAAGCTGAGCCACGGATTGAGGATCGCGGATCTCGCAGGCGATGGCGGTAGCGTTGGGAAGCCGCGCAGCAAGCCGCTCCAGCGCGCGCTGGTCGCGAGCGGTGAGGATGAGATGGAAGCCGCGTTCGGAGAGGGCCTCGGCAATGGCCAGCCCCAGGCCACGTGAGGCTCCGGTGACAACCGCGAGTTTGGCGCGTACGGGCATCAGAAGCCGCTGGCAGTCTTCTGGCGCAGCAGGGAGAGGAACTCGTTGCGCGTTTCCTGCTGGCGGAACTGGCCGAGCATGGCGGAGGTGACCGCCGCCGAATGCTGTTTCTCAACCCCGCGCATCATCATGCACAGGTGGCGCGCTTCAATGACCACGCCTACGCCCTGCGGCTGAATCATCTCCTGAATGGCATCCGCCAGCTGGGTGGTGAGCCGCTCCTGCACCTGCAGGCGGCGGGCAAAGGCGTCGACCAGGCGCGGCAGCTTGCTGAGCCCGATCACCTTTCCGTTGGGAATATAGGCGATGTGGACCTTGCCGAAAAACGGCAGCATGTGATGCTCGCAGAGGCTGAACATCTCGATGTCCTTCACGATCACCATCTCGTCGTAGTTGACGGTGAACAGCGCGCCGTTGAGGACCTCGGCGGGCTCCTGGGAGTAGCCGTGGGTGAGAAACTCCATGGACTTGGCCACCCGGCCGGGGGTTTCCAGCAGGCCTTCGCGGTTGGGGTCTTCGCCGATGCGCACGAGCATCTCGCGGACCAGTTCCTCGAAGCTGGCGCTGTGGAGCGCGGTGGAAGCGGGTTGTGACGTCTCCTGGGGCATGGCCTTATTGATGGCAACTTTCATGATGACTCTCTTCCGGACTCAACGTCTTAGGGGATCAACATCGCAGGGCTCATCGTCGTGGCGGCTGGCCGCCGGCGTACTCGATGGAATTGTTAGCCGTCTCCTCGATGCGAACACTTTCCAGCTGAGCGGGCAACGGCAGCTGGCTCAATATCTCCCGCACCCGCATGGCCAGATTTTCCGTGGTGGGAACCTGCATGCTGAAATCCTTCAGCAGGTTCAGGTTCTGATGGTCAAAGCGGTCGAGTACCTCGCGATGGACCGCCGAGTCCAGAACGCCGAGATCGCACAACATTCCGGTCTCGGGCGCAATCGGGCCGCTCAAGGTGACTTCCAGAAAGTAATTGTGGCCGTGGCCGTGGGGATGATTGCACTTGCCATAGATTTCCCGGTTGGCGGCCTCGCTGAGCGCGAGATTATGCAGCCGGTGGGAGGCGGAGAACAGATAGCGGCGCGTGAGATAGACCTTCATCGCTACTCCCCGTAGTAATCCACAAAAAGATCGGGCTGCTCGTAGAGGCGCACCCGATGCAGCCGCGCGGGATGAAGCCGGGAGTGGAGCCGCTGCCAGATGGCGACAGCCAGGTTCTCGGTGGTGGGCACGCGGGTGGCAAACTCCGGGAGTTCGCGATTGAGATTGCGATGGTCGAAATCGTCCAGTACCTGGCGGTTCAGAATGTCCTTGAGCAGCTTGAGGTCGATGACAAAGCCGGTGGTGTCATCGACCTGGCCGGCAACGGTCACCTCGAGGGTGTAGTTGTGGCCGTGTCCGTTGAGGTTTGAGCACTTGCCGAAGACCCGCAGGTTCTCCTCCGGAGTCCACTCCGGGTTGTGATAGTAGTGCGATGCGGAGAACTCAGCCTTACGGGTGAGGTAGATCATGGCAGGCGCTCCCTGGCGGCTCAACAAAAGGATTTACGGCTACTTGCTATTGGATGCAGCGAGGGAGCTTGCGGCTCCATGGGTGGAGTAGGTGCGTCCTCGCCAATGTACGCTTCCATCCTCGTGGGCCTTGGCCGAGTGGCGCAGCAGCGCGGCAAACCACGGCAGGCCAAAGATGGAGAGCAGCGACGGCCAGTATGGAAGGTGAGCGCGAGCCACGCGAGAATAAAAGACGGCAAAGTTGGAGAGCGTGAGCAGCCACAGCAAGATCACCCCGGCACTCACAATCCAGTGCCCGTGCGTGCCCATGCCAGCCGCACCCCTGGCCGTAAGCAGCGTGGAACAGAGCGTGGACAACACCGGCAACAGGAGTAGACGGCAAAACTCTGCGTTGCGTTTGCGGGCCAGCCGGCGGGCGTCGGGAAACAGCAGAGCAAGGTTTTTCGTCCAGCCGTTGCGCAGCTCTTCCCAGGAGTTGTACATGCGGGTGCGCACCAGTCCACGGCCCAGGCGGAAGCGAATGTTGTAGCCCATCTGCTTGTAGCGGCGCGCCAGGGCTACATCTTCGAGCAGCTCAGTGGCGACCGAGGCAAAGCCGCCAACCCGCTGGTGGGATATGGCCCGGACGAACAGGTACTGTCCATTGGCGGCAGCGTCCGGCAATGCGGGATCGCTCACCCGCCGCGGGCTGTAGCGCACGGCCAACTCGCCGAAGATGAGCGGCATGACCAGCCGCTGGCGGACCCCGGTGAGGAGCTGCTCGGGCGAGTAGGAGAGCATGTCCGCCCGGTACTGCTCGGCCTCGGCCAGTGCCGTGGCCAGCGAACCATCGAGGTGTTCGGTGTCGGCGTCGGTAAACAGCAGCCACTCGCCTCGAGCGACTGCTTCGGCGGCCACCAGAGCGTTGGTTTTGCCGGTCCATCCCGCCGGCAGGGGCTGCGGCGCGTCCAGCAGCCGCACATCGACGAGATACGGGTTGAGGGCAACGAAAGGACATTGGCGAACCCGGGTATAGCTTTCCGCGATGGCGTGGGTGCGGTCGGTCGAGGCGTCGTCGATCACCAGAATCTCGAACGAGACGCCTTTCTGCATCACCAGCGAACGCAGGCAGCGCTCGAGGTTCGCCTCTTCGTTGCGGGCCGGAATGATAATCGAGAGCTGAGGAACAGCGGAAGCAGGATTCGTGGAGTCCATAATAAGTGGGTTCCGGTTTATTATAAAGGACGTGAAATACAGCAGACGAATTGCAATCGTGGGGTTGGCGGCAGCGCTGGCATTGGCGCTGGCTTCCTGCCGCAACTCCGAACCCGCGCAGATCGGCTCAACGGCCCCGGACTTTACCGTGAGCGACGGTCAGAAAACTGTAACGCTGAGCCAGTTGCGCGGCAAACCGGTGTTGCTCAACTTCTGGGCAACGTGGTGCCCGCCGTGCGTGCAGGAAGTTCCCGACCTGGTGGCTCTGCAGCATCAATTGGGCGATAAAGTGACCATTCTGGCGGTGAGCATGGACGAAGACGAGGGCGCCTACAAGGCCTTCACCGCAAAGAACATGCCGGGAATGCTGACGGCGCGCGATCCGGACCACAAGTCGAGCGCCGAGTATGGGACGTTTGCCTATCCGGAGACGTTCCTGATCGACAAGAATGGAAAGATCCAGCGCAAGTTCATCGGCGCGGTGGAATGGACCTCGCCGGAGATGATCGATTATTTCAACAAGCTGTAGAACTATCAGGAAAGTTCATGAGTAAATTGGTCCAACGACAGGACGAAGCGCAGGAACTCGACATCTGTTTCTGCGATTGGTTTTGCGCTGAAGTACAGCAAGCACTGGACGATCCCAGCCAATGCATCCCTCAGGATACTGTGATATCGGAGACGCGCGCCATCATCGACAGGATCGCGGTCAAATAGATCCTACTTTGAGGCAGCCGTGGCTTGGGCGGTGCTTTCTACCACGGCCTGCTGCACGCGATATCCCCGGGCTTGCAGCTGCTTGACGATTCCCTCTTTGCCGACGGCGTGCGCCGCGCCGACGATCATGAAGCACGATTCCGAGGAGTGCAGGCATTTTTCCAGGCGGTCGGTCATATGCGGATTGCGATCCTCGCGCAAGCGCCGCGACAAGGCTTTTTCGTCTGCGTCGTCATCGGCCACTTGCGCGTTGGTGAGTTCATCGATTTTGTCGGACGCACCCTCGCTCCAGTATTTCGCCAGCTTCGTCCAAGTCTCCTGGGCGTGCTCCGCCTGGCGGATGGATGACAACAGGTATTGGTCGGAGTCGCGCTCGGGAACGCTGGAGAGCAACTGAATCTGCCATGCGGCGTCTTCCAGCTGTTCGACGGGCTTCTCCCCGGCCTTGTTCATAAAATACATGTCGATACCCTGGTCGGCATTGAGTCCGGCCTTAATCATGGGCAGCATCGATACGGTCAGCCCGGCCATCCACGGACGATAGCGGGCAAACAGTGCGGGCGGCATTCCGTAACCGGTGAGCAACGCGTCGAGCTTTGCCAGGGTTTCCGGCGCGATGTGCTTGGAGAGATCGTCTCCCAGAGGATAGGTTCCGGTCGCTGCGATCGTCTGCTGCATCTCCAGCGGGTTCAATTTTCTCGTGTCCACTTCCACGATGAGCAAGGAAGACGCGGCGAAGGCGTTTTCAATGACGGACGGGAGCGGATAAAAAGACTTGTCGCCAAGATGGACCGATCCGAGCAGGTAGGCGTTATTGTGCGCGGAGGAGATCTTCCACATCAGCACCGGCATCCCTGGCTTGTACGCACTGGACTGCGCAAAGGATGCGATGGAGATGAGGGCGCATAAAAAAGCAAGGGCGATACGGCGTGCAGGCTTCGCAATTCTCATGCCGGAAGCATCTCCTTGGGCTACTCAGCTGGAGTTTAGCACTGCAGCGGCAAAGACGGTTTGGACGAAGGAACTATCACCAGCCTGAAACCAGCAGCTAGTTCGGCGCGGCGGACGTAGCAGGCGGCGCGGTTTCAACCACAGATTGTTCGACCCGATATCCGCGATCCTGCAATTGTTTGACAATGCCTTTCCTTCCCACACAATGGGTAGCTCCGACGACCATGAAGCAGGATTCGGACGAGTGCAGGCACTTTTCCAGCCGGCTGGTCATGTGCGGATTGCGGTCTTCACGCACGCGGCGCGAGTACGCTCTGTCGAATCGATCTTCGGAGGAACGTGCCGCCGAAAACTCCCTGTCGATCTTGTCCGCGGCTCCCTCTTTCCAAAATTCGGCCAGCCTCGCATGGTGCTCTTTAATGTTCTTTCCAGCCTTGATGCCGGAGAGGATGATCTTATCGCTCCTCCTTTTGGGTGTCTTGGATATTAGCTTGAAAATCCACAGGGGATCTTCGAGCTGTTGGATGGGCCTGTCTCCGGCCTTATTCATGAAGTACGCATCGACACCCAAACTAGGATCAGATTCATCTGTCATCAGCGGCAGCAGGCCCACGGTCAGCGCCGCCCTCCACGGCCGAAAGCGGGCCAGCAGCACCGGCGGATATCCGTAGCTCTTGAGGAATCTCCTCAGCTTGGCGCGGGTTGTCCGGTTGATGTGCCTGTAAAGATTGTCTCCCGAAGGGTAGGTGCCTTTCGACTCAAGGAACCGGCTGATTTGCATCTGTAGCGGCGCATTGTTCTTTGAACCAACTTCGACGATCAAAACTGTAGAAGCAGCGAACGCGTCTTCCATGACGGACGGAAGCGGATAAAAAGTTTTGTCGGCGAAATTGAGAGACCCTACCAGATAAGCGGTGTTGGTTGCGGAGGAAACTTTCCACATCAGCAACGGCGCCCCTGGCTTGTAAACGCTGGACTGCGCGAACGAAGATAGCGATATAAGAGCGCATAAAAAGCTGAGAGCGATACAGCGTTCAGCCTTGGTAGTTCTCATGCCGGGAGAGTCTCCTAGTGCTGCTCAGGTGGAGTTTAGCGTTGGAGCCAGCTATAGCTTCGCATTCCGCAGCCGCAGCGCGTTGGTGATGACCGAGACGGAGCTGAGGCTCATGGCCGCGGCGGCGAAGACGGGCGGCAGCATCCATCCGGTGAAGGGGTACAGGATGCCGGCGGCGAGCGGGACGCCGACTGCGTTGTAGGCGAAGGCAAACAGGAGATTCTGGCGGATGTTGCGCATGGTGGCCTGGCTCAGGCGGCGGGCGCGCAGGATGCCGCGCAGATCGCCGCGCAACAAGGTGATGCCGGAGCTGTGCATGGCGATGTCGGTGCCGGTACTCATGGCAATGCCAACCTGGGCCTGGGCGAGCGCGGGCGCATCGTTGACGCCGTCTCCGGCCATGGCAACCACTCTTCCCTGCTCTTGCAGACGCTGGATGACCGCCGCTTTACGTTCGGGCAGTACCTCGGCTTCGAATTCGCGGATGCCGAGTTTGCGAGCGACGGCCTCGGCGGTGGCGTGGCTGTCTCCGGTGAGCATGATGACGTGCAAACCTTCGCGCATGAGGTCTTCGATCACCATGGCGCTGGTGGGCTTCACCGGATCGATGATGCCAAACAGTCCGATCAGTTCGCGGTCGGCGGCAATGTAGAGCACGGTTTGACCGTGGTCACGAATATTATTGCGCATGGTCTCGGCCGCGGCGGATATGGCGATTCCCAGCTCCTGCATCAGGGCGGCGTTGCCTACGGCTACGTAACGCGCATCCACGTCGCCCAGAACGCCGCGCCCGGGACGCGATTCGAAACGCTCAACGCGGTGCGGACGGAGTTGGGCCAATTCAGCGGCTTGCACAATGGCCGCACCCAGCGGGTGTTCGCTGAGGGCCTCGATGCTGGAGGCCCATTGCACCAGGTCTTCCTGGCTGTGCGTACCGAGCGATACCACGAACTCCAGAGTAGGGTGTCCGGTGGTGAGCGTTCCGGTCTTGTCCACCACCACGGTATCCACGTGCTCCATGGCCTCCAGCGCTTCGGCGTTTTTGATGAGCACGCCGGCGCGAGCGCCGCGGCCGGTGCCCACCATGATAGCCATCGGAGTGGCAAGTCCGAGGGCGCAGGGACAGGCGATGACAAGCACGGCGACGGCGTTGACGAGAGCTCGCGGCAGCGCCGGCGCGGGGCTGAAAATCAGCCACGCCACAAAGGTGAGAAACGAAATACTGACCACGACAGGAACGAAGACGGCGGAGACGCGATCGGCGAGGTGCTGAATCGGAGCCCGGCTGCGCTGCGCTTCACCAACCAGGCGGACGATTTGAGCCAGCATCGTGGCGCTGCCGACATGTTCGGCGCGCATCAGCACCGCGCCGTTGCCGTTGACGCTGGCGCCGATGAGCCGGTCGCCGGGACTCTTTTCGATGGGGAGCGATTCGCCGGTGATCAGCGATTCATCCACCACGGTGCGGCCTTCCAGCACCACGCCATCCACCGGAACCTTTTCGCCGGGACGGACGCGAAGCTGCTGGCCCACGGCAACCTGGTCGAGCGCAATATCACGCTCGCGGCCATCGGCTTCCACCACGCGCGCCATCTTGGGAGCAAGATCGAGCAGCGCGCGAATGGCGCTGGAGGTCTGTCCGCGGGCGCGAAGCTCCATCACCTGGCCAACCAGCACCAGAATGACGATGGCGGCGGCAGACTCGAAATAGACGTCCGGCTGGTCGCCCATGCCGCGCAGCGAGCGCGGAAAAAGCGATGGCCATAGCGTCGCAATCGCGCTGTAAACATAGCTGACGCCGACCCCAAGGCCGATCAGGGTGAACATGTTTGGGCGGCGGAGTTTGACCGATGTGATGGCACGCTGGAAAAACGGATAGCCCGCCCATAGAACGACCGGTGAGGCGAGCAGAAATTGAATCCAGGCGACCATGTGCTCCGGCCCCGGCGCTGCATGAGCGGCAACGACCATGTTCCGCATCATCTCCCACATGGCCAGCAGCAGCAGAGGCAGGCCGAAGACCAGGCTCAGGCGAAGCCTTCGCGTCATGTCCACCAGCTCGGGAGCAGGTTCGTGGCTGGCCGAGACGGTGCGCGGCTCCAACTCCATGCCACAGATGGGGCAGGCGCCGGCACGATCCTGCGAGACTTCCGGGTGCATGGGGCATACGTACTCGGTGCGGGAAGCAGCTTGCAGCGTTTCCGGCTCCAGGGCCATGCCGCAGGAGGGACATGCGCCCGGCTTTGCCGAGCGAACCTCGGGACACATGGGGCAGATGTACGCTACTGCGGAGGCAGGCGGCGCGGATGCGATGGTGGCGGAACCGCCGGAGACGGCTGGCTTGCCGCCAAGCTGAACCAGACCCGACTGGACTAGGCTGGGCTGAGTCAGGCTGGGCGTTTGCGCCATCATCCCGGCTGGCTTGTAATCCGGTGAGAGAAATTTTCCGGGCTCGGCGCGGAAGCGCTCGTTGCATTTGGGATTGCAGAAAAAATACTCGACGCCTTGACAGACGAAGGAGCCTCCGCGTGGGGCGGCAGGATCGACGGTCATTCCGCAGACCGGGTCCGTTGCTTTCGTCTCGGGCAAGGATGAACTCCCTTCCAATATTCGTGCAGGTGACTGTTATACTAATGCAACTGCACCCCCAGCAGATGCGAGTGGACAAGGATGGTAAAGAGGCTCGGATGACCAACGTCGAAATCAGCTACAACTATGGGATATCGCCGGATGAATCGGTGATGCGGGCGATCGACAACATACGGGAAGTGTATGGGATCCGGCGCCTGAAGCTGAACGAAGAGGCGCGCAGTGTGAATGTGGAGTACGACGCAACGCGGCTCAGTCCGGCGGTGGTGGCCAAGATGTTGCGTCAAACTGGACTGGATCTGCAGTAGAGCGGCGGCAGTGTTGCGCCTGCGGCGGCGTATCCACAGCTGCGGGTTGCAGAGCAGGCTAAGGTCTGTGCTATATTGATTTTGGTCGTTGGCCACAACGGCAAAGCAGCATGAAGCGCAAAGCTTCAATGTAAGCGCCCGTAGCGCAACTGGATAGAGCGCCAGACTACGAATCTGGAGGTTGTAGGTTCGACTCCTACCGGGCGCACCATAATTTTCAAAGAGTTCAAAATCGTCACAAGAATCCGCCTTCGGGCGGATTCTTGTGTTTAGGCCCGGCAAGAGCTAGATTCACCAGAAGAGGACTTCATAGAGTCCTTTCGAGTACCCAGATGCGAATTTTGATTGCGACTTCAAACCAGGGAAAGCTACGCGACTTCGCCGCCGCGGGGGCGCTCTATGGCGTCCACCTGGAGGGACTGCCCGGCTTTGCTGGCCTGCCGGAGGCGGTGGAGGATGGCGCGACCTTTGAGGAGAACGCGCGCAAGAAGGCCGAGCACTATAGCCGCTATGCTCCGGGCAAACTGGTGCTGGCCGACGACTCCGGACTGAGCGTGGACGCCTTGGGAGGCGAGCCCGGTGTGCACTCGGCCCGCTACGCCGCAGAGGATACGGCGAACGTCGATGCGGCCGGCATGGACGGGCCAAACACTGCTTTGGCAAACATAGATTTAGCAAATAATGCCAAGCTGCTGCGCGAACTGGAGGCGGTGCCGGAGGCCGAGCGCACCGCTCGCTTCGTCTGCGTGCTCTCGGCGGCGCGCGACGGGCATCAGGTAGCGCACTTTCGCGGTGAGGCCTGCGGCATGATTCTGCGCCAGGCGCGCGGGACGATGGGCTTTGGATACGATCCGCTGTTCTACCTTCCGGCAGAGGGCAAGAGCTTTGCGGAGCTGAACGCCGCGGAGAAGGCGCAGGTGAGCCATCGGGGCGCGGCGCTGCGATGTTTTCTGGAGTGGGCCCGGCAGGCGCTCTAGGAGCGGCTCTGCTCTCTCTCCTCGGCCAGTTCGCGAGAAAACATCTTCTCCGCGTCGATGCTCATAAACTTTCCCCGACTGCGGGCCAGGACAACTCCCGCGGCATTGCGCAGCTCGGCGCGGTTGTAGAGCGCACGGCCGCGTACCCGGATGATGCTGCCTTCGGCCACCAGCGGCTGATCCAGCGGCACGGGACGCAGGTAGTCCACCTCCAGGCGGCGGGTGAGCGCAATCTTCCCTTTCAGCTTGTTTGCTTTGCCCATCGCCTCGTCCAGAATGGTGGCGATGATGCCTCCGTGGGCGTGGCCGGGAGGGCCGCCGAACTGGGCGCTGAGCTCGAATTCGCAAACATAGCTGCGCCCGGCGGGGCTGAGTACGAATTTCAATTGCAGCCCGCCGGGGTTGGCCGCGCCGCATCCGAAACAGCGGTCGCGCTGCCAGCTACGCGCGGCAACATCGTGGGGGACGTGCTCGGTTTGCATGGCTGGCGGCTCCACAGGCAAAGTGAACTCCCTGCTTCGATTCGGCGCCATGCAGTTTCGATTCAGAGCACAAACGGGAAACGTGCGACTTTTGGGCCGTGGGTGGGGCTGGAAAAAATCTCGTACAACTCGGGAAGCACGGAGGCGACCTTTCCGCATCGAAGCACGGATGGGGAGATTGATGGCAACGCTTTCGCGCTCGTCCAACAAACCAGTACCCGGCGGCGGCAATCGCTGGCCACCGCCTCCAGAAGCGTCCGGCGGCGGTGGCGGTGGCGGCGGGCGCGGCGACGGGGATGGTCTGGATGGCTTCCGGCAGCAGCTACAGCGCTACCGTTTAGGCCTGCTGTTCACGGCCGCCTCCATCGTCATGCTGTTCATTTCGTTCACCACGCTGTTTGTAGCGCGTCGCGGAACGGGACGGTTCGACGCCATGAGCGGCGGCTTCCAGAGCGACTGGATTCCGGTTCCCCTCCCCATCAACATTCTGCTGGTGAATAGCGCCGTGCTGGGCGTTGCCAGCCTGCTGGCGGAAAAGGCGAGGCGGGCGGCGCGACTGGAGGCCGTCCTGGTTCCGGTGGGCGGCATTCCTGGCGTTCGCGGGGTTCGGGAAACCTCGCTGCTGTGGGTGTGGGCCACCTTCGTGGCGGGCGGCGGCTTTCTCTACGGTCAGTTTCGCGCCTGGCAGGTGCTGCTTTTGAAGGGTGTGGACATGTCCGCCGGACCTTCCAGTGTGTTCTTTTATCTTCTGACCGGGGCGCACGCGCTGCATCTGTTGGCGGGGATGGCAATCCTGCTGTATGCCGGCCTGGCGCCGGGGCCAAGGCACTCGCTGGAGCGGCGCAGCATCTCGCTCGATGTGACGGCGTGGTACTGGCACTTCATGACCGTGATGTGGATCTACGTCCTGGCAGTTCTCAAGCTGATGAATTCATAACTCCGAAGCAGTCAGCATTCCATCGACCCCGCGCGGGAGGCGGGCAGCTATATATAATGGAAAGATTCGGACGCTGCCAGATTGACGCCATGGGGTAGAGCGGCGCAAGCGGCGGGTGACCGTCTTCTCTATGTCCAAGGATGCGATCGTAGTTCGCGGCGCGCGGGTTCACAACCTGAAGAACATCGACTTCGAGATTCCGCACAATCGCCTGACGGTGGTGACCGGAGTTTCGGGAAGCGGAAAGTCGTCGCTGGCCTTTGACACCATCTATGCCGAAGGGCAACGGCGCTATGTCGAGTCGCTCTCGGCCTACGCGCGCCAATTCCTGGAGCGCATTGAGAAGCCAGATGTAGATCTGATCGACGGCATCGCCCCGGCGGTCGCCATCCGCCAGAAGAACCAGACCCGCAATCCCCGCTCCACGGTTGCCACGGCCACCGAGATCTACGACTATCTGCGGCTGCTGTATGCGCGTATCGGCCGAACCTACTGCCCGCAGTGCGGCGAACAGGTGAAGTACGACACCGTGGACGAGGTGGCGGAACGCGTCCTGGCGCTCGGAGACGGTACGCGCGTGCAGGCGCTCTTTCCGCTGCTGCACTTGGAAGCCGCCGCCACCGCAGCTTCGGAGCAAGCCGCGGAAAAGAAGCCGCGCGGACGGCGCAAGAAGCAACCCGAGGCCGACACCGGCGCGGCGCTGCGCGAGCGCCTCTTCGAGTTGCGCAAACGCGGATTCAATCGGCTGCTGCAAGCGGGTGAACTGTTCGAGTTCTCCACTCCGGAATCGCTGCTGGGGATTGATTTCAACCGGCCCGTGTTCATTCTGCTCGATCGCATTGTGGTGGATGCGGAGTCCCGCTCCCGCATTGTGGATGCGGTGGAGAGCGGATACCGTGAGGCCGGAGAAGTGGTTTTTGAAACGGCTCCGGCCGAGGGCGAACCGCAGCAACTGCGCTTTTCCCACCGCTTCGAATGCAAGCGTTGCAATCTCCGGTTCGAGCATCCCGAGCCGCGTCTGTTCTCCTTCAATAATCCCTATGGCGCCTGCCCGCGCTGCCAGGGCTTTGGCAACACCGTAGACTTCGACATGGACCTGGTGATTCCCGACCCGTCCAAAACGCTGGCCGAAGGCGCAGTGGAGCCGTGGACCAAACCCAAGTACAGGCCGCTGGGCACGGAGATGCGCCGGGTTGCCCGCCTGGCGGGAATTCCGCTGGACGTGCCCTGGGCGAACCTCAAAAAAGAGCAGCGGCAACTCATTCTGGAAGGCGATGGAAAGTGGTTCGGAGTGCGCGGCTTCTTCGAGCAGCTGGAGAAAAAGAAGTACAAGCTGCACGTGCGCGTCTTCCTGAGCCGCTATCGCGGATATTCGCTGTGCGGCGCCTGTGGCGGGGCCAGGCTGCGCAATGAGGCGCGACATGGTGAAGATCGCAGGCCTGGATATTTGTCAGCTCTGCGACATGACCGTGGAGACGGCGGCGCGCTTCTTCCGGGAGTTGACGCTGACCGCCGAAGAGGCTGCCATTGCGGGAAAACTACTGGAGGAGATTCGCGACCGTCTGGGCTTTTTGAACGACGTGGGACTGGAGTACCTGACGCTGGACCGGCACTCTTCCACCTTGAGCGGCGGCGAGGCCCAACGCATTCAACTGGCTACTTCGCTCGGCTCGCGGCTGGTGGGAACCTTGTACGTGCTGGACGAGCCATCGATTGGGCTGCACAGCCGCGACACCGCCCGCCTCATTCACATTCTCCAGGGGCTGCGCGATCTGGGAAACACGATTCTGGTGGTGGAGCACGACCCCGAGGTAATGGCCTCGGCCGATGAGATTCTGGACCTTGGCCCCGGCGCGGGAGAGCACGGCGGAAAACTGGTGGCCAGCGGAAGCTACGAGCAGATCCGAGCCGACCATCAATCGCTCACCGGGCGCTATCTGAATGGAGATCTGCAGATTCAGGTTCCACCGCAGCGGCGGCCGCATGGCAAGCGCCTGCTGCGGCTGCACCATGCCAGCGGACACAACTTGAAAGACGTGGACGTCACTATCCCGCTGGAAATGCTGGTCGCCGTCACCGGCGTATCGGGCTCGGGCAAGAGCACGTTGGTGCACGATGTGCTCTACCAGCGGCTGGCGGCCCTGAAGCGGCAACCCACGGGCCCGGTGAGCGAGGGCATCGTAGGCGAACTTGATGGCGAGCAGTGGATTGACGAGGTGCAACTGGTGGACCAGTCGCCGATTGGCCGGACACCACGCTCCAATCCGGTGACCTACATCAAAGCCTTCGATCCAATTCGCGAGGTCTTCGCTTCCCTTCCCGAATCCAAGAAACACGGCTATGCCGCAGGATACTTTTCGTTCAACATCCCCGGCGGGCGCTGCGAAACCTGCTCCGGCGACGGCACCGTGACCGTGGAGATGCAGTTTCTGGCCGACGTGGAACTTCTCTGCGAGGACTGCAAGGGCACGCGCTACAAGCCGGAAATTCTGGCCGTCCGTTATCGCGGAAAAAACATCCACGATGTGTTGAACATGACGGTGAAAGAGGCGCTGGGATTTTTTACCGGCGTGCCCAAGCTGGTGGACAAGCTGCGCGTGCTGGAAGAGGTCGGCCTCGGATATCTCCGCCTGGGCCAGTCGGCCACCACGCTGAGCGGCGGCGAGGCGCAACGCATGAAGCTGGCGGCGCATCTGCAGCCGCACGCACACGGCAGCCTGCGCAAGAATCCTGACGGCACCCCCAAGCGCCGCTTGCATGTGCTGTATATCTTTGACGAGCCAACCACCGGGCTGCACTTTGACGATGTGAGCAAGTTGCTGGCGGCCTTCAAGAAGCTGATCGATGCCGGCGGCTCGATCGTGGTGATCGAGCACAATCTGGACGTGATTAAAGTGGCCGACTGGGTCATCGACCTTGGCCCCGAAGGCGGCGAACGCGGCGGCGAGATCGTGGCCATCGGCACACCGGAGGACATCGCCGCCAATGAACGCTCTTATACCGGACAGTGGCTGCGCCGGGTTTTGCCGGAGCAGGCCGTCGGTCTGTAAGAGCTGCGCCCTCGGCCGCGATGGGAAAAGGCTGCGGCGATTCTGCACAAGCTGCGTTGCCGCAGGCAACAAAGAGCTCGGAATCGCCATCCACGCAATGGAGCCCGAAGCCGGGGAACTGGATGAGAACGTTTGGATGAAAACGTTGCGTGCATTGCCGATCTTGCTTTTGCTCACCGCCGCCTGCGCGGCGCAGGACAGCTCACCGGCAGAGCTGCAGCGCAAAGCCGACCAGGCGCGCGGCACGGAATGCGCTCAACTGAGCATGCAGGCCGCACGCAAGTCGTTGGAAGACGCCGACCGTCTCTTCCGCGGCGACGGAACCCAAGCAGCCCATGGCGCGATTGATGTCTCCCTGCATTATGCCGGGCGCTCGGTGGATTGCGCCCTGGAGGCGCGCAAACACGTAAAGAATGCGGAGATTGATCTGCGCGAACTGATCCGGCGGATGAACGACGTGCGTCAGACCCTGGATGCCGAAGATCGGACGCAGCTCACCCAGGCAGTGGCGGAACTGGAGAAGCAGCGCAACCGCTTGCTGCGCGCCCTCTTCGGACCCGTAGCCGCCGGCTCCGCGGAGAACACGCCGTGAAGATCGTCTCTGCTCTTCTTGTCGCCGGCATCGTTGCCGCCTTTTGCCCCTGCGCGCAGGCACAGATGGGACACGATCCGCTGACCAGCCGCGAAGCGGAGCTGATGCGCGACAGCGCCCAGGAGCCCAAACGGCGCATCGACCTGCTGATCGGCTTTACCCGCGAGCGCGTGATGGCCGTCGAACAGCTTCACGTTACAGCCAAAGATGGCGTCGATAACTCGGCCAAGCTCGCTGGAATGCTGGACGAACTGGCAGACCTGATCGACGAACTGGATGACAACCTGGCGATGTACAGCAAGCGCGGCGACGACCTTCGCCGTCCTCTACGCCACGTGCTCGAGGCCGAAGGCGAGTTCGAGCAGAAGTTGAAGTCGCTGGAGAGCCGTGCGAGTCCCGAAGAGAAGCGGCGCATCGCAATCGCGCTGGAAGATGCCACGGACTCGCTGCAAGGCAGCATCGAGAGCGCCAAGGCCATGCTCGCCAGCCAGCTTGAAAAGCGAGGCGAAGAGAAGGACAAGGAAAAGCTGGACCGGCAGGAAGCAAAACAGAGACAGGGGCAGCAGGAGCAGTAACCGCGGCGCTTCTGATACTCTGGGATTGCCTTGAAGGAATCGCTGCACTCACTGCTGCATGAAACGTACCGGGAGCTCCGCCCCCGCGCACCCATTCCGGAATTCGAGCTGCATTTTTATCCCTTCGTCAACCTCAACAACACCATCCGGCTGGCGGAAGGCCGCATGAAGCTGCGCCTCTCCGACCTGCTGGAGAGCGCGCCCGAGCCGGTGCTGAAGGCCATCATCCACATTCTGCTCTCCAAGATTTACCGCAAGCCCATCGATCCCGCTCACGCCTCGCGCTATCGCCGCTACATCACCTCGCGCGACATGATGGAAAGAGCGCATCGGGTGCGGCAGCTGCGCGGGCGCAAGCGTCTGGAATCGCCACAGGGACGTTATTACGATCTTGACGAGGTCTTCGACACGCTGAACGTGCGCTTCTTTCACGGGCTGCTGGGGCGTCCGCTGATGAGTTGGAGCGGCGAGCAGGCGCGCCATCTGCTGGGCCATTACGACCCGGCGCACAACGCCATCATCATCAGCAAGGTGTTCGACCAGGCCCGCGTGCCGCGCCTCGCCATGGAGTACATCGTCTACCACGAGATGCTCCACCTGAAGCATCCGGTAAAGATGCGCGGCACCCGCCGCTGCGTTCACGGCAAGGAATTCCGCGAAGACGAAAAAGCCTTCCCCCAGATCGAAGAGGCAAGGCTGTTTCTTAAAACTCTATAGAGATGCGCTCATAACCCGGTTTTGAAAGGGCACGACTTCAGTCGTGCCGCAAAACAAGCTCATTTCACGCGGCTTTAGCCGCTGAGGGAAAAGCCTTCAAACTCCTCAAGCCATTTCTGGCGCTTAGGTTCGGTTGCGTCCCAGATCATCGTCGCTGAGACCTTCCAGCCAGCGCCGCAAATCCTCTCCGGTAATGCGTCCTGCGGTGCCGTTGGAGATGCGCGAACTCAGCAGCACATCCTCTTCCACGAAAATGGGCGCGTCGGTACGCATGGCCAGCGCAATGGCATCAGAAGGGCGCGAGTCCATGACGATGGGCTCGCCGTTGCGCGTGGCCCAGATGGCGGCGAAGAATGTATCGTTGCGCAACTCGGTCACCACGACGCGCTCCACGGTGGCGCCCAGCCCGGCGATGGCGTTCTTCAGCAGATCATGGGTCATGGGCCGCGGCGGAGCGACTTTTTCAATCTCCAGCGCAATCGCGTTGGCCTCAAACACTCCCACCCAGATGGGCAGCACCGAATCGCTGTTCACGTCCTTGAGAACAATGATCGGCATGTTGGTGGTCGGGTCCAGCATCAGTCCACGAACTCGCATTTCGACTTCCACGCAATCCTCCCCCATGACAATGCTTGGCGCGACGGGTACGGGGCAACGGATGCCGGCTCCGGCCGCTGGCGCCTAGTCAGATAACACTGTACGCCGACTGAGCGCTCTGTGCCTCGGTTGACTCCGCCAGTTCTCCCACCAAACTGTTGGGATGGGCGCGCACCACGCGAACTTGCACATAGCTACCCACCGCCGGCGCCGCTATCCCGTCGGGAACCGTGAAGTTCAGCGTCTTGTTCTGCGAGGTGCGTCCGGTGACCTGGCCGCGCGCCGGCTGATAGCCCTCCACCATCGCCTCCATCACCTGGCCCACGTGCCGCGCGTAGTTCACGCGCTGAGTCTCGCGCTGCCGATCGTTCAACATCGCCAGCCGCGCGGTCTTCTCCTCTTCGGTAATCGCGTTCTCCATCACAATGGCCGGCGTATTCGGACGGGGCGAATACTTGAAGCTGAAGACTGCATCGAACTGCACTTCTTCCAGCAAGCTCAGCGTCTGCTCAAACTCCACCTCGGACTCGCCTGGGAAGCCGACGATGATGTCCGTGGTCATGGAGATCGTCCGATTGCGTGCCGCGCGAATCCACGCCACGCGTTCCAGGTATTGTTCGCGCGTGTATTCGCGCTGCATGGCAGAGAGCACCCGCGACGAGCCGCTCTGCACCGGCAGATGCACGTGGTCGCAGAGCGTAGGCACGGAGTCAATGGCCTCCACGATGTCGCGGCTGAAGTGCCGCGGATGCGAGGTGGTAAAGCGCACCCGCCGGATACCCGGCACCTGCCCCACCTCGGCCAGCAATTCGGCAAAGCTGCGGCGCCCCAGCGGGTCGAGGTAGGAATTCACATTCTGGCCGAGCAGTTGAATTTCCGTAAGGCCGCCATCGACAATGCGGCGCGCCTCTTCCAGCACCGACTCCGAGGTGCGGCTGCGCTCGCGTCCACGCGTGTAAGGCACTACGCAGTAGGAGCAGAACTTGTCGCAGCCCTCGATGATCGTGATGTATCCGCGATGAGGATTGGTCCGCGCGGTGAACTCCGTCTCGAAGGTCTCTTCGGTGTTGCGGTCGTCCAGTCCGGTGGCACGCTCGCCGCGCTCAAGCTGCACCAGCATCTGCGGCAGGTTGCGGTAGCTGGACGAGCCCGCCACCAGCGAAACATGGGGCGCACGCTCGAAGATGTGCTCTCCCTCCTGCTGCGCCACGCAGCCGATGACGGCAAACTTCTTTCCCAGCTTCTGCAGGCGCTTGAATTCAGCCAGGCGATGAAAGACCTTCTGCTCGGCTTTATCGCGAATCGAGCAGGTGTTGTAGAAGATGAGGTCGGCGTCCTCGGCGGAGTCAACCTGCCGATAGCCCTGCGAAACCAGCGACCCGGCTACCTTCTCCGAGTCGTGGAAGTTCATCTGGCATCCGAAGGTTTCAATGAAGAATGTTTTTTGCGGCTCCAAGCTCACTACCCGGTTCCTTGCAGGACTGCGGCGGCGTCCCACGCGAGCCATCTGCGCCGGAACCCACCCCGTCGCCGCGGAGAGCTGCTGATCGGCTCCCGCGCTCGCTCTTTCCGCCATTATCGCAGATTCGCGGCGTGGAAGAAGAGATGCAAAGGTCTGCAGCGGGGTTGTGGTTGCGCGATGCGCTGGAGTTGACGAAAGCACTCTAAGCACTTATGATCAAACCGTTGCATTCATCGCTTTGTGCGTCATCGTACTGCCCCCTCGTTCAACGGTAGGACACCTGCCTCTGGAGCAGGGTATCGGGGTTCGAATCCCTGGGGGGCAGCCAGTCGCATCCATTCCTGCAATTCCCTCCTGAGCACCACTCCCCACCGCTGAACCGTACACGAAAAAACCAGCCGATGAATTTCCGGCTGGCCTTTTTCATATTCACAATGGACGATCGCGAGAGCTACTCGCCGATATTCAGAGCGCGCTTGAAGGAGCCCTGCTCGTTTTTGATCTTCTCCTGCAGCACCGTGATGGCGTAGATCAGCTGCTCGGGACGCGGCGGGCATCCGGGCACGTACACATCGACGGGAATCCACTGGTTTACGCCCTGCACGATGGCGTAATTATTGAAGATGCCGCCCGAGGTGGCGCAGGCCCCCATGGAGATGACCCACTTGGGCTCAGGCATCTGCATGTAGAGCTGGCGGATGACCGGCGCCATCTTCACCGAGACGCGGCCGGCAATAATCATCAGATCGCTCTGGCGCGGCGACGGGCGGAAGACCTCGGCGCCGAAGCGGGCAATGTCAAAGCGCGATGCGCCCATGGCCATCATCTCAATGGCGCAGCAAGCCAGGCCGAACGTCATCGGCCAGATGGAACTCTTGCGCACCCAGTTCACCGCAGAGTCGAGCGTGGTAAGGATAAGTCCTTCGGTTTCATGACTACCGCCGTAGGCAACCCGCGCCAACCGTGCCGGAACCTGCGGATCGCTCTCATTGACCTGGAAGCCGCCCGTTGTCGTGATCTTATTTTCCATATGTCCCCACTGGACGGACATTATACCGCCTCGCGGGCACGCTTTCCACCCCGGCGAGGACCGAATACATGATACTGGCGAGGAGGCGCGGCTCCTGCTACCTTAAGCGTATGCACAGCCCCGGCGTTTGCGGAGTAATCCTGGCCACCGGCTCGCAAGTGGGAGCTGGTCCAGTCCAACCCAAGAGCAAGTCCGAAGCTGTGACTGAGCTCATCGCAGCGCTGAACGGCGATACCGAGATGGTGCTGGTCGCCCTGGGAGCCGACGCCGAGTCGCTGGCTCCGGCGGTGTGGGCACGCGCCGCCTACGTGGTGCCGCTTCCTCCGGATTCCAGTGACGCCGACGCGCTGCGGGTGGCACTGCAAGAGGTGTTGAATCGCGGGCGCGACGCGGCGCTGGTGGCCTCACCCGGAGACCAGGCGCTGACCGCCGAGACGGTGCACCGCATGGTGGCCGCCTACTGCGCTGCCGGCGACGAGATCTGGGCCGTGGTGCCGGAGGCGGAGATTCGCCAGGGCCATCCTGTGCTGATGGGCCGCCAGATGATTGAGTTGTTTCTTCGCGGACAGAAATGGAGCGCGGCCGATGAAATTCTCTCCGCCAACCTGGAGCATGTGCGGTCGCTGAAGGCCACCGACGCTGCGTCCTCGACGGCTGCCTCCGCCACGGCATGGAAGGCGCCGTGGGATTAGCCGCTCACACATTTTGAAAGACAGGAGCCATTGTTTTGATCCAGCCCACTCTCAGCCTTAGTGCCGTTCAGTTTTTGCAGCAGGTGCTTGACCGCCGTCCGGCGATTGCCGTATTTGATTGCGACGGCACGCTCTGGTCGGGCGACTCGGGCGCGGACTTTTTTTACTGGGAGATGGAGCAGGGATTCATTGCACCTGAGATTATTCCGGCAATCAAACATCGTTACAGCGAATACCTGGCCGGACGCGTGGATGAACTGGCCATCTGCGGCGAGATGATTCAGATCAACCAGGGAGTGGAAGACGCCCGTCTGCGCGAGGCCGCGCGCGAGTTCTTCGGAAAGATTGTCGCCCCACGGATTTTCGCCGAGATGCTGGAGTTGACGCGGCAACTGGCTGGCCAGGGCTGCGAACTGTGGGCCGTCTCCAGCACCAACAACTGGGTGGTGGAAGCGGGAGCTGCGGCCTTCGGGATTCCGCCCGAGCGCGTGCTGGCGGCCACGCTGGCGGTGGAAGACGGTCTGGTGACCGACCGGCTGCTGCGCGTACCAACCGACGAGTTGAAGCAGACGGCGATCGAAGAGATCATCGCGCGGCCTGTGGACGCGGTCTTCGGCAACTCGATTCACGACTTTGCCATGCTGGAAAAAGCCCGCAATGCCTATGCGATCCATCCCAACCGCGAGTTGGAGACACGGGCCACGGAACTGGGCTGGACCGTCTATTGGCCGGAAGCCTCCCGGCGCGGCTGATCCGCGAGTTCAATTTCAATCACTGATCTCACAACATGGAGCAGGCTTGACGGAGACGCTTCGGCGAAAGCAGGTGGTGGCGGCAATCCTGGTGCGCGGGGATCGCGTCCTCATCTGCCAGCGCACCGAGCGGCAGGCCTTCGCGCTGCAGTGGGAGTTCCCTGGCGGCAAAGTTGAAGTCGGCGAAGAGTTGGCTGCGGCGCTGGCGCGCGAGTTGGACGAAGAGTTGGGAATCCGCGCGGTAATCGGCCCGGAAATAGCCACGGTGCAGCATCAGTACGCGGAGGGACTGGCCGTGGAGCTGCACTTCCTTGTGGTGACCGAGTTTGCCGGGGCGATCGAGAACCGCATCTTTCGCCAGGTGCGCTGGGAAGCCCGTGCAGAGTTGGATGCGGAGAGTTTTCTGGAAGCCGACCGGGGCGTGGTGCGGAGGCTGCAGAGCGGAGAGTTGGGATAGGACTCCGTTTTGCGCGCGAGGAACAGCGTCAAAAGCAACAACAACTGCAAGCAAAAAACTACCAGACCAACGTCAACAACCCCACATCTGCCAACACCGGGCAGATATGGGGCACCCGCGTGTTTGTTGCGAATGCGGCTTAGCTGGCGCTGCTGCCGAACAGCATCATGAGCGTCAGCACAATCATGATGATCGTGGTTGCCCAGGCGACAATGTTGAAGAAGCGCGAGTTGACATGGCGGCCCATCAGTTCGCGCTTGTTGATGAGCAGCAGCATGGCCACCAGCACAAACGGCAGCACCGCGCCGTTGACCACCTGCGAGAGGATCGTGATCTTTACCAGCGGCAGGTTGGGCCACAGAATGACGCCGGCTCCGGCGACGATGAGGCCGGTGTAGAGCCAGTAAAAAAACGGCGCCTCGCTGAACTTCTTGTCCAATCCGCTCTCCACGCCCAGACCTTCGCACACCGCGTAAGCAGTGGAGATGGGCAGGATGGATGCGGCAAACAGCGAGGCGTTGAACAGTCCGACGGAGAACAGGATGTAGGCGAACTTGCCCGCCAGCGGACGCAGCGATTGCGCCGCCTGCGCGCCGTCCTTCAGGTCATGCTGGCCGTGCACGAACAACGTCGCGGCGCAGGCCACCACGATGAACCAGGCCACCACGTCGGTGAAGATGCAGCCCACGATCACATCCAGCCGCGACGCCCCGTACTGCTTTTCGGTGATTCCCTTCTCCACCACCGAGGACTGCAGGTAGAACTGCATCCACGGAGCGATCGTGGTTCCGATGACGCCGATGACCATATAGAGATAGCTGGAGCTGCGGAAGAGATGGCGGTCGGGCGGCATCAGGGTCGCTATTCCGGCGGCCTTCCAGTCGGGATGGGCAAGGCATCCGGCGACGATGTAGGCCAGATAGATGAACGACGCAACGAGGAAGACCTTCTCCACCGACTGGTAGCTGCCTTTGACCACCATGATCCACACGAGGGCGGCACAAAACGGAACGCTGACCCAGATGGGGATTCCGAAGAGTGCAAGACTGCCCGCGATGCCGGCGAATTCCGCGCATACGTTGCCGAAATTGGTCAGCACCAGCCCAGCCATCAGGAGAAACGTAATACGGAAGCCGAATTCCTCGCGGATCAGGTCGCTGAGCCCCTTGCCGGTGACGGCGCCCATGCGGGAGCACATCTCCTGCACCACGATGAGGGCCACGGTCATGGGAATCATGGTCCACAGCAGTCCGTAGCCGAATTGAGCGCCCGCCTGGGAGTAAGTCCAGATGCCGCCGGCGTCGTTATCGACATTGGCGGTGATGAAGCCCGGCCCAACCACGGCCATGAACATCATCAGTCGGACTTTCCACAGATTCTTCTTCGTCATTCAGCCTGGCCGGATTGCACTGGAGTTTACATCGGAGATGTCAGCATAAATGGCGCAGCGGGGGAAGCTCAAGGCGGGCCGGTGGATATTTCCTGGAATGGCGCGAGGGCGATGTACTGGGAGGGGCTTTGCGATGCCCGGCACTACCTGTGCAGACTCAAATAGTCTGAGTGGCAGACTCAATGGTAACGACCATGGTGGCGCGCAGCCATTTGAAATTTTCCTTTAGAACATCAAAATCCGGCCCAGAAGTTACGAATGCGGCCTTCCCCTTGATAAGGAAACCTGCACCCGGTCCATAAAGGCCCTTGATCTTACTGCTCCCCAGGGTTATTAAAACCTCCGGATTGAAAGCTACGTTCGCCTCTGTGCGATGCATGTAACCGGCAGGAATCAACAGACGCCCATCTTCGGTGGCTCGCAGATAACTATTCCAGGTATTGACCATGTGCGGTCCATCTTTTCCCAAGGTTGCAATTGCAACCACTCCATCCTGTTTCATAATTTCCAGTACTTTTTCCGGAATCATTTTGACCTCATGGTTTGCGCTGCTGGCGAAGATTTGCGGCCGTCAGCAACTTGCCCAAGACTAGCGATCAGGTTGCTTCTATTCAAGCCATTCCGGCTATAGTTGTGCGCGGAGGATGGAGATCACATCGTCGGCCGTGATGACGCCGGTTAAGATGCCATCCTCGTCCACCACCGGAAGCGTGAGGAGATTGTATTTGTCGAAGATCTCGGCAACCTCGCGTTCGTCAGCCCCCGGCGAGCAGGTGATGAGATTCTCGACGGCCAGCTCCGAAAGATGCGTGTGGGGGTGGGAGACGATGAGTTTAGCCAGCGGGACGGCACCCAGCAGCTTTTCGTTTTCGCCGATCAGGAAGATCGTGCTCAAGCTCTCCAGCCCGCCATCGAAATGCCTCAGCATCTCCACCGCATCGTGCACGCGCGCGGACGGGGCCAGCGCCATGTAGTCGGTCGTCATGCGGCCGGCGGCGGTGTCTTCCTCGAACTCCAGAAGATCTTCCACATCCTGGCGCTCCGCGGGTTCCATCTCTTCAAGGATCGCCTCGGAGCGTTCGTCGGTCATCTCGCCAAGCAGGTCGGCGGCCGCATCCGGATTCATCTCCTCGACAATGTCGGCGGCGCGGTCGGACTCCATGTTGTTGAGCAGGGAGACCTGGAGTTTGGGATCGATCTCCTCCAGCGCCTGTGCGGCCACGTCCTCGTCGAGGGCCTGGAAAACGGCATCGCGCTCGGCTGGCGCCAGCTCTTCGATGATGTCGGCGATGTCGGCCGGATGCAGGCGCGCGACGCGGTCGGAGGAGATCTTGAGGCGGACGCGGCGGGCCGGGTCGGTCTCGATGAGGTTGACGAACTCCCAGGGGATATTGCGCGCGGGCACGCGCTCCAGCCAGGTGGAGAGCGAACGTCGCGGCACCACTCCCTTGAGCAAGCGGCGGATGGCGCCGCGCGCGCCGGCGTCGACAAAGGCGATGCGAAGGTTCAGTCCGAGGTGAGAACTTGAGTCGCCATTGAGGGCCAGTTCGATATCGTTGACGCGGACCACCTTGCGGCCATTTACGTCGATGATCTGCTGGTCGAGCAGGTCGCGCTCCAGCAGCAACATGCCCTCGCCGCTGGAGTACTTGGGAAGGTCGGCCGTATGGGCCGTGGTGTACACGCCGCCGTTGACGCTTCGGAGCAGATCGCTGCCCACAATCCGGTCACCCTGCGGGGTGCGTACGATGAGGGCGGCAATGCGGACGGGGTCGTCCTGGGGCACCAGCGCAACCTCGCGCACGCGTCCCATCCGCCCGGAATCCGAGTCATAGACGGGCAGTCCCAACAGCTCCGATAGTGCCAGCGCTCTCATCGCGTTTCAGAATAACCCGGCCACAGCCGAGGAACAATGCGAAAGCGCCGCGATGCGCCCGGTTGTGCAAAGATCGGGTCCAAATTCAGGCTACAATCCTTGCCATATGCCAAGCACATCGTTGGAACTACGCGCCCAGGCCGGTCAACTGCTCACCTTTGGATTCGACGGAACGGAAGTTTCCGCCGAGCTGGGCTCCCAGCTCAGGGAACTCAAGCCGGGGGGCATCATCCTGTTTGCGCGCAACATCGAGTCGCCGCGGCAGACGCACGCGCTGCTGAAGGCCGCACAAAAACAGGCCGCACTCCGGACCGAAGTCCCGCTGTTCCGCTGCGTGGATATGGAAGGCGGCACCGTGGACCGGCTGAAAGATATCATCGGCCCGGCGCCTAGCGTGCAGGATGTGGTGCAGTCCGGCTACAAACCGTTCTACCGCGAACATGGGCTGCTGATCGGCCGCGAGGTGCGGGCGATGGGCTTTAACGTGGACTTCGCGCCGGTGCTCGATCTGCGCTTTGACTCCTCCCTTGGCGTGCTGGGATCGCGCACCGTCTCCAGCGACCCGAAGGCCGCGGCGGCCTATGCCAGGGAATTCCTGCGCGGCTTGAAGGACGCCGGCATTGCCGGTTGCGGCAAGCACTTTCCGGGTCTCGGCGAGGGCAATCTCGATTCCCACCAGGCGCTGCCGGTGGTGCACAAGAGGTGGAAGGCCCTGTGGGAGGAGGATCTGCTTCCCTACCGCCTGCTGCGAAAACAGTTGCCCTTCGTCATGGTGGCGCACTGCGCCTATCCGGAGGTCACCGGCGAGGCGCTGCCGGCTTCGATCTCCAAAAAATGGATTGATGGTGTGCTGCGAAAGAAGATCGGCTACACGGGGCTGGTGGTCTCCGACGACCTGGAAATGGGCGGCGTGCTGAAGGTGGCCAGCATCGAAGAGGCGGCGGTGGCCACCGTGCAGGCAGGCGCGGATATGTACCTGGTCTGCCACAACCGGGAATTGGTACATCGCGCCTATGAGGCGATCCTGAAAGAAGCCGAGCGCAGCAGCCGCTTCCGTGCCAAGGTAGAGACGGCGGCGCGGAGAATTCTGGCGGCGAAAAAGCGCTGGCCCGCCCTGACCGGGAAAATGGCTCCCGCCCCCGGCGAAACCGTGATGAACCGCCTGCAACAGAAGATATGGCTCTTCGGCGAAGAGGTCCGGCTGGCAACCAATGCAAACGCCGCCAGTGCTCTGGGATAGAAGTGACTTAGGTAACGGTAGGGCTGATTGTGCCGCGCGTATTGCTGCGGTACGATTCCGCATTCATCCTGACAGGAAGGAGTCGTATGAAGCGCTGGTTGGCTGTGATTCTCTGCCTCGCATTTCTGCCCGCTGCCTCCGCTTTTGCCCAGCAGCCTGGCGATCCCGCAACCAAAGAAGATGTTCAGAAACTCTTCGAACTCCAGAATTCGCGGAAAATGTTTGACTCGATCATGACCGCAATGAAGCGGCAAGTCTCGGCCCTGAGCGAAGCCAACATTCAGAAGAGCCTGCCGAATGCGACGCCGGAACAGAAGGCGCAGATGAATGCATTCTTGAATGGCCGCATGGATAAAATGTTTCAAAGCCTGCCCATTGATGACATGTTGCAGGCAATGATGCCGGTTTATCAGCATCACTTCACGCATGGGGAGATGCAGGAACTGATTCGTTTCAATTCCTCCCCGGTTGGCAGGAAGTTGCTCGCGGAAATGCCTTCGATCATGACGGAGAGCATGCAAACCGCTACGCCCATCATCCAAAAATGGCAAAGCGCCCAGATGGATGATCTGCAGGCAGCTGTATTGGAATTCGCAAAAACACTGAAGGCAGGCAAGACGTCTCCCGCGTCCCTCTCTCAACCGCTCAATTGAACTGAGCCGCAAGCAAAAATCGGGCGGCCTTGGTAGGCCGCCCGCGTCAGGCAATAAAATAGTGCAGTAAAACACCCTTATGGCAGGAGCATTTTGAGCGAAGCCACCGAGCCTCCGGCCTTCTGGAACTCGGAGAGATCGACCACGATGGGCTCAATGCCCTCCCTGCCTAAAATTTGCTCCAGCCGGTGATTGAGCTGGGGAGCGATGTAGTAACCGTTGACCGAAACACCGTTGCAAACAAAGCGCAGCGCCTCTTCGCGAGTCACCTCGAAGGTCTGCGTCCACTGCCGGATAAGCGCCAGCGTCTCCGGCGCGAAGGCGCCAGGGTAGATCAGTACCGATTCCGGCGTCAACGGGGCCAGGCACAGATTCAGATGGTAAAAGTGGGGATCGACCAGCTCCAGTTTGCGCACCTCGAAACCCATCGCCTCCATCTGCGCGGCGAATTGATCGACAGCGCCAGCCGTGGAGCGGTGACCGAAGCCTGCCCACACCGATTCCCAATCGGGATTCCACAGCAGATCGCCCGTGCCTTCCAGAAACTCCTCGCCGTCCAGTCCCAGTTCCACGATGCGGTACCCATGCCGGCAATACCAGTTGCAGAAATGCTTGACCTCATCGCGACGGCTGCTGTGCAACATGCGTGACGGGATCGCAAAGGAGCGGTCTTCGCGATCGATTCCGGCAAAGGCCGGATAGGCAGTAAAGCACATCTCCTCCAGGCCGGGCTCCGCATCGAGAATCTGCGGCTCCAAGCCGGCGCGATGAAACGCCGCCAGCAATCCCTTCCACTGGGTGAGCGCCAGGTCGTGATCCACCGTCGCGGAATGCAGCGCGAAAGGACTGCTGCCCTCGGAAATCGCGAAGTAGTCCGGTTGCGACACCAGGACGTGGTTCAACTGGCGTCCCATCGTCTCGCCCCTGTAGGTTTGCCCGAATTGCTTCATCCCACTCTCTGGATACTCCAAAGCCGCTCCCGGCCAATTGCCCTTGCCCAGGCGCATTTGGCGACTACAACTGATCCAGATGGACATGTCCTTTGGCGAGCAAAATAGTACTTCGGAATCAGGTACTCTGCCGTGAGCTATGTCACACGGCAACGTGTGCTTCACCTTTCTTTACACGTGCATTGGGAGAGTCGGGGCGACGCGCTCAGACTTGCAGGCGCGAGCTGGAGGGGACTGCGGGCACCTGGGCGGCGACCGGGAGTTCGAGGATGATCTCAAGGCCGTGCGGTTCGAGATTGCGGGCGCGCACCGAGCCGTTGTGAACCTTTACCGCGCCGCTGACGATCGAAAGTCCCAGGCCGCTTCCGCCGGTGCTGGTGCCGCGCGCATCATCGACGCGGTAGAACGGATCGAAAAGTTTTGGCAAAGCCGGCGCGGGCACGCCGGGGCCATTGTCGCGCACGGAGATGGTGGCAACCGCGTCTTGCACCCGGACCGAAAGTTCCACGCGGCCCTCGGCGCCGGAGTAAAAAATGGCATTGCGCAACACGTTTTCCACCGCGCTACGCAGCATGTTCTCCTCCCCCTGCATGGTTACCTCGGGCCATCGGTCGTCGTAGACAATTTCTACGTTGGACTGGCTGGCCTCAAAGCGGGCGTCTTCCACCGCCTCGCCGACGACCTGATTCAGCGAGAGCGCCTCCGCCTCCAGCCTCAGCTGTCCGCTCTCCAGGCGGGCCACGGTCAGAATCTGTTCGATCATTTCGTTCAGGCGAAGCAGTTCGATCTCGATGCGGCCCAGCAGTTCGTTGCGCTCCAGCTCCGGAGCCGTGGAGGCCAGCGAAAGCGCAACCCGGATGCGCGAGATGGGGGAGCGGAGATCGTGCGAGGCGCCCATCAGCATGCGCCGGTTGCTCTCCACCAGGTCGCGGATCTCGCCCGCCATGCCGTCGAAGTCCCTCACCAGATCGGCAATCTCGTCGCGCCGGGTGCTGCCGGAAAGCCCGGCACGCGCCTCCAGGTTGCCCCCCGCGATGGCGTGGGCAGCGTCGCGCAGACGCAAAATTGGTCGAGTGATGTATTGCGCCAGAATGGCACACAGCAACGAGGTCAGCAGCGAACTGATCAGAACCGCCACCAGCACGCTTCCCGGCAGCGAATGCAGCAGAGGCGGGACGAAGAACTCGCCGGCAAAGACAAAATTGCGTCCCTTGGAGTCGGCAACCCGTTCGACGATAAACGTGCCGTCTCTGGCCTTGGCGATGCCGTCCTCCTGCAGGGCGCGCTGAATGGCCGCACGCGCCTCGCCCGGCATCGGCATGCCGCTCAACTCGTTCATGTTGTCGTCGAAGAGCCAGTAGGCGGAGCGGCGGTCGAGGGCGATGTCGTGAAACAGTTCGCGCAATCCATCCTGGCCGCGTTTGGAGTAACGCCAGGTGGCGTAGCGGGCCAGCACCGGCATGGCGCGGCGCTCCGGCTGCACCCACCAGGGACGCTCCGGCCCAAAGCTGGCATGCACCCGATAGGCCAGAAACAGCATGATGCAGGTCTGCAAGACCCAGAAGGGTAGAAAGATCTTCCAGAACAGACGGCTCTTCACAGCGCCACCTTGGAGGCCGCAACGTAAAAGTATCCAATGCCGCGCACCGGACGAATGCGCTCCTCACCGCCCGCAGCACAGCCCAGCTTCCTGCGCAATCGGCTTACGTGCACATCCACGCTGCGGTCAAAGGCGCTCAGTGGGCGGCCCAGCGCAGCCTGGGCAAGCTCCTCGCGAGTCACTACCAGGCCGGCCCTCCGCAGCAGCAGTTCCAGCATGTTGAACTCGGCGCCGGTCAACTCGACGGGAACGCCGCTGCACAGAGCGGTGCGGGAGTTCAGCGCCAGCAACAAGTCGCCAACTTGCAGCGATTCGTCGGCTCCGCTCTCGCTGTGCACATCGGAGGTGCGGCGCAGCACCGCGCGGATGCGCGCCACCAGTTCGCGCGGATCGAACGGCTTGGGCACGTAGTCGTCGGCGCCGATTTCCAGCCCAAGAATCCGGTCCACGGATTCTCCCCGCGCGGTGAGCAGAAGCACCGGAACCCGTGACTGCGTACGCAGTGACTTCAGCAGCTCAAAACCGGAGCCGCCCGGCAGCATCACATCCAGAATAACCACATCGTATTCGCCGCTGAGTGCCGCTTCGAGGCCGGAACGATGGTCGAAGGTGGCTTGGACGGAGAACCCTTCATTCTCCAGAAAGCGTTGCAGCAGGGACACGAGTCCCTGGTCGTCGTCAACGATGAGCACGCGCTTCATGCTATTCATTCTGCGCGCAGCCGCATCGGGCGGCTGTGAAGAACTGTTACGAGTTGGTCCGGGCTGATTCACAAAAGTTCACATTCCTCCCCTGGTTCTTCACTCGGGCGGTACCCCGGAAGATCATTCTAAGGAATGTTACTTGCCAACGGACATCTCTTTTTTTAGCAGCTCGCAGGCGTGAGGAAACCTTCAACAAACCTATCCTGCTCTTCTGGCACCGGTCCACCCCATCTCCATTCCGGAGTGGCTTACGCCGCGCGCAACCCCATGGCGATGTCCATACTGGCCTCCGCTGCCTGTGCAGCCAGACCGCCGTGGAAGGCGGCATGGCCGGCGAACGTTGCTTCCTCTGCGAAGTGCCGCTCGCCGATGGCGATGTCCATGTGGTATGCCAGTTCATCCGCTGTTGTCGTTGTCTGATTCATAAAGGTGCTTGCCTCCCCGTATGGCAACGCATTGGGCGCCAGCAGCGCCAGCCAGGTTCTGTGCATCTCCACGCAGTGCGCATGCAGCTTCATGCAGTGTGCGAAAGATTTCACCGCCGCATCGATAAAAGCCTCCAGCACGGGCACACACCACGAAGCGTTGCTGTAGAGATCGACGGCTTTGTACATCTCGATTGCGCAGGAGTGCAGGCTGACGGCCGAGTCCAACGATGCTTTATGAATACCTAATGCCCGATCCATTTCCTGGGCGCACAGATCCTGGAAATCAACCGCAAATCCGGTGGTGCGCGTTTGATCTTTGCTTGCCGTCATCAGAAACGGCGAGGTGCTTCGAGCGACTTCTGCTTTTGCCTTTGCCTTCATATGTCCTCCTTGTACGGATAGAGGTGCTGGTGAATTCCTTGCTCTCCACCAAATCAACCGATGGAATAAATGGTTCTTTCTTCGTCGTGAGGATAAGTAGATTCGCGCTGCATTGGGCGGGTTGCGCGAAACGGCAATGGAATGCGCGATTTATCAATCGAAAGTATCTATGGCAGGTATAAGCAAAACTCGGGCAGGCGTAAGTCGCGCATGAAAGAGACTTGAACGCCGCCGCGAGGAGTGCGGCGAACGTTGTGCGATGCGGTACGTTTTGCAACGCAAAAACCGACTCAACGCTCCAGCGGAAGCAGCGCTCCGGTGACCGTGCCTTCCGTATCGCCGATCAATTGCGCACACAGCAGCGCCAGCTTTTGCGGAGAGAGCCAGCGCGAGCGGTCGGCCTCGGGCATGGCTGTGCGATTCATCGCGGTGTCGATGGTACCCGGCAGGATCGCGTTGATCGTGATGTCTAGCCCGCGGTTCTCCAGCGCAACCGCCTGCACCAGCGAGTGCAGCGCGGCCTTGGTGGCCACATAGGCGGAGAAGCCCGCGTGCGGCTGCACGGCGGCAAGACTGCCCAGAACCACAATCCGTCCGTGGCGCTGCTCACGCATGGGCACCAGCGCGGCGCGCAAAAGATAGTAGGCCGAATGCAGGTTCTCATCCACCAACTGCCGCCACTCCTGCTCGGGCAGCTCATGCAGTGCTCCGTAGGCAAATCCGCCCACGGTGTGAACCAGTCCGTCGATCTTCGAAAAGCGATCGATCACCGCACGCACAGCAGAGCCCGCACCCTCGGCGGAAGCAAGGTCGGCCGCGACGGACAGGAATTCCGGAAAGCCCGCAATCACCTGCTCCCCCTTGCGCGAAGCCCCTGCAACCTTGGCTCCCCGCTTCAACAGCGTTTGCGCAATCGCCGTGCCCGCGCCACCGCTGGCGCCGCTTACTAGAACCACTTGATCCACTGGAAAATCTCCTGCGACTTAGATGCAAGCACAACAGCTGCAAGCCAAACTTAACACGGCAGCGGCCGAGCCCGTCGGTTAGAAAGCGAAGGCAGCGGACAGGAAGATGCTGCGATTCCCTGCCGTAGAAGGCCCGAAGAAACCGCCCGCGAGCGATTGCGACTTTCCAAAGAACGGAGACGTAAGCGTGCCGTTGGGGGTGCCCAGGTTCTCATGGTTGAAAAGGTTCTGCGCAAACACCGACAAGGTGAGGTTGTATTTGTGCGAAGTCGTTGCGTTCATCGGTCCATGTCCGCCTTGATTGCCGCTCAATCCCTGGGCGCCAATTCCACCACCACCCCCATGATGGCCGCCACCTCCACCGCCCGCCGGACCACCGCCCTGGATGAGTGGCCCGAATCCGATGACCTTGCTGACGCGCAGGTTCATGCTCACGTTGCTGGGACCCGTGCCGAGGTTGTAAGGGATGATCTTCTCGTTGGTGCCGACTGGATTAGCATTGAGGCAGCCATAGCGGGTAGAAACGGCATTCGCCTCGCTGCAACTGGCCGCAAACGTTGGGCGAGCGTTGAACTGATTGTTGGCCGTCAGGTCCGAGCCCGTGGTGATGTTGAACGGGGTTCCGGAGTTGACGGAAAGAAATGGCGCAAACGACAGCTGCCAGGGCGCCAAGATGTTGCCCAGCAGCACAAAGCGATTGTGTACATCGAAGTTGGCGCGCCCGTAATCAAAGCCGGCATGGCCCGCAACCGAGGGGTTATAGCCTACTCCGCTGGTGTCTGCATGGGCATTGTTGTAGGTGTAGAAAGCGAAAATACTGAAGTGCGGATAGCGGGCGTTCAGTGAGGTAATGATCTGGTTCTGGCGATAGACGCCGCCTGACTCGAACTGCATGTTGTTCTCCGGAGGCGGTTGCAGCGCTGTAGCCGGGTAGGTATCGGACTGCACGTTAGACTCCGGAAAGATGCCCACCGCGCTGACATTGTCAGTGAGATACGTATGCACGCCGCGGCTGTAGAGATAGGTCACGTTCGCGGTCATCACCTTCGTCAGTTGCCGGTCGATGCCTGCGCCGCCCTGCATGTCAATGGCGGCGTGGAAATGCGGATCGACGGAATAACCGGTAACTGCCGCGCCGGACGTGGGAATGAACGGTTGGTTTGGATCGTTGTTGTAGAAAGTCGGATTCTGTACGGTAAACCCTTCCTCATTCGGCGTCTCGCTGCCTACGGGGAAGTTGTTGTGGATTGCCTGGATGATATACGGCACCCCCTGCGTGGAACCGAGAGTGTTGGGCACCGTGAAGCGCTGATAGAACCATCCGTAGCCCGCGCGCAGCACGGTCTTGGGCTTCTGATTTGCGCCCTGCTTGCCGAGCGCATAGGCAAGGGCCACGCGCGGCGCCCAGTCGTTCTTATCGTTGATGCGGTTTTGCGACTCCCACCGCACGCCGTAACTGAAGGTAAAGCGCTGATTCACCTTCCAGTCGTCCTGATAGAAGAGCGCGGCATCGAAGAGAATCGCCCGCGCCACGGCATTGTTGATCTTGGTGACGGTATATTGCTGCGGGGTGCCAGCCAGGTAATTCGTGATGGCGGTTGTGCCGAGCGTCGTATTGGGCGCAAAAATGTAGGCGCCGTTCTCCCCGGCCACCGAGTAGTTCGCGTCGCGATAGGAGCGCAGGCGCGCGCCGAAGTTCAGCGAGTGTTTGCCCACCGAGCCGGCAAAATAATTCTGCAGTTCGAAGTCGTCCTGATGGTCCTGCATGGCTCCGGCGTTGCTGCCGCCGTAGGTAAACGCACCCTGCACCGTCACCGAGGGCAGCGCAGAGAGCGGCACCTGCTGGTTGCGAATTCGCCGGTATTGGAAACGAATGTCGTCCACCAGGTTCTTGTTCAACACCAGGCTGTCGCTCACCTGCAGTGTATTCTCCAGGCCATGCGTGTCATAGGCTGGCGACGCAGTCGGCACCGAGGGCGTACTGGGAGGGACGGCCGAGGTAGGCACGGTGAGGGCGCTAAGCCCGGCGTTGGTCGACACACTGCGAAAGAATTCGTCGCGAATGGTGAGGGTGTTCGACTGTCCCAGACTGATGTCAAACCGCGGGCTGAGGTCGATGCGCGAGCTGGGATTGCTGATGGCTTCATTCAGCGTTGGGTATTGCGGCGGCGTCCCAGTCGCAAGCATGAGCTTGGTGGGATCGGTGGCGTCGATAATGCTCTGGTTCTGGTTCTCGCGCACAAAGGCGCTAAAAAAGTAAGAGCTGTTCTTCGAGAGCGGGCCGCCGATGTCGCCGTTGAAGTTATAGGAGTAGTAGCTGGGCTCCGAAATCGGCGTCTCGCCCGGCTTAAGATTTGAGTTGAGAATGGGATTCTGCGAGTTGAACGCCGAATCGTTGCCGCGAGACGAGATCTCCCCGTGCGTTTTCTCGGTTCCGGGCTTGGTCAATATCTCGATGCGGCCGTAGCCCAACCGGTCGTACTCCGCGGAAAACGGATTCTGGTTGATGCGGATTTCGCGGATGGAGGATTTCGGCGGAATCTGTCCGCCGGTAAATCCATCGATATAAATCTCTCCACCGTTGGGTCCCGCCGCCGGACCGGCCAGTGCCTGCAACTCACTTTGCAACTCGTCCGGATCGTCGGAGAGCGCTTTCAGATCCTCGCCCTTGATTACGATGGCGCTGGCGTTGTTCTCCGGACTGACATCCACGGTGGGTCCCGGGCTCTCGCTCTGCACCGTGACCTGCTCCTTCTCCACGGCGATGCCGAGCACGATGTCGAACTGCTGCGTCTGGCCGGCGGGAATGATGACGTTCGGCATCTGATACGCCGCAAAGCCCGCGGAGGTAACATCGACCGTCACCGTTCCCGCCGGCAAGCCGTGCACGATGTAGTTGCCTTGCTTATCGCTCATGCTCTTCTGCACATTGCCGCCGGGAGCGGTAACGGAAACAGCGGCGCCCACCACGACGGCACCCGATGGATCGGTAACCTGGCCCTTGCAGGCTGCCGGAGTTTTTCTCCGTCTGCGCCAACGCCGGCGCGGCAAGAATACCCAGCAGAACCGCCAAAACTGCGAATCGCATAAAAGTGCGCACTGTTCCATACTCCTGCAAGTGATAGATGTCTGCGTTGTTTGTGCGGCCGTTCACTGCTGGTCTCCGCCGGGGGCGCCGGCGAGCGACCAGGGGGTCAGCAGCGATTCCGTGCCCCGGCCCGTCGGCGAGGCCGAAAGAATCGGCTCGACTCCACCCAGCAGGGTGACGGCTGCGGGCAGTTGTTCCGCCGAGCCCGTGGTGCTGACGATCATCACCGCCTCGCCCTTGTGCAGATCGGCCAGCGACACGGCCGGCAGGCGGGAAAGCGTCCGGTTCAAGTCTCCACCGCGAGCCCGCTCGCCCGTCGCCGGGGCAGGTGAGGCCGCCGGCTCCGGCGCCGCGTTAGCAGTAAGCCCAGCGGCAGCTCCGCCCTTTAACCGCATGGCCAAGCCCTGCGCCAGCTGCGCGGGAAGCTCCTTCATCTGCGAGTCCGCTGTGATCCTCACCGTAACCGGCTTTTTCGTCGCCAGATCCTCCACCGTCAGAGTGCCTTGCGCGCTATCCACGGCGGTCACCAGTCCGGCGATATTGCGGAAGGTTCCCGCCACGATCTCCTCGGCTGCCAGCTGCGTTCCGTCCTGATTTTTATCGCCTCGGGCGCGCAGCTGGTCGCCCACGTGAATGTCGTCGAGCCGGGCGGTGGTTGCGTCCTCCCACTTCACCGAATCCGGCGCGTATCGTTTATAGATTGTCTTCGGAGTCGTGGTGAGCACCACGGTTTTGCTACCTCCGGCGCCGCTCACGGAGATGGAAATCGTCCCAGCCTGAACGTCCACCGCTTTCACCAGGCCGCCAACGCCGCGGCGCTGCCAGTCCTGCATCTCCTGCTGCTTCCGCTGGGCAATGTCCTGCTGCTTCATCACGATTACGGCGGAGGCGTCCACGCTCACCCCGTCGTCGTCCATTTTTCCACGCACCAGCACGCGGTCACCCACCTGGAGGTCGCCCAGTTGGAGTACGCTTGCACCCTTCAGGTCGATCTGGCCGGGAGCCAGGCGGAGAATACGGGCGCCCGGCTGCACCTTCACCGTCACCTCCGGCCCCTGGTCGGTCGCAAGCGAAAGCACGGAACCGGATAGGGTGCGGATGGAGCCAAGCTGCTTCACCACGTTGGAAGCGGGGGACGCTGGGGCGCCGGCCTGCGCAAAGAGCGCCGTGCAGGCCACGGTCAGTGCCAATGCCAAAACGGAACTTCGGAGCGGTTTCTTTCTCATGCAAACCTCTTCACAAACAGGCAGATCGCTACAAGGCTCCAACACACTAGGCCTCTTCCTTTGTAACCCATGGCAGAAACCGTAGATGTTGAGTTTTGTTTCATTTCTTCGTAACTTTGCCGCGTTAGTAACTAAAAGGGAAACATTCTGCTGACGGAAATCGGCAAACCGCCTCGCCCGCCGAGGCTTCCGCGAGGCCCAAATGGCAGCCACGCGAGAGCTTGCCTTCCGTGGCCGTGGTTTTCGTTTATACCTCCCATTAAAACTTTCAATGCTTGTAAATTTCTTTTGAATTGTCGGTCAAGCTTTATGCAATTACCCTATACCTGCATTGCCAATCTAAGCCTCGCCACCCCCTTTCGAGGAGATTCATGTCAAACGAATTACGCAACTTTCTGACGCTTAGCTATGACGAACTGGAAGACCTCAATCTCAAAGCTAAGGAACAGCGGAAAAACCGCGTTGCCGCTCACACCCTCCAGGAAGAACGGCTCAAGTATCTTACGGACGAAAAGCGCATCAAGGCCGTAACCGTACTCTTCAGCGACCTCGAAGGCCGCCTGCACCTACTCGATTACGACAAGAAGTTCCTGCTGGGCAGCGCCGACAACCTCACCTTCGACGGCTCGTCGATCCGCGGCTTTACCGCGCAGCACGAGAGCGATCTGCGCCTCGGCCTGGACTGGTCCGCCTTCTACTGGGTGCCCTCCGATATCTTCGGCACCGGCAAGGTGATGATCTTCGGCGAAATCAACGACAAGAACGGCAAGCCCTTCACCGGCGACATTCGCGGCGTGCTCAAGAGCTATGCCGACGAGCAGTTCAAGTCCAAGGGCTACACCCTGAACGCGGCCAACGAAATCGAAGGCTTCCTGTTCAAGGGCCGTGACGCCGAGCAGGAATTCTGCAAAGACGGCGGCAAGTTCGAGTACGTGGATCACGGCGGTTACTACTACTCCCTGCCGGGCGATCCGCTTCGCACCTTCATCGACACGACCGCCGAAGTCCAGCGCGCCATGGGTTTCCAGAACGAGAAGGACCACCCCGAGGTCGCTCCTTCGCAGTTTGAAATCAACTATGGATACGGCGACGTGGTTGCCGCATCCGACCAGATCCAGCTCTACAAGCTGATCTGCCGTCAGGTTGCCAACAACCTCGGAAACACCGCCAGCTTCCTGCCCAAGCCGGTTGTCGGCGTGAACGGTAGCGGCATGCACACCAACGTTTCGGTGAGCGAAGGCAAGAAGAACCTGTTCTGGGATCCCAAGGGCCTGGAAAAGGTCAGCCCCTTTGCCTGGGAGTTTGTGGACCGCATCCTGACCCACGGCCTGGACATCTGCCTGGCTCTCAACCCCAGCGTGAATGCCTATCGCCGTCTCGATCCGCACTTCGAAGCGCCGAACCAGCTCAAGGCTTCGGCCATCGACCGCGGCTCCATGGTCCGCATCCCGCTCGGCAACGAGCGTAGCGCGCGCGTTGAAGTTCGCGCCGTGGCGCCCGATGCCAACCCCTACCTGGTGCTGCTCTCGGTCTTCAAGACCGGCATCGACGGCGACATCGCCAAGATCGACAACCTGCGCCAGGCTCACCGCTACCTGCCCGACAACGTCTACACCGCAATCGATCTGTGGCGCGGCTCGGAGTGGATCGGCAAGATGCTGGGCGACGACGTGAAGGAGCGCTACGCCGAACTGAAGCAGAATTCGGCCGACCGCTGCCCGCGCCTGCTGGGAACGCAGATCAAGACCCAGGAGATCCAGTACCATCACCAGGTCTACAACCAGCACCTCTGGAACGAGTTCTAAACCGCTCCCGCAACAGACAAAGGCCCCGGCTCAACCCCGGGGCCTTTGCTTTTGCTTCCACTGCCGGGTGGCCCACATCTGCGTCGCCGAGCCCCGCGGCCGGAGCGGCATTCTTTGCCGCGTACCCGGCTGCGTAGCTCCCTTTCGACGCAAATGTGGGGAGGCAACGCTCTCGCCCCGGCACCCCTACCCGTCTCCTCGCTTTCGCTCTTCCGGAGGCAGCACAATGCCTTCGCTCCGCTCGGAAAACTGCTGCTCCCCCGCCCCGGCCTTCTGCTTTGGCGCACCGCGGTAGCTATAGTAGTGAGCATAAATCACCGCCAGCAGCGGCGGCGCAAACAACACGCCCCAGAAGGGCATCACGATGCCCAGCAGGATCGGTGTCAGCAGCGAAGCCAATATGGGGACGCGATTCTGGCGGCGCAGCAGGTAGGGCTGAATCAGCAAGCCATCGAGCACGGCAATGGCCGCGTAGACGCCCAGAAAGCTCAGCCATCGACCGAGCGGCGCGCCGCTGAACAGCATCGACATGGCGGGTCCAAACAGCGCCATCAGCGGCCCAAAGTGGGGAATAAATTGCAGCCCTCCGGCCACCACCGCCCACAACGGAGCCCATGGCACCTGCAGCCACAGCAGCGCCACCAGCCACAGGCAGCTCACCAGCAGCGAGTCAAAGCACTGTGCGATCAGCCAGCGCCGCAGTGCTCCCAATGTCAGGTCCGCCTGATACTGAAACTGCATATTCCCTCGCTCAATCCTGCAAAGCAATTTTCCCCAAAGCAATGCTACACTGTGTAGCATCCACCCGGAACTGCGAGCCTGCGATGAAATTCGGCGTCATCATTTTCCCCGGAAGCAATTGCGACCACGATGCCTATTGGGCGTTCAAGGAAGTCTGCGGCCAGCCCGCCACTCTGCTCTGGCATGACTCCTGCGACCTGGAGAACTGCGACGTCATCGTGGTGCCCGGCGGCTTCTCCTATGGCGATTACCTGCGCACCGGAGCCATTGCCCGCTTCTCGCCCATCATGCAGTCGGTCAAGCAGTTTGCCGACGCCGGGGGGCTCGTCCTGGGCATCTGCAACGGCTTTCAGATCCTCTGCGAGGCGCACCTGCTGCCCGGAGTTCTGCTGCGCAACCGCAGCCTGAAATACATCTGCAAGCCGGTTCACCTGCGGGTGGAAAACTACGCCACGGCCTTCACCCAGGGATTGACTCCGGGCGAGGTGCTGGAGATGCCCATCGGCCACGGCGAAGGCAATTACTTTTGCGATGAGGCCACGCTGCAGCAGTTGCACCAGCGCGAGCAGATCCTCTTCCGCTACGCAACACCCCAAGGCGAAATCACCGCCGAAGCCAATCCCAACGGATCGCTGGAAAACATTGCCGGTATCTGCAACGAGGGCCGCAACGTCCTCGGCATGATGCCCCACCCCGAGCGCGCCAGCGAAGACGTCCTCGGCATGAAGGACGGCCTCAAGCTCTTGCGTTCCCTGGTAGAGAGCGCCGCAGTAAAGCAGTAGTTGGATGCGAGTTGAAGTTGAGCTCCGACGATCGCCCCGGAGAAACTGACGGGTGCCCCACCTTCCGACGCGCGCTCTTTGCGCGGCTAAGGTGGGAAAGCAGAATGCTCAACCCTGTAGCTTTTAGTTTTTAGGTTTTATGACCCCACGCCGCACCCAACCCGCCAAGCCGATCTCGGAAGCCGACCTGAACCGCCGCGACGCCGAGTTGCTGCCCATTCTCGACAACTGGCTGGAGCGCGCCAACCAGCGCGGAGGCCATCACATCGCCTGCCGCCCCGGCTGCGCCCAGTGCTGCATTGGAGCCTTCGCCATCAACCGCCTCGACGCCGTGCGACTGCAGAAGGGGCTCGACGAGCTGGCGGAGACCGACGCGGGGCGCGCCAAGCGCATTCTGCAGCGCGCCGCCGATTTTCTCGAACGCACCGCGGAATTCTTCCCCGGCGACCTCGAAACTGGAATCCTCGACACAACGCCGGACGCCTTGGAGATCTTCGAGGACTTTGCCAACGACGAGCCCTGCCCTGCCCTCGATCCGGAAACCCTTACCTGCGACCTCTACGCCCATCGCCCCATGACGTGCCGCGTCTTCGGTCCTCCGGTGCGCAGCGAAGGCGGCCTGGGCGTCTGCGAACTCTGCTTCACCACGGCCACGCCGGAGGAGGTCGCCGCAGCCGAAGTCCCACTTGAAGGTGAGGAGCTGGAATCGGCGCTGAACCGCGAGCTGGAGCGTGCCATCGGCCCCGGCGAAACCATCGTCGCCTTTGCGCTGCTCGGCGCCTGAGGTTCGCTTCTTCCGTTCCGAGGCCTTGAACGATTTATGCGCTCATTCGGTACGAAGTCAGCTCTCTGACCTCCGCCGTCAAAGTGACAAGAGTGGCCGGTTTGGAACAATAGCGCTGAAACGCCTTCGTCTCCTCCGAAGGAATGCAGTCGTGGCTGGAGAATAGCATCTTGGGGACATCGGGTTTGATGCGCCTCATCTCCATCGCCACCTGGCCCCCATTCATCCCGGGCATCTCGTAATCCAGAATTACGGCATCGACCGGATTGGCCGCAAAGGCCTCCAAGGCAGCGGCTCCGTTATTTACCGCCAGTACGCGAAATCCCCTGCCCTCCAGCGCCCTTTTGGTCACGGAGAGGATGGCTTCGTTGTCGTCGACGCACAGAACCAAAGGCTTGTAGAACTGCGGCTGGGTCATCATGGCTGCGGTACCTTTCCGCTTGCATTGAATGAGCGGAGGAGTGCACGTTCAGCGCCAACCCAGGACCAGTCTGCAGGCGATCCTAATGCGATGTCAGAGTAGAAGTTACGTGCCGGATTTCGCGAGACAATCGACCTGCCCGCACGGTAGGACTAGGTAATTTATCCTGGTCCTTGAGTTTATTACACACAGGTTACAACGTGCCCAATCCCGGTGGAGTCCCATGGCCACCATCACTCCATGGCGTCGTTGCTCGCTGCCAGCTTCGGGAACACTTCCCGATTGACCAGATACGGCATCTTGCCAGGGTCGCCGGCTTCCAGCATGTCGATCATTCCCTGCACGCAGCGTCCCGCCATGCCCACGTCCGGGTCTTCCGAAAGCCGCGTGGCCGTGCCGCCGCTGGCAAAGTGGTGGAAGAGCCGGCAGCGCTCCTCGATCGCCGCATCGCGCAGAGGAGAGTCGGCGGGCAGCGGCTCGCGCTCGAAGACATCGAGCGCCGCGCCGGCAATCCAGCCCTCGCGCAACGCCCGTGCCAGCGCCGCCTCATCTACCACCGGGCCGCGCGAGGTGTTCACCAGGTAGGCGCTCGACTTCATCTGCCGCAGGGTTGTTTCGTTGATAAGGTGCCACGTCGGTGTCTTCGACTCTCCCTCGCGCAGCAGCGGCACGTGCAGACTCACGTAGTCGGCCTCGCGCAGGCACTCGTCCAGCGGCGCGTAGCGAATCCAATTCCTTCGCCGCGTCAGCCCCAGATCGTACCGCAGCTCCATCATCCGGCGAATCGACGCGACGAACTCCTCGGTCTGCCGTCCGGCGTTGTAGCACAGCACGTTCATCTCAAAGCCGAAGCACTTGGCGATCATCGCCTGGCCAATCCGTCCGGTTCCAATCACCGCAATCGTTTTGCCCGTAACCTCGTCGCCCAGGAACGGCAGAAACGGATGCCAGTACTCCCATCGCTTTTCGCGCACCAGCCGCTCGCTGGGCCACAGCTTCCGCGAAACCGCCAGCAGAATGGCAAACGCGAATTCCGCCGTGGCGTCGGTCAGCACATCGGCCGTGTTGGTAAACGGAATCCCGCAGCGGTTGGCATCGGCGCGGCTGATGTTGTCCACACCGACGGCCATCTGTGCAATCCCTTTCAGCGTGCCCTTGCCTGCCTCCAGCACCTCTGCGTCGATCCGCTCGCGCAGGGTCGTGATCAGCCCGTCGACTCCGCCGCGGACGCGCTCCAGCAGCAGCTCGAGCGGAGGCGCTTCCGGCCCCGGATAGACTTCCACCTCATAACCGCGGCGGCGCAAACGCTCCAGGCTGGGGCCAATGTCGCAGGTGGCAAACACTCGAATCTTCTTCTCGGTCAACTCGATCTACCCTCCGCCAAGCGGGTAATTGTAATACCTCCGCGCGCGGCGCACCAGTTGGCACCAATCGGCATTGGGTTGAGAGTCACCTCTCCTCCCCTAAAAAAAGCGCGGAGAATAATCTCCGCGCCATCTCACTCAATCCCCGAATTACGAACGAAACGGGTTGACGATCGTACCGTTGGCGCGATGCGCCAGCAGTCTTCCTCCCACAAGCTCCGTTTGCTCATGTAGCTGGCGTACCGGATGATGAATTACCGCTCCCAGACAACCAGCCTAGAGCCTTAGCGCAACATCGTGGGTACCGCCGTTATTCCTTCGGCTCGCGATTGGTAAAGATCGTTTTTCCTCCGCTGCGCGCCAACTGATAAGCCTTCAGCCCGTTCAACTCCTTCGGCATATCCTGGTCCGTCCACAGAAAGACCTGGCCGGGGCCGTTCCACAATGCGTCGAACGAATCCTGTGTCTCGAAAATATGCGGCGCGTCGGGGAACTTTTCGCCGTACCACAGGGTCCCGGTCGGCACGTGCAGAATATGCACCTGCACCCCGGTGTAAAAGTTGAGCGTCGAGGCGTCGGAGTACTCGCCGTCGATCACAATCACATCTCCCGGGACGGAACTGCTTGCGAACCGCGTCGGCCAAATTGTAGGAAGAAAGAATCGGGGAAAACATGGCGAAGGCGGAGTGCACGCACGCCAGCAGCACTACCATCATCGCCGCCAGCACAACGTTACCCGCAAACGGACGCCCCCGCCGCCGCAGCAGCCAGTTCAATCCGGTGCCCAGCAGCAGTCCCAGCGATGTCCCCAACAGCGGGATGCGGAACAAGCCGAGCGCCCGCGGAGTCAGGTCCATCAGATGCCCCAGCGAGAAGTTGTACTCGTCCGGATTTTTCTTCAGCAGCTCCGCCAGGTCCGCGCCCGGTGCGGCGCTATGCGAGACGAACAGCAGATACATCCCCGCCACAAACCCCAGCACGCCCATAACCAGCAGCACAACAGAAGAGATTCTTCCCGCCCTGCGCTCCTGCTCGGTCGCCTCGGGACTCGACTCACGCGCCAGCCATCCGCCCACCAGCAGCGCTACGCCCGGCAACGCCGGAATGGTGTAGTACTCCTGCCGCGTCGAAAAGCTGAAGAAGCCCACGATCACCAACGCCCACAGCAAAAACAGCAGATTGGCGCGCGGCACCCGGTTCAGCTTCGTCCCCACCTTGCTGCCCAGCTCGCGCCACCGCCCCGGCACGCCGCTGCGCAGAGCCTGCGGCAGAAAGACGCTCCAGGGCAACAGCCACGCCAGCAGCAATCCCCAAAACAGCGCCAGCGGAACCGTGTCATACCCCGGCGGCACGCGCTTGTTCAAGAAGCGCATGACGTGCTCGTTGATAAAGTAAAACCACAGGAAGCCGCGCGAGCGCCCTTGCGCAGGATTGGCCACCGCAGCCAGCCAATGCCACGGCGTGGCGATCACGAAAAATAGCACCGTGCTCGATAGCAAATGCAGCTTGCGCAGATGCCGCAGGTTCCCCGTCAGCAGCAGGTAGGCCCCGATCGCGCCAATCGGAAACACCAGTCCGATCAGGCCCTTGGTCAGCACGTTCAGCGCGCAGATCGCCGCAAAGGACCAGCACGTCAGCCGCGAGGGATGCTCCTGCTCCAGCGACTCCAAAAACAGCTGGTACCCCAGCGTCAGCCACAGCGCAACCAGCACTTCGGGAATCAAAAAGCGCGTGAAAAGATACAGGCCCAACGAGGTGACCAGCGCGCCGCCCGCATAAAATGCGCCCGCCTCGCCGTACACATACCTTCCCAGGCGGTAGGTCGCCAGCACCAGAGCAAGCACGCCAAGCACCAGCGGCAGGCGCGTGCTCCAGTTGCTGACGCCGAAGGTCTTGTAGCTGGCCACCAGCGTCCAGTACATCACCGGAGCTTTTTCCAGGTAGCGGAAGCCGTTGGTGTACATCGTCACGAAGTCGTGACGCGTCAGCATCTCGCGCGCCACCTCGGCGTGCACCGTATCCACGTCGTCCATGAGTGGGGGCCACGACAACCCCACCACGTAGATCACTGCCCACAGCGCAACCAGCACCAGCACAGCCGCGCGCCAGTCCGTAAGCAGACGGTTCGCAGGCTTCACCGCCGAAAGGTTCTTGTTCTCGATTGTCATTGTTTTGAGATTGGAGGTGCCGTTTGAATTCATAAGTTTTTTTAAGAGTGTCATTCTGAACGCAGTGAAGAATCCCGACGCCGCCCCAAAAGGTGCCCCATATCTGCCGTAGTTAGCAGATGTGGGGTAGTTGACTTTGCCTTGGCTCTTGCTCCTGCTCTTACTTTGAAACCTTGAAACTCTGAAACTTTGAAACCTGCTTCTACCGCGCCTTCACCGGACGCGCCATCGCTCGCTTCACCATCGCCCCGGTACGCTCGGCCACAAAGTCCATCATCTCCCGCGTAATCCCCGGATAAATCCCCAGCCAGAACGTCTGGTTCATGATGATGTCCGTATTCGTCAGCGTCCCCGAGATGCGGTACTTCACGTCCTTATACGCCGGCTGCCGAGTCAGGTTACCGCTAAATAGCAGCCGGCTGCCGATCTTGTTTTCGTCGTAATAGGTCAGCAGCTCCAGCCTGGTCAGCGGAGCCTCCGGCCTCACCGTCACCGGAAATCCAAACCACGCGGGCTCGGAATCCGGCGTCGCCTCGGGCAGAATAAAAAACTCTTCAAACGGTTTCAGCCGCTCGTGCAGATAGGCAAAGTTCGCCTTGCGCTGCGCGATGAATCCATCCGCGCGCTCCAACTGCGCCAGCCCCACCGCCGCCTGGAAGTCGGTAATCTTCAGATTGTACCCAATGTGCGAGTACACATACTTGTGGTCGTAGCCATACGGCAAATCTCCCAGCTGCCACTGGAAGCGCTTGCCGCACGTGTTGTCGTTCCCCGGATCGCACCAGCAGTCGCGTCCCCAATCGCGGAACGACTCCACCAGCACCTTGAGCTGGTTGTCGTTGGAAAATATCGCGCCGCCCTCGCCCATCGTAATATGGTGCGCCGGATAAAAGCTCAGCGTCGCGATATCGCCAAACGTTCCCACCAACTGTCCGTGATAGCGCGACCCCAGAGCGTCGCAGCAGTCCTCGATCACCCACAAATCATGCTTCTGCGCAATACGCATTACCGCAGCCAAATTGAACGGATTGCCCAGCGTGTGTGCCACCATGATGGCCGCCGTCTTCTCCGTAATCGCCGCTTCGATCTTGTCCACCTGAATGTTGTAGGTCGGGATGTCCACGTCCACAAACACCGGCACCAGCCCATACTGCACCGCGGGATTCACCGTCGTCGGGAAGCCCGCCGCCACGGTAATCACCTCGTCGCCCGGCTGCAGCGCGGCCTCGCCCAGCTTCGTCGAAGTCAACGCCGCCAGCGCCAGCAAATTGGCTGACGAACCCGAGTTCGTCGTCACCGTCCAGCGCACATCCAAGAACTCCGCCAGCTTGCGCTCGAAGCTGGTGTTGAACCGCCCCGTCGTCAGCCAGAAGTCCAGCGCCGCGTCCACCGCGTTGCAAACCTCTTCCGCTGCCAAACACCTTGCCCGAAGGAGGAATCACCGATTCGCCCGCAACAAACTTGCGCGGCGCATGCCGCTGCCGGGTGTATTCCGTAACCAGTTCCATGATCTGCAGGCGCAGCTCGTCTTGTGTCATTGGCTCCCATCCGGCGCGGACGACACCTTCGCAGACCCAACGCCCGTCGATTCAGCGCGCACCGGCTCCATATATTCTTCAATCTGTTTCAGGCTGCGCGCGCTCATATCCTCGCCGCGATCATAGCCTCGGTACCACTCCGCCGTGTGCTCCAGCGTCTCATCCAAACTCCACCTCGGAGCCCACCCCAGCCGCGCCACGGCCTTCGATGAATCCAGCTTGAGCAAGTGCGCCTCGTGGACATGCGCCGCTTCGTCAAATCGCCATCTGGCATCGCTGCCCCAAATCCTCGCCAGCTCCGTCACCAGATACCGTACCGGACGCGCATCCGAATCCGCCGGTCCAAAGTTCCAGCCCTCGCCAAACTCCGGCCCGTCCGCATACAGCTTCTCGGCCAGTTGCAAATATCCAGACAGAGGCTCCAGCACATGCTGCCACGGCCGCACCGCCTCCGAATTGCGAATCACCACCGCATCGCCCACTGCCCATGCGCGCATCATGTCAGGCACCAGACGATCGGGAGCCCAGTCGCCGCCGCCGATCACGTTTCCCGCGCGTGCGGACGCTACGCCGACCCCATGCTCTGCCCACTTCGCTGGATGAAAAAACGAGCGCCGGTACGCCGACGTCACCAGCTCCGCGCAGCCCTTGCTGCTGCTGTACGGATCGTGCCCGCCCATCGCCTCATGCTCCAGGTAAGGCTCGGGACGCTCCAGGTTCTCATAGCACTTGTCGCTGGTCACTACTACCACCGACCGCACTCCCGGAGTCTTGCGCACCGCCTCCAGCAGATGCACCGTTCCCAGCACGTTCACCGCATAGGTCTCGACCGGATTCTGGTACGAGAACCGCACCAGCGGCTGCGCCGCCATGTGGATCACTACCTCGGGCTCAAACACTTGCATCGCGGCAACCAGCGAATCCTGATCCCGAACATCTGCCCGGATCGACCGGATCTGCCCTTCCAACGGCAGCAGCCGGTACAAGCTCGGCTCCGTCGGAGGGTCGAGCGAGTAGCCGCACACTCTAGCCCCCATCGAGTGCAGCCACAAGGCCAGCCAGCTCCCCTTGAAGCCGGTGTGCCCCGTGACAAACACTCTCCTCGATTTCCAGAAGTTCACATCCATGGCATACGTCTCTGAGGTGTCGTCCTGTCTTCTGAGGTGTCATCCTGAGCGAAGCGAAGGACCCCTATGCCGCTCAAATATTCCATGCCGGTCCGAGGTCACCTCGGCCACCACTCGATTCCTATCAAAAGGTTCCCCACATCTGCCGCAGTCAGCAGATGTGGGGTAATTGACCTTGCCGTGCTTCTAACTTTGAAACCTTGAAACTCTGAAACTTTGAAACCTAGTACCGGTACGTATCCGGCTTATACGGCCCATGCACCGGAACGCCAATGTAGTCGGCCTGCTTCTGGGTCAGCGTCGTCAGCTTTACGCCGATCTTTTCCAAATGCAGCCGCGCCACCTCTTCGTCCAGCTTCTTCGGCAGCACGTACACTTCCTTGCCGTATTTATCGCGGTTCTCCCACAGGTCGATCTGCGCCAGCGTCTGGTTGGCAAAGCTGTTGGACATCACAAAGCTCGGATGTCCCGTCGCGCATCCCAAATTCACCAGGCGCCCTTCGGCCAGCAAAAAAATCGAGTTCCCGCTCGGGAAGGTGTACATATCCACCTGCGGCTTGATGTTGGTCCGCTTCACTCCCGGCGCGGCGTTCAGCTTGTCCACTTCAATCTCGTTGTCGAAGTGCCCGATGTTGCACACGATCGCCTGGTCCTTCATCTTCTCCATGTGCTCCAGCCGGATGATGTCCACGTTCCCCGTACAGGTCACGTAAATATCGCCGGTGCCAAGAGTCTCTTCGAGGGTCGTCACCTGGTATCCCGCCATCGCCGCCTGCAGCGCGTTGATCGGATCGATCTCGGTCACAACCACCCGCGCACCCATGCCGCGCAGCGACTCCGCCGAACCCTTGCCCACGTCGCCGTGTCCGCAGATCACCGCCACCTTGCCCGCCATCATCACGTCGGTCGCGCGCTTGATGCCGTCAGCCAGCGATTCGCGGCAGCCATACAGGTTGTCGAACTTCGACTTGGTCACCGAATCGTTCACGTTGATTGCCGGAACCAGCAGCGTGCCATCTTCCTTCATGCGATACAGGCGGTGAACTCCGGTCGTCGTCTCCTCGGAGACGCCGCGCCACGCCGCCACAACCTGATGCCAGCGCTGCGGGTTCTCCGCATACACCTTCTTCAGCAGGTCCTTGATGACCTTTTCTTCGTGCGAGCCCGACTCCGAATCCACCCATTTCGAGCCGTTCTCCAGCTCATAGCCTTTGTGGATCAGCAGCGTCACGTCGCCGCCGTCGTCCACTACCAGCTCCGGCCCCTTGCCATCCGAATGGTTCAGCGCCTTGTAGGTGCATTCCCAGTACTCTTCCAGCGACTCGCCCTTCCAGGCAAACACCGGAACCCCGGTCGCCGCAATCGCCGCCGCCGCGTGGTCCTGCGTGGAGAAGATGTTGCAGCTCGCCCAGCGCACTACGGCGCCAAGCTCCACCAGCGTCTCGATCAGCACCGCTGTCTGAATCGTCATATGCAGCGAGCCGGTAATGCGTACCCCGCGTAACGGCTGCGCCGCCGTGTACTTCCGGCGGATCGCCATCAATCCCGGCATCTCGGCTTCGGCAATGGAAATTTCCTTGCGCCCCCACTCGGCCAGAGCGAGGTCGGCAACTTTAAAATCATTCAAAACAGGTGTGAGCTGAGGTCCCAAGGAAACATCCTCCAAATTTCTTCTGCGCCGTAGCCGCAGGCTCCAATTCCCTACCAGAGCTTGGCCCGTGCAGTGCTTCCATTATAGCGTTGCCGCACCTGATTGGAGAAACAGCCATGCCCCGCTGGGCTGGTCGGCAGCCCGCAATTCGATTGGGTGGCTCAATTGACTTTGTCGGTGCTGTTGCTGTGTGTGCTGTCTCCGAGCTGTCGCTGCGTAGAGCAATGCTCTCGGCGCATATTTTGGAGAGTTGAACCCGAAGCAGGGCAAGGGGGTGTCCACATGGACAATTCCTGCGGGTACATTCCCCAATCTAACCGCGGCGGTTGGTAATAGCGGTACCCAAGATCTTACTTTCTCCCACAATGGACCCGCTGTATACTCCAGAGTACCCGTTTCGGAACAACTTATTGGAGATGGAAGCATGGCGAATCCGCGAATCCTCTTGCGCCCGCTGAACTGCCTGGCCATATTATTGGCGCTATGCCTCTGTCCCCTCTGCTTCGGCGAATCGGTGGTTGTGCAGGTTCTCAACGGAAGAGATGGGACGCCCGTAGCCGATCAGTTCGTGACCATGCACCTTCACTTCGCAAATCCCAACACCATGATGACTCTGAATACCAAAACAGACACCAACGGGGATGCGCGCTTTCAACTGCCGCACATTACGCCGGAGAGCCTGGAGGTCGAGGTCGAACTCACCCAACCTGGCCTGCATTGCCCGTACCACGTGCACGGCAGGATGCAGAGCGTGATGAGCGAGGGCCTGATGGTTACGGCCCGGATGCGCGGTTCGAGACTCTCCGCGCCAATTCAGACCGCACCCGGCCACATCGTCTTCGTCGCCCGACCGTCTGGCCGCTGGGAAACAGTGCTGTTCGGCGAATAGCGTTGGACGCTCGTTTTTCGCTGCGATTCTAAACACAGCGAAAAATCCGCACGGTCACATCGCCTTCACGGCCTCTGCCCCGGCACCGGCACCGCAGCGCCCGGGTCCATCTTGGGAATTCCGAAGTGTCCACTCAGATGCAGCAGGTCCACCGGTGACACGGTTCCCGACGCCGAAATAAAATCCACCGAACGTGCACGCACCATCAGCACCGCAACGTCGCGAATCGACATCTGGTCCAGACGAACCCAAAGATCCGTTGTCTCGCCGCTGTCGTTCTTGCGCTTCTTCACCAGGTGCATCCACCCCGCCTCCTGGTACTGCTGGCTGACCGACGCCATCAGAGCCGGGTCCGGCATAATGCCCGCCGGAAAGCGGAAGCTGTGCACCGAAACTCCGTTCAATCCGGCCACCACCCGCCGCAGATCCGGATTGTTCCGGTCCAGCATGGTGGCAAACTTCAGGATGGTGTGGTCCAGCGTAAACTCCGTCCTGCCGCTGGCCATCCGTCCCATGGCCACAATCCCCTCAGGAACCCACTCGCGCTCCGCGCCCGTGGCCGCCGGGGGATCCCCCGCACCGGTACGCGGCTGCTCCTGCGCTACCGCACCCAGCGCTATGCCGAAAACCATCACGAAACTCATCCATGCCGGAAACAAACTCCGCAACAGCCTCATCGTCTTTTTCCTCACAACCACTATAGAGAAACAACGTCGGGTGCCCCAGGTCCCGCGCCGCGCCTTTCGGCGCTGACCTGGGAAGCAATGCCCCACCCGTCTCATGTCTTTTGCAGTTGCTCTCGTACTCTACGCAGTGCGTACCGATTCCATTCCCACTCTATGAACCCGCTACAACCATCAATGTTCCGTCCGCTCAGCGCAGATGAGCCTCCGCCGGCAAAATGTGCGACAGCGCCATCATGTTAGAATCCGGGCCATTCCGTGAAAAAGGAAAAACGTTGCCCCCTTCGCGTCTGCGTACATCGTTCCTCCTCGCAGCCCTCACCCTTGCCGCGTTCCTCATCGCCGGATACCATCCCGCCACGCAGGACGACGCCATCTATCTGGCCGCCATCCAGCACCGCCTGAACCCGGCGCTTTTCCCCGCCGACGCCGCCTTCGTGCTGCCCAAGATGCCCACCCTTTTCGTGCCGCTCATCGCCCTGCTGGTCCGGTTCACCCGGTTGCCCGTCGCGCCCATCGCCCTGGCCTGCCATCTGCTCTCCATCTTCGCCATCCTCGCCGCCTGCTACCGCATCGCCTCGCGATGCTTCCAGAACGCTCACGCCCGCTGGTGCGGAGTCGCCCTGGTCGCAGTGCTCCTCACGCGAGACATCTCCGGAACCGCGCTCTGCCTGGTCGATCCCTACCTATACCCGCGCGCCATCGCCACCGCGCTGCTGCTCTTCGCGATCGATTGCGTCCTCGTGCGCCGCTTCCTCGCCTCTGCCGCCTTGCTGGCTGCGGCCTTTCTCATCCATCCGCTCATGGCCGCCTTCGGCCTCTCGCTCTGTCTTCTGCTGAGCCTGCCGCTGCCTATCTACTCGTGCCAAACTCAGTCCCGGCCGCGCTGCGGCACCCGCCTGCCCGCCACCTTGCTCGCCGTCGCCCTTCCGCTGGGATGGCTGCTGCACCCGGACTCAGCCTCGCCGGCGCTCCGCCAGGCCATCGCCATGCACCACTACTGTGTTCTTTCCAGTTGGACCGGCCGCGAGTGGATTGAAGTCCTGGTGCCGCTCGTTCTCCTGCCCTGCTTCGCCCGCCTCGGACGCCGCAGCCTGCAGCCCGCCGCCCAAGCCATCCAAGACCAAGCTGTCGCCGCTCAAGCCACGCTGGTGCGGCTATCGCTCGGCCTTGCGCTCTACGCTGTCCTCCAACTGGCCTTGGCTCTGGTACTCATGCTTCCTCCGGCTCTCGAACGCTTGCGCCCGCTGGAGCCGATGCGCTATCTCCACCTGCTCTACCTGCTCACCATTCTTCTGGGAGGTTGCCTGCTTGGAGACTACGTCCTGCGCCGTCACCGCTGGCGCTGGTCGGCGCTCTTCCTGCTGCTCGCCCTCAAAATGTTTTTCGCCGAGCGCGCCGCCTACCCGGCCAGCCCGCACCTGGAACTTCCCGGAGTCCACTCCTCCAGTCCCTGGATTGAGACTTTCGCTTGGATCCGCACCCACACGCCCGAGGAAGCATACTTCGCCCTCGGCGCCGATTACCTCCGCCGTCCCGGCGAAGACTGCCACGGCTTCCGCGCCCTGGCCCTGCGCAGCGCCCTGGCCGACAACGTCAAGGATTCCGGCGTTGTGATGACCCTATCCTCGTCCTCGGCTCTGGCCGACCGCTGGCAGCGCGAGGTGGCCGCCCAATCCCCGGATCACCGCGACTGGCGGCACATCACCGCTGCTGACTTGCAATCCCTCAAGGCCCGCTTCGGCGTCACCTGGGTCGTTCTCGAACAGCCCGCCGATCCCGCCTTAACTTGCCCCTACCGTAACCAGACGCTCGAGGTCTGCCGACTCTGAGCCGCTATCCCGCTTCCCACAAACAAAAGTGCCCGCCAATGGCGGGCACGTCTCATCCCAAACTGTCTTTCCTCAGAACGCCCACTTCATCACCGAAGCGCCCGCCGTAAACCCGGCGCCCACCGATGCTATCAGCAGCGTATTGCCCTTCTTCAGCCGTCCGCTCTCTACCGCCGTCTTCATCGCCAGCGGAATCGTCCCGGCCGTCGTATTTCCATAATCTTCAATGTTGATGATGACTTTTTCGCGCGGCATTTTCAGCCGGTCGGCGGTCGCCGTAATAATCCGCATATTCGCCTGGTGGGAGATAAAGCAGTCCACGTCCGCGCCCGTCAGCCCGTTTTTGGCCAGCACGCGTTCGGTCATCTCCGCCATTTTCTTCACCGCATACTTGAACACCTGCGGCCCATCCTGATGCACGTAATGCATCTTCTGGTCCACCGTCTGGTGCGACGAAGGATGCAGGCTGCCGCCCCCGGGCATATACAGATATTCCCCGCCGTAGCCTTCCACCTGATGCGCGAAGTCGATAAAGCCTTCCGTCTCGCCGTTTTCGCAGGGCTCCAGCAGCACCGCGCCCGCGCCGTCGCCAAACAGAATGCAGGTCGCCCGGTCGGTGTAGTCGATCATCGACGAATTCACATCCGCGCCGATCACCAGCACCTTCTTCTGCGCGCCGCTCTCCACCAGCTTGGCGCCCACGGTCAGCGAATACACAAAGCCCGAGCAGCCCGCCGATAAGTCAAAGCCCCACGCCTGCGGAATCCCCAGCTTCTTCTGCACCAGGCAGGCCGTCGAGGGATACATCATGTCCGGCGTCACCGTGCCGACAACGATCGCCTCCACCGTGCTCAAATCCACGTTGTGACGCACCGCCAGGTCGCGCGCAGCCTCCGCCGCCAGATCGCTGGCAGCCATCCCGGGGTCCACAATATGACGTTCGCGAATCCCCGTCCGCTCCATAATCCACTCATTGGAGGTCGCAACCATCTTTTCCAGGTCGTCGTTGGAGAGAACACGAGGGGGTACGTATGAGCCCAGAGCCGTAATCTTGGCCCGAATCTTAGTATTCAACTTCCGAATCTCCGGTAGTAGCTGTCAGCCAATTGTCGCCCACCCCGGCACGAATGTAAACCACTCCCGCCGCAGCTGCGGAATTGCCAGTCAATCCGCTTCGCCATTGGAGCACGAGGTTTCGCTAACCGGGGCTGGGAATTGCCATTGGATGTTTGCGAAGAATGTTTCCCTGAAGTGATGGGAAAGATGATGAGAAAGGAAATGTATTGCTTGAAAGTGCCTTTCGAGCGGAGCGACGAGCCCCGCAGCGGCTCAAATCTCCGTCAGCGCCCCAAGGTCGCTTTGGTGCCCCATATCTGCCGTCGTCAGCAGATGTGGGGAAGTTGACCTCGCCCTTGTCTTAGCTCCTGAATTTTCATCCTCGCAGCCTTACCGCGCCGCTACCCACAGAATCCCGGCAATCAGCGTCCACAGCAGAATCGCAAACGGCAGCGCAACCTTGAACCCATGCAGCGCCGACCGCTGCCGCCGCACCACATCGCCGCTCCAGCCGAGCTCGGGCGAATCCATCGTCTCCCGTAGCGCGCTCTCTGCCGCCAGCGCTTCCAGCAGCGTCCTCCGCGGTTCATCCATCCCGGTCGTCTGCATCGCCGTTTCCTCCTGCCTACAAGCTTCCGCTATCCACGCCGCAACGCGCAGACAGAAACACCTGCCGGGTGCAGAAAGAATTCCCACAAAAGAGCTGTGTTCAATACGGGAAAACAACAGGAGAGGCTAGTTTTGAGGTGACGGCCGGGTGCCCCACCTTCCGCGCCGTCTTTTCGGCGCTAAGGTGGGAAGCTACATTCCCATCCCTGGACAGCCGAGCCAGCGCCGCGTCCAAACGCACAAAAGCCGGACACCGGAAGCTCACTGCGCACGGAACGGCCCGTTACCGTTGCTTCCTTCCGGACCTGGCGGGATTGGCGGGGTTTCGTCGCGTAAGACCGATGTCCGACCAGACTGAATATTAACACGCCCCCGCCGATCGTTCACCTCTGCCCTGAGGAAAACCAAGCGCCACAGCCAGCAGCGCGCAGGTGCCCCATATCTGCCGTTTTTGGCAGTTGTGGGTCTGTTGACTTCGCCTTCGCAGTTGTCTTCGTTTCCAAAACTCGTACCCACCGGCACCGTCCTCACCGGGTACCCCGGTAACATACCGCCATTCCCACTACTCCTCTATACTTGAGTCCTCCATGTCCACGGCGAATCCATCCCGCCTTGTCTCCACCGGCGTTGCGCCCGGCGTCGCGCCCACCGCGCCGCCCGAAATCGAGCATCTCTTTCAGGTCTCGCTGTTCCTCATGATCGTCACCGGCTTCGGCACCCTGGCTGCCACCGGCAAGCTCGACCTGCTCAGCCTGGGCTTGGTTTTCTGCGCGCTCCTGCTGCGCGGAATCTTTCTTCTCCGCCAGAAGCCCCTCGTCATCCCACGGCGCGTCACCTCCTGGCTCGCGGTGATCTACTTCGGCATCTTCCTGCTCGACTTTTTTTTCTTCTCCGGGCAGGACTTCGTCGCGCCCGCCGTCCACCTCGTTCTGTTCGGCATCTGCGTCAAGCTGTTCAACGTCGAGCGCGACCGCGACTACACCTACCTCGCCGTGCTCTCGTTTCTCATGGTGCTGTCGGCTGCCATTCTCACCGTCGACTCCGCCTTTCTCGCCGCCTTTGCGCTTTTCCTTATCCTGGCCGTCTTCTGGTTCATGGCCACCGAACTCCGCCGCTCTGCCCTCGACGCCTGCAACACTGCGCCGCTGGCCATTCCCGGACTCCTCAAGCGCCGCCGGGCCATCTCCCCGCTGCACCGGCTCTCCGGATCGCTGGCCCGCACGACCGTGGTCATGGTGGCCGGCATTCTCGCCGCCGCCACGGTGCTCTTCTTCGCCATGCCCCGCATCAGCGGAGGCTATCTCTCCCGCCACGCCCAAAGCGACGCCATCTCCGCCGGCTTCTCCGACTCGGTCAACCTCGGCGAAATCGGACACATCGAGCAGTCCTCCGAGGTCGTCGCCCACATCCACATCGAAGGCGACACCACCGGAGACCGACTCATCCGCCTGCGTGGCGCCGTCCTCACCAACTTCGACGGCCACCGCTGGAGCAATCCCCACCGCGACGCCGCCATCGTCGCCCAGGCCTACGGACACATCTTCCAGCTCAACTCGCGCAACCCCCGCACCGCGGCCCGGGAAGATCTGCGCCTGGCTCACGGTCCGCAGCTCGATCTGCTCCGCTATCGCGTCCTCATGGAGCCGCTCAGCACCCCCATCATCTTCACCATTCCCACCGCCCAGGCTCTCTTTGGACCCTTCCGGGAAATCGGCGTCGATGACGACCAGAGCTTCCACAACCTCGACCACGACCGTACCGTCACCCTCTACGAGGGCGTTTCCGACGTCTCCGTCCCACTGCCCACCACCCTCGCCCGCCTCCCCGACGCTCCCATTCCCGCATCCATCGCCGGGGCCCCAGCGCCCGCAGCCGGAGCGGCATCCGTTGCCGCGCACCCTACACCTTCCCCTGCAGCCGCAGCGCAGCCATCCGATGGGTGCTCCACCTTCACGCCGTGCTCTTCCGGCGTTAAGGTGGGAAGCAACCCGCCCGCATCTTCGGCTTCTCCCGCCGGCCCAGCGTCCTCCTCAGAAGACCGTTACCTCCAACTCCCCGATCAGCTCGACCCGCGCATCCCCGAGCTCGCCCAGCAAATCGCCGGCTCCGAGACCACTCCCTACCTGCGCGCCCTGGCCATCGAGCGCTACCTCTCCACCCGCTACCAGTACACCCTGCAGCTGCCTTCGCAACCGCCCGCCGACCCGATCGCCGACTTCCTCTTCAGCCGCCGCCGCGGCCACTGCGAGTACTTCGCCTCATCCATGGCCATCCTGCTCCGCACCGTCGGCATTCCCTCGCGCATCATCACGGGATTCCGCGGCGCGCAGTTCAACCAGCTCAACGCCAACTACATCGTCCGCGCCAGTGACGCCCACTCCTGGGTCGAGGCCTACATCCCCGGCGCCGGTTGGACCACCTTCGACCCCACTCCTGCCGGCGACGCCGCGGCTTCTACCCTCTGGACCCGCTATCAGCTCTACCTCGACGCCGCCCACGAATTCTGGCGCGAGTGGATTGTCAACTACGACGCCGGCCACCAGCAGGCGCTTTCGCTGGCCGCCGTCCGCCAAACCCGCAACCGTGTCTCGGACTTCCGCCGCTGGTGGACTCTCCGCTACAACCACATGCTGGAGACGGCACGCCGCATTCACCACTCCGCCAGCAGCAATCCCCGCCGCCTGCTCCGTGCCGGAATCATCCTGATCGTGTTTGGGCTGCTCCTCGCTCTTCCCTATGCCATCCTCCAGTTCCGCGCCCGCTGGCGCGCCGGCTCTCCCCGGCTCTCGCCGCGTTCTGCCGCTTCCATCCTCTATCTCCGCATGGTCCGCTTCCTGGCGCGCCGCGGATACTTCCGCGCCCCCGCCCAAACGCCCGCCGAGTTCGCCGCCTCCATCGACGATCCCGCCCTGCGCGAGGCCGTCCTCCGCTTTACCGACGCCTATCAGCACGCCCGCTTCGCCGGCTCTACCACCGAGGCCGCCACCCTCCCCGCCCTGCTCGACGAGCTCCGCAACATCCCCGCCCGCCCCTGACGTATTCTTTGCGCTGTCATTCTGTCTAACGGAGTGAAGAATCCCTACCCCGTCCCAATCTCCCCTGACGATCCAAGCCTTTCAACCGCCAATCGATTTACCCGCTTTGAACCCCACGGGTGGCCCATATTTGCCCGCTTCTGGCAAATGTGGGGAGGCAGATGTCCGCGCCTAGAGAGCACCGTCTCCCGTTTTGAACTCTCCCTGGACTTGGCGTGGGCTTCAGTCTTTCCCCAAATCCTCCGTTACCTCGTACAGCAAAGTAAGGCAGGTACCACGATGGCGGCTTCCGACTTCCAATCCGAGCTCCGCAACATTCTTTTCCGCAGTAATCCGGTGCCCATGTTTCTCTACGACAACCGTTCGCTGCGCATCCTCGCCGCCAACGACGCTGCCACTGCGCGCTACGGCTACACCGCCCGCGAATTCCGCGCCCTGAACCTCGCCAACCTGCGCCCCCGCGGCGATGGTCCCGCCCTCGAACAGCCTGCCGCCCTCTATCCCGCAGCGCCCGTGCGCGCCCTCTGGACCCACGTCAACAAACACGGAAAGCCCTTCCTGGTCGAACTCCGCGCCATTCCTTTCCCGCACTGCAGCCGCCGCCTCCGTCTGCTCTCCGCCATCGACGTCTCCCCCTGCCACGAGGCCCGGCAAAAACTCATCCACACCGCGCAGCTCAACCGCACCCTCGTCGAAGAGTGCCCCTTCGGCATCTATCGCTTCAACCTCACCAGCCGCCGCTACGAGCACGCCAACCCTGCCCTGCTCGACCTTCTCGGCTATACCCTGCAGGAGTTCCTGGCTCTGGACCCGGCATCGTTCTTCCCTGATCTCTCCGAGCGCGACGCCTACCTGGCCGATCTGCGCGCCATCGGAAGCCTCCGCGAAATCGAGACGCGCCTGCGCAGCCGAGACGGCCATCTGCTCCGCGTCTCCATCTCCTGCTCTCTCTGCATCAACCCGGAGACCGGACACGAGTGCGTGCTCGCCTATGTCCGCGACGTCACCCGCCAGCGCGAACTCGAAGAACAGCTCGACCACACCCATCGCATGGAGGCCGTGGGACGCTTTGCCGGAGGCATCGCCCACGACTTCAACAACATCACCCAGTCCATCAGCCTCTCCTGCGAACTGGCCCTGCACTCGCCTTTGCCGCCGGCGATTCAATCCAAGCTCTACGGCATCCTGAACCAGGCCACGCGCGCCGCCGAAATCACCCAGCAACTGCTGGCCTTCAGCCGCCTCCAGCTTCTGCAACCCCGCGTGGTCAACCTCAACGAATGTGTGCACGGCGCCCTCGCCATGCTGCACCGCGCCCTCGGCACCGGTATCTCCATCGAACTGCGCCTGGATGAAACCCTCGCCCCCATCGTCATCGATCCCGATCAGCTCAACCTGGTCCTCATGCAATTGGCCGACAATGCCCGCGCCGCCATGCCCACCGGTGGCATCCTGCGAATCTCCACCGCTCCGGCTCCGCTCGCACCTCACCAACCCGACGGCGCACCCGCCGAGCCCTGCGTCGTCCTCACCGTCGCCGATACCGGCGTCGGCATGGATGAAGCAACCCGCCGCCGCATCTTCGAACCCTTCTTCTCCACCAAACACACCACCCAAACCACCGGCCTCGGACTCTCCACCGTCCACGGCATCGTCCACCAGAGCAACGGACGCATCGAGTGCGAGTCCGCTCCCGGATACGGCGCAGCCTTCCGCATCTTTCTGCCCATCGCCGCAACGCTGCCTGCCGCCGCGCCCGTGAGCCGCTGCCGCCTCCTGCTCGCCGAAGACGACGCGCTCGTCAACAAGCACCTCACCCAGGCGCTCAAGGAAGCCGGCTTCTCCGTCCATGCCGTCCGCAACGGCGAGGAAGCCCTGGCCGCCTTCGACAGCCAGCCCTTCCAAATCGTCGTCACCGATATCGTCATGCCCAAAATCAGCGGCGTCGAACTCACCCGCCGCCTCCGTCAGCTCGCGCCCAACCTCCCCGTCGTGCTCATCTCCGGATACAGCGAGCATCTCAGCGTCCTGCAGGACCTTCCCCACAGCCAGATCGCCTTTCTGCAGAAACCATTCGCCAGCCCCACTCTCATCGCCATCCTCCGCAACCTCCTCGCCGCCGCCTCGGAGCCGCCCGGCACAAAAACGTAAAAGGCCCGGCATCGCCGAGCCTTTTTGCACCAATCGCACCGCCTTATTTCGGCGTCGAAAGATATCCGGAAATCTCATCCTTCGTCATGCTGAACACCACCACCTCGTACAGCAGCCGGTCGCGTCCGGTATAAAACTGCAGAGGCTCACCCAGCGTGCGGTCCTTCTTCTCGATGGTGTGATCGTCCGCATAAACATTGATCGTAAAGCGCGACTTCTTCGGGTCTGCTTTCTTCAACTCCAGGCTCACGGTTGAAATCGGGCTGCGCTGCTTCTTGTTCAGCGTGAACTCAAAGTAGTTGCGGTCGCCCTTGTGCTTCAGATACTCCAGCTCGTCGTGATTTTTGGCAATCAATCCGCTGTGCACATTCAAATCGCCGATCGCGCTTTCCAGCTTCGCGTTGGTGGCCGCCAGGTCGCTGCGCGTGCTGGCAATGTCGCTCTGCGCGCCTCCCAGTTCGGTCTTCACTCCGCTTACCTCGGAGTTCACGTTGGCGACTTCCTTGTTTGTGGCCTGCTGCGCGGCGGCCAGCTTGGCGGCGGCGCGCTCCTGCTGCGCTTTCAACTCCGCGGTCCGCGCCGTAATCTCATCTTCGGTCATTCCAACCTTGGAACCCAGCGCCTCCATTCCCTCTTCAATGTTCTTGTTGGTCAGGTGAAGCTTCTCTTCGATGACCTTGGTCTCTGCGTTCTGCTGTGTCACCGCTGCCTCCAGCGCAATCACACGGCCGCGCAGATTGACAATCAGATACAACGCCACTGCCAGCAGGACGACGATCACCGTCGCTCCAACTATCAGGCCGGCATTGCTGCTTCGATTCTCCGCAGGACGACTTTCTTCGCTCTCAGGCATGATGGGGCTCTCCCGTTCGATGAACAACTCTCCCGATTCTTCCAGCGCCCCGCAAGGGTGTCAAACACGCTTTGCATCATTTGGGTCAACGTGGACCTTACTTCTCCCATATTGCAAAGAAGGAAATTCCATGGCCATCCAGGTGAATGGACCCTTTGGTGTTTTGCGTGCAGCAGCATAGGTCAGCAGCGCTGAGGCTTCCACTCCTTTCGCAAATTCGGAGCGGGCAAAGCAGGGCCAGAACCGGTTTCGCGGCAACGGCACCACCGCCCGAAGGGGCTCCAGCAGCGCACCAATGTTGACGACATTGGTGCTCTTAATGAGGTGCTGCTTACACAGTCGGGGAAAAGTTATGAAAGCGCTTTTGCAGTTATCCATCCTGTTTGTCGCATTCGCAATGAGCGGTGCCCATGGACGCTCTATCGTCGCGGCGCCCGCTGCTGGCGCGCAATCCACAACCACCGCCGTGGTTTCCAGTGCGCAATTTCCCGAGCCTGCTGCGCCAGTTCCCCCAGAGTTGAGTAAGCAAGGCGACCCGGTTCTCCCGGTGAAAGGCAGCCCGCTGCCGCTGGTCTCACTGATCGGATTTGGGCTTCTTGTCGGCGGCATCCTGCCTGCCATGCGCGCCCGCAAAATCACCCGCACCCATTCGTAAAGCCGCCCAGGTTTGGACCGGCCTCCAATCGCTTCGCCTTCCCGCCGAGCACTATTTACAATGGCGCAGTGCAAAAAACATACGACGTAATCGTAATCGGCGGCGGGATCATCGGCCTCTCGCTGGCTTGGCGTCTCTCCTGCAGTGGAACGCAGGTTCTACTGATTGACCGGCGCGAGCCTGGGCAGGAAGCTTCCCATGCGGGCGGAGGCATGATTGCCGACCTCGATCCCGTGCTCCCGGCTGAACTCAGCGAACTCGCCCACCGCAGCGCGCAGCTGTATCCATCGTTTGTCAGCGAACTGGCCTCAGAAGCCGAGCGGGCTATCGATCTCCGCGAAGACGGAGTGATTGCCTTCGAGCAGCATCCCATTGTCGAGAGCGAAGGCATCCGCGCCATCACGGCCGCCGAGGCTTTCGCTCTGGAGCCCAGCCTGTCCATTCCGCCCGACCCCGCCTACACCATGCGCGAGCGCGCCGTGGACCCGCGCGATCTGGTCGCTGCCCTGCTGTCGGCGCTGCACCAGCGCGCGGTGGAGATCGTCAGCGGGGAAACCGTGGCGAAGATCGTTACCACGCACGGCCACACCAGCGGCGTACTCACCGAGCGCGCCTCCTACGCCGCTCCGCTGGTAGTCAATTGCGCCGGAGCATGGGCGGCAAAAATCGCCGGAGCCAAGCTGCCCACGCTTCCCGTAAAGGGACACATGGTCGCACTGGCGTTTCCCGAGGAGCTGGCCATGGACCCGGCGCAGCGCGAAGCCCAGCGCGTGCTGCGCCACGTGCTGCGCTCGCGCTGGTGCTACATCATTCCGCGCAGCAACGGACGCTATGTGGTAGGCAGCACGGTGGAGCCGGCCGGCTTCGACAAATCGCTCAACAGCTACCGCGTCAAACGATTGCAGGAGGCTGCCGCGCGCCTGATTCCAGCCTTGGCCGAGGCAAAGATCGCCGAGGCCTGGACCGGCCTTCGTCCCGGAACTCCCGACAATCTCCCTCTGCTGGGAGCCACCGGCATCCCCGGCTACTTTGCGGCGACCGGCCACTACCGCGATGGAATTCTGCTCACCCCGGTCACCGCCGAGGTGATGTGCGCGCTGCTGCTCGAAGGCAAAACCCTGCTTCCGCTCGACCGCTTTTCCCCGCAGCGATTTTAGCGTACTGCGCCACAAATCAAGGGAAGTAATGGTAAGAGTGTTTTGAAAGGGCATGGCTTCAGCCATGCCGCACTGGAATAAGCGTCCGGGGCCTTTAGGCCCTGAGGGACGGTTCCTCAGCGGCTAAAGCCGCAGTTTTCCTGACCACCGCTACGGCACGACTGAAGTCGTGCCCTTTCAAGACTTGGTATCAAAAGCGTCCACCTGTGTGACGCACTACACTAGCGGGTTTGGAGCCTCGAAGGGCAACGCGGTGGTGAGGAGCGGGCCAAGAGCTCGCATCCAGCTTCTTGCGTTTGGCGGCCCGGTCGCCTAGCCTGAAGATGCTCTGTCATTTCTCCCCGCCGTTTTCACCCGCGACGCGCCAGGATTCTCGTGTCGTCTCGCACGTTGCACCATGGCTTGTGCACCTTTCGATTCGATGGTCGCTGTTGCTACAAGGACGGTGCACCTATTGGGGTTTTACACAGCGACCTACAACAAATAGTGTTTTGGTCCTTGACTCCCCATTCCGGTGCTCGATAAAGTTGCATCAACTTGCGAGGCGGATCTCCCGGCAAAGTGCCGCGGAGTCCTCGGGAATTTCCGGGTCACCAGCCACCACTCGCGCGTACGAAGTCAGCTCCCAGCCGGAGTTGACCTACTTTCAGCCAGCAGAGCGCGGAGCCAGTCGGGTACGCGGCGAACGATGCCGCTCCGGTTGCCGGCGCTAGGCGGGTACGCGGCAAAAGACGCCGATCCGGCCGCTAGCGCCGGGCGGGCGCAAGGAGTACACAGTTGCTCAAACTAAAAAAGCTTCAGATTCTTGGCTTCAAGTCTTTCTGCGACCGCACCGAGTTGAAGTTCCACGGTGACGGTATTGCCGCCATTGTGGGGCCGAACGGCTGCGGCAAGTCGAACATCTCCGACGCCATCAGCTGGGTTCTGGGAGAGCAGAGCGCCAAGAGCCTGCGCGGCGCGCACATGACCGACGTGATCTTTGCCGGCACGCGCGAGCGCAAACCCACCGGCATGGCCGAGGTCACGCTGCACCTCATCGACCCGCAGGAGTACGAAGGCCGCATCGAGACGCCCGTCTTCGATATTCAGGACGAGATGCCTGACAAGGATTGGGACGAGTCCGCACTGAGCGTCCAACGCGAGCGCGAGGTGGAGGAATACACCGAAGAGGTGCGTCCCGGCCAGACCGATGAAATGGAGGTCGCCGACGCCGCTTCCGCGGGAACTCCCGCAGCCGCCCATGAGGCCGAAGTTCCCGATGAGCAAGGCACCCACGCGGTGATGAGCAGCCCGCAGGTGGTCCTGAAAATCCGCCGCCGCAAGTTCAAGACGACCTTCAAAAAAGGCGAAGTCGCGGTGACCCGCCGATTGTTCCGCAGCGGCGAGAGCGAATACCTTCTCAACGGCAAGCTCTGCCGCCTGCGCGACATTCAGGACATCTTTATGGGCACCGGCCTGGGACCGGAATCCTATGCGCTGATCGAACAGGGACGCATCGGCCAAATCCTCAGTTCCAAGCCGACCGACCGCCGCAACATCATCGAAGAGGCCGCCGGAATTACCAAGTTCAAGACCCGCAAGCGGCTTGCCGAAGCACGCCTGGCCGACGCCAAGCAGAACCTTGCCCGCATCAACGACATCTTCGACGAAGTTACCCGGCAGATGAATTCGCTGAAGCGCCAGGCCGCCAAAGCCGAGCGCTATGCCAAGCTGCGCGATGAGATGCGCGCACAGTTACGCATTGTGCTGGCCAGCCGCTTTACCGAGCTCGATGCTCAGGCACGGCAGCTGGAAGCCGAACTGGCACAGCTCACCGAGGAGTTGCACACCCGCACCGAGGCCGTGCAGGCGATGGATTCCGAGCACGCAGAGCGCACGCAGCAGGGCTACGCCATCGACAGCGAGGCCAAGCAGACGCGCGAACGGCTGAACCAGATTCACCTGGAGATGGAGCGGGCCGGCGCACGGCAGAGGAACAACGAAGAGCGTTGCGCCGAGTTGACGGCGCGCGCCGCCGCCGCAGAAGCCGAGGCCAACAGCGCAACGGCCCAGCTGCAGCGTCTGCAAGACGAACTGGCGGCCAACCAGCAGGTGCTGGAGTCCGCCGCGGCCGACGTTGCCAGCGCACAGCAGGAGCGCAACCAGCGCGCGGCGGAGTCGCAAGAGGCCGCGCAGCGGCTGATGGAAGTGGAGCGCAACCAGGAGCAGCAGCGCCGCCAGATGCTGGAAGCGGTCAACGCGGCCTCCGGCGTGCGTAACCGCATCACCCAGGCCGAGGAGCGCATCGCGGCCCTCGAACGCGAGAGCGAGCGCCTGCAGACGGAGCTGAACTCGGCCAATCATCAGGTCGAATCCTTCGGCGGACAGCGCGGCCAGATCAGCCTGGAATTCGAATCGGCCACCGAGTTGTCGAACTCTTTGGCGGCCCGCCTGGCAGAAGCTCGCGCGCAGATTGCGGAGAAGCGCGCGGCGGAGATCGAAGCCAAGAAGCAGCTGGACCTGATGCGTTCGGAGTCGGCCAAACTGCAGGGCAAGCGCGCATCGCTGGAAGCGGTGATCAAAGAGCACGGCTTCTCCACGGAGTCCGTGCGCAGGCTGCTGCGCTCCGGGCAACTGACCGGAGCCAGCGCGCCGGTGGGCGTGCTCGCCGACTTCATCGAAGTAGAGGACAAGTACGAAGGAGTGGTGGACGAGTTTCTCCGCGATGAGCTCAACTTCCTGGTGGTGAAGTCCTGGGATGCGGCCAACGACGGGCTGAACCTGCTGCGCAGCGACGTGGAAGGGCGCGCGACATTTCTCGTGCATCCCGACGATTCGCAGGCCAGATTCAGCCAAAGCGAGGCAAGCTTTGTCTTCGACGAGACGATGCGCGAGCACTTGCGCGAAGGCCGCGTGGTTCCGCTGAAGGATTGCATTCGCGTACCGGAGAGTTTCGGCACCTCGCTGGAGGTGATTCTGCCCAAGCTCGGCAACGGCTACATCGTTCCCGATGCCGAAATCGGCCGCGCGCTGGCCCAGGAAAATCCCGATGCGTATTATCTTGCGCTCTCGGGCGAGTGTTTCCACAACGTGACCGTGACCGGCGGCAAGAAGCTGGCGGAAGGTCCGCTGCAGATGAAGCGCGACCTGCGCGAGGTGCAGCACCAGATTGAGGAACTCAGCGCCAGGCTGGGCACGCAGGAACATTCGGCGGCACTGCTCGGCAGCGAGATCCACGCGCTCGCCTCTCTGCTGGAGAATCTCGAGGCCCAGCGCCGCGAATCCGAGCAGAAGGTGATGACCAGCGGCCATAGCCTGCGCCAGCTGGAGCAGGAAATGACGCGCGTGCGCGAACGCATCGGCGGATACGAACGCGAATCGCAGCGCGTTGCCGGCGAACGCCAGAGCCGCGAGGCCTTTATCGCCGAACGCCAGCAGGAGATGGAGCAGCAGGAGGCAGAGCGGCGGCAGCTGGAGGCGCAGATGAGTGCCGCACAGGAGCACGTCGCCGAGCTTCGGCTGGCGCGGGACGCAGCCGCACAGGCAGCCAGCGAAGTCATGGCGCGCGTTGCCGGGCTGGAGGAGCGCCGCCGCGCCGCCGCCGCATCGCTGGCGCGTATCCAGTCCATGGCCGCCGAGGTGAATCAACGCGTCGCTTCGCTGCGTGCCCAACTCGAAGGCGCAGCGGCGGAGAAGGCGCAGCGCCAGCAGGAGAACGAATTGCTTGCCGGGCGGCTGGTGGAGTGGCAAAGCGAGCGCGAGCAGGCACAGGCCCGCGAGCAGGAACTCGGATTGCAGAGCGAGCAAGTGCGCGCCCGTCTGGCCGAACTCGAAGTGGAGTTGAAGGCCGCGCGCGAGATTCTGGACAGAGTTCGCGACCGGCGCGGCGAGTTGAACGCGCAGGCCGCCAAGACCGCCAGCGACACCGGACATCTGCTGGAGACCTGCGTTCAGGAGCTGAGCCAGAGCCGCGAGGAGCTGCTTGCCGATGAGACGCTCACCACCCAATCCGGTGAGGAGCTGGCCGCGACCGATGCCGCCTATCGCGAGATGCGAGTGCGGCTGGAAGGCATGGGGCCGGTGAACATGATGGCCTTGGAAGAATACAAAGAGACCGCGCAGCGCCACGAGTTCCTGGAGAGCCAGCGCAAGGACCTGCTGGACGCGATTGAGAACACGCAGAACACCATCAAGGAGATCGAGGAGATCTCCAATACCAAGTTCACCGATGCCTTCGCGATTATCAACGCCAACTTCACCCGCACGTTCAAGAAGCTATTCGGCGGCGGCGAAGCCTGGATGAAGCTGACCGACGAGGAGAATTCGGCGGAGAGCGGAATCGACATCGTGGCCTCGCCTCCGGGCAAAAAGATGCAGAACGTTCTGCTGCTCTCCGGCGGCGAGAAGGCGATGACGGCTCTCTCCCTGCTGGTCGGCATCTTCCAATACGCGCCCGCGCCGTTCTGCATCCTGGACGAAGTGGACGCGCCGCTGGACGAGGCCAACGTGACCCGCTTCGGCGAGCTGATGCGCGAGATGAGCATGGAAACCCAGTTCATCATCATCACTCACCACAAGAAGACCATGAGCATGGCGCCGGTGCTCTACGGCGTCACCATGCAGGAGCCGGGCGTATCGCGCATCGTCAGCGTGCGCTTTGGCGTGGAGCACGAACAGCTCCAGGCGGCAACGGCTTAGTCCAAAACCGGAGACGCCCCTGGGGAACAGCGTTCAACAGGGGCGCCGCCGCCGCGAATTGGTACACTGCGCAGGCAGAAATGGGCATGACCGAAAAATTCCGCATCTCTGGTTGCCCAACCGCCGGGGATTGTGATTAGAAGGTTACAAACATTTGCGCGCTTGCGGGCCGGTTCCGCACACCCTGCCTGACCCGCGCAACCCTCGTGTTTATGCGGGTGGGCGTATTTCACCCTCGCTTGTCAATTGGTTTGTAAAACTTTTTTCCATCCCCTCCGGCAGTGATATTTTCGCCACCGTTGACAAACTTGATCCACGGGCTAGAATCCTATTCTTGAGCATCCCGAACAACCGTGACTACTAAATCAGGCGACCCCATTCTTCTTCGCACCGACTTCCCTGACCTGCATCTGCATGCCAGCGGGAAGGTGCGCGACGTGTACCGTGCCGACAGCGAGCGTTTGCTGTTTGTCGCCACGGACCGGATCTCTGCCTTTGACTACGTTCTGGCCTCCGGCATTCCGAACAAGGGACGCGTGCTGACGCAGCTTTCGCTGTTCTGGTTCGAGTTCCTCAAAGACATCGTGCACAACCATCTGGTGACCGCCGATGTGGAGCAGTACCCGGAGCCGCTGAGGAAATACGCCGCGGAGCTGCGCGGCCGTTCCATGCTGGTGGTGCGGGCCGAGATGTATCCGGTGGAGTGCGTGGTGCGCGGCTATCTTTCCGGCTCAGGCTGGAAGGAATATCAGCAGACCGGCGCGGTCTGCGGCATCCAGCTTCCCAAGGGCATGCAGGAGAGCGACAAGCTGCCCGAGCCGATCTTTACTCCGGCCACCAAGGCAGCCAGCGGGCACGACGAGAATATTTCGTTCGACGAGATGGTGAAGCACGTGGGCAGCGCCGACAGCGAGACCCTGCGCAAGCTGAGCCTGAGCATTTACAACAAGGCCGCCGACTACGCACTGACCAAAGGCATCATCATCGCCGACACCAAATTCGAGTTCGGGCAGACGGCCAATGGATTGCTGCTGGCCGACGAGGTGCTCACGCCCGATTCCTCGCGCTTCTGGCCCGCCGACAGCTACACTCCGGGAAAGCCGCAGCTAAGCTACGACAAGCAGTATGTGCGCGACTATCTGGAAGGGATTCGATGGGAGAAAAAGCCGCCGGCCCCGGCTCTGCCGGAGCTGGTACAGCACAATACCAGCGCAAAGTATGTGGAAGCGTATCGCCTTCTGACCGGGCAGGAACTGCCACCTGGCTAGCATGAACGTTCTGGACTGGGTGATTGTGGGTGTCCTTGTGCTCTCGGTGCTGCATGCCGCGGCCCAAGGTTTTGTCTTTGAGTTTTTTTCTCTGGTGGGCACCGTGTTCGGCTACCTGCTGGCGGCATGGGAATATCCCGTGGTGGCGCGCTACATCGCACCCTACGTGAAAAGCGATCTGGTAGCCGGCGGCGCCGGCTTCCTGCTGATCTTTGTAGCGGTAGTGATTTTGGCCGGCATCGCCGGGCGCATTGCGCGCTGGGCAACCACGACCGTGGGCCTGCGATGGTTTGACCGGCTGCTGGGCGGAGCATTCGGATTTCTGCGCGGCGCGATTGCGGTGATGGTACTGGTGATGGCCATGGCGAGCTTTCTGCCGTCGTCCCCCGCACTGGCCTCGTCCAGCCTGGGGCAATATTTTTTAGTAGCCGGCCGCGCCGCAGTCTGTGCCGGGCCGGACGAGCTGAAAGTGAAGTTCCGGGACGGAGTGAACGCGCTGGACAGGCTCCGCAACAACAGCAGCCAGGCCAGCCGCAGGGTTGGCAAAGTTTTATAGAACGCCGTCCGTACGTAACGAGGATGCAAATGGACTGTACCGGCGACACGGGTGCAGGCTGCAACACTTGTCTTTATTGATCGAGAGGAAAGAGAGGCCCTGGGTGAAAGACCAGCTTGCGGCTCTAGTAACGCAGATGTACCAGAGCGGAATTCTTTATTCCGAAGCTGTGCGTGAATTTAGAAAGCGATTCATACTTACGGTACTGGAACAGAACAACGGCAATCAATGTAAAGCGGCGAAGCAGTTGGGAATGCATCGCAACACCCTGAGCCGGACGATCACGGAGCTGGAACTCGATGTGCGCGCAGTGCGCGCCGGGAGCCGCCGACCGCCCAGAAGCGAAAAAAACATCACCATGGAAAGTAAGATCGCGCGTTAACGGCGCGGATGACTTGTCCGGCTACTGGCACGCAACAAGAAAGGACGGCTCATAGGCCGTCCTTCTTTTCTTTGCCGTTAACGCGCGATGCTTATTGAGTTGCCTTGTGATGCACACCGGCTGCGGGCTTCTTCGTCGCCTCCGGCAGGCCTTTCAGCACTTCGCCGTCTGAAAATACCAGATTGAAATTGTCGCCTGGCGTGAATTCGCTGGGTGCGCCCTGCACGGTAAGCTCGTCCCCTGCCTTCGGGATGCGGCCCGCTGCCAGCGGTTCCTTCAACTTCAAAGTAATGTCGGCCTTCTTGGCATCGATGTCGTCCACGCTGCCGGCCAATTTCAGCGAATCGGCGGCTGCCTCGACAACAACGGCTACCAGTTGCACCTGCTTGCCCTTGATTGCCGTCCAAACCTGATCCACGGCATCCTTGTTGCCGTTGGTCAGAATGAACTGCCACTCGGCGAAAGAGAGCTTCTCCGGCGCGTCCTTCTTGAGCATCGTGGCGGCCTGATCGGCGGCCGAGGGCGCCGGCGTCACGGTGAATCCGGCGGGAATCGTCGCTTCTGTCTTGGCCGAAGCCAGCAACGCATCGAAGCCGTCCTCGGAGCCGTGATAGCGGGCATATTGATTCTTGGCGTAGGGCAGCAGCTGGGGCGCGCCTCCGGCGGCCTTGGCAATCCAGAACAGGCCATCCACCACCGGCGGCTTCGGGGAAAGATAGGCCAGCGCCAGCAGGTAGATGCTGTTTACGTCGGTTGGCTGCAGGGCCACAACCTCTTTCAGGTCCTGCTGCGCCGTGGCGTAGTCCTTGGCCTGCAGTGCGGCGTGCCCAACCGAGCCGAGATAGATCTCGCGGAACGAAGTCTTCATGCTGTTCCACTGGTCGTCGGTGTAGCCTTCCGGCTTGGTCGCAGTCTGCAGCACCTTCAGGCCGCGGCTGCCGAGCTCTCCTGCCTCCTGCAGCGCCGTGGCGGCATCGGTCCCGCCGGCCAGAGCCTGCTGGCGGTCGAGATAGCTAAGCAGCGCCAGCGCGGTCAGGTTGTTGGCGTCCACATCCAGCAGGCGCTGGGCGACGGCTTTGATCTGCGCCGTGTTGTTGAGCTGCTGGTAGGTCTTCAGCAGAATTTCCAGACCGTCTTCCTTCATCACGCTGGTGGGATAGGTCTGCAGATAGCTCTCCATCATCTGCGCTTTCTTCGCCGGGTCGGTGGCGTTGATGGCGGCGATGTAGGCGTTGTACTCGTTCGGGTCCTGGATCACTTTTTTCTGCTGCTGGGCCGGAGCGGCGGCTCCTGCTGCCGGTTGCTGCTGTGCCGCAGGGGCGCCCTGCGCTTGCGCGGCCACACTGGCGGCGGCAAGCAACCACACAACTAGAGACTTCTTCATTCTCTTTTGCTCCTTCAATGACTATACGGAATTTGCAACCCACTCACCGGCAGCCGAGCCTGGAGAAAACCCACGGCCGCTGCGGTAACATTTAAGAAGGCGGTACGACCCTCGGCTAACCCATCCTGAGCGAAACCTGGCCCTATATGTCTGTGAACGCGATTATAGGGATGCGCTGGCGGCGAAGGCAAGCACTCTTACCGCCCAGGCATGCAAACACCGGGCTCCGGAATGCATCCGTGATTGATTCAGGATGTACCATTCACAGCACGCCGATGCAGGAATCGTATCCTGACAGGAGCAGGCAGGGGAAGCGCCGATGAATCCTACAATCGCAATTTCCGGGCAAACCGCGGTGGTCACCGGGGGCAGCCGGGGCATCGGCGCCGCCATCGCAACCAAGCTTGCCGAAATGGGAGCCAAGACGGTTATCCTGGGACGCAACCACGATGCGCTCGAATCGGTTGCCGCAGGGATTGCAGCCAGGCATGGCAGCTGCCGCGCCCTGGTTTGCGATCTTCAAAATGAGGCCGAGGTGAGGCTGGCCGCGAGCGAAATCGGGCACGCCGAGATTCTGGTCAACTGCGCAGGCATCAGCCTGACGGGACGGCCCCTGCTCGACTGCACGGCCGACGACTGGGCGCGCATCATGAACACCAATCTGCGCGGCGTCTTCTTCGCCATTCGCGCCTTTGCCCCAGCCATGGTGGAGGCGCGCGGAGGCCACATCATCAACATCTCGTCGCTTGCGGGCAGGAATCCGCTGCCCGGCGGCGCGATCTATTCCGCCAGCAAATGGGGATTGAACGGCCTCAGCTACTCGCTGGCCGAGGAACTGCGCGCCTATAACATTCGCGTCAGCGTAGTCAGCCCCGGCTCGGTGAATACCGAATTTACTCCGCATGAGGGGCACGATCCCAAGCGAATGCTGACCCCCGACGATGTCGCCCACGCGGTCGCCACGCTGGTGACCCAACAGCCGCAATCGTTCATCAGCGAAATCCTTCTCCGCCCCACGCAGAAGCCGTAGGACAGCGGCACGCCAGCTGTACACCGGAGAAAAGTTGAAGGCCGCCATGCAGGCGGCCTTCGCTGTGATGGTTGAAGCTGGGTTTAGAAGTGGTACGAAACGCCCATGCCAACCTGCGAACGGGCCTGGAGATTCACTCCCGGAGCAATGTTGCCGCCCAGTTGAGCGACGCCGACATCAATCTGCATCGGCGCGCCTTCGATGTTCGGAACCACGCGGATGAAATAGCTCAGCGAGGTCGGGAAGGTCGCGGTAATAGGGTCATGAGGGGAGAGACCTTCCGCGTAATGAGGCTGCTGCACCACTTCCGACCCGAGGATCAGGGTGGTCTTTGCCGGGGCTTTGAAGACAAACGCAGCCGCGCCAAACAGACGTCCCCGCCAGCTGGTGGCATCGCCGGCAACGCCGAACAGTTGAGCGTTGGTGACCTTCTCACCAAAGCTCAGGACGAAGGGCAACCCCTTCACTTGTGTGATGGTCTTGGTGCCTACGATGTAGAAATCGGCATTGTTCGTCGAGGGCCCAACACCAGCGGCCGAAGCGATACGCTGCACGTCAACGCGGCCGATCGAACCTACGGCAATGGCCGGGATCCACTTAGACTTGAAGGAATTTTCTTTCAGCACCGTGAACTTGCCATGGAATTCACTAAAGCCGTTTGAAAAAAGCGGGCTTGCAGGGCTATTGCCCGATGAGCTGAGGGCGCCGGTGTAGCCGATTTCAAAGCGCTTGGCAATGCCCTCGGTGACCGAGAACTGGTAGTCGTTTCCGATCACGCTCCCGGTATTCAAATAATGGAATGCGACCTCGGGCTTGCCAAACCCTGCCGGTGAGGTAGCGGTGTAGGCGAAGGGCGTAAGCAGCGCGCCGGTCTGGCCTTCCCAGTTCAGTCCCTGTGCGAATGATGTCTGTGAAAATGCGGTGATTACAAAAAGGCTAAACGCTAGCAAAAATTTTTTCATACTCATCCTCTCATTCTCCCGATAAATTTAAGTCCGTCTTTCATTCATTCTTGCGCAGCACAATCGTCAGACAAAAAGCGGCTGACTTCATTCCCGGGGAATTGCGGGATGGCCTATTCGTATCTTCGGCCAGCCTCGCACTTCCCCGGGAAATTCCATACGTTCGGTGTTACCCCGGCTTGCTCAATCAGTCGCCGTAACCACCGTCTTCCAGCGTCACTTTGCCCCGGAACATGCGATATAGGAAAACGAAATACCCGAGCGCAATGACGATGCCGACAATCCACCACCGCAATCCAACCTGCAGAGCATAGCTCGACGTAATCGAGTTCTCAATGGTCAAGTTGTACTGGGGATCGATTGCCGGAAGAATGACCGGATAGAGCGAGTACACCGCTCCCACCAGCATAAAAGCCAGATACAACGCTCCGGAAACGAATGCCAGAACCTCCTGCCGACCCTTCTGGAAGACCCAGACTCCGACCAGGCTAGCAAACACCAGCACCGGGATCGCAAACCCGATCGGCAGCGCCTTGTAGTTGGCGAGCAGATTGGGATGAATGGCGAGCGTGGCATAGAGGCTGACCAGGGTGAGCACCAGCAGAAGCGGAGTCAGAACCAGCGAAGTCTTGCGGGCCCGCTCATTCAGTTCGCCATCGGTTTTGACCACGATATAGTTGGCCCCATGCATGCAAAGCGCAACCAGCGCGACTACGCCGGAAAGCACCGTGTACCAATCAAGCACGCCGGGGTGTGGGCCCACGTTCCAATTGGTCCACAGCGGAAGGAAAAAGTAGTGGTCCGGCCCCAGCGGAAGCCCGCGCACCACATTCCCCAGCGCCGCACCGTAGAAGACCGCCAACAGCAGGCTGCCGATGGAAAATATTCCGTCAAAGAAGCTCGCCCAGATGCCGTGGTCGATGTGGGTGCGGAACTCCAACCCGATCGCGCGCAGCATCAGCAGCCATAACACCATCATGAGCGGGAGATAGAAACCGCTGAAGCTGGATGCGTAGAGCTGAGGGAAGACGAAATAGAGCACGCCGCCGGTTGCCAGCAGCCACACCTCGTTGCCGTCCCACACCGGACCGATTGAGCGGATCATCTTCCTCCGCTCATCATCGGTGCGGCCTAGGAACAGGTGCAGTGCGCCAACGCCAATGTCAAAACCATCCAGAATGACGTAGCCGGTGAGCATTACGGAGATAATCGCAAACCATAGGAATCCCATTGTTAGTTCCTCCCCCCGGCAATCGCATGTCCGCCCAGTACGGGAGCGGCGATCGCACCCTCAAGATGATCCGGCCCGTGAGCAATTTCGCGGTGCACCAGGAACAGGAAGAGGATTGCGATCAAGGTGTACATACCCATAAAGCCCAGGAGCGTGAACCAGACGTTCGCCGCCGATACCGACTTTGAAAATCCGTCGATAGTGCGCATCACGCCATAAATGAGATACGGCTGACGCCCAAGTTCGGCCGTCATCCAACCGGCTGTATTGGCGATATAAGGCAGCGGCGCGCTCAGCATCAGAATCCAAAGCAGCCACCTGGTCTCAAACAGCTTCTTACGCAAGAGCTGAACGCCGCAGAGCAGCATCACAGCCATGAAGAGGGTGCCCAGGCCAACCATGATGTGGTAGGCGAAGTAGAGCAGGGAGATGTTGGTCGGCCATTCCGACTCGGGGAACGAACTCAGTCCACGCACCGGCGCCTTCCAGTCGCGGTCCACCAGGAAGCTCAACAGGTGGGGAACGACCAGGGGGTTGTCGATGGTTTTGTTTTCCACGTTCGGCTGTCCAAGAATAACCAGATCGGCAGACTTGGTATCGAAGTGAGCTTCCATCGCGGCCAGCGCGGCCGGCTGATAATTGGCAAGATTGCGGCCCTGCCCGTCGCCCGTCGGTCCAATCACCAGCAGCGAAAAGAGAATGCCGGAGATTACGCCCACCCGCACGAAGATCTTGCCGTACTCCTTATGTTCTTCGCAGAGCAGGTAGTAGGCGCCCAGCGCCGCCATGGCAAAGGCTCCCGTAACCGCTGCGCCCGCCATGTTGTGAGCATACTGCCAGAGCGCCCACGGATTCAGCAGCAGGCCCCAGAAACTGGTCAGCGTCACGGAACCGTCCTCCGTCGCGCGATAGGCCACTGGATGTTGCATCCATGCGTCCGTGGCGACGATGAAGTATCCGGAAAGCCATGAGCCGAAGAAGACCGCGACACCCGTCCACCAGTGAGCGATCTTGCTCAGACGCTTCTCTCCAAACAGAAAGAGCCCGAGGAACGCCGACTCGAGGAAGAAGGCAAAGGTGCCTTCCATCGCCAGAGTCTGCCCGATGACGCCTCCGGCAAACTTTGAGAAATGCGACCAGTTGGTTCCGAACTGGAACTCCATCGGAATGCCGGTCACTACGCCAAAGACAAAGCTGATGCCGAAGATCTTTGCCCAGAAACGCGCGGCCTGGCGATACCGGTCATTGTTTTTCCAAAGCCCGATGGTTTCCAGCGCCACCACCAGAGGAGCCAGTCCCATCGTCAGTTGAGGGAAAAGGTAATGGAACGTAACCGTGAATGCGAAATGCAGCCGATGTATCAGTACAGCGGAGTCCATGAAGTACACCCCACCCAATTATTTATTTTTGTTTCTTTCCTGCTGCGCGCGCAGCCCCGGAGGGAGCCGAACGCGGCCCTGCCTTGCATTTGGTTTTTCCCGCCAGCCCAACCTGCCGGGATGGCGCTTCCAATTTCTGTTTGCCGCCGTCGGTAATGCGTGCGATGTTCCGCGCATTGCCGCAGGCTTTCACCGCTTGCGCCATCTCCGCGATCTTTGCCTCGCGCAGAACCGACAGCATCGCCGTCTGCGCCCGCAGCCAAACCTGGTGCGCGGCACAATCGGCCTCACGGTTGCAGGCGTTCGCATTGAGGCAAACATTCAACGCAATGGGCCCGTCGATGCTCTCCACCACATCCAGCAAAGACGCTTGTGCGCCATGAGGAAGAAGCGAGAACCCGCCCTCCACGCCCCGCCAGGCCTGGATGAGCCCCGCGCGTGCCAGCATCTGCAGAATCTTCGAGAGAAAACTCTCGGGAGCCTCCGCGGCTTTCGCCAGCACAGTTTTGGACACAACCGCTCCCTCTGGCTGGCTGGCCAGATGGATCATCACGCGGACGGCATAATCAGCAGCTCGAGTTAGTTGCATACGAGTATACGATAAACAGGACTCATTTTATCCACATTGCACGCTAGCCCTCCCTCGCTTATTTTTCAGTGACCCAGCTCAACCCGGTTTGTGACCTATCTCACGCTCGGATGGTTGGTAACGGGAAGCCCGGGTGCGCGAAACTCGGAGCGCCGCACTGTTCGGTTTACACTGTTATGCGTGAATGCTGAGATCGTAGCGATCGGCTCCGAGCTCTTGACGCCCTTCCGCCAGGACACCAATTCCCTGTTCCTTACGCGGCGGCTCAATGAACTTGGCGTCGAGGTCATCTTCAAGACCATCGTCGGAGACCGCAGCGAGCATCTGCTGCAGGCCAGCCGCATCGCGCTCTCGCGCGCCCAGATCATTGTTTTTTCCGGAGGCCTCGGTCCCACCGAGGACGATCTTACGCGCGAGTGCGTGGCCCAGGCTCTTGGCGTGGAGTTGCAGCGCGACCATGAGATGGTGACCGCCATGTACACCCGCGCCGCCGCCAATCGCACGCGCGTCTCGGAAAACAACGTCAAGCAGGCCGACCGCATTGCCGGAGCCGAACTGCTCAAGAACAGCCGGGGCACCGCTCCCGGCCAGTGGCTCGAAACCACCTGCGAAGGCCAGCGCCGCTTGCTGATTCTGCTGCCCGGCCCGCCGCACGAGCTGGAAGGAATGTTCAACGACCTCTGCTTCGAGCGGCTGAAGCAGTTGTTACCCGAGCAGCAGTTGGCAACCTGCGAGCTGAAGATTGCCATGGTCGCCGAATCCGCTGCCGACCTGCGCGCGGCAAAGATTTACAAGCAGTTCCCTGCTATCGAGACTACGATTCTGGCCAAAGCCGGCGAGGTGCAGTTTCATCTCAAGGCCCGCGGCGCATCGCGGCACGAAGCGGAGGAGCAGATCGAGAAGCTGGCCGTGTTGCTGGAGGAGGAGTTCGCCGATGAGATTTTTTCCAGCGGCGGCGAATCGCTCGAACAGATTGTCGGCTATTTCCTGCAGATGCGCGGCGCAACCCTGGCGGTCGCCGAGAGCTGCACCGGAGGCATGCTGGCCGAGCGCATCACCAGCATCAGCGGCTCCTCGCGATACTTCATGGGCGGAGCGCTGGTGTACTCCAATGCCGCCAAACTCGACTTCTGCGGCGTGCCACCGCTGCTGCTGGAAAGCGACGGCGCGGTGAGCCGCACGGTGGCTGCGGCGCTCGCCGAGGGAATCCGCCAGCGCATGAAAACCACCTTCGGCATCGGCGTCACCGGGGTTGCAGGCCCCACGGGCGGCAGTGAGGAAAAACCCGTCGGCCTGGTCTACGTGGCGCTCTCCGATGGCAAACACACCGAGGTCGTAGAAAAGAGATTTTCCGGCGACCGCGACCGCATCCGCTGGTTCGCCACGCAGCTGGCGCTCGACCTGCTGCGGCGGAAGTTACGCTAAGAAGTTACGAAAAGAATTCGCTAACCCCATGCGCCTCTTTGTTGCCCTCGATATCGACGAAGCCATCCAGCAGCGGCTGGACGATTACGTGCGCACCCTGCTGCCGCGCTTTCCCGGCGTGCGTTTTGTGCGCAGCAGCAACTATCACGTCACCCTGCAATTTCTCGGCGAAGTCCCACAGGCGGAGGCGGTGCGCGAACATCTGCGCCGGGTTCACCTGCCGGCTTTCGAGCTCTCGGTTCGCGGCGTGGGCTTCTTTCCCGACGCACGCGCGCCAAGAATCTTCTGGGCCGGGATTGAGTCACCGGCGCTGCCTGCTCTGGCCCGCAGTGTCGGTCAATCGCTCGAAGCGCTGGGCTTTGCGCAGGAGAACGAGTTTCATCCCCACCTCACGCTGGCTCGCCACGGCTCTGGAAGGCCGCGTCCGGTGCGCGGCGAGCGGCCTCCTGACGCATTTGCACAGCTTGCCCGGCATGTGGCTTCGAGTCCGGCCCCCGAGTTCGGTACAATGACGGCGCGCGAATTCTTCCTTTACGAAAGCAGGTTGTCGTCCAGCGGGGCGCTCTACTGCAAACTCGAAGGCTTCGAACTCGCCGGCTGAATACACTGCTTGCATGCCCACGCTGCTATGGAAGTGAGAATGAGTCATTCCGTCCTGATTGCCGTCATCGCCTGCTCCTATCTGCTCGGCTCCATTCCCTTCGGCTACATCCTGGTGCGGATGTTTGAGGGAGTGGATGTGCGATCCATCGGCAGCGGCAACATCGGCGCGACCAATGTGGCCCGCAGCGGACGCAAAGGCCTGGCCATCGCAACCCTTGTGCTGGATGCTTTCAAGGGCTGGCTGCCGGTTTTTCTGGTTCTCAAGCTGCCCCAAATCCACGCCTCCAGCCTGGCGCAACTGCACACCCTGGCCGCACTCGCCGCGCTCTCGGCCCTCGTCGGCCATATGTTTCCCGTGTGGCTTGGCTTCAAGGGAGGCAAGGGCGTAGCCACCGGGCTCGGAGTATTCCTTGCCCTTGCACCGGCGGCGGCGCTGGGCGCTTTGCTGATTTTTGCCATCGTCCTGCTTTTTACCCGCTACGTCTCGCTCGGCTCCATTCTGGCCGCTGCTTTTTTTCCGGCCTTCGTGTACTGGCTGGAGCGGAACACGTTTCCGGCTCCCGCGCTGCTTATGTGCGCCGCCGCCGGATTGCTCGTCATCCTCCGTCATCATCAAAATATCGCACGCCTGTGGGCTGGCACCGAAAGCCGCTTCGGCACAAGAAAGGCATAATTTTCATGGCAAAGATTGCAGTCATTGGAGCTGGCGCCTGGGGCACGGCGCTGGCCATCGCACTGGCACGCTGCGAATCGCACCGCATCAAGCTCTGGGCTTACGAAAAGGAAGTCGTCGAATCCATCCGGGCCACGCACGTCAACGAACCATTTCTCTCCGGCTGCCCGCTGCCAGAGAGCATCGAGGCCACGCAGAGCCTGGCCGAAGCCATCGAGGGCGCCGAGATCGTCCTCAGCGTCATGCCCTCCCACCACGCCCGCCGCGTATGGAGCCAGATGAAGCCTCTGCTCCATCCCGAGATGCTGCTGGTCTCCGCCACCAAAGGAATCGAAAACGAGACACTGCTGCGCATGAGCCAGGTCATCACCGACGTGCTCACCAACGGCGAGGGCAGCTTTGCCCCGCGCCTGTGCGCCATCAGCGGACCCACCTTTGCCCGCGAGGTGGCCAAGGGCTATCCCACGGCTCTCAGCGTTGCGTCCGCCGACCCAGCGCTCTCCGCGCAGGTGCAGGAAGCCTTCAGCAGCGCCAAATTCCGCGTGTATCGCAACGATGACGTGATCGGACTGGAACTGGGCGGCTCGGTCAAGAACGTGATCGCCATCGCCGCCGGAATCGTGGATGGCATGGGCTACGGCCATAACACGGTGGCCGGACTGATCACGCGCGGACTGCATGAGATTACCCGCCTGGCCGTCGCCTGCGGAGGCCGCGCCGAAACCATGGCTGGCCTCGCGGGCCTGGGAGACCTTGTGCTCACCTGCACCGGCGGGCTCTCCCGCAATCGCAGCGTGGGCGTGGAACTGGGCCACGGACGCAAGCTTGATGAGATCATCCGCGGCATGCACGGCATGGTGGCCGAAGGCGTCATGACCACCAGCGCCGCCGTCGGCCTGGCCCATTCGGTGCACGTGGAGATGCCCATCACCGAGCAGATGCACGCCATCCTGCAGCATGGCAAGGCCCCCAGCGAAGCCATCCGCGACCTCATGAATCGTCCGCTCACCCAGGAAAGCGTACTTTTCCAGGACTAGGCACCCGCGGCCGGCAGCGGCAGGGTGGCCCATTCAAGCCCTCTTTTGGCTTGAGTGGGGCTTTTCCTACCCCACTCAACGAAGGGCGCGTTGAGTGGGCCACCCGCGGTTGCTCTTGTTTTCTACGCAGGGCAGAACTTCCGCGAAATTGCCGCGGCACCGGCGGCGGCCTTTCGCCTCGGCATCGTTATAATTGAAAGCGCAATGATTCAGACGCTATTTGGCAGCCTCAATCCGCCCGAGGAAAAGAAGTCAACGCTCTTTGAGCGCATGAAACAGGCCGTCACGCGCACGCGTGAGAACCTCGCCGTGGGGCTCGGAGATGTCCTGTATCTCGACAAGGAGATCGACGCCCGCACCCTCGACGATCTGGAATCCACGCTGATCGCCGCTGACCTCGGCACCGTCACCACCAGCGAAGTGCTGGCGGCGATGCGCGAAAAAGTGGAGCGCAGACTGATCGGCGACACCGGCGAACTCAAGCGCCTGCTCCAGCAGGAGCTACTCACCATTCTGCGCCGCGCCGAAGAGAGCCGCCCGAAGGTCGTCGCCGAGCCACCTGAGGTCATTCTCATCGTGGGCGTCAACGGAGTCGGCAAGACGACCACCATCGGCAAGCTGGCACACGCGCTGAGAGCGCAGGGTAAAACCGTCCTGCTCGCCGCCGCCGACACCTTCCGCGCCGCCGCCATCGAGCAGCTTGAGATCTGGGGCGAGCGCACCGGCACCGAGGTCATCAAGACCAAGCCCGGCGGCGACCCCTCGGCCGTGCTCTTCGACGCGCTGCAAGCGGCCAAGGCGCGCAAGATCGACTACGTCATCGTGGACACCGCCGGCCGCCTGCACAACAAGGCGAATCTGATGGCCGAGCTGGAAAAGATGTATCGTACGGCGCAACGCATCATCCCCGGCGCTCCGCATGAGACGCTGCTGGTAATGGACGCCACCACCGGACAGAACGGCCTGCAGCAGGCCAAGGTCTTCACCGAAGCCGCCGGAGTCACCGGGATCGTGCTCACCAAACTCGACGGCACCGCCAAGGGTGGCGTCGTCATCGCCATCTCGCGTGAGATGAATCTTCCCGTGCGCTACGTCGGCGTGGGAGAGAAACAAACGGACCTCATCCCCTTCAACGCGGTCGACTTCGTCGATTCGCTGTTCTCCTGAGTCATGGCGATCTCCACCGACGAATTGTTTCTCCGCCAGGCTCTGGAACTGGCCTCGCGCGGCACGGCTCTTGCTTCGCCCAATCCGCTGGTGGGCGCCCTCGTCGTCGATGAGCGCGGGCGCATCACCGGCAGCGGCACCCACCTCTACGCGGAGTTGAAACACGCCGAGATTCTCGCCATGGAACAGGCCGGGCCGCTGGCGCGCGGCAACACGCTCTACCTCAATCTGGAGCCCTGCTCGCACACCGGACGCACCGGCCCCTGCGCCGACGCCATCATCGCCGCCGGAGTCGCGCGCGTGGTCTGCTGCATGGAAGACCCCAACCCCCTGGTCGCGGGAAAAGGTTTTGAGAAGCTGCGCGCCGCCGGAATCGAAGTCACCGTCGGCATCCTCGAAGGCGAGGCCCGCCGCCTCAACGAAAGCTTTGCGCAATTCATCCGCACCGGTTTGCCCTTTGTCACACTCAAGGCGGCTATGTCGCTGGACGGAAAGATTGCAGGCCCGCCCGCGCCCACCCTGCAGGCGGCCGACCCAGCCTATCCCAGCCCGGCCTCGTCGAGTTACATTACCGGCGAGTCTGCGCGCCGTCGCGTGCACGAAATGCGCCACGCCTCCGATGCCATTTTGGTGGGCGTCGGCACGGTCATCGCCGACGACCCCCTGCTCACCGACCGCAGCGGACTGCCCCGGCGAAGGCCACTGATGCGCGTCATTCTCGACTCGCGCCTGCGCCTCCCGCTCACGTCGCGCGTGGTGGAAACCGCCAACGACGATCTCGTCGTCTTCTGCTCCTTTGCCGAGGAGAACAAGCGCCGGGAATTGGAATCGCGCGGCGTGCATGTCTGCCAGGTGGAGATCGAGAACAACGGTCCTGCGACCGAACCCGCGCCGCACGAGGGCCGTCCCGACCTCTACCGCGTTTTAACCCGGCTCGGCAGCGAGAAGATCACCAGCCTGCTGGTGGAGGGCGGTGCGGCCGTCAACTGGGCCTGCCTGCGCGCCCGGCTGGTGGACAAACTCGTGCTCTTCTACACTCCGAGAATCTTTGGCCCGGTGGGTTCCGTGCCTTGGCTTGAGGGACAAAACGCGCTGCCTGCGGACTTCGGCCTGACGGCCTCCCATATCAAGATTGAACATTTCGATGAAGACTTCGCCGTAGAGGCTTATCTGCGCGACCCTTACCAGCCGTTGGGGCCGCAGCTATAGAACGTAAGAATCCGCCAGAAGAGGAACTGCCATCATGTTTACTGGAATTGTCGAAGAAGTTGGACGCATTGCCCGCATCGACCAGAGCGGAGAAAACCGCCGCATCGTCATCGAGGCCGCAAACGTCACGCGCGAACTGCACACCGGAGATAGCTGCGCCGTCAGCGGCGTCTGCCTCACCGCGCTCGACATCACACCCACGTCGTTTGCCGCCGATCTCGCGCCGGAAACCTGGGTGCGCACATCGTTTTCCCGCATTCACCCCGGAGCCGCGGTCAATCTGGAACTTCCCCTGGCTGCCCACGGACGCCTCGGCGGACACATCGTGCAGGGCCACGTCGATGGCGTGGGACGCCTGGAAGCCTTCGAACCCATCCCCGACTCCGACGGCTTCTGGCTGCACGTCCAGGTCGATCCGGAACTGGAGCGCTACCTGGTCTTCAAAGGTTCCATCGCCATCGAAGGCATAAGCCTCACGGTGGCCAAACTCGAAGGCCTGCGCTGCTCGGTGGCAATCATTCCGCACACCGTCGAGTGCACGAACCTCGGCACCCTCAAGCCCGGCGATCCGGTTAACATTGAGACCGACATCGTCGCCAAGTACCTGGAAAAGTGGATGGTCCGCGACCGCCAGGTTGGCCTCAGCGCCGGGGCGCTGGTGGCAAAGGGCTTCTAGCGTCCGATCTATTCAGAGGAAAGAGGGGTGCCCCATATCTGCCGCAGTTAGCAGATGTGGGGCCGTTGCTGTTGATTTTGTTCTTGGTTTTTTGGGGGTCATCCTGAGCGCAAGCGAAGGACCCCGGCGCGTCTCGCACCACCAGTGACGCCCGCATCTTTTCAATCAGTTCCATCTTCTTATGGCGTTCGCAGCGATCCGGCGCTTGCTGTGAGTCGAGGCCGCGAGCCAACGTGAAAACCTGCAGGTTGAAATCTTTGGGGGCCTACTTTCAGATCGGAGCCGCGCTGGGGTCCTTCCCCTTCGCTACGCTCAGGGTCAGGATGACCCCGCAAGAAATTGCTATGGAGCTGGCGCGCTTGGCCTCTGCCCGCCCCGCCAATACTCCAAATCCAGCGAATCCAGGGTGAGAAACTCCCTCACAATCTCCACCTGTGAGGTTTCCATCTCGGCCGGCGTGCCCATAAACACCACCTGCCCCTCGTGCAGAAACACGATCCGGTCGCCCACCTTTTTCGCCAGCGCCATATCGTGAGTCACCACAATGCTGGTCAGCTTCAACTGATGCTTCAGCTTCTTGATCAGGTCGCCCAGCAGATGCGCCGTCAGCGGGTCCACCATCGTGGTCGGCTCGTCATACAGAATCGCCTCGGGCTGCGCGGCCAGCGCGCGGGCAATCGCCACCGAGCGCTTCATGCCCGTGGAAAGGCCGGACGGAAGCTGCTCGCGATAGCTCCCCACGTTCATCATCTCCAGCAGTCCATCCACGATCTGGTAGATCTGCGCTTCGTCCAGGTCGCCCCGCTCGCGCAGCGGGAAGGCGACGTTCTCGCCCACGCTCAGCGAGTCGAACAGCGCGCCATTCTGGAAGACCATGGTGACCTTCTTCCGGATGCGCTCCATCTCCAGTTCGGGATAGTCCGTGATGTCCTCGCGTGCCACCCAGACGCGGCCGCTATCCGCCTTCAGAAATCCCATAATGTGGTGCAGTGACACCGACTTGCCCACGCCGCTGCGCCCCAGAATGCAGACCGTTTCCCCCGCCTTCACGTCGAAGCTCACCGCGCGCAGAACTTCGTTCTCCCCAAAGGCCTTGCTGACCTTGTCAAACTCAATGTAGGGACGGTTGTCATCGATCTCGTTCATGGTTTGGTCCCATTGCGTCGTACTCAGTGTAACTCCGCCGCCCGACGCGCGGACGGCCCACCGGCGGCCCATTCTGTTTCTTCCGGTACTTCTTTCGTAACTCCCGAATTCGCGCCGTTCCTCCTATAATCGCCTTACGAACGACCAAGAGAGATATGCGCGTGCACCCTGAGTGGATTCTCGGAGCTGGATTTTTCTGCTTCGGCCTGATCTTCGGAAGCTTTTTGAACGTGTGCATCTACCGGCTGCCGCGTGGGCTGTCCGTGGTTGCGCCGCGCTCGGCCTGCCCCAACTGCCACACCCCCATCGCCGCCTACGACAACATTCCCGTCCTCAGCTGGCTGATGCTGGGCGGCCGCTGCCGCCACTGCCACGTCCGCATCACCCCGCGTTACGCCGCCGTCGAGCTAGTCTGCGGCCTGCTTTTTCTCTTTTCTTTCCTGCAGGCCGGCTTCTCTATCGAGGCTGCCAAGGGATGCGTGCTCTGCTTCCTGCTCCTCGGTTTGACCTTCACCGACGCCGAGACTCATCTTCTCCCCGACGCCATGACTCTGCCGGGACTTGCCGTCGCGATCCTATTCAGCTTGTTTTCTCTGGTGCCCGGCCCGGCCTATCATCTCTTCCCGCCGCATTTTCACGGTGCTCTCACCATGCTGCAGGTCAATCTGCAACTCGGCTGGCGCTCGCTGGTGAACTCGCTGCTGGGAGCCGCGATTGGCTCCGGCATGCTCTACGCCATCGCCCTGGTCTATCTGAAGCTGCGCAAAACGGAGGGAATGGGGCTGGGAGACGTGAAGCTGATGGCCATGGCGGGAGCGTTTCTCGGCCCGCTGCTCACGCTCTTCGTGCTGTGCACGGCTTCGCTGCTGGGGGGAGCCTACGGCATCTTCGTCCTGCTGGCGGTCTTTCGCAAACGCATCGCCCGTTATCGCGCCAGTTCCGGTTCGGAGGCATCCTCGCGCGCATGGCAGGCAGCGCAGACCGCCATGCAAACCATGGAAATCCCCTTTGGCGTCTTTCTCTCAATCATGTCGATCGTGGCCTGGTTCTACGGCATGCAATTGCTCCATAGTTACCTGAGGCTGTTTCAGATTTCCGTCTAAGGGGCTGCACGGGCCGCAGTTGCGGCCAAGGTTGGCGTCTGTTGCCGCCGTCGCGCAGGCGCTACAATACGGAACGAACTCGACGAGGAGAGTTTTGTATGAGTCTTCGCTGCCTACGCATTCCTGCCCTGCTGATCCTCGCCTTCCCGCTTTTAGCCCATGCGCAATCGCTGGGAGATGTGGCGCGCCAAGTCCGTGAAGAGCGCCAACAAAGCGGAGCGCCCCAACTCAAGGTTTATACCAACGACGATGTCGTCAGCCGGTCCAGCGAAGCGGCTCCAGCCGAGCCCGCAGCCGAATCCGACGATGCATCCAAGGCGCAATCCGGCAAGGACGGTGAGCCGGGCGCCAAGGCCGAGTCCGCCGCCGAGGCCGGCAAAGAAGCCGGGAGCAAGACCGCCGCAGCCGGCAAAAGCGCCCCCAGCAAGGAGAAAACCCGCGAGCAACGCGAACTGGAACTCGACAAGCGCACCGAGGAGATCAACAAGCACTACCTGGACCGCATCGCAGACATACGCGCGCAGATCGCCGCCGCGCAGCAGGAGGTCGCGCGCCTTCAGCGCGACCAGGTGGAGAGCACCAACCAGTTCCAGCGCACCTCCGGCACAACACCGTCCATTCCCGAGTACCAGGAGCAGCAGCGCCTGTTCAACGAGCAGATTGCAACCCAGCGCAATCTGATCGTCAGCCTGAGTTCGCAGCTGGATGACGCGCAGGAGTCAGCACGGCACGCCGGAGTTCCGCACGCGACCGACTGATGCGCTCTGGCAGCGTTGCGCTTACCCGGCGGAGTTGCCGCCCAGCCGTTCCCGCATCTGCCGCACATGATGGTGTCCGTGCAGGTAGTGAAATTTCCTCCACTGTCCCGGGTTCATCGGCCCCAGCACAAAGTGGGTTCCAACCGGATCGCGGCTTCCCCACCGCTCCTCTGCCGACGCCAGTGCCACCTTCATCCGCTCCAACCCGCTCAGTGTCCGCCCCAGCGCCTCCGGCCCGGCGTCGTCGTGCGGTGTGACAAAGGCAGGGGCCTTGCGCCTCGACGGGAAATATCCCAGGCTTACCACCAGAATCTGCATGAGCCTTTCGGAGATCTTCGCGGCACGTACCTCGGGCCGCACGCCTTCCGCCAGACGCAACTCCAGCATCTTTGCCGTGGCGCCGTAGCTGTGCCCCAGATGTTCCAGAATCTGGGCGGTGTTCCAGCGGCCCTGCGGCGCGCGGCGGAAGTCCGCTGCACTCAGTCCCTGGGCAGTCTCTTCGATCTCGCTGCGCAATCGCTCCAGCCACTCCATCGCACGCCCCCGGTTATTGCTTTGGCAACCGCTCCAGAGCCTTCTTTGCCTCGCCCGCGCTCGGGCCGTCCTTGAGAATCTCAAGATACGCCTCATACTGCGCCCGCGCCTGCTCGAACTGCTTGCTCTTCTCCAGGGTCTGGGCCAGCTTGAAGGTGGCCACCGCGTCGCGCGGCTTGTATAGCAGGGCCTCGCGGAAGCGGGCGAGCGCCGCCGCGTAGTTCCCCTTTTTGTAGTAGAAGTCGCCGACCTCGACGTCCTTCATCGCACGCAGCGGATTCCACTCGTGCACTCCGGTTGCGTCATCAGCCGCGCGCCCGCTTTCGGGGTGCGCCAACTCGTCGGCCTTCGGCGGAGACAGGTCGATGCGCGTCTGGTTGCTGCTGCTCTCATTGGCCCCGAGCGGAGGCGCATCGCTCCGCGGAGGAGCGCTGCCGGCCGGGGGTTGCTGGTTATATCGCGGATTTTCCGTCATCGGGCCGTCGGCTTGCCCTGCGGTGTCCTGGGGACGCGGCGCCTGTTGCGCTGCCGCCGGGCAACCCAGCGCCACGGCCAAGCCCAACGCCCATGCGCTTGCAGCTTTCATGCCCTGATTTTACCTGCTGCGCGCCTCAGGTTTTCGCGGATTTGATCAGAAAGCGCCGGGATGTTTCCCGGCCCTCCAGCCGCGCCTTTACTTCCAGCTCTGCCTCGCCGCCTGCCAACCCAACACGCATCTCGGCCACACCCGCGTCATTGGTAAACACGCTCGGCAGCGCGACGGCGGCCGACTCGATCTTCCAACTGGCCGCCACTTCTGCGTGCCCGGCAACGAAGCCACCCGAGAACACCCGGAAGCGAAGGATCACGATCTCCGCCGATACCCGCTGCGAGCCCATCAACTCCACCGTCAGTTCTTCGGCCGTTTTCTGGCTCGTCGTCTCATGGGTCGGCATTTCCTGGTCGAGCGCATCGTCCACAAAACCGCCGCGTACGGCTTCCACAACCCAGCGGTGCTGAGCCCGGGCCAGTTCCTGAATTTCTTCCTGGGTGGCCTCGGGAGGCAGGACCACGGCACGCTTGCCGATGCAGCGTCCCCGCACGAACACCTGCGACTCCAGACGCGCATCCTGCTCACGCACCTCGGTCTGCACGTGGTAGACCGTGCCTTCGGCTGCAATGTCGGTATTAAAACCGAAGATCATCGGATCTCGCGCCCGTTACAGGCCGCCCAACATGGAGTAGGACCATGTCCGGCATCCTGGCTGTGAAGTACCAGGACAGATTGTCAATTACCAGCCGCTGATTCTACAACGTTACTAACGTTTCATCGTGGTTCGCAGACACACTCTCATCGACGCATCGTCCCGCACCGGCAACGCGAAGCTGATTTGCTTGACAATGTAAAAAAGCAATATCATACTTGCTCGATCACAGATGTGGGATTCTGGGGCTTCCGTAACATCACTGTTATGACCGACAACTATTTTGCAAGGTATCTACCTCTGCTCATTCACTTTACCGTGGCCTGCCTGCTGGCAGCCGCCATCGTGACGTTGTCCTATCTGGTCGGCCAGCACAAAGCCAACAAAAGCAAAATGTCTCCCTATGAATGCGGCATGGAACCGATCGGCGACGTTCGCCAGCGGTTCAGTGTCAAGTTCTACCTCGTCGGAATGCTTTTCATCCTCTTCGACGTGGAGGCGGTCTTTCTCTACCCCTGGGCGATCCTCCTGAAGAAGCTGAAAATGTTTGGATTCTGGGAGATGATGACCTACGTCCTGATCGTCCTGGTCGGCTTCTTCTACGTTTGGCAGAAGGGTGTTTTGGACTGGAATAAACCTTCGCGCGACGAGGCGCTCTGAATCCTATGGCCCTACAACCTGCGGTTACCGATTTAGAGCTGCTGAAGGTGCGTCCCGCCGTTGCCTGCCTGCTTGACAGCATGCCCCAGGCGCTCCAGGCGGCCAAATTCGATCGCGACGAACTCACCCTCTGGATCGAGCCCATTCATCTGATCGACGCCCTGAAGCTGCTGCGTACCTCCAGCAGCACGACGTTTGATAATCTGGCCGACCTCACCGCGCTCGACTGGTTCCCCTCCGAGCCGCGCTTCGAGGTGGTTTACTCGCTGCTCTCCTATCAGCGCCGCGAACGGCTCCGCGTCAAGGTCAAAATCAACGGGACCGATCCTTACGTCGAGTCGGTGACCCCCTTGTGGGCCGGCGCCTCGCCCTTCGAACGCGAGGTCTTCGACCTGTTCGGCATCCGCTTCCAGGGGCATCCGGACCTTCGCCGCATTCTTTTGCCGGATGACTGGGAAGGTCATCCGCTGCGCAAGGACTACCCTGTCGAGGGATACCGCTAATGCCCGGCATCGATCCGTTCAACTCCGCGCCTGTTGTGGAAACCGTCGACGGCGACCAGACCATGGTCCTGAACATGGGCCCGCAGCACCCCTCAACCCACGGCGTGCTGCGCCTGCTGCTGGAAATCGACGGCGAAACCATCGTGCGCGTCCGTCCCGACATCGGCTTCCTGCACACCGGCATTGAGAAGACCTGCGAGGCCAAGTTCTACCAGCAGGTCATCCCCATGACCGACCGCATCGACTATCTCTGTCCCATGACCAACAACTTCGCCTATGTGCTGGCCGTGGAGAAGCTGCTGGGACTGGAGATTCCGCCGCGCGCCATGTGGATTCGGCTGATGCTCAACGAGCTGACCCGCATCAACTCGCACCTGGTCTGGCTCGGCACCCACGCGCTGGACATCGGCGCGATGACCGTATTCCTCTACTGCTTCCGCGAGCGCGAAGAGATTCTCAAGATGTTCGAGATGGTCGCCGGCCAGCGCATGATGACCTCCTATTTCCGGATAGGCGGCGTCGCCATGGATCTGCCGCTGGGCTTCCTCGATTACATCAAGAATTTCGCCAACTATTTTCCCGACCGCATCACCCAGTACTCGGACCTGCTGACCAACAATCCGATCTGGCGGGGCCGTACCAAGGGAGTTGCGATCATCACCAGGCAGGATGCCGTTGACCTGATGCTCAGCGGCCCCACGGCACGCGGCAGCGGAGTCGATTGGGACCTTCGCCGCGACATGCCCTACGGCGGCTACGAGCAGTTGGAGTTCAAGGTTCCGGTTGCCACCGAGGGAGACGTTTTTGCCCGGTATGAGGTACGCATGGCGGAGCTGCGCGAGTCCATCAGCATGGTGAAGCAGGCAATCGCCAAGCTGCCCGACGGCCCCATCAAGGCCGACGCGCCCAAGATCGTGCTTCCCGACCGCGAAAAGATGAAGACCCAGATGGAGGCGTTGATCCATCAGTTCAAGATCGTCACCGAGGGCTTTACGGTTCCCGAAGGCGAGGTTTATCAGGGAGTGGAATCACCGCGCGGCGAGATGGGCTACTACGTCGTCAGCGATGGCACCGCCAAGCCCTATCGAGTCCATATGCGCAGCCCCTCGTTTGCCAATCTGAATGCCATCGGGGTGATGTGCGAACACAATCTGCTGGCCGACGTGGTCGCCGCCATCGGCAGCATCGACATCGTGCTGGGCGACGTTGACCGCTAGAGGTGGCCTCATAGCCGGTTTGAAAGGGCACGACTTCAGTCGTGCCGCAAGAAAGGCGCTTTTTACGCGGCTTTAGCCGCTGAGGGTCGGCACTTAAGAAGCCTCGGGGCCGCCAGAGTAAGTGAACAACTAGAGACGTAAACGAAGAAACGTGGAGCGCTGGAACGGAGAGCGATTTGGAGTCCTGGGGAACGCAGTTTGCACACATTGTCAGCCAGCGCAGCGAGGGGCAGAGCGACTTTGCCCTCGACCTGATCGACCTGTTGCAGCAGAAGGCCGGCGAGTTCAACCGTGAGTCCCCGAAGGGCTTCAAGTTCCCTATCGTGGTCACGCCCAACGGCGAAGATGTTCAGGTCGCAAACGGCTACAAGACGGTAGCCGCCAGCTGCACCTCATTGCCCGGAACGATCTTTATTCACGTAATGGGTTCGCACCCCTATGAGGCCACGTTGCACAATTCGCCGGATGGCTTCGAGGCGGACGGAATTCCCAGCGAATGCTCGGACCCCTCTGGCCTTGCCGAGTGGATGCTGCACGAGATTTTCGAACCGTAATTTTCGGAAGTTCTACGGAACTTTCATTCTTGACCAGCGGATGCAGCGCGCATCATCAGGTTCCAGAGGCACATGAAATTTAGCGAACAACTCGAAGCGCGGTTTTCGGACATGATCACCCACTACCCGGCGAAGCGCTCACTGCTTGTCCCGTTCCTGCTCTACACCCAGGACGAGTACGGCTACATCACCGATCCGGTCATCGAGGAACTGGCGCGGCGGCTGGAGATCACCGAACTCGATATACGCGGTGTCATCAGCTACTACTCCATGCTGCGCACCAAGCCCGGCGGCAAGTACAACGTGCAGGTGTGCACCAACATCTGCTGCCTGCTGCGGGACGGAGAACAGATGCTCGCGCACGTGCGCGGCAAACTCGGCGTGGCCGTCAACCAGGGAGTCACTCCCGACGGCGTATTTTCCGTGGAAGAGGTCGAATGTATCGGCGCCTGTGCCTGGGCCCCGGCCATGCAGGTCAACTACACCTTCCACGAAAATCTCACGCCGGAAAAGATCGATCAGATTCTAGACGAGTACAGGCAGAAGGCGGCCCAGTAGCTATGGCAACCCTGGTGTCCCATCCCGATGAGGTCAAAGTCATCAGCAAGCGCTTCGGACTTGGCGCTGCCAACCTTGACCGCTATCTCGAACTCGACGGCTACAAGGCCTTGCAGAAGGCCCTCGAACTCGGTGCCGACGGCATTATCAACGAGGTAAAGGCCAGCAATCTGCGCGGCCGCGGCGGCGCCGGTTTCCCTACGGGCATGAAGTGGTCGTTCGTGCCCAAGGAGAGCGCCAAGCCCAAGTACGTGCTGTGCAACGGCGATGAGAGCGAGCCTGGAACCTGCAAGGACCGCCTCATCTTCGAGCACGATCCGCACGCCGTCATCGAAGGCGCCATGATCGCCGCCGTTGCCACCGGCTCGCACGACGTCTACATTTATATTCGCGGCGAGTACCGCTACCTGCTGGAGATCATGCAGAAGGCGATTGCCGACGCTTACGCGCGCGGCTTCTGCGGCAAGAACATCTTCGGCTCCGGCTACGACCTCAATGTCTATTGGCACGGCGGCGCCGGCGCCTATGAGGTCGGCGAAGAGTCCGCCCTCATGGAGTCGCTCGAAGGCAAGCGCGGCATTCCCCGCATCCGTCCTCCGTTTCCGGCCGTCGTCGGACTCTGGGGCGGTCCCACGGTCATCAACAACGCCGAAACCCTCGCCAGCGTTCCTCCCATTCTGCTCATGGGTGGCAAGCAATATGCCGAGATCGGCGTGGAGCGCAACGGCGGCACGCGCCTGTTCCAACTCAGCGGACACGTCGCGCGCCCCGGCGTATACGAGCTTCCGCTGGGCTACAACCTGAAAAAAGCCATCTACGAAGTCGGCGGCGGCATCGCCAACGGACGCGCCTTGAAATGCGTCGTTCCAGGCGGCTCGTCCGTACCCTGTCTGCGTCCCGAGGAGATCGACATCAGTCTCGATTTCGATGCCATGATGAAGGCCGGAACGTTTCTCGGCTCGGGCGGCATCGTGATCCTCGACGACCAGACCTGCATCGTCAAGTTCGCCCTGCGCACCAGCCAGTTCTACCGTCACGAAAGCTGCGGATGGTGTATTCCCTGCCGCGAAGGGACGGACTGGCTCACCAAGACTCTCAAGCGCTTCCACGCAGGCGGCGGAGTCGCCAAAGATATCGACAATCTCCGCTACCTGGCCGAGAACATGCTGGGCCGCACCTTCTGCCCGCTCGGCGACGCAGCGGCCATGCCCATCATTGGCTTCGTAAAGAAGTTCCGCGAAGAGTTTGAAGCCCACCTGGACGGACGCCCCTGCCCCTTTGGACAGCACGGTGCCCTTAACCCATTGCCGGTTCTGAGCCACTAGGGCTCCGCGAAGAGAATTCATGGCCGACGTACCCCAAAACGCGAACGTAACGCTTACGGTCAACGGGAAATCCATCTCGGCTGCCAAGGGCACCCTGCTCATCGAGGCCTGCAAGCAGAACGGCATTGAGATCCCCGCCTTCTGCTACTACCCCGGACTCTCGCTCCAGGGCGCATGCCGCATGTGCGTGGTCGAAATCGAAAAAATGCCCAAGATGCAGACCGCCTGTACCCAGCCCATTGCCGAGGGCATGGTGGTGCAGACCGAGTCCGAGAAGGTCGTGCAGGCGCGCAAGGCGACGCTTGAAATCCTGCTCGCCAACCATCCGCTCGACTGCCCGGTCTGCGATGCCGGCGGCGAGTGCGAGTTGCAGGACATGACCTACAAGTACGGGGCCGGCGAGTCGAAGTTCATCGACATCAAAAGCCATCGCGACGAGCAGCAATGGTCGCCGGTGGTCTTTTATGACCGTCCGCGCTGCATCCTCTGCTACCGCTGCGTACGCGTCTGCGGCGAGGGCATGGACGTCTGGGCCCTCGGCATTCAGAACCGCGGCCAGGGTTCGGTCATCGCTCCCAACCAGGGCGATTCCCTTGCCTGCGAAGAGTGCGGCATGTGCATCGACATCTGTCCGGTCGGCGCACTCACCAGCGGCTCCTATCGCTACAAGACCCGTCCCTGGGAGATGACCCACACCGGCACCGTCTGCACCCACTGCGGCGACGGCTGCATCACCACGGTGGCCGTGCGCCGGTCAGACACCGGTTCCGAAATCGTGCGCTGCGATAACCGCGACCGCAGCGGCATCAACGACGACTTCCTCTGCATCAAGGGGCGCTACGCGTACGACTTCGCCGCCAATCCCGAGCGAGTCACCACGCCGCTCATCAAGCGCGACGGTAAATTTGCGGGCGCCACCTGGACTGAAGCCATCGAACTGATCGCCGCCCGCTTCCAGCAGATTCTCTCCACCAACGGCCCCCGGTCGATCGGCGTCATCGGCTCCAACCACACCACCAACGAAGAGAATTACCTGCTGCAGAAGTTTGCGCGCACTGTGCTGGGCACCAACAACATCGACCACCACCGTACCGCCGACTTCCCTTCGTTTGCCCGCGCCATCGCCGCCAGCAAAGCGCAGACGGCGTCGATGAGCGAGGTTGCCACCGCGCCCGCCATTCTCCTGATCGGCAGCGATCCTACCGAACAGCATCCTCTGCTCGCCTGGCAGATCCGCAGTGCGATCCGTCTGCGCAATTCGCGCCTCTACGTGGTCAACTCCGCGGAGATTAAACTGGCGCGCAAGGCCACAAAGTTTGCCAAAATCGCCGGCGGCTCCGAAGCTGACGTCGTCGCCTACCTCGCAGGCAACGACGCAGCTTCCGCAACCCTGGGTGCATCCTCTGAAGCGCTGGCAACCCTGCGCACGGCCCTCGCCGCGGAAAACAAATTGATCATCGCCTTCGGCCCCGAGTTGCGCGGCCAGGCCATCGACGCGCTGGTAGCCTACGGCGCGGCGAAAGCCAAATTCATCTGCCTGGCCGACTATTCCAACTCCCGCGGCGCCGCCGACATGGGTCTCTACCCCGACCTGCTTCCCGGCTATCGCCCACTTCCGGTCGCCCCCGGACTGTCGCTCCCTGAAATGCTCGACACATCCGCCGCCGGAAACCTTCGCGCGCTCTGGGTTGTGGGCTCCAATCCTGCCGCCCGCCACACCAACGGCGCCGCGTTCGACAATCCCTTCCTGGTGGTGCAGGATATGTTCCTCACCGAGACGGCGCAGCATGCCGATGTCTTTCTGCCCGCAGCCTTCGCCTATGAAAAAGCGGGCACGGTGACCAACACCTGCGGCGATCTGCAACGCCTCAAGAAAGCCGGCGACGTGCAGGGCGTGAAGTCCGATTTTGAGATCATCGTCCGCCTGGCGGAAAAAATGGGCGCCGACATTGACAAGCTGGTTCCCTTCCGCGGCTACACCCTGGCCGATGCGGGACAGAGCCGCGGGGCTCAATCCGGCGAAGCCGACCGCAATGCCGTCTTCACTGAAGCGCGTGGGATCGCCTCGCGCACTTCGCCGCTGGACCCCACGAATACTCTCAACGAGATTGCCGGAGAGGTTCCGGGCTACGCCATCTCCCGGCTCGAACTGGCGGCTGGAAATCCGCAGCGCACCGAACTGGTGCAGATCGCCCCGGCTGGAATTGTCAGCCATCCCGAGCTGATTGCGCCTGCCGGAAACGGTCTGTTCACCTCCGGCACGCTCGGACGCTACTCGGCAACGCTGAACTCGGTTGTGGAAAGCCATCGCGGGGCAGTTGAGCCCATCGGGGCTGACTGAAGTCTTTATCTTCTGGCCACGCGCCAGATTTTGTAAGTTTCTGCCGTCCGGCGTAAGCAACTCCTGAACGCACACGGCTGGGGATTGGTTCTTCGATGAGCGCTTTGACTTTTTTGATCGTCGCCGTTATTAAGATCGTCGTCACCCTCGGCGTTCTGCTCACCGTTGTCGCCTACACCGTCTGGCTGGAGCGCAAGGTCGTGGGCCGAATGCAAAACCGCTGGGGACCCTCGCGCGTCGGTCCCTTCGGACTGCTGCAGCCGCTCGCCGACGGCATCAAGTTCCTGCTGAAGGAAGATCTCACGCCTCCCTACGTGGAGAAGCATATCTATCTTCTCGCGCCCGGGCTGGCGCTCATCATGGCTCTTACTTCGATCGCCCTGGTGCCCATCGGCCCCGTCATTCACCTGTTCGGCATCAGCACTCCGGTGCAGATCACGGGCGTGGTGGACTCCGCCGGACACGCCAGCGATATCAACATCGGGATTCTCGTCATTCTCGGCCTCACCTCGCTGGGCGTTTACGGAATCGCCCTGGCAGGCTGGTCCTCCAACAGCAAATACTCGCTGCTCGGCTCGCTGCGCGCCTCGGCCCAAATGATCAGCTACGAAGTTTCCCTCGGCCTATCGCTGGTCGGCGTGCTGATCATGTCCGGCACCCTCAGCCTCAACGGAATCGTCCAGGCACAGCTCGGCACCTGGTTCGGATTCATTCCACGGTGGAACATCTTCCAGGGCCAGTTCATCGCCTTCTTCCTCTACATGATCGCGGCGTTCGCCGAGACCAACCGCATCCCATTCGACATGCCAGAGGCGGAGACCGAGCTGGTCGCCGGGTATCACACCGAGTACAGCGCCATGAAGTTCGCCATGTTCTTTATGGCCGAATACGCCAACATGGTGACCGTGGCCTGCATCGCCTCGGTCATGTTCCTGGGAGGATGGAGCGGTCCGCCGCTGCCCTTTCTGCCGGCGGCCGTGCAGGCGTTTCTGCCGCTCGTCTGGTTTTCGTCCAAGATCTTCTTTTTCCTGTTCCTCTACATCTGGATTCGCGGTACGCTGCCGCGCTTCCGCTATGACCAGTTGATGTCCTTTGGCTGGAAGTTCCTCTTCCCGCTGGCGCTGGCCAACGTAATTGTGACCGCCTTTTTCGTGGCGATCCGGGCATGATGACCGGAGTGGAAAACTGATGGCTCAATATCTCTTTCTATTTTTCGCGGCGATCTGCGCCGGTGGTGCGGTGAACCTTCTGGTTCAGCGCAAGACCATCAACAGCGCCCTTTCTCTCATCGTCGTCATGGGCTCGCTGGCCCTGATCTACCTGCTGCTGGGCGCCGAGTTCATCGCCGTCATTCAGGTGATCATCTACGCCGGAGCCATCATGGTGCTGTTCGTCTTCGTCATCATGCTGTTGAACGCCGGCGAAGAAGAACAGGCCAAAGGCAGCAGGGTGGCCAAGATCGTCGGCATTCCCGGTCTGTTTATCGGCGGCATCATCGGCATCTGGGTTCTGCTCCAGCATGCTCCGCTGCAGAAGACGATGATCCCCATCGGCGCTCTCTACGGCCCCGCCGACCAGGTCGGCATGATGCTGTTCACCAAGTACCTGCTGGCCTTTGAAGTCACCAGCGTTCTGGTCCTCATCGCCATCATGGGCGCCGTAGTTCTCGCCCGCAGGAGTCATTCATGATTCCCATCTCCTGGTATCTACTGCTCAGCGCGTTTCTTTTTGCCTGCGGCGTTACAGGTTTTCTCACCAAGCGCAACCTCATCACGCTCTTCATGTCCATTGAGCTGATGCTGAATGGCGTGAACCTTTCGTTCATCACCTTCGCCACGCGCCTGGGAACCTTGGACGGACACATCTTCGTCTTCTTTGTCATGGTCGTTGCCGCCGCCGAAGCCGCAGTCGGGCTGGCTATCATCATCTCTGTCTATCGCACCCGCGAGACGTTGAACGTCGACCGCGTGAACCTGCTCAAACTATGACGAATCATTTCCAGCCCTGGCTCATTCCGATTCTCCCGCTCGTTGGCGGGTTGATCAACGGACTCTTCGGCAAGCGATTCTCCAAGGCTGCCGTCGCCACCGTTGCGCTCTTCTTCACCGCGGCGTCGTTCGTCGTGGCGTGCGGCCACGCCTGCATCCTGCTGAACTCCGGCGCCGACGCTCTCGAAACGTCCTACGGCACCTGGATTCGCGCCGGGAGTTTTTCCGTCGATTTCGGCATCTACCTCGACCATCTGTCGATGATCATGATGCTGGTCGTCACCGGTGTCGGCTTCCTCATCCACGTCTATTCCGTGGCTTACATGGAGCATGAGGGCGGCTACTACCGCTTCTTCGCCTACCTCAATTTCTTCATGTTCTTCATGCTGACGCTGGTGCTGGCCAACAACTACCTGCTCATGTTTGTCGGCTGGGAGGGAGTGGGCCTGGCCTCCTACCTGCTCATCGGCTTCTTCTTCCTGAAGGACTCGGCCGCCAACGCGGGCAAAAAAGCATTCATCACCAACCGCGTCGGCGACTTCGGCTTCCTCATCGCGCTCTTTCTGCTGATTCAACACTTCGGCAGCCTGCGCTACGCCACCCTGATCGACATCACCTCGCACTTCCCGGTCGAGACCGCCGCCGGATTCCTCACCGCCATCGGCCTGCTCATGCTGGTCGGCGCCTGCGGCAAGAGCGCCCAAATTCCCCTCTACGTCTGGCTGCCCGACGCCATGGAAGGCCCCACGCCGGTCTCCGCGCTCATCCATGCCGCAACCATGGTCACCGCCGGCGTCTACATGGTGTGCCGCTCCAACTTCATCTTCAGCCGCGCCCCCATCGCCCTGCTGGCCGTCGCCATCATCGGCACGTTGACCAGCTTCTTCGCCGCTACCATCGGCATCACCCAGACCGACATCAAGCGCGTCCTGGCCTACTCCACCGTCTCCCAGCTGGGCTACATGTTCATGGCCGCCGGAGTCGCAGCTTACTCGGCCGCCGTCTTCCACCTGATGACCCACGCCTTCTTCAAGGCTCTGCTCTTCCTCGGCGCCGGCTCGGTCATCCACGGCGTCGGCGGCGAACAGGACATGCGCAAGATGGGCGGCCTCCGCAAATACATGCCGTGGACCTTCGCCACCATGACGATTGCCACGCTGGCCATCTCCGGCATTCCGCCCTTCGCCGGATTCTTCTCCAAGGACGAGATTCTCTGGCAGGCCTTCAGCAGCCCGCACGGCAGCAAGGCCTTCTGGTTCCTCGGCCTCGTCACCGCCTTCATGACCAGCTTCTACATGTTCCGCCTGCTCTTCATGACCTTCTTCGGCGAATATCGCGGCGCGCAGCCGGAGGCGCATTCCGCCCACGGCGGTCATGACGATCACGGACACGACAGCCACCACGGCTCGCCCCACGAATCACCCTGGCTCATGCTCGGTCCGCTGGTGCTGCTGGGGGTGCTCTCCATCGTCGGCGGATGGGTCGGCATCGGCCATCGCTTCGAGCATTTCCTCGATCCGGTCATTCTCAATGTCTCCGCCGAACAGAACGCCCTGCCCTCTGCCGAAGCCGCGGCCACACCCGCTGGCGGCGAGCAGGAAGCTGCCGGTGGGTACACGGATACGGAACATCTGCTCATGTATCTTTCCGTCGTCGTCGCTCTCGCCGGACTGGGCCTCGCGTACCTGCTCTACATCAAGAGTCCCGAGCTCCCGGCCAAAATCGCCGAAGGCATCGGCGGCCTCTACAAACTGGTGCTCAACAAGTACTGGATCGATGAACTCTATGGCGCGGTCATCATAGGGCCGTTGCTTGCCATCTCACGCGTCGTGCTCTGGCAAGACATCGACCAGAAGGCGATCGACGGAACGGTCAATGAGAGCGCCGTCGCCGCGCGCGATGTTTCGCAGGTCGTCCGCATGCAGCAATCCGGCCTCATCCGCAGCTACGCCGGATGGATTGCCGTCTTTGCCGCGGTCGTGGTCGCCTACATGGTCTGGATGGGAACCCGATGAACTTATCTACGCTCAATCCCTGGATTCTCACGCTTACCACTTTTCTCCCCGCCGGAGGAGCGCTGCTCATCGCCCTTGTGCTGCGCCGCGACCGCGACATCCGCTGGTTCGCCATGGGCATCTCCGTGCTCACCCTGCTGGTTTCCTTGCACCTGCCCTGGCACTATCGCGAGGTCGCGCCCACCAATTCGGGCAGCTTCGCCTATGAGCAGAACCTGCCCTGGGTCACCAGTCCCAACATCCATTACCACATCGGCATCGACGGCATCTCGCTCTGGCTGGTCGTCCTCACCACCTTCCTGGTTCCCTTCTGCGTGCTCGCCTCCTGGAAGTCGATCCACGACCGCACCAAGGAGTTCTTCATCCTGCTCCTTCTGCTGGAGACGGCGATGATCGGCGTATTCATCGCGCTCGATCTGTTCCTCTTCTACTTCTTCTGGGAAGCCACGCTCATCCCCATGGCGCTCATCATCGGCATCTTCGGACACGAGCGGCGCGTCTATGCCAGCGTAAAGTTTTTCCTCTACACCATGATCGCCTCGGTCTTCATGCTGGCGGCCATCCTGTGGCTCTACGCCAAGTCGGGAACCTTCGACTTCCCCGTGCTCCAGCAAATGATCGCCAGCGGGGCCATCTCAATGCCCGGCCACACCGGGCTCTGGCTCTTCCTCGGATTCTTCCTGGCCTTCGCCGTCAAGGTCCCCATCTTCCCGTTCCACACCTGGCTGCCGGACGCGCACGTGGAAGCTCCCACTGCCGGGTCCGTGCTGCTCGCCGGGGTCCTGCTCAAGATGGGCACCTACGGCCTGCTACGCTTCAACGTCGGATTGTTCCCCGCCGAGGCCCATCGCAACGCGCCCTGGATCATCACCCTGGCCATCATCGGCATCATCTACGGAGCGCTGGTCGCTCTGGTCCAGCCCAACATGAAGAAGCTGGTTGCCTACTCCTCGGTCAGCCACCTTGGCTTCGTGGTGCTGGGCATCTATAGCTTTACCCGCGCCGGCATGGACGGTGCCGTCTTCCAGATGCTGGCTCACGGCATCTCCACTGGCGCGCTCTTTCTGCTGCTCGGCATGATCTACGACCGCCGCCACACCTATGAAATCAAGCAATACGGCGGCCTGGCCACACCCATGCCTCGCTATGCCACGCTCTTCCTGCTCATCATGCTCGCCTCCGTCGGCTTGCCCCTGATGAACGGCTTCGTCGGCGAGTTCCTGGTTCTCAGCGGCGCATTCCAGGCCAAGGCGATCTACGGCATCCTCGCCGCCAGCGGGGTCATCTGGAGCGCTTTCTATCTGCTCTGGCTCTACCAGCGCACCTTCTACGGAACCATCACCAACCCGGTCAACGCCTCGCTGCCGGATATCGATCTGCGCGAGCGCACCGTCTTATGGCCGCTCGCCGTGCTAGCCCTGGTCATGGGAGTCTTCCCCAATCTCTGGCTGAACTCCATCGATGCCTCCGTTGCCGGCGTATTGGAGTCACAACCGGCGGTCTCCAGCGTCAGCGACCGGAGGGCCATCGGTTGGCCCGTACCCGTCGCAGGGCTCGCTGCCCATGTACTCCCAGTCCAAGTTCAAACGGTGTTCAAATAACCATGCCAACAGCCGCCGATTACATTCGCATTCTTCCTGAAATCGTCCTCACGGTCTGGGGCATACTCGTCATGGTGATCGAGGCCATATTGCCAGCCGGACGCAGCCGCAAGGGGCTGGGCATCTTCGCCGCCTTCGGCGTCCTCGTGGCCCTGGCCGCCACCGACTGCCAGGCCCAGCCCACCTTCGCAGGCTTCGGCTTCGGCAACATGATCCGGGTGGATCACTTCAGCGTCTTCTTCCACGTCGTGGTCCTCATGGTCGCCCTGGCCACCATCCTCATGTCGCTCGACTACCTTCCCTTCCAGAAGATCGATCATGGCGAATACTACGCGCTGATCCTGCTCGGAGCGGTCGGCATGTGCCTCATGTCCTCGGCCGTCGAACTGGTCCTCATCTTCATCGCTCTGGAGATCTCCTCCATCTCCAGCTACGTACTCGCCGGCTTCCGCCGCAACTCCGCCGAGAGCACGGAAAGCTCGGTGAAATATTTCCTCCTCGGCTCCTTTGCCACCGCGTTCTTCCTCTACGGCGTTGCCCTGCTCTACGGCGCCACCGGCTCCACCAACGTCTTTGACATTGCGGCCGCGCTCAGTTCGGCCACGCACATCGAGCCGCTCGCCTACGTGGCCGTCGCCCTCATCTTCACCGGCCTCGGCTTCAAGGTCGCCTGCGCTCCCTTCCATATCTGGGCGCCAGACGTTTACGAGGGCGCGCCTTCGCCGGTGGTGGCCTTCATGTCCACCGCACCCAAGGCGGCAGCCTTTGCGGTCCTCATTCGCCTCGTGATTGACACAGGCTCGCCCCACTGGTTCTGGGTCGTCTGGACCGCCGCCATCTTCTCCATGTGCATCGGCAACCTGGGAGCCATCCTCCAGACCAACGTCAAGCGCATGCTGGCCTACTCGTCCATCGCGCACGCCGGATATCTCATGGTCGCCTTCGCCTCGGCCAGCAATCGCGAGCTGGGCATCTCGGCCGCCATGTTCTACTCCGCCGCCTACGCCGCCATGAACGTCGGCGCCTTCGCCGTCATCACCCACATGGCCGGAAGCGGTGAACGCTTCTCGCTAATCGACGATTATTCGGGACTCGGCAAGCGCTCACCTGTGCTGGCCGCCGCGCTTACCTTCTTCCTGCTCTCGCTCATCGGAATCCCCATGACTGGCGGGTTCTTCGCCAAGTTCTACGTCTTCGGCGCTGCCCTCAGAGCCCGGCTGATCTGGCTCACCATCATCGGCATGATTAACAGCGGCATGGGCTCCTACTACTACCTGCGCCTCATCGTGAAAATGTACATGTATGAGCCGCTCACCGCGGAACCTGCGCCCCGCATCCGCTTCGGCGTCGGCATGGCCATTGCCATCAGCCTTCTGGCAACACTCTGGCTAGGACTGCTCCCCAACGCCGTCCTCCACTACACCCAGGGAGCACCCTCCATCCCCACAACGCTGTCGCTCCGCTGACCATCTCGCTGTCCTAATACAACAAGCCCCGGACTCGTTCCGGGGCTTGTTTGCGTTTGCATTTGTCCTCGCCTTTGCATTTGCCGTTACTTTTGCTTGAGGTGTCATCCTTGAGCGAAGCGAAGGACCCCAGCACCGTTTGAATATCCCGTGCCGTCTCGAAAGGCCCTTCAGCGAGCCATCGATTTTCCTGCCCCGCTACCGATCTCCCGCCGCAGCAGAACTCTTCTATTCCCCGCCGACCTTCCGAGCGCAACTCTGCGGCATTCTCCAGGCCAACAGCAAAGCCCCCGCCGCAGCGGGGGCTCGCTCCAAACTCGAAACTACTTCACAACCTTGGCGAACACCACAACCAGGGTGAACAGCACCAGCGACTCGATGAAAGCCAGGCCAAGAATCATGGCCAGCTGGATACCGGCGCGGGCGGCTGGATTGCGTGCCATGCCTTCGCAGGCTGCGGCGCCCACTTTGGACTGACCCAGTGCGGCCAGGCCGGCGGCAATCGCCATGGCGAAGCCGGAGGTGATCGCTACCCAGTTGGTGCCGGCGACAGCGGCGGCGGCAGGTTCACCCTGCGCGAATACGGGAGTGGCCAGCATAACGATAGCCATCAAGGCAAACAGCACGAAAAGCTTCTTGTTCATTGTCATTGCTCCTTCAGATTTCGCCGCCAGTGGGTGGTTGACGTTCCGCGCAATGGGAGGCCCTCACGCTGTACGACGTTTTACAAAACTCGATGGCAGCCGCTCTCACGCGGCTGCCTGAAACTCTCTAGTGCTCGTGCGCAACTGCTTCACCGATGTACACCATCGGCAGCAGCACGAAGATCAGCGTCTGAATCAGCGATACGCCGAAGTGAAGAATCAGGAAGATCACCGGAATACCGATCGGCACCAGCGAGAAGAACACCAGTGTCACCATATCGCCGGCAAACATGTTGGCGAACAGACGGACGGTGAGCGACAGGATGCGCGCCAGGTGGCTGCAAACTTCGATGATGAACATCAGCGGTGCAAGCCACCACACCGGTCCGCAGAAGTGCTTCAGGTATCCAATCCCATTGGCGCGGAAGCCGGCGATCTGGTAGAAGAACCAGGTCACCAGAGCGCAGCCCAGCGGCACCACCGGCACACCCGTCGGCGATTCAAAGAACGGAATCAGGCCCAGCAGGTTGCACAACAGAATGAACATCGCCAGCGTAAGCAGGTACGAAAGATACTTCTTGTTGTCGTGGCCGATGATCTCTTCGCTCTGCGCGTCCATCGCGTTGTAAAGCGATTCCATCATGTGCTGCAGCGTCCCCGGGTTTTCCACCGAGAGACTGGCCCGCACCGCCAGGAAAAATATGGTCAGAACCAGGCAAACCAGGATCTGCATGGCCAGGTGATCGGGAATGGGCGCAGCCGCGTGTTTCGGATGAATTCCCAGCGCAAGCAGCAGCGCGGTCACCGGTCCGGCAAACAGATGGTTCAGGAGTGCGGTAAAAGGCAGTTGATGCATGAAATGTCTTGTGTATTCCTAGTCAGGATGGTCGCCGGCTGCTGGCGACGAACTCGTACACGGCTTCGCACATCATGGCGATCACAGGCATTGCAAGCCCTGCCAGAAAGCCCATCAAGCCGCGCACGGAATAAGCAAAGATACCATACGCAACCAGCGCAATCAAGAAGATACGCCCCACGCCGCGGGCTACAATGGCCGCTCCGCGCTCCTGGCTCCGGGCTTTCACAATGCGGTCGCCAATCGCGTTCACCGAAGCAGCCAACCAGCGGAAATTCAGCCATCCCAGCGCCGTTCCCACAAGCATTCCCGCCGCCACGGCCCAGCCCAGCGGCCAGATCGCCGCCAGCGAGCACACCGCGCCCGCAATCACAATCATCCGTTCGATGCGCCGCAGCGTCTCCCGGCACACCACCATCTCCTGCTCGGACGACTCCGCCCATCCCAGCTCCGGAGACTCGGCCCAATCCTCCGGCGCCAACTCGGCCGGCTCATCGCCGCGCGCGCCCTCGGCATCGGCGTCATGCGAATCCTGCGGCGAATCCTCCGGCCGCTCACTGTCCGTCATGCGAGCCGTCCCCATCTTGCTTCTCTTCATCCTTGCTGGACTCCAGCGCCTTGCGGATCATGGACACGAATCCCGCTATCGAGCCGAAGATAATCCCAACTAGATAGAGCCAGTGGGTATGCAGAAAGTGATCCGCCATCCACCCAAGGAAATACCCGACGAGCACCGCCGCCGGGATCATGAACCCGATCTCGGAATACCGTGCCACCATCACCCACGGACTTTCCTCGTGGGGCCTCTCGTCTTTTAATGCCATGCGTTGCCGACCCTCATGCTTGTTATACAATTTTCCAGTGTCCCTAGAAGATAACATTTACGACCTACGCAAGCAGAAGCTGCAGCAGATCGAAGCTCTCGGTCAGCCTGCCTATCCCCACCACTTCAGCCCCACCCATCCAGTTCCCCAGATCCTGGCTGCGCACGCCGCCAGCACCGGCGAAGAACTGGAGGCCAACCGCGTCGTAGTCACCGTCGCCGGACGCCTCGTGGCCATCCGCCTCATGGGCAAGGCCAGCTTCGCCCACCTGCAGCAATCCGGCGAAAAGCTCCAGATCTACATCAAGAAAGATGCCGTCGGAGACAAGCTTTGGGAGCTCTACAAGCTGCTCGACATCGGCGACCACGTCGGCGTCAAGGGCTACCTCTTCCGCACCCGCACCGGCGAGCTCAGCATCCATGTCGAAGAGCTCACCTTCCTCTCCAAGGACCTGCTGCCGCTGCCCGAAAAGTTCCACGGACTTACCGATGTCGAACTGCGCTACCGCATGCGCTACGTCGATCTGCTCGATCCCGAGGTTCGACAGGTCTTCACCAAGCGCGCGCGCATCGTCCAGTCGATCCGCCGCTTTCTCGACACCCGCGACTACATCGAGGTGGAAACTCCGATGATGCAGCCCATCGCCGGAGGCGCAGCCGCGCGCCCGTTCACCACGCACCACAACACGCTCGACATCGATCTCTTCCTGCGCATCGCTCCCGAGCTCTACCTCAAGCGCCTGCTGGTCGGCGGCATGGACCGCGTCTATGAGATCAACCGCAACTTCCGCAACGAGGGCATCTCCACCCGCCACAATCCCGAGTTCACCATGCTCGAGTTCTACCAGGCCTACGCCGACTATCGCGACCTGATGGACCTCACCGAGCAGCTCCTCAAACAGGTTGCGCTCGACGTGAACGGCTCCCTGGTCAGCCAGTTCGGCGGGCGCGAAATCGATTGGAGCAACTTCCAGCGGCTCTCCATGCGCCAGGCCATCATTCAGTACTGGCCGCAGGCCGCTGGCGATCCGCCCACCACGGAAGACTTCATGAGTGACGCGCGGATCGAGCAGCTTGTCCGCCGCCTGCAGCAGACCAAGACGCACCACCTGCCTTACGATCCCAACCAGCCGGCCGGCTACGCCATCGCCGCCATGTTTGAGGCCGTCGCCGAAGAGCATCTCTGGCAGCCGACCATCATCTACGACTTCCCGCTCGCCATCTCGCCGCTCTCCAAAAACAAGCGCGACGAGCCCGATTTCGTCGAGCGCTTCGAGATCTTCGTCGCGGGTATGGAACTGGGCAACGCCTTCAGCGAACTCAACGATCCCGAGGAGCAGCGCCGCCGCTTCGAGCAGCAGCTTTCCCAGCGCGCCCACGGCGACGAGGAAGCCCACCAGATGGACGAAGACTACATCCGCGCCCTCTCCTACGGCATGCCTCCGGCGGGCGGTGAAGGCATCGGCATCGACCGCCTCACCATGATGCTCACCAACTCCACCTCCATCCGCGACGTCATCCTGTTCCCTTTGCTACGTCCCGAAAAGAAGGATGAAGACAAAGCCGAAGCCGCCGAGGTGGAACAGACCTAAACCTTGCACGACCAAACAAAATGCCCCGTTCAAGCTTCCGCTGCTTGGGCGGGGTTTTTAGCCTTGCTTTTCACCTTGCTCCGCATTATTTTTGCAGCGAATTCCACCCCAGCATGATCTACTAAAAGGCATGGACGGCCACCGCTTGGCGGGGTCGAGCCATGCGCCGTGCACCTAGTCGTGCCAGTAGCACTCAGTAGTGCAAGTCATAGAAGCGAGTACCCAATGGGATTTGACTTCAGCAGCGAAGAACGCCGCCAGCTCGGCTACCGCCTCATCGACCGCATCGACCAGTATTTCTCTTCCCTCGACAATCGAGCCGTCCAGCCTTCAGCCCCCGAGCGCGCCCTCGTGCACGCGCCGCTCCCGCTGCCTGAGTTTGGCGCCGATGCGTCCCTCGTCCTCGACGATCTCTGCCGCGAAATGACCAACAAGGGATTTCACATCCCCACCGCCAACTACTTTGGGTTGATGAATCCGACGCCGACTTACATGGCCGTACTGGCCGAAGCCCTGGTCGCGGCCCTCAATCCCCAGCTCGCATCGGTAGCGCGCTCGCAGTTCGCCAGCACCCTGGAGGCGGAAACCATCGGCTGGGTCGCCTCCCGCTTCGGCTGGCACAAGCCTGTTGGCGCCGAGCCTGCTCCTCCCGGCTTTGCCACCTGCGACGGCACCTTCACCAGCGGCGGCAACGAAGCCAACTTTACCGGACTGGCCCTGGCCATCTCAAACAAGTTCCCCAACGCCATCGAAGATGGCATCGCCACCATCGGCGCCCGTCCCGTCTTTTACGCCTCCTCCGAGTCGCATCATTCGCTGGAGAAGTCGGCGGGCCTGCTTGGCCTGGGACGCAAAGCCCTGCACCGCATTCCGGTCAACGACAGCCTCCGCCTCGACACCGCCCGCCTCATCCTGCAGATTGAAGCCGACTACGCCTGCGGCTTTGTTCCCTTCTGCATCGTTGCCACCGCGGGCACAACCAGCTCGGGAGCCATTGACGATCTCAACGCGCTGGCCTCCATCGCCGAGCGCTACGGACTCTGGCTGCACGTGGACGGGGCCTACGGAGCTGCCGCCGCCTTCAGCGACAAGTACCGCCCCCTGCTGAGCGGCATCGAGCGCGCCGACTCCATCACGATCGATCCCCACAAATGGCTCGCCATGCCCTTCGCCGCGGGAATCATCCTCACCCGCCATCCTGCCATGCTGGAGCACACGTTTTCCGTGGCTTCGCCCTACATGCCCAAGGCCGAGCGCACTGGCATGATCGACAGTTTCAAGGTAAGTGCGCAGTGGTCGCGCCGCATGAACTCTCTCAAACTCTGGCTCACCCTGCGCGTCCATGGACGCAAAGCCTACGAAGATATGATGGAAAGCCAGATGCAGCTCGCCTCATCCATGCGTACCTGGATCGAGAGCTCGGAGCACTTTGAGCTGGCCGCTCCGCAAACGCTGCCCATCCTCAACTTCCGCCTGCGCGGAGCCGCCGACCACGAAGCCGAGGCCGCCCACCGGACTTTTATCGATGAATTCAACCGGGATGGCCGCTACTGGATCAGCTGTACCCGGGTGCGCGGAAAGAGTGTCCTGCGCATGATGGTCATCAGCTACCTGAGCACCGCCGAACATCTCGCCGGTCTGCAGGAGGCTCTGCAGGCGGCGGCCCAGCGCGTCACCGTGCAGGCATCGCGCTGAGAAGCTTGATGAGGTTTTCAGGTGGAAGAATAACGGAAGTCGGGTGCCCCAGGTTCCCGCCGATGTTTTTCGGCGATAACCTGGGAAGCAATATCCTATAGCCCGGCAGATCTCGGTAGTTGCTTTTGCTCTTGATTCCTACGCCTGGCACACCGCAATCAATCCGCCGCTTTACCCTGCCGCTTTCCCGTTCCGGCTCTCCTCCGCCAGGCTCTCGCGGAAGTATTCCAGGCTCATCCGCAAGCCGGTCCGCAGATCGATCTTCGGCTCCCATCCCAGCAGCGCCTTTGCCTTGGAAATGTCCGGGCAGCGTTGCTTGGGATCGTCTTGCGGGAGCGGCTCAAAGACCAGTTGACTGGCCGAACCCGTCACTTCCAGCACAATCCTGGCGCACTCCAGCATGGTGAACTCGCCCGGATTGCCGACGTTGGTCGGCATGCGCTCGCCGGAGGCGGCAAGACGAACAATGCCATCCACCTCGTCGGTAACATAGCAGAAACTGCGGGTCTGGCTGCCATCGCCGTAGATCGTGATGTTATCGCCCAGCAGCGCCTGCTTCATGAAGTTGGAGATCACCCGGCCGTCATCCAGGTGGAGACGCGGCCCATAGGTGTTAAAGATACGGACAATGTGCGTATCCACGCCGCGATAGCGGTGATAGGCCATGGTCAGCGCCTCGGAAAAACGCTTGGCCTCGTCGTAAACCGACCGCGGCCCAATCGGATTCACATGTCCCCAATACGATTCGGTCTGCGGATGCACGTCCGGATCGCCATAGCACTCGGAGGTGGAGGCCAGCAGAAATCCGGCTTTGTATTTCTGCGCCAGTTCAAGACAATTGCGGGTTCCCGACGAGCCGACTTCCAGTGTCTCCAGCCCCCACTTCATGTAATCCACCGGGCTCGCCGGAGAGGCGAAATCATAGACGAAGTCCACCTCGCCAAAATCGAACGGACGGCAAATGTCGTGGCACTCAAAGCGGAATCGCGGATCGTTTTCAAAGCTGCGCATATTCTGCAGCCGTCCGGTCAGCAGGTTGTCCACACACATCACGCGTGTGCCCATCCGCCAACAGCCGCTCACATAGGTGCGAGCCTAAAAATCCAGCGCCACCGCTCACCAGAATCCGCATAGATCCCTCTCTCTTTCCTTGCCAAACAAACACGAAGTCAGGTCCGCCCTCTAGTTTTTCCCGCCGCTTCAGCGCGCAGCAAGCCCGCCAGCCAGCTCCATAAGAGACGTTTTCTCTCCGGGCACAATCAGAACCTCGCCGCTGCTCTCAAACCGGAACGGCTTCAGCCGATAAGACGAGGAGATACTCATGCAGCCGAGTTCGAAGATGTGAGCATCTTCATAGAGGTGCTTCCGGAAAGCCGATTCCGTAACCATCTCGGCCCTGGTCTGGTCCGAAACTTCCATCAGAATCGCCGGCCGGTCCTGTTGCAGACGCGCATGCAGGCCTGACAATACACGAATCTCAAATCCCTCCACGTCCATTTTGACGATGTCCATTTTGGGAGCTTGTGATCGGACAGGAAATCGTCTCCCCGGCGCACGGGCAGCTTCTTACGGCGCGCCGTTGGAATTTTCGTCGGCCACAAAACTGCCGGTGCCGTGGTTTGCGCCGGACGGCTCAAAAAAATCCAGTTCGGCATTCACATCGCCCAGCCCGACAGGAAACACGGTCATGTTCTGACGCTGGTTCCGGGCGATCTTTTCCAATAGCTTGTTACGCACGCCGGCAAAGGGTTCAAACGAGAATACCTCTCCCGCAAACTGCGACATGAACAAGCTATGCTGTCCTACGTTCGCTCCAATGTCATAGAAGGACAACGGAGCTCCATTCTCTTTCGCCAGCGCTGCGGCAACGTCACGCAGGATGTACAGTTCGTGGCGCGAATACGCGCCGTACATGAAAACGCTCCAGTCGATGAAATCGTTCAGGTTGCCCGGATAGCGCATTCCGAAGAACGGAACTTCAAAGGGTATGGATGGCGAGTTGTCTGGCGGATTGAACGTGCGGATAAACCGGTCGCGTCCGCGCCGGATGTAGTGCTGATGTCCGATGAAGCGAAGTGCGGATAACTTCCAACTCATTTGCATAGTTCTACCTGTGTTGAATAAGGCGCTGTTGGATCATACATTTCCAAAACTCATACCGGAAGTGACTTGGCATGCTCACATCGAGTCCGCTTGGCGGACATTAGCTTCTCCGGTAGAAACGCCCGATAAATGCGGCCGCTGCGCATTCCAATTGCTTGGCGCGTAATTGTAGCGGGGAATAAGGGCGGATCGGCGACGAAACCTGTGTGTAGAAAAACTTTGCGGCTCCGCCCGGCGCCTCGCCGGCCAGCGCCCTGAGCAGCATGGAGCCTCTCCACGGTTTCGGACCCACCGCGTGATACGTAACCGGCCTGCCCGGACGGAAGCCCATAATCTCCGGCCCCGTGGGAGACAGCGGATGTTCCGTATACATTGCCGCGATGTTCAGGGCATCCTGGTCCGGAATGCAGAATGGCATTGCGCGATCGCCAGAAGCAATCGCCTGCATATTCACGCCCATCGCCTCTGCCTTGTCCATCAGTCGCTGCCATAGCTGCAGAAAGCTCACATGCGCGGCGGAAACGCCCACCAGGCCGCTATTGAAGTACTGCATCAGAATGCGCGGCTTGCCCAGTCCCATGCTGGATGCGATCTCTCCCCACTCCTGCCGCAGCGGGTCGTGCTCCGGAAGAAGGTGGTGCAGGATGTCCTGGCACACCGCAATTCCAAAGCGCTGCCAACTTACAAAAAAGGACCACTTGCCGCGCAGAAAGATGTCCGAATCGAAGAACCAGATGTATTCACAGCCGGGGGCGTGCCTGGCCAGCACGTCCAGCATGAACTGCGGCTTGTACAGTGCCAGGTGAATCCCTGTTTCGACCGGCACAAAAACCACCCGGAACTGTTCCGCAACCAGATACGCATCGCCTGGTCCATCCAGACGTTTCAGCTGATGAACCCAGGGTGGCAATGCTCCGCGATAGCCGGCCCACACCGTGCCTTTGTATCCGGCCTGCACCAGCGAATTGAGCAAGGCCGCCAGTCCGAAATGAAAGTCCCCGTCAAACAGCGTACAGATAGTTTCGCCCGAACAAGACGGCGGGCCGGGGAACGCAGCGTCACTCATATTCATAATCCTTCCGTACTGTAATCAAGACCCTTGATTCTGCGCGGACCCCGCGCAAAACCATAGAAAGCGCATAGCGTATTCACGCACAAACCACCGATAGCCGTTGCAACGCTTAACCAAAGCACCCCGCGCACCGTGCTCAAATCAGTCTTCCATATAAAACATGCCTGCACAATCACAGTGACGACGATGGTAGTCACGTTCTGCCAGTAGTAGACAAAGCGCCGGGAGCCATTGACCGAAGCCATCAGGCCGCTCAGCAGACCGAGGGCGCCGCTCAGCATCACCAGCTGCACTTCTACATGGAAGCCCGCGTACTTGGGCCCAAGCACCCACAGAAACACCCCGGGATAAATGCGGGCCAGGATCACTGCGCTCGCTCCCACCGCGCCCAACGCCGCCAAGGCACCCAAATAGTGTGACCTGAGCCGCGCTCTCTCTAACTTGGCGAAGTAGGGTTCCACCAGCAGAGAATTGCTTTGCGAAAACAGCGCAAAGATCTGTCCCAACCGGCCCAGCGCTCCCACTCCGGCCACCGCCGCCGTGCGGCCAAAGATGGTGATCAGCAGAAGTCCGAGCTGCCCCTGCAAGGCATAAAAAATCACCCCTGGAGCCGATGGCAGGGTCAAATGGATGATCGCTGCGCGCTTCTCCGCGGAAGCAACGCCGCGCACGCCCAGCAGGTGGCGCGCGCGCAGAAAATAGCTAAGCGCGATCGAGACGATCCCCGCCACATTGATGAGAATGGCCGAGAAGGCATTCAGCCAGTGCGCTCTCCAAAAAACCAGAAGCAGCGCCAGCGTTCCCAGGCTGGAGACCATCTGCGCCCGGTACCAGCGCCCGCGGTCGCGTTGGATGATCAGCACCGAACCGTACGCCGACGAGACACGCGAGAACCACGTTGAAACCAGAACAATGGCCACCATGGCCGCAACCACCGGCCAGTTCCATTGCCGGTTGCGGACGAACAGCGGATAGACAATCGCCGTAACCGGCACCATCACCGCAAACAGCACATGCGCCAGTTGCCGCAGCGAAGCCACATAATCGGCAATCAACTGCCGGTCGTTGATGCGCTCGCCCACCAGCGGAATCATGCTGCCGGTGATGCCGATGTCCATCAGTACCACCAGCGTTCCCTGGATGCCGAAGACCACCACGAACTTGGCGTAATCCGCAACGGGCAACAGCCGGACGCATAACAGTCCGTACAGCAGGTTGCCCGCCATCGTGATCCCCTGCGCGGTCAGGAACTCAGCCACGCGGCGCAGCTTGGGGACCAGGAACGCTTGCCAGGATTGTAGTCGGCTCATAGACACCCAATCACACACTGAAGAAACAGACTTCGAAACCCGTGCCTCAGAACCCGGTACACAGCTGCAGCGAAGATGCACCGTCGCAGGCCTGTCCGCCGTTGTCCACAGGCGAACGCAACTTGGGCATGAAATCCCTGCCACGCCGCTTTGATTTCCGCCCTCCGCTGTGACCCTGATGCCCTGCAACTTCCCTTCCGAACTTGGCTTTCTCGCTATCATCATGGACACGGTTATTGCCACCGGCTAACGCGACTCTGCCATTAAACCCAAACTGCGCGATGTCACTTTTGGAAGCCATGCCGAAAGAGCTTGGCCCCGTCGAGCCGCCCGAAACCCCAAACTTCTTCACCGCTCCCGGCTTCGCCCCTTCCTTCCCCATCTGTGCCTGGCTCTGGAAGGCATCCCCATGTCCCCCGCCCTGATTCATCGCTCCGTCCGTTTTTGCACTCTTCTCGGCAGCAACCGCGGCTCTGGTTGGCGCCCAGCTCGACGCAGACGGATGGGACCCCGTCCTGCCACCACCTCCCCCGCCCCCGACACTCCCGGTTACGTCACGAGAAAAACCGCGGCTGACCGACCCGCTAACATCCTTGCTAACCGAGCCTCCAACCGGCCCTCCGATTTGCGCGATCGCGCTGGTTCCCGTGAGTAGCGCAAGCACTGCCGCCGCGTGAAGAACTTTATTCAACATTTCGCCCTCCCTGTCTCACCAATTCTTCTTCCGCCAGCGACCGTTCGTACAGCTTCGCATCGATCAGAAACCGGTACCAGAACGTCTGCAGCACGTTGTAGATCAGTCCCGGCCCGCCATCCAGAAATCCCAGCAGCAAAAAATACCGATAGATAAAAAAAGCAAAAGAACGCACAAACAGCGGGAGCCGTAAAAATAACCTGCGCAGTGCCCGTTTCATCTGCATCGGCGTCCCGCCCCGCAACTGGCCCTCGATCACACCCTCCAGTGTCGGATGGAGGATCTCCTCAACCTCTGCGTCGGACCAGCGATTATGCCGGTCCGTCCACTCCTTCAGACTCATCCGGTTGTCATCGATCATCGGCGCATGGATTCGCCGCGCGGCCCCGCTCAGAATAAAGTGCTGGTCGTATCTGCGCGACTCGCAGCGCCCCGCCCCGCTCCGGAATAACCGCAGATGCCAGGTGGGATAATGCCCCCCGTGGCGGATCTCCCGGCCAAGAAAGCGCGTCAGCCGTGGAAGATAAAACCCGTCGGCCCCATCTCCGCCATTCTTCTTCAACGCATCGATTGCCGCAATCAACGCAGGGGAAAGAAACTCATCCGAATCCAGATGCAACTGCCAGCCGTGCTTGAACGGAAGGTTGTCCATCGCCCAATTGCGCTGGTCTCCGTAGTGTACGAACGGGTGCTGCACGATCCGTGCGCCATACGACTCGGCGATCTGCAAGGTCCGGTCGTGGCTGTAGGAGTCCACCACATGAATGTCATCTGAAACGCTCCGCGCGCACTCCAGCGTTTTGCCAATCGTGAGCTCGGAATTAAACGTCAAAACGACTACGGAAATCGGCATCAAATCCACCGTGGCCGTCTCTTCGTTCTGCACTCGCTCTGCGGGCGTTTTCAGCACTCTTTCTTCTCCCTGGAATCCACTTCGACGGGCCTGTTAATTCAACGAGCGTGTCGAAGACACAACGGAGGCCGCCGCCTCACCCTCATTCGCTCTTACATTTCTGGCCTTGATCCTGCGCGCCGGAACCCCGGCATAGACGGTCCATGCATCCAGATCGCGCGTGGCCACCGACCCAAGCGCCAGCACCGCCCCTTCGCCCAGCGAAACTCCCGGCTGCACCGTAGCCCGCGCGCAAACCCAGGCATACGAGCCAATGGAAATCTCCGACGCCTGCAGAGGAAATCCCGGGTCTTCGTAATCGTGCGTCGCGCCGCACAGATACGCCTCCTGCGAAATGATGGTGTGCGTGCCCAGCCGGACCGGCTTCGGATTGTAGACCGTCGCCCCATCTGCCACCGTCGCCTGGTAGCCGCAGTAAAAATTCCACGGAGCCCAGATCTTCGCGCCGGGGTAAATGTGGCACGCAGGCCCCATTGTTGCCCCAAAGCAGCGCAGCAGAAAACTTCTCCATGCATGCATGGGGCGCGGCGATGGCCGGAACAGCAGCGCGTACACCATTCCCCACGCCAATCGCAGCAGCCGGTTCCCCACCGTAAACGATGGGGCAAGATATGGGTCGGACTTACTCGCCTGCATGAGTGCCCTTTCCAGCGACAATGTTGTTCAACACGTCCACCAACGTCCGTGACGCTTTGTGTATTTCGAATTCTTCCAGGAAGCACGCCCGCGCGCGCTGGCGCATCTCCGACTTCTCTTCACCGGACATCTCCTGCCATGTCTTCAACATTGCGCAGGTCCCGCCCAGGTCGTCGGCGCCCACAATTCCGGCGCCCTGCGCGTTGCACCTCGCGCCAGATATTGACTTTGTTCGAAATCAGAACCGGCGTACCGCAGGCCAGCGCCTCGGCCACCACAATGCCGAAATTTTCCTGGTGCGAAGGCAGCACAAACACTTCGGCGGCGCGCAACGCGCCCCACTTGGAATCTCCGCTTACCATACCCGCCCAGGTCACGCGCTCGGCGACCTTCAACCGCTTCGCCATCGCCGTCAGTTCTGCCTGCCAGCCAACCTGGTCCGGACCGCACATCACAAGATGCCAATCCGCATCCGCGGCCATCACCTTGCGCAAATGCCTGGAGCAGAAGATCGCAGCCTTTCTTCTCATGCAATCGCCCCATAAAGACCGCCAGCCGCTTCCCCCGCAGCTGCGGATACTTTCCGTAGAACGCCTCCAACTCCGCCTGCGGATCGCCTTGCGGGCCCGCAGTCCCATACTTCACCACAACCTCGTTGCAGTGGTACGGGCGGAATGATTGCCGGGCAAGCACCCGCTCCTCTTCGCAGGTAAACAAAACGGCGCTGGCATCGCGCAGCACGCGGTATTCGCCCAGGCCAATACAGCATCTTCTTCAAGTGCTTCAGCGGATATCTCTGTTTGAACCACGGATCCAGCATCCCGTGCGTATACACAACATACGGAACACTTCCATCCCGCAAGACATGCTGTACGGCGAAACTTTGATACTGCCAGATTCCGTTTACGATCACGATGTCAAACTTGCGGGCGTTTTCACGCAGCCATGGCACCAGCCGCGCGCAATAGGAGTACTTCAGGAATCCTGGCCCCAGCGCATACAACCGGAAACTTGCACGTCCGTAAATATCCAGCGTCCGGCGCATCCAGCGAAGCCACCGCGACCTTATGCCCCTGGCTCTCATTCGCAGCGCCCAGCTGGCGAATGCCCTCAATCGGACCACCGCCTGCCGGATTCACCGAGTTGATGACGTGAAGAATCTTCATAATCTTGCCGGCTCCAGACTGCTTCACAGCTTGTTACTTCTCCTCATCCCGTATCAGAATCGACTTGCCGAACAGGCCACTCTGCCAATTCTCCAATCACCTTCGCAGGCCGGCTTCGTTACTTCACAAAGCCCACGCTGCGTTCGAAGTAAAGCATCGTCTCCGTCAGCGCTTTCACCTGCCTCGCCGGATTCCCGGCATACAACCAGTGCGTCTCCGTATAGGCCTTGTTCAGCACGGACAAGGCACCCAGCACCGAGTAGTCCGGAAGCACGCAACCTCCCAGCAGCACGCTGCCGGTTCCCACAAAGCAATACTCGCCGATCGTCACCGGCTTGGAAGCCTGCCGGCAATGCGCCAGGTCGATGCTGTGCGTAAGCACCTGCGAGCGGTATCCGGCAAACGTGCTGAAGCGCCCTATCCGCACCGAATTCGTGCAATCGAGAATGTGGCGGTGAGTGACCGCCGCGTGATCGCCGATCACCAGCTCCGCTTGCCGCTCATGCTCCTCGCCGAAATGCGTTTTGTCCGCCACCGGAAATCCGCTGATCCAGTTCAGATTCCCCAGGTACGATTCCGCGTCCATCTGCAGCAGAGAAACTCCCTTGCACACCGTCAGGCTGCCGATCCTGGCCCCGGCGGCCATCACAAGATGCTCCGGGCAAATCCATGACCATCCGATTCTCGCCGTGGGATGAATCTCATACCCCAGCAACTTCACCAGCAGCCACCGCCGCATCTGCCACGGAAACAACGCCGACACCAGGGCCAATATCTTTCTCATCGCTGCCTCGCCAGCTCTCCATACACATCCACATACTGGGCGATCATCTGCTTCGGATCGAATCGCACCGCATTCCGCAGACCCGCCGCGCTCCACGCTTCGCGTTCGCCGGCGTCGCGCGCCAACCGCACAATCTCTTCCGCAAAGCCGCGCTCGTCGTCTACATCGCGGCTCACGGCGCTCGATCCCACCACCTCGGCAAATGGCGCACACCGGCTGCAAATCACCGGACAGCCGCACGCCTGCGCTTCAATCAAAGGCCAGCCGAAACCCTCGTAGCGCGATGGGAAAAACAACGCCAGTGCCAGGTTGTACAGTGCCTCCAGCACCTCGTTGCCGGGCTTTACCATCACGCTGACCCGGTCCGCCACGCCTTCAGCCCGTACCAGTTCCTGCAACTCCGCACTCAGCGGCTGACCGGCAAACACAAGCTGCAAATCGGACTCGCGCGAGGCCAGCGCAAAGGCCCGGATCACCCCGAGACGGTTTTTCCGCACATGGTTCTGCCCAACGTGAAGCACAAACGGTCTCGCCTCCTCCAACGGCCCGGCCTGCCGCAGCCTTCTCCACGCCTCTTCCCGTGAAATCCGCCGGTAAGGATAATTCAGCGCGTTCAGGATCACCTTCCGCTTCCCCGCGCTCCCGCCCACAATTTTTCCCACATCCGCGGCGGTCGCCGTCGAAACCGAAGCCACCACGTTCGCCCGCCTCAGCCCCCGCACAATCCACCGTTGCAGGTAGCGTCCGGCGAGCGAAGCCGGGCAGTCGGTCTCCTCCCCCAACGCTCCCCGCACCGCCAGCATGTCATGGCAGGTCACCACGCACGGGATGCCGCCAACCCAGCTTGAATACATGGCGTTCGAGTGATCGCAAATATGCACCACATCCGCCCACTCGCACCGCCGCGCGGAACTGCGGCGGAAACATGACGTACTTATCCACATACCCCAGCCACTTGGCCACCCCGCGCGCACCGGAACTCAACCGGCTCACCATTTCGGCCGGACGGACGACTTTTACCTCATGTCCGGCCTGTTCCAGCCCTCCCTGCATCAGCGCCGTAAAACGCTGCATGCTCTCCTGCCGGTCGCGCAGATAGTTCCCCACCAGTACGATTTTCACCGGCACACCGCGCCGTAGCGTCCGCCATACATCGCCGGAGCGGCATACATATTCGGCGCGCCAATCCGCGCTGCCGCCAAACAGATGCCCGCGCCGAAAACCATGAATCCAAGGAATGTCGGCTGCTCCATCAGATTGAGAATCAGCAACGGGAGAACCGCGGGCAGCAATTGCCACGCCAGGGGCTGACCCCGTTTCAATGCGCGGAACGCCCGCATTCCTATGTAGACGAGCAAAGGCAACCCGCGCGCCCATGAACAGCAATCCGGCAATCGGCCCAAACTCGGCCACAACCCGTTGCCATTCATTTTCACCGAGCATAAAACCCAGATCGCCGGTGGTCGAAACGGCGGCAAAATTGCTGCCCATCCCAATTCCTCTGCCCAGCAAGGGCGTGTTCCCGGCGTCTTCCAATGCACCTTCCATGTTGCCGAACAATCGACTGTCGAGAACTTGCCCGACGTCTCCCTCAGCGTGGGACGCCTGCTGCCATCTCTCCGACATGATCCCGACAGTCTCGTGAAAGAATGGAATCTGCAGAACAACAAAGCCCGCCAGCGCCACCAATGCCACAACCTTTATCAGCCCCGCGATTCGCGCCGCATGGCTCATTCCGGCCAATCAATGTAAACGCGCCCAACCCTGCCATGGTGAAAAGCACGGTTCGGCTGCCCAGGGCCGGAACCGCTAGAAACATGAACAACAGCGCACTCCAAACCAACCAGCGCGGATACCTTCCCTTGCGCAGCAGCGAGTCAAAGATGATCGCGCCGAACAGCACCTCCAGGCACCCCATGCCCGCGCCATAGCTGAACGTGCCCGCCGGACGAATGTGGCCTCCGGCCGACATAATCTGCGCCGCATCCTCTCCCGCGCCCGCATTCAGCCACGCGCCGCCCGGGGACCTGAACTGCGCAAACACCAGCATCGACATGGGAATCGACAGCAAAAGAAGCCAGCGTCCCATCTTGTACAAATCCTCTTCATCCAGTGTTTCGGCAATAATGAAAATCAACGGCAGATGCAGCACATACGAGCGCAGTCCGAAGAGCGCAACCGGAATCGTGTTAATCCCAGCGGCGATTTGTGCGCCGGAAAGCAAGATGACCCCAGCCGCTACCATGCCGATCGGCCACATCGTCTTCATCGAAATCCGCCCGCACCGGTACGCCTGGATGTAGACCATCACCGCCACTGGATCGCGAATCAGCAGCAGAGGGCCGGCTAAGCGATGGAACCACCCACTTGCGCAACACTCCCTCGAAGATCAGCAGCCAGAAATAGACCCAGATCCAGCGCTTCAGCCAGAGAAACTGCCGATCGTTACTTGCCATAGCCATCAAACACAGTTGCAGTCCTTCCCCATTTGCATCATCTCTTCCATCGTGGATGCCAGCGTTTCCCTGTACCTCTGCCACGTGCATTCTGCCGCGCGCCGCAGTGCCGCCTGCCGCATCGCCTCCAGCAGATCGCGGTCGCCGGCCAGAACTTCGAGCTTCTCCGCCAGCGCCTCCGACGAACGAATCGGTACGATGAATCCCTCGATGCCGTCCCGCACAATCCCCATCCCGCCGCTATTGGGAGTCGTCACCACCGTCATTCCGCGCGACATCGCCTCCAGAATCACCAGCGCCAGCCCTTCGGAAAGCGTCGGAAATGCCAGCACGTCGTGCCGGCTCATCGCGTCCAGAACAGCGTCATGCGGAACCGAAGACATCCAGCGGTAGCGTTGCAAAGCCTCGTCCAGCGGCTTGCAGCTGCCCACCCTTGTCCCAATCATGGTGAACTCCACCGCACGGTCAACCTTGCGGATCGCCTCCAGCAGGTACGACAGTCCTTTGCCCTGGCTCAGCGTGCCAACGTAGAGCACGCGCAGCTTGCCGCCCCGTTCCATCCGTCGCGGCAGCTGCCCGGCGGCAACCACGGGCGCTCCGTAGGGAATCACCTGCACCCGAGCCGCCGCTACGCTGGCCGGCAAGGTGGATTGCACGTAGCTGCTCGGCACAATCACCCGGTCGGCGAGTTCCAGCTCCTCATCCTTGCGTCGCAGCCACCCTGCATCATCCAGCGCCCGTTGAAACGTGCCGGCAAACGCAGGCTGCAGCTCTGCTTCTTCGCGGAAAAATTCCGCCTTGAACCTGGTATGCGCCGTCGGCAACTCGTAGATCGTCGGCACTCCCATTCGTCGAGCGGCGCGGAAGGTCTCCAATGCCCCACCGTCATAGGCATACACACGCCCGAAGCGGCAACCGGCGTACTCCCTCCGCTGCCACCCTGTCGGCGTGGCGGTAGATTCCCGGAGCAGAGAACGGTGAGTCCGGCCTCTCTGTCAGCGACTTCATCCCCGCTCTCGCCAAAACCACCCGGCACAGTTCCCTCGCCGGAGCCGTATGAATGAGCCGCTCAGGTATCCCCGGATAGGCGCGGCGATTCAGCTCTCTGCCCAGGCTCTGCGGAAGCAGCTTGTTCCACGTGCTACCGCTATCCCACGCCACCGTGGTGTAGAACGCCGCCAGCAAATTCCGCTCATAAAAAGCCCGCAGCGCCTGCCGCAAGTTCGCGTTGCCCGTCGGATGGGAAAGAAGGACCATGGGGTCAGCTCTGTGAACCTTGGCAAAGCGGCTGCAAGATATTCAAATAGGCATCGGCAACGTTTACTTTGGTGAACTGTGCAAGGTGGCCTGCGGCCTGATTGCGGAAAGCTGAAATTCTACCTGCATCCAAGAGCAGCTCTTTGAGGCAGTTCGCAAGAGCCGTTGCATCGCCGTTGGGAAACGTCATTCCGCACGGCCCTATCGCCTCGCGCAGCCCGCCGCCTTCGGAACCCACCACCACGCAGCCGCAGGCAATTCCCTCCAGCGCAACTATGCCGAACGGCTCATGGTAGGTCGAGGGAGCCACCAGAATCTTATGGCAATTCAACTCGCGCACTAACTCCTCGCCGCGTTTGATTCCGGCAAAACTCACCTGCCCGTTGAGGTCGAGTTCCGAGGCCAGCTCTCGAAGCGATGCCTCCTCCGGGCCGCCGCCCACAACAGTAAGTCTCGGAGTCACGCCTTCAACCTTCAACTGCCCCAGCGCCCGCAGGAGCACATCCACGCCCTTCTCTCTCACCAGACGCCCAAGAAACATCAGCTCCAGCTCGCGCTTCGCGTCCGACAGCTCGCGAAAAAGTTCGTTATCGTAGCAGTTCGGAATAACCGTCTTCGTCCCGATTTTGCGCGCGGCGTCTTCACTCACGCCCCAGGTAACCGCAAAACGCGCGCAAAAACGTTTGAGACGTCCGACCGCGGTTGCCTCGATGCTGCCGCTGTTGACCACCGCCCACGGCCGCCGCATCAGTAGCAGTGGCCAGGCCGAGCGCAGATTGATGTTGTTGTGCACAAACACATCGCACCAGCGAACCAGCTCAAATAGCTGCCCCTTCGTTGGCCGCCGTACAACCCTATACGGTGCGACCACGCTCTCCCCGGTGGTATTGGTTATCACGACAACCTCATGTCCGCGCAGGCAGAACTGCTCGGCCAGCATCGCCGACAACGTTTCCAATCCGCCGACGCTGGGATAAAAGGCATAGGACGAAAGAAGTATCTTCATCTTTCTTCTCGCCATAAAGAATCCGGCCTCATCCCTGTCCCTTATCCATTCCGCAGCGCGCCGGCAAACGCTCGCGCATGACTCTTTACACAATGGCCCTGATACCAGCTCCACGCTGCGTCGGCAATGGCTTGCGCATGCTCGGCAGCCACTTCTCCGTCTTGTTTTCCGGCAACGCTCAAGTAGTGAACTCCACCCGCGATGCCATCTGCGTCCAGCCGCGGGTCGCCGGGCATGGCCGGAAGCACAGGGATCATGCGGTGCGCGCAATAGGCGGCAAACACTCCGGACTTGGCTAAAAAAGCCCGCGGATAGGTGACAAAACCCGCCACGCACTCCGCCAGCAACAAGCTCAAATCCGCGCCGCTCAACACCCCATGCCGCCGTACCCGGAGATCGCCAACCCGCTCGGGAATCCCGTCCATGCTCTCGCCAACATCGTGGACTTCGGAAATGCCAAGCAGTTCGCACGCCCTTTGCAGCGCAGCCCTCTGCGTCGCATAAGTCCGCACTCTCGATCCCGGCTGCCCGAACACAACCATGCTCCTGGCGCGCCGTCCCAGTTCCCCAGGCTCCAACGGCTCGCCCACATTGGACGGAACCGCCAGCGTCCCCACTCCGCCCCGCTTGGAGGGATCGAATCTCTCCAGACGGTCCCGGTACCGCTGTATGTTCGTCACCGCAACGTCGGAGCGCCGCGCGAGGCCTTTCACCACCATCCTCTGCGCCGGACTCACCCAGAAGCTCGTCTTCCACGGCGGGGCTTCCACATACAGCTCATGAAACATCGTCACCAGCCGTGCATCGCTCTGCCGTGCCCGCCAGCGACGCAGTCCCTGCAGCAGCCACCACGGACACCCGCGCCCGGAATACCCGTAGCCGGAAAGTTGCAGCAGCACCCGCGGTTCCCCGCCCTGTGCCGCCTCCAGCAGCGTCTCTTCTAGGTCCTTGGCGGATCTTGCCGCCACCTTCCGCACCTTGAATCCTGCCACTTCCCCGGGCCCCTGCCACTCCGGATCCCCCACCACAAACCCGGTGTCCAGTCCAAATTCGCTGCGCATCGCGCCGGCAACTTCCAGTGCGTAATCGCCCAGACCATTGGTTGACGGCGGCAGGGCCGGCACTATCTGAATCATCGTTCGCCTCGCGCAAAATGGAACGCCGCAGCGGCAGCCTCAATCGTCGCCGCCCGGCCTGCCCTAGCGCCGGTGATAAAATCTCCCGATCATCGCCCCAACCCTGCAGCTCAACCGCTTCTTCGCCAGGCCGAAGCCGCTGTATGGACGAATCGGATGCGTAAGATTCGCCATAAACGCCTTGTCCGATCCCGACGGCGGAATCCCGCTCAGCGCCGACACCACCATCTGCTTGCGCCACGGTTTCAGCGGGCCTATCGCATGGAACATCGTCCCGCCTCCGGGGACGAAATCCATTCCGTCGGCGCCGATCGTCGTCAACGGATGCTCGGTATACATCGCCGAGATATTTAACGTGTCCTGATCGGCCCGGAAAAATGGGTTCGTCCGGTCACCCGTCCCAAACCCTTTGGCATCGAAGCCCACCGATTCCGCAATCCGCGTCACCTCCTGCCAAAGATCCAGAAAGCTGCCGCAACTGGCAGGCATCCCGATGAATCCCCCGTTGTAATACCGGGAAAGAGGTTGCGGATTATTTAGCCCCGAAGGCGAAACCAGTTCCATCCAGCGGTACCGCAGTGGATGGTTCTCGGGCAGGCTTCCGTTCACGTCTTCGCAGAGTGCAACGCCATACCTTACCCAATGAACATAAAATGTCCACGCGCACCGAACCACGATGTCCGGGTCGAAGTAGTAGATGTACTTGCAACCCCGCTCGCGGATCAACTGCCGCATGAAATCCGGCTTCAGATTCGTAAAGTGCACCGGAGTATCGAGAGCAATAAAATCGATGCGAGCTCCCGGACAGATCTCGTAGCTGGTGCCCGCCGCCGCTCCATTCAACGGCTTCAGCTGGCCGATCCATGGCGGCAACGCGCCCCGGTACCCGGCCGCGATACACCCCTGGAAGCCATTCCCTACCAGCGAATTAATCAGCGCCGCCAGCCCGAAATGGTAGTCCCCCTCGAAGAGCGTGCAGACGATTCCCTCGTCTGGATTGCCGCCGGACATGGCTTCCTCACGATCGCTCGTCATTCCCAACATTCTCTTGAGCCCGGCTTCCTGGCCCCTCAAGCATCGGCCCGCAACTTCTGAATCAAGCCCTCATTAATGTCCGGCCATCGCAAACCCTGTGCCGATCGAAACCGCCGCTTCCGTTCCGCGGTAGAGCGCGGTTTTGCCTGCGCTGGACGGAATGAAGAGAATATCTCCGTCCTCCACCGGCATATCCTTAACCTTTCCCATCAGCATCGCCTTCAGCGGAATCGGCATCTCCTCGCGACCGTTGGGTGACTTGCGGATCAGCCGCGCTTTGTCCTTTGCCGAGGTGCGAGTCGTCCCGCCGGCCAGCGCCATGATCTCCAGCACCGTCAGCCGGTCGTTGCTTTCAATCAGGAAGCCGCCTGCCTTGGCCACATCTCCCACTACGTACGCAACGCCCGCCCGCGACACCACCACCGTGTCTCCAGGCTGGATATCCACGTTCGCAATGATCTCTCCCGGCTTGCTCGCCAGCCGGATCATCTCCGGGTGCGCCGGATCGGATTTGTGGGTCACGCTCACCATCCGGCCTGCCATCGTGCGTAGGTCCGCCGGCCGCGGTCAGGATGTCCACCAATCCGTGGCTGCCCAGCAAAGGATAGATACCGGGGCTCTTCACCTCTCCGGTCACGGTCACGCCCTGAGTGGCAAACTCGGTGATGAACACCGTGACATGCGGGTCCTTCATCACGTCTCGCAGTCGCGCAGCTTGGCCTCGATCGCAGTCCCCGCCTCTTCCGCCGTCATGCCCGCAATCTTCATCGTTCCCGCAACCGGGATCGTGATCTGCCCGGATTCATCCACCCGCAGCTTTCCCGATAACTCCGGAGTGTCGAACACGCCGATGTCGAGAAGATCGCCGGAGTTAATGCGCAGGGCGTGCGGTGGCCCCGGAATCGCCACGCTCACCGCCGCCGGCGCCGCTGCTTGTGCACAGACAGCAAGCGGCAGCGCCACCATCACCAACCAGCAATGCCGGTAACATCCGATCCCTGCACCAACGCATCGTAGCCGCCCTCTGCAACATGGTTAAATGAATTCCGCGCATCTGGTTAGTTCGCCTCGCCGTCTCCGGCATGGTAGTAGTTCCCCATCGCCTTGCCATAGCCTGTCCCCTGCGAACGGTAGTAGTTCTCCAGCTGCAGGTTCACGCAGTTGAATACCACTCCAACCAGGTTGGTGTTGGCGCGCTGCAGCAAATCGCGCACTCGCATTACCGCTTTCTTGCGCGCAACCCCGGAGCGCACCACCAGCACCACGGCGTCCGCCAGGTGTGCCAGCGCCAGCGAATCGGCCACCGAAAGAATCGGAGGCGTGTCGATCAGGATGCGGTCATACTCGGTTGACAACTGCGCCAGCAACTCCACCATCCGCTTCGATCCGAGTAGTTCCGCGGGATTCGGCGGATGCGGACCGGCCGGCAGCAACTTCAAGTTCGGCAGCGCCTCCAGCGGCGTAACAATGCCGGACTCAGCCGTCCGCTGGGTCAGCAGCGTACTTAATCCGTTCTTCGCATAGGGAAGGCCGAACTGGGTGTGCAGCGAGGAGCGCCGCAAATCTCCATCAATCAGCAGAACCGATTCTCCCCGCTGCGCGAACGAGACCCCAAGATTGGCCGTCACCGTGGTCTTTCCTTCGGTGGCAATCGAGCTCACAACCGCAATCACCTTGGGTTGCAGGTCGGGCGTCGAGAGCAACAGCGAGGTTCGCAGTCCGCGGAACGCCTCCGCCGCCTGGGAGCGCGGAGAGTTCATCAGCATCGGAGCCGTAATACCGGCCCCATCCACTTGCGCCACGACTCCCTTCAGCCGCCGCTCCAACAGATTGGTGGGCACGCTGCACAGCACCGGCAAGCCGCTGCACGCCTCCAGCTCCGCCGAAGTGCTCACCGTGTCATCCATGGACTCCGTCATGAACGCCAGCAGCAGGCCGGTCAGCAGACCGCCGAAAAGTCCCATCATAAGATTCGAATGGACGTTGGGCGCAACCGGCGCCGCGGGAATTTCCGCCGGGTCCACCACGGTGATATAGCTCGAATTCAGTCCCGCCGTCACGCCCGCTACCTGCAGCTTCACCTGCAGCGTGTCGTACAGTTCGCGGCTGGTTTCCACCTCGTGCTTCAACACCGAATACTGCACCGCATGTTCGTTCAACTTGTAGGCAGCATCTTTCTGCGCGTCCAGTTGCGCGCGCAACATCCCTTCCGTCTTGCCGGATGCCAGATACTCGGTCTTCCAGCCGGTCCTGCGTCCTTTTGATTTCGGCCTTGATGGCCGTCTCCAGGCGGGCCAACTGCGCCTGCGTCTCGCGCACCTTCGGATATCCGCTGCCAAACTTCGAATTCAGCTCTGCGAGCTGGGCTTTCATCTCCGATTCCTGGCCGCGCAACATGGACAGGTTCGGGTTGCTTACCGTCGATCCCACCAGTTCCGGATCTCCGGTCTGCGACATCCGGTACCGCGCTTCTTTCACAATGCGGTCCGCCTCCACCTCTGTCACCTGCTGGTTCAGATATTTCAGCCGGTCGGTAATGATGTTGTCGTTCTCATCCGAGCCCAGGATGTTGTTCTGCTTCTGGAACTCCGCCAGCTTCTGCTGGGCTTCGATGGCCTTGCTCTGCAGCTCTTCCATCTGCTTGGACAACCAGTTCGATACCTGGACCGCCCCCTCGTAATGGGTCTGGAAATTGCGCTGCATGTACTGCTCCGCCACCGCATTGACGATCTCGGTCGCCAGCTTCGGGTCCGTGCTGCGATAACGCAGCTCCACCAGCTGAGTATTCGAAACAACCCGCACCGATAACGGTCCTTCGAACATTCCCAGGATTCGTGTCCGGTCGAGAGGAGTCATCTCCCGCGGATCGGTGACCGTCGCCTTCGCCGCCTGCGGCCCCGAAAAATCCTGACGCTTCGCCAGTCCCAGCGCATTGATCACCCGGATCGCCACCGAGTCGCTCTGGATCAGCTTTACCTCGGTTGACATGCGGCTGTCCGAGTCGTCGCCGCCCTTTTCGTTGGTCACGTCCTCCAGCCCCAGGTTCGAAGCGCGGCTCGGGTCGATCTGCAGCCGGACCATGCTTTCATACACCGGTTTGGTACGCAGAGTGGTCCACGCCACCATGCCGAATATCAGCGCCGTCGTGAGCAGAATGATCAGCTTGCGCTTAACGATCGTCTGCCAAAGGCCAGAGAATGACGCTTCTTCGCCCTGGGAGCCCCTGCCGTTCATCGACATCGGCAAGCCGCCGAAGCCCGCCGTCAGACCCTCTTGATTCATTCCGCCCATCTGATTCATCCCGCCCATGCACCACTCCTGAAATTGCGCTCGCCAGTATTACCGCCGGCTAGCCTCTAGCAATCGATCCCCGTGCATCCCCAGCCGCTCAGACTCTCGCCCCGGCTAATTTCCCAGAGCCCTCGGCTCATCGCTCAGCACCCGGTACCACAACTCCGCATACGCCGCGGCTGCGCTCTCCACCGAGGGAAACGGCAGGTCCGCGCCGGTAAACACCGGATAGTTCTGCAGCAGCACCACCGTCGCCACAAACGACAGCACCGTCACACGCGCGCTCAGGTCGCGGAACCCGTAGTTCTGCGACCATTTCTCAAAGTTCTTCGCCGAGGCCGTGATAATCGTATCCAGATGCCTGCGGTACACCGGCTCCAGGTCGGGACCAAACTCCAGCGCGCTGAAGTGCAGCAGCCGCACCAGCTCCGGCCGCTTCACCACGGTCTCCGTAATCAGTTCAAACAGGGTGCGCAGCGCCGCCCGCGAGTCGTCCACGTTCGCAATCCGCTCCAAGGCCTCGGTGCGCAAGCTCAGCTTCCCCAGCTCAAAATCGATGGCGGCAATAAACAGGTCTCGCTTGCTGGGGAAATAGCGAAAAATATTGCCTTCGCTCACATTCGCGCTATGCGCAATGTCCCTGGTGGTGACGCCGTTAAATCCTGCGCGCGCAAACAGCTCCGCGGCGGCGGCAATCATGCGATCTTTACTGCCAGTCGTTTCAGTCATGATAGGGACGCAACTCTTCCAACCACAGGTCACTCCTCTGGCGCGACAATAAAATCGCCGTCGAGAGTGACTACTCACTTTTCTGGAACTCAGCCCAGTATAGGTTGCCGTTTTGGAACAAGTCAATCCGTGCCCGGTGCCTCTCTAGGTACCTAACGGCCAATGGCCGTATTCACTTTAAGCCCCGCCCACTACCAAACCGTGCGCCCTCAGCGGCCTAGCAGCCGCGCACCGTACTTCAGCGCCAGCCGCGCCGCGCGCAGCGGGTAATACAGGAAAAATAACCTCTCCGGCAGCGCCACCAGCTTCAGCTCCTCATCCGTCGGAGCCCGCAGCATCCCTGCGTAGTGCCGCACCTGCTTCCATCTCTGCTCCGCCAGCAGCGCGTTGAACCTCGTCAGCTCCACCCCGTCCGGCTCATCCGGCGGAATACGGTTCAACCGCGAGACCACCTGCTCCGCCAGCTGCCGCACCGCTTCCACCTCGCCCGCCCGCTGCACAATCGCCTCCGGAACCGCCGCCCCCGCGACCTCGTGCGCCAGCAGCAACCCCAGCAGCACGGGCCTCTGGCATCCGGCCTGGGTCGCGGTCTCCAGCACAGCCTCCCAATCCGGTTGCAGCCGGGCCAGGCGAGCCAGGTCCCCCAGCCAGTGCAGACGCGACCACATATGCTTGGCCCCGTGTACACACAGAAACAGCACCAGGCTCTCCGGCGAAAGCCCCGCCACTCCCCGCCCCGCAATCCGCCCCCGCCGCAGCGAGCGCCACAGAATCTCCGGGTCGTAGCAGAACGGATAATCCCCCAGTCCAATCTCCCACTGCAGGTCCACCGGCGGCATCTGCGGCTTTTGCAGCAGCACCTCGAACTCCAGCCGCAGCAAACCGCGCACGGAGAGCCGCGCCAGATGCTCCCCCAGCCGGTAGCCTGCCCGCGTCAGTATCCCAAGAGCCGACGCAACGTCCCGCTTGCGCACCAGCAGATCCAGATCGGAAAACGGCCGCAACACCGGGTCGGAATACAGCATTTCCGCCAGCGCCGGCCCCTTCACCGCAACCACCTCCACGCCCTCGCCTGCAAATGCGTCCAGCAGCTCCAGCAGCTTGGCGGTAAAGATCAGGTTGCGCCGGGCCGCATCCCTGTAGCAGTCGCGCAGCTGACGCGCCGCGTCTTCCGGCACCCGCCCGGCAGGCGCCCGCTCCACCACGCCGTACAGGATCGGGGCCAGCCCGTGATACTCGGCGGCCTCCACCAACGCCGCCCAGTCAAGATTTTCGGGGATCGGCACGCCCACGCCGTCGGCGCGGCTGCAAGCAAAAAGCACTTCCGCTTCCGGAGATTGGGCTCCGGCGCGCGCGGCGTTTGTCCCTGTATGGGAGAATGTCATCATAAATATAGGAAAGCGTCGTCCTGAGCGCCGAGCGCCCGCGGCCGGAGCGGCGTCTGTTGCCGCGTACCCGCCGCGAAGCTCAAGCGAAGAACCCCTCCGCCGCTCAAATCTCCACTGTCGCTCCTCGGCCACTCCGGCCTCACACCCTCGCCTGCGAAGCCCATCCCTCCGCGTACACGCCGCCCTTGGCCAGCAGCTGCGCGTGGCTGCCCGACTCCACCACCCGCCCCTCGTCCATCACGTGAATCACGTCGGCGAACATGGCGGTGGTAAACCGATGGGTAATCAGAATCGTGATCCGCTTCTCCGCCATGGCGCGCAATCGCTCGGCCCAGCGCAGCTCGGCCCAGGGGTCCATGGCGCTCGTCGGCTCGTCCAGAATCAGGATCTGCGCCTGCCGGACCGTGGCCCGCACCAGCCCCAACCGATGCCATTCCCCAACGCTCAGCTCCGTGCCTTCCAGAAAGTCCCGCCCCAACTCCGTCTCATATCGTTTCGGCAGGCGGTTGATAATCTCATCCAGTCCGGAGACCGCCGCGCTCTTTTCCAGCTCCTGCGAAAACTCCGCATCCGTCAGCCGCAAGTCGCCAAACCGGAGATTGGCCCGCACCGTATCGTTGTACCGGACAGGCTGCTGGAAGAAAACCGACATCGAGCGCCGCAGCTCCGCCAGGGAGATCTCCTGCAGCGGAACCCCGTCCAGGGTAATCGCTCCGCTGTCCGGATCGTAGAAGCGGCACAGCAGCTTGAGCAGCGTGCTCTTGCCGGTGCCGTTCGGACCCACCAGCGCCACCATCTGCCCCGGCCCAATCTCCAGGCTAAAGTCCCGCAGCACCTGCCGACTGCTTCCGGGATACTGAAAATTCACCCGCTCGAAGCGAATGCCCGACCGCAGAGGCGAAGGCACCGGCCGCGCGTTGGCCGCCGAAGCAATCTGCGGCTTCAAATCCATAAACTCGAACAGATTGCCCAGGAACAGGCTGTTCTCATACAGCTTGCCTACATTGTCCAGCAGCGTTCGCGACAGTCCATAGCCCTGGTTGTACGCCTGGTAGAACAGTGCCAGATCGCCCAGCGAAATCCGCCCGTGGATCGCCCGCAGCACCATCCACGCCATGGTCGCGGCCAGAATCAGCAGCGACGCCGTCCCGGCCCACAACTCCGATACGCTCTCCTGCCGTGCCAGCCGCAGCCGCTGATGCCTTAACCGCCGCCGCACCCGCTGGAACGCCTCCAGAAAATGCCCGCCCACCTCGAACAGCCGGATCTCGGCCGCCTTTTCGCCATCGGTCAGCAGCGTGTCGTAATACCACGCCCGCCGGTTATCGATGGTGGTCCGCTGGTGCCACTGATGCCGCCGCTGCGCCAGGCGCACCACCACATACAGCGCCGGAGCCATGCTCAGCAGCAGCGCCAGCGGCGGCAGAGCCCCAAATGGAATCAGGATCGCCAGAATGGCGGCCATCGTGATGGAGCCCTGCAGCAGAGAACCAAGGCCTTCCAGAAGTTCCACCGGCTGATGCCCGGCTTCCATGCGCGCCCGATGCAGGTGGTCGTAGAAATCGCTGGAGTCGTAAAACGCCAGATCCACTTCCAGCGACTTCTTCTGAATCAGCCCCGAAAGGTGGTCCCGGATCAGCTCCGCCTGTGCGGTACGAACCCAGGCCGTTGCGCCGCGCAATAGCTGCGTCGCCAGCACCACTGCGCCCATCCACGCCGCCCGCACCAGCACCGCGCGAATGGCCAGCCACTGGCCGCCGAGAAAGTTGGCCACCATCACCCGGCTCACGATGGAGCGCGTCAGGTACACCGTGGCAACCGGCAATAGACCCTGCACCACCAGCAACACGGCCCACAGAATCGTCAGCCGACCGCAAGCCTCGCGCACCAGCCCAAAGGTGCGCGGCAGATGCCGCAACTCCCCCGCCAGCCGGTTCAAACGGACGCGCGCATACTCGACGGTCTTCGCCACGGGCCTAGTGTACTGCATCCCTCGCGCCGCCTACCCGTGGCGAATTGGATTCAGCCGTACCCGCCGCCCGAATCGGCCTCAACCATGAGCGCGTCATTCTGGAGGGTCTTTGCTTTGGTTTTCTTTTGTTGTGGTTTTTAAGAGGTGTCATTCTGAGAGTTTGTGACTTTTTCGATTTCTCAAAAAATCGGTGTTGCAAATACAGATACTTACGTTGCGAAAAACGCCACAAAATCAATAAAGTCACAAACTCTGAGCGCAGCGAAGAACCCCTGCGCCGTCCAAATATCTCGTCCCGCCCAAGAGGCATTTCGACCACCCAAACCGGGGTGGTTTCTCCTACCCAATCCCGGCGATCTGCACTAGCCTAGCGCCGGACTGCCGAAGTTTCTGTCCCGCCGTCGTCACTCCGGTACGCGCAAACGATTTCTCGCAGTCCGCCGACGACGGCCCGCGCATATTGCCTTCCATAAACGCCAGTCCCGGACACCGCGTGCACGTCCCAACGTGCGAGCAGGTCGAGCACACCGGCAAATCGCGCGCCCGAATCGAGCGCACTTCGTTCATCGCCGCCGATCCGCGCCAGATATCCAGAAACTTCTCCTTCCGCACGTTCCCCGTCGGCAACGGAAACTGCACGCACGGATACACATCGCCATACGGCGACACATAGCAGGCCGTGTGCCCCGCAGAGCACGGCATCTCGTCCAGCACATCGTCGCCGATTTCGGCCGGCGGCGGAGCGCAGAATTCGCCCACGTTGCCCACCAGCTCCGGATTCCGGAAAACGCTCTGTAGCTCCTCGCTGCCGATCCCCAATTCCATGGGCGAACGGTCCCCGCTCATCATCGGCGTAATCGTCGGGTCGATCGTGTATTCGGCGCCCAGTTCCACGGCCAGCGCCTTTACCCCGGCATAGTCCGCCAGGTTCTGCATCATCAGCACATTGGCGATAATCACCCGCACCCCGCGCTCGCGCAGCCGCCGGATCCCCGCCACCGACCGCTCCAGCGAATGCGGCAGCTTGGTAATCGCGTCGTGAACTTCGGGCCGGTGCGAGTAGATGCTTACCTGCACGCCATCCAGATGCATCCCCGCCAGCAGGTCTGCTTCTTTCTCGCCGATCATGAATGCGTTGGTTTTCAGCTTCAGGCAGAACATATGCGCGCGCGCATATTCGATCAGCTCATAGAGGTCGCGGCGCATAAAGATCTCGCCGCCGCTGAAGACCAGGTAGAACACACCCGCGGCCATCAGCTGGTCCATCAGGTCCTTGATCTCGGCGGTATTCATCTCGCCGTGGTCTTCGTGGTCCAGGTAGCAGTGCACGCAGCGTTCGTTGCAGCGATAGGTCAGGTCGAGGTGGACGCTCAGTGGAACTCCCAGCTCCAGCGCCCGGCTGCTCAGCTCCTCCATCAGGCTCATGGAGCCGGCTCCGCAATCGGTTCCTCGGAGATGCGCAGGATGCCGCGCCCGGCCAGCTCCCGCACCAGTTCCTCGGCGTGCTGCAATGCCTCTTCCGGCGCAACCTCATAGCCGGCGCACAGCACCCGCTCCACAATCTCGGAGAGCGGTGTCCGTCCGTCCGCCGCCTGCCAGATGGCCGACGCCGTCTCGTTCAGGCTGAACAGCGTGGAATCGCGCGCCGACATGATCATCATCTCGCCGCCCAGCATCCGCGCCGCAACCTCGGAGCTGCGCGCTACATAAATCGGACTCATACCCTCACCGCCATCCCCTCGCCGCCCGCGTCCGGCGGCAATCGTATGCGCGATTCTACCATCCTTTTACGGAGCGTCCTGCGCTGCCTGCACCGCGCAACCGTCGGTGTCTCTACAGGCCGCCCGGCAGAGCTTTTAGATCACGGAAGCAACGAGACAGTATCGACTTGAGCAGCGGAAACTCTCCGGGCCGTCCAACCCAGCCTCTTCCATCGCAGCAGCAGGCGAATACACAGCTCCGACCGCCGGAGAACAAAGCAAACCGCGCCATGCCACCAGGACGGATTGGGGTCAACCTGGCGGCCGTCGCGCACAATCGTAACCACCCGTCCCAGGATCTCATCCTCCTGGAACGGACGGTCGAAGTTGGAAAGGGAGTCACCGCGTGTAAGGAATTGATCGCCGCTCTTGCGAACCAGCCGGTGCGCCACCAGCGCCCCGTCGCGGAAGCACAGAAGAATCTGCCCCGCACACAATTCAGCGCCGCCGCAGCGGCTTACCGTCAGAAGATCGCCCGGCCACACCGCCGGAAGCATGCTGCATCCGGTCACCTGTAACCGAACCTGCCCGAAGGACCGCGCCACATCCGCAACCAGATTTCGCTTTACCGCGTCGCGGCGATCGGCCTCTACGTCCATCGAACCTCAACTCGCAATCAAGAGGTCTTCCGGCTCTGATGGCACTGGGCCTGAGTCGAAGATATCTTGCCACAGCTCAGAGCCATGGTCTCAAACACCTTCTCATGGCGAAACTCGGGCTTGACGTACCGCTTCTTGGCCCCCGGCGCCGCGCCTTCTCCGTGCTGTTGGCGATTCGCCTCTTCTGCTTGTGTCATTACCCCTCCACCTCGCTCATGCTACGTCCAAATTCGTGATGCTTCTTTATCGTACAGGAAAGCTGCGGGGCCTGCGCCTCACCGGCACAGCGCCCCGCTCCCATCGGTTACGGGCTCACCTGCGACGTCTGCGTAGCCCCGATCGTAGTTGCGGCACCCGTCGTGCACGTAGAGCTGGTTTGTCCGGTAGCGCCGCTTGTCGCACCGCCCGCGGCATTTGTACCCAGGCCGATAAAGTACAGCTGCGAGTTGCCGGTTGCCGTAGTCAGCGCGTTATCCACCACGATGCCGCTCGTTGCCCAGCACCCGGTCGTAATGGGTGTCGTAACGTTCAGGCCGCTACCAACTTCGGGCCAGGGCCCTGCTGTATTGGATACATTGTAGGCCATAATGCAGCCGTTCCCAGCTGTGGTTGTGCATCCAGTCTTATTGCCGCGGTTCACGCTGAAGAACACATAGTCTGTGCCCGAGGTAGTCGCTGTCGAGCTTGCCGCGCAGTCGTTCGTACCATTGCTGCAGAACTCGCTAACAGGTGAAGGCCACGGATACGCGTTCGTAGCGTTTACCGTGAGGCCGGTGACTACGGCCGTGGGAGATTGCATTCCACCTCCGCTCACGGGTATCCGCCACAGACTTGCCCCCGTCGTAATACCGGTGTTTGAAACTACGTAGATGCTCCCCGTACCGACGGACGACTGGTAATACACATTGTCGAAAGTGCCGGAGTAAAGGTAATGTCCCGCGCTGCTGGCCGCAGAGGACACCGCAACAACGCCCGGAAAGCCAAATGTGGTAAATCCGGTTGAGTACTCATACACCGCGTTGTAGTTCGTTTCGCTGTAAGTTCCGCTCATATTGACAAAGAGGAATTGAATTCCCTGGCTGCCGTCAACCAGCGGCGCATCAGCGATCGCATCCCCTAACGGGACGGCGGTTCCTGTTGTACCGTGTACCACCCCGGCCGACGTTACCGAGTGCAGCACACCGCCAAAGTCACCAAAAAGCACATTTCCTGACGTGTTGTCGTAAACCGGACTGGACAGTTTCGCAGAACCCACATTCACCGGCCACGGAGAAGCTGCTTCCTTCGGACTCGCGGTGAACACTCCGGTGAACTCGTGCAGGTTGCCGATATCGTCGCCCACAAAGACGCTGTCGAGGCCGTACGAATAGAACGGCGCGGAGTAGGTGTCGTTTGCGCCATTGGCGAAGGGCACCACAATCATGCAAGGCGCCACGCAGGTCTGGTAAGCCGCGCCGGACGCCTGGCTTGTCAGCGTCACCGGCAGAGTCGGCGTTCCAACATCGCCCGCTAAGAACTTCAGCACCACCAGGCTCGCCACGCCGCCGCTGCTAACCTGGATGTATGCCACCTGCGTGCCATCCCCCGAGAGCACCGGTGAAGTGGTCGCCATGCCGCCCGTGTTATAGGCCCAATCGACCGGTGCGCTTGCCCCGGAGGCGATGCAGGCGCCTGTGCCCGTGCCAGCATAAAGACTGGTGAAGGCCACAATGCTCGCTGCGCCGGTCGCACCCTGCGTCCCCGTCGGATACACCACAAAATCGGTGCAACTCGTTGAGGTCGCGCTGAACGAGTACTTCGCCGGGTACATATTCGGCTGCACCCTTGCGCCCGCCGCGCCGCCGGCCATGGTAGTTGCACCCCAGGAGAAATCGCTGAAATTGGCTACCGTGGTCCCATAGCTGTTTGCAGCCGTCCCCGTCGTGTCGGCCGTAACGATTACGATCGGAACGCTGCTCGCGTTGACGCCGGTAGTCGCCGTAACCAGCGTTTTCAGAGTGGTGTTGGCGTTGATCGATGCGGCAATATTGGCCGCAACCTGCGTCGCAGTCAGCGCACCGGTGCTCGATGTGTAAGGGAAGGTCGTGCCCGACTGCGTGCCGTAGTTGCCGTTAGTCAAATCGGAAGGCGTGCCACCCGCCCAGGTAAAGTCCGACAGGTTCTCCGTCACCGAAATGCTGTTCCCGCCGGTTCCGGCAGTGCTCGCCGTTAGCGTCAGCGTAGCGCTGGGTGCATTGGCCGTAACGCCGGTCGTCGCCGCGGTGCAATCGTTGAGTGCCGCTGCTACATATCCCGCCAACGTAGCGGCGGTAGCACTGGTTTCAAAGGTTCCCGTGGCGTTGCCTATGCAGCTCGCCGATCCGGCGAAAGCGCCGGCCACTGCGCCAAACGAAACGTCACCCGGAGTGCTCGACGTCGCTGCCAGGTAAGGTCCGGGAATCGGGTTGGTCACCGTAAACGTGGTGTTGGGAGACGTATAGCTCACGGTAAGTCCGACGGCGGGATAGGAAGTGTTGCAACTGGTGATGGCCGCCGCAATGTTAGAGGCAATCGTTGCCGTGCTGTTGCTCGTGGCAAAGGTTCCCACGGTCGAACTGCTGCAACCGTTCGTTCCCGCCGAGTTGCCGCCAATCGCACCCCATGTAAAGGCCGAAGTGGCGCTCGACACCGAAAGGAAATTGCCGATAGTCGTCTCGGTAATCGGAATTCCACTGCCCACGACGGTGCCCGCCGTGACCCCAACGTTCGCGTTGCCAGTTTCGCACGCGCTGATCGCGGTCTTGATGTTTGCCGCCACCAGCGCGGTGGTCGTGCTGGTCACAAAGGTCCCGGCGCTCGCGCCGGTGCAGGTCTGGGTGCCGTTGAAACCCGAGGTCGCAGTATTCCAAACGAAGTTGTTGGTGGCCTCTGAAAGCGTAAAGGTCGGGTTCACTCCCAGCGTAGTCTGGTAAACCGTAAATGAAGGGCCGGAGCTGTAAGCCGCGACCACGCCCGTGGTGGCAACATACGAACTGCAGCTTGCGCTGTCGATGGCCGCCGCCACGTTCGAGGCGTCTGTGGCCGGCGTGGTGCTCAAAATATAGGTTCCAGCCGTCGCGCTGGTGCAACCGTTCACGCCGGGGCCTGCAATCGTGCCGCCGGTCGGAGATAGAGTAGCTTCTCCACTGTTTGAGGTGAAGGCGATAGCGCCGGAGGTCGTGTTCGTCAGCGTGACCACGCCCGCAGCGAAGCTTGCCGTGACGGAAGGATTCGCCGCGGCAACATTGCTGAAGCACGTGCCGCCGGTGCCGTAGGTACCGCAGTAACTGGCGGTGTTAGTGATTGCCGCATAAAGGTTCCCCGCATACTGGCTGTCGGAGAAAAAGTTGGAGCGGTTGACGCAGTTGTTGAGGCCAGTGCAGTTGTCGTTGAAGGTGTAGGTGACCCCGCCAACGACGACCTGATCACCGGTACCTGGTCTACCGGAAAGGGAAAAGGTGCCCGTGCCGGTTGCAGCCGTAGCCGCCGTCAACACCAGCGAACTTGCATTCAACGAATTCCTGATTGTTATCGTCTGTCCGGCGGTGGGGCCGGTGCCCGAGAACGTGCCCGTGTTAGTCCAGGGCGTCGCGTTGGTCGTCAGCGTGAACGTGTTAGGCGTGGCCAGCGCACTGTTCGTGATCCCAACCGAGAACGTATTTGGATACGGAGGGAGCGCCGCCACCGTGCCGGTGGCCGTGCCCGCCGTCGCATTCGTCGTCAGGCTTAATGCGTTGGATGCCGTTCCCGCCGAGTTGGTGAGAGTGAGCGTAGGAACCGTGATCGACGAAGGCAGCGCCCCAACCGTACCGACGGACGAGGCCGTCGTCGCGTTGGTCGAAAGGGTCAACACATTCGAATTAGCCGGGTTGGTGATGGTGATCGTCTGCCCCGCGCCCGGCGCTCCCGCCGTGAACGTTCCTGTCGTGCTCGCCGCCGCCGGCGCACTCGCCGAAATAGTCTGGGCATCAATCGTCACTGAGGATACAGGTGTGCTCGTCGCGTTATTGCCAGTGATCGTGCCGATCGCGACCGCCGAAGCGCTGCCGACGGGAATGTTCCAGTCTTTCTTGATGGCATATTTCGAGTTTGTTTGCGGTCCCACGGTGCCCGGCCCACGGCCTAACGCCGATGAGGCAGCGCTCGTCGCGCTTGGCAAAACGGCGGCGGAAACATCGCTTCCCAGTCTCGACGCCGCGCCGCTGCGCTTGATCTGCTGCAGCGTAAAGCGGGGATCGTTGGCAACCTTCAGCCAGTGCTCATACTTGCCGCTCTTGATCGCCTCTTGTTCGGTGCCGGGATTGGAGAACACCAGATGGTGATGGGTCCAGTCATCGGGCACACCATTGCCCCGCACCGCCCAATCCGTGATGTTCCGCTGCACCATCGGGTCCACCGCCGGCGACGCCGCCGAGCTCTCGGCGCGCGGACTCTCCGCCACCTGCGCGCTCATCGAGCCCAGGCCGACGAAGCCCACAACCGCCAGGCACATTGTCGCCTCAAGGCACATACGGCGAATAGAACTCAGGGGTGTCGAAAAAGTGGTAGCCTCATATCGCGTGTAAGCCATCGGGACGCTCCAGCAGCACAGGTTGTACGAATCGGTTGAGGAAAGCTTGTTGATGCCGAACGCCGAGTCCCGAACTGGAACACACTCCGCGGTTCCGTCGGAATTGCGTGTTCTTTCGCTGGATACTTCGACGCTCGAACGAAGCTAATGGTTCATTTGCGTTGCGATTGTAGAGGAATTTTAGCTCTCACGTCAATCCAGAGAAGCTCGTCGGAAACGTCCGTTACAGTTACCAAAGTCACACAAATTTCAATGAGTTAGCCGTCGCAGCAGCGTCCCCTCCCGGCCCATGGCGAACCAGAATAATTAGCATTTTCTTATCGGCCGCCCCCATTGGATCTCTTTTTCGTGGCGATCGCCTCACGATTCCCAAATTGGGCCCCCAAGCCGGTCTCACTCGGCTCCCAACCCCCGGCCGGTGGCTTGTTATAGAATTTCTCTCACCATGCCATCCTCTTCGGTCAGCGGAATGCTTGAAATTGTGATTCAGATCGGCGGCATCCCCATCGCCTTGCGCACCTCCGATCCCGCCTTTCTCAAGCTTCTGCAGGACCGCTACGCCGCGTATGTCACCACCGCTGCCGTCACCGCCTTTGCCTTCGACGTGGACCTGGTCACCGCCGGCATCGCCGATCCGGACGCCGATGTAAGCGTCTGGATGCAGAATGGCGACTGGCAGATGGAGCGGGGCGACTTCCGCGCCGAATGGAACCCACAGAAACGCTGCGGACACATCCGCCAGACCCCGAATCCCTACGCCATCGACTCGGTTCTGCGCATTGTCCACACCCTGCTGCTGGCGCCCGAGGGTGGTTTTCTTCTGCACGCCTCCAGCGCCATTCGCAATGGCAAGGCGTTTCTGTTCTCCGGCCTGTCGGAGGCCGGCAAAACCACCATGGCCCGCCTGGCGCCCGCCGACGCCGTCCTGCTCACCGACGAGGCTTCCTACGTGCGCAAATCCGGCGGCCAATACCTCGCATACGGCACGCCGTTCGCCGGAGATCTGGGCGAGCCCGGCAAAAACGTCTCCGCTCCCATCGCCGCGCTCTACCTGCTGGCCAAGGCCTCGGAGAACCGCATCACGCCCATCGACCCCGCCGACGCCGTACGCCGCCTGATGCGCAATATTCTTTTCTTCACCCACGACGCCGAGCTGGTGCGCCTGGTTTTTCAGTCGGCCTGCGCCTTCACTGCCGCCGTCCCCGTCTTTCAGCTCTCGTTCTTTCCCGACCAACGCGTCTGGGAGCTCATCGGCTGAGCAAGCGTCGGGTGCCCCAGGTCCCGCGCCGATGTTTTTTCGGCGCTGACCTGGGAAAGCAAACTTTCGACCCCGACAGTTTTAGCATTGGCAGTTGGGATTGCCTCTACAGCCGCTCCAGCACGGCCACCAGGTATTTCCAGAACTCCGCCACCGAAGAAATCTGCACCCGCTCGTCCGGACTGTGGGGATGCTCGATCTGCGGCCCAATCGAGATCATCTGCATCTCCGGATAGTTTTTCCCAAGCACGCCCGTCTCCAGTCCCGCATGCATGGCGATCACCTGCGGCGCCGAGCCATACATCGCCTCATATACCGCTTTGGACTGGCGCACGATCTCGCTCTCCGGCTCCGGCTTCCACCCTGGATAATCGCCCGAGTGTTCCACCTCGAAGCCCGCCATCCGGCACACGGTCGCCACCAGCCTCCGAGCCATTTCCTTGCCGCTCTCGATCGCCGAGCGCTGGCTGGTCACAATCTCCACCACTCCGTCCCGCACGCCCACCGTGGCCACGTTGGTCGAATCCTGCACCAGCCCGGGCACGCCGGGACTCATGGCCAGCACGCCGTGAGGCAAACTCGCCATCAGGTCCACCGTCCGCTTTGCATCGGACGGCGCGATGACCCGCGTCGCATCCTTCACCGCCCTGCCAACCGTGATCTCCACATCCGGATCGAAATCGCCCAGGTCGGTGCGCACGTCTTCGGCATACTGCTCCACAATCGAGAACAGTCGCGCCTGGTTGGTCGCATCCACCACCACCAGCGCCGCCGCCTCGCGCGGAATCGCATTGTGCGCGCTGCCGCCTCGCAAGTCCGCAATCTGCGCCGGTATCGCCTCCATCACCCGCTGCAGCGCCCCGCCCAGAATGCGCACTGCGTTGCCTCGTCCCAGATGAATGTCCACCCCGGAGTGGCCGCCCCGCAGTCCCGCCACCTTCACCCAGAACCCTTCGCCTGCGCCCGCCAGCTGGAAGACGACCTTGCGCCACGCCCGCGTATTCACTCCGCCCGCGCACCCAATGCACACGGTTCCCTGCTCTTCGTTGTCCAGATTCAGCAGGTACCGCGCCCGCAGCACGCCGGGCGGGAAGGCCGAAGCTCCGGCCAGCGTCGTCTCCTCCTCCACCGTAAACACAAATTCCATGGGCCCATGCTGGATCGTCTTGCTCTCCATCACAGCCAGCGCCACTGCCACGCCCACGCCGTTGTCGGCGCCCAGCGTGGTGCCGGTTGCATACAGCCAATCCTCGCGGCGATCCAACTGGATCGCATCTTTTTCGAAATTGAACCGCGTCCCCTCGTTCTTCTCGCAAACCATGTCCAGATGCCCTTGCAGCGCGGTCACCGCCGCGGACTCGCGTCCCGGATACGCGGGCTTGCGCACCACCAGGTTGCCCGCCGGGTCCACCAGGCTCTCCAAGCCCAGCGCGGCGGCCAGATTCAGCACATACTGGCGCGCCGCCGCCTCCTTGGCCGAAGGCCGCGGAATTGCCGCCAGCGCCTCAAAATGCTTCCATACCTCACGCGGTTCCACTTCAGCCATCGCAGACGTCATCGCACACTCCCTCGAATCGAACCCACCTATCCTACAAAACGAGCCTGCAAAACGGGAATCCCAACTTACCATTTCCGCCGCGGGAATCCCGCCGCCGGAAACTGCGTTTTCACCCGCCGCCCGCCCACTCCCCCGCACTATGCTGAACCTACGTAAGCCAATCTCTGCACTGGAAACGAAGCGGAATGGAAATGCCGACCTTGGCCACCCTGCGACATCGCATCGCACTCGTTTTTACCGCGCTAGTTCTGGCGCCAGCCCTGTCCCTGGCGCAGGCTCCCGCGCCTTCGCTCAGCGTGCCCCGCACCGATCTCTACGCCGGTTTTACGGTGAATGTCCCCGACTACAATACGGTCGCCGGGAACATCCACGCTCTCCAGGGCTATGAGCTTGCGTTCACCCTGCATCTTGGCGACCGCCTCGGTCTCACCGCCTCCGGGGCAGAAATGTTCGGCTCTGGCGCAAACCAGTTCCAGCTCACCGCCGGCCCGCGCTTCAACATCCTCACCGGCCGCTTCCGTCCCTACGCCACCGCCCAGCTCGGCGTCTCCAATCAGGATTCCGACACCTTGCATCCGGGCGAACTCTCTGCGGCCTTCAGCCGCAGAAACGCCATCACCTACCGCGCTGGCGGCGGCGCCGACTATCAGCTCACCCCTCACATCTACTGGCGCGTCGGCCAGTGGACCGCCCAGCCCGTTCCCTGGGGCCGCCACGCCTCTTCCCTGTTTCAAAACTTCAGCACCGGCTTCGGATACCAGTTCTAAAACGGCGGGTAAGTAAACAAACGATGGGTGCCCCAGGTCCCGCGCCGCGCATTTTGCGGCGCTGACCTGGGAAGCAACACCCGCCACTCACCGTTGCCATTCGCTCTTGCCGTTCTTTCCAGAGCAAAGCGAAAGGACCCCGGCACGGCTCAACTCTCCGCCGCACCGGGATCCCATTGTCCACACCACGATGTTCCGCAGTAAAACTAACCCTACTGCTCCACCTTGTGATCCGGCCAGTACGTCACTCCCGCCCATCCGCTCACGTTGTACTTCGGAGAAAGGCTGTTGGTCACCAGCGGCAGCACCACACGCTCCGACTGCACTCCCAGCACCACTTCCCAATTGTTTTTCACCAGAAAGTTGGAAGTGCCGCGGATATCGTTCTGCGTCATTCCGCCGGCTACAAACTGCGGGCTCACGTACTGGCTCCGGTAGCTCACCTGCACCTTGTCGCGCGGAGAAATCCAGTAGGTGCTCCATGCCTGCCAGGTCACACCGTCGCGGCCCATCGTATCGCCGATCAGCACGCCCTTGTTCGTGTATCCGTACTTGTAAATCCCGTTCCAGTAGTTGAAGCCAGGACCAATCGAGTTGTCCTCCGAGGCCGTGAACCCGCCTTCGGCTCGCAGATCCAGCTTGGCCAGCGGCCCGGGCAGCCGCGCAATATACACTCCCGGACGCCATGCCGAACGGTGCGGCGAGGCCAGCGGATTCGGATCGTCGTCGCAGAAGCTGTCGAAATACCACGTCGCCGGAATCTTCGGCATCTTCCAGCTCACATCCAGTCCGCCCCGGCGGTCGCCCGGATCCTGGTCTGGCTGGTCCGCGTTCTGGTTGTCGCCCACGCTGAAGTAGCTGCGGAGAAGACGGCCAGTGGTAAATCCGCGCCCAATTCCCAGGAACACATCCGTGCGTGAGAAGCTGACCTGCAGGCTCTTGGCGGGTTGCAGTGAGATCTTCTCGCCATGAATCCACGGCTGCGAAAGCGGCGAGTCATGCGGGCCGTGCCCCTGCAGCTTTCCGTAGAACATATCCAGCCGCAGCAAGCCGAGAACGGGAATCTTGTAAGGCTTGTCGTTGGTCAGCCGGCCCATCCAGATCGGCTCAATGTTGTTGCTGTAAAGGAAAGCCCCGCCCGTGTCCGGCCCCCACCACAGGCTCTGCTTGCCCAGCGTTGCCGTCCACTTTCCAAAGGAGACGCCGACATAGGTGTCCAGCAGCCGCGGATTATTCACCGCCGGCCCGCCCTGGTGCAGCAACTGGTCGGCAGGAAGATCGTCATGGATCGACATGCTTTCCAGCGCCGTCTCCGGGGGCGCCTCCAGCGCCGCCCCGTGCTGGTACTCGCCGCGGATATACAGCATCCCCGCCCGCTCCTGCACGTAGCCCGAGGTGCCCTCAATCGAGTTGAAGCCCTGTCCGTAGGGACGTCCGAAGTCATCCGCAAAGGTCTGGCCGAAGTGGTAGCTGTCGCGCAGCGGCTGGCCTGCTATCTGCAACTGCCGCATGTACGCCGACTCCAGCGCCACCTTTTCCGGCGCGGCGCTCAGTTCGGGAGCGAACTCCTTCTCCAGCGCGCTCTGCAGCTTCTCGGCCTCGGCGTCGTGCGGCAATTCCCGCGCGCGCTCCAAAAAGCGTGCAAACTGCAGCCGCGTCCACGGCCGCATGCCCAGAACCTCTTCCTGCGTCGAAGTCAGCGTCGCCAGCCGCTCCGCCGCCGGATAGGCCCAGTGGTCCACCGGCACATATACCGAGCCGGCATGCGCCAGCGCGGTCACTGCAAGTACCGCGATCAGGAGCACGCTCAGCATCATCCTGCCTGCTAAGCGTAAAAGTGAGGTGCCAACCGAGTGCGAATGAGTGCGCATACTTCTTTTACCTCTCTGGTATGTCAAAACTGTTTTGCTGTTGTCTTTGCGGTTGCGATTGCCCTTGTTTGTGAGGTGTCATTCCGAGCGCAGCGAGGAATCCCTGCGCCGCTCAAATCACCTCGTACAGCCTGATTATCTTTTCCGCCACCCTCGATTTCCGGCTGTGGAAAGAACACCAGCTCCCGCGCCGAAGTTTCCGCCGCTAACGAAAGTTATTTCCAGGTCTTCCAGGCCGCTTTTCCCGAGGCCCACAACTCTTCCAGCTGGTTCTTGTCGCGCAGCGTGTCCATCGGCTGCCAAAAGCCCCGGTGATGGAAGGCCCTCAGCTGATCGGCGCGCGCCAGCTGCTTGAGGGAATCCTGCTCGAACGGAGTCGCATCCCCGGCAATGTAGTCGCCGACCTTGGGAGACAGCACGAAGAACCCGCCGTTGATCCACTGGCCGTCGCCCGCCGGCTTCTCCTGGAAGTCGACAATCGCATCCTGCTCCATCACCAGCGAACCCCAGCGTCCTGCCGGCTGCACCGCGGTCAGCGTAGCCAGCCGCCCATGCTGCTTGTGGAATTCGATCGACTTTGTAATATCCACGTCGGCCACGCCGTCGCCATAGGTCAGGCAGAACGCTTCCTCGTCCTTCACGTGCGGCAGAACGCGCTTGATGCGTCCGCCGGTCTGCGTCTCGCCGCCGGTGTCGATCAGTGTCACCCGCCACGGCTCGCCGTAGTTCTGGTGAACTTCCATGCGATTGTTCTGCAAGTCAAAGGTGACATCGGAGGAGTGCAGAAAATAGTTGGCGAAATATTCCTTGATGAAATATCCCTTGTAGCCCAGGCAGACAATAAACTCGCGCACCTGGTGCGCGGAGTAAATCTTCATGATGTGCCAGAGGATCGGGAAGCCGCCGATCTCCACCATCGGCTTGGGGCGCTGGGTCGTCTCCTCGCTCAAACGGCTGCCCAGTCCGCCCGCCAGGATCACTGCCTTCATAGAACTCCGCGATTCGTTAGAGGAATTCCAGAAGTATATCGTAACCAGCCCTGGATCTGTCCCAGACATCGCTCGCCCCACACCGTTTTAGGAGCAATAAAAATGGGGCCTCGGCCCCTTGGATCACTCGTTTCGTTTTTTGCTGTCCCGTCCCGCCCGTTTTACTGTCCCGTCCCGCTCATTACCACCCACACCGTCTTACACAAGATCCGCATGTCCATCCAGAAGCTCCAGTTCTCGACATAGTAGAGATCCAGCGCAAAATACGTCTCCGACGAAGGATCGGTGCGCGCCTCCACCTGCCACAGTCCGGTGATTCCCGGCACGGCTTGCACTCTGCGGCGCTGCGCTTTGGTATAGCGCGCATACTCGCTGGTTAAACACGGACGCGGACCGATCACGCTCATGTGCCCGGTCAGAACGCTGAAAAACTGCGGCAACTCATCCAGGCTATACCGCCGCAACATCCTGCCGAGGCGCGTCACACGCGGATCGTTCGACATTTTGAAAAGATTGCCCTGCCGCTCGTTCAGATGAAGCAGCGCGCCCTGCAGCGAGTCCGCATCCCTCACCATCGTCCGGAACTTGAGAAAACGGAAGCGCTTCCCATCCCGTCCAATCCGCTCGGAAACGTACAGCACCGGCCCGTGAGAATCCAGCTTCACCGCGATGGCGATCAGCAGCAATACGGGCGAGATAAAGACCAGCGCAAGCAGCGAGAAGACAATATCAAAGGCACGCTTTGCGCATATCTCAAGCCAGAGTGCCCGCGCTTGCCGGGCGCCCCCCAGCGAACTCTGTCCGACCTCTTGCGAAGATGCAACGCTTCCCACTGGCAACTCCACATCCGGTACTTGAATACCGGCGGTAAACGCAGACGCAATTCCAAGGAAATCCAGACAACCCAGTCTAACTCTCAGCCAAACTCATCCCATCAGGATGGCGCAATCCGCGCGCTTTCAGTAACCTGGAGATTCCGCACGAACACACACACGCATCACGTGAAGCCAGAGTAGCACAAATGATCTCGGCCAAAACCCCTGTCTCCCGGAGAAAAGTTACGAAGGTATCTCGGAACGCACCATCCCACGCGTGGCCCCAACGACCGTCCGTCCCTGCCCCACATGCGGAATTCGCGTCATCCCGCAGGGCATGGCAGGGCTAATAAAAATATTTGTACAAATTCATGGAAATGGCCGTATACTGAACTTACCAAAATCTGGCTAAGTTTGAACGTACGCGATTTTGAGCTGGTACCGCCGAAACACTTTCCGCGTTCCACTCTCAGTAGCATCCGATCTTCTCAGCAGGAAATTCAATACAAAAGAAAAAGGTACAACACAGTGGAACAAGGAACAGTGAAGTGGTTTAACGATGCAAAGGGTTTTGGCTTTATCAGCCGTCAGAATGGCGAGGATGTCTTCGTGCACTTTTCGGCTATCCAGTCGAATGGTTTCCGGAGCCTTCAAGAAGGCCAGGCCGTCCAGTTCAACGTCGTGAAGGGGCCGAAAGGCTTCCAGGCAGAGAACGTTCAGCCGCTGTAAGTCGATTTCGATTAACCGGAAAAGCCTGGGACGGATCGTTCCAGGCTTTTCTGTTTCTATTTTCCCCCGCGGAGATTGCTCCCCAATAGCTTCTTTCCGCGCCTTGGATTTGCTACCCTAGACTATGGCGTTCAACCCAATCCATACAATCGACCCGGCGACCCCTGCCGTGCGCGAGATTCCATTCAATTACACCTCTGCCGGAGACCGGCAGGCGGTTTCGTTCCTGCTCGGCGCCGAGGCCGTCCGCACCCTCGACGAGCTGCGCAGCGCACGCGTAACCGGCCGCTCGGCGCGCATCCTCATGCGTCTGTTCGGCGAGGTGCTGATTCATCGCCGCAATCCGTACCTATATCAGGAGCTGGTGGCCTCGGCTCCGCGCCGCAAACGGTTCTTTGAGAATGCCGCCAAGGACCTGGAGACGATTGCCGCCAAGGCCGAAGGCGATCCGCGCGTACTGGATATTCTGGCGCGATGCCGCACGCTGCTTGCCGGGTTCCGCACCGAGGTCGAGGGGATGCCCGAGCTGCGCAATCGGGTCAAGCGCGAGCTGGCAGGCGTCGTCGGCGGGCACAACGTTCTCTTCGATCCTTTCACCCTCGTCTCACACGCCACCGACGCCACTGACTGGCGCCTGTACCTGCCGTTGGCCGTGGTAACGCCCGACGATGAAAAGCAGGTGGCCCCGCTGCTGCTGGCCATTGCGCGGCTGGGGCTCAAAGTGGTTCCGCGCGGAGCCGGCACCGGGCTCACCGGCGGCGCAGTACCTCTGCGCGCGGGCTGCATCGTAGTCAACACCGAAAAGCTCAACCACATTCGCTCCATCAGCCAGCGCGAGTTTCAGCTGGAAGACGGCAGGACCTCGACCGCGCATGTGATGGAAGCCGAGTCGGGAGTCATCACTGAAAAAGCGATGGAGCGCGCCGCGGAAGACGGCCTGGTCTTTGCCACCGATCCCACCAGCGCCTGGGCCTGCACCCTGGGCGGCAACATCGCCGAGAACGCGGGCGGCAAGCTCGCCGTGCGCTGGGGCACCTGCATTGACAATCTGCTGGAGTGGCGCATGGCCATGCCCGGCGGCACGCGCTGGACGGTGCGCCGCACCAATCACCAGCTGCGCAAAATTCTGCCGCAGGACACGGTGACCTTCGACGTGCTCGATGAGCAGGGGAACCAGGTCAAGAATATTTCGCTGCGCGGCACCGAGATCCGCAAAAACGGACTTTGGAAGGACATTACCAACAAGGCGCTGGGCGGCGTGCCCGGACTGCAGAAGGAAGGCACCGACGGCATCATCACCTCGGCGGTCTTCGTGCTCTACCCCGAGTACGCGGCGACCAAGACCATGTGCCTGGAGTTCTTCGGGCCGGACTTCGACGAAGCCAGCCGCGTCATCCTCGAACTCTCGCGCATCTTTCCCTTCCCTGCCGAGGGCGAGGAAGCGCTGCTGGCGCTGGAGCACTTCGACGACGAGTACATTCGCGCCATCGACTACAAGGTGAAAGCGCCGCGCGCCGAAACTCCCAAGGCCGCACTGCTGATCGACATCGCCGGGGACTCCGTCGAGCAGGCAATGCGCGGAGTAGAACGCGTGCGCGCCTGTCTCGAACACCATCCCAACACGCTGCTGTTCGTTGCGCAGGACGCCGCCGAAGCCAAGGCCTACTGGGCGGATCGCAAAAAGCTCGGCGCCATTGCCCGCCGCACCAACGCCTTCAAGATGAACGAGGACATCGTCATTCCGCTGGACACGCTGGCCGAGTTCGCGCGCTTTGTCGATGCCACCAATATTGAAGAGGAGCGCTACGCGCAGCTTCGCTTTGCCCAGCGCGCCGAACAGGTCTTCACCGGAGCGCAGTCCAAGGACGACCGCGAGCCGATCGCCGCCAAAACGCCCGCCGCGCTGGAGCTCTGCGCGCGCTTCCGCGAACAATTGCAGGGCATCGAACCGAAGGCCCTGCGCGGACTTGCGCAACTGCAGGAGTTCCGCGACGGCCTGGCGAAGCTGGTGCGCGGATATCCCGCGGTGCTGGCCTCGCTCGACCGTGCCTATCAGGAAGTGCGCGACCGCCGCATTGTGCTGGCTACCCACATGCACGCCGGCGATGGCAACGTACACGTCAACGTGCCCGTTCTCTCCAACGACCGGCCCATGCTGGAGCGCACCGACCATGTCATCGACCGCGTGATGGAAAAGGTGATCTCGCTGGGCGGCGTGGTCTCCGGCGAGCACGGAATCGGCCTGACCAAACTCAAGTACCTCGAGCCGGAGCGCATCGCCGAACTCTCGGCCTATCGCCGCGAGGTGGACCCGGACGGGATGATGAATCCCGGCAAGCTGGAAGACCTCCAGGCGCTCGGACACATCTTCACGCCCTCGTTCAATCTGCTCGAACTCGAAGCGCGCATTCTGCAGCACGGCCAGTTGGAAGAGCTCGCGCGCAAGATCCGGCATTGCGTGCGCTGCGGAAAATGCAAACCCGACTGCTGCGTCTACTATCCGGCGCAAGGCATGTTCTACCATCCGCGCAACAAGAACCTCGCCATCGGCTCGCTGATCGAGGCACTGCTCTACGATGCGCAGCGCGAGCGCTCGACCCACTTCAAATTGCTGCAATGGTTGGAGGAGGTCGCCGACCACTGCACCATCTGCCACAAGTGCCTCAAGCCCTGCCCGGTGGACATCGACACCGGCGAGGTGACGGTGCTGGAGCGCGAGATTCTGAACAGCTGGGGCTACAAAACCAAGCCGCTGGCCACGCAGCTCACGCTCAAGTACCTGGACAGCAGCTCGCCGGCATTCAATAAGCTTTTCCGCACCTCCGTGGTGCAGATCGGCGGCGCGGCGCAGCGAGTGATGAGCAAGCTGGTGGCTCCGCTGCAACCCGCCGACGGCTCCAGCGCGTTCTATCCTCTGCGCCTGCTGGCCTCCTCGGTCGCTCCGGTGCCCAGCCAGACACTGCGCGATGTATTGCCCGCGTGCGAGGCCGGAGAGGCGCTGGTCTTCGAACCCGACAACCTCGAAACAAAGAAGAACGGGAACGGCGACGATCGCAAGACGGTCTTCTACTTCCCCGGCTGCGGCTCCGAGCGGCTTTATTCGGACATCTCGATGGCCGCAATCCATCTGCTAATCAAGTCCGGAACGAGGGTGATCCTGCCGCCTCCGTTCCTGTGCTGCGGCTTCCCTGCCCACGTGAACGCGGAGACCAGCCTGCACTCGCGCACCGTGCTGCGCGACACGATTGTGTTCAGCCAGATCCGCGCCATGTTCGCCTATCTCGACTTCGACGCCTGCATCGTTACCTGCGGCACATGCCGCGAGGGACTGACGCACATGGACACCACCGAGCTGTTTGGCCGCGTGGTGGATATCGCGGGCTATCTGCTGGAGCGCGGACTGCAGCTGGAAGGCGGCGGCCAGTTTCTCTACCACGCGCCGTGCCATGATTCGCTCGACGGCAAGGCAGCCAAGGTGCTGCACGATCTCGGCGGCTTTGGCGCAGTGCAGGCGGTACCGCACTGCTGCTCGGAGGCAGGAACGCTTGCGCTCTCGCGTCCCGACATCACCGGCGCCATGCTGCATCGCAAGCGCGATGCCTTTGTAGAGGCCATCGGCACGGGACAAAAGGCAACCGTACTCACCAATTGTCCGGCATGCGTGCAAGGACTGGGACGAAGCCGAGACGTTGGCGTGCAGCCGCTGCACATCGCCGTCGCACTGGCCGAAAAGCTCTCCGGCGCAGATTGGAAGAAAGAGTTTCTGGCCCAGGCTGCGCGCGCTACCGCCATCGCGTTCTAGGCGCGCACTTCTCCGGACGTTGCAATGCTGAACGAGGGTCACGCATTCGCCGGATGAATGCGTGGCCGGACGAAAGGCACGTCTGGTACAGGGCCGAACGGCCTTTGCGCGCGCATCCTTTCGAGTCTCTCCTGCACGTTCACCCATCGCATATCGATACCAATGAATGCTAAGCTCGCTGCCAGTGAGTGGGAATCCGCCGCGTCCGAGATGTCATTTCGAGCAGCGCGTGCCGGTGCGCCGGGTGATCTCTTGAGGCGCATAGCAGATGTAACAGGTTTTAGACCACGTTGCCGGAGACAATCGAATGCGCAGTCAAAAGGGCTTTTCGCTGGTAGAGCTTCTCCTCGTGGTGGCGGTGATCCTGATCCTCTCCGCGATTGCGGTACCGAATTTCATGCGTGCCCGTATGGCCGCAAACGAATCTTCGGCCGTGGCCTCGATGCACAACATTGACACCGCCCAGGTGGCCTACGCCGAGACCTACCCGCTCCAAGGCTTTGCCCCCGACCTGAATACGCTAGGACCGGGCTCGACCTCGGGCTCATCCTCAAGTTCGAGCAATGCGTCGCTGCTGGACAATGTGCTGGGCTGCGCCGCCGGCGTGGGCACGGCCTACTGCGAAAAGAGCGGATACGAATTCAATATCACCGCGGGCACGGTGACTCCGGGAATTCCGCTCAACATCTATTCCGTGAACGCCAATCCCGCCGCCCCTGGGCAAAGCGGCACCCGTTATTTCTTTACCGACAATTCCGCGGTGATCCGCTTCAACACCACGACGCTTGCCAGCGTAGCCGATCAGGAAATTCAGTAGCGAGCTTCGAGCCGCTCTCCCCAAACCCTAGGCGGCGCTGGCCGCAGCGGTCGAAGCCGTCTCCAGGGCCACGATCGCTTCCTGCTGGGTTTTCCTCTTTCTCGGAGCCGCGCGGCGTCTGTTTTCAGCGCGAGTCACGTTCAGCAGACTACGCAATCTCAAGCGCGCCTTGTGGAGCTGCGATTTACTGTTCCCCATGGAGCAGCCCAGCATTTCGGCAATTTCGTTGTGCTCGTAGCCTTCAATGTCATACAGCACGAAGACACTGCGATAGCCGGCGGGAAGGCTTTCAACGGCGCGCTCCAGAATTACGCGGTCGATATAGCCGGCAAGACGCTGGTCTTCGGCGCCGAAATCTTTTTTTGTGCTCTCCTCTTCGCTGGACTCCAGAGTCTCTTCCAGAGAAACCTCGATGAGACCATTCTTGCGCAGGTGCATGAGTACCACGTTGACCGCGAGGCGATGCAGCCAGGTGGAAAACGCGGAATCACCGCGAAAGGTTTCGAGTTTGCGGTAAAGCTGCAGAAAAGCCTCCTGCGTAAGGTCTTCGGCCTCCTCGTAATTTCCCACCATCCGCAGACAGAGCGAGAAAACGCGCTTGTTGTGCATCGCGTAAAGAACTTCAAAGCACCGGCCATCGCCCTGCCTGGCGCCTTGGATGGCCTCGGCCTCCGGTATTCCCGCCACCAGCGTACTTCTTCGGAGCGTCATTGGAACCTCCTCGCAACCCGATTCGCTTCGATGGAACTGCGCATGATGCAATTGCGCATTTCGCAACCAACTCGCTGCGGCCGGGTCTTCAACTTCCTCCGGCCCAAGCTTATGCGGCCGATGGTGCCACTCTTTATGGGACGTTGGAAGTAGAATGTAGCGGCATTTGCCTATTTCCACAATGTACAACGGTAACCAGGAAGCCGCACGAGGGGAACCTGCGCATGGTGACGACCTGACTGAATGCGGGGAGCAAGGCAGATACAAACAAGAAAGCCCTCTTTCGGGGTCTCTATGCCATGAAGAGGGTTGGACTCAATGGCGGGGGCGACGGGACTCGAGCCGGCGGCCTCCCCAGTGGCAGGAAGACACGGGTTAGATATATCAATAACTTTCTGCACCCTGCTGGAACTAACGGCACACCGGCCAGAACCTCCCGGTCCAGCGGTTCGCGAGATTTTCTAAGTAGATGAGCATTATTGACCACACCCTGGTCTCTGCTTTTGGTAGCCTTTGAGACTGCTGGGCACTGTGAGCGGAGCTTCTGGCTGTTGAGAGACCCCAAAACTTGAAATTGATACCATCACCGCTCAACCAACGAGGCCGTTAAATGAGCAAGAGCGCAGAGGACGCCGAACTGCTGGCGTACGCCATCGGCGCAGCCAAGGAAGCAAACGTCCGAATCCCGAACGCGGGCATTGAGACAGATCGCGTAAAGGCCGACCGAATCTTTCAACTGATCGACAAGGCGACCATCGGTTTTTTTGAATCGAAGTACTGAGAGCGGAACCGGCAACTGACGCCCCTGCTCGGTCAGGGCGTGCGCATGAGCCAATTGTGCCTCAATGCGCCTTCGGGCAAAAAGAAAGCCCCCTTTCGGGGGTCTCTATACCATTAAGTGGATTGGACTTAATGGCGGGGTCGACGGGACTCGAACCCGCGGCCTCCGCCGTGACAGGGCGGCGTTCTAACCAACTGAACTACGACCCCGCGCAGTTGCGCGGATGATACCCGGCCCGGTGGGCCGTCGGCGACTTCCAAAAAGGCTTCAGGAAGTGGTGGGCAGTGAGGGACTCGAACCCCCGACATCCTGCTTGTAAGGCAGGCGCTCTAACCAACTGAGCTAACCGCCCTTACGGTGCTCCCTTTGCCGTTTGTCACGCGACTCTGGGGGCGGCCTTTTGTGGAACCAACTCGCTTGTCGAGTATATGAAAGAGTTGGGGGCGCGGTCAAACCCGATTGTGGAAATCGAACAACAGCCAGACGGCCATCCCTAATTCGGTAACATGAATCCAACTGCAATACCGGATGAAATCTACAGGCTGCCACTCTCTGCTGCCGGTCAACGATGAAATCAATTCTGTTTGTAGACGACCACAAGGTGCTGGCGCGCATGGGCTGCGAACTCCTGCAGCGGCACGGGTATCGCGTGGTATCGGCTTGCAACGCCGAGGCCGCTCTGGCCCGGTTCGAGGCGGAAAAGTTTGACCTGGTGGTGACCGACTACCGCATGGAAGGCATGGACGGGGTGGAACTGGCCAGGCGGCTCCGCGCGCAGGCGCCCGGACTGCCCATCATCGTCGTCAGCGGATGCACCGCTCCCGAGCCCTGCGATGCCGTCAGCGCGTGGGTGGAAAAAGACAACATGTTTCCCGCCCTGCTGAAAGCAATCCGGCAATTGCTGAACGAGCCCGAAGCTCACGAGAGCCGTCGCAGCGCCTAAGCCGCGCGCTACCGCTGCACCGGCGAAGCGCGGCCCGCCTTTCCTGCCTGCTACACTTTTTCCATGAAGCGGTTGATCGTAAACGCCGACGATTTTGGATTGACGCATGGAGTGAACCGCGCCATCGCCGCCGGCCACCAGCGCGGCATCATATCTTCGGCAACGCTGATGGCGACCGGGGCCTGCTTTGACGAGGCAGTCGAGCTGGCCAGCCGGATGCCACGCCTGAGCGTAGGCTGCCACATTGTGCTGGTGGATGGTGAGCCGCTGCTTCCGGCGTCTGAGGTGCGCTCGCTGCTGGCGCCGGGAACCGGGCGCTTCTATCACTCGATTGGAGAGGTACTGCGCGCGGTGGCCGTGGGACGCTTCCAGGCCGCGGAGGTGGAGGCCGAAGCCGGCGCGCAGTTTGCGCGGCTGCAGCAAGCGGGCGTGCGAGTCTCGCACTTTGACGCGCACAAGCACACGCACATGTTCCCTTCCATCCTGCGGCCTGTTCTGCGGGCGGCCGCGGCGCATGGCGTCCGGGACGGTGCGCAATCCGTTTGAAGCACCGCAGGCGGTGAGTTTTGCGGAGGCGCTCCGCAGCGGGACGCTGCTGCTGCGCAAAGCCGAGACCACATTGCTGCGCCAATGGCTGCTCCGGCGCTGGCGGCGGACGGTGCGCGAAGCCGGCTTTTCCACTCCCGAGGGCAGCCTGGGCGTGGCCAGCACGGGAACCATGGACGAGGCTTCGCTGCGCGCCATGCTGCGCCATCTTCCGGAGGGCCTCTGGGAACTGGTCTGCCATCCGGGATACAACGATAGCGAACTGGCCACGGTGCGTACCAAGCTGCGCGCATCGCGCGAAGTGGAGCTGGGAGCACTGCTGGGCGTTACCGAGCGCGAGCTGCGCGAGACCTACGGCGCGGAGCTGGTGAGCTTTGGCGCCGAATGTGCGCGACCCGCCGGAGCTGCCGACATCTAACCACTGGCGGACCGCTCGCTACAACAACCGCTGACAACACGGACACGGCAACACACGAGGCGACGAAACAGATGCGGATCGGGATCACCTGTTATCCCACATACGGCGGCAGCGGAGTGGTGGCCACCGAGCTTGGCATTGAGCTGGCCCATCGCGGACACCAGGTCCATTTCATCTCCTACTCGCAGCCCATACGGCTCACCGAACCGCACCCGAACATTCATTTTCACGAGGTCGAGGTCTCGCAGTATCCGCTCTTTGAATATCCTCCCTACGATCTTGCGCTGGCGACGCGCATGGCCGAAGTCGCCGAGATTTACGAGCTCGACCTGCTGCACGTGCATTATGCGATTCCGCACTCGGTCAGCGCCATGCTGGCGCGGCAGATGCTCTGCCACGACCACACGCGTAAACCCCGGCGGTTGCCCTACGTCACAACCCTGCACGGCACCGACATCACGCTGGTCGGAATGGACCGCTCCTATCTCCCCATCACTCGCTTTTCCATCGAGCAGAGCGACCGGGTGACGGCGATTTCCAACGACCTGAAGCAATCGACCATCGAACGCTTCGCTATCACCAAGCCGATTCATGTCATTTACAACTTTGTGAACTGCGACTTGTATCGGCGCGATGCACAGGCGGCGGAGCGGCGGGAAGCGTATGCCGCGAAGGATGAGCGGCTGCTGGTGCATCTATCGAACTTCAGGCCGGTGAAGCGGGTCACCGACGTGGTGGAGATCTTCGACCGCGTGCAGAAGGAAATTCCCGCACGCCTGCTGATGATTGGCGACGGACCAGACCGCCGCGCGGCCGAGCGCCTGGCCTGCGAAAAAGGAATCCATCCGAAGATCCATTTCATGGGCAAGCAGGACATGATCCACGAAAAGCTGGCGATGGCCGACCTCATGCTGCTGCCCAGCGAGATGGAGTCGTTCGGCTTGGCGGCCCTCGAGGCGATGGCCTGCGAGGTGGTGCCCGTGGCATCGCGCGTGGGCGGGTTGCCGGAGGTGATCGAAGATGAAGTGGACGGCTTCCTGGCTCCGGCGGGCGACGTGGAAGCGATGGCCGCGCGCGCACTGGAAGTGCTGACCGACGACGGGCTGCTCGCCGAGATGCGAAAGAGCGCAAGGGCAACGGCAATGGCCCGCTTCTGCACCACCAAGATTATTCCGCAGTATGAAGAGTTGTATCGCGGGCTGCTGGAAGAGAAGTCGTAAGCGAATGACCGAGACGAATCAGACAAAACTTCTTGATGACCAAATCTCGCCAATGATGCGGCAAGGGCGTTGGCTGGAAGTTATCAACCTCGTCGAGCCCCAGCGGACTCTAGTTCAGACGAATTGGCGGCTGTCATGGAATCTGGGCTGGTGCCATTTCAAGCTTGACCGATTCGACGAGGCGCGAAAACACTTCGTTCGCGCTGCCCGGCTCGCACCCAGGAATCCGGCTTGCCAATTAGCATTGGGCTCCGTCTATCTGAAGAAAAGACAGTTCAAAAAAGCCGAGGTCATACTAGAAAAATCGCTCCGAACAAAAGAAATTTACGCGACTCGCGTCTCTCTGGTGGTTGCATACATGAAGCTGGGAAGGGTTGCGGATGCTGAGAACCTTCATCTCGAAGCCATCAAGCACAATCCAGATAAGAGCGAAGTATATGCAGGCTATGCGGAATTTCTTTCAGACATCGGCCACGAAGACAAGGCGCAAATGATGAGTGATATCGCCGAAAAGCTCAGGAACATCAACTAAGCAAAGCTCTTGCCGGCCGTGAACTGCGAGGCCAGTCCGGCGGCCTCCTGAATGTCATAGAGATACTTCCGCGCCTCAAGCCGCATAGACGAGTGCCTTACTTTGCTCGATACTCTGGCGGAAATATGGATTCCTGATGGCAGAGCCCACGACAAGATCGACGGGCCGTGCGAAGAGTTGCTCCAGCGATTCCTTGAAGCCGAAAAACGCAGTGGCATAGCCGCCGTCCGGCATGGCTTCGAACTCCACCAGAAAATCGAGGTCGCTGCGCTCCGGATCGTAGGCATCGCCGAGGGCCGAACCAAACAATTCCAACCGCCGGACGTGAAACTGGCGGCAGAGCGCAATCAACTCAGCCCGATTTTCCGCAATGGTGGAATTCATGGTTTCCGCTCTCCATTCACAGGATATCCCAGCAACTTCCTATTGTCGCAGATGCTTCCGTAGCCCCTATCGCGGAGTGTTCGACCGCAGATCGTAGTTGACGCCGTCCATTTCGCCGCTCTGCGGAATGGGCAGCAGGATGCGCACGATGGTTCCAGCGCCGGTGCGGCTCTCCACTTCGACACGCGCCGCATCGCTGAACAGCACGTTGAGACGCTCGCGCACATTCGCCATGCCGATTCCGGTGCCATGCTGCGGGGTGCTCCACTCGCTCACCTCGGAGCCCGGTTCGACGATGCCCACGCCGTCGTCCTCCACCTCGACCACCAGCATGCTCTCCGCGATACGGCTGCGCAGGTAAATGGTGCCGCCGGTAATTTTTGGCGAAAGTCCGTGTTTGATGGAGTTCTCCACGATGGGCTGAATGAGCATGGCGGGCACCATCACCTCCAGGCTGGCCGGGTCTAGCTCCTTGACCACCTTCAGTTTGTCGCGCCCAAAGCGGATCACCTCGATGTCCAGGTAGTCGTCAATGAATTCGAACTCCTCGCGCAACGCCACGAACGAGTCGCCCTTTTTGAGCAGGCGGCGGAGAATCTTCGAGAGCTTCAGAATCATCTGGCGGGCGGTGTCGGGATCGAAGCGCACCAGCGAGGCCACGGAGTTGAGCGTGTTGAACAGAAAGTGCGGATTGATCTGGCTCTGCAGGGCATCCATGCGGGCCTGCAGCAGCAGCAGTTGCTGCTCTTCCAGCTTCATCTCAATGCGGGTGTTGTTCAGCACCTTGAGGGCGATGGCCACCGATCATCACCGTCGCGATGTAGATGGCGGCGCGCACCAGCCAGTTCTCCGAATCGAGCGCATAGGTGTAGTGCGGAAAGAAGCGGCGGGTTTCCAGGCGCAGAAACTCCAGACCCAGGATCACGAAGAAGAACGAGGTCTGCCAGTCGATGAAAGATTTTGCGATGGTGCGCCGTACCCAGCGGTAGATGCTGAGATCGAAGAGCGGACTGAATGACCAGATTACCTCGCGGTCCTTGGCCAGTTCGCGCAGAAAGCCCGCGCTGAGCCCGGCAACGACATTCAGCGGCAGATTCATGTACTGGTGCATGAACAGATAAGGCAGCGAGACGAGAATTCCGCCGCAAACACCGGCGGTGCGTCCGGCGATTACGCCAAGTAGAATGGCGGCCTCGAAGGAGACATCGGCGGCGTAAAAGTTCTTTACCGTGGCGCGCACCACCACGCCGAGCATGAAGGGCCCGCCCACGTTGAGCACCATCTCCAGCTTTTCCCAGATGTCGCGGTCTTCGTGAAAGAGCAGAACGCGGAAGCGCCGCGAGCGCGCCAGCACGCTGCTGACGGCGGCCGAGACGCCCAGCTGAATGAGCAGCGTGATGAGAATGAGCGGCTGATCGATCATGGCGCGGGCGTTCCCGCCGCTGCCAGCTCTCGCACCCGCTGCGCGGCCCTGGCGATCAACTCCGGAATCAGTTCCGCCGAGGGCACGCCGCCCTGGGCCAGCTCGCGTGTGCCGCCGCCGCGCCCGCCGGCTGAGCTGACGACGGCCTTGAGTTCGGCGCCCGCATCGAATGGGGTTCCGATTGACGACCCGCCGCAGGACTGAGCAAAGACCAGCGCGGGAGTTCCCTGCCCCGCGCCCAGCAATGCAATCACGTTGGCTTCAGAGGCGATCAGCTTCTGGGCGTAGAGCTTGACGAAATCGAGATCGCGGTCGGCACAATATTCCGCAACAATCTTGCGCCCATGCTCAGATGGTGTGCGCGCCAACCTCTGCTGCGCGGTGAGCGCGGCGACCTCGGCCAGCAGCTTCTGCTGCAGCTTTTGCGCGGCCTTGCCGGAGTCGATCAACTTCGCAGACTGCGCCGGAACTTCCCACAGCGGCGAGGAATAGAGCGCGGCGGCTTCGGTGAGCACCTGGAAATCCTTGCGGGCAATTCGCAGCGCGCGTGCGCCGCAAACGAACTCGACGCGCGTCCCCTGCCTCACCCGCTCGGCCTTGCGCAGTTGGATGTTGCCGATCTGCCCGGTGGTCTTTACATGCGTGCCGCCGCAGGCGCACACATCCACGCCGCGAATTTCGATGAGGCGCAGGGTTTCCCGCTCGGCCTCGGGAAGTTTGCGGACCCCGATTTTGCGTGCCTGCTCGGGTGTAACCTCGTGCATCAACACCTGGCGGTCATCCCACACAAATTGATTGGCGCAGCGCTCGGCCTGCTCCATCTGCGCGCTGTTGAGGCTGGCAATATCGAGGTCGATGGCGCAGGTTTCCTCGCCCAGGTGAAAGCTGAGGGTGGGCGCATCGAAGAGTTTGAGAAACGCAGCCGACAGCACATGCTGTCCCGAGTGCTGCTGCATGTGGTCCTGGCGGCGCTCAACATCGAGGAAGCCGCGCACGCGCAGCGGAAGCAGGGCCGCGAGCTTTTCAGTCGAGTTTTCGACAATGTGCAGGATCTCTCCGGTGGATTCGTCCTCAATCACCTCGGAGATGCGAAGCTTGGGCAGGCCCACCGGTTCATCCGTTTCCACCGAGACGAACTCGACCCATCCGGTATCGAAGGGCTGGCCGCCGCTTGTGGCAAAGAACGCGGTGCGGTCCAGCACGAGCGCGTCACGGCCGTCGGCCAGTTCGCGAACCGACTCGACCGAGGCGGTGAAGTTGTAGAGGAACGAGTTCTGGTAATACAGGCGCTCGGTCATATCGGTCAGCTGGAATGATACCGCCAATAAGTGGCCATTTAGAAGCCGTCTCACAATGGCTTGGGGAGTCTGCTTTTCCCTCAGCGGCTAAAGCCGCGTGAAGTGAGCCGTTCTTGCGGCACGACTGAAGTCGTGCCCTTTCAAAACAACAAGTCATGCCCTTTCAAAACAACAAGTCATGCCCTTTCAAAACCGGTTTCTGCGACCGCCCCTGGAAGTTTGCGCAGCGTTTACAGCTTGCGAAGGAGTGCACCGTTTCGGCGGAAGAGTTTGCGCTCGCGGCGGCGCTGGAAGCCGGGCATCCCGGCGCGCTTGTCGCGAATGCGAAGGGCTTGCTGCTTGGCTTCGGCGCGGTGTCCGGTCGCGGCGAGGAATTCGGCGTAGTGGAGCTGGGTTTCGGTGAGGGTAGAGGTGCGCAGAACCTCTTCGAAAAGGCGCTTGGCGCGGCCGATATTACCGGTCTTCCAATCGCAGTAGGCCAGCAATCCGGCGGCGCGCTGGAAGTCGTAGCCGGGGTCGGCGGTGACCACGTGCTCCAGGTCCGCAAGGGCGGCGGCGTAGTCGCCCAGTTCGTATTCGGCCAGGCCGCGGCGGTAGAAGGGATCGAGCGAGTCGGTGCGTTGCGCGAGGGATCGGTCAAAGCAGGCGCGGGCGCCGGCCCAGTCGCCCTTGTCCAGGCGCAGCAGGCCAAGTTCCTCGTAGTTTCCGGCCGAAGGATTCTGCCGGATATTGGCTTCCACCTCGCGCAGGCGGCGGCCGCGATCAATAAAGCGGAATGCGCCGGGATCGAAGAGTTCGGGAAGCCACTCGATGGCCAGATAGATGAGTGCGCCCAGAGGTCCGAGGAAAAAGATCAAGTAGAGCCAATAGAAACTGGGCTGGCGGCGGAAGAAATGAACCAGCGCCAGCGCCACCAGCACAAGGCCGGGCAAACCCCAGGCAAAAAAGTGGGAAATCATCAGGAGAATCCTAGCATCCCGAGTTACGGGGTAGAAGTTGTAAAATAAGGCACAGATGCCTCCCGTCCGCCTGATTGCAATCGACATCGATGGAACGCTGCTGGATTCCAACTTCCAGGTGAGCGAGCGCAACCTTGCAGCCCTGCGGCGGGCGCAATCGCTGGGCGTGGAGATTGCGCTGGCCACCGGACGCCGTCATCTTTTTGCGCTGCCGGTGGCGCACGCGCTGGGCTTCGAGGTTGCCCTGATCAGCTCCAACGGCGCCATCACCCGCGGCAGCGACGGAACGCTGTTCCACCGCGACCCGCTGCCGCTGGCGTCCGCGCTGGAACTGGTCGCGCACATGACGGACTTCCGGCGGAACCTGGTGATTACCTATGACGGCGGGGAGTCCGGTTCGCTGCTGCTGGAAACCCTGGACGAGCTCACCGGCTCCATCAAGAGATGGCTGGAGAAAAACGCCCAGCATCTTCGATTCGTGCAGCCCATCGAGGAAGGCTTAGAGGGCGATCCGATCCAGGCCATGTTCTGCGGAACGGTGCAGCGCATGGCGGCCGCGCAGGAGCAACTGGTGAAGAACAAGGGTCTGCTGACCCGCATCACCGCCCTCAGGACGCAGTACAACGAGCGCGACCTGTGCATGGTGGACATCCTGAACAAAGGCTGCACCAAGGGCGCGGCACTGGAGCGCTGGGCGGCCTACCGTGGATTCGAGGCAGGTGAGGTAATGGCAATCGGCGATAACTACAACGATATCGAGATGCTGGAGTTCGCCGGGCAGGCCTACATCATGGGCAACGCGCCCGAGGAACTGCGCGAGCGCGGCTGGCAAACCACCCTGAGCAACAATGAAAACGGTGTCGCTCTGGCGGTGGAAGCGGCGCTGGAAGGATTAGAATAGAGGGATGAGAGCGCCGCGCCACCTTATGAGCCTGCTGATTGTGTGCAGCACCGTATTGGCCGCCACCGGGCATGCGATGGAGGTCGCGGAGCTGCGCAACGGGTTCACCATCTCGCACCACTCGCGTGAGATGCACGATGGCGCGATGCGGCTCTATCTGGACGAGGCAAAGACCAGCTTTGTGGACCTGCCCGTCGGGGAGATCGCAAGCTACTCTACTCAGCCTGATCCGGCAGCGGCGCCGTCAACGGAAACATCGCGGCCCGCAACACTGTCGTCGGCAACGCCCGCCAAGAGCACCGACCAGATCGTCCGCGAGGCATCCGAATTGCAAGGCGTGGACTCCGACTTCCTTCGCAGCGTGATCCGGCAGGAGAGCGCCGGAAACGCCAAGGCGGTTTCATCGGCGGGAGCACGCGGGCTGATGCAGCTGATGCCGGACACGGCCCAGAAGCTGGGAGTGACCGACAGCTTCAGTCCGGAGCAGAACGTGCGCGGCGGCGCGCGCTACCTGCGCGAGTTGCTGGAGCGCTACCACGGCGACGCGGTCAAGGCGCTGGCGGCCTACAACGCAGGTCCCGGAGCGGTGGACCGCTATCGCGGAGTGCCTCCCTATCGAGAGACGCAACTCTACGTGCAGCGCATCGTAAGCGACTACAACAAGAAAAAGGAACGCATCCAGAAATAGCAGTCACGGGTAACAACATTCCGTTTCCCGAACAGGAATCTCACGCAGGGCAATCAAGGAATCGCTTTGCCAGGAAAGACAACCGGGAACCCCGGATCCGGCTCGCTCACCCATATGAAGAAAAAACAGATTGTTTCCCTCGTTGTTGTGGCGGCCATCCTCGGAGCCCTGGTGTATTTTCAGTTTCGCTCCTGGCGGACGTTTGACTGGGCGAAGTTTCGCCACTACACCGGCGGCGTGAGCCTGTGGCACATCGGCGCGGGCGTCGCGCTGATCTACCTGGCCTACGTGATGCGCGCCATTCGCTGGGCGATCTTTCTCAAGCCCACGGCGCCCACCAGCGTGCGGCGGCTCATCGCCCCGCAGATCATCGGCTTTGCCGCACTGGGACTGTTTGGCCGCGCCGGCGAATTCGCCCGCCCCTACCTGATCGCGCGCAAGGAGAAGCTTACATTCACCTCGCAGTTGGCGGTGTGGACCGTGGAGCGCTTCTTCGACCTGGGAAGCGTACTGGTTCTGATGGTGGGCTTTTTCGCCCTGAAGGGCGGGGCGATCGCCCAGGTGCTGCTGCAGGCGGTGCGCCACGGACTGCACGCGGCGGCGCAGAACGCCGGACACAAGTTGCCGCTGGCGCTGGCCGGCCTGGCGGCCCTGGCCGTGCTGTTTTTTGCCCTGCAGCGGGCCTCGGGAAAGATGGCGGCAGCGCTGCGCGTGCGCCTGCTCGCCTTCAAGCAGGGCTTCAACACCATTCATGACGCCAAGTCGTTCGTGCAAATCGTCGTGGTTTCCATGTGCATGTGGCTGATGATCGCCGGCGCCTACATCCAGGTATTGCACGCCTACCCGCAGATTCCGGTGGCGGTTGCGGGAGACCCCGCGGGAGTGCAGCGGGTGGCACGGATGAACACCATGAATCTGGACGATGTGCTGCTGGTCATGGGCTCCAGCATGCTGGGTTCGGTGGTGCAGCTGCCGGGCGGCGTAGGCGGCTCGCAGCTGGCGGTGATCGGCATCTTGCAATCCAATCTGTTCAGCAGCGAGCCTTACAATATCACCCGGGAGCTGGCGGTGAGCTGTGGCATCATGCTCTGGCTGGTCACTTTTATGTCGGTGATTCCCGCCGGTGTGCTGCTGGCGCGCTATGAAAAGATCTCCTTCCTGCGGCTCTCCGAAGAGAGCGCGCACCAGGAGGAAGAAGTCGAACAGGAAGCGGCCCGGACGCATTAGAGGCAGTGCTGCCACAAGTCAAAGAATTAATGGCAGCGTGTTTTGAAAGGGCATGGCTTCAGCCATGCCGCACTGGAATTAAGCTTCCGGGCCTTTAGGCCCTGAGGGACGGTGCCTCAGCGGCTAAAGCCGCGTGAAATAAGCCTTGTTGCGGCACGACTGAAAGTCGTGCCCTTTCAAGACTTGGTTCAAAAGCGTCCACCTGTGTGACTACACTAGCAGCAACGCTGCTGATACAATCGGAAGCTCAAAGGCCAGGCTCTTAGATTTGAATTGCACCGGTATTTGAACTGGAAAGGCTGCAGCACCGCCGGTTGGCCGGCAAACGCACCATGAGATGCCCTTTTTGCGGATTTGAGCAGGATAAAGTGGTGGACTCGCGCGAGAGCAAGGAAGGCGAATCGATTCGCCGCCGACGCGAGTGCCTGCGCTGTGAGAAGCGCTTCACCACCTATGAGCGCATCGACGAAATCCCCTACATGGTGGTGAAGAAGGATGGACGGCGCGAGAAATTCGAGCGCCAGAAGGTGCTCAGCGGCCTGCTCCGCGCCTGCGAAAAACGCCCCGTCCCCATCAGCCAGCTGGAGCAGATCGTCAACGAGGCCGAGAGCTTCGTCATCGACAGTCCGGAGCGCGAACGCAAGACGGGCGAGGTGGGCGAACTCATCATGAACCGCCTGCGCAACCTGGACAAAGTTGCCTACGTGCGCTTTGCCAGCGTCTACCTCGACTTCAAGGACGTGCACGAGTTCATGTCCGAGCTCCAGGATCTTCTCCGCACCAAGGACGTGCGCGAGGCCAAAGCGGCGCTTGCCGCCGCCGAGCGCAACAAGCAACCCACAACCAAAGAGTAATTCCAAAACCGTTGGTACGAATTCAGGCGAGGACGAATGGCTCATAAAGTTACGTTGATTCCGGGCGACGGGATCGGTCCTGAGGTGTCTGCGGCGGCAGTTCGTGTGCTGGAAGCCACCGGCGTGGCCTTTGAATGGGAGAGCTTTGAAGCCGGAGCCGACGCCTTTGCCAAGTATCACGAGTACATTCCCAAGGAGCTGGTCGAATCCGTGGAGCGCACGCGGGTGGCGCTGAAGGGGCCGGTGACCACGCCCATCGGCGGCGGATTCAGCAGCATCAACGTGCAGTTGCGCCGGCAGTTTGAACTGTTCTGCAACTTCCGCCCCATCCGCAATCTTCCCGGCGTCCCCACCCGCTATCCGGGCGTCGATCTCATCATCATCCGCGAAAATACCGAGGGGCTGTACTCGGGCATCGAGCACGAGGTAGTGCCGGGCGTGGTGGAGAGCATCAAGGTCATCACCGAAAAAGCCTCCACGCGCATCTCGCGCTGGGCCTTTGAATACGCCCGCAAAGTGGGACGCAAGAAGATCACCGCGGTTCACAAGGCGAACATCATGAAGCTTAGCGATGGTTTGTTCATTCGTTGCTCCCGCAACGTCTCCAGGGAATATCCGGAGATCAGCTACGGCGAGCACATCGTGGACAATACCTGCATGCAGCTGGTCACCAATCCCTACCAGTACGACATGCTGCTGATGGAAAACCTTTATGGAGATATCCTGAGCGATCTGTGCGCCGCCTTTGTCGGCGGTCTGGGACTGGTTCCCGGAGCCAACTTCGGCCACGAGTGCGCCATCTTCGAGGCCGTGCACGGCTCCGCCCCCGACATCGCCGGGCGAGGCATTGCCAACCCGACGGCGCTGGTGCGCTCCGGCATTCTTATGCTGCGCCATCTGGGCGAACGCGAGGCGGCCGAGAAGATCAAGTACGCCGTCCACGCGGTCTATCGCGAGGGCAAGCACATTACCCGTGACCTGGGAGGCAAAGCGGGAACCATCGAATTTGCCGACGCCGTCATCGAAGCCATGGAGAGCACCGCATGGCGCGAACAGGCGGAAAAGGAAACCAACCCGGTCTAGATCCATGCGGATCGCCGGCAGGGATTCGCTCTGCTACCGGCTTTTCTGAAAAATTTTTCCGGAGCGGCAAACCTGTTGCATCGTATGCCGGGAAAACCTCATCTTCTCTACTGGTTGGGCTGATAGAATGGGCCGTCGTCCGGGAGCAGCTCCCGGCGCGCAAGCGGTCAGCATGGCAACGTACACTCGGACTCTCTGGACGGCATGACGAATCCAAACGCTGAATGCACTCCCTATCACCGCGCGCATCACCGCTTTGCCGTGCTGGCGGCTGGCTGCGTCTTCCTGCTGATTATTGCCGGGGCGCTGGTTACCAGCAACGAGGCGGGACTCTCCGTGCCGGACTGGCCGACCTCGTTCGGCTCCATCTACCGCATTCCGCCGCTGGTGGGCGGGGTCAAGTTTGAGCACGGACACCGCATGCTGGCCGAGCTGATCGGCCTGCTGACCATTGGCGTTGCGGTGTGGACGCAAAAGGTGGACCGGCGCCGCTGGATGCGCGTCCTTGGCTGGTGCGCCCTGGGAACCGTGGTGGCGCAGGGCATTCTCGGCGGAATGACCGTGCTCTTTTATCTGCCGCCGGCGATCTCAACCGCCCACGCAACCCTGGCGCAGACGTTTTTCTGCATCATGGTCAGCATCGCATTCTTCACCAGCAAAAGCTGGGTGCAGGCTGCCGACCCGATCGTTCGGCCCGACGCACGCCCGCGCCTGACCACGCTCGCCGTGCTGACGGTCTCTGCCGTCTGGCTGCAACTGATCATGGGCGCGGCCTTCCGCCATTCCGGGATACGCCTGCTGCCGCACCTGATCGGCGCCGCCGTAGTCTTCTGCATGGTGAACTGGCTGGCGATTACCACCCTGAAGCGCCACCGTGCGGTTCCGCAGCTGGCCACGCCTGCCGCGCTGCTGCTGGCTCTGCTGGCCGTGCAGATCACCCTCGGGCTGGCCAGCTACGTCACCCGCGTCCTCTGGAGCCAGGGCGCTTCCGCTCCGCTCGCCAGCATGATCGTCGCAACCGTGGCCCATGTAGCCTGCGGGGCGCTGGTGCTGGTCACCACGGTCGTCCTCGCCATTCAGATTCACCGCCATGCCCATGGCCCCCTGGCCGCCGGGCATGGGGCGCACACCGCGGCAAAGGAAAAAGTCCGCGTACGGGCGGTGGGCGCATGACAACCGCTCCCGCGCCGCTGGCGGTTGCCGCACGAGCCCCCATGGAACTGCTGCGCGTGCTTCGCGACTATGCGCAGCTCATCAAGATTCGCGTGACCACGCTGGTTGTGGTCACGGCCTGGAGCGGTTTCTACTTCGGCGAACACAAATCCGGAATGCCGGTGCTCACCCTCAAGCTGCTCTGGGCGCTGGCCGGCATCGGCATGGTCGCGGCGGGCACGGCGTGCATGAACGAGATCATCGAGCGCAAAACCGATGCGCTGATGCGCCGCACTTCGCAGCGCCCGCTGGTCACAAACTCGATGAGCGTGAGCCACGCCATCGCCATCTGGGCCGTGCTCACCGGCGGCGGAGCCGCTCTGCTGGCCGTCAAGCTGAACCTGCTGACCTCCGTACTCAGCCTGCTGACCGCCCTCTGCTACCTGGCGATCTACACCCCGCTGAAGCAGATCAGCCCGCTGTGTACCTTCGTCGGCGCGTTTCCCGGAGCCATGCCCGGCGTGCTAGGCTGGACCGCCGCGCGCGGCCATCTGGAGTACGAAGCGCTGGTGCTGTTCGCCATCGTTTTCTTCTGGCAGTTCCCGCACTTCCACTCCATTGCCCTGCTCTACCGCGACGACTACGCCAGGGCGGGCATCCGCATGCTGCCCGTGGTGGAGAGCGACGGACGCTCCACCGCCCGCCAGATTCTGATGTACGGAGCCGCCCTGCTGCCTACGACGCTTGCGCCCACGTTGCTGGGCATGGCCGGGCTGCCGTATTTCATCGGCGCCTCGGCCCTGGGGCTGGGACTGTTCTACTTCTGCGCCCGCATCTGGAGCGAGTGCCTGCCGCCCTCGACGCCGCGCGCCCGCATTCTGGCGCGTTCGCTTCTGAAGGCCACCGTGACCTACCTGCCGCTGCTCTTTGCATTGATGATGCTGAACAGCGCGGCATGACGCACGGTCCGACGCACGACGACCCGCTCGACTTGAGGACCCACTAATTTGACAACCAGGGATTTGACCACCACGATGCAAGAACAAGAGCTCGACCTCCCAGTCGGCAGCGCGCCGGAGACGGTGATTCAGATCGAAGGCCTGCGCCACCAGTACGGCGACCGCGTGGCCCTCAACGGCGTCTCTTTCGACGTGAACCGCGCGGAGATCTTCGGCCTGCTCGGCCCTAACGGCAGCGGCAAGACCACGATGTTCCGCATTCTCTCCACGCTCATGCTTCCCACCGCCGGACGCGCCCTGATCCTGGGCCACGACGTTGCGCTCGATCCCAGTGAAGTGCGCCGCCAGATCGGGGTGGTCTTCCAGTCGCGCAGCATCGACGTGAAACTTTCCGCCGAAGAGAACCTCATCCACGTCGGCCATCTCTACGGAATTACCGGCGCGGCGCTGAAAAAACGGGTGGCGGAGATGCTGGACCGCGTCTCGCTCTCCGACCGCGCCAAGGACCTCGCCGAAACCTTCTCCGGCGGCATGCAGCGCCGGCTGGAACTCGCCAAGGGATTGCTGCATCGTCCCCAGGTTCTGCTGCTCGACGAGCCTAGCACGGGCCTGGACCCTGGCGCGCGCCTCGACCTTTGGCAATACCTCCGGTTACTGCGCGATCAGGAAGGCGTCAGCATTATCGTCACCACGCACCTGATGGAAGAGGCCGAAAAATGCGACCGCCTCGCCATTCTGAGCCACGGCAACCTGGTGGGCCTGGGAACGCCCGCGCAGCTGAAGAGCGAGATCGGCGGCGATGTAATTCTGCTCGACACAGGCGACCCGCAGAAGCTCGCCTCGCAGATTAACGCACGCTTTGACGCCGGGGCCGCGGTGCTCGACGATGGTCGCGTGCGCATCGAACGCGAGGCCGGGCACCGCTTCATCACCGACGTGGTCGAAGCCTTCCCCGGCCAGATCGATGCGGTGAGCATCAGCAAACCGACGCTGGAGGATGTCTTTATCCGCCGCACCGGGCACCGCTTCTGGAACGAAGACGCGCAGGGGCTGGAGCAACGCGCTGACGCATCGGCGAAGAAGAAAAAGCACTGAGCAGATCCGGGCTGAACTAATAATTGATCGGGCTGAACCAAGATTCTGGCTGAACCAAGATTCGGGGCTGAAACATGGCAACACAAACAACATCGCATCCCGTTATCGCCACGGGAACCACATTCTCGCTCATGCCCGCGCTCTCGCTGTGGCGGCGCGAGGTAGTGCGCTTCTATCGCAACAAGAGCCGTGTGGTGGGGATCGTCGCATCGCCGCTGGTGTTCTGGGTGTTCCTGGGCGCCGGCTTCGGCAAATCGTTCAACAATCCGCTGGCGGGCAATGGCCAGAGCTATCTCGCTTACTTCTTTCCCGGCGCGCTGATGATGATCGTGCTCTTCACCTCGATCTTCGCCATGATGTCTCTGATTGAAGACCGCAATGAGGGCTTCCTGCTCTCCGTGCTGGTGGCGCCGGTGCACCGCTCGGTCATCGTGATGGGCAAGGTTCTGGGCGGCACCACGCTCGCCACCCTGCAGGGTCTTCTCTTCCTGGTCATTGCGCCATTTCTCGGGATCCACATCGGCCTGATGTCGCTGTTACTGATGACCGTGGACATCTTCCTGGTCTCATTCGCGCTGACGGCGCTGGGCTTCATCATCGCCTGGCCCATGGACTCCACCGCGGCCTTCCACGGCATCATCAACCTGTTCCTGCTTCCGCTGTGGATGCTGTCAGGCTCGATGTTTCCGGTTACTTCGGCCCCCCGCTGGATGGCCGTGATCATGGAGTTGAATCCGCTCACTTACGGCTCCGAAGCACTGCGCGGACTGCTGTTCCCCGACGCGGCCACGCCCCAGTTTCCGCTTGTAAAATGTCTCGCGGTGCTTGTGGTCTTCACCGTCATCCTTTTCAGCCTGGCGTTTGTGGTGGCCAACCGCCGCAGCACCAAACCGGCAGCCTGAGGAGCAGACCATGACGACAACGCTCTCCTACTTCCCTGCCATCAACGCCACCCTCAATGGGACGGCCGCCGTGCTGCTGGTTTCCGCCAAACGCTTCATCGACCGCAGGCAGATCGAGGCTCATAAGCGCACCATGCTTGCGGCCTTTTCAACCTCCGTGGTTTTTCTCGCCTGTTATCTCTACTACCACGCGCATGCGGGGGTGTTGCACTTTGCCGGACACGGCTGGCGCCGCCCCGTGTATTTCACCCTGCTCACCAGCCACACGCTGCTCGCGGTCGCCATCGTGCCCATGATTCTGATGAGCCTGAGCCGCGGCCTCAAACGCCAGGACGCCCGTCACATGAAGATTGCGCCGCTGACCTTCTGGCTCTGGCTCTACGTCTCGGTAACCGGCGTGGTGATCTACTACCTGCTGTACCACCTCTGGCGAGGATAGCCGCAAAACAACGCTGTACGAAAAGGCCCCGGTTTCCCGGGGCTCTGGCATAAGTGGAATTGCGCGCCAGATTACAAAAGCAGACTGCAAATTCGATTTGTAAGCTTGCGCGGCTACTCGGACACCGAAAGCGGCGATTCCTCGCCCAGTTCGATGGAGCCCGTTTCCAGATGCTTCAAGCCATAGTCGAACCCGGCATCGAAGGCCGCCCGATTCAACTCCTTGAAGGCCGCAGGCACCGAATCTTCCACCGCCGTGCACAGCGACTCCCGCTGCAGCACGCCGGAGATGGCGCCGAAGAAACCCGTCATCACGATGTTCTGAACCATCTTCTTGCCCAGGTTTTCCGCAATCCGCGTGGCGGGAATCGCGAACACCTTGACATCCGGAGCAGCCACATCCTGCACGCGAACCAGTTCCTGTTCGACGATCAATGTGCCGCCCGGCTTGATGCCGCGATGAAACTTCACGAACGCTTCCTGCGACATCAGGACCATCAGGTCCGGCTTCACCACGTACGGATAGAGGATTGGATCGGGCGAAAGAATCAGCTGCGCCGAGCAGGCGCCGCCGCGCGCTTCCGGGCCGAAGTTCTGCGTCATGGTGGCAAAACCGTGCTCCACAATGGAGGCGGCCCTGCCGATGACCTGGGCGCACATGATCACGCCTTGTCCGCCAAAACCGGCAATACGAATCTCTGTTAGCTGCATACGGGAGCCTCCGCCGGGATGTAGTCTTCACCAAGCCGCTGATTCAGATAGGCGTGCATCATGGTGGTAAAGTCGGGGCGCTCGCGGTCCACGAACTTGCCCACGATGATTTCGCCGCTCTTGGTGAGTCCCACCTCGTTGGTCGGAGCCCCATGCTTGGTCTTGGACATCTGCTTGTAGAACTTCATGGTGTCCAGACCGTCGCCCATCTTGTTCCGCCGCTGATACAGAGTCGGGCACGGCGAGATGATTTCGATGAATCCGAAGCCCTTCTTGCTGAACATCTCGGCCATGGAGCGCGCCAGCTGTTTTACGTGGAAGGTTGTCCAGCGCGCAACATAGACCGCGCCGGCCGCCTCCACCAGGTAAGGCAGATTGAAGGCCGGGTCATAGGTTCCGTAAGGCGCCGTGGCCGTGATCACATCCAATGGCGTCGCAGGCCCTGTCTGTCCGCCGGTCATCGCGTAGGTGAGGTTGTTGACGCAGATGACCTTGAGATCGACGTTGCGGCGGGCAGCGTGGATCAGGTGATTGCCGCCGATGGCGAACAGATCGCCGTCGCCGCTGTATACCACCACCGTCATGTCGGGGCTCGCCAGTTTCAATCCAGTGGCAAAGGGAATGGCGCGGCCATGCGTGGTGTGGAATGAATCCAGATTGACGTAACCGGCAACCCGGCCGGTGCAGCCGATGCCGCTCACAATGCTCAGCTTCGAAAGGTCCGTCTTGGAATCGATCAGGGCCCGGCTGAAGCAGTTTACCGTGGTGCCGATGCCGCAGCCCGGACACCAGATGTGCGGCATGCGGTCTGTGCGCAGAAGATCTTCTACCGGGTTCGCCGGGGCTGTCAAGGAACACATCGATGAACTCATCGCACCACCTCCTCGATGGCCTTCAAAATATCTTCTGGCTGGTGAACGGTTCCACCGGCGTGGCCCACATGTACCACGCGGCATTTTCCGCCGGCGCAGCGCTCCACTTCGCGTACCATCTGTCCCAGATTCAGTTCGGCGACAATCAATCCCTTTACCTTCGGGGCCAGCGCACGGATGATGTGCTCTGGGAAAGGCCAGGCAGTAATCAGCCGGAGACTGCCAACCTTGATACCTTCGGCGCGGCTCATTTCAACCGCACGTTGCGCCACCCGCGAGGTGATGCCGTAGCTGATCACAACCACGTCGGCGTCTTCGATATCGTGTTCCTCGGTCAGGCAGATCTTGCTGGCGTTGTCGCGGATCTTGGTGACCAGCCGCCGCACCATCCTGTCCTGGGTTTCAGGAGTCATGTTGGGGTAGCCGCGTTCGTCATGAGTCAGCCCCGTGACATGCACCTTGTAACCATCGCCGGCCTTGGCCATCTCCGGCGTCTGTTCTTCGCCTTGAGGCGCAAAGAGCTGGAATGCGCTCTTGTCCTTGCTGGTAAAGTGCCGCGGCTCCACCTCGATTTCGGTGGCGTGAGGAATGACGACCTTCTCCGTCATGTGTCCCACCACTTCGTCCATCATCACGAAGACCGGGACGCGGTACATCTCGGCAAAATTAAAGGCCTGAATGGTCAGGTCGAAGCACTCCTGCGGAGAATTCGGACACAGGGCGATGATCTCGTAGTCGCCGTGAGAGCCCCATCGTACCTGCATCATGTCGCCCTGCGCGGGCAGGGTCGGCAATCCAGTGGACGGGCCACCGCGCTGCACGTCGATAAACACACAGGGTGTCTCGGTCATGGCGGCGTAGCCGATGTGTTCCATCATCAGGGAAAATCCGGGGCCGGAAGTAACGGTGAAGGCTTTGACTCCACCCCAGACCGCGCCAAGAATGGCGATCGATGCGGCCAGTTCATCTTCCATCTGAATGAAGGTCGCGCCGATCTTGGGAGCACGGTGCGAGAAGCGCTCCACAATTTCAGTTGAGGGCGTAATGGGATATCCGGCCGAGAACCGGGCTCCCGCCGCAATGGCTCCCTCGCAGGCAGCGTGGTCGCCGTCCATGAAATGTGAGCCGGTAAGAACGCCAATCGGGTCAGCGTGCATCGGTGGCCTCCGTATCCGCTTCTGCTTCTGCCGCGGCCGCCGCGGTCTTGTCCGTGCGGAACCCATGAATCGCAAAATCCGGACAATACATGCCGCAGAGATCGCATCCGCTGCATTTATCCGGGTTCACGGCGTGGGGAGGGTGGTAACCCTTCGAGTTAAAAGCAGATGAGAGCGAAAGTACCTTGGATGGACAGAACTCTACACAAAACCCACAAGCCTTACATCGCTCGATAACAATGGAAACAGACCCACGTGCCATTTTGCCTCCTCACATTGCGGAATATTGTGCTTTGTGCGAGCCAATCTCGACGTGATACAGATCACAGCTGACGGTGATATGCCAGCTAGGAAGAGACAAATCAGGGCGAAACCGCATCACCAAAAAACCGAGCACCTTCCCGCACACGCCTGCGCGGCAGAGGGCGAGAAGATGCTCACAAAGCAGAGTGAAACCAGCGTTGCCGGATCGCAACCGGATCGATGTTTACCGCTGGGGCTGCTGCGGATTCTCAATCCCGCAGGTCGCGCCTTCATGTACCGCCTGCTTGATGGTCATCTGGCGGGCAAATTCCTCGGCCATCTCTTCCTTCAAGCGAACTTCGGTAGGCCGCCGCGCAATCGTCATCTGATCGATCTTGTCCTGCAGCTTCATCAATCCGTAAAACAGGTTCTCCGGACGCGGAGGACAGCCCGGAATATACACATCCACCGGCACAATCTTATCGACGCCCTGCAGCACGGAGTAGGTATTGAACGGCCCACCCACTGCGGCGCAACCGCCCATGGCGATCACCCACTTCGGGTCCGGCATCTGGGCGTAGATGCGCTGCACCACCGGAGCCATCTTCAGGGTCACGGTGCCGGCCACGATCATCAGGTCGCTCTGCCGCGGGCTGGGGCGGAACACCTCGGAGCCGAAGCGGGCAATATCGAAGCGCGACGTGGATGAGGCAATCATCTCAATGGCGCAGCACGCAAGGCCGAAGGTCATTGGCCAGATAGCAGACCTGCGCGCCCAGTTAAAGACGTAGTCCACCGTGCTAACCATAAAATTGCTCTCAAAACGATCGTCAATAAAGCTCATGCAGCCTCCCAGGAATCCACGTTTAATTTTGCTTTGATGCGACACATCGGTCTATGACTTACGTCACAAATTGCTTACGGTCATGACAACCGGACATCCTGCTTTATTCTATTCCTTCGCGCGGCATTACGGCCTGCGAGCCACCAGCAGCAGCGCGCCGGTCCGCTTGAACTCCTGCCATTGCTGCTCATCCGCAAACCAGGCGCCGTCATTGGGACGGGAACTCTCCGTCGGATCGGCAATGTGTACTATTGCGGCGTCGACGAATCCCTGCGCCCGCAGCATCTCCAGATATTCCTTCTCGGAGCGCACATGCACCGGAACCTTCAACTGCTTGACCCAGCCCAGCGAATGCGGGTTTTCCTGGTAGAGATTGATCAGAATAAAAAGCTGTCCGCCGGGCGCCAGCACACGATGCAGTTCGCGCAACACCGCTTCCTGATCGGGATAATAATAAAAGCTCTCGATGGAGAGGACCCTGTCGAAATATTCGTCGCGCCAAGGAATTTCATCGGCGGCGCCGATGGCGAAAAGAACATTCTCCAATTCGCGCGATCCCGCCCGCGCCCGCGCAATCATTTCCTCCGCGATATCCAGCCCGGCCGCCATCCCCTGGCCGCCGGCCACGGCTTCCGCCAATAGACGCGTGGCCCAGCCAGCGCCGCAGCTCAGGTCGAGCACGCGGCCTCCCGGCTTCAGTTCCATGCGCGCGATCGTTTGTTGGGCAATGCTGAGATGATGCTGTTCCATCTCTGCGCCGCGTCCCTCCAGCGCCCAGCGGTTGAATTCCGTCTTCAGCAAATCGTTGGCGTCGGCCATGTTTCTTTCTCGCGCTCCCTGCAAACTTTTTCCGTTTTTTCCCGCGCTCCAGCGCGATGGTTTATCTGCCCATATGGTACACTTTTACCTATAGAAAACACATCTTGGGATTGCGGCCTAAGTGTGAGGTTCTCAGGGCAATACAAGCCTTGCGAACGATCGCTGAAAAGTTCGCCGCAACTTCCAAATTGTGACGTACGTCATAGCATCGTGTGCGCTCTCCTGTTTCACTGTATCAGGAGAAAAGACCCGCTGCTGGACGGCTCTCTATACCGGACTTTTATGCCAGAAAATTACGTTCCTATTTTCGTCTTCCTCTTTGTTGCCTTCCTGGTCGCAGCCGGAACCCTCGTCGTTGCCACCATCGCACGTCCGGACAATCCCGAAAAAGTCAAGGGATCGGCCTATGAATGCGGAATCGAACCCGTGGACGATGCGCGTCAAAGGTACACGGTGCGTTTCTATATCGTCGCAATTTTGTTCGTGGTCTTCGACGTGGAAACCATCTTCCTGTTTCCTTGGGCAGTCCAATTCAAACAACTCGGGGCATTTGGCTTTTTAGAGATGCTGGTTTTCCTCGGCATCCTGGTGCTCGGCTATGTGTGGGTATGGAAAAAGGGTGCGCTCGAATGGATTTAGCTCCGTCGGCTCGGCCCTAACGGGAACCGGCCAACGGTCCCGGAATTGCTCCGCTGTTCAGGTTTAAGCGGATCAGCATGGTTCCAACCAGCAGCGCAATCTGAAACTGGTTTCAATCGAAAGCTCCGAATGGAGCTGTGGGAGTAAACCGAATGTCTGATGTACCACAGGAGAATCTGCCGCAACCGGCTGCAGAACAGGCTCCCAAGCCTGCGGCGCCTGCCGCCGCTGCACCGGCACCTGCTCCGCCCAAGCCTGCGGCGGTACCGTGGGAAGGCGCCCTGGTCGATAGCCTGAAGAGCGCGTACGGCCCCGGAATTCTGGAAGCAGCGACCTACCTGGACCAGAACTACCTCGTAGTGGACCGCTCCGTCTGCCACCAAGTATTGAGCGCGCTGCGCCTGCAGCACGGCTACACAATGCATCACCGACCTGACCGCCGTGCACTACCCGAAAGACCCCCTGCCCTTCGAGATCGTCTGGATCCTGTACTCCATTCCGAACCTGGCGCGCATTCGCGTGAAAGCGCGGTTTGCCGAAGGCGAAGAGGTTCCGACCGCGACCGATCAGTGGGTCGGCACAAACTGGATGGAGCGCGAAGTTTTCGACATGTTTGGCGTTCGCTTCGCCGGCCATCCCGACCTGCGGCGCATCCTGCTTCCGGACGAATGGACAGGCCACCCCCTGCGTAAGGACTACGACGTGCAACTGCAAGACAGCATTTGGGTGAAAAAGAACCTGGGAATTGAGAGCGGACAATGAGCGATGATTCCTTTTACGAGTCGCTTGAAGAAATAGCGCCCGGCCACACCTTCCTGGGCTCCAACGAACTCGTCCTGAACATGGGACCGCAGCATCCTTCGACGCATGGCGTGCTGCGGGTCATCCTGAAACTGGATGGCGAGAAGGTGAACGGCATCGAGTGCGTCATCGGCTATCTGCACCGCGGCATTGAAAAGCTGGCAGAAAACCGCACATGGATCCAGTTCGGCCCCTTCGTCGATCGCCTGGACTACACCGCGGCCGTCTCCAACAGCATGGGCTACTGCCTGGCGGTGGAAAAGCTGCTGGGCGTGGAGATTCCCAAGCGGGCGCAGTACCTCCGGGTCATCCTCACCGAGTTGTGCCGCCTGGCCAGCCATCAGATCTGGCTGGGAACCCACGTGCTCGACATCGGCGCGGTGACGCCATTGTTCTACGCCTTCCGCGACCGCGAAGACATTCTCAACGTCTTTGAAAAATACTGCGGCGCCCGGCTCACCACCCACGCGTTCCGCATCGGCGGCTGCCGCTGGGACGCCTACGAAGGCTTCTCCAAGGAAATCCTGCACATCTGCGACGACCTTGGGCCGAAGATCGACGAATACAAGGATCTGATCACCGGCAACCGCATCTGGCTGCAGCGCACCAAGAACGTCGGCTATATCTCCCCCGAAGACTGCCTGGCCTACGGACTCACCGGCCCCCTGCTTCGTGGAAGCGGAGTGAACTGGGATCTGCGCAAGGCGCAGCCCTACTCGTCCTACGAAGATTTCGACTTCGATATTCCGCTCGGGACGGCGGGCGACACCTTCGACCGCTACATCATCCGCATCGAAGAAATGCGCCAGTCGATCCGCATCATCCGCCAGGCGGTCGAAGGATTGCCGGAAGGCCCGGTCATCACCAAAGTGCCCAAGGTTATCAAGCCTCCGGCGGGTGAGGCCTACGTCAGCATCGAGGCGCCCAAGGGCGAACTCGGCTACTTCGTAGTCAGCGACGGCACGGCCAAGCCCTATCGCGTGCGCGTTCGCCCGCCGTCGTTCATCAACCTGCAGGCGCTGGAGAAGATGGCAAAAGGAAGCTTGGTGGCCGACGTGGTGGCCATCATAGGAACGCTCGACATTGTGCTCGGAGAGGTGGACCGGTGATTCAATACTTTCTCGGGTACCTGCATTCCAATGTAACGCCCGGCGAGGCAGGCAACTTCCTCTGGGTGACCATTTACGTTCTGCTGGTTTTCGCCGGAATTTCCGTCGGCGTGATGTTCATGAACTGGTTTGAACGCAAGGTCATGGCACACATGCAGGTACGCCTTGGCCCCATGCGCGTTGGACCCGTCGGCCTGTTGCAGCCGTTTGCCGACGCACTCAAGCTCATCCTCAAGGAAGATCTCGTTCCGTCCAACGCCGACAAACTGGTCTTCTGGTTCGCGCCCGTCTGCGTGGTCATGACCGCCTTCTGCGGCTTTATCGTGGTTCCCTTCGGGCGCACCCACGCCGTCACGGACATGAACATCGGTGTTCTCTTCATGCTCGGCGTCTCCTCGCTTGGAGTGCTGGGCGTGATCATGGCGGGCTGGGCCTCCAACTCAAACTACTCGCTGATGGGCAGTCTCCGCTCCGGCGCGCAGATGGTCTCCTACGAAATCGCCATGAGCATGGCGGTCGTCTCGGCCGTGATGCTGACCAGCCGCGCCACCGGCACCGGAACTATGAGCATGATCGGGATCGTGCAGGCACAGCAGCAGCAGCACACCTGGTTTGCCTTCTCGTTCTTCCCCGTCGGGCTGATCGCGCTGGCCGTCTTTGCCATTGCGATGGTGGCGGAAACCAACCGCGCTCCCTTCGATCTTCCGGAAGCGGAAAGCGAATTGGTCGCCGGCTTTATGACCGAGTACAGCGGCTTCCGCTGGTCCCTGTTCTTCCTTGCCGAGTACACCAGCATGATGGCCGTCAGCGCCATCGCCACCACGCTCTGGCTGGGCGGATGGCTCCGTCCCTTCCCCAATCTACTGGGCGGACAAACCTGGGATACGGCTTTCTCTCTGGTTCCCGGCCTCGCTCTTCGTGGCGCTTGGGGCACTTTGCTTCAACCGCCTCCGGACCATGCCGCGCATCCGCGCGATGCGGCCCGAAGTGATGGGTCTGGCCGGTTTTGGCGCCTTTCTTGCCTTACTCGGACTCTTCATGCTGTTGCCGGGCGTACGGGTGCGGATCCAGGATATTTTCTGGTTCGCCCTCAAGATCGGCTTCTTTATGTATCTGTACATCTGGTACCGCACTACTTTCCCGCGCTATCGCTTCGATCAGCTGATGAAAATCGGCTGGAAGGTGCTGCTCCCGATTTCGATCGGGGTAGTGATTCTTACGGCCTTGATTGGCGTGCGGCAAGAGCTGTTGGCACTGGTATGGAGGTAAATCGATGAAAGTCGGCGAGTTTTTTAAGAAAATTCTCCTGTTCGACCTGTTCAAAGGGTTGGCTGTAACGTTCAAGCATCAGAACCCGAAAGATCTGGTGACCGAGCAGTACCCGCTGGAGCGCCCGAAAATTGCCGAGCGCTTTCGCGGAATACCACGGCTAGTGAAGGACGAGAACGGCAACGACCTTTGCACCGCCTGCGGAGCCTGCGCACTCGCCTGTCCGGAGAAGCTCATCAAGGTCAGCAGCGAGCGCAATCCCGAGACAAAAAAGAAGGTGCTCACCGAGTTCGACTTTGACATGGGCCGGTGCATGTTCTGCGGCTTGTGCGAAGAGGCCTGCATGACAGACGCCCTCGACCTGTCGAAAGACTACGAAGTCGCGCTCTATAGCCGCGAGGGAACCGAGCTGAACCGCGCTCAGCTGGAAGAGGGAGCTCCGCGAAAGGTTTACGAGAAATGACCCCGATCGCAACTCCATTCTTCTTCTACTTTCTCTCGTCCATCGCGGTGTTCAGCGCGATCATCATGGTGGTGAAGGTCAATCCGGTGCATTCGGCACTGGCCCTGATCGTCACCCTGCTGGCCTCGGCCGGTCTCTACATGATGCTCTACGCGCCGTTCATGGCCGCGGTTCAGATCGTGCTCTACGCCGGCGGCATTCTCGTCATGTTCCTGTTTGTGATGATGCTGGTGAACATCGAGCAGCTGTACGTGGAAAAAATGATGAACAAGCAGTGGATTGCCGCGCTGGCAGCCACCGCCGTCCTCGCGGTACTCATGCTGGGAGCCCTCGTCCGCGGCGCCAAAACGCTTCCCCAGCACATTGTGAACCTCCCCGAAAATAACAACGTGCAACAGATCGGCCTGCTCCTATACGGCCGCACCACCGGCTACTACATGTTCCCATTCGAGATCGCCTCCATTCTTCTTTTGGTGGCGGTGGTCGGTGCCGTAGTCATGGCAAAGAAGAGGGTTTGAGCATGCTGAATATTGGAATTGTGCACTACCTGATCGTTGCTGCTCTGCTCTTTCTCATCGGAATGGTGGGTGTCATTACCCGTCGCAACGTCGTCATCATCTTCATGTCCATTGAACTCATGCTGAGCGCAGTAAACCTGAACCTGCTGGCTTTTTCCCGCCTGTACGGGCTGCATGGCCAGGTCTTCGCTATTTTTATTGCCGCCGATGCCGCTGCGGAAGCAGCGGTCGGCCTGGGAATTTTGATCGCCTTCTTCCGTAACCGTGCCACGGTGAACATGGACGAAGTCGATCTTTTGAAGTGGTAGCCGGCACACACAGCCGAGTAATCATCGAGAGCTGAAATGTTTTTTCTTTCTACCATCTGGATCGTACCGCTGATGCCTGCAGCAGGCGCGGCGCTCATGCTGCTATTTGGACGGCGGATGCCGAAGCCGCTGGTAAACACCATCTGCGTGAGCTCGGTCGCCATGACGTTCATCTGGACCGTGCTGGCCGTCTTGCAATTCACCCATAGCGGCTTGCCTCGCTATGAGAACGTGCTCTTTACCTGGCTCGGCAGCGGCGGCGGCACTCACATGCTTTACGCGCTGCGCGGCGGCGGAACCGCCCCGTTCGTGGTGAACGCCGGGGTGCTCCTCGACCCGCTCAGCTGCGTATGGCTGCTGTTTGTCACCGGCGTCGGAACCCTCATCCACATCTACAGCACGGGATACATGGCGCACGAAGGCGGCTACTACCGCTTCTTCGGATACCTGAACCTGTTCATGTTCTCCATGCTGACGCTGATTCTGGCGAACAACTACTTGTTGATGTTCGTCGGCTGGGAGGGCGTCGGCCTGTGCTCCTACCTGCTCATCGGCTTCTACTTCCACAAGAAATCGGCGTCCACTGCGGCCAACAAGGCGTTCATCGTCAACCGCATCGGCGACGCTGGAGTCATCCTCGGCTCGCTCACCATCTTCTGGCTCTTCGGGACCTTCGATTTCGTGCGGGTCACCGAACTGGCGCGGGCGCAGTCGGCAACGCTGCTGGGAACCACCGCGATCACGGCGGCAACACTGCTGCTCTTCGTCGGAGCCTGCGGTAAGTCGGCGCAGCTTCCGCTCTATGTCTGGCTGCCCGATGCCATGGAAGGCCCCACCCCGGTCTCCGCGCTCATCCACGCGGCCACCATGGTGACCGCCGGCGTTTACATGGTGGCACGCTCCAACGCGCTGTTCGTGCTGGCGCCGGAAACCATGAAGGTCGTCGCCGTCATCGGCGCGCTGACCGCAATCTTTGCGGCATCCATCGGACTGGTGCAGAACGACATCAAACGAGTTCTCGCCTACTCGACGGTTTCCCAGCTCGGCTATATGTTCCTGGCGCTCGGCGTCGGGGCATTCACCGCCGGATGCTTCCACGTCTTCACCCACGCATTCTTCAAGGCGCTGCTCTTCCTCTGCTCCGGCTCGGTCATCCACGCCATGAGCGGCGAGCAGGACATGCGCACCATGGGCAATCTGCGCAAGAAGATTCCCATCACCTACGCCACCATGCTCATCGGCACCCTGGCCATCGCCGGCGTGCCCGGTCTCGCAGGCTTCTTCTCCAAGGACGAAATCCTGTGGCAGGCCTGGTCGGCTCACAACGGCGCGTTCCGTCCGCTCTGGTACATCGGCTACATCACCGCGCTCATGACCTCGTTCTACATGTTCCGACTGATCTTCCTCACGTTCTTTGGAAGCTCGCGCATGTCGCACGAGGTCGAGCACCACGTTCACGAATCGCCCAAGTCCATGACCGTGCCGCTGGTGATCCTGGCTACCTGCTCGATCTTCGCCGGATACCTCGGTGTCGGGCCGAGCATCGCGCGCTTCGTCGGTCTGCACGGGGATACCAATCGCTTCGAGCACTTCCTGGCTCCGGTGTTTGACAATCCCACGGAGAGAACCGCCACCGTAGAGACTGCGGCTGTTGACGGTGCAGCTCCGGCGGAAGAAAAGAAAGAGGAAGGCTCGCCCAGCGAGTACCTGCTGATGGCGCTCTCCATTGCCGCTGCAGGCGCCGGTTGGTGGAGCGCCAAGCGTGCCTACGACAAGCCGGGCAAATCAGTGCCCGAGCCGATCGCCGAAGCTGCGCCGCCCGTCTATACCGTCCTGCTGAATAAGTGTTACGTGGACGAGTTGTACGACAAGGTATTCACCGGACGCAGCACAGTAGGCGGCGTCCGTCTTGGCGCCATCGGCGCGGGCGACGCACTCTGGAAGTTCGACGCAGAGGTGATCGATGGCGGCGTGAACGGCGCAGGCTGGTTCACGAAGTTCATGGGTATCGTCTCCTCCTGGTGGGATAAGTGGATTATCGACGGGATTTGCGTCATGGGTCCCGCGGTGGTCGCGCGCGCGTTTTCCAAGCCCGTTCGCTGGATTCAATTGGGCCTGGTGCAGTGGTACGCGCTCGTCATGGTCTTCGGCATTGCCGGGTTTCTTTGGTATTACCTGCTTCGGTAGGGGCAAACGTTTGCGGAGAATTCCGCAGGAATGGATTCAATGTACAACCACATTCTTTCGATCATTTTATTTACTCCGCTGGTGGGCGCCGTGGTGCTCATGCTCCTCCCTGGTGAGAACAAGAACCTCATCCGTTGGGTGGCCAACATCTTTGCCCTTCTCGGCTTCGCGGTCTCTCTGCCGCTGGTCTCCTGGTTCTGGCAGATAAAAGACCAGCCCGGCTTCAAGTTCGTGGAGGGCGCGCCCAATACCTGGATTCCCACCATTGGGGCCGGCTATTACCTGGGCATCGATGGCATCTCGTTCCTGCTCATCATGCTGACCACGTTCCTCGGAGTCATCGCAGTCCTCTGCTCCTGGACCGCGATCGATACCCGCGTCAAGGAATACTACACGTGGTTCCTGGTGCTGCAGACCGGCATGCTCGGCGTCTTCATGTCGCTGGATTTCTTCCTGTTCTTCATGTTCTGGGAAGCCATGCTGGTGCCGATGTACCTGCTGATCGGGATCTGGGGCGGACCGCGCCGGCTCTACGCCGCCATCAAGTTCTTCCTGTACACCCTGTTCGGTTCCGTGCTGATGCTGCTGAGCGTGCTGTTCCTCTACATGTTCCATCACTCGCAGACGGGCGTGTACACCTTCAGCATCCAGGAGCTCTACCACACCGCGCCGCTCGTGCCGCAGGTCTACGGCAACTCCGTGGCGATCCTGCTCTTCTTCGGATTCTTCCTGGCCTTCGCCATCAAGGTCCCCATGTTCCCGTTCCACACCTGGTTGCCTGATGCTCACGTGGAAGCTCCCACCGCCGGATCGGTCATCCTCGCCGGCGTTCTGCTGAAGATGGGAACCTACGGCCTCATCCGCTTCTCGCTGCCGTTCTTCCCTGCCGTGGTGTATTACCCCAAAGTCCGCCTGACGATGATCACGCTTTCCATCATCGGCATCCTCTACGGCGGTCTGGTCTCGCTGGTGCAAAAGGACATGAAGAAGCTGGTGGCGTACTCATCGGTCAGCCACCTTGGCTTCTGCACCCTGGGAATCTTCGCTCTGAACGGCCCTGGATTGGCCGGCTCGGTGCTGCAGCAGATCAACCACGGCATCTCGACCGGCGCACTCTTCTTGATCGTCGGCATCCTCTACGAACGCCGCCACACCCGCGACATCGCCGAGTACGGCGGCATCTCCACCATCATGCCGGTGTACGCAACCATCGCCCTCATCATGTTCCTGTCGTCGATGGGCCTTCCGTTGCTGAACGGCTTTGTCGGCGAATTCACCATCCTGCAGGCCGCCTTCATGGCGAATCACTACTGGGCTGCCTGGGCGGTGCCCGGAGTGGTGCTGGCCGCCGCCTATCTGCTGTGGCTCTATCAGCGGGTATTCTTCGGTAAAGTCGAGAACCCCAAGAACGAAAAGCTTCTCGATCTGAGCAAGCGCGAACTGGCGACGTTCCTGCCGCTGGTGGCCGTTGCGCTGTGGATCGGCCTCTACCCGAAGCCGTTCTTCCAGATCCTCGATCAGCCGGTAACCGCACTGGTGGAGCAGATCAACCATCCGCAGGTGTACAACGCGCAGGGTCAACTGGTGCCACTCGCGAATTATTCGGCCGCCACCACGCAGCAGACAGCCAAGCTGGTACCGTCCGTAGCGGAACCGAAAGCGGGACAATAAGACCATGACTTTGGCAGCATTCATGATTACGTCGTTTCCGCCATTTACGGCGCAGGACTACCGTCTGGGCGCGCCAATACTCGTGCTGACGTTGTTTTCCCTCGTCATTCTCTGTCTGGATCTGTTCCTGCCCGCGCGGCTGAAACAGCTCAGCGCTGTCCCCGCACTGCTTGGCCTTGCGGGCGCAGCCTGCTACACGCGGGGAATTCAACGCATGCTGCCGCTGAGCGGCGAGCCCTTGCGCGGCTTTTTCGGCTGCCTGGTGCTCGATCCGTTTTCCGTGTACTTCTTCTACCTGTTCCTGGTGGGCGCGGCGATCGCCATTCTGATTTCGATCAAGTACCTCGAGATCGAACGCGAGAACCACGGCGAATTCTACGCGCTCCTGCTCTTTGCCGTCATCGGCATGATGTGCATGGCCGCCGGATACGACCTGGTGTTGATCTTCATCGGCATCGAACTGATGGCGATCTCCACCTACATTCTGGCCGGCTTCCTTCGCAGCAATCAGCGCTCCAACGAGGCCGCGCTCAAGTATCTTTTGCTGGGCGCGTTCTCTTCGGCGATGTTTGCCTATGGTCTCTCGCTGTTCTACGGAGTCTCCGGATCGACCAACCTCGGCGATATCGCGCACGCGCTCACGCTGCGTTCGGCTGCTTATCCTAAAGATCCGATCGTGATGCTGGCGCTGCTGATGACCTTGGTGGGAATGCTGTTCAAGATCGCCGCCGCTCCGTTTCACATGTGGGCCCCGGACGTGTATGAAGGCGCGCCTACCTCTGTGACGGGATTCATGTCCGTTTCCGTCAAGGCCGCCGGCTGGGCAGTCATGCTGCGCCTGCTTCTGTTCGGGCTCTATCCTCTGCGCGCCCTTCTACGTGCCGATCCTGATCTTCGTCGCGCTGCTCACGCTGACCACCGGAAACGTGGCGGCCATCACGCAGACCAACACCAAGCGCCTGCTGGCCTACTCTTCCATCGCCCACGTCGGCTACATGATGCTCGGCCTGGTAGCCAGCGACGGCGTCTCCAATCGCACCGGCATCAAGGGTATTCTCTTCTACCTGCTGGTCTACACCTTCATGAACATCGGCGCATTCGCCGTGCTCACCTCTCTGCGCCGCCGCAAGATCGTGGGAGACAATCTCGACGACCTCAACGGGCTCTTCCAGAAGGCGCCGATCGAAGCTCTGCTGATGCTGGTCTTCCTGCTTTCGCTGGCCGGAATTCCGCCTCTTGCCGGCTTCTACGGCAAGTACTTCATCTTCCTCAGCCTGATTGAAACCGGCCATTTCATCCTGGCATCGGTGGCGGTCCTGTTCACGGTGGTGGGCGCCTACTACTACCTGAAAATGGCCAACGCGATGTTCATGGGCACGGCGGTCAGCGAGGAACCGGTTCAGTCCACTGCGGCCATGAACGTCGCGCTGCTGTTTGCCGCTACGGCCACGATCGTCATCGGGCTCATGCCAAACATCTTCATCCATGCCGTCGACTGGTCTCTAACCAGCCTCGGCCCGGCCGGAATTGCCATGCTGAAGTAACCTGCGAAACACAACTCTTCACCCGGCGGATAAGCAGCGATCACTGCTTATCCGCTTTCTTCTTGAAACATAATGCACAGCCATTTGTAGTACGATAGGGCCATAGTCGGCACATCAAATATTGGCTGCGGCCACACAAGAGGCAAGCCCATGGCAAAGAGCGTCAATAAAGTCATCCTGGTTGGAAATCTGGGCAAAGATCCGGAGCTGAAGCACACCAGCAGCGGCACTGCCGTCGCCACCATGACCGTGGCAACCAACGAGCGCTTCAAAGACAAGAGCGGCGAATGGCAGGACAAGACCGAGTGGCACAACGTCGTGCTGTGGCAGCGTCTGGCGGAAATCGCCGCCGAATACCTGAAGAAAGGCCGCTCGGTCTACGTGGAAGGCCGCCTGCAGACCCGTTCCTGGGAAGACAAGCAGGGACAGAAGCGTTACACCACCGAAATTGTCGCCAGCGACCTGGTGCTGCTCGGCGGCGGCGGGACGCGGCGAAGACAGCGGCGGCAGAGGCTCCTCGCGCGGCAGCGACTTCGACCAGAGTCCCGGTGAGTTCGACTCCGCCCCCTCGCGCGCCACCGAAATCACCGACGACGACATCCCCTTCTAACCCATACCTGCGACTACATTTGTAAAGTTGTTCCACGAGGCCTTGAGAAATCAAGGCCTTATCTTTATTTTGAATTGAGATGAGTGAAGAGTATCCATTCCAGACGCTGCCGGACTATCTCAGGCCAGGTCTCGATCTAGTTCTCATAGGAATCAACCCCGGGCTTTACTCGGTCCGGCAAGGGCATTATTTCGCGCGTACCACAAGCCGATTTTGGCCTGCATTCTCATCGTCGGCACTGAGCGAACCGATGCGCCGGATACTCGCGACAGACAGACTCTACGCCCATAACGATGTTCAGCTCCCTCGATTCGGAATTGGTCTCACCGACATAGTCAAGCGCCCGTCCGCCAACGCCTCTGAGCTAACCGCGAGCGACTTTGAGAGATGGGTGCCAACTCTGGTCGAGAAGCTTAAGCGCTATGCGCCGCGCGTGGCATGCTTTCACGGGATAACGGGCTATCGGCCGTTTCTTGCTCACGCGTTTCCAAACGTCAACAGCCGTCCAACGCTCGGCAGTCAGCCTGAGCTATTGGGAGATACTCGTGTCTACGTCGTGCCGAACCCAAGCCCGGCAAACGCGCATTTTACTCTCACTGACCAAACTCGTTGGTATGATTGCCTCGCTGAATTCATTGCAAAGATAAAATCCTAGAGCTCGACCGCTATAACGCAAGCAGCTGATAGTCCTTGGAAGCACCGTCAGTGGGCGTATTTCACTGAACATCCATACGGCCGGCTCGCCGTCACCAGCACCGGTTTGCCTGCCATCGACTGCTCCAGCGCGGCCGTCACATAGTTGACCGCTCCGGCTATGTCGGACTGTTCCGGGGTGGGCTTGTCATCGATCGCCCCTTCGTAGATCAGCTTCCCCTGCGGGTTGATGACGAACATATCAGGCGTCGTCTTGGCCTCGTACAGATGCCCCAGCTTGCCGCTGGGGTCCAGCAGCACCGCCGTGGGAGCCGCGCCCATTTGTTTCACGTAGTCGTTCTCCTGTTGCGCGGTCATATAGCCCTGCTCGCCGGGAGCCGACGAGATCACCGTGAACCAGATCACGCCTTTGCCCGTCCAAAGCTTCTGCAGCTTCTGCATATTCCCGCTCTCGTAGTGCTTTTTTGTGTACGGGCATTCGTGGTTATGCCATTCCAGCACGACGAACTTTCCTTTGTACTCCGCCAGGCTGTGCGGATGACCGTAGGAGTCGGTCGCCGTGAAGTTGGGTGCGGCTTCGCCAACCCGGGCGGCGGCAGCTACGGGCAGTGCCAGCAGCAATACGAGCGCGAACGCAAACATGGTTTTCATCTCTGACGATTCCCTTTCTGAGTTGCTGGACGCTGCGCGGCCGAGCCGTCGAACCGGAGCATCCAGCAGATATGCATCGCTTCCATTGAGCACCAGTATCCCTTTCAGATGCTTGGGCTCTTGCTGGAGATATTCCGATTTCTTCAGCGTCAGGCTCATGGTGCCGTCATGGTTCGTCCACTCCTGCGGCGCCCCATTGTCGATCTGTGATTCCTCGCCGGGGAAGAATTCCGCCCGCGCAATCGGCTCGCTTGTCGCCGGTCTTGTCGCCAGCGTCAACCGGAAGCTATCCCGCGACTCTGCCGCCTCAGGCCGGCAGCCGGCGGGCAGCGGCCTCGGGAGACGCTCGGCAGCCGACTGAAGCAACTGGCTCGCCGCCTCATCGACGCTAGAGGCGCTGGCGATGCGTATGGCTGCCTCCAGGTGCGCGCTCTGCGGAAGACAGATGTCATGGCAAACCAGCCAGCGCAGCTCGCCGCCCACGCGGATCGTGCCCGAAAGCGGCGCGACTGGAATTTGCAGCGTGGAAAGCAGAACCGTCGTGCCCTGGTAGCCAAAGTCGGTACCCGCGGTGGTGGTCAGGCGCATGGGTGTCGGCCACTCCAGTTCTCCGGCCGTCACGCCTGCGGGGAGCTGCCATTGCATGCGCGGCGGCTCGCCGGAATCCCCAGGATTCTGCCAGTAAATGTGCCATCCACTGTCGGTCACCAGCTGAATGCCCACATTCACCTTGGACCCCGGTGCGGCTGCCGTCTTTTCAACCACCAGCGAAGCTCTGGAATGTGCTGGCTGCTGCAGGGCGTTTCGGACGCACCCGGACGCGAGCAGAAGGAAGCCCACGCAGCTCGCCAGCCATCGAACCATAGAGCCAATGCCGGTTAGATTCTCCGGTTCGGCCTCTCGTTGCAGCTACGCACCAATCGGAAAAATACCGGCGAATCGGAAGCTCCCGCTCACCTACTTCCCTGCCGGCGAGGCCATGGCGCCAGGCTGATTTCCTTCGCTCTGGGAGGCCGGCTGCGCGGTCTCTCCCGGTGCCAGCAATGCATCGTCAATTGGGTCGCGGCTCCTCAGCAGGTCAGTCTTGATTTCCACCTTTTGATCCGGCTGCGGGTCGATATCCGCCTCGAACGATTGGTAGCCCGGCAATGCAATTCTGATTCGGTGTTTGCCGGGAGGAATCAGCAGAGCCCGGCTGCCCGCGGTTGAACTCACCGACATGCCCGACAAAAAGTCCGTCCATAAACACTGCGGCCCTATCTGGGTTAGCAGAGATCTTGACCGTGGCTGTAACCGGCGGAAGGGGCTGCGCGTCCCTCTCCATGGCAACGCGGACAAGTTGCTCCTCTCCTGGCTGCACGGTGACCTGCCGGGCGAAGTCCTTATACCCATCCTGGCGAACCACGATGCTGTGTTGACCCGGCAGCAGCAGGAGCTTCTTGCTTCCTTTGAGCTCCTTCAAATAGCCCACGTACTCTCCGTCCACCCATACGCCGGAGGTTCTCGCAGCGTCCGAATTCCCCTCAAAGTGAATCTCTCCCAGCACGGCATTGCTGGATTGACACGCAGCGGGAAAGAACGAAGCAGAGAGAAGCAGCGCACACGCCGCAAGCAACAGTCTTGGCAACGATTTTTTCATAGGTGCCTCCATCCTGAAGTTAGATGTAACAGTCAAGATGCGTGCCAACCCTATTGCGGAGTAGCGCACTCTCATCACGAAGCCAGAGAGGTGGATAAGTTTTGCCATTCGCGCAAAAACTTCACGTCCACGGAAGCACCACAACGGATGTGACCTGAACAGCGCCGGATCGGATATGCTGGCTGACGCAATCACGGCGGAGGGACTCGAATGAAATTCGTGAGCGTAAAATTCCTGATCGTGGGGCTGGGAATCGGAATTCTGGCGGGAGTTCTTTCGGGCTTGGTTGGGATCGGTGGGGGCTCCGTGATCGTACCGGCGCTGGTGTACTTCATCGGATTCAACCAGAAGATGGCGCAGGGAACTTCGCTCGCCGTGCTGCTGCCGCCCAGCGGTGCTCTCGCCTTCTGGCAGTACTACCGCACAGGCAATGTGGACCTGAGGATGGCCGCGCTGATCTTCGTAGGCTTGCTGTTGGGAGGATGGGTAGGCGGCCGATGGGCGCAGGGGATCTCCAATGAGGACCTGCGCAAAGGCTTCGCCATCTTCCTGATGTTGACGGCCCTCGACATGTGGTTCGGCAAAAGGTAAATTGCGGGCGAAAGGCTTCTGCTCCCAGCTTTTGTGTATGCTCAAACGCAGCAACGGAGGGTCTTCGTCATGCCGATTACGGCGCTATTTCTCGATCTGGGCGGGGTAATGCTCACCAACGGCTGGGACCGCCACGCGCGCGAGCTGGCGGCTGAAACCTTCGCACTCGACCGCAAGGAGATGGATGAGCGGCATCATTTGACCTTCGATACCTACGAAGCCGGCAAGCTCACCCTGGATCAGTACCTCAGCCGCGTCGTCTTCTACCAGGAGCGCAGCTTCACCCGGCAGCAGTTCCGCGATTTCATGTTCGCCCAGTCGCAAAGCTTTCCGGAGATGATCGAGCTGGTAACCAAGCTCAAAGCGCGTTACAAACTCAAGGTCGGCGTGGTCAACAACGAAGGCCGCGAGCTCAACCAGCACCGCATCCAGACCTTCCAGCTCACCAGCTTCGTGGATTTTTTCGTCTCATCCTGCTTTGCCCACGTGCGCAAGCCCGATGAGGACCTTTATCGCATGGCTCTCGACATCGCCCAGATCCCGCCCAGCGAGGTCGCCTACCTCGACGACCGTTTCATGTTCGTCCAGGTGGCCGAAACTCTGGGCATCCGCGGCATTCATCACACCAGCTACGCCACCACGGTGGACAAGCTGGCCGCCCTCGGACTTGCGCTGGAGGAGCGCCGCAACGCTCTCGACCTTGTTTGAAGGTCAGTGTTTGAAGGTCCGTGTTTGAAGGTCCGTGTCTGAATCAGTCGAGGCTTCCCTGCTCCACCACCACGTTTTCACGCACGATCAGCCGGTGCGCCGCCATCTCCTTCAGCTTCGGCAGCACGCGTTGCACGTGTTCGTCGGTATCCACAAAGGTCACCACCACGGGGAGCCGTCCCCCGCCCTCCACCAGCGTCGCCGTCTTCAGGCGCATGCGTCCCATGAATCCGGCCACCGTATGGTAGGCCACGGCCCCGGCGACGTTTTCTTCCCGCAGATAGCGTAAGACCTCAAGATGCAAGGATTGGTGCTGCCACTGATCGTCCTCATGCAGGTACATGGTGATTTGAACGGCCATCGTGCGGTCTCCTACGCTTTGTCCGGCGCTCATTATATGCTCCTCGCTATCATCGCTCCGGCCAATACTCCCACCAGGCACAGCAGGTTGTTGGCCAGCACATTGTAGGCAAACAGAAGATAGTGTCCCTGCTCAAACAGCGAGAAGCTCTCAAAGGCGTAGCTGGAAAACGTGGTGTAGGAGCCGCAGAAACCGATGGCGATCAGCAGGCGCCAGCGCGGATCGGCCAGCGCACGCTCCGTGCTCCACACCAGGAAGAGTCCCAGGATGAAGCTGCCGGTAATGTTAATCAGCAGGGTCCCATAGGGAAATGAGGCGGAGACGGACCGGGCAACGAAGCGTCCGACGATGTAACGGGAGCTGGCACCCACAATGGCGCCCAGAGAGATCCACAGGTAAGCAAGCACGATTCGGAGTTCTCCAAGTCAAATGTAGGAGTCATCAGCCGCACTCGCCACTTCAGTGCAACGGTTAAGGCGAACTCCATCGCCCCTTTTGGTTTTCTAATAACGCATTCTAGCAATTCACACCTGCCTATCCAAGCCTCTTGCCACCGCCTGCGCACTGCCGCCGCCCGCTTTGTGCTAACTTTCTCTCATGCGCACGCCCCCGGTGGTATGGACGATAGCCGGCTTTGACCCCTCCAGCGGCGCAGGCGTCACCGCCGACCTGAGAACCATCTTCAGCCTCGGCTGCTATGGCGCCGCCTGCATCACGGCTCTCACTGTGCAAAATACCCTGGGAGTCCTGCGGGTCGAGCCAGCATCTGTCAGAACGGTACGCGAAACACTTCACGTTCTACTTGAGGATCTCCCACCAGATGCCATCAAAATAGGAATGCTTGCTACCTCGGACGTCTCGTCCGTCGTAGCCGATTTTCTGGAAGCTCTGCCCCAGCCCCGCTGCCCCATCGTGCTCGACCCCATCCTGCGCTCCTCCTCCGGAGCCGAACTTCTGGACGCCGCCGGGATGCAAATTTTACTGGCGCGCCTGTTGCCGCTTGCCACCGTCATCACACCCAATCGCCACGAAGCGGCGATGCTGACCGGACTCTCTGCCGAAAACGCCGAAGGCGCAGCAACGGCCCTGCGTGAGCTCGGCGCCGTCGCCGCCGTGGTCACCGGCGGGGATTCCAACGCCCCAGGCAGCGCCGGCCCGGAAACCCCGCAGTACTCCGAAGATGTGCTGGCCTATGCCGCCGCTGGCATGGAGTTCGTCGAGACGCTCTCGGCGCCCCGCATCCACTCCACCTCCACCCATGGAACCGGCTGCGCCTTCTCCACGGCCATCGCCTGCGCCCTCGCCCAGGGACAAAGCATCCCTGCGGCAGTTACCTCGGCCAAGGCATTCGTCCGCAGGGCCATCGAGCGCGCCCCAGGCCTCGGCCACGGCAAAGGTCCCATGGGACTCGAGCAAGCGGCCAAAGACTAAACGCCCCGCTTCGCCCCTGAAAACTGCTGGATTTCCCTCTCGGGGATGGGGCAGATTCCACCATTCCTGATCCCTCGGCAGGCAAATTTTCCACAAGGATTAAGCATACCGTGGCCCATTTTGCAAGCTGGAACGGGTAATTATTTCCCATTGGGTTGACCTTGGCCCTGCGGATTCCATACAATGACTCAAGTGCCGCCCAACATCGAAGCCTGGTTGTTAAATTGCTAGGTAATCTATAGCGAGGTATTTGAATGCGACGAGTACTAACCCATTCCGTCTATGCGCTGCTTTTGCTAGCCGGAACCATGGGAGCGACAGCGGGACGTGAAACATTCATTCCCCCTAGTGCGCCGGCCTTTTTGCCGATTCCGCCCCAGACCCCGAAACAGCTGGAACCCTCCTCCAAGCCGTACCAGGTGGGCAAGGCGTCCTGGTATGGTGGATTCTTCCAGGGACGGCCTACCGCGAGCGGCGAAAACTACGATATGTACGATTTTACCGCCGCCCATCTTGAGCTGCCGCTGGGAAGCTTCGTAAAGGTCACCAATCTGAGCAACATGAAGTCCGTCATCGTCCGCGTGAACGACCGTGGACCGGTGACTCCAGGCCGCATCATCGATCTGTCCTTTAGCGCGGCCCGCAGCCTTGATATGCACCAGAACGGCCTGCAGAAGGTCCGCATCGACATCGTCGGCGCCCCGGAAGCAGAGATGGCGATGGCAAAGCAGCCCTCCCTGCGGCACTAGAACCAGCCGCACCGATTCGATTTTAGCCCTGCGGCCTGAGCGCCGCGGGGCTTTTGCATTTTTCCCGCGCTGCTGCCGCTCGTCCTCCTCCAGTTCGTCCGAATCAGCTATGCTGGTTCCATGCACAATGGCCGCGATCGTTTGATTGTTGCGCTCGACACTCCGGACGTGGAGAAGACGCGGGTGCTGGTTCAGAAGCTGGGCGACAGCGTCGGCTTTTACAAAGTGGGAAAAGAGCTCTTCACCGCCGTCGGCCCCAGCATCGTCGCCGAGCTCGTCGCCGGCGGCAAGAAGGTCTTTCTCGACCTCAAGTTCCACGACATTCCGAACACCGTGGCCGGAGCCGTTCGCAGCGCTGCCTCGCTCGGCGTTTCGCTGCTCACCGTGCACGCCTCGGGCGGCTCCAAAATGTTGCGGGCCGCGGCGGAAGCGGCTGCGCAGTCGGAGACCAGGCCCACCGTCTTGGCCGTCACCGTACTCACCTCGCTCGCCGCCGCCGATCTCGAAGAGATTGGCGTCGCCGGCGGCGTGGAAGCTCAGGTTCTCCGCCTGGCCACACTGGCCCTCGATGCCGGATGCGGCGGCATCGTCGCCTCCGCCCAGGAAGCGTCTTCCCTGCGCCGGGCGCTCGGCACCTCATTCACTCTCGTCACCCCGGGCATCCGCCCCGCAGGCAGCGTTGCCGCCGACCAGGCCCGCGTCGTCACCCCGGAAGCGGCTATCCGCGCCGGAGCCGATTACCTCGTGGTGGGACGGCCCATCAGCGCTGCCGACGATCCCGCCGAGTCTGCCCGCACCATCCTTCGCCAGATCGAACTTGCTTTTTAGCTTTGCCGGCCTTCCGAACCGCACTCAGCGCCGCCCGCATGCGGAGCGGAGGAACTTCCCACTTGATAGAATGGTGAGGCCTTGAAATCGTACCGACACTGCATTCTTTTCGCGCTTCTCGTCCTGCTCCCGGCCATGGCGCTGGGCCAGGCTGCGCCCGGCACGCAAACCGTTCTGGTCTTTCCCTTTGAAAACTCCACTCACCAGCCCGGTCTGGAGTGGATCGGCGAAGCCTTTCCCGAGGTCCTCGGCCAGCGACTCAACACCCAGTCGTTGTTTCTCATCAGCCGCGAGGATCGCCAGTACGCTTTTGACCGCATGGGAATTCCGGTCAACCTCCATGCCTCGCGCGCCACGCTCTATACCATCGCCGGGCAGTTAGACGCCGACTTCATCGTGCTCGGCAGCTACTCCTATGACGGAAAGACCTTCACCGCCCGGGCCCAGGTTCTGGACATGAAAGCCCTGCGCCTTTCGCAGGATCTGGTCGAGAGCGGCACCTTGGACCAGTTCAACGCCATCCAGACCGCGCTCGCCTGGGACGTGCTCCGGCAGATGCGCCCCAAGTTCAGCGAACCCCGCAGCGAATTCCTCCTGCGTGCGCCCGCCATACGCCTGGACGCCTTTGAGAACTTCATCCGCGGCGTTTTGGCCACGGCCAGCGCCGACAGAATCAAATATCTAAAGACCGCGGTCGGCATCGATCCGAATTATGCGCAGGCCAGCCTGCTGCTGGCCAAAACCTACTTTGCCGCGCGAGACTATGAATCGGCCGCGCTCTGGTTTGCCAAGATTCCCTCCACCGATGACTCCTTCAGCGAGGCGAATTTCCTCCTCGGTCTCTCCGAATATCATCTCGGTCATTTTGAAAAAGCCTCGGCGGCCTTCAAGGCGACGGCCGAGCGCTTCCCTCTTACCGAAGTTCTCAACAACATCGGAGTCGTCGAGAACCGCCGCGGCCGTCACGAGGCCGCCGGCTACTTCCAGAAAGCCGTGGAGGCCGATCCCTCCGACCCCGACTACCACTTCAATCTGGCCGTCGCGCTCTTCCGCAAGGGAGATCTTCCCGGAACGCAGCGCCAGCTCCGCGAAACCCTCAGCCTCCGTCCCTCCGACACAGAAGCGCACCAGTTCCAGGAATCCATCACCGTCCCCACCCCGGTTCCCGCCGTCCCGCTCACCCGCATCAAGCAGAATTACGACGAGAGCTCCTATCGCCAGCTCTCCGTCGAGTTGCAGAACGCCATCGACGAGTCGATCGGCAAGGCCAAGCCCGCCATGCAGGCCTCGCTCCACCTCGAACGCGCCCGCGAGCTGCTCGCCGGCGGCGCTGCCAGCGAGGCGGAAGGCCAGTTCCGCGAATCGCTCACCCAGGCGCCGGGCAATCCCGACGCGCTCTCCGGACTCGCCCACTCTCTCGTCGTCGAAGGCAAGTTCCCCGAAGCACGCCGCCAGGCCAATGCCTCACTCATCTTGAAGCCCGGCGCCGAGGCTTTGCTGGTGCTTGCCCGCGCAGCTCTCCACGACCATGACCGCGCCATAGCCCAGGAATATCTCCAAAAGGCGCTCGCTTTAGAACCCGCCAGCGAAGATGCCAAAGCCGTCGCCCAGGAGCTCCAGAACCTGCCCGCCGACGCTCTCCCGGCGCGCTAACAACCGCTCGGGTGGCCCACTTCTGCGTCGTGCCTTTCGACGCAAATGTGGGAACGGCAATTCCCTCTACCCCTGCGAGCTTTTGCAGTTGCGTTTGCTCTGGCTTTCCACGCGGGTATACCCTCCGTAGATCCGCGCCAGTGATTGCATCCGCACCCGTTGCGGCGTTAGATTTGAAACCGGTACCGGAGGTACGATGAAACGCCTATTCCCGCTCGTCGTCGCGTTTCTGCTGCTCCTTGCAGCGCTTCCGGCCTGCGCACAAATCCTGCGCCTGCGCATCGACGGCACCATCCAGCCCATCGCCGCCGAGCGCGTCTCCCGCGCCGTGGACGCCGCCCAATCGCGGCACGCCGCTGCCCTGCTCATCGAACTGGACACGCCGGGCGGACTGCTCGACTCCACCCGCGAGATCGTCGCCAAAATCGAAGCCTCCACCGTCCCGGTCATCATCTTCGTCGCGCCCAGCGGAGCCCGCGCCGCCTCCGCCGGATTCTTCATTCTCGAATCCGCCGACATCGCCGCCATGGCCAGCGGAACCAACACCGGAGCCGCCCACCCTGTCACCCTCGGCGGCGGCCAGCCCGACGATGTCATGAAGACCAAGATCGAGAACGACTCCGCGGCCTTCCTTCGCTCCTACGTCTCGCGCCGCGGACGCAACGTTGAGGAGGCGGAAAAAGCCGTCCGCCAATCCATCTCCTGGACCGATACCGAGGCCCTCAACCTGCATCTCATCGACCTCACCGCGCGCGACGAAGCCGACCTGCTCCACCAGCTCGATGGCCGCACCATCACGCGTTTCAACGGCGCAACCCAAACTCTGCATCTCGCCAACCAGTCCGTCGAAGATCTTCCACCCAGTCTGCGCCAACAGATCCTCGGCTGGCTCATGGACCCGAACATCGCCTTCCTCGTCCTGGTCATCGGAGGCCTTGCCGTTTACGTCGAATTCAACCACCCCGGAGCGATCCTTCCCGGAGTCGTCGGCGTGCTGTTCATCCTCCTCGCCCTCTTTGCTCTAAACCTGTTGCCCACACGCTATTCTTCGCTGGCGCTCATCGCCCTGGCCTTCGTCCTCTTTGCCCTGGAGGCGAAGTTCGTCTCCCACGGCATCCTCACCCTCGGAGGCATCGCCGCACTCACCCTCGGAGGCCTGCTGCTGGTCGACGGCCCCATTCCGCAGATGCGCGTCAAGCTGATCGTTGCCCTGGCCGTCAGCATTCCCTTCGGACTCATCACGGCCTTCCTCATGTCGATCGCCTTTCGCGCCCGCCGCAACAAAATCGTCACCGGCTCGCAGGGAATCATTGGCGAGTACGGCATCGCCTGCACCGACCTCGCCCCCTCCGGCAAAGTCTTCGTCCACGGCGAACTCTGGAACGCCCACTCCAACAAACCAATTCGCCCCGGCGACCAGGTCCGCGTCATCGCCATCCGCCAGTTGGAACTCGAAGTCGAACCCACGACGTAGCGCCAAATCTGCTTCGTCCTCGGCGAATCACTTGAGTGGAAATGTGAGAGTATAGACGACTGCGCCGCCGGAACGGCTCTCCGGTTAAGCCGCCTGACGCCAGGAGAGGAGATGCGATGCCAACCGGTCACGTTCAACTCTGGAAGGGTTCTGGTTTCACCATCGAACGCAAACAGGGCAAAGCTCCCGGCACGGTGATCTTCCATTTCTCCGGACCCTTCACCGCGCGCGACATGTACAGCTCCCTCTCACCGGAAGCGATGCACAACCTCTTTGAATCCCCATCGGACGAGGCGCCGGCCATTCACATCTTCGACCTGACCGAGGTTCCCTACATGGATTCGTGTGGGCTCGGCATGATCATCACCCAGTATGTCCGGCGCCAGGCAATAGGCCTGCGGATGGTTGCCGCGGGAGTGAGTCCACGCGTCCTGGAATGGTTCCGGCTCACCAAACTGGACACGTTCATTCCCATGGACGCCACGGTTGAGGAAGCCGAGGCCCACGCCCTGACCTTACCGCAGCCCAAGCCGCTGCATCCGGACGTTCTGCGATTCCTCGGTGAGGGCATCTGAGCCCGTAAGGCGAGTTTAGCTACGCCTGTTCACCTGCTTGCAGCGATGGAATCGTCCGCAGGATTGAGCTTCGCACCTCTTCTCACCCTGCGATCATCCAAACCGTATGAACCTGTTCGACACTCTGCAGATCCGCGATATTACCTTCCGCAATCGAATCGCCGTCTCCCCCATGTGCGAGTACTCCAGCGAAGACGGCTTCGCCAATGACTGGCATCTGGTCCATCTCGGCTCGCGCGCCATCGGAGGAGCCGGTACGGTTCTCACCGAAGCCAACGCCGTACTGCCCGAAGGCCGCATCAGCCCCGCCGATCTGGGGATCTGGAAGGACGAGCAGATCGAGAACCTCGCGCGCATCGTCGGCTTCCTGCACAAGCACGGAGCCGTCGCCGGCACCCAGCTCGCCCACGCAGGCTTCAAGGCATCCACCGCCGTCCCCTGGAGCGAGAACCGCGCGCCCGTGCCCGTCGCCGAAGGCGGCTGGCGGCCCATCTATTCATCCACCACCAAGGGGTTCACGCCGGAGTCCATTCAGCCCGAAGCGCTCACCGCGGAAGGCATCGCCGGCGTCGTCCGCGCCTTTGCCGATGCCGCACGCCGCGCCCTCGAAGCCGGCTTCGAACTGGTGGAACTTCACGCCGCTCACGGCTATCTTGTCCACCAGTTTCTCTCGCCGCTGGTCAACACCCGCACCGATCTCTACGGCGGCAGCTTCGACAACCGCACCCGCCTGCTGCGCGAGATCATCGCAGCCGTCCGCAAGGTATGGCCCGAGCGCCTTCCCCTTTGGCTCCGCATCTCTGCCTCCGACTGGACCGAAGGCGGCTGGACCATCGAAGATTCCGTCGCCCTCGCCCGTCAGGTGAAGCCTCTCGGAGTCGATCTCATCGACGCATCCTCAGGCGGCATCGTCCCATCGGCAAAAATTCCGCTTGGCCCCGGCTATCAAACGCCCTTTGCCGAGCGCATCCGCCGCGAGACGGGAATCCTCACCGGGGCCGTAGGCATGATTACCTCGCCCGAGCAGGCGCAGCACATCCTCGCCACCGGACAGGCCGACCTCGTTCTGCTGGCCCGCGAACTGCTGCGCGATCCTTACTGGCCGCTGCGCGCCGCTCACGCACTCAAGCAGCCAGTCGCGTGGCCCAAGCAGTACGAACGCGCCCGCTTGTAGGCGGACGTTGAATCGAACGGTAGAGCGTTGGATTATGGAAAGTATTTATGAGGAGTAAGCAGCTGGCCCTGCTCAACTTTGAAACCTTGAAACTCTGAAACCTTGAAACCCGCTTCTTACCAGGTGTTATACGCGGTGCCTTCCGTGGACTCCGTACTCGCGCCGCTGTGCACATCCACGATGCCCGGCTCGGTCTGGTCGATGGCCATCAATGAATCCTCCTGCTCCGTCACCCAGGTGCCAGTTTCATTCGTGATGGGGTCCTTGGGAATGGCCTTGATGTAGCCTGCGGTCACCAGGTCCTCCAAAGACTGCGGTGCCTTCTGTTTGTCCAGCGTGTACTGGTCGATGCTGCTGCGCAGGGTGAACAGGTCGTTGCGCAGCACCGCCTCGCGCGCCCGCAACACCGAATGCTGGTAGTTCATCGCCGCAACCGATGCCAGGATCATGATAATCGCGATCACGACGATCAACTCAATCAGGGTGAAGCCCGCGTTTTTACGGCCGAATTGTGAGCGCTTCCAAATCATGCGTTACCAGTCTTTGTACTTGGTGCCGTCCAGCGCCGTGCCATTCGATTTCGTATAGATATCAAACACCGCTTGCCCGCCCCAGGAATCCGAGTCCGGATCGTCCTGCATCGAGCGCAGTCCCCACTCCTTGCTGTTCGTCATCGGATCCGTGGGAATGTGGCGCAGAAACTTAACTTTCTTTCCGCCCACATCCACGCCCTTCACCAGCTCGTCCAGGTCGGGAGGATACCCGTTGCTGTCCAGCTTGATCTGGTACAGGCCGCGGTCCGCGCCGTCCTTGTAGCGGTCGATGGCGTCACGCATCTGCCACAGAGCCGCCCGCAGCTCTTTTCTCTCTCTCGCTTTACTACGTTGCGCGAGATCGGCAAAACCATGGTGGCCAGAATCGCCATAATGGCGATGGCCACTATCAGCTCTACCAACGTCATTCCCGATTGCCGCTTCTGTCTCACCGTGCCAACCCTCCTACCGCACGTTGATGATTGCCTGCGAGCCGCTCGCGTCAATGGAAGCATTGTTCGGGTCCAGCAGTACCGCTCTGCCCACCGACACCGTTCCCTGGCCCGCCGCCTTCGCCACGAACGACAGCGTGAACAGCGGCCCGATGGGCGTCACTCCGCCCGATCCCGGCGGCCTCATGACGGAAACCCGCAGCAAACCTTTTTCCGAGTCGTCGCGGTTCACCAGCGCCACCGCCGCGCCATCCTTGGACAAGGCCCCGGCGTTGGACACATTCAACAATTGCATCACCTTCGGGTCGTAACTGATCTCCACCGGCACGCTAAACACATTCTGTCCGCCGTTCAGGATCACGTTGAGCGCGAATGTCCCGCCGGCTGCCTGGTTCACCATCGGAGGGTCCAGGCTCAGCACCGGTCCTGGGTGGGCGGACGGCGGCATATCGGGCTTGACTGCGGCAATGGTACCCGCCGTTCCGTTCGATGCACCCGGCCGCCCCGCGGGCGGATTCGGCGCGGGAGCAGGCGCGGGCGGTGCGCTTGGGGGTAGGTTGGAAGGCGCGCTCGGGGCTGCGCTCGGCGAACCGCTGGGCACGCCCGCCGCCGGAACTGCTGCCTCCGAAGCCCTCGCCGCAACGTGCCGCAACTCCACTACGTTCTGCGTGCCGATGCTGATCGGCTTGATGTTCAACTCGTCCAGGTCCAGGCGGCGTACCACGTGCGGAATCAGAGCAAACACCGTCTCGGTATCGGTCTTCGATTTCTGCCCCTGCCCAAACAGATACTTCAGTCCCGGAATTTGTGTAAGCCAGGGAAGTCCGGCCATGTTCTCTACGTCGTCGTGCTCCATCATGCCGCCGATCAGGCTCACTTCGCCGTCGCGCAGACGGATGTCGTGATCGATCTTGCGCTGCCCGATGACTGGCTCGGTCAATCCGCCAATCGTCTGGTAGCTGTCGATGTCGGAGACCTCCAGCGAGATCTTCATGCTGACGTCGTTGTTGTTGTGGATGTGGGGCGTCAATTCGATATTCACACCCACATCCTGATATTGAAACTGCGTCTGGGTCAGCGCCGTTGCCGTCAGGGTGGAACTGGCCGTGCCCACCGCAATGGGCACCCGTTCGCCGATCTTCAGCGTCGCTTTCTGCCCATCCACCGAGCGGACCTGAGGCCGCTGCAGAACCCTGGTATCGCTATCGGACATCAGGAACGCCACGCTCATCGACGGAATCGAGACCGCAAAATCGGTCGCGTTCAAATTGACCAGGTTGTTCAACGTCAGCCCGGAGGTGGTCGGGCAGGTGGTACCCGCAGGGCAATTCGTAGTGGTGGAGGTAGGACTTTGCAGCGTAATCGTGGGGTTCGTGGTGCCGCCCTGGAACGGCATCTGAATGCCGAGTTGCTTCAGCTTCATCTTGCTCACCTGCATCACGACCACGTCCACCACGACCTCGGGCTTGGCCTTGTCCAGGTTGTTGATGAGCAGCTCCGCCAACGCTGTCTGGTCGGGCGTGCCGCGCATCACGATTGCGTTCTGGGCCGGAAACTGCTGCACCCGCTCCACCCGCAGGATGGTGCGGATCAGGTTGGCCACGTCCTGCAGTTCGCTCACGGTGGAAAAATTATTCAGATAGAAGGTGCGCAGCACCTGCTGCTCCACCTCGGTGCGCTTGGCCTGCGTGTCCTGCGCAATATAAATCGTGTTGGGCGTCACGGGACGCCAGAACGTGTGCGATTCCAGCGCTACGATCTGCAGCGCCTGTTCCAGCGTAACCGCGTTCAGTTCGACGTGAATCCGCCGCGAGGTGTAGTCCGGATCGAACAATACGTTGATGCCCGCCAGTTTGCCGATGGTCTCGTAAACCGTCTTGGAATCCTCGGACAGCTTGAGCGTCAGCGGCGTCTGTGAAATCGGGGCCAGTTCCACCGGCCCCGCTGCGTTTGATGCCGATTCGCTCAGCCCTTCCAGCGGCGCTCGCGAGGTCGGCTGCACCGCCGGCTGCTGCGCCTTATCGATCAGCTTCTGCGTACGCTGGATCTCCTGCACCGCGATGCCGCTGGAGGCATCGATCATCGCCGCCAGCTGGAACTCATGCAGAGCCTCGCTCAGCTTGCCTTCGTCGCGCAACTGCTGGCCGCGGTGCACATGCGCGGAGGACGCCAGAAACTTGTTGCGCTCATAGGAAGAACGGTAGTCGGTATCTTCCGGATGCAGGTCGTAGGCCTGCTTAAAGTACCCATAGGCCTCTTCGTAGTGTTGCTGGGATTCGGCCTTCCGTCCTTTGTTGTAGAGTGATTTTGCGTTCTCGGCGGCGAATGCCGGGATCGTGGCCCAGAGCGCGATCACCAAAATCAGGTAAAAGCAGTGAAATCGTTTCATTGCAATCCTTCATACAACAAAAGAGAATAATTCCCGCGGCGTGGCCATGAAGGCAGCTCCGTGAGCGGGCGGAATCAATTCATCGATGGGCTGATTATAACATCGCGCCGCAGGGCCAAATCCCCGGCTAAGTCATCGCGCTGTGTTAGGATACAGAATTCGCAACAACGCGCAAGCGCAGCGAACTTCAACCGTCAACTTCCTCCGCAGGATCTCAGCATGGCCCGGCACCAATTACAACCGACGCAGCCCAACAAGCCGAAAAACGTCAAGCGCGACCCGGTCGCCAGCGGCGAGCGCGATGCCTGCGTCAACCGCGCCGCCTCGCACGACTTTTTTCTGATGGAGCGCTACGAAGCCGGCATCGCCTTGCGCGGAACCGAGGTCAAATCCATCCGCGCCGGACAGGCCAACCTTAAAGATTCCTACGGACTTATCAAGGACGGCGAACTCTTTCTCCTCAATGCCCATATTGGGATTTATGCGCCGGGCGCACAGTTCAACCATGACACCCAGCGTACCCGCAAGCTCCTGGTACATCATGCGGAGGTTCTCAAGCTCCACGCCGCCGTCCAGCAGAAGGGGTTGACCCTCATCCCCACCCGGATGTACTTCAAGAATGGCCGTGTCAAAGTGGAACTGGCCGTCGCCAAAGGCAAACAGCTCTGGGACAAGCGCGAGACCGAACGCCGCCGCACCGCCGACAAAGAAGCCCGCGATGCCATCGGCCGCAGCCGAAAATCCTGAGCCGATAGCGTTTCTTGTAAGATCGGAATCTGATACCGAGAAAGGTTCGCATGAAGATCGCAATCTCCCAATCTGTGCCATCCACCATCGAGACTCCCTTGCTGGTCCTCCCCATCGCCGATAACGGGGACAAGACGCCGCTCCCTGAGTTGCTGGCCGCCGATCCGGCTCTGCGGGCTCTGGCCGCGCCGCTCATCGCCGCCGCCGACCTCACCGGTAAATTCGTCGAACTGGTCTGGGACCTCTCGCCCGCCGACGTCGCCGCCCAGCGCATCCTCTTCCTCGGCGCCGGCAAGCGCGACAAGCTCTCGCTCTCCCAGCTGCGCAACCTGGCCGGAGCCGCTGCCCGGGCCGCCAAGTCCAAAAACATCAAGTCCTTCGTCCTGGTGCTGCCCGAACTGCTCGAAATTCCCGCCGCCGCGCAGGCAGCCGTCGAAGGCATCGTCGCCGGCGACTTCGACGTGGACACCTACCGCACCGACCGCAAGGATCAGGCACTCACCGATGTGACCCTCGCCATCCCTGCCGCAGCCGACGCAGGGGCCGTCTTTCAATCCATCGCCGAGGGCGCAATCCTGGCCGAGTCGCAGAACTTGACCCGCACTCTCGCCCTGGAACCCAGCAACCTGATGACTCCCACCATGCTCGCCGACCATGCCCGCGCCATGTGCGAGGAGGTCGGCCTGGCCTGCGAGGTCTACGGTCCCGACAAGCTCAAGGAACTCAAGATGGGCGCGTTCCTCAGCGTCTCGCAAGGCTCGGAGGAAGAACCTCGCCTCGTCGTCATGCGCTACGAACCTGCCAGCGCTCCCGCCTCGCCTGTCCTCGGACTGGTCGGCAAGGGCATCACCTTTGACTCGGGCGGCATCAGCATCAAGCCCGCCGATGGCATGGAAAAGATGAAGTACGACATGTGCGGCGCCGCCACCATGATCGGAGCCATGCGCGCCATCGCCCTGCTCAAACCGGACGTGCGGGTCATCTCCATCCTTTGCTGCAGCGAGAACATGCCCGACGCCAAAGCCCAGAAGCCCGGCGACGTGCAGTTCGCCATGAACGGCAAGTCCATCGAAGTCATCAATACCGACGCCGAAGGACGCCTGGTGCTGGCCGACGGCCTCTGCTACGCCCGCCAGCTGGGAGCCACACACCTCATCGATGCCGCGACCCTCACCGGCGCCGTCGTGGTTGCCCTCGGCTATCACAACGTCGGCGTCTTCACCAATAACGACGGCTTTGCCGGGGAGCTGATGGAATCGGCCAAGCGCGCCGGAGAAAAGATGTGGCCCATGCCGGTCGATGCCGACTACTTCGACCACATTCGCTCGGAGATCGCCGACATTAAAAACACCGGCGGTCGCTGGGGCGGAGCCATTACGGCCGCCATGTTCCTCAAGGAATTCGTCGATGACATGCCCTGGATTCACCTGGATATCGCCGGCACCGCATGGCTGGAGGAGAACAAAGCCTGGATGCCAAAGGGGCCCAGCGGAGTCGCCGTCCGCACCCTGGTAGACCTTGCCCGTCACTTCAAAAATACCGATTCGAAATAGAAGTCCCGAATCGGTCTCGAAGAAGCTAAACAGCGACGAAAGGGGGCAGGATCAAGATCCTACCCCCTTTAAGCTCTTTTACCGATTTACCGCGAGCTCCCAACGATTTATCCTGCAAGTTAAGTATGCACTATTCGCAACGCCTTAGGAGCTCTCGTGCAGCCCGTGATGAATCATGTGCCCTACGACCCCAACGGCGACTTCGACTGCAAGTATTGCGGACATAACACCGCACTCCGCTCGCATCGCAAATACTTTTTCGAATTCCTCCGCACCCGCCTGACCGGCATGGTTCCCTTCCGCTGCCACCGCTGCAACCGCCGCTTCTGGGCCATCATCGACCGCCGCGACATCTAAGGGATCACATCACCGCCGGGGTGGGAATCCCCATCACGGACATGGCCGCCATCAACTCTCTCCGCACCACCGCCGCCGTTGCCAGCAGCAGAGCCTTTCGGCCCGCGTCCTCTTCCGTCAGAATGTGATGCTTGTGGTAGAAGTTGTTGAACTGCTGCGCCAGCTGAAACACGTGTTTGGCCAGCGCCGCCGGTTCGGTGGTGGCAATGCACTGCTCGATCACCCTGGCGGTCTGTCCGGCCGTCAGCCACAGCGACCACAGGTCGTCGCTGTCCGCAAGTGCATCGGCTGCAAGCGCTGCTTTCAAAGCGTCTTCTTTCAGCACATCTTCCGGCACAATCCCCGCCTTGCGGAAGATGTTGGTCGCCCGCACCACCGCATACTGCACATACGGACCGGTCTCACCCTCGAAGGAAAGCGCCTCGCGGAAGTCGAAGGCAATCACCGACTGCTTGGTAAACTTCAACATGAAGTAGCGCAGCGCGCCAATCGCGATCTGCGTAGCGATTTCGCGACGCTCCGTCTCGCTTCGTTCCGCCTGCCGCGCGTCCACTTCGCTCTTCGCCGCCTCAATCAGCTTGTCCAGCAGATCGTCGGCCTTCACCCCGAAGCCCTTGCGTCCCGAAACTTCGATGTAGCTCCGCTGCTGGTCCTCTTCGGAGACCGTGTATCCCAGCTCCATCGCGCAGCGCGGCGTCAGCGCCACCATCTCATAGCTGAAGTGGGTGTAGCGCGCCGCCTCCGCCTCGTGACCCATCAGCAGAATCGCCTGCTTCACCGTCTCCTGCGGATCGCTCTGCCGCGCGTCGATTACGTTGTAGATCGCACCCACGCCGCCAAAGTGCGGAGCTCCCGGCTCGCCGTCCTTGGGATCGCATGAGATCCACACCGCCCGACCATCGGCGTACTCATAAAATTTGCGGTAGCCAAAATCCAGCCCCAGCAGCCCGAACTTCCACATGTGATAGGCAATGTCCTTGCCCACGTACCCCACGGTTCCATTCGAGCGCACAATGACCTTGGCGTCCTCATCCGGCCCTTCGGTCGCCTCGTCCTTCGTCCTTCCCGGACGCGTCATCACCCAGCAGCCCTTGTTCTTTCCTTCCTCTTCGAAGTACAGAACCCCGGTCTGCTTCAGCAGTTCAAACGCCTTGGCCCAGAAGTGCAGGTGCAGAATGTCGCTCTCCTGCGGCAGAAAGTCGTATTCGATATCCAGCCGCTGCATCGTCTCCAAATGCCGTCGCAGCACGGCCATCGAAATCATCTGCGCAATCTCTGCCGTCTCGTTGCCGCCGGTTTCCAGCGCGTGCAGCGTGTCGCGCCGCGCCTGCAGGTTCGCCTTGTCCGCCTCATACCACTGCGAAACCTTCGCATACAGATCCCAGCAGTAATAATCGAAACGCCCCTCGCTTCCGCCAATCAGCGCTTCAATCTCGGTCCTCGATTTCTTGGCCATGCGCTCGAATCCCACCACCACATCGGCCACCTGCACGCCCGTGTTGTCGATGTAGTTCTGCACATCCACGTGGAAGCCTGCCGCGCGCAGCAGCCGCACCAGCGTGTCCCCCAGAATCGAGTTGCGCAGGTGCCCGATATGCGCCGCCTTGTTGGGATTGATCGAGGTATGCTCCACCAGAACCTTGCCCCTGGCACCAGCGGTCGGCAGCGCAGCGTTACCCGACTCAGCGCCCGCCGGGTGCCCCATCCTAGCCTGCTGTTGGCTAGGGTGGGGTAGTTGACTCTGTCTTTGATCTACCGCATTCGCCACCAGCTTCGCCGCCTCTGTCCGGTCCAGCTTCGCGTTGATGTATCCCGCTCCGGCCACCTCGAACTTTGCAAACCCCTCCGGCAGCGTCATCTCCGCCACAATTTCGTCGGCAATCTTGCGCGGAGCCTTGCGCAAGGCCCGTGCCAGCTCAAACGAAACCGGCAGAGCGAATTCGCCGAACTCGATCTTGGGCGGCTGCTCCACCACGATGTTTGCCAAATCAATATCGTATTTCTGTTTCAGGAAGGCGCGCACATGCGCAATCAGGCGGTTCTGCAATAAAAGATACACGGTAATCCCTTGCTGGCGGCGGGACTCTCGCAAGCCCGCGCGATGATTGGTCAAACTACGATTGTAAGGGATAGGCGTGCGACTTGCCCCTTGCCTTGCCCTGCTCGCACTTAAACTTTGAAACCTGCTTCCCTTGCGTTTGCCCCAATCGCGGCGTGCCTCCTATACTTGAAGTTCGGGCCAACGCCCCTCGGATGTGCAATGCGGATTGCCTACCTGGATTGTTTCTCCGGAATCAGTGGCGACATGTTTCTCGGCGCGGCAGTAGACGCCGGTGTCCCCCTGGAGAAGCTGCAAAACGTCGCCTCGGCGCTCGGTCTCAACACCGCGCTCGCCGCCCGCCGCACCGAGCGCGGAGGCCTTTCCGCGACTAAAATCGATGTACTCGTCCACGGCCGGGCTGACCAGCCGATCGGCGAGCAGCCCCACGAAGCCGCTCCGGCCCATTCGCACCCGCACTCCCACGGGCATGGGCACACCCACTCGAACGGCACAGAGCACTCGCACGAAGCCGCGCACGCCCCGCACGTCCATCGCGGACTGAAAGAAATTCGCGAGATCATCGCCCGCGCGCCCATCAGCCCCAATGCGCAGGCCTTCGCCCTCAAAGCCTTCGAACTGCTCGCCCAGGCCGAGGCGAAGATTCACAACCGCCCGCCTGAATCCATCCACTTCCACGAGGTCGGCTCCGAAGACGCCATCGTGGACATCCTCTGTTCGGCCGTCGCCGTCGAGGCCATCGCCGCCGATCGCTGGTACTGCTCCGCCCTGAACGTGGGCAGCGGCACCGTCCGCTGCGCTCATGGAGTGCTGCCCGTTCCCGCGCCCGCTACCGCCGAACTGCTGCGCGGCGCGCCCGTTTATTCCTCCGGCATTGCCAAGGAGCTGCTCACCCCTACCGGCGCGGCGATTCTGCGCGCCCTCGATGTCCACTTCGAGCCGCTGCCGCGCATCACTCTTACAGCCACCGGCTACGGGGCAGGAGCCCGCGACTTCCCCGGCTCGGCCAATGTCGTCCGCCTCACTCTCGGCGAGTCCGTCGAAATTGAAAGCGGGTGGCCCACATCTGCGCCAGCCGGGCAGCCCATATCTGCGCAACTCTGGTGGCCCACATCTGCGCCGGCCTCATCGGCGCAAATGTGGGGTGAGCACAACGCCGACACCATCACGGTCCTCGAAGCCAATCTCGACGACATGAACCCGCAGCTGTTCTCCTATGTGCAGCAGAAGCTGCTCTCGGCCGGTGCGCTCGATGCCTTCGGCGTCCCGGTGCAGATGAAAAAAGGCCGTCCCGGAATCGTCTTCACCGTGCTCGCCTCACCCGCCGATGCCGAATCGCTGGCCCGCATCCTGCTCACCGAAACCACAACGCTCGGCGTCCGCATGCGCCAGGAGCAGCGCCGCATTTTGGCCCGCGAGCACGTCACCGTAGAATCGGTTTGGGGCCCGATCCGCGTCAAGCTCGGACGCCTGCAGGGAGAAGTTGTAAACTGCGCCCCTGAGTTTGAGGACTGCCGGGCCATCGCCGAAACCACCGGCGTGCCTCTTAAAGCCGTTCTGCAGGAGGCCATGCGCTTGTACCGAGCGCCTGCGGCCGGCAGCAACGCGTTACCCGACCCAGCGCCCGCGAACGGCGGTGAAAACAACTCCAGCAACGCCTCTAAAAGTATTTTGTCCTGATCGAGAGATTCGTATGAGCAAGCAATCCGAAAAGTTTTTTATCACCACGCCGATCTACTACGTCAACGCGCGCCCTCACATCGGCCACACCTACACCACGGTGGTCTGCGACGCCATTGCCCGGCGCCATCGCATGCTGGGCCATGACACATACTTCCTCACCGGCACAGACGAGCACGGCCAGAAGATCGAACGCTCCGCCGCCGCCAGCGGCACCAGTCCCCAGCAGTTCACCGATCAGGTGAGCTCCGAATTCCGCGCGCTCTGGGACCGCATGGGCATCAGTTACGACCAGTTCATCCGCACCACCAGCCCCGAACACAAGCGCGGCGTGCAGGCCATGTTCACCCTGCTCAAGCAGCGCGGATACATCTACAAGGGCTCCTACACCGGACAGTATTGCGTCTCCGACGAACTCTACGCCGACGACAACACTCCCGGCACGCTCTGCCCCGTCTGCGGACGCGTTACCGAAACCGTTGAGGAAGAGAACTATTTCTTCAAGCTCTCCGAAATGGCCGAGCCGCTGCTGAAACTCTACGAGGAGAATCCCGGCCTCATCTATCCGGAGACGCGGCGCAACGAGGTGATCGCCTTCGTCAAAGGCGGCCTGCGCGATCTTTCCATCTCCCGCACCACGTTCAGCTGGGGCATCCCCGTCCCCGACGATCCCGCGCACGTCATCTACGTCTGGCTGGACGCGCTGTGCAACTACGCTACCGCCGTCGGCTTCGGCTCGAATGACCCGGCCGACCTCCAGCGCTATCAGCATTACTGGCCCGCCGACGTGCACATGATCGGCAAGGAAATCGTGCGCTTCCACTGCGTCTATTGGCCGGCGTTTTCTGCTGGCTGCCGGGCTGCCGCTGCCCCGCCGCATCGTGGCCCACGGCTGGCTGCTCTTTGAGGAGAGCAAGATGAGCAAGTCGCGCGGCAACGTGGTGCGCAGTGAGACCATCCTCGACGTTCTCGGCGCCGACGCCCTGCGCTACTTCCTCTTCCGCGAGGTCGTCTTCGGCCAGGACGGCTCGTTCTCCTTCGACGCCCTGGTGCAGCGCTTCAACAGCGATCTCGCCAACGGACTGGGCAATCTCGCCAGCCGCGTGCTGTCGATGATCCAGCGCTACTTTGATGGAGAGATTCCGGGGGACGGTGAAATTCCCGCCGCCAGCGCCAACACTGCGGCTGAAACAGCCATCGCCCAACTCGCCGGCGAGACCATCGCCGAATACAATCGTCTCTTCGAGGCTTTCCAATTCTCGCGCGCTCTGGAAACGCTCTGGTCGCTGCTCAGCGCCGTCGATAAATACATCGTCGAGACGAAGCCCTGGGTGCTCGCGGACAAAGCGCCGACCGATGAGTCGCGCGCCCGCCTCGCCACCGTTCTCTACACCTGCGGCCGAAGCGCTGCGCATCATCACCGCGCTCGTCCACCCCATCATTCCCGACTCCACCGCAAAAATCTTCACTCAGCTCGGACTCGGAGATATCGCCTACGACCGATCTCAACTCCCTGCGCTGGGGACAGCTGAACGCAGGCACCCGCCTCGGCAAAATCGAGGCCGTTTTTCCACGCGCCGACAAGAGCGCAATCGAAAGGATGCAACAGATGGAAGAAGTTCGTAAGAGCGCCGCCGAGCCGGCTCCTGCCGCCGCAAGTGCTGCCAGCACTCCCGCCGCCGTACCGGCCGGTGTCCCGCAGTCCGCAGATGCAGGTGCAACCGCACCCGCCGCAACCCCAGCCGCGCCCGCTGTTCCCCTCATCACCATTGACGACTTCCTCAAGGTCGAGCTGCGCGTCGGCACCGTGCTCACCGCGGAAAAAGTCGAGAAGGCCGACAAACTCCTGCGCCTCACCGTCGATATCGGCACCGAAGTCCGCCAGATCGTAGCCGGAATCGCCAAGGCCTATGCCCCCGAGACGCTGCTGGGCCGCAAGGTCGTCATCGTTGCCAACCTCGCTCCGCGTAAACTTCGCGGCATCGAATCGCAAGGCATGATCGTTGCGGCTTCGCTCGGCGACGAAGGCCAGCCCGCGCTCGCCAGCTTCCTCGAAGCGGTCCCCAACGGCGCACGCCTCAAGTAGCGCGCAGCTCCACTACACACGAGGGTGCCCCGTTCAACCATCTTTTGGTTGGGCGGGGCTTTTGACTTTGCATTTGTTCTTGCTCTTAACTTTGAAACCTTGAAACTCTGAAACCTTGAAACCTGCGCAGTTGCATTTCCCCCGCGCCCTGTGATGTGATCGAAGCGATGTTCCTCGACTCCCACGCACATCTCGACGGCGCTCAATTCGCCACCGATCGCGAAGCCATGATCCAGCGCGCCTATGATGCGGGTGTCCGCGCCCTGCTCGCCATTGGCAACGGAGACGGCCCCGACGACGTTGCCTGCGCCATCCCCTTCGCCGAACGCTACCCGTGGATCTACGCCTCCGTCGGCGTCCACCCGCACGAGGCGCGCCTGCTCACGCCAGCGCATCTGGCCAACATGGCCCGCCTCGCCCGCCATCCGCGCGTCATCGCCATCGGCGAAATCGGCCTCGACTACCACTACGACCACTCGCCGCGCGAGGTGCAGCAGCGGGTCTTTCGCCAGCAGCTGGAGCTCGCCGCCTCGGTCAAGCTCCCCATTCTCATCCACTGCCGCCCCAGCCAGGACAGCACCAACGCCTGGGACGATCTTCTCGCCATCCTCCGCGAACAGTGGGCTCCCACCGGCCTGGGCGGCGTCATGCACTGCTTCACCGGAAACCTCGCGCAGGCCCACGCCTCGCTCGATCTCGGCTTCATTCTTTCCTTCGCCGGAAACCTCAGCTACCCCAAGGCCCAGAACATTCGCGACGCTGCCGCCATGGTTCCGCTCGACCGCTTCTTTCTCGAAACCGACTGCCCCTACCTCGCGCCCATCCCCTACCGCGGCAAGCGCAACGAACCCGCCTTCGTGGTGGAAACCGCCCGCCATTTCGCACAGCTGCGCAACCTCACGCCGGAAGCCGCCGGCTCGCTGGCGCTCGAGAATTTTCTCGCCTTCTTCCGCCTTGCCGCATGCGAGCCCGTGTAAGCATTCCTCGCGTAAGGAGATTCGGCCGGCACCGGCCGCAAACAAGATGATGAACCGCTTCGCGCTGATACTCTTTCTCTCCTGCATGAGCACCGCTCTCTGCGCGCAAGATCAAGCTCCCACGCTTCCCCATGAGGCGGCTCACTGCCTGATCGCGGCAGATCAAAATTGGCTGTCTCCGCAAATCCTCGCTGCCCCCGAACTGGATCTGGCATTCCAGCACGACACCAAAACCTTGCTCGGCGACGACTATCTCTACCTAGTCGTCTTCACCACCCCCGCCCGCGACCAAGGCAAAATCTTCGATATCCGGATCAAGCAAAAACACGACTACAGCATCGAGAACCAGGCCACCTTCGTCAACTCGGCCAAAGGCGTGAATTTTTCCCAGCCTCCCGAGGGAGGCCAGTGGGCGCAGACTCAATTCGCAACCGCCATTCAGCAGATACTTGAGCGCCGCAGATGGTACACCGATTCGATGAAAAACCTGCGGAAGCCCCATAACGTCCGGTGCGAGTCCGGCCTGGACAAGAATTAGCGCGGAGCGAGGCCCGCGCGCGTTGCCATGCTTTCGTTGTTGGCCGGAGGATCACGCCGGAGGGCGTTACAAGCGGTGCGGCAGGCAGCGATACCCGGGGGTATCGCTGCCTGCGCAGGTGTGGAGTTTAGATCTTTGCGGGTTGCGGGCTACAGGAAAGCCCAGAATTTAGAAGCGGTAGCCGATGCCGCTGCTGAAGTTCTGATAGTCCGGAGTGTGCCGGCCCCAGGGCATCGGCTGCACATCCCATTGCAGGATGCGCCAGTAGAGCTTCGGCGTCATCTGCAGATCGGCTCCCGCGCCCATCCGGTAGGTCAACCCGTCTTCAATGTCGGTTGTGCCAGGACGCAGCGGCGGAACATGGTCGTTAGCGTACATGCCATTGGAACTCTGATGCGCGTAGCCAATCTGCCCCGTGCCATAGGGACGGAAGCGGCCGGTCAAAAAGCTGTACTTGGCGCCCACCGTGCCCGTAAACTGCTTCGGGTCAAAATTGTGACCAGCAAAGCTACCGCCAAAGCTGAAGGTACCGCTGGCAATCAGCCCCAGGTGCGGGGTGAAACCCTTGGTAAACGCGCCCTCAAAGCCATGGAACGGGTAGCTGAACAGCCCCTGACCATAGTCGGGAGACGTCATGAGATAACCGACGTAAACGTCGGTCGCCGGAACGTTCAGCGAGGCCTTCGGCGCCTGGCCAAAGCAGAATCCGGCCATCACGACTAGCAAAACTGCTATGTAAAAGTTCTTCATCGCGCCTTTTCACCCGCAGTGAATTTGCTTCCCGCACACCTCTGCCTTCGTCCATCGAAGACAGTCGGCCTTCTGAGGCCTTTAGAATAACCTGAGTACCTCAGTATAGATTAAAAATTCTTAAGGAAGTTAGTTCAAAAGGCCAACCATCGAGTTCGCCGGCCAAAAGTCTCTACTCCGCACCCGCATGCACCCGCAGGCTGGGTTCCGCCAGAGGCCGTCCCATGCTGTAGTAATGGAAGCCGGCCGCAGCCATCTGTTTTGGATCGTACAGGTTGCGTCCGTCCAGAATCACCGGGTAACGCATCGCTTGATGCAGACGATCCAGGTCGAGCGAGGCGAACTGTGGCCATTCGGTCACCACCAAAAGTGCGTGCGCATCGCGGGCGGCATCAAACTCGTCACTCGCATACCGCAGAGATTCGTCGGCCGGAAGCAGCGCGTGCGCCTTCTCCATGGCCGCCGGATCGTAGGCCGAAACCAGGCACCCTTCGGCCAGCAGACTCTTGACCACGCTGATCGCCGGAGATTCGCGGATGTCATCCGTCCCGCCCTTGAAGGCAAGACCGAGAACGCCGATGTGTTTGCCCTTCAGCGTCCAAAGCGCGGAGCGCAGCTTCTTCATGAAGCTGAGCTGCTGATTCTCATTGATATCTTCCACGGCCCGCAGCAGGTCAAAGTCGTAGCCGATCGACTCCGCAATCTTGTAGAAGGCGCGCACGTCCTTGGGAAAGCAGGAGCCGCCGTAGCCGATTCCGGCGTCGAGGAACCGGGAGCCGATACGCGAGTCCGAGCCCATGCCGACGGCGACCTCCTGCACGTCGGTCCCCACCAGTTCGCAGATATTGGACACCGCGTTGATAAAGGAAATTTTCATCGCCAGGAAGGCGTTCGATGCGTGTTTGATCAGCTCCGCGCTCTTGGCGCTGGTCTCCAGGTAGCGGACTCCGGCGCGCAGATCGCGCGGCCCCGGAAGATGATCGGGACGGAAGTAGTAGCTGCCGTCGATCAGCGGCTGGTACACCTGGCGCAGCAGCGCGCGAGCCGGCTCCGTATCGGCCCCCACCACGATCCGGTCGGGGTAGAGAAAATCCTCGATCGCCGTGCCTTCGCGCAAAAACTCCGGGTTGGAGATCACGTCGAAGTTCTCGTCCCTGGCGCCGTTGAAGCGCAGAGTGCGGCTGATCCACTGGTTGGTAAGCACCGGAACCGTGCTCTTCTCCACCACCACCTTGTACTCGTGGAGCTCGGATGCAATCTCACGAACGCATGCTTCCACGTAGGAAAGATCGGCCTCGCCGGTGGGCGACTGAGGCGTGCCTACGGCAATAAAGATGACCTGCGCCTTGCGGGCGGCGGCCAGCAGGTCGGTGGAAAACACCAAGTCCCGCCCCCGGTGCCGCGCGAGCAATTCCGGCAACTGGTCCTCATAGATGGGAACCTCGCCGGCCTGCAGAGCTTCCACTTTTTCCCGGTCGCTGTCCACGCAGATCACGGAGTGACCAATCTCGGCGAAACAGACCGCGGCAATCAATCCAACATAGCCGGAGCCGATGACCGCGATCGTTAACGAAGGGCCTTTTGCCTGCTTAGAATCCACTAATGTTCCCTTTCCTACACAAAACAAAATGATGCCACGGAGTACACGCGGCCGGGCGGGTCTTTCCCTCCATCCCAGCCTGCTTGGCTGCCTTTAGAATACCAGCCGCCTTGCCGTGGAACGTTGAAGCCGGCAGAAATTCACCGGACATCCCTATTTCGCCCTTTTCCTGGAAGCTGATATGCTTTTTGCCTGTGATGGATCGTTGGCAGCAATGAATGGTCCAGGGGTTCCCGGCAAGGGCAGGAGCGCATGAAGAAGGCTTTGATCACCGGCGTCACCGGGCAGGATGGATCGTATCTGGCCGAGTTGCTGCTCACCAAAGGGTATGAGGTTCACGGCATCAAACGCCGCAGTTCCCTGTTTAACACCGATCGCATCGATCATCTCTACCAGGACCCGCACGACCAGGGCCGCCGTTTCTTTCTGCACTACGGAGACATGACCGACACCAGCAGCCTGGTGCGCATCATCCAGAGCATTCGGCCGGACGAGATCTACAACCTGGCGGCGCAAAGCCACGTGGCCGTCTCCTTCGAGGAGCCCGAATACACCGCCAACACCGACGCCATGGGCACGCTGCGCGTACTGGAAGCCATCCGCATCCTGGGGCTGGAAAAAACCACCCGCTTCTATCAGGCTTCCACCTCCGAGCTCTACGGCAAAGTACAGGAAACTCCACAGACGGAAACCACGCCGTTTTATCCCCGTTCTCCCTATGCGGCGGCCAAGCTCTACGCCTTCTGGATCACGGTCAACTATCGCGAAGCCTACGGGCTTTACGCCTGCAACGGAATCCTGTTCAACCACGAGTCTCCGGTGCGGGGCGAGACCTTTGTCACCCGCAAGGTCACCCGCGGGCTGTCGCGCATCAAGGCCGGGCTGCAGGAGTCGCTCTTCATGGGCAATCTCGATTCCCTGCGCGACTGGGGACACGCCCGCGACTACGCCGAAATGCAATGGCTGATGCTGCAGCAGGAGCAGCCCGAAGACTTCGTGATCGCCACCGGAGAGCAGCACAGCGTACGCGAATTCATCAACCTGGCGGCCGCCAAGCTGGAAATGACCTTGCACTGGCAGGGCTCCGGCGTGGACGAAAAAGCCTGCGACGAAAAGGGCCGCTGCATCGTCGCCATCGACCCGCGTTACTTCCGTCCCACCGAAGTCGAATCCCTGCTGGGCAATCCCGCGAAGGCAAAAGCAAAATTAGGCTGGGCGCCCAAAATCGGCTTCGACCAGCTGGTCACCGAGATGGTGGAATCCGACTATGAACTGGCCCGGCGCGACGCCCTGGTGCGCGACGGCGGTTTCAAGATCCACCACCACCATGAGTAACTACATTGCAGAAGACGCGCGCATCTTTGTCGCCGGACACCGCGGCTTGGCCGGCTCGGCCATGGTGCGCAAGCTGCGCTCGCTCGGCTACCGGAACCTTCTGCTGCGCACCCATGCGGAGCTCGACCTGGAAGACTCCGGCGCGGTCAGCCGCTTTTTTGGCGAGCAGCGCCCGGAGTTCGTCTTTCTCGCCGCGGCCAAGGTCGGAGGCATTCTCGCCAATCGCGATTTCCCCGCCGAGTTCATCGCCCGCAATCTGCGCATCCAATCCAATGTGATCGAAAGCGCCCACCGCTCCCAGGTCAACCGGCTGCTCTTTCTCGGCTCCAGCTGCATCTATCCCAAGCTGGCGCCGCAGCCGATCTCCGAGGATCAACTACTGGCCGGGCCACTGGAATTCACCAACCGCTCCTACGCCGTGGCGAAGATCGCCGGCATCGAAATGTGCTGGGCCTTCAACCGCCAATATGGAACGCATTTTCTGGCCGCCATGCCCACCAATCTCTACGGCCTGGGAGACAACTACGATCTGGCGAACTCCCACGTTCTGCCCGCGCTGATTCGCAAAGTGCATGAAGCCATCGAGCGCGGCGATGCGACGCTGACCGTGTGGGGCACCGGCAAGCCATTGCGCGAATTTCTCTTCAGCGACGATATGGCCGACGCCTGCGTATTTCTTCTCAACCTTTCAGAAGAAGAATTCCAGCGCCTGACCGGCGATCCCGAAGTGGCTCCCCTGGTCAACGTAGGCAGCGGCAGCGACCTGACGATTGCCGAACTGGCGCGCAAGGTCTGCGCCGTGCTCGGCTTCCACGGCGAGATCGTCTTCGACGCCGCCAAGCCCGACGGCACGCCGCGCAAGCTGATGGACAGCTCCAAATTATTCAGCTATGGCTGGCGCCCCAAGGTTTCACTCGATGAAGGCATCCGCATCGCCTATGACGAATACCGCGCATTGGCGGCAAACCAGCCAGGGGTAGCCCAATGATCGACATTCATTGTCATCTGCTGCCTGCCATCGACGACGGCGCAAAGTCCTGGGAGATCACGCTGGAGATGTGCCGCATGGCACAGGCCGACGGCGTGACCCATATCGTCGCCACTCCCCATGCGAATTACGAGTTCAGCTACGACCGCGCCGCTCACCTCGCGCTGCTCGATGAACTCCGGCAGCGTGTTCCCGGGATGAGCTTTTCGCTGGGGTGCGACTTTCATCTCTCCTACGAAAACATTGACGATGCCATGCAGCATCCCGAGCGCTATGCCATCGGCGATACGCGCTACCTACTGGTGGAACTCTCCGAGTACAGTGCGTTCAACGTGGCGCAGACGCTCTATGAGTTGCACACCGCCGGTCTTGTGCCCATCCTCACCCATCCCGAGCGCAATCCGCTGATCCTGGGCAAACCCGGCTTGCTGCGCGACTACGCCGCCGTCGGCTGCCTGTTTCAAATCACGGCCAACTCGCTCACCGGCTTCTGGGGAAAGCCCTCGCAGAAGATGTGCGAGGAGATGCTGCGTAACAAAATGGTTCACTTCATCGCCAGCGATGCCCACGGCACCAAAAGCCGCCCGCCTATCCTCTCGGCGGCGCGCGATGCGGCGGCCAAGATCATCGGCGCAGCGGAAGCCGAAAAACTGGTGGACGCCAACCCTGCGGCCGTGGTGGCCAATCAGGTTACCGAGCAGATTACAATGCGGTAAATTTCTCCGTACAGTGCCATGATCGGCAACTCCACCCTCCAGCGCCGGAAGATAATCGGAAGCAGCGATCGCAAGGCCGGATCGAAAGATAGCCTTGAGCCGGAGATCATACTTGAGACAATGAATTGTTTGGTTTGTAAGCCCAATGGCGAGACAACGGCCTGCGTGTGAACGGAATGCCTGCGGGCGCCGTGCGCCTCCATCCGTGCACGCGGCAAATCAAGACCTTGAGTTGATTGGAGTAGAGGATGCAAAAGCTGCGTTGGCGGTGCATCACACTCGTCCTGTTGGCCAGTGTTGGCGCGGTAGCCCAAACGCCGACAGCCATGACGTGGGATGAGGTGCGCCATCGTTTTGAACAGAACAATCCAACCCTGCTGGCGGACCAGTTAAACATCGACGAGTCCAAGGCGCAGGAGATCACTGCGTTCCTCCGTCCGAATCCGCAGTTTACCGAGTCGACGGACGGCACCCAGATCGCGCCTCACGATGGAGTGTGGCAGCCGTTTTCCGGCACCCTGTTTGTGAGCAGCTTCAGTTATCTGCACGAGCGCGAGCACAAGCGCGAGCTGCGTCTGGAGAGCCAGCAGAAGGCAACGGCCATCGCGGTCTCCACCCATTCCGACCTGGAGCGGACGCTGCTGTTCGGCTTGCGCGGGGCGTTTGTATCGGCGCTGCAGGCGAAAGCAGTCTTGCAGTTGGCCAAGGACAACCTGGCGTATTACGACCATGTGCTCGACATCAGCCGCACCCGCTTCAAGGCCGGAGACATCGCGCAGATCGATCTCGACCGGCTGGAGTTGCAGCGGGTGCAGTATGAGTCCGACCTGGAGACCGCCGACGTCAACCTGCGCACCGCCAAGATTACGCTGCTCACGCTACTCAACGACCGCACTCCGATCGACAAGTACGATGTCACCGGGACGTACGATTTCAACCAGCTGCCCATGTCGCAGGACGACTTCCGCAAGATTGCCGTGGAGAATCGTCCCGACCTGCGCGCCGCGGTGGAAGCCATCGACAAGGCGCAAACCGACCACAGGCTAGCGGTGTCCAACGGTTCCACCGATCCGACACTCAGTCTTTGGGTCACGCCCTACAACGCCTCGTTCGACAACCCGAATGCACGCACCACGCTCGGCGGCAGCGTGAATATTCCGCTGCGCGTCTTCGATAAAAATCAAGGCGAGAAGCTGCGCACGCAGATCGATATCACGCGCGATGAACGATTGCATGACGCAGCCGAAGCGCAGGTCTTCAGCGACGTGGACTCCGGCTACGCCACCCTGGACAGCACGGTGAAGTTGCTGGAGCCGTACAAGGCGAAGTATCTGCAACAGTCGGTGCGGGTGCGCGACACGGTCTGGTTTTCCTATCAGCACGGCGGGGCCGCGCTGCTTGACTTCCTGAACGCCGAGAGCGAATACCGTGCCGTGCAACTGAATTATGTGAACCTCGTCGGCTCTTACCTGACGGCGGCAGCGCAACTGAACATGGCCGTGGGCCGGGAGGTGATCCAGTGAAAAACAAATTTACAGGTTTGATCCCGTTGGCAATTCTCGCACTGCTCCCGAGCCTGTTTCTGGTTGGTTGCAAAGAGAGCAAGGCCGACCCGAAGGCCGAGGCTCCGCCGCAAGCAACCGTGGTGCCAGACATGGATGCCAACAACTTCAAGGTGGAGCATCCCGATCAGTTTCCGCTGGCCACCGCGGTCGAGCACAAAGCCGCTCCGGAGTTGAACGTGACGGGCGTGGTGCAGCCCGATATCGCGCGCGCCATCCCTGCAATTTCGCTGGCCACGGGCAGAGTGGTGGAGATCCACGCGCGGCTGGGCGACACGGTAAAGAAGGGCCAGCTGCTGCTCAAGGTGCGCAGCAACGATGTCAACACCGCGTTCCAGGCGTATCAACATGCCGAGAACGATGAGCGGCTGGCACGGCAGCAACTGGACCGCCAAAAGATTCTGTTCGACAACGGCGCGGTCGCCAAGAGCGCATTGGAACAAGCCGAGACCGCCGAACAGGACGCCAAGGTGGATCTCAATACTGCCACCGAACAACTGCGTCTGCTCGGCGTGGATAAGGACCATCCGTCGGGCATCGTCGATGTCGTCGCCCCCATCTCGGGCGTCATCACCGATCAGCAGGTGACCAACGCGGCCGGCGTTCAGGGACTCTCCGGTCCCAACCCGTTCACCATCTCCGACCTTTCCTTCGTGTGGGTCATCTGCGATGTGTACGAGAACGATCTCGACGCGGTGCACGTCGGCGAGTATGCGGACATTCATTTGAACGCCTATCCAGGCAAGATTTTAAAGGGACGCATCGATAACATCCTGCCGACGCTGGACCCCACCATCCGCACCGCCAAGGTGCGTCTGGAAGTGCAGAATCCCGGGATGCTGCGCATTGGGATGTTCACCACCGCAACCTTCTTCGGCAAGCAGGCGGAGACTCGATCCTCCGTTCCGGCCACTGCGATTCTGCACATCCACGACCGTGACTGGGTCTTTGTGCCTCTCGGCTACGGATCGTTCAAGCGCCTTGAAGTCACCGCCGGCGCAATGCTTCCCGGCAAGATGCAAGAAGTCGTCGCGGGGATCAAGCCCGGAGACCAGGTGGTCGAGAACGCGCTAGTCATGCAGAACACGGTGGAGCAATAGATGATTCGCCGGATTGTTGATTTTGCGCTCGATCAGAAACTTCTGGTTCTCGCGTTCACTCTGCTGCTGATCGCAGCCGGCGCGGTCGCCTTCCACCGCCTTCCGGTGGACGCCTACCCCGATGTGGCCGACAACTATGTTGAGGTCATTACCCAATGGCCTGGAATTTCCGCCGAACAGGTCGAGCAGCAGGTCACGGTACCGGTAGAAACGGCCCTGAACGGCATTCCCCACGTGGTGCACCTGCGTTCGTTCTCGCTGTTCGGCCTCTCCGACATCAAGCTGATCTTCGATGACGAATCCATCAACGACTGGAACCGCGAGCGCGTTCTGGAGAGGCTTTCGCAAGTCACCCTCCCACCCGGCGTAGTGCCGCAAATGGGCACCGACTGGAGCCCGGTCGGACAGATCTATTGGTACACCCTGAGGAGCACCAACCCGGCTTACGACGTAATGGAATTGAAGTCGCTCGAAGACTGGGTGGTCGAAAAAAATCTCAAAGCAGTTCCCGACATCGTCGATGTTTCCAGCTTCGGCGGCCCCACCCGCGAATACCAGGTGCGCGTCGATCCCAATAAGCTGGTCGCCTACGGCCTCAGCCTCGCCCAAATCGAGCAGCAGCTTACCAACAACAACACCAATGCCGGCGGCAGCTTTGTAGAAGCCGGACTGCAGCAGATCAACGTTCGTGAAGTCGGCCTGGTCAGGAACGTAAGCGACATCGAGAACACGGTCATCCAGGCCAAAAACGGCACCCCTTTACGCATCAAGGATATTGCCGTCGTCGCGCAAGGCCCCAAGATCCGGCTCGGACAGACCGCAAAGGCGATCCATCGTGAGGACGGCAAGATCGTCGACGACGACGATGTAGTTTCCGGAATCGCCGCCCTGCGTAAAGGTGCAAACGCGGACGAGGCATTGCAAGGGCTCGAGGCAAAGGTGAAGGAGATGAACGACCATATCCTTCCGCCTGGGGTAAAGATCATCGCGTTCATCGACCGCAGCACGCTGATTAAATTCACCACCCACACGGTGATTCACAACCTTATCGAAGGCTTCGTACTGGTTACGCTGGTGCTGCTGCTGTTGCTGGGCAACGTACGCGGCGCCTTGATTGTCGCCCTCACCATTCCGTTCTCTCTTCTGTTCGCTTCTATTTGTCTGGATCTGCGTCATATCCCGGCCAATCTGCTCTCGCTCGGGGCGCTCGATTTCGGCATGGTGGTGGATGGCGCTGTGGTGATGGTGGAAAACATCATCCGCCACATGGGCCAGGACCAAGACAATATCCCCGTGGCAGACAGGATACGCAGAGCAGCCCACGAGGTGCAGAGGCCGGTCTTTTACGCCATCACCATCATCATCACCGCCTATCTGCCTATCTTCACTCTGCAGCGGGTGGAAGGCCGGTTGTTCCGCCCCATGGCCTGGACGGTTGCCTTCGCGCTGCTGGGCGCGGTGATTTTCTCGATGACGATTGCGCCCGTGCTGGCAAGTCTTCTCTTCCGCAAGGGCGCCAGGGACTGGCATAATCCCGTGCTCGTCTGGCTCACCGAGCGTTACCGGCATGCGCTAGCCTGGATGGTGGATCGTCATTGGATCATGGTTGCGGTCGCTATTGCCGCTGTCGGCATCAGCGGCTACCTGACGCTGAGCGACGCCATCGGCTCCGAATTCCTGCCCCATCTGGATGAGGGCGCCATCTGGGCGCGCGGCACCCTTGCACCCAGCACCGGACCCACCGAGGGCATTCGGGTCATGAACCAGGCCCGCATCATCTTTGCTTCCTTCCCCGAGGTCACGCAATGCTGGAGCCAGGTCGGACGTCCCGATGACGGAACCGATACGACGGGCTTCTTTAACGCCGAGTACTTCGTCGATCTGAAGCCGAAAGAGCAGTGGCGTCCCGTCTTTCACCAGAACAAAGACGAGTTGATTGCTGCCATGGACCGCGAGGTGGAAAAGATTCCCGGTGTCGTCTGGGGCTTCTCCCAGCCCATTGCCGACAATATGGAAGAAGCTGTCAGCGGCGTCAAAGGCCAGCTCGCCACCAAGGTTTATGGCGATGACCTGAAGACCCTGGAAGACAAGGCAACGGAGGTCGCCGACGCCATGCACAAGGTCCCCGGCATCGAGGACCTCGGAGTCCTGCGCGTGCTTGGCCAGCCCAATCTGAACGTCTCCGTGGACCGCCAGGCAGCCGCCCGCTATCAGATCAACGTCTCCGACGTGCAGGACGCCATCCAGACCGCGGTGGGCGGCAACGCCCTGACGCAAGTCCTGCAGGGCGAGGCGCGCTATGACCTGGTTCTGCGCTATCAGCAGCAGTACAGGGACCAGAAGGAAGCGATTGAGAACATTCGCCTGCTGGCGCCCAGCGGCGAACGCGTCTCGCTGGCGCAGCTCTGCAAGATCGAAGAGCGCGATGGCGCTTCGGAAATCTACCGCGAAGGCAACCAGCGCTACATCGCCATCAAATACAGCGTCCGCGGACGCGACCTTGGCAGCGCCGTCGAAGAGGCGATCCAGAAGGTCAACGCCCAGGTCAAACTGCCGCCCGGCTACCACATCAACTGGGAGGGTGAGTACGCCAGCCAGAAGCGCTCGGCCGCGCGCCTCACGATGATCGTTCCCATCACGATCTTCCTCATCTTCATGATTATTTACGGCGCATTCGGCTCCTTCAAATGGGCCCTGTTGAATCTGGTCAACGTAGTGGTAGCTCCCTTCGGTGGCATTCTGGCGCTGCTCTTTACCGGCACTCATTTCAGTGTCTCGTCGGGGATCGGCTTTCTGGCATTATTCGGAGTCTGCGTGCAGACCGGCGTCATCATGGTCGAGTACATCAACCAGTTGCGCGCCCGGGGCATGCCGGTCCGCGAGGCCGCCATTGACGGAGCCACGCGCCGGCTTCGTCCCATCATGATGACCATGCTGGTGGCCACGCTCGGCCTGTTGCCGGCCGCCACCTCCCACGCCATCGGATCGGATTCGCAGCGGCCCTTCGCCATCGTGATTGTCGGCGGACTCATCGCCGACCTGCTGATGAGCATCTTCCTGCTTCCAACCTTCTATGTGTGGTGGGCCAGTCCAGGGGACTACCTGCCCGCCATCGAAGTGTCCAAGAATGGCTATGAAGAATAGGCGGCAGCGCTGATACTCTTGCTGCAAGCTGATTCTACGTCGCGAAAGGATACGCACTTGACCGGGAAACCGCACTGGACCAGGGAGCAGATTCGAAAGCAGATTCGGGAGACGGGCCTGATCCCATCGGTCCGCGTGGACTCGGCCGAGGCCGCCATCTTCGCCTCCGAGCAAGTCGCCGCCGGCGGCATCCCGATCGTCGAAATTGCGGCCACCATCCCCAATTCCGACCAGGTGATTCGCGACCTCACCGATCGCTTCCCCAAGCTCATCGTCGGCGCCGAGGTCATCTCCGGACTGGATGAGGCGCACCGCAAACTCGACTCCGGAGCCATGTTTCTCACCGGCCCGGGTTACTCGCAGGAGATCACCCGTTACTGCGTCGAGCATGAGATCGCAGTCATCGCCGGGGCGCTCACACCCACCGAGGTCATGCTCGCCTACGAGGCGGGCGCCGATTTCGTAAAGGTCTTCCCCTGCGCCGAGGTCGGCGGCCATCACTATATTCGAGCTCTCAAGGCCCCGCTGCCGCACGTGCCGCTGATCGCCGCCGGAGGCGTCACCCAAAGCAGCGCTCCACATTACATCACAGCCGGAGCCGTTGCCATAGGGGTGGGCGAAGACCTTATTCCACGCCAGGCAGTACGCCTCCGCGAGGGCGCCTGGATTCGCGAACTCGCCGCCCGATTCCTCAACTTTGTGCGCCAGGCCCGCGCAGAGATGAAATAACCGCCATCGCCGGTTGTGCGCGCTTCCGATGTCCTCGCTCTGCCCGAGGACATCGGCCTACCTCATTACCAGGCACCTCACTCGACACACAGCGGACTTCGGCGGCACAAAACATCCCTTCCACTCAGCCTCCCGGCTGATTTCCCAGATCGGGAGCATATTCTGCATACGATATCCGTGAATATAGATAAATGTTTTCTATCGTTCCGATAAGTATTTTGAATCGATAATTTTATTTGCTGGCCTTTCGCAATCGCCACCGTTCCCCAAATCCGGCGCCAGGCTCTTAAGCACCTTTCTTTCCAGTGACACTGCTCATTCCCGTTGCTGCTGCGCCTCAAGCATCCAACTCCCGTCCCGGTGCATGGGGTTTATACCTTTGATACGTAAAACGTTCCGTTATCGCTTCGATAAATAAAAGGAATTGGTGTCGTACCGAAAGGACAGTTACGCTTACTGAACGTTTATGTTTAATCAAACGTTTATGCACTCTGGGAACTTTGCTGAAATGACTCTACGGGAGAAAAACTATATGAGCATGAAACGTTCCAAAAAATTGGCGCTCGGACTTGCACTCCTTGCGTTTACTTTGCCAGTTGGACTTGCAGCTCAAACCGCTACTGACCAGCAAGTAAGTGACCTTCAAAAGCAAGTCCAGGCGCTCCGCGCGGAAATGGACGCTATGAAAGCCGCATCTTCCACACCCAAGGTAATACCGGCAGTGGCAACACAGGCAGCTGGTGCACCGGCAGCGGCCGCACCAGCTGCAGCAGAAGCAGCGCCTCCGGCGGATCCGTTGGCTGGAATCACCAGCGTCCTCCACGGTGTGAACCTGACCGCGTTGGTCGATGTCTATTACCAGTACAACGCCAACAACCCACTGAGCCCCGGCAACGGGGGATTTGGCACCTACACGGAACCCTTCACGGCAACGAACAGCCAGTTCCAGCTGAACCTGCTTGAACTTCAGCTCGACAAGCCAGTCGATAAGACCAGCCCGCTCGGCTTCCGCGTCGCCCTCGGCTTCGGCAATGCGATGACACAGCCATCGAAAACTCTAGCAACCTCGGTGACTGACGGCGCCAACACCGACACGGAGTACCTGAAGGAAGGCTACCTGTCCTACATGGCTCCCATCGGCAAGGGCCTGCAGATCGATGCCGGCAAGTTTGTCACTCCGGCGGGCAACGAAGTCATCGAGTCCAACCAGAACTGGAACTACACTCGCGGCCTGCTGTTCTACTGACGCGATCCCCTACTACCACTTTGGCGTTCGTGCAAAGTACACCTTCAACGACAAGTTGTCGATCACCGGCTTCGCAACCAATGGCTGGAACAATGTTGTCAGCAGCAACACCGGCAAAACCGGCGGCTTCAGCCTGGCATGGAATGCCACCAAGAAGATCACCCTCACCGAAACCTATCTGACCGGCCCTCGCGCGCTGTATTACTCGTATAGCACCGATAACGGGTCGTGGAATAATCTCACGGACACCGTCCTTGCCTACAACCCAACCGCCAAATTCTCTGTGGCGGCGGAGTTTGACTACGACCACCAGGACATCGACACTAAGCAAGGGGCAAGCATTGACGTGCCTCCGAACGGCTACGACTACACCGGCTTTGCTGGCTACGTTAAGTACCAGTTCACCCCCAAGACGGCCGTCGCAGGACGCTACGAATTCCTGAACGATCACGACGGTTTGGCTTTCGGCGCCGGCGGCAGCCCCTCAGTTCTTCACAACCACCCGCAGGAGTTCACCGCAACCGTCGAACACGTCTTCGCCAACCATCTGATCTCCCGGCTTGAGTACCGCTACGACTATTCGAATCAGAACATCTACCAGTACGGCAGCGGATACCACGAAGAGGGTGTCCCCAATGCCGTGGGTAGCCAGAACACGGTCGATATCGGCTTGATGTTCGTGCTTCAGCCGGCACAGTAAGACCTAACCAGGCGGCGAACTCTAGGCCGCCACTTGCACCCGATGTAGGTTAGACGCCGGCCGGGATCGGTTCCGGCCGGCGTCTAATCAGCAATTTCCACCCCCCCAACCTACGTTCGACTAGGAGATTCTGATGGCCGACGAAACCAAAGTAGGATCAGTTGAAATGCAGAAAACCCTGGGCCTCACCGGCCTGACGATGAACGCCATGGCGCTCATCGCCCCCGGTGCCTTCCTCTGGCTCACTTTCTACATCCAGGCAACGACTGGCGCAACCGGTCCCGCCATGTGGGCGGGTATCGTGCTCGCCTTGCTGCTCTGTCTGGCGACCGCCGTTTGCTACGCCGAGATGGCCAAGCTCTACCCCGGCACCGGAAGCTCCTACTACTTCGCCGAACAGTCGTTCCTTAACCACGACAAGGTCTGGAAGTATGCCCGCATCTCCAAGTTCATTGTGGGCTGGGGCTCGCACCTGTACTACTGGATCTACCCCGGCGTGATGGTCGGCGTCATGGGTATCTTCTCCGGTTACATCGTCGGCACCCTCTATCCCACTTTCATGAGCGCCTCCAATCCCGGACCGGTCTTCATGATGCTCTGCGCCGTGATCTTCTCCTTCGCGATCGCCTACATCGCTTATCGCGGCGTCAACGGCTCCACGGCGGTAAACGTTGCCGTCAACGTGATTCAGATTTCGGCACTGCTCGTCTTCTCCGTGATGGCGCTCGGCTATCGCGCCAACCATCCGGCCGGCAGCCCGGGCCGTCAGTTTGACTCCACCGCTGGCCAGTCCTACGACTACGAATTTGCCACCACCACCACGACCGCCAACGGCGTTTCAACCGACACCATCGTCCGCGACGCCAACCAGGTGCCGCAGCCGAAGCTGGACGCCGCCGGCAAGCCCGTGCCCTTTATTGTCCAGTACCCCACGTATGACACCTCGAACCCGCCCGTCTTCCAGACCCACGAGAACGCCAAGTCCGTGGTGGCTCCGCATAAGCTGAGCTGGGTCTTCCTCCAAGCCACGGTCGCCATTCTGATCCTGGTGGGTTTTGAATCCGTAACCGCCATGGGTGGAGAGGCAAAGAACGCCAAGCGCGACGTACCGATCGCGGTCATTACGTCGCTACTGGTGCAGGGCGCATTCTGCTACCTATTTGAGTATTTTGCGGCCAACTACTTTCTCAATAGTGGGTACTCCATGGCGAGTGCGTCCGGGTCGGCCGCTCCCATCGGCGACATGATGGTGCTCGTGGGCGACTCGCTGTTCGGAGCCGGCCGCGGACGCATCTTCATGCTGGTGGAAGCCTTCACCGTCTTCCTCGCCCTGATCGGCACCACGCTCTCCTGCATGAACACTGGCGCTCGCGTCACCTACGCGATGGGCAAGGATCGTGAAGTTCCCGAGCACTTCGGTCTGCTGCATGGCGACAACCTCACCCCGCACCGCGCCGTCTGGACGCTGGCGATCATCTCCGCCGTCATCGGCTGCATCTCGGTCGTCATGGCCTTCGGCGATGCCGGCGCTCCGACTGACGCGGTGATCCAGGCTCTGCCGCACGGGTTCTTCTCGAGCTTTGGCTACACCACCCATGACAAGATGGCGGCGTTGCCCAACTCTCTGTTGACCGTGACGCTGGCCTCCAACTTCGGTACGTTCGTGCTCTACATGCTGAGCTGCGTCACTTGCATCGTGGCGTATCATAAACATCCGAAGTTTAACGCTCTGCGCCACTTCATCATTCCGGTCTTCGGAGTGGTGGCCAACCTGGCTTGCATGGCCGCCTACCTCGTCGGTCCGTTCCTCGGCATCGGCACCAAGATGGAGCCGCTGCTGGCCCTGGGAATCGCTGCGGTATGGGCCATCTACGGAGGTATCTACTTCATCAGTTCCTCCAAGGCCACGGGCAGGACGACGCTAGTTACCAGCCGCGGTTAGCAGAGAGGCTGCGACAACCTAACTCACACGCAGGCGGGCTCCCAAGCCCGCCTGCATCTCATTCGTAGGAGGCTCCGTCATGCGGCGTAATCCGATGAGTGCCACGGTTCCGGAACCGCCCGAACCTAGATCCGCTTCGATTACCATGGACATCGAATTTGCCGAAGCCACCGACTGCGGCCCCGTGCGGCCGCACAACGAAGATTATGTCGGCCATTCCCTTCCCTCCAGTGCCGAACACGCGCGCAGCCGCGGATGGGTCTTTGTGCTGGCCGATGGCGTCGGCGGCCGCGACCGCGGCGAAGTCGCCTCGCGCCTGGCCGTGGAAACCGTCCTCTCCGAGTGCGCCACCCTTTCCAAGGGGGAAAATTCCGAGTCGCTCATTGAGCGCTCCATCCAGACCGCCAACCACTGCGTCTACGAGGCCGGACACGGCTCCATCGCCACCACTCTGGTGGCCTGTGCGCTGCGCTTCGACCGCGCCACCGTGGCGCACGTGGGCGACTCCCGCTGCTACCTGATCCGGGACGGCCGGCTGCAGCGCCTGACGCGCGACCACACCGCGCTCGCCGATCAGGCGCGCCTTGGCTTTTTCCCCGATCGCGAATCGCAGCGGGCGCGCCTGCGCAGCACTCTCACCCGCTCTCTCGGAACCCAGCTTTTCGTCTCTCCGGATATCACCGAGCATCACGTCCTGCCCGAAGACCTGCTGCTGCTCTGCTCCGACGGACTGCATGGCGCCGTGCCCGACTCCAAGATCGCCCGCATCGCCACCTCCGGCGCCGGCCTCGGCGAGATTGCCCAGCAGTTAATCGCCATTGCCAACGAGAGCGATGGTGGGGATAATGTGAGTGTTCAGCTCATTAGGGTGAAAAGCGTGGAAGCCGTCGGGATGTACCGCGGCCGACCCTACCGGCTGCACTGATCGGCACCAACCAAACTCATCGGGAGACGAGTCTCCATCCATGATCTCTGTCCACGCTGGCGAACAACTCGACCACTTCCAGATCGACCGCCTGGTCGCCCGCAGCGGCATGGCCTCGATCTTCCAGGGCACCGACCTGCGCACCGGACAGACCGTGGCCATCAAGATTCCCCACCCCCAGATGGAGTGCGACCCCGTCTTCTTCGAGCGCTTCCAGCGCGAGGAGGAGATCGGCAAAAAGCTCGATCACCCCGGCGTCATGAAGGTGATTGCCAACGAGGGCCGGCACGATCCTTACATTGTGATGGAATGGGTGCCGGGGAAACTGCTGCGCACGATCATGTCCGAGACCGGCAAAATTCCCCAGGAGCGCGCCATCAATCTGGTGCTCAAAATCTGCCTTGCGCTCGACCATATTCACAGCCACGGTGTCATCCATCGCGACCTCAAGCCGGAAAACATCATGGTCGATGAGAACGACAACATCAAAATCATCGACTTCGGAATCTCCGCCAACAGCGGTTCGCGGCGCATCACTTTCGCAAAATTGAACGACACCATGGGCACCCCGGACTACATCTCGCCCGAGCAGGTTAAGGGCGGCCGCGGCGATGCGCGCAGCGACGTCTACGCGCTCGGCGTGATGCTCTACGAGATGCTGACCGGCACCGCTCCCTTCACCGGCGACAACCCGTTCGCCATCATGAATGACCGCCTGCTGAACAATCCGGTGCCGCCGCGCGAGCACAATCCGGAGATCTCGCCGGAGCTCCAGGAGGTTCTCTATCGCGCCCTGGAGCGCGAGCCGCGCAACCGCTATCGCAGCGCACGCGACTTCGCCTTCGACCTCGAGCACCTCGATCAGGTCGGCGTGGAAGAGCGCCCCGAGTTGCACAATTGGAAGAAGCGCCGTTCGCCCTGGGGACGCCAGATTGCCATGTACGTGGCCCTCGCCCTGATTCCCGTCATCGTCTTCGCTCTCCTGCTCTATGTGGCCAAGCATGCTTGAGTGATGTGGCGAGGCACCACTGAGTGCCCGGCCGAGCGCCCCATACGTTACTATCCATAACTGGAACACACCGATGAAAGTTGCCGGATTCCTTCTGTTGTGCGCGGGCTTTGCGATTGTGCTGTGCACCTTCATGCTGCTCTCCACCACCGCGCCCCGCGCCGCCTTCGTGCTGGCCGGTATTGTCGTGCAGGCACTGGGACTCGTGCTCGTCTTCCGGGCGCACAATACTTTGGGCGAGGAACGATAATGCAGACTCAGCCGGTGGCGCTCAGCGAAGCGGGAATGGCCTTCTGCGTGGGTTGCATCTTTCTGGTGCCGCTGGCCGCAGCCGGCCTGGCGCTGGTGAATGCCGGCTTCGGGCGGGGACGAAGCGCGGCCCATTCCATGCTTAGCGCCCTGTGTGTCTTCGCGGTGGCCGTGCTCACCTACCTGGTGGTGGGTTTCTCCATCCAGGGATTCCCCGGCGGCCCTGCCCACCTGCTGGTCTTCGGCGGGCGCTCCTGGAACCTGATCGGCTCGGCCAGCCTGCTGATGCGCGGCGCTGTCTTCAACAACCCAACCCTCTCTCTGATGGCGTGCCTGCAGCTGTTCAGCGTCGGCATTGCTGCCATCATTCCGCTCGGGGCCGGCTCCGACCGCTGGCGTCTGCGCGCCAGCTGCGCATCCACCGCCCTGCTGGCCGGCATCACCTATCCTGTCTTTGCCCACTGGGTTTGGGGCGGAGGCTGGCTGGCTCAACTGGGCGGTTTGGCCGGCTGCGGCAACGGCGCCATCGACGCAGGCGGCGCCGGAGTGATTCACGCGGTGGGCGGGCTCACTGCCCTGTCGATCACCTGGATTCTCGGCCCGCGCCAGGGCAAGTATGAGGACATGGGACTGGCCATTCCCGGGCACAACATGCCCTTCGTCCTCTTCGGCTGCCTGTTGACCCTGATCGGCTGGATGGGACTGGACTCGGCTTCGGCCATGCTGTTTAGCGGCGCGACCATCGGCAACGTCCCGCTGATTGCGGTCAACAACCTCGCCGCCGCCAGTGTCGCGCTGTTGACTGCCCTCGTCGTCACCCAGCTCCGCTACGGCAAACCCGACGCCTCCATCGCCGCCAACGGATTCGTGATCGGCCTGGTTGCCATCTCCGCGGCCTGTTCCCTGGTTTCACCGGCCATCGCCGCAGCCATCGGACTGGTCGCCGGGCTCGCCGTTCCCTTTTCGGTGGAGTGGCTGGACCGGCTCGGCTGCGACGATCCCAGCGGTTCCGTCTCCGTGCACGCCGTGGGAGGCCTGTGGGGCATCCTGGCCGCCGGGCTTTTCGTGCACACTCATCCCGGCCAGTGGCTGGCCCAGGCGGCCATGATCTCCGCCCTGCTCGGCTTCGTTTTGCCCCTCTCCTACGGCCTCAATTGGCTGCTCGACCGCATCTACCCGCAACGCATCGGCCTGAACGGAGAGCTCCAGGGATTGGATATGTCCGAACTCGGAGCAGGCGCCTACCCGGAGCTCGCCCAAGCCTCCAGAGACTATCTCTCCCGCTGAGGCAATTTCCGAAAGCTGTATCCCACAACAACAATCGGGTGCCCCAGGTTCCGCGCCGCGTCTCTTGCGGCGCTAACCTGGGAAAGCAGGACACATCATCTCGGCAACCGCCCTGGCCCGCCGGCCGCGGCCAATAAAAAAGGGCACCGACGAGGCGCCCTTTTTTATTGCATTGTCGGTGGCCGTATTGCCGGATTTTAATTCCCCGGCGCCGCCAGCCGTGCCTGGTTATGCTCGGCAATGATCTTGCGCGCGTTGTCAGCCAGTTCCTTGGCCCGCGGCATCAGCTCCAGAGCCTTCAGCACCACCGGGTCCGCCTCGGTCTGCACCTGCATTCCGGCCTGCTGGCCAAATGCGCCCACGAACAGTTCGCTCTTGATGCTGGCGCGCACCCAGTCGTTATTCGCCGCCATCTCTTTGTCCGTGTAAGGCAGTTTGTTGTCGTCCAAAAAGCTCTTGAACTCCTTCAAAATGGCGTCATCCACCTGGAAGTCCCGCTCGACCTTGTGGCTGATCTCATAGTGCTTGGCAAAGTTGAAGAAGGCGTATTTACGCAGCAGCTCTTCCTGGAACTTGTTGGCCTTGGGCGGCGCAATCTTCACATCCGGCGTAATGCCGCCGCCGCCGTACACCGTGCGCCCGCTGTCGGTCAGCTTCACCTCGCGGCTGGCGTCATCCGGCTTATCTCCGTTGATGGAGTTATCGTCGGCATTGCGGTTGTAGTAGTAGTCATACAGCGACACGCCGCTGTAGTTGCGCTGGATCAGCCGTCCGCTCGGGGTGTAATACTTGGCCGTGGTCAGCGCCAGGCCGGTGTTTTCGCTCAGCCGGTAGACCGTCTGCACCAGTCCCTTGCCAAAGGTGGATTCCCCGGCGATCAGGCCGCGGTCATGGTCTTGAATGGCGCCCGAAACAATCTCGGCCGCCGACGCCGTGCCGTGGTTCACCAGCACAACAATCGGATATTCCTTGGTGCTGCCATGCGCCGCGCGATACACCTTCTCCGGTGAATTCCGCCCGTGATGGCTGACGATCACCTGTCCCTTCTTGAGGAACTTGTCGGCCACTCCCACGCCCTCGCTCAGCAATCCGCCGGGATTGTTGCGCAGGTCGAGAATCAGGCCCTTGAGATCGCCCATCTGCTCCAGGGCATCCGAGGTCTCGGCCTCGGTCGTCTCCTGGAAGCCGTTGATGTGCATATAGCCGATTCCCGGACGGATCAGAAAGTGCTGGTCCACCGAGTAGCGCGGAATTTCATCGCGCATCACCGTGAAGTCCAGCGGCTTGGTGTTGCCCTCCCGCAGAATCGCGATGTGTACCGTGGTGCCCTTGGGGCCTTTCAGCAGATCGGCCACCTCGCTGGTCGTCAGGTTGTCGGTCGACTTGCCGTCCACGGCCACAATAATGTCGCCCGGACGAATCCCGGCCCGGTACGCCGGCGCACCGGCGAAGGGAGCAATCACAATCACCTTGTTGTTGCGCGGTCCCACCTGCATCCCAACGCCGTAGTAGCGCCCGCGCTGCTCTTCCTGTAGCGCCGAGTACTGCTTGGGATCGAAGAAGTTCGAGTGCGGATCGAGCACCCGCAGCATGCCCGGGATGGCGCCGTCATAGATGGCCTTGTCGGCGTCCACCTTATCCGCATAGTTCTGCTCGATGACGCTGTAAACCTGCGAGAACGCCTGCGCCGAATCGCGCATATCGTTGTCGTTCCCCGCCGGAGTATCGTCGGTCCGCCCGAACAGCACTCCAAGGAAACCGCACGTCAGAATAACCAGAAAAACCAGAACCAGTGAGCGACGGGAACGTCCAGCCATTGATGCATCCTTCTTTTGCCCTGCGTCTGAGCAATCCATGTATGTTTGCCGCGCCTTGCGTCGCAAGTGGCGCAACCCTTGATTCAGCAAGAGTATAGCAGTTCGATCCGGAATGCGGTGAGTGGCGCGCAAACGCTCTCTTCCGAATTCCGCCGCACCTGACGCCTATCTTAAAGATGCCGAAAACACCCCTCCGGCTTCGTAACTTCTTCCCCAGCGCCAGCGGCCGGCAGCGAGGCGTTGTTAGTCGCCCAAGGCTACTGCTTCCGCCACGCTGCTCAGCTCTGCTTTTTCCCTCCGCCGCGGCCCTCGCGTTCTACCGGAGGACGAATTTGCCGTGTATGATTAGAAGCGTATGGGCATTGAGATGATCTTCATCTTCTTGCTGGCCCTGATCTTATTTGGCCCCAAGAGATTACCCGAGATGGCACGCGAAATCGGCAAGTTTGTCGCCGAATTCAAACGCGCGTCCAATGATTTCAAGTATCAGCTCCAGTCTGAGATCGAAAAGGCAGGCAACGACACCGCCCCAGGCCAGCAGCCTGCCGCACTGCCGGCCCCGCAGCAAACTACTTCCTTCACCCAGACAATTCTGCCTCCCTCGGTGAAATCGGCCATCGACGGCATCGACGAGGCCCACGAACGGCTGATGAAGACCGCGCGCATGGCCTTCGACGCGCAGAACTTCACCCTGCGTCCGCCGGAGCCGCCGCCTGTGCCGGCCTTCGAGCCGGAGCCGCCGGTGCAATCCACCACGCCGGAAGCCCAAGTTGGCGCATCCCAGGCTTCCTCTACGGTTGAAACCGTCACCGCCCAGCCCGCGCCCGATCCGGCGACGGCCTCCAGCAACTCTGCCCCGCAGAGAAGTTAACTCCGGCAAAGGTTCTGATGGCAGAGATAGAATCCCCAATCGAAAGCGTAAAAGAGAACGTCAAAGGGCGCTCCGAGCTCCTCTCCATGGGCTTCATGGATCATCTCGAGGAGCTCCGCAGGCGCATCATAGCGAGCATCGCCTACATCGCCATCGGCTTCTGCGTCTGCTACTACTGGCACGAAGCCATCTTCGCCTGGATTCAGAAACCGATCGTCACCATTCTGGCCGCGCACAAGCTCAACACCCAGCTGGTGTATACAAATCCGGTCGATCCCTTCAATATGTACTTGAAGATCAGCCTGATCGCCGGAATCTTCGCCGCCTCGCCCTTTATCCTGTATCAGGTCTGGGGCTTCATCTCGCCGGGACTCTACAAACATGAGCGCCGCTACGTCGGCCCGTTCATGATCAGCACCGTCGGACTCTTCATGGCGGGCGGCCTGTTCGCCTACAAGGCGGTCTTCCCGGCTGCGTTCGGCTTCTTCTTCGGATTCAACACCCAGTTCACTCCCATGGTCACCATCAACGAGTACATCGGCCTGTTCATGACGATCGTGCTCGGCCTGGGCGTGGTGTTTGAAATGCCGGTCCTGGTCTTCTTCCTGGCCCTGTTCGGCATCGTCAGCCCTGGCTGGATGTGGCGCAACCTGCGTTATGCGATCCTGGGAATCTTCATCGTGGCCGGCGCCATCGCTCCCACCCCTGACATCATCAGCATGTGCACCTTCGCCGCTCCCATGCTCATGCTTTACATATTCAGCATCGGGGTCGCCTACATGGTGCATCCCAAGCAGCGCAAGAAGCGCGAATTGAACAACCAATAAAATGAACCGGCGCCGCGTTCCGCTTGCCATGCAAAAGCTCTGCCCCGTGCTGCTGGCCTTGCTGCTGGCGGCCGTCGCATTGCCCGCCGGAAGCTGCCGCCAATCCACTCCCGCAGCGGATTCCGCAAACCAATCCGCCGCCGCGCAGCCGCAGCCAATCCCGGCGCCCGTCTTCCGCGCCGAGGATTTCGATCCCACGCCTCAGACTCCGCCTGCGCTCAAGCTCAGCGGAGAAAAGGCCTACCAGAATCTGAAGGACTTCGTCGCTCTCGGCCCGCGCTTCCTGGGCAGCCCGGGCCATGCCAAGGCCGAGCAGTTCATCATCAGCCATCTGGAAGGCGCCCAGGTCGAGCAGGACAAATTCAACGTGCAGACTGCCGCCGGCCCCTTCCCGATGAACAACATCATCGCCAAATTCCCCGGCAAAAAAGACGGCATCATCGTCCTCGCCGGTCATTACGACACCAACTATCCGCTCCGCAACACCAGCTTCATCGGCGCCAACGATGGCGGCTCCAACGTCGGATTGATGCTGGAACTCGCCGCTCAGCTCCGCGCCCATCCGCCCCAGGGCTATAGCATCTGGCTGCTGTTTACCGATGGCGAAGAAGCCACCGTGGATTGGACCGACGCCGACAGCGTCTATGGCAGCAAGCAGCTGGCAAAGAAGTGGTATGCCGACGGCACCGCCGCCAAGATCAAGGCCTTCCTGCTGCTCGACATGATCGGCGACAAGGAACTTGACATCGACCGCGACAGCAATTCCACGCCCTGGCTCCTGGACGTAATCGGCCGCGCCGCCCAGCGCCTCAACAAGCAGTCCTATTTCTTCGTGCGCCCCAACACCATTCAGGACGACCATCTTCCCTTCGCCGCGGTCGGCATCCCGGTGGCCGACATCATCGACATCGATTATGGCTTTAACAACATCTACCACCACACCACCGAGGACACGCCCGACAAATGCAGCGCGGCCAGCCTGCAAATCGTCGCCGACGTCGTCATGGAAACCATCCGCGCCCTCAACACCCGCTAGCGCACAGTGGACTACTTCCACATACGGGTGCCCCACCTTCGGCGCGCGTATTTTGCGCGGCTAAGGTGGGAAGCAACATGCTCACCGCGAATGTATTGTCAGTGTTTTTTCGCGTTTGGACTTCTTGAAGATCCATCCATAGCCCGGGTTCCTTCCGAGCGCCCCTGCCTACACCAGCTCCACGCCCCACAGATCGTGCAGGTGCACCACGCCTTCCAGCCGGTTGCCCTCGCCCACCACCATCAGCGAAGTGATCTTCTTCTGCTCCATCAAATCCAGCGCCTCGGCAGCAAATCTATCGGCGGAAATGGTCCTTGGCTTCGCCGTCATGCACTGCCCCGCCGTCAGGTCCAGTGCGTCCTTGCCGCGATGCTCCAGCAGCCGCCGCAGGTCGCCGTCGCTCACAATGCCGATCAGCGCATCGCCCTCGATCACCGCCGTCACGCCCAGTCCCTTGCGGGACATCTCATAGATCACCCCGGCCATCGGCGTCTCCGGCGCAACCCGCGGAATCGCCTCGCCGCTGTGCATCAGCTGGGAAACCCGCGCCAGCCGCTTGCCCAGCTTTCCGCCCGGATGCAAGTCCGCAAAATCCTCAGCGCGGAAGCCCCGCCGCTCGCTTAGTTCCACCGCCAGCGCATCGCCCAGCGCCAGCATGGTCGTCGTCGAAGCCGTCGGAGCCAGTCCCAGCGAACACGCTTCCTTCTGAATCGAGCAGTCCAGCGCCACATCCGCAGCCTGTGCCAGCGACGACCGCAACGTTGGGTTATTGAGGGAAGCACCGTTGCCGCCGTGCAAACAATCGCCCGTCATCGTTACCAGCGGAACCCCCAGCCGCTTGATCGTCGGCAGCAGCTCCAGAATCTCCGCCGTTTCGCCCGACGCCGACAGCGCCAGCACCAGATCGCCGCGCATCACCATCCCCAGATCGCCGTGCAGCGCCTCCGCCGGATGCAGGTACAAAGCCGGCGTCCCGGTGGAAGCCAACGTCGCCGCCAGCTTGCGCCCGATCAGCCCGCTTTTTCCCATCCCGGTCACCACTACCCGGCCCGCGCAGCCCAGGATCAGTTCCAGAGCCCGCGCCACATCGCCCGCCATCGGCCCGCCGATGCGTTCGGCCAACTGCCGCAGCGCCTCGGCCTCAATCCGCACAACATTTTCCGCAGTGGTCATCATGAACAAATCCCGCACTCTCATCGCCGCCTATCCTACCATGCGCCATCCGGCGATTGGTTCGAACCCATTCCCTCGGGAAGCGGTGAAAAAGTCCCAGCGCCGCCCATTTCATTCCCCGGCCGGACATCGGCCCATGCAACCACGCTCCCCGGCGCATTACGAAAGTACCCGGCTCACGAAAGTATCTGTACATATGTCACCGTTTTCCGCCGCTGTATAGGGGAGAATTCAACCGGCCCGTCTCTCAACGAACATGGAGGCCATGCAACAGGACAATCGCTAAAACCTTCGGTGGAAAGAACGCGGCCGTTCAGGATTGGACCGGAAGACCATGGAACCAGTTGAGCAGACAATCTTACGATTGCGGCGGAGAGAGAGGATACGGGAACTCCGCGATCTGATTGTAATTTCCAGCAAGATATCGCTGCCATGTTATGCGGCATTTTCCATTGCGGATCACTTTTACGCACCCCATCGGTTCCTGCTCTTCTCCATTCTAAGAATTCTGGTTATCCCCTCCTATGCGCTGGTAATCTTCGCGGTCAAAAGGACCCGCAGCCTGCCGGAAATACAGGCTTGGGGCGCCTTCCACGTCTTCGTGAACGCGATCATCATCACGATCATGGCGTTTCTCGTGGAAGGAAACAGCTCGCCCTACTATGCGGGTCTCAACCTGATCGCCATATTGGTTGGATCCTTCATCCCGTGGACCGATGCGGCTCTGGCCTGCAACATTGCACTCATCTATTTGCCGTTCTTTGCTTGGTCTTTCTTATCGTGGGGGAAACACAGCAACTCGATTTTCATTGTGAATTCGTTTTTCATGGTTGCCACCATCGTCCTCACCTTGGTAATCCGGTACTTCAATGAGAGATTTCGCATGTCGGCGATTCGAAGCAAGGTCGCCTTGCACGATGAACTGGAACGGCGAGCCGCAATCATTCGGGAGAAGACCGAGGAAGCAATCAGTCTGGCGGAGCAGTTCCGCCAGGCGCAGAAGATGGAAGCCGTGGGCCGCCTCGCCGGAGGCATTGCCCATGATTTCAACAATCTCCTCATGGTCATCCAGAGCTACACGGAGATGCTGCAAGACGACCTCCCGGCCGAGGACGTCTCACGCAAAAGCACGGAGCAGATTCTCAAAGCAGCGCAGCGCGCGGCCAATCTCACCAAACAAATGCTGGCCTTCAGCCGTAAACAAATCCTCTCGCCCGTGGTGCTCGACCTGAACGCCGTGATCGACGACACGGCGAACATGTTGCAGCGGCTCATCGGGGAAGACATCGAATTCCGGGTAGTCCCGGCCCACTCGCTTTGGCCGGTGGAGGCAGACCCGGATCAGATCGTGCAGGTTGTCATGAACCTGTGTGTCAACGCCAGGGACGCCATGGAGCACGGTGGCAAGCTCACCATCGCAACCGAAAATGTTACGTCCATGGAAATGCGCATCGGCGAACGCTCCTACGCATCCCCGGGGCAATACGTGAAGCTCTCGGTCGCCGATACCGGCCTCGGGATCAGTAAGGAAACGCAGGAGCATATCTTCGAGCCCTTCTTCACCACCAAGGAGGTCGGCAAGGGCTCAGGCCTGGGACTGGCCACCGTCTACGGCATCGTAAAGCAAAGTGGCGGCTACATCTGGGTCGATAGCGAACCTGGGCTGGGCACCTGTTTTACCATCTATCTGCCCAAGGCCAAGCAGGTGGCCACCTCCGAGAAAATCTCCGCCAATCCCCAGGCGCGCCCGCGAGGCCGGGAGACCATCCTGATCGCCGAAGACGAAGGCTCCCTGCGCGAGGCGATCTCTGACTATATGCGGACCTTGGGATACACGGTCCTGGCGGCCAACTCCGGACCGCAGGCACTTGCCCTTGCCAGCGTGCACGATGGACCCATCGATCTTCTGATCTCCGATGTCGTCATGCCGAAGATGAGCGGACGGGCGTTATCGGAAACTCTGGGGCGTATGCGGCCCAATCTGAAAACAATCTACATGTCCGGCTACACCGATGACGCGGTCTTGCGCCACGGTGTCAAAAAGATGGGCGCAGCCTTCCTGCAAAAACCTTTCAGCCTCAACACCCTCGCGCGCGAAGTCCGCACCATGCTGGGCCAGAAGGTGACGGTGCAATGACACCCGCACATTACCCACGTAACTTGCCCCGCTCAGCGATCGTTCCTAGAATCAGTCCTACTTGTAGCTCGCGGGCCGGTTCCACCAACCAGACGCCGCAGCGGCTGCCCATTTGATCCGCAATCGTCCGCCGCAGCGGCATCGAATCGAGCTCCCAAGCCGGGGGCCCGGTTGTGGACGCGCAGCCGGAACATCGGTTCGGAAGCGAACTCATACGTTTTCTCGATTCAGCCGATGGAACATGCAACAGGTACCGGGAAAGCTGATCGAAATCGGGCCAAGCTGCCATGCGATTTTCTAACTCCGCAAAGCAATCGCCGGGGTGTCCGCCGGTCATTCACCGGAAGCACATTCGTCTGCGCTTCCTCTACGCTGCCCTTTGCATGCTCCAGCTTTCGATCATGGGTGCGGGCCTCACCCTTGCCTATCGCCTGGAACGCTCCTATTCCGCCCAGATCGCCTATGAAACCACGCTCAACGAGCATCAGCACGGCGTCGCGCAGTTGCGCGCCCTGGTGGATGCCGGTGCGCCTGCCGGTGTAGAGGCGAATGACGATGACTGGGCCGCCGGAGTCGAACGGGTACAGTATGGCTCGGCGCTCTTCGCGGACCGGACACAACAACTGCTCAGCGAGGCGCAATGCCTGGCGGAATGCTCCCACAACCCTGCTTTTTCCCGCTGCGCCGACGACCTGCGAGCGCTTCTGGCGGAATCCCAGGCCATGGTGCGCCAGGTGAAACAGGCCGACGTTGCCCGCCGAACGGGCAACCTGCCGGTCTTTAACGCCGCATGGATGGCCGCCGACCGCAGCCTCAGCCGGGTGCACACCATTCTCGGCAATGTCGGCGAAGACATCTCTAACGCCAAAAACGGCATGCTGACGCTGGAAGCCGCGCGCGTTCGGCGCACTCGAAGTTACCTCATCGCTTTGATTGTCCTCGGACTTCTTCTGGTCGCGCCCGTCGTCGCCTATGCGCGCAGCCTGAGCAAGCAGATCGCCGCATTTGACGCCGAACTGCAGGCCGAACGCGACGCCTTGGAGCAGCGCGTGCAAGAGCGCACCGCGCAGCTGCGCACCGAAATCGGCGAACGAATCCGCCTGGAAGAATTCAACCGCAGCGAAAATCGCATTCTGGAAATGGTGGCCGAGGACGCATTGCTGGCCAACATCCTGTCGGAGCTGGCGCTGGCCGTCGAGGCCTTCTGTCCGTCCAGCCGCTGTCTCATTTCCACCTCCGCCGAACAGGCCGATGCGCTCATCGCACCCAGCTTCCCCCGCTCGGAAATCGCCGCCCTGGAACAGATGCTGGCCGAGCCTGCCGGAGCGGCTTTTCTGGCGCGCAGCCGGAGCCGTCCGATATTTCTCTCCGTCCTCGATCAGAAACTGACCGGCGCCGCGGCCTCGGCTCTCACCGCGCAATATCAGTTTGACTCCTGGTCGTCGGTGCCCTTCGGAGGCCGCGATGGAGCCATCGCCGGAATCATCTCCATGCTGCAAAACCAGGGACGGCTGCCCGGCCAGGATGAGTGCGACGCCCTGATGACCGCGGCGCGCATGGCCCGAATGGCCGTTGCCCACGCCCAGATGCACGAGGAGTTGTTCTACCGCGCGCACCACGATCCGTTGACCCAGCTGCCCAATCGCGCGCTGTGCGATCAGCGCATCGAGGAGGCGCTGGCCCGCGCCCAACGCCGCTGCAGCACCCTCGCCGTCATCTGCATCGACCTGGACGGATTCAAGGAGATCAACGACCAGTACGGCCACGAGGCCGGCGATTGCGTCCTGCGCGCCGTCGCCGCACGCCTTTCCGCCAGCGTCCGCGCCACCGACACTCTCGCCCGCCTCGGCGGCGATGAATTCATGATTGTGCTCGAAGACGTGCGCGACGCCGAATCCGTGGAAAAGTTCGCCGAAGTCCTCCTGCACACCATTTCCGATCCGATCCCGGCCGGCGATGCCCGGTTGCGGGCAACGGCCAGCATCGGAGCCGCTCTCTATCCTGCCGACGGAACCTCAGCCCGGCAGCTCAAGGTCCATGCCGACCATGCCATGTATCGCGCCAAGGAACTGGGCCGCAATGCCTTCCAGGTGTTCTCTCCCGAGTTGAGCGAAAAATTCGCGCGCCGCCATCATATCGAAGGCCTGCTGCGCGACGCTCTGGAGAACGGCGGCTTCGAAGTCCACTACCAGCCGCAATACACCATGGAGCGCGAGTTGACCGGCCTGGAGGCGCTGCTCCGCTTCCGCGCGCCCGAGCTCAAAGCCATCTCGCCCGCCGAGTTCATCCCGGTCGCCGAGCAGACCGGTCTCATCGTCAACATCGGCCAGTGGGTCCTGCAAGAAGTCTGCCGCCAGGGGCGCCGCTGGCAGGAGAGCGGCTTTCTTCCGCTCCGCATCGCCGTCAACGTCTCAGCCGTCGAATTCGCGCAGGAATCATTCTCCGGCCACGTCGCCAGCACGCTGCGCGAGAGCGGCTTCGACGCGGCCCATCTGCAGATCGAAGTCACCGAGACGGCGATGATGAGCAGCATCGACCAGGTCACCCGTCACCTGCGCGAGCTCTCCCGTCTCGGCGTCGAGGTTTCGGTCGATGACTTTGGAACCGGACACTCATCCTTGAGCTATCTGCACCGCCTGCCCATCGACTCGCTCAAGGTAGACCGCTCCTTCGTCAGCCAGATCACTGAGAGCAAGGAGAGCGTCGCCATCGTGCGCGCCATCATCGCCATGGCCGGAGGCCTGGGCATGAAGATCGTCGCCGAAGGGGTCGAAACCGAGGAGCAACTGGCAACCCTCAGCCACCTCGGCTGCAAGGTCGTGCAAGGCTTCCTCTTTTCCCACCCCTTGCCACCCGAAGCCGTCGAGCAAGTCCTGGCGCGCCGCGAACTGCCTCCCCTGCCCGTAACTCAGCCCGCCGCCGAGGAGGATTTGCTCCAGGCGAATGCCGCCCAGAACCCGGCCGCAGCCCCGCGCTCATCCTCCAATGCCGGACGCACCCGGAAACTCCCGCTCACCGCCGGCCTCGCTCCCGATCCCGCCACTTAAAACTCAATCCCCGGTAAAATCAACCGTCCGGTAGAGTCAACCGCCGGGTGCCCAGGTCCCGCGACGCGCTTTCTGCGGCGCTGACCTGGGAACGCGCGACAACATCCACCAGCGAACCGCCTCAGGCTCTCCTGCGCGCCAGTCTCTTGATGTTCAGCAGGTTCTTATAGCCCACGTTTTCGCTGGTGATGTTACCACCGCTAGCGCCGCAGCCCAGCGTCAGTGACGGTACCAGCGCGTTGTACAGCGCGCCGATCGTGCCGTGCACCGAGGGCTGGTTCCACATCACGCGGTTGGCGTTCACCTTCAGGGCAAACTCCTCCGCTACGCCCTCGTCCTCGGTAAACACCGCCGCCGAGTGCCCCGCACCGCCGTACTCAAGCTGCGCCGACGCCGCGTTGATGGCCTCGTCCCTGTTTGCGGCAACGTACCAGCCCAGCACCGGAGACAGCTTCTCATGGCTCATCCAGTCTTCGCCGCTGGTCGAATCCAGAGGAACCATCAGCAGCTTGCGGTCCCCCGGAATCTTCAGCCCGGCCAGCGCGCCGATCACCTGCGCGCTCTTGCCAACAATGGCCATCGACGGAACGCCGTGCTCCTTGTCGAACATCACCCCTTCCAGCTTGGCTTTTTCCTCTGGGCTGCACAGGTAGGCGCCCTGTTCGGCAAACATCCTCAGCGCCTTCTCTGACGTCGCGCGGTCGTCAAAAATCACCGACTGGTCGGCCGAGCAGATGGTGCCGTTGTCGAAGGTCTTCGAGGCGATCACGTCTTCCACTGCCATCGCCAGGTTGGCGGTTTTTTCAATGTAGACCGGCACGTCGCCCGGTCCAACTCCCAATGCGGGATGGCCGGAGCTGTACGCCGCCCTCACCATCGCGGCGCCGCCGGTGGCCACGATGATCGCCACATCCGGATGCCGCATCAGCGCGTCGGTGGCCTCGATCGAAGGCTGGGTGATCCACTGGATGCAGTCCTCCGGCGCCCCTGCCGCCACCGCCGCGTCATGCATGATCTTGGCCGCCGCCGCGCTGCACTTCTGCGCCCGCGGGTGGAAGGCGAAGATGATCACGTTGCGCCCTTTCAGCGCAATCAGCGACTTGAACATCGTCGTCGAAGTCGGGTTGGTCGTCGGAGTCACGGCCGCCACCACGCCGAACGGCTCGGCAATCGAGATGATGCCGTCCTTCTCTTCGATGACGCCCACCGACCTGCCGTCCAACATGTACTCGTGGACCACCTGAACGCCAAAGTGATTTTTGATCACCTTGTCTTCCACGTTCCCCATGCCGGTCTCTTGCACGGCAAACTCGGCCAGATAGCGTTCGTTGGCCACGCCTGCCTTGGCCATGGCTTCAATGACCTTGTCCACCTGCACCTGGTTGAACTTCTGGAACTGTGCCAGCGCCTTCAGCGCCTTCGCCGTCAGTACCTCGACTTCCTCGCACGCGGTCCTAACTTCTTTTACGGCTGTTGCCATGTCTGTCCTCCTTCGTTTCTATGGCGCCATGAATCTGCCGCGGCGCGTTACTGCGCACCGGCAGTCAAGCCGGCGGCTATGACGGCCGCATCATCGGGCTTTCAGGTCACGTCAGAACGTCCCCACACTCTCGCCCCGAATGCCTACTGTTATGCCTCGTCGCCCAAACTGCAGTGAGCGCCATCACCCAGCACGCGCTCCCGCCTCACACCAGGGCTGCTGCCCAATGCGCATCGGGAAACCAAACAAACCGTTTATGAGGCAGCAGATTCAATGCGCCTCACTTCCGTCTTCGGCTCGCGCTCTTCGCCGCTGATTGCTTCGCCGAATTCCGCGCACCCGCATGTTTGGCTGGTTTGGGCCCAGCCTTCTCCTCCGCCCGAACGAAAAACGAGTGCCGGTGCGCCGCCATATTCACCTTCAGCCCCAAAAACCCCACGCCTTCCGTCTGCAGCCGCATGCGCTGCTCGAAGCCATGTTCGCCCGTCAGCAGAATCACGCCGCCCGCGCCCACAATGCGATGCCACGGCAACCCCGCGCTCTCGGCGTGCAGTGCCCATGCCACCTGCCGCGCCGCGCCCGGATAGCCCGCCGCGTACGCAATGTCGCCATAGGTCGCCACCTTGCCGCGCGGCACGCGCCGTACCTGGCGGAGCAGTTCGGTAAACATGCGGCCCGCCGCCTTTTCATCCTTCGCGCCTTTTGCCTTCAATGTTTTCCCCCGCTGTTTCTATGGCTCCGCCGCGCATTGCACCACGGTTTGGAAGGCCGTGTACCTTCGCTCCGATGCGCTTCCATACCGCAAAGGACTATGATAAGGACTCCATGACATTTTCCAATCCCATTGGGAAGCAGTACCTTCCCAAATTCATTCTTTGCCTCAAGGACTACTCTGCCCGCACCTTCGCCGCCGATCTTGCTGCCGGTGTAACCGTAGGTCTGGTGGCGCTGCCGCTCGCCATGGCCTTTGCCATCGCCAGCGGAATGACTCCGCAGGCGGGCATCTACTGCGCGGTGGTCACCGGATTCCTCATCTCTCTGCTGGGCGGCTCGCGCACGCAGATTGGCGGCCCCACCGGCGCCTTCGTCGTGGTCGTCTACGGAATCATCGTCAAGCACGGCGTGCAGGGACTGTTCCTCTGCACCATGATGGCAGGCGTGATGCTGGTCATCATGGGCCTCACCGGCCTTGGCAAAGCGGTGCAGTTTATTCCCCGCCCGGTCGTGATGGGTTTCACCAACGGCATTGCGGTGCTGATTGCCAGCACCCAGATTCGCGACTTCTTCGGACTCCGCCTGGAGCACAACCCCGGCGAATTTTTCGCGCGCATGCGCGAGCTGATCGGGCACGCCGGAACCATTTCGCTGCCCGCCACCGCGCTCAGCGTGGTCTCGCTCATCATCATCCTGGTCACTCCGCGCGTCACCAAGCGCATTCCCGGATACATTGTCGCGCTGGTCGCCGGAACCGTGGGCGCGCTGCTGCTGCACTTGCCGGTGGAGACCATCGGCACGCGCTTCGGTGGAATTCCCTCCGGCATGCCGCACCTGCAAATTCCCGAGTTTCACTCCAGCCTGATTCTGCCGTTGTTTTCCTCGGCCGTCACCATCGCCATGCTGGGCGCGATCGAGTCGCTGATGTCGGCCGTGGTGGCCGACAGCATGAGCGGCGACAAGCACAATCCCAATGTCGAACTGGTCGCGCAGGGCGTCGCCAACATTCTCTCGCCCATCTTCGGCGGACTGCCGGCCACCGGCGCCATCGCGCGCACCGCCACCAACATCCGCAGCGGCGCGCGCTCTCCGGTGGCGGGCATCATCCACTCTGTTACCCTGCTGGCGATTCTGTTATTTGCCGCGCCGCTGGCGCGCTACATTCCCATGGCCGTGCTGGCATCCATTCTCATGGTCGTCAGCTATAACATGGGACAGTGGGCGGAGACGATTCGCCTGCTGCAACTCACCAAGTCCGCGATTGCGGTGTGGCTGGTCACCTTCGGACTCACCGTGATGGCCGACCTGACCACGGCGGTCGAGTTCGGCATGATCCTTGCCGCGCTCACCTTCATTCGCAGCGTGGCCGAAACGACTTCGGTTTCTCCCGTGACCGAAGACTTCATGCGCACCGTTCGCCTGCACCTGCTGCACGACAAGCACATCCCGGAGTACGTCGAAGTCTTCAGCGTGCAGGGAGCACTGCTGTTCGGCGCCGCGCAAAAGCTCGAAGTCATTCTCCATCGCATGGACACCCTGCCGCCGATCGTCATTTTGCGGCTGCGCGGCATGAGCGCCATCGACTCCACGGGACTGGGCGCCATCGAAGATCTCAACGCCCGGCTCAAAGCCTCCGGACGCCACCTGCTGTTGTGCGGAGCCAAGGAACACCCCGCGCGCATCATCCATCAGAACGTCTTCGTGCAGCAGATTGGAGCGGAGAATATCTGCGGCCACATTCAACAGGCGCTGGACCGCGCCGCGCAGATCATGCGGGAGGATCATCCGATCGCAAGTCAGGCGTAGAGAAGCTCCAGGGCTCGCGTGCACCGGTGCAGCCGACTCTCCCAGGTTAGCGACGCAAATAAACGCGTCGCGGAACCTGGGGCACTCGCCATTTCGGACAAAATCACTAAGGGCGCCGCCGCAGCGACGCCCTCTTTCTTGATTGCAACGTTGAAGCTGTTACTTGGACGCCTGAGCCTTTGCAGCCTTGGCGCCTTCACGCAACGCCTCGGCCTTGTCCGTCTTCTCCCAGGTGAAGTCCGCGTCGCTGCGGCCAAAGTGGCCGTAGGCAGCGGTCTTCTGGAAGATGGGGCGGCGCAGGTTCAGCGATTCGATGATGCCCTTGGGGGTCAGCTCGAAGTTCTTGCGAACCAGGGCTCCCAGGATTTCACGATCCACCTTGCCGGTACCGAAGGTCTCCACCAGCACGCTGACGGGTTCGGCAACGCCAATGGCGTAGGCGAGCTGCACTTCGACGCGGTCCGCCAGTCCGGCGGCCACGATGTTCTTGGCGATGTAGCGCGCCATGTAGGCGGCCGAGCGATCGACCTTGGTGGCATCCTTGCCGCTGAACGCGCCGCCACCGTGACGGCCCATGCCACCGTAGGTGTCCACGATGATCTTGCGGCCGGTCAAGCCGGTGTCGCCCATCGGTCCGCCGATTACGAAGCGGCCCGTCGGATTGATATGGTACTTGGTGTTCTCGTCGAGCAGGCTGGAGGGAAGCGTGGCTTGAATGACGTACTTGAGAATGTCGGCGCGCAGTTGCTCGGTGGTCACCGATTCGGCGTGCTGGGTCGAGATCACCACGGCGTCGATGCGCAGCGGTTTGCCGTTCTCGTCGTACTCCACCGTCACCTGGCTCTTGCCGTCCGGACGCAGATAGGGAAGCTTGCCGCTCTTGCGCACTTCGGTGAGCTTATGCACCAGCTTGTGCGCCAGCGAAATGGGCATCGGCATCAGTTCGGGCGTCTCGTTGGTGGCATAGCCGAACATCATGCCCTGGTCGCCGGCGCCGCCGGTGTCCACACCCATGGCGATATCGCCACTCTGCTTGTTGATGCTCGAAATCACCGAGCAGGTGTTCGAGTCGAAGCCGTAGAGAGCGTTGTCATAGCCAATCGAGCTGACAACGCCGCGCACCAATGCCTGGAAATCGACATAAGCGCTGGTGGTAATTTCGCCTGCAATCACGACCAGGCCGGTGCAGGTGAGGGTCTCACAGGCTACGCGGCTGTATGGGTCCTGCTCCAGGCAGGCGTCGAGGATTGCGTCAGAGATCTGGTCTGCGATTTTGTCGGGATGCCCCTCGGTCACCGACTCAGACGTGAAGAGAAAACGGTTTTGCGACAATGTGTTGCCTCCTAAAACTAACCCCACAACGTTCCGGACAGGAGAGGGTGCCACAAGCCGGAATCGGGACGCTAGCTTGCCTTCAAGTGTACCCTGCGCAAGCTCCTGCGAACAATACGCCCCATATCCGAGCGCGGGATACGCTCATTGAGTGGGGCGGAAACGGGGGCGAGCGGCGAACGCGCCGGCAGCTCCTTCCGAGTTGCCGGGCACAAGTTTTCGTTTCGTCCGAATTGCGATTCGAGCTACTCTATCTGCATGGAGAGCTGCTCATCAGGAGAAAAACGGATGAACAAGGCTCAGACCGGGATACAGGCCGGACAATGGACGATGGCCGATCTCCTGCTCGGCGCCGTTTCCGCAGCTCTGATCCCCATCCTCCTGGTCCGCACCATCGATCTGGTTCCCTCCTATACCAGTGTCAGCCTGGCGGGTGTGGTTGTTCTGTATGTATTTTGTTTTCATCGGCTGCGTCATCTCGTCGCGCTGGCCTCGCTGACCCTTTTCTACACCGTGGTGGTGCATGCTCTCATGGCGTCCGCCAGCCTGTGGTTCTTGCCGGTGCCCATGTCCGGCGTGGCGGCCGTGTCTTTGATTGCATTTCACTGGGCAGTCGCTCGCGGTGCAAAGCGGGGCGAGATTGGGCGCATGGGGATTTTGGTGGTCGCGGTCCTGGCGTTTTTGGTCCTTCGCCCGCTCGCGCTGCACGTGCTGATGCGGCCCGTCAACGTCCTCCAGCGCACCTATGACGGCATCCTGCTGAACTGGGATCACTCTCTGGGAATCGACGCCGGATTTCTGTTGGGGCGCGTTGTGTTTGGCCACCGATGGCTGACCCTCACCTGCCTCGGTTTCTACTACGCACTGCCCTGCTGCCTGTTCGTCTGCCTCACGAACCACCTTCGCTCCCCCTGGAGGTTCCTCGCAAAGATAGCACTCGCGCCCGTGCTGGCCTTCGGCTGCTATCTTCTGCTGCCCGCGGCCGGGCCGATCTATGCCTTCCCCAACTTTCCCTGGGCTCTGCCGGCGCTGGCCAAACAGTTCGTTTATGTGCCCGCGGATTCTGCGCGAAACTGTGTTCCTTCCATGCATTTCGCATGGGCCATCCTGTTGTTTACCAACTCGCGAGGCTGGCAGCGCGCCATCGCCGCGGTCTTCCTGTTCTTCACATTTCTGTCCACGCTCGGCCTGGGCGAGCACTACTTGTTCGATCTGATTCTGGCGCTGCCCCTGTGCAGTTTGACGGAGGCCATTCTGCAGCGCCGCTATCAGCGCTGCGCAATCTCCGCCGCACTGATCCTTGCGCCCATCATGGCGGCGCGGATGTTTCTCACCCCGCCGGACCTGCTGGCCGGCTGGGCCTGGGCGATCCTCACGGTCTCTGTGCCGGTCGCGCTCTATTTCGATGGCTTGGTCTTTGTGGGCCAGGTCAGAGAGGCTCCGGCAGCCGCGGGCGCCGGGCATTTCGAGTTGAGGCAGCCGGAGCCGGAGCCCCAGGCCAGCGAGTGGTGAGTTGACGCTGGTGGCCCACCTCTCCTGCTCTACCTGTTGTGGGTGCCCCATATCTGCCTTCCTTTGGCAGATGTGGGTGTCCCCATCACCGGGGAATTTACCGGCTATGGCCCTTGCTCTGCGCGGTTAGCGACAGTAGCCGCCGTGAGTGAAGCTGACAGCCCGCTCAGATCGTCCGAGGGGCGCACTCCTGCCTCCCACATCTGGCCGAAGGAGGGCCAGATATGGGGCACCAGACAGTTATTCAATGCGGGACATGGGCCACCAGCCCCCGAAAGCAATTGAAGCCCCCTGAGCGGGGGTTCAGTTGGGCCGAGCGACTTGTTACAATCAACATTCATCATCTTCAAGACGGGAATCCAACCATCTCTATGCAACGCTGGTCCAAGCTGTTTATCCCCACCCTTCGTGAAGCACCCGCCGACGCCGAAGTCGCCAGCCACAAGTTCCTGGTGCGCGCCGGATACGTCCGCCAGCTGGCGGCTGGAATCTACTCCTACCTCTTCCTCGCCCAGAGGACCATCCTCAAGATCACCAGCATCGTGCGCGAGGAGATGGACACCATCGGCCAGGAGCTCTACCTGCCGGCGCTGAATCCGCGCGAGGTGTGGGAGGCCAGCGGACGCTGGAGCGTGATGGGCGACAACATGTTCCGCCTCAAGGACCGCAAGGGCGCCGACCTCTGCCTGGGCATGACCCACGAAGAGATCATGACCGACATTGCGCGCAAGGAACTGCGCAGCTACAAACAGCTTCCCCAGATCTGGTACCAGATTCAGACCAAGTTCCGCGACGAGCCGCGCCCCAAGAGCGGCCTGCTGCGGGTGCGCCAGTTCACCATGAAGGACTCCTACTCGTTCGACATCGACCGCGCCGGGCTGGACAAGAGCTTCGACCTGCACGATGCCGCCTACCGCCGCATCTTTCGCGAGCTGCGGACTGGAGTTCGTCGCCGTCGAGGCCGACTCGGGTTCGATGGGCGGATCGCAGTCGCAGGAGTTCATGGTGTACACCGACGCGGGCGAAGATCTTGTCGCCAGCTGCGGCAAGTGCGGCTACGCGGCCAACCTGGAGAAAGCAACCTCCAAGCTGGAGCCCGTCGCAGAACTGGCGGCCAACGCCAGCGGCGCGCGCGAAAAGGTTCACACACCGGGAACCAAGACCATTGATGAGGTCGCCGCATTCCTCAAGGTTCCGGTGAACAACAATATGAAGTCGCTGGCCTACGTGATGACCGAAACCGTGGACGACGGCGCGGCGCCGCAGCGAAAAGCGATAGTCCGGCCTCTGCTGGTGCTGATGCGCGGCAACGACCAGATGAACGAAGCCAAGCTCTCGGCGGCCATCGGCGGACGCGAATTCCGTCCCATGATGGAAGAAGAGATCGTGAAGTATTTTGGTTCTCCTGCGGGATACCTTGGGCCAGTTGGATTGAAGCTGGCGAAGGTGATCGACGTCAAAGGCAAGTCCGGATACATTGGCGACGCGGACGCATTTGTGGTCATCATGGACAAAGCTTTAGATGGCCGCAAGAACCTGGTGAGCGGGGCCAACGAACTCGACCATCACTTTACCGGACTAAGCGCGGGCATCGACTTCGAGGTGACCAGCTACGCCGATCTTCGCAATGTGGTTGAGGGCGAAGGCTGTCCGCGCTGCGGCGAGCCGATGAAACTAGGCAAGGCCGTGGAGATCGGGCACATCTTCAAGCTCGGCACCAAGTACGCCGACTCGATGGGCGCAAAGGTTCTCGACAAGGACGGCAAGGAAGTCACCCTCATCATGGGCAGCTACGGCATCGGCGTGGAGCGCATCCTGACCTCGTGCATCGAGCAGAACCACGACGACAACGGATTCTGGCTCGCTCCGTCGATCGCTCCATTTACGGTGGTGGTGGTGCCGACCAACGTGAAGGACGCGGCGCTGATGCAGGCCGGGGAAAAAATTGCGGCCGAGTTGGAGGCCGCCGGATACGATGTGCTGCTCGACGACCGCGACGAACGGCCCGGAGTGAAGTTCAAGGACGCCGACCTGGTCGGCATTCCCTATCGCGTCAACATCGGAAAGAAACTGGCCGAAGGTAATGTGGAAGTAGTAGAGCGCGCCAAGTCGCAGTCGGCAGATGTGGCCGTGGGCGATATACTGTCGTACTTGCAGGGTATGTATAATCCGCGTGCCTAGGAGAGATCCGTGAAGGAACTCAAATCGATATTCTGGGTGCTGGTCCTGATCGCCGGCGGCTTCATGCTCTATAAAACCCTTCCGGCCTATTGGGCAAACTTCAAGGTGAACCAGATGATCTCCGATGAGGCGATCTACTACACCAATTTCCCCAAGAGCGACGAAGCGATTGCGGCGGCCGTCTCGCAGAAGGCGCAGGAGCTCTCCGTGCCGATCGATCCCGAGCAGGTGACCGTGGCTCGCTCCGGCGGCGACCTGACGATCGACGTCGCCTACAGCGTCCACATCGATTTTCCCGTCCATCCTTTCGACTTGAACTTTAAGAACTCGACCACCAATCACAACGTGATGACGAAGTAACCGCGAGGAAGCAGAGTATTTGAAGCTTGCTATTTTGCGGGCGGCCAAGGCTGGCGCCGCCTGCAATTCCCACGCACGGGACTGAACTGGGAGCTCCGGCGCCGCGCTTTTGCCCGGCGCCTTCCTTGTGTTGCTCACAGTGTCTTACAATAGAAGTTACCCTGTGGCCATTAAACTGAAAATTCCGGCTTCTTCTGCCTCGCACCCCAAGCATCCCTCGCACTCGGTGATGCGCGCCGCCGTGGCAATCTTCCTCATCTTCGCGCTCTTCTGCTTTGGCGTCTTCGCTTACTTCTATGTGAAGTACGATCAGATCATCACCACAAAGATGAGCGGCCAGATATTTTCGACCTCGGCCAAGATCTATTCCCGGCCGATCACGATCCATCCCGGGGACCCGTTTACTCCCTCGGAGATCGCCGTCATCCTGCGCCGCGCCGGCTATCTGGACGCAAGCACCGGGGGCAATGCGCCGATGGGAACCTATCGCATGGTCCCTGGCGGCATCGAGGTGCTGCCCGGAGCCGAGTCCTATCACTCGGCCGATGGCGCCAGAATTCTCGACGGCGCCGATGGGCGCGTCGCGCAGATTCTCAGCGCCGGCTCCAGTTCGGGAGCCCAACTGGAGTCCTACGAACTGGAGCCCGAGCTGGTCACTGCGCTCTTCCAGGGACAGGACCGCACCAAGCGCGAGCTGCTCACCTACAACGCGATTCCCAAGGTGATGGTGGATTCGGTGCTGGCCATCGAAGACCGCAGGTTCTTCGAGCACGGCGGCATCAACTGGCTCAGCCTGATCGGATCGTTCGTCACCGATCTGCGCGCCGAGGGCAAGCGGCGCGGCGGTTCGACCCTGACCATGCAGCTATCGCGCGGCTTCTTCCTGAACCAGCAGAAGACCTATCGCCGCAAGCTGACCGAGATGCTGATTGCCGTCGAGCTGGAGCAGAAGCTCAACAAGCAGCAGATCTTCGAGATGTATGCCAACCAGGTGTACCTGGGGCAGCGCGGATCGTTTTCCATCAACGGCTTCGGCGAGGCGTCGCGCTCCTACTTCGGCAAAGACATCAAGGAGATCACCCTGCCCGAGGCGGCCATGATCGCCGGCATCATCCAGTCGCCCAATTACCTCAATCCCTACAAGCGTCCCGACAAGGTGATGGAGCGGCGCAACGTGGTGCTGGACTCGATGGTTGAAACCGGGGCCATCACCCGCGCCCAGGCCGACGCAGCCAAGGCGACCCCGCTCAAGCTCAGCGCGCCCAACGTGGAAGCCAGCGACGCGCCCTACTTTGTCGATCTGGTCAAGGACACCCTGTCCAACGAACATACGGAAACCGACCTGAACGAAAACGCCTATCGCATCTACACCACGCTCGACCCGGACCTGCAGCGCGCCGCCGCCGAGGCGGTCTCCGAGGGCATCAAGCTGGTGGACGACCAGGTGGCAAAGCAGCGCACCCACCGCGTGAAGGTTGGTACGGGCCGCGATGCCAAGATCGATCAGACGATCGCCACCGGTCCTATCCCGCAGGTGGCGCTGGTGGCGCTGGACCCGCATACCGGCGAGGTGCTGGCCATGGTGGGCGGCAGAAACTACGGCTTCAGCCAGCTGGATCACGCCGTCGCCAAGCGTCCCACCGGCTCCATCTTCAAGCCCTTCGTTTATGCAGCGGCGATCAATTCGGCGCTCACCGCGCAGGGCACCGACCCGGTCTTTACCCAGGTTTCGCAGATCGACGATTCGCCCACTTCGTTTGAATTCGACGGCAAGGAATACGACCCGCGCAACTACAAGAACGAGTATCACGGGCAGGTGACGGCGCGCTACGCGCTGCAGATGTCGCTGAACAACGCCACGGTGCGGATGGCCCAGATGGTGGGCTACGACAAGGTGGCCGAACTGGCCCGGAACGCGGGAATCGCCAGCGTCAGAGCCACTCCAGCCGCCGCGCTCGGAGCCTATGACGCCAGCCCGCTTGAGATGGCCGGCGCCTACACCGTGCTGGCCAACAGCGGCACGCGCATCGACCCGACGGTCATCCACTCCATCCGCGCGGCCAACGGCGACGTGGTCGAGGACTTCCACACCAACCGGCGCCCGGTGCTGGACCCGCGCGTGGCCTACGTGATCACCAACATGATGCAGAACGTGATCGAGCACGGCACCGGCTTCACCGTCCGGCAGCGCGGCTTTCTGGCGCCGGCGGCGGGCAAAACCGGAACCTCGCACGATGCCTGGTTCGCCGGATACACCAGCAACCTGCTCTGCATCGTCTGGGTGGGCTATGACGATTACAGCGATCTGAAGCTGGCCGGCGCCGCCACCGCGGGCCCCATCTGGGCCGAGTTCATGAAGCGCGCCGTGCGCCTGCCGCAGTACAGCAACACCACCGACTTCACTCCGCCCTCCGGGGTGGTCACCGTCTCTCTGGACAAGGCCACCAACCTGCTCGCCACTCCAAGCTGCCCGGACGACTACAACTCGGTCTTCATCGAGGGCTCCGAGCCGCAGGAGACCTGCGAGCGCACCGACCAGCGCAATGTGTTCCAGAAGATTCTGGGCATCCCGGCTCCGGCTCCACCGGCGGTCAACCAGCCGCCGCGCGCCGTTCCGCCGAACCAGCCGCGGCAGGCCACCAGAGTCGAAGTCCCTACGCAGCCCGGAGCCGCGCCCACCAACCCGCCTCCCGCTCCGGAAAAGCGAAAGGGAATCTGGGGCAAAGTGGTTGGAATCTTCAACGGAGATAGCAAGGACACGAACCCGGACTCGGGCGGAGAGAATTCCAACTCAAGATAGGTCTGGGGTATCGATTCGGGGCATCGATTTCTGAGTTCCGTTCGATTTACTCCGCCATGCCCGGAGCACTGCCCAGCAGACGGGTCTGTGCCGAGCGGCGGGCCCGCTCCTCCAGATGGCGCTGGCGAAAATGGCCCTGAACGCGATTGCCCCAGGCGCGCACAAAATAGTAATTCATCAGCGCGCCCACCACGGAACTGAGGAGAGGAACCGCCCGGGCGGCGGCTTTTTCCGCAAACTCCAAGCTGACGCGCTCCGCCACGCGGGCAATCACGCGCTCCACAAAGGTCTTCAGCACGGTCCGCTCCAGCACGTCCCTGGTCAGGTCGAGTCCGGCGGCGGTGGCCGTGGCGATCCACAGCTCGGCGATCTCTTCGTCGGTGTTGTACTCGAAGCCGTAAATCAGGCTGAGCTTCTGCACCATGCGCAAGGTGATGGCCGACAGGATGCCCACGTCCGGCAGCATCGTGGCAAAGCCTCCCAGGCCCAGGCCCGCACCCTCGGCGCCGGCCATCTTCATGGCGCCGCGCACCGTCTGCCGGGCAATCGAATCCAGCTCGGCCACCGGCAGCAGGAACATCTCCTCGTAGCTTGCCACCGGCACGCCGTGTATCGTGCGCAGGTGCGTCAGGTATGGGCGGGGATGCACCCGCACCGTCTCATAGGCGCGGATCATTGCCGCATTGAACGCCTCTTCCAGGCGCCGGGCCAGCCATGGGCCGTTCTCCGCAAACTCTTCCATAGCGCACTAGTGTAGCCGCAGTTGGCCGCCGGGAAAAGGTGTCCGGGCGGAATTCGCGCTACCCCGGATTCGGCCCCGCTCCCGGCATGTGCTAGCATCAACACTTATGCCAGCAGGAAAGCTTCACATTGTGCCACTAGGCGGTCTGGGCGAGTTCGGAATGAACTGCATGGCCATCCGCTGGAACGATGACATCATCGTAATCGACGCCGGAATGATGTTCCCCGAGGACGAGTTGCTCGGCGTGGACATCGTCGTTCCCGCCCTGACTTATCTGACGGAAAACCGCAGCAAGGTACGCGGACTGCTGCTTACCCACGGCCACGAAGACCACATCGGGGGAGTTCCCTGGCTCATCGCCGAACTCAACATTCCCATCTACGCCACCGAGTTCACCCTCGCCTACGTGGAGGACAAGCTCGAAGAGCACGGCTTGCTGGATAACGCCGAACTCAACGAGATGGTGCCCGGCAAACGCTTCAAGCTCGGTCCATTCACGATTCATCCCATCCAGGTCACGCACTCCATTGTGGACGCCGTCTCGATCGCCGTGCATACGCCTCTGGGCGTCATCATCCACACCGGCGATTTCAAGATCGATCTCACGCCCACCGACAACCGGATGTTTGACCTGCACGCCTTCGCCGAATACGGCAAGGAGGGCGTGCTGGCGCTGATGCAGGACTCGACCAACGTCGAACGCCCCGGCACCACCCCCAGCGAACGCGTGGTGCGTCCCAAATTCGAGGAGATCTTTCTCCACGCCCGCCGCCGGCTTTTCATCTCCTGCTTTTCGTCGTCCATCCACCGCATCAAGCTGGCCACCGAGATGGCCCACCAGTTCCACCGCAAGATCGCCCTGGTAGGACGCAGCCTCACCGAGTCCACCGAGATTGCGCAGGACCTGGGCCACATCAAGCTGCCCGCCTCGGCCTTCATCACCCCCGGCCAGATCCGCGACTTCCCGCCCGAGCAGGTCATGGTCATGATCAGCGGCACGCAAGGCGAGCCGATGAGCGCCCTGTCGCGCGCCGCGGTGGACAACCATCGCCACGCCAAAATCGAGGCCGGAGACACCGTGGTGCTCAGCTCCCGGGTGATTCCCGGCAACGAAAAAGGCATCTACCGCGTCATCGACCACCTCTTCCGCCGCGAGGCCAAGGTCATCTACGACGACGGCTCCAAGCCGCCGGTCCACGTCAGCGGACACGCCAGCCAGGAGGAACTGAAGCTCATCATCAACCTGGTGCGTCCGCGCTATTTCATCCCGATCCACGGCGAATACCGCCAGCTCAAGCGCCACGCCGAGCTGGCCGGCGCCATGAAGGGAGTGGTCGGGCAGGTCATCATGATCGAGAGCGGCGACATTCTGGAGTTCGACGATCTGGGCGCGCGGCGCGTAGGCCAAGCCCCGGTGGGCCGCATCCTGATCGACTCGGGCTCGAACTCGGATATCGTCGAAGAGGTCATCGTCCGCGACCGCCAGCACCTCAGCGAGGACGGATTCGTCATGCCGATTCTGGCCATCAACAAGCTCACCGGCAAGCTCGAAGGCAATCCGGAGATTGTGATGCGCGGCTTTGCCGGGGCTCCCGACGACAACGGCTTTGTGCAGGACGCGCTGGCCAACGTGCGCCGGACGCTGGAGCACTCCACCCGCGAGGAAGTGGCCGACTACGGCATGATCAAGGAAAAAATCCGCGTGGAGCTCAAGCGCTACATCAGCCGCAACACCCAGCGGCGGCCGCTGATTATCCCAGTGATTGTCGAGATTTAAGACGAACTCATAACGTTTAACTTTAAACCGCGGGTGGCCCATTCAAGCCCTCCGTTGGCTTGAGTGGGGAAGACCGACGCGACGGGCGACCCGCGCGCGGACGGTTTATAGAAAAATGGCGCTTCCTTTTTCCAGTGCAACAAAATCGGCACGCATTCCTGCACCTCAACGCCCAGCGAATACCGCCGCGCAGCCGGCTCGCCGCTACTCCCGGCTGCTTCTCGCGCTTCCCTTCCTGCCACTGCTGTTTCTGGCCGTTGCGCCCTGGGTTTACAACGAGCTGCGCGCCTCGGCCATCCTGCTGGAGATCGGCGGCGCACGCGTTCCGGCGATTGTGAACGTTGACACCAACCCCGTCGTCGAGGAAGAGATTACCTTCCCCAGCCTGACGCCGACGCAGGCCCGGATTTACCACCCCATCGGCATTGCCCACCCAAGCCCCGTGGTGGTAATTCACGGCGTGCACCACATGGGCATGAACGAACCGCGCCTCATGCGATTTGCCCGCGCGCTGGCCTCGCATGGCTACCTGGTGCTCACGCCGCAGGTGGACGAGTTGGCCGACTACAGCATCACCAAGGACTCGGCGGTGGTGATCGGCGACGCCGTGCACGAATTGGTGAGGCGCAGCGGCGCTCCCAAGGTCGGACTGCTGGGGTTGAGTTACGCCGGCGGCATGTCGCTGATCGCGGCTTCCGATCCGGCGGTTGGGCAGCAGCTCTCTGCCGTCATCGCCATCGGCGCGCACGACGACCTGCGCCGCGTCCTCGACTTCTACGAGAGCGATCAGACGCGCGCCCCGGATGGCTCCGTGCTCCGCATGAAGGCCCACGAGTACGGACAACTGGTCGTCGTTTACTCTCATGCTTCGGCGTTTTTCTCGCCCGCCGACGTTGCCCAGGCGCGCCTCGCGCTGCGCTCGCTGCTCTGGGAGAATCTGCCGCAGGCTCACGCCGAGGCCGCCGGACTCAGTCCGCAGGGGCAGCAGCGCATGGCGCAGCTCTTCGCCCATGACACCAAATCGCTGGACGCCGATATCCAGCGCGGCCTGTCCGCCGTGCAGCCGGAGCTCGACGCCGCATCTCCGGACTTCTATCTCTCGCAGGTGCACGTCCCCGTGCTGCTGCTGCACGGGGCGGCAGACAACGTGGTGCCGCCCACCGAAACCCTGTGGCTGGCGCGCGACCTGCCTCCCGGCGTGCTCAAGGGCATGCTCATCACGCGCGCCATCGGCCACGTCGAGTTGAGCGGCACGGGCTGGAGCGACAGCTGGCGGCTGATCCAGTGGATACGGCAGATGCTTGGCCTGCTGGATGCCTCCAGCGCCGAACGAGATTGAGTGCGCATCTGGATTCCTGCGCTTTAACGACCCGCTCCATTCATGAATCGCCAACATCTTTGGGCTAAACTTAGGGATGCCCATTTTTAAAGTGATCATCCTTGCCATCGTCCAGGGACTTGCCGAACTGCTGCCCGTTTCGAGCTCTGCCCACGTGATCGTCGCCGAGAAGCTGATGGGGCTGGACCCATCCTCTCCCCAGATGACCCTGCTGCTCGTCATGCTACACACCGGCACCATGTTCGCCGTGATTGCCTACTTCTGGAAGACTTGGAAAGAGACTTTCTTTTCCAGCGGCGAGGCCTTCAAGCGCTTCGCGGTCCTGGTGATCTGGGCCACATTTCTGACTGGAATCGTTGGCGAGGTGCTGAAAAAGGTCATCGAGAAAACCATGTTTCGCGGCGCGCCAAAGGCCGAAATCGAGCAGCTATTCAGCCATCTTGAACTGATCGCGCCGGCCTTGGCTGCGGTCGGCGTGGTAATTCTGATCGCGGGGCTATTGGAACGGCGCAACCGGATGGCTTCGAACCGGACGCCTGTGGAATCCGGGGACTTCATGACCACCGGTCAGGCCGGATGGATGGGAATTGTCCAGGGACTGGCGCTGCCGTTCCGCGGATTCTCCCGCTCCGGCTCGACCATCTCGGCCGGCATGCTGGTTGGGGCGGCGAAGGAGCAGGCCGAGCGGTTCAGCTTTGCCTTGGCGGTGGTGTTGACGCCGCCGGTGGTCGCACTGGAGGCGCTGCGCCTGCTCAAGGCCTCGCACGCCGCTGCGGCAGCCGGGGCGCCCATCGACCTTCATGCTTCCCTGGTGTCGAGTCTGCTCGGCATGGTGTTCTCCTTCTTTGCGGGGATGGTCGCGCTGAAGTGGCTCAGCAGCTGGCTTGAGACCGGCCGCTGGTACCTTTTCGGGATCTACTGCCTCCTCGCCTCGGCCGTGGTGTTCTATCTTCATGCGCAGGGGTTTTAGGAGTATCGGAACTGGTGCCCCAGAGTTGGCGCATTTCCAACTCTGGGGCCTTAGTTGGCGGCCTGCATCCCCACATTTGCCAACAGAGGGCAAATATGGGCCACCCGTCTTCACCGGCGCGGCGAATCCTTCTCATTACCCTCGCGCGCCGATTGCGCTCCGCTTTTTCTCCCAAATGCGGCATAATGGTCTTGCTCTGGCGTTGATCGGACGGATGAATTGTGCGCGGCTTTTGCCCGCCGGTTCGAGTGTGTCCGGCCGCCTTCCTCCACGCCACTTATGACGTTTCTCTCCCGGTTGTTCGTGCCCACGCAAAGCAAGCGGCTCAATGAGCTGATCGGCATCCTGCTGATTGCCGCCGCCGTGCTCATGCTGCTCGCTTTAGCCTCCTATTCGCCCCTGGACCGCTCGCTCAACACCGCCGCCAATCCCCCGGTTGGCCGGCCCGCGCACAACTGGATCGGCTTGGTGGGCGCCTGCGCGGCGGACCTGATGCTGCAGTCGCTGGGCGTGGCCGCCTTTCTACTGCCGCTGCTGCTGGGCATGCTGGCCATGCGCTGGCTGCGCACGCGCAAGGTGGAAGATCCTCTGCTGAAGGCCGCCGCCGCGGCCGGTCTGCTGGCCTTTGTCAGCGCCCTGCTGGCGCTCTCACCCTGGCCGCTGCGCTGGGTGCACGCCGTTCCCATCGAAGGACTGCTGGGACGCCTGCTTGGGGATCTTCTGATCCGCTACCTGAATTACACCGGAGCCTTCATCGTCGCTCTCACGGCGATTGCGGCCGCGCTCTACCTGTCCACCGCGTTTTCTTTGAGCCATCTCCGGATCTGGCTCCCCACGCGCCTCACCTATTTCTACGCGCTGCGCGACCGCTTCCAGGACTGGAAGCAGCGCCGGGCCCGCGCCCACGAGGCGAAGCTGCTGGCCAAAAAACAGCGCCAGCGCGAGATGCAGGAGCAACGGCTGGAGAAAGCCGAGGACAAACACAAGCGTCCTACGTTTCTTTCCATCCGCTCCAGCGCCCCCGCTGACGGTCCGCTCGTAGTGGCTCCGCCGGAGCCCGCCGCACAACAGCTTGAAGAACCGATTGGAGATTTTCCCGGCGATTACCTCGGAGTCGGCAGCAAGACCCAGCTCGCAGCGGAGCCGCCCGCGCCCGTACGCATCGACGAGCCGGCCCCGCGCCGCACCAAGCGCGATGCCTATGGCGAAGAGCGTCCGCTGTCGGGCATCGAGCGCATGGAGGCCGAGGCCTCGCGAGTCCAGGCTCCGCGAGGCGGCTACTCCGCAGTAGCACCCGCGGCGGTATCCGCGGCGTCTTCAGCAGCGTATTCCGCTGATCCCCCCGAGCCGATTATGATCGGCACCCGCGCCGACGAAGCACAACGCAACCAGGCTCGCACCACTCTGCCTAAGCAGCAGGGCTCGTGGAAGCTGCCGTCCAGCACTCTGCTGCACCGTCCCGAGGCGCGCATGGCCTACGACGAGCAGGAGCTAAAGGCGCTGGCCCAGACCCTGACCGAGAAGTGTGGAGAGTTCGGAGTGATGGGCACCGTGGTGCAGATCAATCCCGGCCCGGTCGTCACCACCTTCGAGTTCAAACCCGACGCGGGCATCAAGTACAGCCGCATCGTCAATCTGCAGGACGACCTCTGCCTCGCCATGCGCGCCGAAAGCATTCTGATCGAGCGCGTCGCGGGAAAATCTACTGTCGGCATCCAGGTTCCCAATGAAAAGCGCGAAACCATCTGGCTGCGCGAGGTGGTGGAGAGCCCGGAGTTTTCCGCCTCCAAATCCCGGCTCAGCATCGCCCTTGGCAAAGACATCAACGGCCGCCTGATGACCACCGAGATGAACGCCATGCCGCACCTGCTCATCGCCGGATCGACCGGCAGCGGCAAATCCGTGGCCATCAACGCCTTCATCATGTCGCTGCTCTACAAGAGCACGCCCGACCAGGTGCGCCTCATCCTGGTCGATCCCAAGCGCGTCGAGCTGACCAACTACGAGGGCGTGCCGCACCTCTACACGCCCATCATCAGCGAGCCCAAACTGGCCAGCAACGCCCTGCGCAACGCCGTGCGCGAGATGGAACACCGCCTCAAGCTGCTCGCGCAAAAAGGCGTGCGCAACATCGACCAGTACAACAAGCTCTTTGAAGACGGCTACACGCCATCGCTGTTCGAGGACGGCACCGAAGAAAAACCGCTACCCTACATCGTCATCATCGTCGATGAGCTGGCCGACCTGATGATGATCGACGGCGCCAACGTCGAAGAATCCATCACCCGCCTGGCCCAGATGGCCCGCGCCATCGGCATCCATCTGGTGCTCGCCACGCAGCGGCCTTCGGTCGATGTCATCACCGGCCTCATCAAGGCCAACTTCCCCGCCCGCATGTCGTTCCGCGTGGCCACCAAGATCGACTCGCGCACCATCCTCGACGCCAACGGCGCCGAGAGCCTGCTGGGACGCGGCGACATGCTCTACCTGCCCAGCGGCTCCTCGCGCGTGCTGCGCGTCCATGCGCCCTTCGTCACCGAAAAGGAGATCGCCTCCACCGTCGAGTTCTGGAAGGCGCAGGCCACCGCGCAGTACGAGCACGGCTTCCTCGCCGCGCCCAAGGACGAGGGCAACAGCGTGAGTGAAGATGGTGGACTGGAAGGCGACGGCGACAACGATCCGCTGTTCAACGACGCGGTGCGCCTGGTCTTCGAATTCGGCAAGGCATCCACTTCCCTGCTGCAGCGCCGCCTGCGCATCGGCTACGGACGCGCCGCCCACCTCATCGACCTGATGCATAACGATGGCATCGTTGGCCCCGCCGACGGCTCCAAGCCGCGCGAAATCCTCAAGCCCCCGGAGTGGATCTCGGAGATGGAAAGCTAGACAGTCCGTGCTTCCGACTAAAGACCCAGAATTGGCGCATTTCCAACTCTGGGGGTTTAGTAGGCGGCCTGCATCCCCACATTTGCCAACAGAGGGCAAATATGGGCCACCCGTCAGGTTTTCAAGGCGCGGACGCCCGTTCCGCGCCTTTGCTTTTGCCCGCGCGCTTCGTCTCGCGAATGGTGCTGCTGACCCGCCAGACCACTCCGCTGGCATCGTCGCTCACCAGCAGGCTGCCGTCGGCGGCCTCGGCCACTCCCACCGGACGCCCCCAGACCTCGCCCTCGGGAGTAACGAATCCGGTCAGGAAGTCCTCATAGCCGCCCTCGGCGCGCGTGCCGCCGTTCATCGGGATGCGGATCACCTCATAGCCGGTGCGCTCGGCGCGGTTCCAGGAGCCGTGCTCTGCCGCGAAGATATCTCCGCGATAGCTCTTGGGAAATTGTTTGCCCTCGTAGAACATCAGCTCCAGCGAGGCGTTATGGGGCTGGATGAGCACGTCCGGCGTCATCACCCAATCCTTCAGCTCCGGGTGCTTGCCCTTCTGCCGCGGGTCCTGCACGCCACCCATGTAGAACCACGGCCATCCGTAGAAGCCATTGTGCTCCACGTGCGTAATGTAATCGGGAACCAGGTCGTCTCCCAGACCATCGCGCTCGTTCACCGAAGCCCACAGCTCTCCGCTGGTGGGATGGATGGCCAGTCCCACCGGGTTGCGAATGCCCCAGGCGTAGATCCTCCGGGCGCTGCCGTTGGGATTGAATTGCAGGATGTCGGCGCGGTTCTCCTCGGCCGAATGGGTGTCGGGATCATCGTCATTGGAGTGCGAGCCGACGGAGACGTACATCACTCTGCCGTCGGAGGTAAAAGCGATGTCGCGCGTCCAGTGCCCGCCGCCGCGCAGAAATCCGCCGCCCGGCAGATCGCAGATCTTCTCCGCGGAGCCGCGCGCCTGCAGGTCGCCGTTGTGATAGGGAAAGCGCACCACCGAGCCGGTGTTGGCAACGTAAACCCATTCCGGAGCGGGACCCGGCGGATAAAATGCAATGCCGAATGGCTTGTCCAGTCCGGACGCAAAGGCCTGCACCGTCTGCACCCTGCCCTTGGAGTCGATGCCGCGCAGCACCACGATTTTTCCGGCCTCGCTCTCCGCCAGAAAGACATCGCCGTTCGGGGCCGCGCGCATCAGCCGGGGATTCTCCAGCCCCGCGGCATAGAGTTGCACCGAAAATCCAGCCGGCGCCTGGGGCCACGCCTTCGCCGGCCGGGCAATCACATGCGCGGAGGCATTGGCCGAGGGCGTGGCGTAGGGCAGCGGAAGATCCATCGGGGTAATGTGATGCCAGTGCCCGGGCGTCTCCGAGCGGAAGTCCGAGAAGACCGGAGACGGAGAGCCGGGAACGTCCTCGGCCATGGCGTACGCATCCCGCCCCTGCCGGCCCGGTAGCAGCAACAGCAGCGCGAGCAGGAGAGAAGCGGCGACGAACAAAGAATGCCGATGCGGAGAAGGCGAACTCATCTTCCGTTTGGTCCGTTGGGATACAGAATCAAAGAATAAACCGTCCGGTTGGCTCTGCGGCGACTTTTCTTCGATAATTGCTCCATGCCGTTCACGCTCGCGCACCCGGCCGCCGCGCTTCCATTCCGGAAAACCCGGCTCGTCTTCTCTGCCGTCATCGTCGGCTCCATGGCGCCGGATTTCGAATACTTCCTCCGCCTCGCGCCGCAGGGCCGCTATTTTCACTCCCTGCCGGGACTGTTCCTCTGCACCCTGCCCGTAGCGTTCGCCGTGTTGTGGCTGTTTCATCGCAGCGCCAAGTTTGCTGCGATGCGGCTGCTGCCCAACAGCGTTCAGCAACGGCTGGTTTGCAACGAATTTCGCTTCGGCGATCTCCGGCGATTCGCTCTGCTGGCGCTCTCCGTGATGGTTGGCGCCCTTACCCATGACCTCTGGGACGCGTTCACCCATCGCCAGTCGTGGATTGTAAGGCATTGGCCGCTGCTGCAGCGGCAGATCGTAATCTCCTGGCCCATCCATCGTGCCGTGTTCGTCTGCATTCTGCTGCAACACCTGAGCGGGCTGATCGGCATGGGCATTCTTGCGATCTGCTTAGCCGCGTGGTTCCGCGGAGCTCCGCCGGTGCATGCCGTTGAGGCCCCGCTATCCCGGGGAACGAAAATCGGCATCCTGCTGCTTCTGTTTGCGCTCTCCCTGTGCGGGGCAGGGCTCCGCACGGCGCTGTTCCGGCCCGCGTCGCCCATCTCAGACCTTGGAGTCTTCGTCGTCACCTGGATTGCCCTGTTCTGGTGGGCGCTGGTTGCGCTGGGCTGGTGGTGGAGGCCCCGGCAAGCCTCCGGCCCGTTGCACGCTACTCCGTGCGCGGCCGTTGCAGCCCCAGCCAGTCCCGCTGATAGGCATAGGAGATCGCCAGCAGCAGCGCTCCCAGAACCATGAAGCTCAGCACACGCCAAAGGTGATCCAGCTCCGAGACATCGAAGAAGAACACCTTGACGATGGTCACCGCGATCAGCACAATCGCCTGCCAGCGCAGCAGTTCCGAACGCCGCGCGAATCCCAGCCACATCAGTCCCGCACCGTACAGCATGAGCAGCGCAGAGTAGGAAAAACTGCGCAGGATTATCAGCCCGTGCCTGGCCTTCTCCAGGTCGTAGGAGGCGGGATTCCGCAGGTCCAACACCGTTCCGGTGATCACAGGCGCAAACGTGTCGTGAATCTCCAGTCCCGCGGCCAGCAGCGCCAGCAGATTGACCACGATCACCCCGGCCGCAAGAACCCGGCTGTCTGCTTCGCGGTCCGGCGAATGAGCGTCAAGGTAAATCATCCACAGCAGGGCTGCGATGGCGACCGCAAACGTCGCCAGCCGCGCGTTCACAATAGGCGGCTGCTCGCCCCACCCATACAGATCCACCGTAAGCAGCCGCAGCAGGCCCAACGCCGCCACCACGGCGGCAACGCGCTTCACCCCGCGGTGCTCCGCTCTGGCTCCAGCCCAGAAGACCAGCGCTCCCTCCGCCAGCCAGGCCAGCGTAATCCAGTGCTGGTGCAATCGGAGCGCAAGCCCCACGGTCAGAAACGTGATCGCCAACCCGTAATGCGTCATCGGCGGCAGGCGATCCGCGCCATCCTGCACGCGAGCGCTGTCTCCGGCGCGGCGATTCAGCGCAACCCCCAGCCCGGCGTACACCGCGGCAAGTCCCAGCGCGTAGGCTCCCTCGCGCGGCTGCGCCGAAACGCCTGAAATCTGCAGCAGCACGGTGATCGCGTAGAAATAGCCCGCCGCGTTCAGCACCGCCAGCAAAACCTCCGGCCTGGCGTCCGCTCGGCGGCCTTGCTCCGGCAGCCCCGCGGCGCAGAGCGGAGCTACCGCAAAGAGCGCGAACAGCAGGCTCATAAACAGCAGCGTTTCGGCAAACTGGTCGTCGCTGTAGTAGCTGTCAAACCACCCCGCAGACAGGAGGCAGGTGCCGACGAAAGCTCCCAGGAGGATGCGCGGCCACGGCTTGACCCGCTGCAGCGCCAGCGCTCCCAGCGAGAGCAGCAGCAGATAGCCGAACAGCGCCGCTTCATGGTTCTCATGCGTGTTGCACAGCACGGGCGTCAGCAGACCGCCCAGCAGCGCCAGTCCCGCCAGCAGTTCGGCATCCTGGGTGATCGCCATCCCCGCCGTGGCAGCCGTCACCAGCATCATCGCCACAAAGGCGATGGAGGCGGGGAGCAGATGATAGAGCTGGAACGAGGCCCAGAGCGAGAGATAGAGCACGCCCACCCCAACCGCCTTCAGCGAGTGGGAAAACGCCAATGAGTTGGGACGGCGGAAGCGCTCGCTCCACCCGCACAGCCCCACTCCGCCCAGGCAGCCGATCAACACCCGCAGCCCCGGCCCAATCCATCCATTGTCGAAGGCCAGTTTGAGAAAGTAGGAGACTCCGATCAGCACCGCGACCACGCCCACGCGGTTCAGCCACTGGGAACCGATGCGGCGCTCCAGCGACTCCGCCGCCATTTCCCCTGTCGGTATCCGCTCCGCCTGGGAACCAGAGACGCTGTGGGATTCGTTGCGAAGTGGCGCCTGCGCCATCGGCGCAGCAGACGATGGCGCAGGTGGAATCGGCGGCAGCACCGGCGACGCACCGGCAGGTTGCGCCTGCGGCACGGCCTCCGCCGAGGAGCCAACCACTTGCTCGAGATGATAGACGCGCCGCGTCAGTTGAGCGATTAACTCCCGCAGCGCTCCGAGTTCATCCTGTTCGCTCATCGCCCGGAATTATACCCGCTGCGCCACTCTGGATTCGCGGTTACACTCGCTACCATGAAATCGCACACCGAATATCTCACCTTCAACACCGCTCACGAGCATGAATACGTGCACATCACGCCGCAGGTGGATAAGGCGGTGCGCCAGAGCGGGATCGCCGAAGGCCTCGTACTGGTCTCCGCCATGCACATCACCGCTGGAGTCTACGTCAATGACAACGAGCCCGGATTGATCGACGACATCGAAGCCTGGCTGGAAAAACTCGCCCCGCAAGATCCCGCCTACAAACACCATCAGACCGGAGAAAGCAACGGCGACGCGCATCTCAAATCCATGCTGGTGCACCATCAGGTGATCGTTCCCGTCACCGCCGGCCGGCTCGATCTGGGGCCGTGGCAGAGGGTGTTCTACGCCGAGTTTGACGGGCGCAGAAACAAGCGAGTGCTGATCAAGGTAATCGGCGAATAACCGGTTGAACCTGTTAGCAGTACAACTCCAGTAACTTGACCCCCCATCCTGTGTAGCTCCATCATCCTGATGCATCCTGTATTCCATTATTCCAATTGCGGAATTTATTCCAGATGGGCTTTGGGCTGATTGGAAGTTGGGTACTAGGTACGTTTTTTGGCGGAGTACGGAACGCTTAGCTCTATAGGATGCATCCAACGAGAGAAGTACGATATTTTCTCTCGGCAATACCCGGCGAAACAAAAGCCTGTGGCGGCGGCAAAAAAAAAGAATTGGGGAAAGCAATGAGCACCTGCAGCAACCCGTTATTCACGAGTCTTCAGATTTCCGAGACCAAAGCTCGCTGGGAATCCTTCGCCGTGAGCTACTCCCTGCAGGCCATAGGGCTGGTGGCGCTGATCGTGTTCTCGGTGCTCGCTCCCAAAATCGCTCCACCCCTGATGGCCAACATCGAGTTGGTTGCCCCGAATCTGGATCCTATGCCGATGGCCAAGGCCGCCCCGGTCAAACCCGTGGTCCGGCCGATGGCAAAGGTACTGCCGGTGGTCAAGGTTCCGCCGGTGACGCACGCTCTGATCGCCCCGAAGCTGGCCAAGGTCGAGGAGCCGGTTCCTCAGGTTCACCTTCCACAGCGCGTTCAGCCCATCGCACCCGTGGCGGAAGTGGCGCAGCCCAAGGCGGTTCCCGGTCCCAAGTTCAATTCCAACGTGCTCACCGCTCTGCCCGGCCCCAAGGTCGCGGCCAGGATTGTCGCCACTAATACCTTTTCTGAAGGCAGCTCGGCCACTCCGACCTTGCCCAAGGTTGCCGTCAGCAAGGTTCAGACCGGCGGCTTCGGCGATCCCAACGGAGTTCCCGTCAACGCCCACGGCAGCAATCACGCCAATATCGCGGCGGCGGGATCGTTCGATCTTCCCCAGGGAGCCGGCTACGGCAACGGAACCGGTGGCGCCTCAGGTGTTCGTGGTACGGTCGCCAGCGCCGGATTCGGCAATGGTACCGCCATCCAGGGCGGCGGCGGACGCGGTGGAAACGCCGCTCAGGCCCACGTCCAGGCCACCAACTTCGCCGCGGAAGCTCCCGTTCCCAGCGCCGGATCGGCCCGTCAGGTCAGGGACCTGAATCATACGCCGTCCTCAGCTCCGGTTTCGATTCAAAGTAAGCCAACCCCCGTATATACAGCAGAGGCCCGTCAGCTTAAGGTCGAGGGCGAGGTACTGTTGAACGTAGTATTCGCCGCTGACGGCCAGATTCGCATTGTAAACGTAGTGCGCGGCCTTGGTCACGGATTAGATGAAGCAGCTCAGCGCGCAGCCAAGGGCATCCGGTTCAACCCGGCGATGCGCGACGGGCATCCGGTTGACTCCAACGCAACTCTGCACATAGTCTTCCAGCTCTCCTAGGCGAGCTTGATTCGAGGAATTGTCATGGAACATCGAGTGAAATACCTGCTTGTCGGAATCCTGCTTGCCACCTCCAGCATCGCTTTCGCTGGACAAAAGCCTGCGCCTGCCCCTGCCGCCACCACCGCATTCGACCGCGTGGTTGACCGCGTGATCGCCCGCGAGGCGGAGAACAACAAGACCCTCCGCACCTATTCGCCGCTGGTGGAGACCTACCTCCAGAGCATGAAAGCCGACCCTGTCGTGGGCATGGTGCCAGTCAACGATCAGTATTACCTGACCCGCGTCAGCTTCGGCAAGTCGATGGAAGACATCAACTTCCATGCGGACACCGGCTTCCTCTCCCGCGCCCTGGGCGGCGTCAAAAAGAATTTCCGCACCGAGTTCGTCTCCAGCGGCTTCAACTGGATGATGACCATGGATATGCGCGGACTGGACCGCGAGCACTACAGCTTCGATTACCAGGGCCGCGAATTCCTCGGCGACGTGCGCTGCATCGTCATCGATGTGACTCCGAAGCCGCACTCCGGCACCGGCCGCTTCCTGGGCCGCGTCTGGGTTGAGGATAAGGACTTCAACATCGTGCGCTTCAACGGCACCTTCGAGGCCTCCACGCGCGACCATTACCTGCACTTCGACACCTGGCGGCTGAACATGGCGCCCGGCATCTGGCTGCCCGCCTACATCTATTCCGAGGATCTGGAACCGCAGCATGCCAAGACCCACACCGGCAACTACAAGGCCGAGACCCGGATCTGGGGCTACAACGTGGGCAAAGGCCATGCTGAAAACGAGTTCACCGAGGTTCTGGTCGACGACAGCTCCATCAAGGACAACAGCGACACCGCACAGGATCTGCCTCCTGTGGCTGCCGAGCGCGCCTGGCAGCGTCAGGCCGAGGATAACGTCGTCGAGCGCCTGGAGCGCGGCGGCCTGCTGGCCCGCACCGGCGAGGTGGATCGCGTCCTTAACACGGTCATCAATAACCTGGAAATCACCAACAACATCGACATTCAGCCCGAAGTCCGCTGCCGCGTCCTGCTGACCTCTCCGATCGAGAGCTTCACCATGGGACACACCATCTTTGTCAGCCGGGGCATGCTGGACGTGCTGCCCGACGAAGCCTCGCTGGCCGCCGTACTGGCCCACGAACTGGCGCACATCGTCCTCGGCCACCCCACGGACACCACGTTTGCCTTCAAGGACCGCTCCATCGTCTCCGACCAGAAGCTCCTGGCCCGCATGCACTTCACCCGCACCCAGGCCGAAGAGCGCGAGGCCGACACCAAGGCGCTGTCCCTGCTGGAGAACTCGCCCTATAAAGACAAGCTGGATTCGGTCGGCCTCTTCCTTCGCCAGGTGGATGCCCGCCGCAGCGTCCTGCCCCACCTGATCCGTTCGGACATGGGCAACTCACTCGTCACCGGCTCCGGCGGCGACCTGCGCATGACCGCGCTGACCAAGAACGCCCCCAAGCTTGACCCCAAGAAGGTCACCCAGGTGGCCGCGCTTCCCCTCGGCGGCCGTATCAAGGTCGATCCCTGGAACAACCACATTGAGATCAACAAGAGCAAACCGGTGCAATTGCTGACGGCGCGTGAAAAGATGCCGCTCGAAGTAACTCCGGTCTACCCGCACCTGACGCGCGCTACCCTGGAGACTCCGGTCGAGGCTCCCAAACCGGCCGAGGGCTCCAAGTCCGCCGACCCAGCTCAGGCTCCTGCTCCGGCCTCGGCTTCGGCTCCAGACCAATCCCCGGCCGCGATTGCCGATGACACGACCGCAACCAAGTAGCCTCATCCCCTGCATTCCGAGGCCCGCTCCGGCGGGCCTCTTTTTCTGTCTCCAATCCTGCCCCAAATCTTTGCTCCGGCCCGTACGCTCGGCTGCGCTCGAAATGAGACAATATCGGTGTGCATTCCATGAGCAGATTCGAGGGCCACGGTTCGGGCGGTTCGCATCCGTCCGGCTCACCCCCGGTCTCGGTATTCCAGGCCCTGCCGGAGGTCTGGACCCTCATCCATCCGCGCCGCTATCTGCTGGCCCTGGGATTCGTACTCATGGTCATCAACCGGGTCGCCGGACTGGTTCTTCCCGCGTCCACAAAGTTCCTGGTCGATGACATCATCGGCAAGCATCGCGCCAACCGGCTGATGCCCCTGGTGGGAGTCGTGCTGCTGGCCACCATCGTGCAGGGCGCCACATCCTTTGCCCTTACCCAGACGCTTTCCAAGGCCGCCCAGCGCCTCATCGCCGAGTTACGCAACCGCGTTCAGGAGCACGTCGGCCGCCTGCCTCTGCAATACTTCGACGGGGCCAAGGTCGGCGCGCTGGTCTCGCGCATCATGACCGACGTGGAGGGCGTGCGCAACCTCATCGGCACCGGCCTGATCGACTTCGTCGGCGGACTGCTCACCGCCGTCATCGCCTTCGCGGTGCTGATCCGCATCAGCCCGGTCATGACCGCCATCGCCTTCGGATTCCTGCTGGTCTTTGGACTGGCGCTGCAGAAAGCTTTCCGCACCATCCGCCCCATCTTCCGCGAGCGCGGCCGCATCAACGCCGAGGTCACCGGACGGCTCACCGAATCGCTCGGCGGCGTGCGCGTGGTCAAGGGATACCACGCCGAAGCGCGCGAGCATGCGGTCTTCGCCGCCGGCATCGAACGCCTGCTGCAGAACGTCTTCCGCACCCTCACCGCCACCTCGCTGATGGGGCTCTCCTCGGCCATGCTGATGGGCGTCGTCGGGGCCATTGTGATGTTCATGGGATCGCGCCAGATCCTGGCCGGAAAACTCACCCTCGGCGGATACCTCACCTACATCATGTTTCTCGGATATCTCGCCGCCCCGCTCTTCCAGGTGGTCGGCATCGGAACCCAGCTCAGCGAGGCGCTGGCCGGACTGGAGCGCACCCGCGAAGTGCTCGACGAGTCTCCCGAAGACGAAGACCCGCGCCGCACGCAAAGCCTGGGACGCATCGAAGGCCACGTCGAGTTCCGCGATGTCTCGTTCGGCTATTCCCCGGATAAGCCCGTGCTGCACGACGTCAGCTTTTCGGCCTTGCCCGGCACACTCACCGCCCTGGTGGGCTCCTCGGGATCGGGCAAATCGACCATCATCTCCCTGCTGGCGGCCTTTCACACGCCCCAGTCCGGCGGGGTGTTCGTCGATGACGCCGATCTGTCCACCGTACGCGTGGACACCTACCGCAGCCAACTCGGCGTGGTGCTGCAGGACTCTTTTCTCTTCGACGGAACGATCCGCGAGAACGTCGCCTTCTCGCGTCCCCATGCCAGCGACGAACAGATCCTGGAAGCCTGCCGCATCGCCCGCGTGGATGAGTTTGCCGAAGGTTTTGCCGACGGCTATGACACCATCATCGGCGAGCGCGGCGTCAAACTCAGCGGCGGACAGCGCCAGCGCCTCTCCATCGCCCGCGCCATCCTGGCCGATCCCGCGCATCCTCATCCTCGACGAGGCCACCAGCAGCCTCGACTCCGAATCCGAGGCCATCATCCAGAGCGGCCTCGCCTACCTCATGCGCGGACGCACCACCTTCGTCATCGCCCACCGCCTCTCCACCATCCGCCGCGCCGACCAGATCCTGGTGGTCGAAGACGGACGCATCGTCGAGCGCGGCACCCACGCCAACCTGCTAAACCGCGAAGGCCGCTACTACGACCTCTACACCCGCCAGCACGGCCTCGAAGAAAACCTCTTCCTCGCCCCCGGCGAAGGCGACGAGCGATAGACTCCCACGCGAGATCGCTCAGGTGGCCCACATCTACGTCACGCCATTCGACGTAAATGTGGGAAGGCAACGCCTCTCATCCCTGCGCTGCAGTTGCCCTTGCCGTTGCCTTTGCCTTTGCCCTTTCCGTTGCCTTTGCCGTTGCTCCTGTTCCTGAGGTGTCATTCTGAGAGTTTGTGACTTTTTCGATTTCTCAAAAAATCGGTGTTGCAAATACAGATACTTACGTTGCGAAAAACGCCACAAAATCAATAAAGTCACAAACTCTGAGCAAAGCGAAGAACCCCATCGCAGCTCAAATCGCGTCTTCCGTCACAGAGGCACTCGGGCCGAAGTGCGGCGGTTGGAGTACCGTGGCGTCAGCGGTAGATATTTGCGCAGTGCAGGGGTCTTTCGCTCCGCTCAAGATGACAACTTAGAAACAACGGCAAGAGCAGGAGCAACAGCCCCGCTTCTGCCGCAGTCAGCAGATGTGGGACTGTTCGCAACCTTCACGGCTTGCACGCCGCCAGACCCTTCGGATGCGCGGCCTGCTCGGCCAGCGCGTGGAAGAGCCCTCGGGCGCGCCCGGCCTCATCCGCAGCTCCATCCGCAGGCCTATCCGCAGCCCCACTCTCCAGGACAACAAATTCCTCGCGGTCGGCGCGGTTCATATCCATCTGAAACGCCCCCTGCGATTTATGCGCGGCGATCACCCAGTTGACGATGATCTGGTAGTCGAGCACGTCCTTGAATCCAAACTTCACCGCCCGGTCGGTCGCAAACACCTCCGGTTCCACGCGGAAAGGATGCTGCGCGCTGGCAAAGCCCTGCCACGAAGGCTCTGTCGCTCCACTCTGCGCATCCTGGCAGCCGAGCACTACCGGACCCGGCCCGCGTCCCGCCGTCTGCTCCACCGCGTTCAGCGCCGTGATGGTGGCCGCCTTGTGTCCCCCGTGCGTATCCGGCGAAGGAAAGAGCGTGAATACAAAATCGTAGTGGCCTTCGGCGATGCGGCGCTCCACCTCTGGCAGCACCACTCCCGGCTTCCAGTGTTCGTTCAAAACCTCGTCAATATCCTGCGTGTAGCGCACGTCGCGCTCGATCCAGAAAAAAATGGTTGGCGATGCCCAGAATCTTTCCCGCCTCCAGCAGCTCGCGCTTGCGAATCTCCGGCAATGCCGCCCGCCCCACCGCCTCGTCGGTCAGCGCCACGCCATACACCGGCTCGGCCAGCAGCGAATAGCGATACCCGCCCTCGCCGTTGGTGATCACCAACTGATCCACCACGCCGCCTAGGTTGTGCGTGATCTCATACACCGTGGCGGCAAAGCACGCCTCGTCATCCGGATGCGCCACCACAATCAGCACGCGCGGGGGTACCACCGCCTGCGGCCGAACGGGCGTCTGTTGGCCCGTACCCGACACCGGAGCCTGAGCCAGCGCCATTCCAGCCGCCAGCATCAGGACGGCACTGCTGCAAATCACGCGACGCATAAAGTCCGCCATCATTTTCTTCATAACTCGCTCCGCAAACTCCGCAAGATCCATGCGACTTTGAGTGTAGATGCAAGCTGCCCGGCGAAGAAAGAATCTTCGCCCCTACGCGTTTTCCCGCGCAAGCACCGAGCCGACGCGCGTCCGGTTTGGGCCTGCACCCGCGCAGGCTATATATTCGAGGGCGATGCAGAGCACCCCACAGCCCGGCGCGTCTGACTACGCCTCCAGTTCCAAACTGACGCGTGGACTGACCCTCTGGCCCGCCACGGCGCTCAATATGGTGGACATGATCGGCGTGGGCCCGTTCACCACGTTGCCGCTCATGGTGGCCGCCATGCACGGCCCGCAAGCCATCTACGGATGGATCGCCGGGGCAGTCCTGGCGCTCTCCGATGGATTGATCTGGGCCGAACTCGGTGCAGCCATGCCGCGCGCCGGAGGCTCCTACGAGTACCTCAAGGAAATCTACGGTGCACGCCGCTGGGGACGCCTGCTTTCGTTCCTCTTTGTCTTCCAGCTCATCTTCAGCGCACCGGTCTCCATCGCCACCGGATGCATCGGACTGGCGGGCTATGCAGCCTATGTCGCGCCCGCCCTGGGCAAACTCTTCTGGCGCGCGAACCTCACGTTCCCGTTCTTCGGCACCGTCACTCTGCCCATCGAAATCTCCGGCGCGACGTTGCTGGCAATGCTGGCCGCCGCCTTCGCAACCTTTCTGGTCTATCGGCGCATTGCCGCCGTAGGACGCATCTCGAAATTCCTCTGGGCCGGTGTGCTCCTCACCATGGGATTCGTCATCTTCCTCGGGCTCTCCCACTTCCATCGCTCCATCGCATTTCCCCCCGGATGGCAAACCCTGCCCGAATCCGGCTTCGGCGCAGCCTTTTCCGCCGCGCTGCTCATCGCCCTCTACGATTACTGGGGCTACTACAACATCTGCTTCCTCGGCGAAGAAGTCGTCGAGCCGCACAAGACCATTCCGCGCTCGATGCTGCTTTCCATCGCCGCCGTCGCCGTCCTCTACATTGCCATGAATCTCAGCGTGCTCGGCGTGATGCCCGCCACGGAGATTGCGACCATGGCTCACGGCACCGCACGCAACTTCGTCGCCGCCCGCGCCGCCGAGCTGGTTTACGGACGCTGGGCCGGAACCGTGGTCGCACTCCTCGTGGTATGGACCGCCTTCGCCTCCGTCTTCTCTCTGCTTGCCGGATACTCGCGCATTCCCTTTGCCGCCGCGCGCGACGGAAATTTCTTCGCCATCTTTCGGCGCATACATCCTCGCGATCACTTCCCTACCACCAGTGTTCTGCTGCTCGGCGGCCTGGCCTGCGTCTTCTGTGTGTTTCAGTTGCGCGACCTGGTCTCTGCCCTGGTGGTCATCCGCATCCTGCTACTCTTTCTTTTGCAGGCCGTGGGAGCCGTCTTCTGGCGCATCACCAATCCCAATCAGCCGCGCCCATTCCGCATGTGGCTCTACCCCCTGCCGGTCGTCATCACCCTGGCCGGCTTTTCCCTGGTATTGGTAGACAAGCACGCACTCGTGGGCCGCGGCCTGCTGTTCGCGGGGTTGGGCGTGGTCGCATTTCTGCTACTCTCTCTGCGGCGCCGCCAATGGCCTTTCGCGGCTGCCTCCGCGCCGGACGCTTCCCGGTGATCAAACTTTTTCTCTTGCCGTACCATCAGAGCTGGTGTGAGATATTCGTAGCACGAATTATTAAAACGTAATACTTGTATTTGCCGGGAGTCTGAATTGATACGAGAAAGGTTCGCAGGGAGCTCTGCCGGGGACGGTCATCTGATATCCGGTTGCACTTTCCGTCCAAGGGAGGGTGCTGCTGCAATGAAATGGAAATGTGTGCTGTTCTGCTTGCTTCTTGTTCCCAGCCTTCTAGTTGCCCAAGGAATCACTCAGCTATCAGGAACTGTCGTTGACCCGTCTGGCGCGATGATTGCCGGGGCTACCGTGCAGGTTCTAAGCGCGAACGGTACCGTACAACAAACGACAAAGTCGGACACGAACGGCTCCTTCCTTATTTCTGGACTCGCGGCAGGCAATTATTCACTCGTGGTATCTGATCCCGGTTTTGAAACCAAAGAAATGCCCGTCACGATAGGGACTACCGAGACTCCTGCCCTGCACATCTCACTGGCAGTGGGCTCGGTGAGCACCGCCATCAACGTGCAGGGCCGGGAGGACGACCTCGTCGGAATTGCCGATTCCGCCGGCCAGATAACGGTGGGCGCAAAGGAACTTGAAGATCGTCCGATTCTTCGTTCGGGGGAAATTCTGGAGGCGCTTCCCGGTCTCATCATCACGCAACACGCCGGCGGCGGTAAGGCCAACCAATATTTTCTTCGCGGCTTCAATCTCGACCACGGCACAGATATCGCCATTTTCCTCGATGGTATGCCGCTCAACCTGCCGTCGCATGCGCACGGCGAGGGATACTCGGACATGAACGTCGTCATCCCGGAGCTCGTGGAGAGGGTGGATGCCGCAAAAGGTCCTTATTACGCGGACGTGGGCGACTATGGCTCGGCGGGAAATGCCCACGTGGTGTTTTACAAGACGCTGCCCAAGAACTTCTTCGAGGTCCAGGGGGGGCAGTATAACTTTGAGCGTTTCGTTTTCGGCATTTCGCGAAAGCTCGGCAAGGGCAATTTGCTGTACGGCGGAGAAGCGTATCACGATGACGGCCCATGGATACATCGGGACAATTTTTACAAATTCAACGGCCTGCTGACCTACAGCCAGGGCGGAGACGACAAGGGTTTCAGCATCACGGCCCGCGCCTACGATGGAGCTCGATGGAACTCGAGCGATCAACTCCCCTATCCGGCCATCCCCGTCGTCGGTTTCTTCGGCTCACTGAGCCCGACTGACGGTGGCAGATCACAGCGTTATGGCTTGCAGGGTGAATGGCATCGCCAGGGCGCGCATTCCGCCACGAAACTCATGGCCTACGGATTTTATTACGATCTCAATTTGTTTTCCGATTTCACTTACTACCTGGTCGACCCCTACAAGGGAGACCAGTTCGAACAGCAGGACAGGCGCTGGGTGGCGGGATTGGATGCACGCCACACGATCTTCAGCCAATGGTTTGGCCGCAGGGCGGAAACCACGTTCGGCATCCAGCTTCGTAACGATTGGATCCACAACGGTCTTTTCCGGACGGAAGATCGCGTGCGTACAAGCAAAACTTTCTATACAGCCAACTATCTGGATAAGCCTTCCCTTCTCGATCAGATCGCGGTTTTACCCGTGGACACGGATATCAATAAATTTACGGAGACGATCGGAAGTTTCTGGGTGGAAAGTAAAATCCAGTGGGCGAACAAATTCCGCTCGGAAGTGGCCCTGCGCGGCGACGACGGCATAGGTGTCGTCACCAGCTTTACTAATCCCACCAACCCCAGCTATCCCGACGATCCATTCCCTGCCAACTTCAATCCCAACACCCACCAATCGATCAACAAGTTCCTGCCCAGCCCTAAAGCAAGTTTGATCTTCGGACCGTGGGCCAATACGGAGATCTATGTGCAGGGCGGAGCCAGTTACCACACCAACGACGTGCGTGGCGCAACCCAACTGTATGAACCGGTTTCGCCGGACTACCCTTACTACAACACGCCGGTCCCGATTAAAGTCCCCTTTCTGGTCCAAACCAAAGGCGCGGAGGTCGGCGTGCGCACGGCGGCCGCCCCACATCTGCAGAGCACCGTTGAGGTCTGGTATCTCCACAGTAATTCCGAACTGCTACAGGATGGCGACACTGGAGGCACGTCTGCTTCAGCACAGTCGAGCAACCGCTATGGCTTCGAAGTTGGGAACTACTACACGCCACAGGAACATTTGGTTTTTGACGCTGACTTTGCGGACTCCCGCGCCATTTTTACCCAAAACGACCCAGACGATTCGACGTTCTACACCACCAACACCCCGACGGGTGCCATGCAGCTTTGCCCACGAAACTCAAATTGCTATGGTCTTGTGCCGATCGGGGGCGGCGCATACCTGCAAAATCCGTACGGCAAGCTTGTGCCCGAAGCAGTTCGGTGGGTGGTTTCAGCGGGCGCCACACTGCACGAATACAAAGGCTTTTCGGTGAGTTTGCGCCTGCGCTACTTTGGCCCGCGCTATTTGACGTCCGACGGACTTTATACCTCGCCCTCAACGTGTTTGGTCAACCTGGGGGCCAGGTATGAATTCAACAAGCACTGGAGCGTTTTGGGCGAAGTGTTGAATTTGTTTAACCGCCGGGATCACGACGTTGACTACGCCTATGTATCCCAGATAGCGCCGGCCGCCGGCCTGGGGCTGCCAGCGACGCCACCAACAACATTGGCAGGGCAGGAGCTGGTTGCAAGCGCTGTGAATGCGAACGCGGCATTCACAAGGGTCATGCACCCCGTCGAGCCGATTCAGGCGCGATTCGGGTTAGTTTACAGTTTCGGCAAGTAAAGAAGTTTCGACGAATCGATTCACTGCTCAACCTGTGCGGAGGGCCGGGGATTCAAATTCCTGGCCCTCAGAACCCCTTGCCCGTCGAGGTCATCACCAGTTTCCCGTGCTTCACGCCGCGCAAGCTCAGCATGTGGTCGGCCAGGTGCTTCACCTCGCCGGCTGGTCCTTTCATAATGACCACTTCCAGGCAGTTGTTCTCGTCCAGATGCACGTGGGTCGCCGCCAGCACATTGCCGTGATGATGATGCTGCGCCGCGTTCAGTTTGTTGGAGAGCTCGGGGCGATGGTGGTCATAGACCATGGACAGGGTCGCCACCACCGGCTTGTTGGCATTCACCTCTTCGGAAACCAGCATCTCGCGAATCAAATCCCGTAAGGCTTCGGAGCGGTTTCCATAGCCTCGCTTGGCAATCAGCTTGTCGAACTTCTCCAACAGATCCTGTTCGATCGAGACCCCGGTCCTGATCAGTTCGGCCATCTTCGCATTCCCCTCGCCGCCCGCCGCTACCGGCGCGCTTCTTCTCCCAATCCTAACCGCTCCAACCAATCCAGACCTATTCCGGCCCCAATTTTTGCGGGGCGCGCCACCGAATGTTACTAACGATACTTGTCCTAATGGACACGATACGCTACCGTATGGCTGTCTACAGTACAAGGCCTTTCGTTCATCACACCATCCCGGCCCCATGGCAGCATGTTGCGTGCAGCTGGAGTGTAGTAACTTTAAGCAATAATTCATAGGCAGTTTTATCGAGATCATGGGATAGCTCCATGTCAGAGCACGGCAAGATTCCGGAAGCAACGGGAGACACACTTTCTCCGTCAGTTCAGGCCCGTCCGTGCCCGGAGCCTCTGCGTTGGGAGCAGGAGCGCGAACTCACCATCGAGTTCTTCCGCCTGGTCAACGCCAGCGACTCCCTGCCAAGCCTGATTAGTGCGGCGGTCGCTTTCTTCCAGCAGCATAGCCAATGCCAAGCCGTGGCCATCCGCCTCCGCCGCGGCAACGATTTTCCCTACGCCCACGCCCTGGGATTTTCCGAAGAGTTCCTCGGCTGCGAAAACAACCTCGCCGCTCGCGACTGTTTCGGCGAAATTATTCATGACGGCGCCGGCCCTGCCCTCGAATGCCGTTGCGGAGAGGTCATCACCGGCCGCTTCGACCCTTCCCAGCCATTCTTCACCGCCCACGGCAGCTTCTGGACCAGCAGCGCCGACGATGACCGGTTGCCCGGCCTGCAGGCCGCCAACCCACCGCGGCCGTTGCAGCGGGGAGGGCTTTCAGTCCATCGCCCTCATCCCCTTGAAGGCCGGCCAGCAGCGCATCGGGCTGCTTCAACTCAATGACAAGCGCGCGGGACGCTTCACCCAGGAGAACGTCCATTTTGGGGAGAGCCTCGCCAATCACCTTGCCGTCGCGCTCGCCCGCTTTCTCGCCGAGGAAACTCTCCGCGAGAGCGAGCAGCGGCTTATGCAGGCGGTCAACATCGGCTGCATGGGCATCTTCGAGCATGACCACGCCACCGGCCTGGCCCACAGCTCCCAAACCTTCCGCGCCATCTACGGCTTGGACAACAGCACTTCGCCCACGGCCGATGAGATCCTGGCGCGCATCCTTCCCGAAGACCGCGAGCCGCTGGTGGCGGCCTTGCACCGCAGCCTCGATCCATCCGGCGACGGGCTGCTGCAGCGCGAGCACCGCATCCTCCATCCCAATGGCATCCGCTGGCTCTTCGTGCGTGCCCAAACTTTTTTTGAAGGCACGGGCGCTGTCCGCCATCCCATCCGCACCGTCGGCGCCGTGATCGACGTCACCAGCCGCAAGCAAACCGAACTGGAACTCAGCGCCAGCCGCCAGCAGCTGCACACCGCTCTGGACGCCGCCCAGCTCGGCGTCTGGAGCCGCGACCTGGCAACCGGCATCCTCACCTGCGACGCTACGGCACGCTCCATGGCCGGCTTGTCCGGCGATGCGGTCCTCACCGCCGAATCCGTGCTGGCCTACGTCCTTCCCGAGGATCGCGAGCACTTCCTCACAATCCGCACGCAGATGGAAACCTCCGACCGCAGCCTCAGCGCCGAGTGCCGCATCCGCACCCCGGAGGGCGCCATCCGGTGGCTCGCCATCTGGGGCAATCTCGTTCGCGATGCCTCCGGCCAACCCGTCAAGCTGACCGGAGTCGTCCAGGACATCACCGGCCGCAAGCAGGCCGAAGAGCAGATCAAGCGGCTTGAGGAGCAGTTCCGCCACGCGCAGAAGATGGAGGCCGTCGGACGCCTCGCCGGAGGCATCGCCCACGACTTCAACAACCTCCTCATGGTCATCCGCAGCTACACCGAGATCCTCGAGGACAGCCTGGGCGCCAAGGACGCCGCGCGTCGCAACACCCAGGCCATCCTCCACGCCGCCGGACGTGCCGCCAACCTTACCGCGCAGATGCTGGCCTTCAGCCGCAAGCAGGTGCTCTCCCCGGTCCCGCTCAATCTCAACGATGCGGTCGCCGAATCGGCCAAAATGTTGCAGCGGCTGATCGGCGAAGACATCGAGTTGCGCGTCGAACCCGCCGCATCGCTCTGGACCGTCCGCGCCGATCCCGACCAGATCTCCCAGGTACTCATGAACCTCGGCGTCAACTCCCGCGACGCCATGCCCATGGGCGGCATCCTCACCCTGGAAACCCATAACACCACCGCCGACGCCAGCCTCATCGCGCGCTATCCGTTCATGGCGCCAGGAGACTACGCCGTGCTCTCCGTCACAGACACCGGAACCGGCATCTCGCAGGAAGTGCAGGAGCGCATGTTCGAGCCCTTCTTCACCACCAAGAGCGTCGGTAAAGGAACCGGGCTCGGCCTGGCCAGCGTCTATGGGATCGTCAAACAAAGCGGCGGCTACCTGCTGTGCGAAAGTGAGCCGGGACAAGGCGCATGCTTCAGCGTCTATCTCCCCCGCATCCAGCACGATCTTTCCGAGGAGGAGCTCTACCAGGCCAACTGGCTCCTGCACGGCAATGAAACCATCCTGATCGTCGAAGATGAGGAAGCTCTCCGCGCATCCATGGGCCAGTTCCTCACCGGACTTGGCTATACCATCCTCGCCGCCGAATCCGGCCAGCAGGCGCTGGCCATCGCCAACCACTACAGGGAGCCCATCCACCTCATGATCTCCGATGTCGCCATGCCCAGGATGAGCGGCCGCGAGCTCGCACAGTCGCTGGCCGACATCCGGCCCAACATGAAGACCGTATTCATGTCCGGATACATCGATGACGCCGTCGGGGTGCAGATGGATGGCGTCGCGTTCCTGCAGAAGCCCTTCAGCCTCGCCGTGCTGGCGCGCAAACTGCGCGACCTGCTCGGCTGAAGTCTTCCAAGGTGTAAGAATCACAAACGACGACGGGTGGCCCATATTTGCCCTCTGTTGGCAAATGTGGGGATGCAGGCCGCCTCCATAAGCCCCAGAGTTCCTTTTTGGGATAGTGAGCTACTTGGCGATTTACCGCTAACAATGAGGAGCTGTGTTTGTGGAATACTACATGGACTCGGATTCGCGCCTATGAAGGTTTTAAGAATCGTCGGCTTTACGTTTATGGGCATCGTCGAACTTCTTGCGGTGCTTTGGCTAATATTCCATAAACCTAGCGACGCGGAGCTGAAATGGCGCTTTGAGCGCCAACAGACTGATCTAAATCGGCTGGCCGAGATGATGGATCAAGATCGGAACATGAGCCGCATCGCTCAAGATTTTACGTGGAGGCAGGACAGTTTGGCTTGGCCACGCGCAGAGTCGGAGTGGGGAATATCAAAGCAGAGATGGGACGAATATCGGAGCATTTTCTTTTGGACAGGTCTCGGAGATGGGACAGCAAGATCTAAAGACTCAAGCGATACCATTGTCTTCGTTTGGGAATGGGGCATCGTACCCGCTGAGATTTCGGTGAGTTATCTCCATTGCGGAACACCCTTAAGGGGGTACGTGCACACCGAGTCGCCCTGCATCGAAAACCGTGAATCGGGCCGCTCGGAGGGTTACCGTTACAAAAGAATCGCCCCGGAATGGTACATCTACGAGCAGTCTTACTGATCCGATTCAGCGGCAGTTGCGCAAAGCGTACCTACTCTAAACGTAACCTGCTTGTTGGATTGCTGGCGATAACAGGGCAAGTAGCTCACTATCCCAGAACGGGAACTGCATCGAGACTCGGATGTTTGCAGAGGTGGCCGAATTCGATTGTACTCAATGGCCCCTTTTCGATTGTGTTGAAGCCAGCGTACGGTTTGAAGGGCGGCTTCATTCCGTTGCATTGCGGCAATTTTTCGTTTCCCGCCTACTGCGACTCGTAGGCCATTTCGATCAATACATCTTCCGGCGCAACCTGAATCTCCAGCGAGCCTTCCTGCGGCAGCGCGTCCACCGGCAACCTATCCCGGTACAGCACAAAGCGCAGATTAAAGGTGTTGCCCTCTTCGGCGCCCAGCAGTTCCATGGGCAGCTTCAGTGCCAGACACCTTGCCCAGCGCCACCTCGGCGCCCTTGGGCTGCTTCATGGTTGCCAGCGCGGCGCGCGTGCCGTCCTGCACCAGCTTCCAGCCGCTGAGCACTCCCTGCGCCACCTCGGCTTCCAGCCGGAAATTCGACACCGCCAGTTCGCCGTCCCTCAGCGCCAGATGCAGCGTCGCCATGGTCACGCTCTCCGGCAGCTGCGCCGCAAAATCCAGACGCGCATACAGGTGCGCCTCGTCGATGCCGGCGTAGATTGCCTCCAGCACAAACAGTTTGCCGTGCATGCTGCCGCCCCGCCGGTCGCTGGAGAACATCGCCGCGCCCATCCAGGCAAAGTAGCTGCTCACCTGCCCATCGATCGCCGGATGCACGTAGGCCGTCTGCGGCACAAACTTGGTGCGCGCCAGCACTCCCGAAATCGGCCGCGCCAGGTGATCCGGCGGAACTCCGCCCAGCGCCGTGTACACGTTGGAGAGATGCTTGCGGTACAACTCGTCGAAGTCGCTATCGTTGGCCGAGTGGTGCTCCGGACCGTACCACCAGTTCCAGTCGCTGCCCTCGGCAATCAGCAGCTCCTCGTAGGCAAGCTTGCGCTGATCCTCCCGCGCGCGGCTGGCGTTGTCGTCATAAAAATCGCGCGCCTGGGCCAGGTAGTCCCAGGACTTGTTGTCCTCCGGCGCTCCAATCCAGACGTTGAAGTTGGCGTTGATCCACGACCCCGGAACCAGCCCGCGCAGTTTGCCAAAGCTCTCCGTCTTCTGCCGCGCAATCGCCTCTGCGATCGTCACCGGCTCGATCTGCAAATCGCCCTGCAGCTTGCCGTAGAAGCGGCGCAGGAAATCCCGCCCGTTCTCCTCGTAGCTCTCCCAGGCGTTTTCCCCGTCCAGAATGATCGACACCACCGCGTCGCGCCCCGATTCCAGCACCGGCGCAGCCGCCCTTTTGACATTGTTCACCAGATGTTGAGCCGCATCCTCCGCGGGCATCCCCGCGTACACAAAGCCCAGCAGATCGCTGATCCGGTGGTCGCGGAAGACCATGTTCATCGTCTGCCCGTCGCGCTCCCAGCGGTAAATGTTGTAGAGCTTTTCGGCGCTGCCGTGGTCCAGGAAGCCTTCCGGATCGCGGCTCATCTCGTGATTCAGGCTGCGTCCCAGCACGCCTTCGTCGGTGGCCATCCACTGCACGCCCAGCCCCGCCGCAATGCGCAGCACTTCGTCGGAGACCGATCCCTCGCTCGGCCACATCCCCACCGGACGCGTCCCAAAGCTGCGCTCGTGCGCGTCCAGGGCCCGCCGTATATGCTCCTCAGCGTCGTCCGGACGCCGGAAGCGCTCGCTCGGCAGCGGCAGTCCCGGAACCGACTCCCTGCCCGTGTTGGTATCGCACAGTAGCGGAAGAATTGGATGATAGTACGGCGTGGACGACAGTTCCACCGAGCCGCGTTCGGACGCCGCGCGATAGGCCGGCAGCACCCCGCGCAGAATCTCATGCTGCTTGCTCATGATGAAGCGCTGGTCTTCCTCGGTATATCCCTGCCCTTTTGCGATCAGCTCCCTCACCGCCGGGTCCGTCAGGTAATACTCGTCGAACCATGCAATCTGCGACAGCACCTGCAGATCGCGGTAGTCGCGCTCGCCAAAGGTGATGGCTGCGTTGGCCGGGACCGATCCCGCCGCCCGCACCTGCTCCCATAGCTGGCGGTAGCGCGGATAGCGCCCGATCATCCGCTCTCCGTGCGCCTGGAAGAAATACGTCAGCGCAAAGTGCTTCTCATCCAGGCTCAGCTCCCCGGCGGGCTTGGCGGCGACGTCCCAGAACGGGTCCTTGAAAACCCCGGAGTTGTAATCCTCGATCTGCGCTACCAGCGACGGCACCATGTTGAAGTTCTGGTGGACCTGCGGAAACTCTTCCAGCAGCTTCACCATGCCGTAGTAGTCTTTGAGCGCGTGCAGACGCACCCAGGGCAGGCGATATTCGCCGCTCACCAGGTCCTTGTAAAAGGGCTGGTGCATGTGCCAAAGAAGGAGTACTCGAAGCTTGCCTTGCGCCATCAGAAGTATGAGCCCGGATTCATGGTGCTGAATGGTACTGCAGAACCCGACTAGGATAGCAGTACCCGGCCCCGGCGGCCATGCTAGACTCTCGAAAGAACTCGCTTCCGATTCACATATTCTGTCCAGCTGGCGCCTGAGGTCGCGCTGTGAAGATTTTTTCCCGCTATATTCTTTCCGAGGTCGTCCAGCACGCCGCCATCGGCGTCACCCTGTTCACCTTCGTCATCTTCATGCGCGACCTCGGACGCCTGCTGGAAATCGTCGTCCGCGACAGTGCTCCGCTGCCCAGCGTTGCCCAGCTCTTCCTGCTCACCCTGCCCGTGGCCTGCACCATCACCATCCCCATGGGCCTGCTCGTCGGAATCCTCATCGGGCTCAGCCGCCTGGCCGCCGACAGCGAAATCACCGCCATGCGCGCCAGCGGCCTGGGCGCATGGAAGTTCGTCCGCATCGTCGCCGTCTTTGCCATCGCCACCTGGCTGCTCGCTCTCGGCAACAACATCTGGCTCGCCCCGACTTCCTCGGCCGCGCTCTCGCGCCTGGAAGGCAAGCTGCGCAGCTCCCAGGCCTCCTTTGAAATTCAGCCCCGCGTCTTTTATGAAGACTTCAAAAACCTGGTGCTCTACGTTCAGGATGTCCGCTCCGGCTCCAACGCCTCGCGCTGGCGCGGCGTCTTCCTCGCCGATGTCAGCGACCCGGCTGCCCCCAAAATCACCGTGGCCCGCGACGGCGTCATCCTCGCCGACAATCCCGACTTCATCCACATGCACCTCAACCAGGGATCGCAGCAAGAGGCTCTCCCGCAGAACCCTGAGCAGTACGAGATCTCAACCTTCTCGCAAACCGATCTGCCCGTCGCTCTCCCCGAACCCGAGGAGACCAAGGCCGAGCTCGTCCCCGTTGCCGAAATGCCCACCCGCGAGCTCTGGTACCGCGGCCACCATCCCGAAGCCAACACCGGCAAGCCGCGCAATGCCCAGGACACGCCTGCCGCCCGCGCCCGCTGGTATCTCGTCGAGTTCCACCGCCGGCTTGCCCTGCCTACCTCCTGCCTGGTTCTCGCCCTGGTCGGCGTTCCGCTCGGCCTTTCCTCCAAAAAGGGAGGCAAGAGCATGGGCTTCGTGCTCACCATCGCCCTCGTCTTTCTCTACTACTTCATCTCCCTCACCGGAATCTCGCTCGGCCGCAGCGGACGCATTCCACCCGCAGCCGGTGTCTGGGCGGCCAACTTTGTTTTCTTCGCCGCCGGCCTCTTCCTGATCCGCCGCGTCGAGTATTCGTTCATCGATCTCGGCGCGCTTCGCACCACATGGGACGCGTTCTACGGTGGGATTCGCCACCGCCTTCTCGTCAACCGCCGACGCAAGCGCATCGCCGCCGTCCGCCATCCCAACCGCGCCGCTGCCGCGAAAGAACACGGCGGAGCCCGCTACCCGCTCATCCTCGACAAGCTGATCCTGCGCGACTTCGCCATGTACCTCGCCATGATCCTGCTTTCGTTCCTGCTGCTCACCCTGGTCTTTACCTTCTTCGAACTTCTCGGAGACATCCTCCGCAACCGCATTCCGATGATTATGGTGGGCGAGTATCTGCTCAACGTCTCTCCGTCGATGATCTACATCATGACGCCGCTCAGCGTTCTGCTGGCCGTCCTCACCACCCTCGGCCTGCTGCAGAAGACCAACGAAATCACCGCGATGAAGGCCACCGGGACCAGCATCTACCGCGTCATCTTCCCCATCTTCGTCATCGCCGCCGCCATCAGCACCAGCCTTTACTTCTTCGATCAGCTCTACATCCCCGAGGCCAACCAGCGCCAGGAAACGCTGCGCAACGAAATCAAGGGCAAGCCCGCGCAAACTTACCTGCGCCCTGACCGCAAGTGGATCTTCGGCGAGCACAACACCATCTACTACTACCAGTTCTTCGATCCCGACCAGGACACCTTCGCCAACATCACCGCCTTCCAGTTCGATCCCGTAACCTTCGAACTGACCGAACGCGTCCACGCCGCGCGCGCACGCTGGTCGTCGCAGTTAAACAAGTGGGTCTTCGAGCAGGGATGGGCCCGCACCTTCCAGGGATCGGCCATCCAGAGCTACCACGCCTTCGACGCCGACACCTTCCCCCTGTTCATCGAGCCGCCCTCCTACTTCAAAAAAGAAGTGCGCCAAAGCTCGGAGATGAACTCCCAGGAACTGCGCGCCTACATCGCCGACCTGCAGCAGAGCGGCTTCGATGTCGTCCGCCTCAACGTCCAGTTGCAGAAGAAGTTCGCCTATCCCCTCATCACCCTCGTCATGGCGATCCTCGCCGTTCCCTTCTCGCTCTCCGCCGGACGCAAAGGCGCGCTCACCGGAATCGCCGTCGCCCTCAGCGTCGCCATCATCTACTTCGTCGCCGCCGGACTCTTCGAAGCCATGGGCAACGCCAGCCAGCTCCCCGCCGCCATGGCCGCCTGGGCCCCCGACCTCATCTTCGCCTTGCTCGGCGGATATCTGCTACTCAAAGTTCCGACGTAGCCTGCAACGCTTTTGAGTGGTGTCATCGTGAGCGCAGCGAACGATCCCAGCGAAGCCCAAATATCCTTTCCCGCTAGTGAGGCACTCAACTTCAGAACCGCCGGGTGGCCCATTCAAGCCCTCCTTTGGCTTGAGTGGGGCTGTTCTTCCCTGCACCCACCGCTGCTAAAATCACATCTATATCGCATTCGTTGTTCGCACAGGTGACTGCCCTTGCAACTCTCCCGCCTCCGGCCCTTATTCCCTTACATGAAGCGCTACTGGAAGAACTATCTCGCCGGGAGCCTCGCTGTCCTCATCACCAACGGAATCATGGTCCAGGCCCCGCGCATCATCCAGCGCATTGTGGACGACCTCAACCACGGAGTCACTCACGGCAAACTGCTCTCCTGGTGCTGGCTGCTGGTCGCCGTCGCCCTCAGCAAAGGAATCTTCCAGTTCCTCACCCGCTGGATCATGATCGGCATCTCGCGCGAGATCGAGTTCGACCTGCGCAACGATCTCTTCCGCCATCTCGAATCGCTCGACCCCGGCTTCTACCAGCGCACCCGCACCGGCGACATCATGGCCCGCGCCACCAACGACCTCAATGCCGTGCGCACCCTGCTCGGCCCCGGAATCATGTACTCGGCCAACACCGTCGTCTTCACCATCGCCGCGCTCTATTACATGCTCCGCATCAGTCCCCGGCTCACCCTGTGGGCGTTTCTCCCGCTGCCCGTCGCCAGCATCATCGTGCAATACTTCGGAGCCCTCATCCATCAGCGCTTCGAACGCATCCAGGCCAAGTTCAGTGACATCAGCGCCCGCGCCCAGGAGAACTTCTCCGGCGCACGCCTCATCCGCGCCTACGCGCAGGAAGAATCCGAAGTCGCGCTCTTCGAGAAAGAAAACACCGACTACATCAACCGCTCGCTCCCGCTGGCGCGCCTCATGGGAATGCTCTGGCCCACCCTGGAATTGATGCTCGGCTTTGCCCTCGTCATCGTCCTCTGGGTCGGCGGCCGCGAGGTGCTGCAACATCGCATCTCCGTCGGAGGCTTCGTCGCCTTCACCGCCTACATGCTCCAGCTCACCTGGCCCGTCATCGCCCTCGGATGGGTCCTCAACATCTTTCAGCGCGGCACCGCCTCGATGGGACGCATCGAAGAAATCCTCCGCCAGCAGCCGACCATCGCCGACGATCCGAACGTGGAAAAAGATTCCGCTGCGCCCATCCGCGGCGAAATCGAATTCCGCAATCTCACCTTCGCCTACAGCCGCCAATCGGCGCAAGCCGAATCCCAACCCGGCGTGATCCCGCTCTCGTCCGCCGTCGAAGCCGGCCCCACCGTCCTGCGCAACGTCAACCTCAAAATCCCTGCCGGATCGAGTCTTGCCATCGTAGGTCCCACCGGCTCCGGCAAATCCACCCTGGTCTCGCTCATTCCCCGCCTGGCCGACGCTGCACCCGGATCGCTGCTCATTGATGGCCGCCCCATCCGCGACTACTCGCTCGAAACCCTACGCCGCGCCATCGGCTTCGTCCCCCAGGAAACCTTCCTCTTTAGCGCCACTATCCGCGAAAACATCGCCTTCGGCGTCGAAGACGCAACCGATGAACAGATCCAGCGCGCAGCCGAAATCGCCAACATCGCCACCGATGTCGAGGGCTTTCCCGAAAAGTATGAAACCATGGTCGGCGAGCGCGGCGTCACGCTCTCCGGAGGCCAGAAGCAGCGCGCCGCCATCGCCCGCGCCATCATCCGCGAGCCACGCATCCTGGTACTCGACGACGCACTCGCCAGCGTCGATACCCACACTGAGGACCAGATACTCAACGGCCTGCGCCAACTCATGCACGGACGCACCACCATCTTCATCTCCCACCGCGTCTCCACCGTGCGCAACGCCGACCGCATCGCCGTCCTGCACCAGGGACACATCGTCGAATATGGCACCCACGACGAGTTGCTCGCGCTCGACGGCTACTACACCGCCCTGTACGACAAACAGCAACTGGAAGAAGAGTTGGAGACTGCTTAGTTTATCGAGGGTGTCCTTCTGAGCGAAGCGAAGAATCCCTGCGCGGCTGAAAAGCCCGTGCCGCCCCGGGCTTTTCAGCCGCCGAGCGATTCTTCCCGGTTGAACGTATACACATAACTGTGCGATTCTTACACACTGAGGTACACATCCATGCGAACCAATATCGAAATCGATGATGGCTTGATCGATCAAGCCATGCGCAGCAGTGGTGCACGTACGAAAAGAGCCGCCGTCGAAGCTGGATTGCGCTTGCTTGTTGAGACACACTCTCAGGCAGAAATCAGGAAGCTCCGGGGCAAGGTGAAGTGGGAAGGAAACCTCAACGAGTCTCGCCGCGGCCGCAGCCGGGGGATCTCTCCCGCATGATCATCGTGGACACAACGGTTTGGATCGACTACTTCGGAGGCATCGCGAATCCGCACACGGATTGGTTAGACCGGGAACTGAATCAGCAGCGGATCGGATTGACCGACCTCATTGTGTGCGAAATCCTTCAGGGTGTCCGCGACGACTCGACTTTCAAGCGGCTTCGCCGAGACCTCTGCCTGTTCGAGGTGTTCATCACGGGAGGAGTCGAGTTGGCCGTGGCCTCTGCTCAGAACTACCGCCTTCTCCGAAGCCGAGGCTATACCGTCCGCAAGACCATTGACTGCCTGATCGCTACCTTCTGTCTGTCCGAGGGTCACACGCTTCTTCATCGCGATCGCGACTTCGATCCATTCGAGAAAGCTCTAGGTCTGCGTGTTTTGCATCCGGCCAGATTTACCTAGCGAACCAGCAATATCTCGCGAATATTATCTTTGCCCAGGAAGAATTTGATCGAGGTGTAATCGTGGAAGAGGTTTTCCACGTGCCGGTTCTGGAAGACGCGCTGCAGTTCAAAGCGCGGCCCCTGCTGCAACTCCAGCGTCTCGTCGTTCTTGATGTGATAGCGGTAGTACGGAGCCTCCGCGCCCGCGTCGCGCGTGTGGAAGAAGGCCAGCAGCGCGCCCCGCGGCTTGGTAATGCTGCGGATGCGCTCCACCACCGGCTTCACCAGCGGCTCCGGCAGGTAGTCGCAAACGTCCCACATCAGCACCGCGTCAAACGACTCCGCGTCGTACTTGAGCTCTTCGTCGAGGAAGCGCTCCACATCCACCGTCGTGCTGCCCTCTTCGGCTCCGGGAATTCGAAACCGTTCGGCGTGGGCCGCCATCAGCACGTCGTCGTTGTATGCCTTGTGTCCCAGGCCGGTGATGAATTGCAGGTTGCTGCTCGAGGTTGGCCCCAAGTCCAGGATCGTCTGCCCATCCGGCCGCAGAATCGCCCGCGTAAAGTGGTGGAATCCCGTCGAACGCCGGGGAATCCGCACTCCGCCTTCGCCCTGCAAAGATGCAGGCGCACTGCCGCCGCCGAATAGATTGCGAAGGAACCCCACAGGAGACCTGGCCCAGGTTGGAAAGTTTGAACCGGCCCACCCGCGTGAGCCGGCCCTCATACTTTGCACACTACTTCTCGCGTTCCACCGCGCCCACTACCACGGCATTGGCCGCTGGAACGGATGAGGCCGAGGCCACCGGCGCGTTGGCAACCGCCTTCGCCGGCTCGCCCTTGCGGATATCGATGGAGCCCTTGAAAAACGCTCCGTCTTCAATCACGATGCGCTGCGTCATGATGTCGCCGTTCAGCAGCGCCGACTTCTTCAGCTCGACCTTGTTTACGCCTGTCACGGAGCCGTCCACCGTGCCGTGGATGACCACATCCTTGGCAAACACGTTGGCACGCACCCGGCCGTTGGGCCCGATCACCAGATTGTGATTGTGCAGGTCGATGTTGCCCTCAACTTCGCCATCGAGGTAAAGATCTTCGCTTCCAGAAAGCTCGCCTTTTATGATGACCGACTTGCCGATATGAGCTACATCAGTGCGATTTGGTTCCATTTTTGGAGTCTCCGCAACACGGGATGGTTGATACGAGGGAACTACCGGAGCGACCGGTGCCGGGGGCTGCGGGGTAAAAGTTGACGGAGTTTCGTCGTCTTTGCGTGTTTTCCACATCGGATTACTCCCGTTCACTGTTCTGCTTGGCTACCTCCACACTGGCAGCCGGTTCGTTATCCTCTTGCAACTACGCAAGCATAGCCTCTTTTGACTATAACGAACCCAGGCCCCACGGGCAAACGCCTGCAGGCCTCATTCCTCTCCCATTCTACCCCCATCCGCCTTCGCCGTATCCCCTCTTGCGCACTTAACCCAATGCGGAGCAAACCGGCGCCCAGAGGCGGGCGAGCCCGCTGTGGCCCTGCAACGTCCGCCCCCTCAAATGCTTCTAATGAAAGGTCCGTGTTTTTGTCAGACCCCGTTATGAACGACCGGCCACTACCGCCCCGTGCCCCATCCGTCTCCGCCCTGGTCCCATTGTGTATTCTGTTCGCCTCGCTTGCCCTGCCCGCCCGCGCCCAGTCTCCCCAAACTCCACCCGGCGAACTCATCCGCGAGGCCATCCAGAACGAGCTCAAAGACGACTCCCAAACCCACCTGTTCGCCTGGAAGACGCGCAAGGATCGCGGGCACAAGACTGAAGTTGAGCACGACGTGCAAACTCCCAGTGGCACGGTCAGCCGCGTCGTCCTCATCAATGACGCGCCGCTCACTCCCCAGCAGCAGCGCGAAGAGCAGGAGCGCGTCCGCACCCTGCTGGACCCGGAGCAGATGCGGAGCAAGCTAAAAGACCAGCAGGAGGACGACGCCCGCACCCGCAAAATACTGGCCTCCATCCCCGACGCCTTTGACTTCGTTTACCTCAAAAGCGAGACGGCACCCAACGGCCACAAGCTCACCACCTTCCAGTTCAGCCCCCGCGCCGGTTTCAATCCGCCCAGCCGCGAGGTCGCCGTATTCACCGGAATGCATGGAGAGATCGTGGTCGACGAAACCGCCAGGCGCCTTACCAAAGTCGATGGCACGCTCTTCAAGGACGTCAACTTCGGATGGGGAATTCTGGGACGACTCTACAAAGGCGGCCGCTTCCTCGTCGAAAAGGAGGAGGTCACCCCGAACCATTGGGACACCACCCATGTGATGCTCCACTTCGACGGCAAAGAGATCATCTTCAAATCCATCCACATCCATGAAGAAGAAACCGACTGGGGCTACACGCCCGTGCCGGCCATGACCGTCGAGCAGGCGCTCGACTACCTCACCCACTTCGATCCACCGCAGGACGCCAGCTCCGCCACTAGAGGTTTCCCTGCGAGCCCCGGATCGTCTCCTGCCGCACCGTCAGCCGCTCGACTAAATCCTGTCGAATCGCATACCCGCGCCCTGGCGCTGGACTCAGCGCAATCGTCCCCTCGGCAGAAACCCTGACCTCCGGCTCGATGATGTCCTCCCGCCAGTAGCGCGCCGAAGCCGAAACGTCGCCCGGCAGGGTGAAGCCGGTCAGCGACGAGAGCGCCAGGTTGTGCGAGCGTCCGATCCCGCTCTCCAGCATCCCTCCGCACCACACCGGAACCTCGGCCGCCAGCGCTACGTCATGCACCCGGATCGCCTCGCTGAATCCGCCCACCCGTCCCAGCTTCACATTCAGAATCCGGCACGCCTTCAGTTCGATTGCCGCCAGCGCGTGACGCGCATTCAAAATCGATTCGTCCAGGCACAGGCTGGTCGTCAGCTCATGCTGCAGCAGCGCGTGCAGATATATCTCGTCGCTCCACAGCGGCTGCTCAATCATCAGCAGCCGGAACTGGTCGAACTTCTTCAAATGCTCCACGTCATCCAGCGTGTAGGCGCTGTTGGCGTCGCAGGAGAGCAGAATCCGCGGCCAGCGCTCGCGAATTTTCGCCAGCACCTCCACGTCCCACCCCGGCTTTACCTTCACCTTGATCCGCTGATACCCGGCCGCCACTTCCACCGCAATCTTTTCCAGCAGTTGCTCGTGCGACCCTTGGATTCCAACCGAAACTCCACACGCCAACTCTTTCCGCTTGCCTCCCACCAGTTGGGACAAGGGAACCTGCTTGATCTGCGCCTCGGCGTCCCACACCGCGTTCTCCAGCGCCGCCTTCGCCATCCGGTTTCCGCGCACCGCCTGCATCCGGAATGCCGCCTCGCGTCCGCTCTCCAACTCCCTGCCCGCCAGCGCCGGAGCCAGATATTCGCGCAGCACCAGCCACGCCGTGTCGGTGGACTCCTCGCAATAAAACGGATGCTCGCCGGCCGTGCACTCGCCCCATCCGTCCACTCCTTCGCAGTGCACCGTCACCAGCACAATGCGCCGCTGGGTGGTGCGCCCAAAGCTGGTCTCGAAAGCATCCACCAGCGGCATGCGGATCTCGCGCAACGTAATCGCCTCAATCTTCATTCTTCACGCGCCCCGTTCAGGATAAAAACGCTACAGCTCCACCAGTTCCTCAATCAGCCTCTCGTACCCGTCCACCATCGCCCTGGCGGAAAACTCCCGCTCCACCCACGCCCGGCAATCCTCCGCGCGGATCGCCCCCAGCCTGCCGCACGCCGCAGCCATCTCCGCCACGCCATCCACCAGGTAGCCGGTTCCCTCGGCCACCACTTCCTCCAGCGCACCCCGGCGGAAGGCGACCACCGCAGTTCCGCTGGCCATCGCCTCCAGTGCCACCAGCGAAGTCGTCTCCCCTACCAGCGAAGTCACCAGCAAGCCCCGCGCCTGCCGCAGCAATTTCGTCTTCTCCGCAAACGAAGGCAGCGGAACCCAGCGCACCCGCCGCCCGTCGATCCGGGGCCGCACCTCGCGCTCCCAGTACTGCCGATGCCACGCAAACGGATACACCTGCCCCGCCAGCACGATCGGCAAACCCGCCCGCTCCGCCGCCGCAATCGCCAGGTGCGGAGCCTTTTCCGGACACACCCGCCCCAGCCACAGCAAATACTCCGCCTTCTCGTCTTCATCGCTGGACGCCGCAAAACGCGCCACGTCGATTCCGTTCCGCACCACTCCCAACATCCGCGGAAGATCCACAAACTCCCGCCGCTGCGACTCGCTCACGCAGTGGAACCAAACCCTCCCCCGCGCACCCTCAGCCCCGTTCCCCAACGCCCCAGCAAACGCCTCGGCCCCATACAGCTCGCGAGGTAAATGCAGCGTCGCCAAAACCTGCGTCCGCACCCGGGCTCCATCGCCGCAAACATGCCGGAAGAAATGCCCGCTGTGATCCAGCACCAGCGCATAGCCGCCCTCCGCACACGCCGCCAACACCCGTTCCGTATGCTCCCGCTCGCGCTCTGGAAAACAATCTTCCGGGTGCCCCACGTTCGCCTTCTTCTGGCTGACGTGGGGCAGTTGACCTTGCAAGGGTGCCCCATCCAAGCCTCTTTTGCTTGGGTGGGGTAGTTGACCTTGCCCTCGCACGCCACTCTCGAACTGCTCTCCCGCCGCCACGTCCGTTGCAGTCAGCCTGCCCGTCACGCGCGAACCCGCACAAGCGGCCACCTCTGTCTCCCAGCCGCGCCGCGCCAGCTCCCGCTCCAGCGTCCACAGAATCTGCTCAGCCCCGCCCGCGCTCTCGTCGCTCACCGGCAGCAGCGGATAGGCCACCAGCAGCAATCGCCGGTTCCGCCCGCTCATCGCCCGCTCTCCAAAAACTCGGCAAAACGAGCACTCACCTCGCGCGCGCTCATCCACCACTGCCAGCACTCGTAGTTCGTCCGCCCCTCATGCGGAGCCCGCCCGTAGTCGTACCGCACCTGCGGACGCACCACCTCGCGCGCCAGATCGAAGCTCTGCAAAAACTCCCCCTGTTGCGAAACATATTCCGCGCACATAGCCCGCTTGCGCGACAGCTCCGCCGCCGAAATCTCCACCCTCGCCTCGCTCCCGTTCGCGCACAAAAACTCCTGCAGCCGCAGCTCCCCATCGGGATCAGTCTGGGTACCCCATATCTGCCCGCCTTTGGCAGATGTGGGATCGTCGGGTGCCCCACCTTCGACGCGCGCTTTCTGCGCGGCTAAGGTGGGAGGCAACGTGCCCGACCCCTCCGCGCCTTTGTCTTTGCCTTTAACCTCTGAAACTTTGAAACCTTGAAATTTTGAAAGCTGACCCCTTGCATACAGCGCCGTCTCCCACACCGGCACCGCAAGCCGCTCGCCCAACCGCGCCCCCAGCACGCTGCAGCTATCGTGGTCCGGATGCCCGCCCTCATACGCCAAAGTCGCAATCGCCTCCGGCCTCACCCGCTCCGCTACCTTTGCCACCAGCCCATAGGCCGCCGCCAGATTCAAAAACAGCCGCTGGTCCTCCAATCGCCCATCCGCTTCCGCCAGCAGCACCAGCTCCCGAACCCCCGCCACCTGCGCCGCTCGCCGGGCTTCTTCCCGGCGCACCTCCGCATACTTTTCCCGCGACCCATACCGCCCCCAGAAGAATTCATCGCGCGGCGCCCCATCGGTGGCAATCACCACCACGGCCTCGCGCATCTTTTGCAGCAGCGCGCCGTACCCCACACATTCGTCGTCGGCATGGGCCACCAGCACCAGCACCCGCCCCGTCAGCTCCGCTTTCCATTCGCGCATAAAAGGTGAGATGCTCATCCCCGCATCGCCGCCATCGCAGCTGCTTTTTATGGAATCAATTGAAATGTTGAGACCTGGCCTTTACTCCGGCTCTGCCTCTTCCTTCCCCGGCACGCTGCGAGCCGTCGGATCCGCCACCCGCGTCGGCTCTCCCACCTGCTGCGCCGCAATCGCCAAAAAGTAGGCGCGCCAGAACGGCTCCTCGACCGCCTTCAGTTGCGTCGCAATGGTCACGGGAGAGGCATACGCCGCCAGCGAAACCATCGCCCACGACTGCGCGTCCGGTTTCACACATTCCGCGCACTCGCCCGCCTTATACCGAGCATTTACCCGTTGCAGACCCTTCGCAATCACCTCGCGCAACGTCTCTGGCCCACTCTTTTCCCGCATCGCCTCCGCCAGTTCGCCAAACGAAGCCTGCAACTCCGCATCCACCTTCAGTTCTTCCACCGGCGATGCACCCGCGCCGCCAACCGGCAGCAAAGTATTCCCCGCCCTGGCACCTGCGGCCGGCAGCGAAGCGTTACCCGCCGCACCGTCGCCCGCCCGGACCGCAAACAGACCCGGCCAATCCTTCATCGCCTTCGCATAGGCCTTCGGAGCTGAGAGCCGCACATCGTTCAGCGCCTCGGCTACCTGCCGCTGCTCCTCGACCGTCAGCTCCGCTCGCGGCTGGGCCGCAGCATCGTTGGCTGCGGTATCCCTCCCAGAGGCTTCCATCCCCGCCAGCTTGCCCAGTTGCGCCACCACGGCCTGCCCGGACTCCTCGGCGCTCTGGTCCGAGATTGCCTCCAGCGCCACCGCCCGGTCCAGCAGCCCGGCAAACTCTCTCACCCCGAACACGCCCTCCTGCCCGCGGGCAAACACCGCCAGCACCTGGCGGAAGAAATCCTCCGACGCGTCCTCATCCGTGCGCAGGCGGGCCAGGGCCGCCGCGCTCGCCTCATACGGAAAGCCGCCATGCTCGCCCCATTTTCTTGCGTGTGCCAGCAGCGTCTGTGCTCCCGCCGCCCCGTGGTGCTGCATATAGATGGCAAACACCAGCCGCGACGCCATCGTTCGCGCATCCTCACGCCGGCCGCCCTCGGAGGGCAGCGTATCCAGCAGTTCCAGCGCGCGGTCCGAGTCATACACCGCCACCCTCGCCGCCGCCGTTGCGATCGCATTGTTCCTGGTGGCCCATATTTGCCTGCCTTTGGCAAATGTGGGGGAAGCGCCCGCAACAGGATCGCCCTCGCCTTCCGTCCCCGCCGCCGGCAGCTCCCGCGCCAAGCTAAATAGCTCCTCGGCCCACTGCTTCTTCTCCTCCGCCATCACCTCGGGACGCATCGTATACAGCAGCCGCTCCATGAGCGCCACCCGCTGCCTCAGTTCCAGCCGCTTGCCCAGCGCATAGGAGTCGTTCACCATCTCGCGCGCCAGTTCCATCTGCCCCCGCGAAACCTCCAGCGCCGCCTTCGCCTTCGACTTCGCATGGTGCCGTCCCCGTCGCGCCACCGTCTCCAACCGAGCGCCCGCGGCCGGCAGCGCAGCGTTACCCGCAGCGCCCGCGGCCGGCAGCGTAGCGTTATCCGTCTCCACTCGCGCGCCTGCCTCTGCAGCGGGGCCGTCCACGCCCTGCCCAAGTACGGGCAGCACCAGCGCCAGCACCAGCGCACCTGCCAGCCATTTCGCTCTCACCCGTTCTCCCATTCCAAAAACAGCTCTTCCTCGGATGCTACAATCCCGCCATGTCCAAGGCTCGTGCAAAGAAGATAAAGCTCCTGTTGCTGGATGTCGATGGAGTTATGACCGACGGCAAGCTCTACTTTCTTCCCTCCGGCGAATCCAGCGTCGAGGTCAAAGGCTTCCACGCCCACGACGGCGCCGGCTTCTCGCTCGCCCGCCTCGGCGGAATCCGCACCGGAATCATCACCAAGCGCATCTCGGAGACCGTCCGCCTCCGCGCCCGCGACCTCAAAATCGAGCATGTCTACCAGGGAGCCGCCGACAAACTGGCTGCCTTTCGCGAAATTCTCGAGCGCGAAAATCTCAAGCCGGAAGAAGCCAGCTTCGTCGGCGACGACATCATCGACCTGCCCGTCATGCGCGCCTGTGGTCTCGCCTTCGCCGTAGCCGACGCACGCGAAGACGTCAAAGACGAGGCCCACGTCATCACCGACCACCGTGGCGGCGAGGGGGCTGTGCGCGACGCCATCGAATACATCCTGAAAGCCCAGGGCTCGCTTGCCCGCTGCGTCGAGGACTACATCGCCGACCACACGCCAACCGAAGACAAACATCAGTAGCCTGCGCAAACGCAAAAAGCCCACCGGTTGCACATCCGGTGGGTCATCACTCCAGGCGCATCCCTCACGGAACGCGCCCCCTTAAGGAGTCTACCGTTACTTATACACCTGCCTCATGCAGAAACCTTACTTCTCCGGCGAGAAATTCCCCTCAGTTCCAATCCGAAGGACAGTGTCCCATTGCAGGAATTCCGCCGCACGGCGTTCCAAAGGTTCATCCTCAAATCATCAGCTTTGAGTGAGCTCGTCCAGGTCGCCACCCATGCCGGGTGCCCCACCTTCGCCGCGCGTTTTCTGCGCGGTTAAGGTGGGAAGCAATCCCCTTCCACCGAAGAGGTGTTGCCCTTGCGGTTGCCTCTACCTTGAGGGCTCTGAAACCTCGCCCTACCGCAGCAAATCCTCCAGTTCCACGCCCTTGTCCGTCTTCTCGTCGCGATACTTGATAATCACCGGCGTGTACACGCTCAGTCCCCACTCGGCGGCCTTGCCCTTGGTAATCGCCCTTGCTCCGGCCACCACCACCGCAGACTCGGGAACCACCAGCGGACCGTTCTCCGACGAGCGGTAAATTTCTCCCCGCACCGTGTCGAACAGCGGCGTCGAGCGCGTCAGGATCACGCCCGAGCCCAGCACCGCGCGCCGTCCCACCTGCGTGCCTTCGTAGATGCCGCAGTTGCCGCCCACCAGCACGTCGTCTTCAATCACCACCGGACTGGCGTTCACCGGCTCCAGCACTCCGCCAATCTGCGACGCCGCGCTCACATGCACCCGCTTGCCCACCTGCGCGCACGAGCCAACCAGCGCATGGGAATCGATCATCGTCCCCTCGTCCACATACGCCCCCACGTTCACATACATCGGAGGCATGCAGATCACTCCCGGCGCCAGGTAGGCACCGGCCCGAACCGACGAGCCGCCCGGCACCATCCGCACCCCGTCACCGCTCTTGAAGTGCCGCACCGGAAACGTATTCCGGTCGACAAACGACAACGCGCCGCCCGCGTCTGTCTCCTCGGGCACGCCCAGCCGGAAGCCCAGCAGGATTCCCTGCTTGACCCAAACGTTGGCCTGCCAGCGCCCGTCGCGCTTCTCCGCCGCCCGCAACTCACCCTTGGACAGCAGATCGCGAAACGCCACAAATGTCTCCAGCGCCCCGCGCTCCTTTTTCGCATCCATCCCCAACTCGAACAGCCGTTCAATCTCGTTTCGTAACTTGCTCATAGTGGAAGCAGTATAAGGCAAAAGAAAGCCCGGGTGCCCCATATCTGCCATCCTTTGGCAGATGTGGGGTCTTTGACTTTGCTCCTGACTCCAACCTCTGAAACTTTGAAACCTCTGAAACTTTGAAACCTTGAAACCTTGAAACCCCAAACTGCTCTAATCCTCATGGGTACACAGCCGTGTCAAGACCCGCTCTCCTGGGCCCATCCCGTCGTGCGCGAGTGGTTCACCGCGCGCTTCGGCACGCCCACCGAGCCGCAAACCGCCGGCTGGCCGCACATCCTCGCCCGCCGCAACACGCTGATCTCAGCCCCCACCGGCAGCGGCAAAACTCTCGCCGCTTTCCTCGCCTGCATCGACTCCCTCGTCCGCCAGTCCCTCGACGGGAGCCTTCGCGAGCGCATCCAGGTCCTCTACATCTCGCCCCTCAAAGCGCTGGGCAACGATGTGCAGAAGAACCTCGACCAACCGCTCTTCGAGATCCAGCAACTCGCCGCCGCCCGCGGCTATCTCATGCCTGCTATCCGCACCATGGTGCGCACCGGAGACACGCCTGCCCGCGACCGCGCCCGCATGCTGAAGCTCCCTCCGCACATCCTGGTCACCACTCCGGAGTCGCTCTACATCCTGCTCACCGCCGCCCGCAGCCGCGAAACCCTACGCCACGTCCACACCGTCATCGTCGATGAAATCCACGCCCTCGTCCCCAACAAACGCGGAGCCCACCTCGCCATCTCCCTCGAACGCCTAGACGCCATCGCCCACCACCGCCCCAACCGCATCGGCCTTTCCGCCACCCAGCGCCCCTTGTCCCTCGTCGCCCAATTCCTCGCAGGCAACGATGCTTTGAGGTGTCATTCTGTCAAACGCAGTGAAGAACCCCTGCAAAGCCTCAATCTCGATGAACGTTCTCAGCCTTCCAACCAGCAATCGATTTTTCCTTCCGCTTCTGCCGACGCTAAATCGACATCCGTCGATGTCCACACGCAACCCGAGGGTGCCCCATATCTGCCTTCTGTTGGCAGATGTGGGAGCGATGATGGCTCATTCGCGACTAGATCGACATATCACGATCTTTCCCCCATCACCATCGTCATCCCCTCCACCCGCCCGCTCGATCTCGCCATCGAACTCCCCTCCACCGAACTCGGCCCCATCGCCTCCAACGAAATGTGGGATGAGATCTACCAGCGCCTCGAGCAGCTCGCCCTTGAACACCGCTCCACCCTTGTCTTCGTCAACACCCGCCGCCTGGTCGAGCGCATCTCGCACCGCCTCTCCGAGCGCATGGGCGAAGACCAGGTCGCCGCCCACCACGGCTCGCTCTCGCGCCATCTCCGCCTCGAATCCGAGCGCCGCCTCAAGCAGGGCGAGTGCCGCATCCTCATCGCCACCGCCTCGCTCGAACTCGGCATCGACATCGGCAACGTCGATCTGGTCTGCCAGATCGGCTCGCCCCGCGCCATCGCCACGGCTCTGCAGCGTGTCGGACGCGCGGGCCACTGGCGCGGCGCCATCCCCAAGGGGCGTTTCTTCGCCACCACGCGCGACGAGTTCGTCGAGTGCGCCGCCATCCTCCGCGCCATCCACCAGGGAGACCTCGACCAGCTCACCCTTCCCGACGCGCCGCTCGACATCCTCGCCCAGCAGATCGTCGCCACTTGCGCCGCCGACGAATGGCACGAAGACGATCTCTTCGCGCTCGTCCGCCGCGCCCGCAATTACCGCGATCTATCCCGTCCATCCTTCGACAAAGTCCTCGCCATGCTCAGCGACGGCATTAGCGCCAAGCGCGGACGCTTCGGCGCCTACCTCTACCGCGACCAGGTCAACCATCGCCTCCGCGCACGCCGAGGCGCGCGCCTGGCGGCCATCACCTCCGGCGGAGCCATCCCCGAGACCGCTCTCTACAACGTGGTTGCCCTGCCCACCGAAACCGTTATCGGCACCCTCGACGAGGACTTCGCCATCGAATCCCACGCCGGAGACATCATGCTCCTGGGCAACACCAGCTGGCGCATCCATCGCATCGAATCCCGCAGCGGACGCGTCCTCGTCGAAGACGCCCACGGCCAACCTCCCAACATTCCCTTCTGGCGCGGCGAAGCCCCTGCCCGCACTTTCGAACTCTCCACCCAGGTCGCCCAACTCCGCCAGCTCATCGCTGACGACCTTGATTTGAGGTGTCATCCTGAGCGAAGCGAAGGACCCCAGCACCGTTCAAATATCGAGGACCGCTCCAAGCTTCTCAACCCGCAATCGATTTTGCAGTCCTCCGCGCCCTCAAGCAGTTCTCCATCGACATTCATCGATGTATCGCCCGGTGCCCCGTTCAATCCATCATTTGGATTGAACGGGGCAGTTGGGGTGGAAGTGGAATCAAGCGCTCCCACATCCTTCCTCGACCCCGACTCCCTACGCCAGCTCACCACCTACATCCGCGATGGCCGCACCGTTCTGGGCGCAGTCCCCACTCAGCAGTGCGTCATCGCCGAACGCTTCTTCGACGAGGGCGGCGGCATGCAGTTGGTGATCCACGCACCCTTCGGCGCACGCATCAACCGTGCCTGGGGTTTGGCCCTGCGCAAGCGCTTCTGCCGCTCCTTCAACTTCGAACTGCAAGCCTCCGCCACCGACGATGGCATCAACATCGCGCTCGCCGAGCAGCACAGCTTCCCTCTCGCCGATGTCTTCCACTTCCTCCAGCCGGAAACCGTCGAAGACATTCTCCAGCAGGCCGTCCTCACCGGCTCACCTATCTTCGCCACTCGCTTCCGTTGGGACGCCAACCGCTCGCTCGCCCTGCTCCGCTTCCAGAACGGCAAGAAAGTTCCGCCGCAAATCCAGCGCATGAGAAGCGACGACCTCCTCGCTGCCGTCTTCCCCGACGTTGCTGCCTGCTTCGAAAACATCGAAGGGGATATCAAGATTCCCGACCACCCCCTCGTCGAAGAAGTCATGAAAGACGTCATGCACGAAGCCATGGACATCGACGGACTCCGCCGCGTTCTGCAATCCATCCGCGACGGCAGCATCCGAACCATCGCCGTCGATACTCCGGTGCCCTCGCAGTTCGCGCATGAAATTCTCAACGCCAATCCCTACGCCTTCCTCGACGACGCTCCACTCGAAGAGCGCCGCGCCCGCGCCGTGCAACTCCGCCGCACCCTCCCCGCCTCGGTTCTCGAAGAAGCCGGCCAGCTCGATCCCGCGGCCATCGCCCAGGTCGTCGAAGAATCCCGCCCCGACCTGCGCGACCCCGACGACCTCCACGACCTTCTGCAAACCCTCATTCTCTTTCCTGCCACAGCTCTATCCGATTTTGAATCGCGGTGTCATCCTGACTCTGAGCGGAGCGAAGAGGAAGGCCCCCACCACCGCTCCGATCTCGCACGCCGCTCCAGCCTTTTCGATCAGCAATCGATTTTGCCGTCATCCGATGCGCCTACATCGATATCCGATCGGGTGGGGACGCAGCTCACCCGCTGGATGCACCACCTGGTCGAAACCCGCCGCGCCGTCTTCGCCTTCGTTGGCAGTCGCGAGTTCTGGGTCGCCTCAGAAAAATCCGCGGCATTTACATCGATGAATGTCGATGTATCTTTTTCTCCACAACCACCAGATTTACATTCGTCGATATCCACGCCCCACCCATCGCCCGAGGCCATCCTCGACCGTGCTCTCCTCGGCTGGATGCAGCACCTAGGCCCAGTTACTACTCAGGAATTATTCGACCTGCTCTCGGTTCCTCCATCCGCCGAACAATCAAACACAGCCTCCGAAACGATTACCCAAAACGCCAATCCCTCACGCATCTCGCACGCCTCCATCGACACCTCGCTTTTACGCCTGGAAGCCTCCGGGGCCATCCTCCGCGGCCACTTCCGCCGCGGCGCCAGTGCGGCCTTGCGGGAGATCGAGTGGTGCGACCGGCGCCTGCTGGCGCGCATCCACCACCTCACTGTCGCAACCCTGCGCAAGCAGATTGAGCCGGTAACGGCGGCCCAGTTCATGCACTGGCTGCTGCGCTGGCAGCACCTCGCGCCCGGCACCAGTCTGCGCGGCGAGCATGGCTTGCAGGAGGCGCTGCGCCAGTTGCAGGGCTTTGAAATCCCCGCCAGCGCCTGGGAGCGGCACATCCTCGCCCGCCGCGTCGCCGCCTACGACGCCGCCGCGCTCGACCATCTCTGCCTCAGTGGCGTCGCCGGCTGGGGACGCCTATCGCCGCATCCTGCAACGTTAGAAGCCAGCGTCAGCGACCGGAGGGCCGTCGGTTGGCCCGTACCCGACGCCGCCGCCGAACGCCGCCGCCGCATCGTCCCCACCTCGGTTGCGCCCATCACCTTTTTCCTCCGCGAGGACTGCGCCTGGATGCAGTCGCGCTTGCTCGACGGCGCCGCGGAGCGCGGATTCGGCGCCTCCGCGCGTCTTGTGCTCTCTGCGCTGCAGCGCCGGGGCGCGTCGTTCTTTGCCGAGTTGCAGCGCATCACCGCCCTCGACCGCCTCGAAGTCGAGCGTGGACTATGGGAGCTGGTCGCCGCCGGATTCGTCACCGCCGACGCCTTTGACAACCTGCGCGGACTCATCTCCAAAGCACGTCCTGCAGCCGTCTCATCGCGCGGCCAGCGCCCGCGCCACACCGCCGGACGCTGGTCTCTGCTCTGCTTTGCGGACGATGCCGGCGGAGACACCGCTGCGGACTCCGCGACCCCAGATAGCAAGGTTCCCAATGAAATAGCGCCTCCGCGCATTACCTCCACCGGCCGCGCCGAAGCTACCTGCTGGATGCTGCTGGCGCGCTACGGCATCGTCTTCCGCGAACTGCTGGCGCGCGAAACCAACCTCCCCCTTTGGCGAGAACTCCAGTGGGCCTTCCGCCGCCTCGAAGCGCAGGGCCAAATCCGCGGCGGACGCTTCGTTTCCGGCTTCGTGGGCGAACAGTTTGCCCTCCCCGCTGCGGTGGAGAGCCTGCGCGAACTCCGCAATCTGCCTGTATCCAACGAACTCGTCACCATCTCCGCCGCCGACCCGTTGAACCTGGTAGGCATCCTCGTTCCTGGTGAACGCATCTCTGCTATCGGTCCACGCAGCGTCAGCTTCCGTGCCGGCGTCTATGTTCCTGGTGCCGAGGCTCCTGCACCGCTCCCGTCCGCGGAGAACTCCGTGGCCGACGATTCCGCTGGATGCGAAGCTGCTGTGTAGCGCTCGCCGGTGCGGCGGCTGGATCAGTTGGAGTTTGTTCATGGCCAGACGTTTGATCGAAGGCATCGACTACACGGTCGACGAGCAAGGGCGCCGTGTCTTCACCGTCTCTTACCTGTTAAGCCTCGGCTACTGCTGCGGCTTGGAGTGCCGCAATTGTCCCTACCGTGGAAAACCTCTTGAGACGCAGGAAAAATCTGACGCCGCGTAAATTTGACTTAACTGCCTGCGTAAGTGAGAATGAATAAGTCGTAAGCAATTGCGACCCCAACCAGAGTGGGCCTGTGGCGCAGCTGGGAGCGCGCTTCCATGG
>CAVUKX010000008.1:0-157155 GCA_963742165.1 uncultured Acidobacteriota bacterium | reverse complement strand
GCAGCAGGTAGGCGTTCTCGTAGCGCTGCCAGTGCCGCGCCGAACCGCGCCAGCCCATGGCCAGCATGCCGTAGATGACCTGGCCACCGGGTTCTGTCGCGTGATCGCGCAAGGTGGCCAGGTCGGGGATCAGGCCGACGTACCAGAACAGCAGCGAGACCGTGAAGTAAGTCGAGACCGCGAACACGTCCCACACCAGCGGACTGCGGAACTGCGGCCACAGTTCCATCGTGTTGGGATACGGGAAACAGCCAGTAGACGAGCCACGGACGGCCCATGTGCAGCAGCGGAAACATGCCGGCGCAGGCGACGGCGAACAGCGTCATGGCTTCGGCGAAACGGTTGATCGAGTTGCGCCATTCTGCTTGAGCAGCAGCAGAATCGCCGAGATCAGCGTGCCGGCGTGGCCGATACCGATCCACCAGACGAAGTTGACGATGGCGAAGCCCCAGCCGACCGGGATGTTGATGCCCCAGATGCCGACGCCGCGTAAGAACAGGTACGCCACGGCGAACATGCAGCACACTGCAGCAGGGCGAAGGAGATCAGACGAAGCCGACCAGCCAGCCCAGCGTGGTCGGCCGCTTCAGCACGATGGCGCCGATCTTGTCGTGACCGACGCCGAGGCTGTGGCCGGGCGCAGATACCGGCGCCTGCCTGGTCAGGAGCCGCTCATCGGTCTGCGAAGCGTTGGTATCCGGACTTGTGCCATGTCCTCTCGACTCCAGCTCGGGATTCGGGTTGCGCATCGCCGCCAGGTAAGTGGTGCGCGGCCGCGTATTCAGTTCCCCCAGCAATCCGTAATTGCGGCTGCGCGCCTTCCAGCTTCGCACCCGGCTGTTCGGGTCGTTCAGGTCGCCGAACATGATCGCTTGGGCCGGGCAGGCCGCTGGCAGGCGGTCATGATCTCGCCGTCCCGCACCTTGCGGTCCTGCTTTCTCCGCAGTCGATCTTGGCGTGGTTGATGCGCTGCACGCAGTAGGTGCACTTTTCCATGACGCCGCGGCTGCGCACCGTGACGTCCGGGATTGCGCTGCAGCTTCAAGCTGCGGCGTGTCGAAGTCGGAGAACAGCAGGAAGTTGAAGCGCCGCACCTTGTAGGGGCAGTTGTTCGAGCAATAGCGCGTGCCGACGCAGCGGTTGTAAACCATGTCGTTCAGGCCCTCGGCTGGTGTGCACCGTCGCTCCCACCGGGCAGACGATCTCGCACGGCGCGTTCTCGCACTGCATGCAGGGCACCGGCTGGAAGTAGGTATGCGGGATTCTCCGGCGCGCCCTCGTAATAGCGGTCGATGCGGATCCAGTGCATCTCGCGGCCGCGCTTCACCTGCTCCTTGCCCACCACCGCGATGTTGTTTTCCGCCTGGCAGGCGACCACGCAGGCGTTGCAGCCGATGCAGGCGTTCAGATCGATCGCCATGCCCCACTCGTAGCTCGTTGTACTGGTACGGCTCATACAGCGTCAGCCCCGGCGGCGGAGCCTCCACCATTTCGTGGGCAAAGCCCGGAGTCTTGATGAACTCTTCCAGGGTCGCCGCGCGCACATGGCGCGGCCTTCCATCGACTGATGCCCTTGCGGCGAGGCCAGCCCATATTGCGCCGCCGGTGGCGCGCAACTGCGAGCCCATCGGCAAACCACATCGCATTCGACGCGCGCAGTTGGTAGGCGCTGAAGCCCAGCCCGTGCCGACCCTGCCCGCCCGCTGCGCGTCCGTAGCCCAGCGCTACCGTCACCGCATCGTCGGGATGCCCCGGCGTGATCCAGATGGCGCCCTTCACCTTGCGGCCGTTCAGATCCAGCTCCACCTCGTCTTCGCTCTTCAGGTTCAGCTTCTTCGCCGTCGCCACGCTCATCAGCACGGGATTGTCCCAGCAGACCTGCGTCATCGGCTTGGGAGTCTCCTGCAGCCAGCCGTTGTTGGCAAAGCGCCCGTCGTAGATCGTGGCATCGCGGCGGAAGATGATCTCCAGCCCGCCGCCCGCGGCCGCGGCGCGGCGGCAGCGCAAGCTTGGCGCTCACCGTCTTCGGCGCAGCCGCCGAACCTGCCACAAAGCCATCGTGCAGCGAACGGTCCCACCAGCTCTTGAAGTCCGCGCCTGAGTGCTGTCGCTGCCAGTAGCGCTGGGTCAGTTCATAGCTCGTTGCCTCGTTCTCATTGGTCAGGAACTCGATCAGCTCGCTCTCGCTGTGGCCGCCGTAGAGCGGCGCGATCAGCGGCTGAATAAAGCTCACCGTGCCGTCGAAGGTCCGCGTGTCGCCCCACTGCTCCAGGTAGTGAGTTCCGCTCAGGTGCCAGTGGCAATACTTCGCCGTCTCATCCTGGTAGAGCCCCAGGTGCACCCGCAACGGAACCTTATTGAAGGCATCGAAGAAGCCCAGGTCCGCCGGCGCGTCGTAGACCGGATTGGTGTTCAGCACCACCAGCGTGTCCACCTTGCCGGCTGCGCATCTCCGCCGTCAGCTGGCGAAGTTGCTCCACTTCGCCGTGGCCGCAAAGGGATCGACCGGCTCGGTGTAGCTCACCGTCTTGCCCACCGCGCCCAGTGAGGCGTTGATCGCGTGCGCCAGCGCATGCGTCGCCGGAGTCTGCGCATCGCCCACCACCACCAGGACCGCGCCCCGGTTCGCCTGCAGATCCTTCACCAGCGCGGCGGCAAACTTCTTCTGCTCGCCGTGAACTCGCCGCCCGCCTGGTCTGCGCTGATGCCACGCCCAGCGCCGAGGCCAGCGCGCGGGCAAAGCCCTCGACCTCGCTGGCCTTCATGTGCAGCCGATGGTCGGCCTTGGCCGCCGTGTTGGTGGGCGCGCTCTCCACGGCGTAGAAGCGCAGCATCTCCTCTTTCAGCTCAGGACGCCGGCGCCGCGCAAACTCCCGCGTGTACCGATGAAATCCCGGGAAGCCCGACGGAGAGGAAATCTCCATCCAGCGAGAGCACCACCTTGGCCTTTGAGAAGTCGTAGATCGTCTCCACCGGCTGCCCGAAGGCCATCTGCGCGCCGGCGTACACGTTGTCGCGGTTCACCGCCTCCCACTGGTACCACTTGGCCTGCGGATAGGTCTTCAGAAACTCCTGCATCTGCGCCACAAACGCAGGCGAGGAGGTCGCGCCGGTCAGCACGCGCAGGCCCGCGCCGCCCTTCGCTTTTTGCACTTGATCACCTCGCGCAGGCTGTCCAGCGTGTTCGGCCAGCTGCGCGGCTCGCCCACGTGAGGTTCGACCTGCGAGCGGTCCGGGTCATACAGCCCCAGCACGCTGGCCTGGGTGAACACATCGGTTCCGCCCAGCGACGAGGGATGCTGCGGATTGCCTTCGATCTTGGTCGGACGCCCTTCGTGGCTCTCCACCAGCAGCCCCGTGCCGTAGGCCCCCAGCGGCATCGCCGTTGCGTAAAACAGCGGCTTGCCCAGCACCAGGTTCTGCGGCTGCTGCACGTAGGGAACGATCGGCTCCAGCGGCTGCTTGGTGCAGGCGCTCAGCCCGGCCAGCGCCAGCGAAGCGCCCATGATCTTCATGAAGTCGCGGCGCGAACTCTTGTCCGTCCACTCCGAGGCGTGCCTGGGAAACTCCCGGTGCAGCATCTCCTCGAACTCGGGAGTCTGCGCCAGCTCGTCCAGGGTGCGCCAGTACTGCGGCCCGCGCGCCTCGCTCAGCTTCTCGCGCACCTCGGCCAGCTCCAGCTTGTCCTTTTTGCCGGGACACACATCGCCCATTTCGCTCTTCCCCGCTTTATCCATTCGCTTCGATTCCACTCGTCAGCTTCTCCGCATTCCACTTCCCAGCTCTCTCCTAGCGGCGGGCGTCAGCGGTGGCAGGTGTTGCAACTGGTAATGTCGCGCGGCGAGCGCACGTGGTTCGCCTGCACCAGGTAGGTGCCCAATCCATCCGGCCCCGTCTGGCTGGTAAATGTCTTGTAGCCTCACCCTCGCGAATCGTGACCGGATGCGCTCGCCGAAGGCGCTTGGTATTCCATGTTGAAAATCTGGTCGCCCATCGTCGACGGATCCTTCGGGTCCTGCTTCACGTAATGCGGACGCAGATCCTTCTCCGGCGCGCGATGGCACTCGAGGCACCACTCCATCTGCAGCGAAGCCTGGTTGTACATCAGCGGCATCTCGTCCACGCGCCCGTGGCAGCTGTTGCAGCCAACCCCTTTGTTGATGTGAATGCTGTGGTCGAAATAGGCAAAGTCCGGCAGATCGTTGGCCCGCGTCCAGACCAGGCTGCGCCCGGTGCGGTAGCTCTCGCGCACCGGCTCCAGCATCGGCGCCGCCGTCCATATCTGCGAGTGGCAGTTCATGCACGTCTTGGTCGGCGGAATGCCCGCAAAGCCGCTGACCTCGACCGTGGTGTGGCAGTAGCGGCAGTCGATCCCCAGCCCCGCCACGTGGTGCTCGTGAGGAAAGGGAACCGGCTGCGGACGTGCCACGCCGGCATAAGTGAAATAAGGCGAGCGCTGCAACTGCAACGCCGCCCACAGCAGGCCAACCACCAGGATCACTCCGCCCAGGATGGATGCCTTTGCAATCGTAGTTCGCACTGCGATGAAAAATCTGCGCCATGGTTGGAAACTGTCCGTTCGGTCCTGCCCGTCCACCTACGCCTGGATGGTTGCGATCAGCCCGGAAATTCCGCCGGGGAAAATGCTTTTACCCCTCGAAGCCTGTTTCCGCCCCGTCTCGCAAATGTGATCGTTGACTCAGTGATTTGTGACGCTTGTCACGCGAGCCTCGGATTATAGCAGGAGCCCCGAACTGCCAAGCCGTTTGGCATCTAAAAACTCGCTGCCCGTGAAATCCCCACGACTCTTGAATTGATCGCGCTCAGCATAGATCCCGTGGCTCCACGTAGCCTTCATTCTGTGACTAAGGTACAGATGCGCGAGCACCGGAATTGAGTGCAGATTTTTCCTGTGCAAAAGTCACGTCCGCTCGATCTTTCCCAATTCGAACTGAAATCGGATTGCCTCCAGACTTGTAGAGCGCAAAAAAAGCGCGGCCGCCGCCGCGCGTTCGCCGTGACTTTTTCGCGAAACACTCAGGAGATCACCAGCAACTTCGGCTCCGTCATCTCCTCCATCGCATAGCGAATCCCTTCGCGCCCGCTGCCGGAATCCTTCACCCCTCCGTACGGCATGGAATCGATGCGGAAGGTCGGCACGTCGCCGCCGATCACCGCGCCCACCTCCAGCTCGTCGTAGGCGTGCAGCAGGCGCCCGATGTCGCGCGTAAACACCCCCGCCTGCAGCCCGAACGGGAGCGGTTGACCTGCGCGATGGCCTCGCCGAAATCGTCATAGGCCTCCACGGTCACCACCGGCGCAAAATCTCCTCGCAGTTCACCCGCTGCTTCTCCGTGGTGCCGGTCAGCACCGTGGGAGCCAGCACGGACCCGCTGCGGGTGCCTCCGCACAAAACCTTTGCGCCTTCGCCCAACGCCTCGGCAATCCACTGCTCGGCCCGCTCGGCGTCGGCCAGCTGGATCATCGGTCCCACGTCGGTGCGCTCGTCGAACGGATCGCCGACTGCGCAACTGCTGCGCCGCCGCCGCAGCTTCCCGGCGAATGCCTCGCAAAGACGCTGCGCTCCACCAGAATCCGCTGCACGCTGATGCAGCTTTGCCCGGCGAAGGCAAAGCCTCCGGTCACGCATCGCGCCACTGCCTTGTCCAGCTCGGCGTCCGAGTGCACGATGCAGCCCGCGTTGCCGCCCAGTTCCAGCGCAACTTTCTTTTTTCCGGCACGCGCCTTCAGCGCCCAGCCCACCGCCGAAGAGCCCGTAAAGGTGAGCAGTTTGAAGCGCTCGTCCTCGATCAGCGGCGCCGCGGTCTGAGTGCTCATGGGAAGAATGCTGACGGCCTCCTGCGGATACCCCGAGCGCGCCGACCACGTCGGCCAGCATCAGCGCCACCATCGGAGTCTTGGTCGCCGGCTTCAGCACGATCGAGCAGCCGGCCGCCATCGCCGGCGCCAGCTTGTGCGCCACCAGGTTCAGCGGAAAATTAAACGGCGTGATCGCCGCCACCGGCCCCAGCGGCACCCGCCGCAGCAGCCCCAGGCGATTCGCGCCCGCCGCCTGCGCGTCCAGCGGCAGCACTTCGCCATGCAGACGCGTCGTCTCCTCCGCCGCATACTGGAAGCAGAAGGCCGCGCGCTCCACCTCGCCGCGCGCGGTGCGGATCGGCTTGCCCGCCTCGGCCGAGATGCACTGCGCGAACTCCTCGGCGCGCCCGCTCAACTCCGCCGGCAATCTTCGCCAGCGCCTTCTGCCGCTCGAATGCGGCAGCTTGCGCGTCACCGCGAACGCCGCCACCGCCGCCTGCAATGGCCCGCTCCATGTGCTCGGGCTGCGCCAGCGAAACCCGTCCAATCACGCGCCGATCAAACGGCGAGATCACGTCCACAATCTGCGGCGAGGTCAGCCATTGTCCGGCAAGATAGAAGGAGTACACACCCGTGGTGGAACTTGTAGCCCGTTCCGCAGGGCTCAGCTGGGACTTATCGCCGATCATGCACAGTATGGTACACCCGATGGGCGCAGTCAGCAGAAGCCGGAAGATTTGGGAAGCCAATGAGGAGATTGCGGTGCTGTGCGGTCGCTCGTTTTCGGGAAAGCCGAATACAAGCTGCTCTCTCCAGACAACCCGCGAGGGATACCTTCGGTGGAATCGGTTGCGTTATTCTATCTGCGAGGAAGCGGTAGGCGCGGGCATGGGCAACCATTCGCGCATCGAACAAGTACGATGAGGTGAGCCACGCGTGGTCGCCTCCGGCACCAGGAGTTGGTATGGCTTATCCCATCAAAGTCTGCGTCATCTGCTCAGAGGAGTTCGAACTCAAGCCGGACAAACCCGGCTTCGCCAACCGCTGCCCGGAGTGCAGCGCCGCGGACGCAGAGCGAACGCACCACGAAGGACCGCACGGACGCCTTCGACCGCAAGTCTCAGAGCGAAGCCAACGAGGCCCGGCGGCAGGCAATTCGCGACCTGCTCTACCGCAAAGATAGCTGAGGGCGTTCCGCAGAATCTGTCACGCAGATCGGCTTACCGATTCGGGCAGAACTAGCCTCTCGCGTCTTCGACTTCCTGCATTATCCGGGCTAAGGGCGGCGCTGCGGCGTGAAGCATTGCGCCCGCGCGGAGCCTGCGAAGTCTCATTATCGCCAGCGCCGCTGCAAATAATGGCGGGGTCATTGCCATGTAATAGAGGACGGGCCTTCCGCCGGCTCTGGCCATCCGATCGAACAGGCTGGTAACTGAAAGTGTAAACAACACCAGCAGCGTCGTTTCAGGAGCCGGTAACTGTCCATCAAGCGCCTGTTTGGCCAGAATCACCACCGCCGGGGCAGCCATCACGTAGGCGTAGAGCAAAGAGACAGGTGCGATGCAGCAGGATAGAAGCCAAAACAGTGCCATCACCGTAAGCCTGTTGTGATCCAGCGAGTCGACCGTCCGCTTCGATTGGCTCAGCCACGCTGCATAACAAAGTATGAGAGCGTCGAGAAACTTGCCTGCCCACGCCACCCCTCTCGGCGAACTGCCGTGTTCGGAGCCACGCCAAACACTTGAAGGGCACTGCCTATCGTTTTATTGCTCAACATTATGATCCCATGCGACATCGAAGGGAGTACGTGATTAAGTTCAGGCTCAGGGTATCTCCGCCGTTGATGACCCTGAGTGCTCCGAGAATGGCGATGCCCCAAACCGCGAAAGCTCGCACGCTCTTCCAGTCTCGCCACGCGACAAGAGGCACGATCACAATCAGCAGCGTTAGCTTGATGGCAGTGGCCAGGGCGAACATGAGGCCGGCGATGTTCTTGTGTCCACGAACATACAAATCCAGGCCAGCCATTAGCAGCACGAGTAGGATAATTGTCACCTGCCCTGTGCAAATACACCGTAGGGACGGACAAAACCCAAACAAAAAGGCTGCGACGGCTAGACCGCCAGTGCTAATAAAATGGATTCCAATCATCCGTGCCAGTAGGAAGGCGACGCAGAGGAGCGCTATAAGGTTCACCAGAGTCCAGGCGATCACGGCTGCCGGCGCGGGGAGAAATGAGAGCGGCACTAGGAGGTCGGCAAGGGTCGGCGGATAGACATACAACATTACCTTATCAATGCCGCGAGCACGGGCTGCGTTTGCTAAGCATGTATTTTCGCTCGCCGATCGTAGCTGCGGGTCAACTCCCGTATCGGCATCGTCATAGATATGCGGACTCAGGTTGCTACGCACCAGGGAAGCCGCCGTGTAATAAACCAGGAAGTCTGACTCCCTTTGACGTGCCTTCATGAAGAATTGCCATTCTAAAGGTGGGCCGACCAGCATCACCAGAGCAGCTACGACAAAAATTAGACGTGTACCAGATTTTGAATTCAATCTGGAATCCCCTTTTTCAGCTCTCATTCGCACGAATTGTACCGCCGGTAGCCGGTTTTGTAACGACCAAACTCCCTTCTGCGCTTGGAAAGCTGAGTGATTCGGTGCCTTCTTGGCCTCCGATGCGTCATCGGTGATAAATCGCCATCTCACTCACAAACGCGATTGCCTACATAAGCCCCATAAACGCCAATAAAAATGCGCGCCCGAAGGCGCGCATCGATGCCTGCGTCCGCCGCTCCAGCACTTCGCCGGAGAAGCATTCGCCTTGAAATGTGAAACCTACTCGGCCTGTGGCTCTTCGCCGCCCTCGGCTGCAGGGCCTTGCTGTTCCTGCATAGCCTTGCGCGTCTCTTCGGCGCGCTTGGCGCGGAGTTCGGCACGCTTCTCGCGCTTCTCGTCCACTACCTTCTCGCTGCCGAGAATTTCGATGAACGCCTTGGCGCCGCCGTCTCCCTTGCGGAAGCCGGTGAGAATGATGCGCGTATAGCCGCCATTGCGGTCGCCAAAGCGCGGGCCGACCGTGTTGAACAGCTTGTCAACCGCCTCCGGCGTCATCAGGAACGACGCGGCCAGGCGGCGGTTTGCGACCCCGCCTTTTTTGCCGAGCGTAATCATCTTCTCGACGTGGGCTTTCATGAATTTGGCCTTGGTGACGGTGGTCTCGATGCGCTCCTCGATGATCAGAGAGGTGACGAGATTCCGCAACAGAGCGCGCCGGTGGGAGGTGTTCCGGCCCAGTTTCCATCCTGCTACACGATGACGCATGACTCAATCCTTGATTTCGCCGGAGCCGAACTCATTCCGGCTGAACTTAACTTTTATTTTCCTGATCTTCCGGCCAGGCCGGGAGATTGCGGCCGCCGCCTTTCGACGGCCGCCGCGGAATGCTTAGTAGCCCGGGTTGTTATCCCCGGAGCCGAACGAAGGTGGCAAACCGCCGCTCATCGTCGTCTGGGCGGTGGCAACGGCGTTGCCGTGCTCGTCGATCTTCATGCCCAGGCCCAGACCCATCGAGGCCAGAATTTCCTTGATCTCGTTGAGCGACTTGCGGCCGAAGTTTTTGGTCTTCAGCATCTCGGCTTCGGTCTTGCAAACCAGCTCGCCGATGGTCTGAATGTTGGCGTTCTTCAGGCAGTTGTAGCTGCGAACGCTCAACTCCAGCTCTTCCACCGAACGGTTCAGATTCTCGTTGCGGATCTCCGGCTTGCTGTCGGCCGAAACTCCGGCGGCTTCCACTTCTTCTTCAAAGTTGATGAAGATGTTCATGTGGTCTTTCAGCAGCTTTGCCGCCAGTCCGATTGCATCCGGAGGCGTCACCGAGCCGTTGGTCCACACTTCCAAAGCCAGCTTGTCGTAGTCGGTGATCTGGCCCAGACGAGCCGCTTCCACCTGGTAGTTCACCTTGCGCACCGGCGAGTGCACCGAGTCGATGGGAATGAAGCCCAGTCCCAGGTCCTCGTCGAAGTTCTTGTCGGCCGAAACGTAGCCGCGCCCCTTCTTCAGGCGGAGCTCCATATCGATTTTGCCGCCTTCGCTGACGGTCGCAATGTAGACGTCTTTGTCCAGAACCTCGACATCGCCATCGGCTTCGATCATCCCGCTGGTAATCACTCCCGGCTGATCGGCGCGCAGGTAGATCATCTTGGGCGCGTCGCCGGAAAGCTTAAAGGGAATCTGCTTCAGGTTCAGAATGATGTCGGTGGCGTCTTCGACCACGCCGGGGATCGACTGGAACTCGTGCAGCACCCCTTCGATCTTCACCGCGGTGATGGCCGCGCCCTCAATCGAGGACAGCAGTACCCGCCGCAGCGCGTTGCCGATGGTGGTGCCGAATCCGCGCTCAAATGGCTGCGCCCAGAAGTGACCGTACTTGTCAGTCAGCGACTCGGAATCCATCGCCAGGCGCTTAGGTTTTTGAAATCCCTTCCACAGCATTCGTTTCTCCTCTTTCTTCGGCCGTTTGGCACTGCGGCGGTCATCGTCCGCAGGCGGATCTGGTCGAGACAGGGTCAGGCGGCACGGCTTGTGCACCGTGCCGCTGTCATAAGTCCGTCGGCCCGATCGCTGCTTGCGGCAGCGCCGGGTCGCGCTACTTGCTGTACAGTTCCACGATGAGCTGTTCGTTCACCGGCAGGCTGATGTCTTCGCGCCGTGGCAACGACAACACCTTGCCCTTGTAGTTCTCGCGGTCGATCTCCAGCCAGTTCGGTGCGGTCTGGTGCGAAGCAAACTCCTTCGCCATCTCCAGAATCACCAGCTTCTTGCTGTTTTCGCGAACTGCGATCTCCTCGCCCACGCTGACCTGGTACGAGGGAATATTTACCTTGCGGCCGTTCACCGCGATGTGTCCGTGGCGCACCAGCTGGCGGGCCTGGCGGCGGGCAACTGCAAAGCCCAGGCGGTAGATCACCGAATCCAGACGGCGCTCCAGCTGCTGCAACAGAATTTCGCCGGTCACGCCCTTGCCTGCGGCGGCCTTCTCAAAGTAGTTGCGGAACTGGCTCTCCTGCGCAAAGTACATGCGCTTGGCCTTCTGTTTTTCGCGAAGTTGAAGACCGTATCCGACGATCTTCGCCTTGCGGTCCTTGCCGTGCTGGCCGGGGGGGAAATTGCGCTTCTCCACCGGACACTTTTCCATAAAGCACTTTGCGCCCTTGAGGAACAGCTTCGTTCCATCGCGGCGGCAAAGGCGGCATACTGCGTCTTTATAGCGAGCCAACTTGTATCTCCTTCGGTCTGTGAGCGGTTTACGGGAGTTGGATTCCCTTCCTCCCGCTCGAATCTTTGGTGGCCCATATTTGCCGTCTGTCGGCAAATGTGGGATGGCAGCCCATCCTGTGGGCCGCTACTGCACTGCGATCAAACGCGGCGCTTCTTTGGCGGACGGCAGCCGTTGTGCGGAACCGGAGTCACGTCCTTGATGGTGCGGACTTCGATGCCGGCGGCGGCCAGTGCGCGGATCGCCGATTCACGTCCCGAACCCGGTCCCGAAACCCGAACGTCCACCGAGCGCAGACCATGATCGCGCGCCGTGGTGGCGGCGTTCATCGCGGCTTGCTGCGCGGCAAACGGTGTGCCCTTGCGGGAGCCGCGGAAGCCCAGCGAGCCGGAGCTCTTCCAGGAGATCACGTTGCCCGTCGGGTCGCTGATGGTGACGATGGTGTTGTTGAAAGAAGCGGTAATCATCACGACCCCATGAGGAACGTGTTTGCGCTCTTTCTTCTTGAACTTCTTGTTCTTGTTCTTCTTATCCGACGCGGCTGCGCCGGCGCTCGCTGCTTTTGCCATATTCCGTTCTCAATTCCTGTTCTGGGGTTGCCAGTAAGCGCTTTCCATACCAGCCGACGGAGGCGGCCCGCGGAAAGACGCGACCTTGCGGCCAGGCGAATACTACTTGGTCGCCTTCTTCTTGCCAGCCACCGTTCCCTTGCGCGGACCCTTGCGGGTGCGGGCATTGGTGTGCGTGCGCTGTCCGCGGACAGGCAGGCTGCGGCGGTGACGGTTGCCGCGATAAGAGCCGATTTCAATCAGCCGCTTGATGTGAAGCGAGATTTCCTTGCGCAGGTCGCCTTCAACCTGGCCTTCGTTCTCGATCACCTGACGAATGCGGTTGACTTCTTCTTCGCTCAGGTCCTGGATCTTCTTGAGCGGATCGACCGTCGCCGTCGCCAGTATCTTCACCGCGCGGGGCTGGCCGATGCCGTAGATATAAGTGAGCGCGATCCGTGCCTGCTTGTTACGGGGTAGATCGACGCCTGCAATACGTGCCATGTCTGTATCCTACTCTGTACGTCTTGCTCTGAATTGAGCAACCTGGTTGAGCAGCCTGGTTGGCAAACTCCGGTTGAGGAACCCCGGCAATTAGCCCTGACGCTGCTTATGTTTCGAGTTTTCGCAAATCACCCGCACCACCCCATGGCGGTGGATCACCTTGCACTTGTCGCAAATCTTCTTTACCGAAGCCCGTACCTTCATTCGCCACATCCTTGTTCGTCCAGCACCCCGCCGCCAACCGCACGCCAGGGGAAACATCTTGCCATAGGGCCTCACGGCCCGTTCCACAAACACGCAGAAGCCCGCTAGTCCAAGGGACCATCGCGGGTTGCGCGAACTTTTCCGCTACTTGTAGCGGTACACGATGCGTCCGCGGTTCAGGTCGTAGGGGGAAAGCTCCACGGCCACGCGGTCGCCCGGAAGAATGCGGATGAAGTTCTTGCGCATCTTGCCTGAAACGTGCGCCAAGACCTCGTGATCATTCTCAAGCTTGACCCTGAACATCGCATTGGGCAACGGTTCGATGACCATTGCCATTACTTCAATCGCGTCTTCCTTACTCATCCAACCTCAGTTTCAATTCCAGCTCGCAGGACCCGGTGCCTGGAGCTAATCGGTCAGAATTACCGGACCGTCTTTGGTAATGGCAACACAGTGCTCGAAATGCGCGCTGGGCTTTCCGTCCTGGGTTACCGCCGTCCATTTGTCTTCCAACACCCGAACCGACGCCTCACCGGCATTCACCATCGGCTCGATTGCAATCACCATGCCTTCTTTCAGCTTCAGCCCCTGGTCGCGCAAGCCGTAGTTGGGCACCTGCGGGTCCTCATGCAACTTGGTCCCGATGCCGTGCCCCACAAACTCCCGCACCACGCTGAACCCGGCGGCCTCGACGTGCTCCTGCACCGCGGCACCGATGTCGCCTACCCGGCCACCTACCTGCGCGGCCGCAATTCCCTTATGCAACGACTCCTCGGTTACCCGGACCAGCGTGCGAACCGCCTCGCCGATCTCACCCACCGGAACCGTCACCGCTGCGTCGCCGTAATAGCCGTCCAGCACCACGCCGCAATCGATCGAGACGATGTCGCCGGCGGCCAGCAGCCGCGTCTCCGAGGGGATGCCGTGCACCACTTCGTGATTGATCGAAGTGCACAGCACGCAGGGATAATCGTAATATCCCTTGAACGCGGGCTTAGCCCCGAGCTCCCGAATCTTCTTCTCCGCCGCGCGCTCCAGGTCCATCGTGCTCAGCCCTGGCGCCACCATGGCGGAAACCATGTTCAACACCTGGCGAACGATGTGGCCGCTTCGCCGCATCTTCTCGATCTCGCCGGCAGACTTACAGACAATCGCCATGTTCAATTGCCTTGCGCACCTCGGCTGTGATCGCGTCGACGTCTGCAACCGAGCCGTCGATTTCAACCAGCCGCTTCCTCATACCGTAATAGTCCGCCAGCGGCAGCGTCTGAGCTTCGTAGTTCTTCAGCCGCTCCTGAATGACTTCCTCGCGGTCGTCCTTGCGCGTGACTAGGGCGGAGCCGTCCAAATCGCACACGCCCTCGACCAATGGCTTCTGAGAGGTATTCGCGTTGTAGATCCGCCCGCAGGTGGGACAGGTACGGCGCCCGGTCAGCCTTCGCAGTAAATCATTATACTCTACCGTGAGTTGGATCACAATCGGCTGTTTGCGGCAGCCATGGTCGATCTCAAAGTAGTGCTTCTGGGCAAGATGCCGGTCGAGCCACTGGGCCTGTTTCACCGTCCGCGGAAAACCATCCAGAATGAAGCCGATCGCACAATCCGGCTGCGCGATGCGGTCGGCGACCATGTCGCAGACCACCTGGTCGCCCACCAATTGCCCCTGCTCCATCTGCGCCCGGGCCTGCAGCCCGAGCTCGGTGCCCCGCCGGATATGGTCGCGCAGGATGTCCCCGGTCGAAATCTGCGGGATCCCGAAGTAGTCCGTAATCCGCTGCGCCTGCGTCCCCTTGCCCGCGCCCGGCGCTCCCAGAAGAATCACCGGACCCACCGCAACTCCAGTCTTGTCCCTTGCTACAGCAGGCTTCTGAGTCATCTCAGTTCCCATCGCGTAGCCCTCCCGTTTTCTACTTCAAGGCTACGTACTTTACCACGCCCTGCGCCCGCGGACGCGCCCGCTTTTCGGCGTGAATCCCTCGTAGTGGCGCATGATCAGCTGCGATTCAATCTGGTTGACCGTATCCATGGCCACGCCCACCACGATCAGCAGCGATGTGCCGCCGAAGTAGAAGTTCACGTTCAACCCGTGCAGCACCCAGTTGGGCAGGTGATCGAACATCGCGCCACCCATCCACACCGGCAGATTGTTCAGGTGAATACCCGCAATCATCCACTCCGGAATCAGCGAGATGATAATCAGGTACAGCGCTCCCACCAGGGTAATGCGCGTCAGCACGTCGTTGATGTAGTTGCTGGTGCGCACGCCCGGCCGGATGCCCGGAATGAATCCGCCATACTTCTGCATGTTGTCGCTCACATCCTTGGGATTGAAGACGATCGACACGTAGAAGTAGGCAAAAAACAGAATGCCCACGGCATACAGGAAGGTATGCAGCGGCTCGCCCCAGCCCAGGGCCTTGCTAAGCCCTGCGAAGAAGCTGCCAAAGTAACGGTTGTTCTGCAGCGCGTAGCCCATCGTCTGCGGCAGCGTCAGCACCGAGCTGGCAAAGATCACCGGCATCACGCCGCCGGAGTTGACCCGCAGGGGAAGATGAGTGGACTGGCCGCCCATCACCTTGCGTCCCACTACCCGCTTGGCATACTGCACCGGAATCCGCCGCTCGCTGCGCTCCACGAATACGATGAACGCCACCACCAGGATCATCATCCCCAGCAGCACGACGATGCCGAGCGGACCGAGTGCGCCGCCGCTGGTCGCCTTCTGGTAGAGTTCGATCACTGCCCGCGGCAGTCCTACCACGATGCCGGTAAAGATGATCAGCGACATGCCGTTGCCGATGCCGCGCTCGGTGATCTGTTCGCCCAGCCACATGATGAACGTGGTACCGGTCGTCAGGGTCAGCACCGTCATCAGCACAAAACTGATGCCGGGGTTGCGCACCAACTGTTCGCCGCCGATCCCGCGCTGCAGGGTCATGGCGATGCCGAAAGACTGCATGAGGCTGAGCACTACCGTCAGGTAGCGGGTCCACTGCGTAATCTTTTTCTGGCCCAGCGCGCCTTCTTTCTGCAGACGCGCCAACGGTTCATACACAACGGTCAGCAGCTGCAGAATAATCGAGGCGGTGATGTAGGGCATGATGCCCAGGGCGAAGATCGTCAACCGGCGCAGGTTGCCGCCGCTGAACAGATCAACGAAGCCCAGCAAACCGCCGCCGGCGTTGGCAAACAAGCGTGCCAGTGCCGCGGGATCGATGCCAGGCGTCGGCAGGTGGCCGCCGATGCGGTAGACGGCCAGCAGCCCAAGCGTGAACAGTACGCGCCTGCGCAGGTCCGGAATTTTGAAGATGTTCGCCAGCTTCTCGAACATGGATACAGAGCCTCTGTGCCTATGCTGTTCGGGCCGCGGTTTCTCCTTGTGGGAGAAACCCGGCCCAGCCTGTCTGTTCGCTGCAGACGGGCGTGGGTTTCCTACCGATTGGTGGACTTACTTCTTACCGCGCTTGATCGGCGCCGGCGCCTTCACTACGATGATTTCCACTTTGCCGCCCGCAGCCGTGATCTTCTGCTGCGCTGTCTCGCTGAACTTATGGGCATGCACCGTGATCGCCGTCGTCAGTTCGCCTACGCCCAGCACCTTGATCAGCCCGTGCTGCTTGGCGATCACGCCCATCGAGTGCAGAACCTCGGGCGTCAGCTCCGTCACGCCCAGTTCGGCCAGACGCGACAGGTTCACCACCTGGTATTCCTTCTTGAAAATGTTGACGAAGCCGCGCTTGGGCAGGCGGCGGTGCAGCGGCATCTGGCCGCCTTCAAAGCCGCGCATGCTGCGCGATCCGGAGCGCGAGCGCTGTCCCTTGTGGCCGCGGGTCGAGGTCTTGCCCATGCCCGAGCCCATGCCACGGCCCACGCGCTTGCGGTTTTCGTTGGCCTTGGCCGGCTTGCGAATCGTTGATAGGTTCATTTTTCTTATCCCTGTCATGGTGCCAAACATGCCGATGGGCCGTCTGTGACAGCCGAACATCCTCTGTGCAAATCGAGGTGTTCCCCGTGGCGAGCGGGCTGTTTCCTAGCGCCGCCGGTGTGATCCGGCGACTCGGTTTGCCAGCGCCCCGGCCGGAGCGGCATCTTGCCGCCTACCTGCCACGCGCCGTCTCTGTGCGGCATCTGTCGCCGCACCCCACCCGGCTTAGTCGCCGAGGATCTGGATCAGGTGCGGCACCTTGGCCACCATGCCGCGAATCGACAGCGTGTCCTCGCGCTCGATCACCTGGTTCAGGCGGGTAAAGCCCAGGCCCTTGACCACCAGCCGCTGATCGGCCGGCGTGCTGTTGCCCGAGATCACCCACTTCAGCTTCATCCGCGTGCCGGCCGGAGCCGCCACCTTGGGAGTCTTATTGCGCATACGTGGCATGGTTTAAAGCTCCTCCACGGACTTGCCGCGATTGGCCGCCACCTCGGCACGGTCGCGCAGCTTCTTCAGCGCGTCGAACGTGGCCTTGATGACGTTATGCGGGTTGGTGGTGCCGATCGACTTGGTCAGCACATTCTGGATGCCCACCGAGGTCATCACCGCGCGCACTGCGCCGCCGGCGATCACTCCCGTGCCTTCCGGCGCAGGCTTCAGCAGCACCTGGCCCGAGCCGTAACGGCCCAGCGAGATGTGCGGAATCGAAGTATGGGTCAGGTTCACCTTGATCAGGTTCTTCTTGGCCGACTCGATCCCCTTGCGGATTGCCTGCGGAACTTCCTTGGCCTTGCCGGAGCCGTAGCCAACCACTCCGGTAGCCGGATCGCCGATCACGACCAGCGCCGCAAACGACATGTTCTTGCCGCCCTTGACCACCTTGGTCACGCGGTTGATGTGGACAACCTGGTCTTTCAGGTTGTAACTGCCGGCATCAAGCTTTCTCTTGACGATTGCCATTTGCTCTTGATTCTCCTGGAGACCGCGCCTGCGATCTCGGAAATCCTGCGGACTAACGGCTTGCGCCTCGCCCGCTCTCACTTCTGTCTATCTCTGCCCCGCGTCGGCGACCGGAGGCCTGTTGGCCCGTACCCGTCGCTTAAGCGGCAACCGCCGAGACTAAAACTTCAGCCCGCCCTCGCGCGCCGCATCGGCCACGGCCTTGATCCGCCCGTGGTACAGATAGCCGCCACGGTCGAAGACCACCGCTTCAATGCCCTTTTCCTTGGCCCGCTCCGCGATCAGCTTGCCCACCTGCTTGGCCGCCGCAATGTTGCCGCCGCCAATGTGCTTCTTGCTGTCGCCGTCCTTGCCCTGCTCCAGCGAGCTGGCCGAGACGATCGTCGCCTGCTTGGCGTCGTCGATCAGCTGTACATAGATGTGGTTGACCGAACGGTAGACGTTCAGCCGGGGACGCGCCGTGGTTCCGGCCAGCTTTTTACGGATGCGGGTGTGCACCTTGTCGCGCAACTCGTTCTTCGATCTCTTCGTCAGCATTTTCCTTGTCCTTCGCTCCGGCCCTGATCCCGGGTTGTATGCCGGGGACCGGTCTGTCCCAGCGAACCTCAGCTCGCCAGGGTTGTGCGGACACCCTTCGGATTCTCGTCCGAAGGGCACCTTATCGCCCTAGGCTGCAGCGCATCGCGCCGCAACCTGAAATCTTACTTCGCGCCCGTCTTGCCGACCTTCTTCTTCAGCTTCTCGCCCGCGTAGCGCACGCCCTTCTGCTTGTACGGGTCGGGCGGACGCAGCGAACGCATTTCGGCGGCGACCTGGCCCAGCTTCTGCCGGTCGATGCCGCTGATGGTCAGCTTGGTCATCTTGGGGTCGATGGCAACATCGACTCCGGTCGGCAGCGGATACTCGATCGGGTGCGAAAAGCCCAGGCTGAATACCACAATGCCTTTGCCCTTCATCTCGGCGCGATAGCCGATGCCCACAATCTCCAGCTCGCGCGTCCAGCCGGTCGTCACTCCCACCACCGCGTTGTTCACCAGCGCGCGAACCAGGCCATGCACCGCGGCCTTGGAATCATTCTCGCGCTTGACCAGCAGCGTGCCGTCTTCGGTCTCCAGCGTGACTCCGCCCGGAAGGTGGTTGGTGACGGTGCCCTTGGGACCCTTCACGGTAATCAGGTTGCCTTCCACGGTGTAGCTCACACCCTTGGGCAGCGGAATCGGTTTCTTGCCTACTCTCGACATCTCTCTCTCCTGGCACCGCCGTGGACCTTGCCACGGTGGGCTTCCGGACCGGCGCTTACGCCAGCCACGTCTGCTCCAAGCGCTGCGGCCGGAGGGACTCGGCATCCGCGATCGGAGGGCCATCTGTTGGCCCGTACCCGTCGCAAGGCCGCGTACCCGGCTGCAAAGCCTGTGACATTAGTACACTTCGCAGATCACTTCGCCGCCCATGCCTTCTTTGCGGGCCTGCTTGCCGCTGCGAACCCCCTTCGGAGTGGTCAGGATGGTGATACCCAGACCGCCCAGAACGCGGGGAATCTCATTGCGGTTGACGTACACCCGGCAGCCGGGACGCGAAATGCGCGTGATGTTGGTAATGGCGGCAACGTTATCGGAGTTGTACTTGATGTACACCCGGACCACTTTCTTGCCGTCTTCCTCGGTCGCCTTGTAGTTGGCGATGTAGCCTTCTTCCTTCAGAACGCGGGCAATCTCCAGCTTCAGCTTGGAGGCCGGAGCGTCCACCTTCTGGTGCCGCGCCTTGATGCCGTTGCGGATTCTGGTCAAAAAGTCCGCCACTGGATCGGTAAAGCTCATCTTTGTTCTCCTGAATGCGTACGCCCGTTCTCTTTCTTGCGCGTGCTGGCCTTGCGCAATCCTGCACCGGCTTGCGCCGGCTGCCCTCCCTTACGAGGGCTACAGTGGAAAGAACCTGCGGCGACGTTCTGTTCCTGCTCTCGCAGGACGGTCCGTTTTCGGGACCACGTGCCAGCCTTTGCGGGGTTCACCCCCGCGGGTCAGGGTCGGCTTGCGGCCTGTGCGACCGGAGGTCGCCAAGCGGTTTGCCTACCAGGACGACTTACAAACCCCAGGAATCTCTCCCCGCAGTGCCAGGCCGCGGAAGCACAGCCTGCAAAGGCCGAACTTGCGCAGATAGGCGCGCGGTCGTCCGCACAGCTTGCAGCGGTTGTGCTGGCGCGAGGCGAACTTGGGCTTCTTGTTGTCCTTGGCGATGCTCGATGTTCTGGCCATTGTTTCCTTTATCTCTTGGCAACCCCGGATTCACTCCTGGGCCGCGTCATGCTGCGTTCGCTTGCTTCTTACTTCCAGCCGCCGTCGCCGGAGGCCGGAAGAAAAACTTAATTCGTGCCTGGCAGACGGAACGGCATCCCGAGCGTCTTCAGCAGAACCCGCGCGTGTTCGTCGCTGGTCGCCGTGGTCACAATCGTGATGTTCATGCCCTTCTGGTGCTCCACCTTGGCGTAGTCGATCTCCGGAAAGATCAGCTGGTCGCGCAGGCCGAGCGTGTAGTTGCCGCGTCCGTCGAACGACTTTGTCGGAACCCCGCGGAAGTCGCGCACGCGCGGCAGCGCCACGTTCAACAGGCGGTCCAGAAATTCATACATGCGGTCGCCGCGCAGGGTGACCATGCAGCCGATCGGCATTCCCTCGCGCACCTTGAAGGCGGCGATGGATTTCTTGGCCCGGGTCACTACCGGCTTCTGGCCGGTGATCTGGGCCATTTCGGCCACGGCCGGGTCCAGCACCTTGGCGTTCTGGGTCGCTTCACCCACGCCCATGTTGACCACAATCTTTTCCAGCCGCGGTGCGGCCATCGGGTTGGTCAGCCCCAGTTCCTTCATCACTGCCGGGCGCAGCGTTTCAAAATAGCTGCGGCGCAAACGCGCCGACGCGGCGTTGTTCAGCTTGGGCCGTGCGGGCTTCTGGCCCGGCTCGAGAGCCTCGACGGCCTCAACCTTGGCTTTCTTCGGCTGCTTGGCCTTTGCGTCTTTGGTGTCTTTTCCTGCCATGTCTCTGTTCGCTTTCTCTCACGGTCCCGGGTTGGTTACCGTTGCGTGAGGTGGTCAATTGAGCCGGCGCGCCGGCTCGAGGTGGTTACTTCTCTTTGTCGAGCGTGGTGTCGCACTTGGCGCAGACGCGAACTTTCTTGTCGCCCCGCACCTGATGACGCACCCGAGTCGGCCCGCAAGTGGCGCAGACCAGCAGGACGTTGCTGATCGCAATCGGCGCTTCCTGCTCGGCAATGCCGCCCTTGATCGCCTTCTGCGGATTCGGACGCACGTTCTTCTTTACGATGCTGACGTGCTCGACCAGCACCTTGCCAGTGCCCGGCATGACGCGCAGCACGCGTCCCTGCTTGCCCTTGTCGCGCCCGGCAATCACCTTCACGGTATCGTTATGGCGGATATCAACGGTTGCCATCTGTTCCTCTCCAACCCTTCAGCTTTCTTGGGGCCGCTCTCCGTAAGAGAGCTCCCGCGGACGGCCGCTGCAGCCGCCCCCGGGACTTTGGTTCCAGATCCCTTGCGGGATCTAGATCACTTCCGGGGCCAGGGATACGATCTTCAAAAACTTCTTCTCGCGCAGTTCGCGAGCCACGGGGCCAAAGACGCGCGTTCCAACCGGCTCGCCATCGGCGTTGATCAGGACCGCTGCGTTGCTGTCAAAACGGATGTACGATCCGTCGCGGCGCCGCGTTTCCTTGCGGGTCCGCACGATCACGCACTTCACCACCGTGCCCTTCTTGACGCTGCCATCGGGCGAGGCTTCCTTCACCGCCGCCGTCACCACATCGCCAATCCGCGCCCGCGCTCCGGTCGATCCGCCAATCGGCAGAATCATCTGCAGCTTGCGCGCCCCGCTGTTGTCGGCCACCTCGAGGATGGACCTCATAAACACTGCCATGGTGCAATCTCCTTAGGCCGTCCCCAACGGACGGCGCCCTCTAGCTGGCCTGTTCCGGTTTCTCTGCCGCGGCTAAGTTCTCTGCGGCAATGGCGGCGGCGGCAAGCGCCGAGCGCTTCACGATTTCCTTCAGCGTCCAGCGCTTCAGGCGTGACAGAGGACGGGTCTCTTCGATCCGCACCTGGTCGCCGGTGCGCGCCGTCTGCAGCTCGTCGTGGGCATAGAATTTCTTGGAGCGCTTCACCACCCGCCGGTACAGCGGATGCGCCTTCTGCCGGTTCACTTCGACCACGATCGTCTTCGCCATTTTGGTCGAAACCACCTGGCCGACCAGAACCTTGCGCTGGCCCGGAGTCTTCTCGGTTTTCGTTTCTTCTGTCATGGCTACTTGTTCTCCGATCCGGTCTTCTCTGCGGCCAGCTGCTTTTCGCGCTGAATGGTCAGCACCCGCGCGATGTCCTTCTTCAACCCGCGCATCTTTTTCAGGCTCTCCGTCTGCCCCATCTTGAGCTGGAACTTCAGCTTGAACAGCTCTTCGCTGAGTTCAATCTTCTGATGGGCCCGCTCGGCGTCAGTCAAATTACGAATCTTTTCCGAATTCATGTCTCTCTTCTCTTCACCCCCGGCGGTCTCTGCCGCCGGCGTCGGAAATTATGTTCAACGCGCCCCGCCGCTTTAATGCGCCAGGGTCTCGCGCTTAACAAACTTGGTAATCAAGGGCAGCTTGTGCGAAGCCAGACGCATTGCTTCCTGCGCATCGGCCACGCTCACGCCCTCCATCTCAAACAGCAGCTTGCCCGGACGCACCACGGCAACCCAGTGATCCGGCGCGCCCTTGCCCTTGCCCATACGGGTTTCGGCCGGCTTCTTGGTTACTGGCTTGTCCGGAAAGACCCGGATCCAGATCTTGCCGCCGCGCTTGATAAAGCGCGTCATGGCAATACGCGCCGCCTCAATCTGGCGGTCGGTGATCCAGCCCGGCTCCATGACCTTCAAGCCATAATCGCCAAACGACAGCTCCGAGCCGCGCCAGGCCTTGCCGCACATACGACCGCGCTGCTGCTTGCGGTACTTGACTTTCTTCGGCATTAACATAAGCGGTTTCCAGTTGCCAGTTGCAATTTCCGGCTGCCCAATCCTCGGGCATGCCTGCCGCCTCTACTGCTGCCTCTCCAGGAACCGGCTTCCGGAGCGGCTGGGCGGCTGTCTAGCTAAATTCCAGCCGTCGCCGTAGACGGCTCGCGGCGCTTCTGAGGAAGAATTTCACCCTTGTAAACCCAGGTCTTCACTCCGATCAGCCCATAGGTGGTGTGCGCCTCGGCAAAGCCGTAGTCGATGTCGGCCCGCAGCGTATGCAGCGGCAAACGCCCCTGCAGATACCACTCCGAGCGCGCAATCTCGTTACCGTTCAAACGGCCCGAAACCCGCACCTTGATGCCCTTGCAGCCGAAACGCAGCGCGCTGTCCACGCTCTTGCGCATCGCCCGGCGGAAGCCCACGCGCTTTTCCAACTGCAGCGCAATCGACTCGGCCACCAGCTGCGCATCCAGCTCCGGCTTGTGCACTTCCAGAATATCGACGAAGACATCGCGGTTGGTCCGCTTCTGCAGGTCCAACTTCAGCTTGTCGATCTCGGCGCCCTTGCGGCCGATGATGATGCCCGGACGCGCGGTGCGGATGATGATCCGCAGCTTGTTGCCCGGACGTTCGATCTCAATCGAGCTCACCCCAGCCGACTTGAGCTTGTCCTTCAGCTCTTCCTTCAGCTTGATGTCCTCGATCAGGAGCTTGTCATAGTCGCGGTCGGCGTACCAGCGCGACTTCCACGGCTTGGTGTAGCCGAGCCGGAATCCGTATGGATGGACTTTTTGTCCCATAATTACTTCGTCTCTCTGCCGGTGGCTTACTCGGGCTCAACCCTTTCGGGCTCTCCCTGGCGCCATCGCTGAATTGGACCCTTGCGGGTTCCGTGAACCCTACTTCTTCGCCTTCGGCGCGGTCTTTTTAGGAGCGGTCTTTTTGGCAGCCGTTTTCTTGGCGGCCGCCTTCTTTACCGCGGGCTTGCGCACCGCCGGCTTGGCCGGAGCCGCCGAGGCACCCTCGTCCACCGCCGTAGCTGCGGCCTTGTTCTTCTCCGCCAGCTCGATTTCAATGTGCGCCATGCGGCGCTGGTAACGGTAGGCGCGGCCCATCGGGGCCGGCCGGATCCGCTTCATCCTCGGACCCTCGTTGGCGATGGCGTTCTTGACATACAGATTGTCCAGATCGACATCCAGGCCCTTTTCGGCGCTCAGGTAGCTGGCGTTCTCCAAGGCCGAACGCAACAACTTCAGCACCGCTGGCGCAATGCCCTTGTTGGTGAACGCCAGCGTGTTCAGCGCCGTCTCCACCCGCTTGCCCTTGATCAGGCCCAGCACCAGGCGCGCCTTCTGCGGGGATACCCGCATATACCGGGCTTTCGCTATGAATTCCATGTTCTCTTCCCTTCAGATCTCATTCGCGGACGCCCGCAATGGGCACCCATACTTTAAAAACCGTCCTGTAACCTACCGCGCCGGCTTGGCCGAGCTCTCCGCCGCCGACTTCACCGAGTGTCCCTTGAAGGTGCGGGTAAAGCTGAACTCGCCCAGCTTGTGCCCCACCATGTTCTCCGATACGTACACCGGAATGAACTTGCGGCCGTTGTGCACCGCAATGGTGTGCCCCAGCATCTCCGGTGTGATCGTCGAACGGCGCGACCAGGTGCGCAGCACCTTCTTTTCGCTGCGCGCGTTCATGCCCTCGATCTTCACGATCAGGTGCGTATCGACAAACGGCCCTTTTTTCGTAGAACGTGCCATGGTTTCCTTCCCTACTTGCCGCGACGCGACACGATGAATTTGTCGGTCCGTTTGTTGTTACGGGTCTTGTATCCGCGGGTCGGCTGTCCCCACGGAGTCACCGGGTGACGGCCGCCAGAGGTCTTGCCTTCGCCGCCGCCGTGCGGGTGATCCACCGGGTTCATCACCACGCCGCGGTTGGTCGGCTTGATGCCCAGCCAGCGGCTGCGGCCGGCCTTGCCGAGCGAGATGTTCTCGTGATCGGTATTGCCCACCTGGCCCACGGTCGCCATGCACTCCACCAGAACCTTGCGGGTTTCGCCCGAAGGCAGCTTCAGCAGGGCGTATTCGCCCTCCTTGGCCACCAGCTGCGCCTGCGCCCCGGCCGAACGCGCCATCTGCGCGCCCTTGCCCGGCTTCAGCTCGATGTTGTGCACGATGGTGCCGGCCGGAATGTTCTTCAGCGGCAGCGCGTTGCCCACCAGAATGTCGGCTTCCGGCCCGCTGATGATCTTGGCGCCCACCTTCAGTCCCACCGGCTGCAGAATGTAGCGCTTTTCGCCGTCGGCGTAGCTGAGCAGCGCAATCCTGGCCGAGCGGTTCGGATCGTATTCAATCGTCGCCACCGTGGCCGGAATGCCCTGCTTGTCGCGCTTGAAGTCGATCACGCGAATCTTGCGTTTGTGTCCGCCGCCGTGGTGCCAGATGGTCAGGTCGCCCGAGTTGCGGCGGCCGCCGGTGCGCTTCTTCGGTTCGGTCAGCGGCTTGTGCGGCCGGTTGGTCGTCAGATCGTCGTTGACCTGCGAAGACTTGAAGCGCAGCGTCGGAGTGATCGGTCTGTATGTCTTGATCGCCATAATTCTTCTCTTCCAGATCCCAGGCCGTCTTCCGGCGGGATCGCTTGGGCCGGACAGATAGGGTTTCGTTCTCCCATCCGGCAGTGCCGCGTTGCTCTATCTTCGCGGCCGCTTCGGCTCACTGCGCGCAGCGGTTACAGATTCTGCGCGTACTCGGGCATCTTCTCGCCCTCGGCAAGCCGTACATAGGCCTTCTTCCAGTCAGGACGGAAGCCGGTAAACTTGCCGCGGCGCCGCTCCTTGCCCAGGAAGTTGGCGGTGCGGACACCGGAGACCTTCACATTGAAGGCCTTCTGCACCGCTTCCTTGATCTCCGTCTTGGTCGCATCCGCGGCCACCTGGAAGACCAGCGTGTTCTCGACTTCCTTCACGCCCAATCCCTTTTCGGTGATCACGGGCTTGCGGACGATTTCGTAAGGGGACTTAGACATTTGCCACCTCCGCCTTCCGCTTGGGCGCCGAGGCCTTCAGCGAACTCTGCAGCTTTTCCAATGCCGCCAGCGAAAACACCGCCAACTCGTGGCGCAGCAGGTGATAGGGATGAACCTCGGGACCGTACAGCATCTGCACCCCGGCAATGTTGCGGGTGGAAAGCTCCAGGTTCGGATTCAGGTTCGCACCCGCCTCCACCACCAGGGCGGTCTTGTTGAACTTGAACCCGGCCAGCGCCTGGCGGAAGGTCTTGGTCTTCGCCTCTTGCAACTCCAGCGTATCGATCACGATCAAGTGGCCGTCGGCCAGCTTGGCCGCAAGGGCAGAGCGCAGTGCGCCCAGCAGTTTCTTGCGCGGGAAGGCGTAGTCGTAGGAGCGCGGCTGGGGTCCGTGGACCGTACCGCCATGGCGCCAGATGGGCGAACGGACACTGCCCACGCGGGCACGGCCTGTTCCCTTCTGCTTCCACAGCTTTTTGCCGGAGCCCGACACTAGCTTCTTGTTTTTGGTGGCATGGGTGCCGGCACGAAGTGCCGCACGGTAATGCTGCACCGATTCCCAGAGCAGGTCCTCGTTCACCGCGCCGAAAACTTCTTCGGCCAGGTCGAGCGATCCCACTTTCTGGCCGGCCAGATTCAGCACATCAATGGTAGCCATTTCTTTTCCTTTGCCGGGCTCGCATCTTCGGCGGCCCTTGTCAGTTGCCTTCCGTCAATATGCATCCGCGGAAGGTTTCGTTTTCACACTTATGCTCCCCGTGTGGCCCGCATCCAACCTGTCGGCGAATGCGGGAACCCTCGCGGGGAAGCGAACTTATTTGCCCCGGTTTACTTGCCCTTGGCAGCGCGCTTGGAGGCCTTCAACGGGTTGATCGCCGTGCCCTCGCCGCTGAATCCGCGACGCTCTCTCGGCGGCTTCTTGGCCTTGGTAATGACCAGGTAGCCGTCCCGGTGTCCCGGAACCGCGCCTTCCACCACCAGCAGGTTCTCGTCCTTGTCCACGCCCAGCACCCGCAGGTTGCGCACCGTCACCGTCACGTCGCCCATGTGGCCGCTCATGCGCGTGCCCGGAAAGACTCGCGAGGGGAACGACGAAGCGCCGATCGAGCCCTGCACCTGGAACATGTGTCCGTGCGCCCCAGGACCGCCGGCGAACTTGTGGCGCTTGACCACGCCGGCAAAACCGCGGCCCTTGCTGGTGCCCGTGATATCGACAAACTTGGTCCCGTCGAACAGATCGACCAGGATCTTGTCGCCCACCTTCACGCTCCAGTCGGCGCCCGCTTCGTCTTCCACCACGTCCACTTCCTTCATGAACTTCACCGGAGGAAGATCGTGCTTGGCGAAGTGACCCTTCATCGCCTTGGTCAGGCGCGAGTCCTTCACAAACTCCACGAGCCCGATCTGGGCGGCGTCGTAGCCGTCCCGGGTCATGCTCTTCAACTGCGTAATCACGCAGGGGCCCGCCTGCAGCACGGTGACCGGGCGAACGTCGCCCTTGTCGTCGAACAGCTGCGTCATGCCCACTTTCCTGCCTAGAATTCCGTTTACTGACATTGCATCTCTCCATCATGCCCGCCCTGGAAAGGCGCCGGGGCACTGTGAGGGCCACGCGCTCGAAGCGCGCCGGCCGGGTTATTTGTGTTCTTTGCCGTAAGCCTTGATCTCCACGTCCACACCGGCCGGGAGGTCCAGCTTCATCAATGCGTCTACCGTCTGCTGCGTCGGTTCAAGAATGTCCAGAAGGCGCTTGTGCGTGCGGATTTCAAACTGCTCGCGCGACTTCTTATCCACGTGCGGGGAACGCAGCACGCAATACTTGTTCTTCACCGTCGGCAGCGGAATCGGGCCGGCGATCTGCGCTCCTGTGCGGCGCGCCGTTTCCACGATCTCGCCGGTGGACTGATCCAGCACGCGATAATCGTAAGCCTTCAACCGGATGCGAATTCTCTCTTTGCCAATCACTGTTAAATCCTCAAAGATCGTGCGGTCTTCTAGTCGCCGCGACTTCTTTATCAATCCAGCGTGAATGTAACCTTGGAAAGCGGCGGGCGTCCCACCTTCGCCGCCTCTGCGGCGAAGGTGGGACGGCCCAGTCAGCTTCCTTACAGAATTTCCGTAATCGTTCCGGCGCCCACCGTGCGGCCGCCTTCGCGGATCGCAAAGCGCAGGCCCTTTTCCATGGCCACCGGCGTAATCAGCTCGATCTCCAGCGCAACGTTGTCGCCCGGCATCACCATCTCGACGCCTTCCGGCAACTTCGCCACGCCCGTCACGTCCGTGGTGCGGAAATAAAACTGCGGACGGTAGCCGTTGAAGAACGGCGTATGACGGCCGCCCTCTTCCTTCGACAGAATGTAGACCTCGCCCTTGATCTTGGTGTGCGGCGTGATCGAACCCGTCTTGGCCAGCACCATGCCGCGCTCCACGTCATCTTTGCCGATGCCGCGCAGCAGCAGTCCGGCGTTGTCGCCCGCCAGGCCTTCATCCAGCTGCTTCTTGAACATTTCCACGCCGGTCACAACCGTCTTGCGCGTGTCGCGGAAGCCCACAATCTCGACTTCCTCGCCCACCTTCACCTTGCCGCGCTCGATGCGTCCGGTCACCACCGTGCCGCGGCCCGAGATCGAGAAGATATCTTCGATCGGCATCAGGAACGGCTGGTCGATGGCGCGCGCCGGCAGCGGAACATACGCATCCACCGCAGCCATCAGATCGTCCACGCTCTTTTCCCACTGCGCTTCGCCGTTCAGCGCGCCCAAGGCCGAGCCGCGAATCACCGGGATATCGTCGCCCGGGAACTTGTACTTCGACAGCAGTTCGCGGACTTCCATCTCCACCAGGTCGATCAGCTCGGGATCTTCCACCGCGTCGCACTTGTTCAGAAACACCACCATCGAAGGCACGCCAACCTGGCGCGCCAGCAGCACGTGTTCCTTGGTCTGCGGCATCGGACCGTCGGTGGCCGCAACCACCAGAATCGCGCCATCCATCTGCGCCGCGCCGGTGATCATGTTCTTGATGTAGTCGGCGTGGCCCGGGCAATCCACGTGAGCATAGTGACGGTTGCCCGTCTCATACTCCACGTGCGCCGTGGCAATCGTAATGCCGCGCTCGCGCTCTTCCGGCGCATTGTCGATCGAGTCGAACGAGCGGAATTTGATGTTCGGATTGTGCTTTGCCAGCACCTTCGTGATCGCCGCCGTCAGCGTCGTCTTGCCATGATCGATGTGTCCGATCGTTCCAACGTTCACGTGCGGCTTGCTGCGGTCAAATTTCTCTTTCGCCATTGCTCTCGAGCTCCGTCTTCAGTTATCGCTGAGGCGCCGCGCATCCCTTCCGCGCGCCGCGGTTGAACTTATCTGGTCGTCTTGCCCTGCACCTTGGCCACGATTTCCTCCGCCACCGAGCGCGGGGCTTCCTCGTAACGCGAAAAGTGCATCGAGAAGGTCGCGCGCCCCTGCGTGTTGGAGCGCATATTGGTTGCGTATCCGAACATCTCCGCCAGCGGAACCATCGACTTGATGACCTGCGATCCGGCGCGGTGTTCGATACCCTCGATGCGTCCGCGGCGGCTGTTCAGGTCGCCAATGATGGTGCCCATGTACTCTTCCGGAACCACCACTTCCACCGACATCACCGGCTCCAGCAGAACCGGACTGGCCTTGCGGGCCGCTTCCTTGAAGGCCATCGACGCCGCAATCTTGAACGCCAATTCGTTGGAATCGACTTCGTGATAGCTGCCGTCGTACAGCGAAGCCTTCACATCCACCATCGGATAGCCGGCCAGTACGCCGCCCTCCATGGCTTCCTTAATGCCCATCTCGATCGGCTTGATGTATTCCTTGGGAACCGAGCCGCCCTTGGTTGCGTCCTCGAACTCAAAGCCCTTGCCCGGCTCATTCGGACTCAGGCGGAGCTTGACGTGGCCGTACTGGCCACTGCCGCCCGTCTGACGAATGTACTTGCCCTCGGCCTCCGAGTTCTTGCGCACCGTCTCGCGGTAGGCCACCTGCGGCTTGCCCACGTTGGCCTGCACGTTGAACTCGCGCATCATGCGGTCCACGATGATCTCCAAGTGGAGTTCGCCCATGCCGCTGATGATGGTCTGCGAGCTGTCCTCGTCGGTGTGCACCCGGAACGTCGGATCTTCCTGGGCCAGCTTGTGCAGCGCGACGCCCATCTTTTCCTGGTCCGTCTTGGTCTTCGGCTCCACCGCCACGTGAATCACCGGCTCCGGGAACTCGATGTTCTCCAGCAGGATCGGCTTATCCTCGTTGCAGATGGTGTCGCCCGTGGTCACGTTCTTCAATCCCACGCAAGCGCAAATATCGCCGGCGCGGACTTCGGTGATTTCCTCGCGCTTGTTGGCGTGCATGCGCAACAGGCGGCCAATGCGCTCGTGCTTCAGACGGTTGGCGTTGTAGGCCATGTCGCCCGTCTTCAGCACGCCCGAGTACACCCGGATAAACGTCAAGCTGTCCGACGAACGGATCGGTCATGATCTTGAACGCCAGCGCCGAGAACGGCTCATCGTCATTCGCGTGACGGACTTCTTCCTTGCCATCGTCGGGATTTACGCCCGTCACCGGCGGAACATCCAGCGGCGAAGGCAGAAATTCCACTACCGCATCCAGCAGCGGCTGCACGCCTTTGTTCTTGAAGGCCGTGCCCAGAATCACCGGGAAGATCTTGATGGCGATCACCGACTTGCGCAGCGAAGCCTTCAGCTTCTCCACGGAAATCTCATCGCCTTCAATGTACTTGGCCATCAGCTCGTCGCCATCGTCGTTTTCCACGATGGTTTCCACCATCAACTGGCGCATCGCCTGGGCCTTCTTCATCAACTCGGCGGGAATCTCTTCCACCACGTAGTCGGCGCCCATGGTCTCGTCGTGCCAGTAGATCGCCTTCATGTTGAACAGGTCGACGCAGCCGAGGAACTTTTCCGCCTGTCCAATCGGCATCTGGATCGCCACCGGCTTGGCCGCCAGGCGCTTGCGGATGGTATCGACGGCGTGATCGAAATCGGCGCCCATCTTGTCCATCTTATTGATGAAGCAGATACGGGGCACCGCGTACTTGTCGGCCTGCCGCCACACCGTCTCCGACTGCGGCTCTACGCCGTGCACCGCGTCAAACACCGCCACCGCGCCGTCCAGCACGCGCAGCGAGCGCTCCACCTCGGCCGTGAAGTCCACGTGGCCGGGGGTGTCGATGATGTTGATCGTGATGTCTTTCCACATGCACGTGGTCGCCGCCGACGTGATCGTGATGCCGCGTTCCTGCTCTTGCGCCATCCAATCCATCGTCGCCGTGCCTTCGTGCACTTCGCCAATGCGGTGCAGGCGGCCCGTGTAAAACAACACGCGCTCGGTCGTTGTCGTCTTCCCGGCATCGATGTGCGCCATGATACCGATGTTCCTGCAACGTTCTAATGGAACTTGTCGAGCCAAAGCTTCTACCTATCCCTTTTACTCAGCGCCCGGGCATTGGAGGTAGCCCGTGCTAGTTTCTTGTCGATGGCAGCCTGTACGCTGCTCCTGCCGCAGTCGGCGCTTTCGCTGGAAAGCCCGCCGGGCCGAAGCCCGGGCGGGTCAAAGTGCTACCAGCGATAATGCGCAAAGGCCTTGTTGGCCTCGGCCATGCGGTGTACGTCTTCCTTCTTCTTCATCGCCGCACCCTTGCCGTTGGCGGCGTCCAGCAGTTCGTTGGCCAGCTTGTCGATCATGCCCTTTTCAGGACGGCTGCGCGAATACGAGATCAGCCAGCGGATCGCCAGCGAGGTGCGACGCTCGGCGTTCACTTCCACCGGAACCTGATAGTTGGCGCCGCCCACGCGGCGGGTCTTCACTTCCAGCAGCGGCTTGCAGTTCTCTACTGCCTTCTTGAACAGCTTCAGGGCCTCGTCGCCGCCCTTCTGCTCCAGCTGCGTCATGGCCTTGTAGAAGATGCCCTGCGCCGTGCTCTTCTTGCCGTCCCACATCAGGTTGTTGACAAATTTATTGGCCAGCGTCGAACCGTAAATCGGATCCGGCATCGGTTCGCGCTTGGCAACATGGCCTTTTCTTGGCATTCAAAAACTCCTCTTCCCTGCCTGTTCGGCGGTACTCCCGGCCAGCTCCCATTCGAGACGCCGGGTGATTGTAAAGATCGTTTACGACTTCGGCCGCTTGGCTCCGTACTTGGAGCGGCTCTGTCTGCGGTTGGCAACCCCCACCGAGTCCAGCGTGCCACGGATCACGTGGTAGCGGACACCCGGCAGATCCTTCACGCGGCCCCCGCGAATGAGCACAATCGAGTGCTCCTGCAGGTTGTGGCCGACGCCAGGAATGTAGGTCGTCACCTCGATCCCGTTCGTCAGGCGCACGCGGGCGACCTTCCGAAGAGCCGAGTTCGGTTTCTTTGGCGTCTGGGTATAGACGCGGGTGCAGACTCCACGCTTTTGCGGGCAGGCCTGCAGCGCAGGACTGGCCGTCTTGTAGCGCGGCGCCTTGCGCCCCTTACGCACCAACTGATTAAACGTAGGCACTCTTGCAGCTCCTTTTATTCGGACGCACTGTGGCGCCACTGGCGGCCGCACCCGCTTATCGGCGGGCGACGCCGCTCACAAACTCAGGTCTGGCCGAGTTGTCCGCTCGCGCGGCGCTCAACCATACTCTCCGCAATTGCAATCGCGGGGAATTCTCACGTTTCCTGGATAGAGGCGGCGACGGTGATGCTTTGTCCCCGGTCAATCGCCCAGGCATTTTGCCTGAATCTCCGCCGGGAGCACTCCGTTTCGCAACCTGAACCTGCATACCCCGTAGCCATGCGCCACGGGCAGCGCAGATTCGTTTCAGCGAGGAAGCCCTTACGTCAGGCGCCGTGAAGCGCCACTAGGCTGATCGTACAGTGAAAGCTCGACAAACTACACAGACAAGCCAGACAGACTCGCAGAACCATTCAAATATAACAACACGTCCGCCAACCGGTCAACCAAACGGCCAACTCTTTTCCCGGCAATCTCTCCCCAGACTTCCAACTCGTAGCTTTGGCAGCCCTGATGGGACGCTCGTCTTTCAGTTCCCCGCTACGTAGGAGCCAATCGCTTCGGAAAACGCCGGCGCCGTCCACCCCTCCGCCATCAGGATCGCCAATCCTGCGATCACTAAACCGGCGACGATATCCACGAAATAATGCCACTGCAAGATCACAATGGCTGGGACCAGGAGTCCGCAATAGCCGAAAACCAGCATCGAAACTCGTCTCCAGCGCCGCAGAAACCAGCCAGCGATGAACGGTTGCGCCACATGCATGGAGGGGAAGGCAACAAAATAGCCCAGCGCCGGAGACATCCACGTCCGGTGACGGTAAAGCGCGGCGGCATTGGCGTATGAGGCCCGCTGAACCATCTCCGTAATCATCTGCGGCGGAAAGCCCGTCGGGGCCAGCGAGTACGGACCGTGGGACGGCCACAGATAGAAGATTGCGAGAGAAAGGTAATAGGCAGTCAAAATCGCGCCCGACATCTGCAGCGCTGCGCGGCGGTCGCCAGCCAGGCACAAAAATAAAAGCGCCGCACCCATCACCCCGCCGATCGCGTAATAGACCATCTCCGCTGGAGCATAAAAGGCCGATGCCGCGTGGCTGATATTTGCAACCGAGATGCCAGCCATGGCGTCCAGCCGCAGAAAAGAAGTGTCATAGAGGTTGAATGGCCGTACCGAGACGATCGCCGAATTATAGAAGAATGCGAGTTGAATCCCGGCCGCAAGATAGGCCCAGGGTATCAGTGCGGAGGCCACCGAATTCCAGTTGCCGCCACGATAGTAAAACTCCAGAATCACCAGCCCAACGATGGACACCAGTCCGGCGGCGCGAAATCCAAACAGTGACACCAGCAAAACGGGGATGATGGCGGCGATCAGGAAGCGCCGCCAGTTTTCCCGCAATTCGGAGAATGCCCCGGGCATCCCGAACTGGTATAGCACCCCGGCCCAAATAATCGACTGCAGCGCCCACCCCAGCAGGAAGTCGGGAAGATAGCTCGGCATTTCAAACCGGAGCTTGGTCGCATGGCAAACCGGAAGCAAGAGCAGAGCAAGAGATGCCGTCAGCCAGTAGTGAAGTTTGGACATAGATCTTTTATATCAATATCACCATTGCGGGAGTTCGATCTCTCCATTCGCCGCGCTGGAACGTCCTGATTGCGGTTCTTTGCGGTAAACTGGATCATGTATACCCGTTTGGACCGAGCCCATCGAGTTTTTGCGGTAATCTGCGCCGTCATCACCCTTATAAGCTGCGTAGTCCTGTTGGTGTGGGATGGGTTTCCCAGTCTGTTTCCCGCCCGCGCGCATGACGTTCTAGGAGCATTCCCGCTGGCCATGATCGCTGTGGCCTACCTCATTTACCAGATTGCGCATCGCCCACCCGTCCGGGAATTCCTCAAGGCTATTATGCTGGCCGTGGCGTTTCTGTTCTGGGCGGCCAATCAGCTTTGGCCGGATCTCCGCCAGGCGACCCTGTTCAACGACATCGCAATCGTGCTTTTCGTCCTCGACGTGTTCCTGGTCATCATCGGCTGGCCTCCGTCCTCTCCGGACGAATCCTTCGCCGAGAGTTACAGCGAAACCGACCAATAAGCCAGAGGTGGTCTTGTAAACCGGTTTTGAAAGGGCACGACTTCAGTCGTGCCGCAAGAAAGGCTCATTTCACGCGGCTTTAGCCGCTGAGGGAAAGCCCCTTATACACCTGACGCCATTTATGAGACCGCTCTGTGCCGAGACACTTTGCTCTCCCAGGTTAGCGCCCGAAGAACAGGGCGCGGAACCTGGGGCACCCGCCAGTTCCGGTATACAGCCATCAGAGATGTGCGCTAGCTGGCCTGCTCGCCTAATGCCGCCACGGCGTCGCGCCGCGCCCGCTCCAGCGAATCCTGCATCTGCTGATGGCATTGCTTCATCGCTTCCTCGCTCGCATCCGCCGGAACCGGAATCAGTTTCGTCCAGCGAACATGCACCTTCGAGAAGGGCCGCGGAATCATCATGGCGTCCCACGAGCGCAAAATCCAGGGCCGCTCCACCGCCAGGTAGAAGCACAGGATCGGCACGCCGCTCATCTTCGCCAGCAGCACCGGCCCGGGCTTGGCCACATAGCGCGGGCCTCTGGGGCCGTCGATGGTGAAGGCCGCAATGTGTCCGCCGGCCAGCACGCGGTTGATTCCCAGCAATGCTCCCGAGCCGCCGCGCGAACTCGATCCTCGCACCGCCGAAAAACCGAAGAGTTCGATGATGCGAGCAATGTATTCGCCGTCAAAGCTGCGGCTGGTCATCACCGCCATGCCGCGTCCGCGAAAGTAATACGTAGCTGGAATCACCGCGCGATGCCAGAATGCGCCGATCACCACCGGCGGCGGTTCACCGTCTTCCACCCCGCTGCCCGGCTCCGAAGACCACGCAAAGCGCAGCGTCCGCCCGATCAGCGAGATCAGCAGATAGCCCAGCCAGGAGATACACCACAACAGCAGCCGCTGCCGCAGCGTAAATGCCGCGGCCCCGCCTGGCTCGCGATCTGCGGATGGGATGCTCACCTTGAAATTGTATCCTGCGCCGCGCACGCGCTTGCAGCCGGCAGCCGAAGCGATGCCTTTGGCGCCTCCGTCAGCGGTGGGCGTTGGCCCAGGCCACGGCGGCTTTCATGCGGCGGAACGGCGCCGGATGCGAGTGGAAGAGAATCTCCACCCAGCGCGAAGGCTCACGCTCGGAGAGGTTTTGCGCGGCCAGTTTTTCCATCGCGGTACAGAATGCCCTCACCGAACCGAGCGTCTGCCATGCGTAGGCGTCGGCCTGGCGCTCGTTGAAACGCGAGTAGGCGTTCATCAAGGGCAGCAACAGCAGCGAAATTGCCGTGGCAACAAGGATGATCAGCGGAAGGTTGGCAAAATCGATCTGGTCGTAGCGCTTCCAGTCGAAGGCGGCCCAGCGAACCGCCAGCTTCAGGCACCAGAATCCGATGAAGGTAATCACTCCCTGCATCGCAATGGACTTCAACATATGGCGGTGCACCTGGTGGCCCAACTCGTGCGCCAGAACCGCCTCGATCTCGTCATGATTGCAGGTAGCCAGCAGCGTGTCTGAAATCACGATCCGGCGCGTGCGCCCCAGTCCCATGAGGGCGGCATTGGCTTTCTTCGTCTTCTCCGAGAGGTTCCACTCATACACGCCGCGAACCCTGGCCCCCGCCTGTTCGCTCAGCCGCGTCAGCCGCGCCGTCAGTTCTTCATCATCCAGGGAGCGGAAGCGGAAGAACAGCGGAAACAGCAGAACCGGCGCGAGCTGCGCCAGCAGCACGCTCAGCAGCATGACGAGAATCCAGCACGTCACCCACCACCACTGCGGCTGCAGGCGAATCAGCAGGTACAGCATCTGCACCAGAGCCTGGGCGAAGACGAACGTCAGGGCAAACTCCTTGCACTGGTCCCACACCCAGCCGCGCAGGCGCTGGTTGCTCAAGCGGTAGCGATGCTCGATGAGGAAGCTGTAATAATCCGGCCCGAGGCTGAGAAGTTTGGTAAGCAGCAGCAGAATCGATGTGTAAACAAATAACGCCGCGGCGTGACGGTCGCCGGCGAAACTCACCGCAAAGTTGCGGATGCCGCTGGTCCAGTCGGCGGCAAGAAGCACCGCCATCAGCGCCAGTCCAAGCAACACGTCGGCCAGGCCGATGGTGCGCAAAATACGATGGTAGCGGCTGGCCGCTGACGGATCGGCATCCAGGCCGCCGGTGGCGGAGAGATCCAAACGCGGAGTCGTCGGTTCCATACGATTGCCCCTCACTGTGCAGGAGCCGGCCGCGCTCCTGCGAACCGTCCGGCGGAATGCTACTTCAGCTCCGTGACCGTAGCACCCGGAGGAATTTCCATCTGAAACTGCTCCGGCTTCAAAGGCACATTCAACGCCAGCTTCACCATCTTCAGGGAGATGCCGTACTCCTCCTGCGGCCGCTCGATTTCAATCAGCGAAGGGAACTGCACTCCGTCGTAGTCCCGCGGGTCGGAATAATGGGCATCGGTGACCACCTCGCCCTTGTCGTCATAGATGGTCTGGCGATAAATCTGCAGATCGGCCCGGTCGAAAAAAATCTTGCGCTGCAGATGCCAGGTGTCCTTCGCTCCGCGCTGGAGGATCAGAAGCTGATAGTTCTCCTGCGTGACCATCTTGTGCGTTTTCTCGTCCTCAACCTGCTGCACGCCCCCTTCGATCACGGCAATTTCATTCTTCTCATCCACCGCCGGCAACAGCAGGGCGTCGTAAATCGCCTGGGGGCGCAGGTTCTCCAGCGGGTTGGTGCTGAGCTTGGTGACTTCTTCCGTGCCGGTGATATAGCGGTTCTTGGGCGGGATCGACAGCTGGAAGTGGTTGCCGTCGCTCACCATGTCAAAGGCCCGGTTGCGCACAATGGGCAGCAGCCCGATCATGCGAAGCAGCTTCGGCTTCTCGGCCAGGATGTAGCCACGGATCTCCTGGTACTCGATGACCTTGCCTTTTTTCTCGCCTCCCACGGTGGTGTCAATGTCCACCGTGGCGTTCATGGTATGAATGCTCGCGTCCAACTGGTCGATGCGCGCCACAAGCTCTTGCGCCGTGGCCGTCTTTAGCGGCGCAAGGGAGCGCTTGGCCTCCACCCGATGCGAGCGGAACAAGCAGCCGGTCGTGCTGCACAGGCACAGAACCAGCAGAGCAATTGTCAGTCGAGCTCGTTCCATCGCAGGCGAAACCTATCCCCAGTCGAGCAGCATTCAGCAATTTCCAGTATATAGGTTTGCGGAACCTGGCTCCGGGTTGCGCCAGGATCGAAACGGAATCAATGAGCCTCGCCGTCGTAGAGCCGCCGCGGTGGTCTTGTTCTTGCCCGCCATCGCCTCCGGCGGCGGCGCACCGGGAAACTGCTCATCCGGTTTGCCGGCGATGGCCACCTTCATGAAGTCCATCCAGATCGGCAGTGCCGCCTGTGCCCCGGTTTCCTTGTTTCCCAGGGTGATCTTTTCGTCGTAGCCCACCCACACGCCGCAGGTGATCGACGGAGAGAAGCCCACGAACCAGGCGTCCGTGAAGTCGTTGGTGGTGCCCGTCTTGCCCGCCAGCGGATGGTTCAATTTGCTGGCGGCAGCACCGGTGCCATTGCGCACCACGCCCTGCAGCATCTCCACCATCACGCGCGCCGAATGGGCGCTGAGCACGTCGCGTACGTCGGCAAAGTCCTGCTCCATGACGTGCCCGTCGTAATCGGTCACCTTGCGTATGGAGTGCGGGCTCAGCCGTACGCCGTCATTAGGAAAAGTCGAGTAGGCCGCGGTGTGCTCCAGCAGTGTCACTTCGGCCGAGCCCAGCGCCACCGGCAGATAGGGCTGGATCTCCGAGGTAATTCCGAATTTGCGGACATACTCGATCACCGTCTTGATGCCGACCCGCTCGGCCAGTTTGACGGCCGGAATGTTGCGCGATTCGGCCAGCGCGTGCCGCAGCGTGATCGTCCCCTCGTACTTGTTGTCGTAGTTGTGGGGCGTCCAGGTTCCGGAGACGCTCGGAAAACTGATGGGAGCGTCGACAATGGTGTCATCGGGCATCGCGCCCTGCTCCACCGCAGCCGAGTAGACATAGGGCTTGAACGACGAGCCCGTCTGCCGCAGTGCCTGGGTGGCGCGGTTGAACTTGGATTCCGCGAAGTCGCGGCCTCCCACCATGGCGCGGATCTCGCCGGTGTTGTTGTCGATGGCCACCAGCGCGGCCTGCGCCCCGGAGTCCTGCTCCAGCGCCAGTTGCAGTTGTTGCTCCGGCCCCACGGCGGTCACGCGCACGTACACAATGTCGCCGACGGAAAGAATATCGAGGGGCGAGTGGTGGCCGGTCCAGGCCATGTCCGCCGGGTGGATCAGCCCCTGATATTTTCCGATTTTGATCTCGGCTTCCCCTTGCGCCACCTTGGTCACCAGGGCATGGAAGTAGCTGCCGGGCTCCGGCGCCTGGCTCCAGTCGGGATGCTCATAGAGGAACGGGTCGTCGCCCGCGGCGATCACGTTGACCACGTGCCCCTTCCATCCGTGCCGCCGCTCGTAGGCGGCTAGTCCGTCCAGTACGGCGCGGGCCGCCGTCTGCTGCAATTCCAGGTCGAGCGAGGTATAGACCCGCATTCCGCCCTCGTGCACCTGGTCGGGCCCGTACTTTTTCTCCAGGTAGCGCCGCGCCTCCTCCACAAAGTACGGAGCCACCGCGTTGGGTTCGGACTGGAGGCGAAGATTCAGCGGCCGGCTCTTGGCCTCCTGCGCCTGCTGCGCGGTAATGCGGCCGTCCTCCATCATATTGTTGATGACCAGGTTGCGGCGGCGCAGAGCCTTCTCCGGATTATTGATCGGAGAGTATGCGCTCGGCCCCTTGGGAAGTCCCGCCAGCAGCGCCGCTTCGTCGATCGACAGCTCCCGGGCGGGCTTGCTGAAGTAAAACTCCGAGCCCGCTTCAAATCCATAGACCCCATGCCCCAGGAAAATCTGGTTGGCGTACAGGGTGAAGATCTGTTCCTTGGTGAAGCGGCGCTCGATCTGGATGGCCAGAATCACCTCCTGCAGCTTGCGCCCGAACTTGCGGTCCGGACTGAGGAACAGGTTGCGCGACAGTTGCATGGTGAGCGTCGAGGCGCCCTGGGCCCGCGATCCGCTGCTGATGTCACGGTAGGCCGCGCCCACGATGCGCCACAGATCGATCCCCCAGTGCCGCTCGAAATCCTTATCTTCAATGGAAATAACCGCGTCGCGCAGGACCTTGGGATAGTCCTCGTAGCGGGCGATCACGCGGCGCTGCAGCGCGAAGGAGCCAATCACTTTGCCCTTCTGGTCATACAGTTCGGTGATCGAGCTGGGCCGGTACCGCTCCAGGTCCTCGACCTGGGGCAGGTTCGTGGAATAGACGAGCAGCAGCCCGGCCAGCACGCCAACCAGCGCGGCGGCCACAATCGCCAGCCAAAAGATCACCCGGCGAACCAGTCGGGTTCGTTCCTCGGGCAGGGTGGGCTTCGCCAGTTGATCGGAAAGCGTGGTCATCTCAGGTGAGGGTCAGCGCAAGCATACCACCTCGACCGGCCCCACCGGCGGCACGAGGGAGAGGGAAGGCGTGTCCCAACGGTCACTCACCTTGGGGTTCCAATGGATGATGCCGGGCCTCCATCCAATTTTGGAGAATGAGCACGGCGGCCAGCTGATCGACCACGGCGGCGCGTTTCTTGATCGACATTTCCGTCTCGCGCAACACACGGTTGGCCTCCACCGAGGTCAGCCGCTCATCCCATAGATGGATCGGCAGGTCAAAGCGATGTTGCAGGACTTCGACAAATTCGCGCATCTTCTCCGATTGCCGTCCTTCGGCGCCGCTCATGCGCAAGGGCAGGCCCACCACCAGCTCCACCACGCCGTAGTTGGCAATCACCGCGGCCAGCGCGGCCAGGTCGGTGCGCTTGTTCTTGCGGCGAATGGTGAGCAGCCCCTGGGCGGTGTAACCCAGCGGATCGGTGACCGCCAGACCAATGGTCCGTGAACCAACGTCGAGCGCCATGGTGCGTCCCGGCGGCTTTTCCTGTGCGAGGTGCGTCACAACGCAAGTATAGTTCGAACAGCAGGGATTCACAGCCAGCCGTGCGGCCTTGGCCGGGAGAATCGGTAGATGCAGCAGACGACGGACAGTTTCCAGGACGAACCCGCGGGCACCGCAGACCTGCGCCCGCTCGCTGTGCCCCCGGAGGGCGAGGACAGCCCCGGCGCGCTCACCAACACCGAGCAGCGGCGCCATGCCCGCATCCAGAGCAGTTCCCTGGCGGTGCTGGCCACCGGAGGCCTGCTCACCCTGATGTACGTTGCCAAGTCCGTCCTGGTACTCATCCTGATCTCGGTGCTGCTCGCGTTCATGCTGGCTCCCATCGTCGAACTCTGCCAGCGGCTTCGCCTGCCCCGCTCCGTGGGAGCGATGTTTGCCGTCCTGGTGATGTGCAGCGCACTGTATGGGGTCTTCTACGCCTCCTACAATCAGGCCGACCAGTTCATGACCGCGCTTCCCAAGTATTCCGGGAACATTCGCAGGGTGCTCAACCAGGTGCGCGCTGCGCACCGAACGCGTCCGCCAGACCACCCAGGGCGTGCTCCCGGAGGACAAGCCCGAAAAGGGTACGCTCACGATTCGCGAATCCACCAGCTGGCTGGACGAATTAACCAGCGGCGCACTCGGAGTGACGGAAGCGGTGATGATGGCGGCCTTCATCCCATTCCTGGTCTTCTTCATGCTGAGCTGGCAGGACCACGTGCGGGCTTCCACCGTCATGCTGTTCAGCGTGGAGAGCCGCCAGACCGCCTTCGTCACCCTGGGACTGATTTCGCAGATGATTCGCGGCTTCATCGTGGGCAACTTCATCATTGGAATGATCCTCGGCATCACCAGTTCCATCGCATTCTGGATTCTCGGCGTGCCCTACTTCTATGTCATCGGGATGATCAGCGGAATCGTCAGCCTGCTCCCCTACCTTGGGATTGTGCTGGCGATTGTGCCTCCCGTGATCGTCGGCCTGGGTTTGCTGACCACCAAAAGCTTCGTCGCCATCGTGGCGGTGGTCGCCGTCAGCCACGTGATCGCCCTGAACCTGCTCTATCCCAAGATCATCGGCCGGCGTCTGCGGCTGAACCCCCTGGCGGTGACCCTGGCTCTGCTGTTCTGGGGCTGGCTCTGGGGAGCCATGGGACTGGTGCTGGCCGTGCCGCTCACGGCTGCCATCAAAATCATCTTCGACCACGTGGAGAGCCTGCAGGCCTGGGGAGCTTGGCTGGGAGAATAACGCCAAGCCATGAGGGGTCGCATAAACCGGTTTTGATAGGACGCGACTTGCTTTGAAAGGGCACGACTTCAGTCGTGCCGTAGCGGTGGCAGGAAAATTGCGCCTTTAGGCCCTGAGGAACCGTCGCTCAGGGCCTAAAGGCCCGGACGCTTTGATTCCAGTGCGGCATGGCTGAAGCCATGCCCTTTCAAAACACTTTTACCCTTACTTCCCTTGACTTGTGGCGCAGTACACTAGTCTGAGCAATTTCAGAACTGCTTAAACCTCGAAGCTTGTGGCCTCCGGCCAGCGCAGCTTGCATTTGATCAGGGCGCGGCGGAGTTCCTCTTCCACTTCCTCTTCTTCGCGGCCCCGGGCCATCGCCATCTCGCTGATCAGCAGGAAGCGCGCCCGTTCCAGCATCTTCTTTTCGCGGAAGCTGAGCGGCTTGCCCGCCGCCAGAACCAGCAATCCCTTGAGCACGATCGCCACTTCCAGCAGAGAGCCGGTCCGCATCTTGTCGGAATTCTCCTTGAAGCGGTTCTTCCAGTCCGAGGTGCTCTCGCACTTGCCGTCCGACAGGTACTCGAGAATCTTCTGCGCCTCGGAATTCTTGACAACCCGGCGCAACCCGACCGCCTCGGCGTTCTGGAACGGAACCATGACCTTGAGGCTGCTGGCGCGAATGCGCAGCAAATAGAAGCGCTCGACCGAGCTACCGATCGTGCGGCTGGAGATCTGCTCGATTATCCCTACCCCGTGATTAGGGTAGACCACCTTTTCGCCGACACTGAATTGGGTTGTGGTCATTCATGCGCCTGGCAGACAGGGCCAAGCTGGACCTCATTATACGGTTAGCGGCAAAGCAGGGTCAAAGCAATTCGCAGCGTCCCCCTCATTCCGCCCGGCGCGCTATAATGAAGTGTTGTTTTCCGCTGCCGTGCCCTCAGTTTGGCGCGCGCACAAAGGTCCGTCGTACATGCCTGAACACGTAAAAAAGAAGCTCCAGGAAGAAATCGACATACTCGAACACGAGCTCAACCACGAACTCCCCGCCGAACTCAAGAAGGCGGTGGCGCTCGGAGATCTCTCCGAGAACGCCGAGTATCACATGGCCAAGCAGCGCCAGGAGTTCGTCCGCGCCCGCCTGGGCATGATGAAAAAGCGCATGGCCGAGCTGTCGCTCATGAATCTGGCCAACATTCCCCGCGACAAGGCCGCGCTGGGCTCCACCCTGGTGGTCTTCGATTCCACCAAGGAGGAGGAGATCGTCTACAAGCTGGTGACCAGCGAGGAAAGCGACGTCACCAAGGGCATGGTCTCCACCACCTCGCCCATCGGCCGGGCGCTGATGGGCAAAAAAGTCGGCGACGTGACCACGGTAGTCACCCCCGGCGGCACCCGCGAGCTCGAGGTTCTGAAGCTGACCACCATGCACGAAGCTGCCGAGGCCGAGAAAGCGAACGGAAACGCATGACTTGGACCAGCGCCGTCGGAAAATATTGTGGAGTCCTGCTCTACAAGATCGTCGATGGCCTTGCTCTCACTCGCATCTCGCCCAACATGCTGACCTTCGTCGGCCTGATCATCAACGTGGGGGCGGCGCTCTTTTTTGGCTTTGCCAGCTCGGACAACAACCAGCCCCGCCGCTTCGTCTATGCCGGACTGGTGATTATCGGCGCCGGCATCTTTGACATGGTGGACGGCCGCGTGGCGCGCGCCACCAACCAGGTCACCCTGTTCGGCGCGTTTTTCGATTCCGTCATCGACCGCTACTCCGACGTGGCCATCTTCTTCGGCCTGCTGGTTTACTACGCCCGCGCCAACCGCTTCTTGTATGTGGTGCTGGTCGCCTTCGTCATGACCACCTCGGTCATGGTCAGCTACACCCGCGCCCGCGCCGAGTCCCTCATCCCCACCTGCAAGGTCGGCTTCATGGAGCGTCCCGAGCGTATCGTGCTGGTCATCATTGGCGCCCTTACCAACCACATGGCTCCCGTGTTGTGGATTCTGGCCGTCCTTTCTACGGTCACCATGATCCACCGCATCCGCTTTACCTACGTGCAAAGCACCGCGCAGGAAGCCGCCGAGCGGCACACCGCCTCCGTCTCGTAATTTCCCGATTCCGCCAACCCCATGCGAGTTGCCGCCGCCATCCTGCTGCTGACCGCCAGCCTTTTCGCCGTGCCCATCGTATTGGCCGCCCCTCCCCGCTGGACGCCGGCCCGCTTTCGCGGACTTGTGTTGGGGAGCGCGCGCCGCGACGAGGCCATTCGCCTCCTAGGTCCGCCCGATGCCGATACCCGCACCCGCAGCGGCGAAGAGCTGATCTACAAGGCGCGAGGCGACCACAAGGGAGACCTTACCGTCCGCCTCGACCGCTCCGGCGTCGTCTTTGAGATTCAGGAATCGTTCCTCATCGCCATCCCGCGCAGCCGGATCTATAAGGAGCTGGGGCAGGATGCGCTGACCGCGCATTTCTCGCTGGCCCGCTGTGCCGCCAACACTCTCTATCGCGATCCCGCCGGAGCCATCGAACTCACGCTCTATCCGGCGCGCGGCATCGTCCTGTGGCCCGACCAGTTCGGCTACGACTTCGCGGCCATCCTCTACGTCGCGCACCAGCCCGGAGCAAGCCATGCTCCAGCCTGCGTCGCACGTCGCTAACCGTAGCCGGTGCCGAGCAGCGGGTGCCCCATATTTGCCATCCTTTGGCAAATGTGGGACGGACAACTACACTAATTGCGGAGGCATGCCTTGCGCGTTCGTATTTTTCTTGCCGTCCCTTTCCTGCTTGGCATTGTTCTTTGCGCCTCAGGCTGCCATCCCAAAAAGTCTGCCAGCGAGCGCCGTTTTCCCATCGAGGGGCGCGTGGTCTCCGCCGATGCCGCCACCCACACCCTGACGCTCGACCATCACGAGATTCCCGGATACATGAAGGCCATGACCATGGGCTTCACCGTGCGCGATGCCTGGGTGTTCAACGTCGTGCATCCCGGTGACACCGTCCAGGCAACCCTGGTGGTGGACGACGATACCCACCTGGAAAGCATCTCCGTCACCGAAGCCCGCGGCACGGCCGATCTTTCTTCCACCTCGCCCGTGCACCTGCCGCAAAAGGGCGAGACGGCTCCCGACTTCCGTTTCCTCAACCAGGACGGACGCCCCATTCACCTGGCGCAGTTCCGCGGCGAGCCGTTGTTGCTCACCTTCATTTATTCCCGCTGCCCCCTGCCGGACTACTGCATCCGCATGAGCAACAACTTTGCCGAGGTGGCCCGGACCCTGCAGAGCTCCAACCCCGGCGCCTTCGCCAAACTGCAGATGCTCTCCATCACCCTCGATCCCGAGTTCGACGATCCCAAAGTTCTGCGCGCCTACGGAAAAAACTACGCCGGGGCCGTCGATCCCAATCTCAAACATTGGAGCTTCGCCACCGCTTCCCCGGCGGAGATTCGCAAGACCGCCGAATACTTCGGCCTCTCCTACGAGACGCAGAACGGCCAGGTCATCCACAACCTGCGCACCGCAGTGCTGGATGCCGATGGCAATCTCTTCGAACTCTATCTGGGCAACCAGTGGAAGCCCGCCGACGTGGCCGCACAGCTCCAGGAGTTGCAGAAGTAGCGGCGCTCCCGGCAAATATGAACATCCGATGAATCTTTCGCCCTGAAAAGCGCATCCATCCTGCAATGAATGGGGCCCTGCGGAGTGCGGCGCGTGGTGCGGCCGGGATGACCTCCGGAGACCGCAGGGGCACCTTGCTGCGCCTCCTGTTTGCCATCGCGCTGCTCGAAGTGGCGCTCTGGGCGCCGCTCCCGGTCGGAGTGCTCTTCGGAGTCGGGGCGCTGTGGTACATCATCCGCCAGGTCCACAAAGCTGCCAGCAACGCGCGCTCCCTGGGACTGGAACTGGGTGGACTGATGCGGGAGTCGTGGTTGCTGGGGGCGACCATGGGGCTGGCGCTGACGATGCTCGCCGTCGCCTACTTTACCGGCTCGCTGCACCGTCTCTGGGGACTGCGGCATCCCTGGTTCGCGGTCGCCATCTACACCGGCTGGTGCTTTGTGCAGGAGTTCATGTTGCAGTGCTTCTGCCTGCGGATGCTGCGCTCCCTGGTCTCGCGCGCCAGCTCCATGCTGCTCTCCGGAGTGGTGTTCGCGGTGGCCCACCTGCCCAACCCAAGCCTCACCTTCGTCACCTTCTTCGCCGGAGTCGCCTTTACCGCTATCTATGCCAGCCGCAAGAACCTGTACGTGGTAGCGCTGATCCACGCCGTGCTCGGCCTTACCCTGGCCGTCAGCGCGCCTGACGCCTGGTTCCACCAGTTGCGCGTGGGCCGCCATTTTCTGCAGGGTTCCTCCACCGTCGCAGCCAGCGTCGATCCCACACGATAAGCTTGCATCTCTCCCAGTGGGTCATCCTGAGCGAAGCGAAGGACCCCTGCAAGGCCGCATTCCAGCTGTGCCGCCCCAAGCTTTCCATCCCTCGTCCCTGGATGCTGGTTTGCCGGTGTCACATCACAAGCAGAATGTGCGCGGAGGAAGTTCGAGGTTGAAAAGCTCCGGGCAGCACTGGCGATGCACGCCACGCAGGGGTCCTTCCCCTTCGCTACACTCAGGGTCAGGATGACACCAGGAAAATGGAAGCGGTTACTCGTCCAGAAGCTCTCCGACTGGCTTCTTATATTTGCCGCCGCGCGCCTCTGCCTTCGACTTGGCATCCGGAATCGCGCGGGTGGATTTCGGCGCGCCGATCGTGGCGCGGGCCGCATCCTTGACGGCCTTCACCTTGCTGAATACTTTTTTCTTCTGCGCCATCGCCTTGGCTCCGCCAATCCGCGTTCCGACACTCTCTGATTATGTCTCTTATCTAATAATTATTCTTAAAAAAGAATCTTTCTTGCCCAGCTCGCGTCTATTCACCTATGGGAAGTTCTCTCGAATACGAATTCCAGCGGCTCTGCCATGAAAAACAGCTGGCAGTGACGCACCAGCGGCTGGTTCTCTACCGCGCGCTGATGGAGATGCCGGACCATCCCAATCCGGAGCAGGTCTTCGAACGGGTCCGGCAGGAACTACCCTCGATCTCGCTGGCCACGGTCTATAAAACCTTACACCTGTTTCTTGAAACCGGAATCATACGCGAGGTGAGCCCGCATCACGGCTCGCTTCGCATCGAACCCAACGCAAGCCGCCATCACCATTTCTTCTGCCTTCAGTGTCACGCCATCACCGACCTTGCCTTTAGCGATGTCGATGAGTCGCCGCTGAAAAATTCCGTCCCCGAAGGCTATCGCATCGCGCAGGTTTCGATGGAAGTCCGGGGCCTATGCAGGCGCTGCGCGGAGGGTGCCTCCGCCATTGTTTGCGAATCTGTGGCCTGAACCGCAAGCCATTTCAGTTCAAAACTTACGTTCCTCAAGGAGAATACACATATGCTGGGTGTCGGAGAAAAGTTCCCTACTTACTCGCTTACCGCGGTCGTCAGCCTGGAAAAAGACAAGGCGTTCACCACCATCACCCATGAAAGCTATCCGGGCAAATGGACGGTGTACTTCTTCTGGCCCAAGGATTTCACCTTCGTCTGCCCCACCGAGATCGCCGGCTTCGGCAAGCACGACAAGGACTTCAAGGATCGCGACACGCAGTTGCTCGGCGCCTCCATCGACTCCGAGTTCGTCCACCTGGCCTGGCGCAAGGACCACGACGATCTGCGCAACCTGACCTTCCCCATGCTCTCCGACATCAAGCGCGACCTCTGCTCCGAACTCGGCATCCTCGATCCCGCGGCCGGCGTCGCGCAGCGCGCCACCTACATCGTCGATCCCGACGGCGTGATCCGCTTCGTCTATGTCACCGACCTCTCCGTGGGCCGCGATCCCAAGGAAGTGCTGCGCGTCCTGGATGCGCTGCAGACCGACGAACTCTGCCCCTGCGGCTGGCAGAAGGGCGAAGAAGTACTGCGCGCCTAGACAATGGGTGTCATGCTGAGCGAAGCGCGCCTGCGTTTGGGCGCGCGCAGTCGAAGCACCCCTACCAAGGCAGGAACTTGCAATCAACAATCATCGGGCGCGGTCGCCGTACCGCGCCCGTCTTCCTTTCATCTACCCCCTGGGAAAGTACGAGACCATGACCCTCGAAGCAATGCTGGAAAGCCTGCCCGACTATGCCAAGGACCTCCGCCTGAACTGGTCGTCGCTGGTCAATGCCACGGAATTGAGCGGTAGTCAGAAGTGGGGATCCTTCGTCGCCGCCGCCTATGGAGCGCGCAGCCCGCAACTGCTGGCCGCCGTGGAGGCCGAAGCCGCCGCCCATGTCACGCCCGAAGTCATCACGGCCGCCAAGGGAGCCGCGGCCATCATGAGCATGAACAACATCTACTACCGCTTCCATCACCTCAGCGCCAACGAAAAGTACGGCACCATGCCGGCGCGCCTGCGCATGAACATCATGCGCGCGCACGGCGCCGAGCCCCTCGACTTCGAGCTCTGGTCGCTGGTCGTGTCGGCCATCAACGGCTGCGGAAAGTGCGTCAGCTCGCATGAAAAGGTTCTGCTGGAAAAGGGCGTCACCGAGGAGATCATCCTCGCCGGAGTCCGCATCGCCGCCGTGACGCACGGCGTCGCCACCGCACTGGACGCTTTATACGCCAGCTAAAGGGTAGGTGCCCCATATCTGCCGCTGTTGGCAGATGTGGGGTAGTTGACTTTTTGCGTTTGCTCTCTTGAGTTCGTTGCTACGCAGCGGGCGGGTACTGCTCCCTGGCGTCGTGCTCATCTGGCCGGCACACCTGGATCGCCTTCAACTCGGGGCAAAAGTAGTGGCAGGTGCCGCAACCGACGCACGCTTCGCCGACGTGCCGCACAGAGCGGACACCGCGGCGGTTCGGCTCCGGGCTCAGCTCCAGAGCCTTCAGCGGGCAGGACTCGACGCACAAGCCGCAGCCGTTGCACGCCTCCTGGTCCACCTTGACGATGCCTCTGCCCTGTTTGGTCATGGTTCCTTCATCATACCGGGGAAACCTGCGCGGTATGTTTCGTTCGCGTAAATGCCGTCCGGCTCTTCGATCGGTAGCCGGCCTGCACCTCTATTTTTTCAGCTCCGCCAGCCGAGCTTCCCTCACCTTTTCATGGCCGCACGCCGCGTAGTACATGGCCCGGTCGAAGAACTGGTCCACCATCTGCATCAGCGCCAGCTCCCCGAAGATCTGCGCGGTGTTCTCCAGAGCTTCCTGGCTCCGCAAGTACTCCCAGAGGTTTTCCTTCACCAGCACGATGCACCACAGCAGCTCACTCGCCGGAACGCTCTGCTCGGCCCGGCGTGCGCCGATCATGGTGTAGCGCCGCGCAATATCCTCTTCCGTCTTGGTTACCAGCCACTGGCCCAGCTGCCCGTAAATCCCCGCGACCAGCGTCTTCAATTCCCCGCCGGAGACGCGGCTGTAGGTTGAGCAGCGCTCCGAACTTGCGATGCGCGATTCCAGTGTCTCGGCAAGAGCGTCGGCGTGCAGCTCAATCAAGCGCATCAGTCTGTGAGCAAGGATGCTCATGGCTTCCTCCGTCGGTTCCTTGATTCTGGCGGCGGAGACAAGACCATCCCCCACCCCTGCCGGCGCGCTACTGGCTCACTTTAGTTTGTTCCGCTTCCAGAGGCCCCAGCCGTGATTATAATCACCCGCTTCCGTGAGTTTTGTCACTCATTAGTTTTCTACCCGCTGCCTGGCTCCGGAATCGCAATCCCCGGCACACGGGCGGGGCGGGTGGCCCATTCAAGCCTTCTTTTGGCTTGAGTGGGGCAGTTGCAGTTTCGTTGCAGTTGCAGTTGCAGTTGCAGTTGTACGAGCATCCGTCGTCGTCGCCTCTACTTCACACGCAAAAAACCCGGGAGGATGTTTCCCCCCGGGCCGCTTGCTCAGCGTGTTGGTTAGACCAAGAAGAACTCTTTGGTGATCTCCGCATACTTTTCCGCCGGAACCATCTTGGCGATCTCAGCGTGCGCCTTGCCGCCGTCCTGCGCTGTCGCCATGTTGCTCATCTCCGGGATGTAGGCGGCCAGTTTCCTGGCGCTGTCGGCGATCAGGTTGCGGGCCATGGTGCCGCCCAGCAGGTTGCGGAAGTTGGTCTTCGCATCCGGGCTCTCCACCTTCATCAGCCAGCTGTTGCCGTACGGATCGGCGGTCAGCGTCTCGGGGTGCCGGACCACTTCGTCGTTAATGTCGCTCACCGTGCCTTCGATCGGGGAAACCATCTCCACCAGCTCGCCGTTCACCCGGAAGCTCCAAACCTTCTGTCCCTGACGGATCCATTGTCCGCGTTGCGGCAGGTTGACTGCCTCGGCCTCGCCGATCAGCTTGGCGGCAAAGTCGTCGATGCCGGCGCGAACCAGGTTCGGGCTTTCGCCCAGCGCCCAGGCATGACCTTGATGGAAGCGGAGGTGCTCGGGAATCTCAAAGCCCGCCACGATGGGCTGCGCCTTACGGTCGCCGGCTTCGGCATAAGGAGCGGTCTGCAGAACATACTCAGGAGCCTTCTTGTTGGTGAACCGTTCCACTACCAGGCAGGTAACAAAGAGTGCGAGAACTAGGATAACCGTCATTGTCTGATCCTCCGCCCCTTCATGCTGGGGCTCTGTTTGAAATTCGCGGCTTTCAGCTTTTCTTCTTGGCCTTGCCGCGTACGCCTTCTATAAAAGCACGCTGCTGGCCAAACCGCTCACGTCGCGCTATCAAACAGAAAACACTATGCTTATCCAACTCTCTCCGTCGGCTACGGAAATTCGCAACAGCTTCAATCGATGCAATTGGCAACGCCGAAAGCAGCTACTCCGGCCCGCTATGGAAGATTTCCTCACGTGGATTCAATAACTTAGACGGACGTCATCCAAAACAGATGCATTTCGCCACACTGTTGCACTTTGCATCGCCCCGCCGGCGTTTCGCACAGGACCAAGCCATCTGCCCTAAACTTATTTCGCTCAAACGCCAAACAATCCCGGCGGAAGAAGCTTTGGAGGAAAGGCTGAGGCCGCGCGGAAGTCAACCGCCCCACTCAAGCCAAAAGAAGGCTTGAATGGGCCACCCGCCGTCGACGCAAAGTGAATGCGCGCCAGGGGGTACCCCCCTATATATTCTCGGTAAAAATTTGAAAACAGGATAGTTAAATGCTGTAGTCAGAGCTTCTTACTTTCAGAATAGCAAATTTGGAGGGAAAAACCCTCAGCTCGGGGAGGGATCTATGTGGCGCGGAATGAGGCAGTTGGGAGCTGGGGGAAAGAAAACTCGCTTGACAGGGTTCGGGTTGGGAAGATTGGAAGGGCGAGCCTGCCTCCAAAGCCGCTGTATAATCGAACTCGATTGCGTTGGGATTGGGTGATCGCCGCCCACGGGGCTTACGCCGGTTTCGGCCGGAGAGTGCGCCGCGGGGGGAGGAAAGTCCGAACTCCACAGAGCAGTGTGCCGGATAACGTCCGGGAGCGGCGGCTTCAAGGCCGTCCGACGGAAAGTGCCACAGAGAAGATACCGCCTCGCAAGAGGTAAGGGTGAAAAGGTGCGGTAAGAGCGCACCGGGCGTTCAGTAATGAACGTTGCATGGCAAACCCCACACGGAGCAAGACCAAATAGGGACGGATGATTTGCCATGCGTTCGCGCACGGCAAATCTGCGAGCCGGCTCGGTTCGCCAAACGTCCGGGTAGGTCGCTTGAGCGGCGTGGTAACGCGCCGCCTAGACGAATGATCGCCACGGCAGCAATGCCGTACAGAATTCGGCTTACAGATCCCAACGCTTCAGCCTGCCGCCGCGCTTCGCGAGAAACGCGGCGGCTTCTCATTGTGATCGGATTGTCAGCGGAAGCGCTTGGGTTCGGCCAGAACCTCTTCGTAGAGGGCGACCATTCTGCGCACCGAAGTCTCCCAGGAAAAACGCCGTGCCTGTTCGATGCCCGCGGCCTTCATGCGCTCGCGCAGCGGCTGGTCGGTGAGCATGCGGTGCATGGCGCGGCTGATCTCGAAGACGTTTTCCGGATTCACCAGCAGCGCCGCATTGCCCACCACCTCGGGCAGCGCCGAAGTGTTGGAGGCCACCACCGGCGTACCGTGCGCCATCGCCTCCAGCGGCGGCAGGCCGAAGCCTTCGTAGAGCGATGGAAAGACGAAGACCTTCGCCATGTCAAAGAAGATGCGCAGCACGTCGATGGAGACGTAGCCGAGGAAGCGCACGTCGTGCTGCATGCCGCTGCGGATGACCGCGCGGCGGATGTCGGGATTCTTGGAGACCTCGTCGCCGATGATGATGAGCTTCAGATCCGGATAGGCGCCCTCTTTGGCAAGCGCCGCTTTGAGCGCGGAGAAGGCCTCGATGAGGCGCGCCACGTTTTTGTGCGGGCTGATGCGTCCGGCATAGAGCAGAAAGGGCGAGTCCACCTGGTAGCGGCCGCGGACCATGGCCTGTTCGGCCAGCGTGGAGTGGCCACGCTGAAAACTCTCATCCAGCGCGTTGTAGACCACTTCGATTTTGGCCGGCGGCACGTTGAAGTGGCGGGCCACGTCGCGCTTGGTGAAGTTGGAGACGGCAAAGATCCGCGCCGCCTTATCCATCACGCGCTGCGTCATGTAGGAGTGAAAGGAGCGCAGCATTCCGTTGTTGGTGCGCGCGCGGTACATGTAATCCAGCAGATCGTGCACGGTGATGACGTAGGGAGCCCGGGTAAGCAGCGGCCGCCAGAAGGTGTGCGGCACGTGGACCAGGTCCACCCCGTGAGCATTGACGACGCGCTGCATTTCCAGATAGGTGGCGAAGGTGCCTTCGGGATTCTGCAGCGGCAGGAAGTGGAAATTTTCCGGCAGCGGGCCCATCTGCTCAAAGCGCGCAGCCGCGCCCAGCAGCAAATATTCGTTGACCGTATCCACTCGCCCCAGGGTGCGCACGACGTTGCGAATGTAGGTCGCCAGACCAAACTCGTACATCCGTCGCATGTCGATGGCGATGCGCATTGCGACTAGTGTACCTGCAGGAGCCCACTCGGCGGGAACGGAAAGCAGTGCTTTTCCGGGGAAGGATTCGCGTTGCGGGAAATGGTTTGTGGCGCCAGGTGTACCTGACGTCCAAGGGCACGGCCGGAGCCGTGCCCTTGGACAAATCCGCAGTCCGGCCAGTTAGGCGTGCAGCGTCTCGGGCTGGTGAGCCTTGCGGCGCTCGGGGTAGAGCGGGAACTGCTCGCAGAGTTCGAAGACCTCGGCGCGGATCTTGGCGAGCGCCGCCGGGTCGCTGCGCTGCTCGAGAGCGCGGGCGATCCAGCCGCCCACCTGCTTCATTTCTGCCTGCTTCATGCCGCGCGTGGTAAGCGCGGGCGTGCCCAGGCGGATGCCGCTGGGCTTGAGCGGCGGATTGACGTCAAAGGGAATGGCGTTCTTGTTGACCGTGATGCCGGCCAGGCCGAGCGCCTTTTCCGCCTCGCTGCCGAACATGCCCTTGCTGAAGACATCGACCAGCATGAGGTGGGTGTCGGTGCCGCCGGAGATGATGCGATAGCCTGCGTCGGCCAGCGTCTGCGCCAGAACCTTGGCGTTGGCGATGACCTGGGCGGCGTAGTCCTTGAAGCTGGGCTGCAGCGCCTCCAGGAAACAGACGGCCTTGGCCGCGACGATGTGCACCAGCGGCCCGCCCTGGCATCCGGGAAAGACCGACTTGTCGATGGCGGCGCCGTGCTCGGCCTGGGCCAGGATCATTCCCGAGCGCGGACCGCGCAGGGTTTTGTGGGTGGTGGTGGTGGTGATGTGGGCGTGCGGCACGGGCGAGGGATGCGCGCCTCCGGCGACCAGTCCGGCGAAGTGCGCCATGTCCACCAGGTAGATGGCTCCGACTTTGTCGGCGATCTGGCGCATGCGGGCGAAGTCGATGGTACGGGGATAGGCCGAGCCTCCGCCAATGAGGAGCTTGGGCTGCTCGCGCACGGCGATGGCTTCCATCTCATCGTAGTCCAGGGTTTCGGTTTCGCGGGTGACGCCGTAGCTGACCACGCGATACTGTTTGCCGCTGAAGCTGAGCTTGTGTCCGTGGGTGAGGTGTCCGCCGTGGGCGAGGTCGAGTCCCATGATGGTGTCGCCGGGCTGGATGACGGCGGCGTAGGCGGCCATGTTCGCCGAGGAGCCCGAGTGCGGCTGGACGTTGGCATAGGCCGCCCCGAAGAGCTGCTTGGCGCGGTCGCGGGCCAGGTTCTCAACCACGTCGGCGTACTCGCATCCGCCGTAGTAGCGCTTGCCGGGATAGCCCTCGGCGTACTTGTTGGTGAAGACCGAGCCGGCGGCTTCAAGCACGGCCTGGCTGACAAAGTTTTCCGAGGCGATGAGTTCGAGACCGTCGTGCTGGCGGTTCTCCTCGTTGGCAATCGCCTTGGCGATCTCTGGGTCCACCGAGCTAAGCGGACGCGACATCCATGAATTCGGCATGAGTACTCCTGGTAAAGACTGAACTTATAGGGTACGACGGATGGGGCGGCGAGGGGAAGAGCAGGGGGACGCAGCACGGCCTGCTGCCCCGACTTACTCTTTTAGCGATCATCTTCAAAGTCAAATACCCCACATCTGCTGACTGCAGCAGATATGGGGCACCCTCGGGATAGGCGGCCGGCATGGCCTTGTGGCTGTAGCGGAGCTTTTTAACGGCGCTGGGGTTCTTCGCTTCGCTCAGAAATTGACACCTCAAAAAAGTGCATGGCGGATTGAACGCTGCGGTCCCCACATTCGCCAAAGGAGGGCGGATGTGGGCCACCTGTGATTTGCGCCACCCGGCCGCCGTTGTCGCCAGCGAGATTCTCGCCGATCCATGTCCTTACCACAGCGCGGGGCCTTTGGTAACCGGGGCGAGCGGGACTTGTGAGGACTTCTCTTGATTCGTCCCACTTAGGTTTGTAGTGTTGCAGATAGAAGAAACGCCCATTCGAATATCGATTCCGCAGGCCAAACGCTGCCCATGAGAAGTTCGCCCCAAAAGCCGACCACGACGAAAGCACCCAGACCGGAATTGCCCGTGGCAAGCCGGAATGACCGGGAGATTCGGAGAATACGCATTCTGCTGATTCTTCTGGTTCTCATCGAATTGATCTCGGTGGCGGTGCCGAAAGGTTCCAACCCCTTGCGGGTTGAGATCAATGCCGTTCCGCAACTGCTGATCGGGTTCATATTTCTGGCGCTGATTTTCGCTCTGCATCTGGCCGCACAGAACAAAGTGGTGGGCGAAGTCTCGACGGCGCTGATTGCCGCCAACTCGTATGTGAGACGGCTGGAGCAGCTTTCCCTGATTGATCCGCCAACCCAGCTGTTTAACCGGCGGTACCTCGATCAGTTGCTCAACCAGCAGTTGAAGTGGCTCTACCGCAGCGGCAAGCCGGCCACGTTGCTGATGCTGGAACTGCTGCCGACGGAAAAGATAGCCGCGGAGGAGATCATCATCGAGGCGGCCTTTGTCCTGCGGACGAATTTTCGCGGCTCCGACTACGTAGTGCGTTATTCCAACGATCAGTTCCTTGTGGTGTTGCCGGACACGGTCGAGCAGCAGGCGCAGATCGCCCTGAGCCGGCTGATCGACAAGGTAGATCACTGGAACCTTGCCCACGAGAAGTGGGAGATGGCGCTGCGCCTTGAGCTGTGCACATGTCCTCCGGGCGGGAATCTCTGGGAGAAACTCGGTGAGTTGGAGGAGAAGATGCGCAGCGAAGGAGGCCGGACGCTGATTGCGCAAAAGGCCGCCGCAGAAGAAGCGACCGATACTCGCCCTCAGGAACATGTCGTCGAATAGCTTCACGCAGCTGCAACCAACTCCGCTACCCGCGCGTCCCGGCCCACCCTGCCGCCGCTTTCAACCGCTAGCGGACTCTCGCCTGCTTCTCTCTTATGCGCTCTTCCTGGAAGTGACGGCATAGAAGCGGGTGACCTCCTGGGCCACGTTCTTGCCGCCGCACTTTGGGCAGGTAACCGGCTCCCGATCGTGCGCGGCCAAGGTGAGAGTCTTGTCAAAAGAGCTGTGGCAATCCTTGCATGAGTACTCGTAGACAGGCATCGGTTCCGCCTCCTGGATAGATGTGCGGGAGGGATTGTATCCCAGATCCAGAGCTGGCCGTAGAGGCCGCGCTATAAATTCGGCAGAAATCAAGAACAGGGGCGGCATCCGAATACCTTTGAGGCGGGTGCTCCGGCGATGACTCCTCTGCCCTTTCTTGCTACTCTTGCAATCCAGGTATCGTCGGCGGTGGAGGCGGGCCAGGTGCAATGAAGCGCAGAGCAGAAACCCCTCTCGAGCAGCAAATTTCCTCTCCCGGCGCGATTGTGTTCGCCGCGATTGTTTCCGGACTGGCGGTGCTCGGCTTCGTAGTTGTCCTGCAGTGGATCATTTACGACAACTGGCTGCACCAGGCCGGGCTTCGGCTGACGGGAAGCGTGGTGGCGGGCGTGTTGACGTCGATGTTTGCCTATCGCTGGCAATGGGCGGTGCGGCAACAGAAACTCGATATGCTGCGGCGCTTTGAGACCATTTTGGGGATGAACGACCGGATTCGCAATGCGCTGCAGATCATCGAGTGCGCCACCTATGCCACCAACCCGGAGGCAACCGAGCCGGTCAGGGACGCAGTGGACGCAATCGAGGATGTTCTGCGCGAAGTGCTCGCCGACGCGCATCCCGCTCCGCCGGAAGCGACCGGCAACAAGATCGCATAAGCTTCTGCGCGGGAGCGCTGGAGCGTTTTCCTATTTACTGTAGGCCGAAGCATTCTGCTCTCCCAGGTTAGCGCCCCAAAATACAGGGCGCGGAACCTGGGGCACCCGCCGGCTCAAACGCTATATTCGGCGTAATACTTTTCCACGCAGGTCGGGCAGATTCCGTGGGAAAAATCGACTCCGATGTGATCGTGGAAATATTGCTCGACGGTCTGCCAATACTCGTCGTCGTTGCGAATCTTTCTGCACTGCATGCACATGGGAATGATGTCCTTGAGCTTGGACATCTCGGTGATGTCTTCGACGATGACCAGCGCCAGGGTCTCACCGCCGTTGCTCATCGGACTTGCCGTCACCAACAGTTCCATGGCGCTCTGTCCGGTGACGGGGAGGAACTCCATCTTCATCCGGGCGCGGCTGACCGTTTTTCCGTCCAGGCAGGCCGTGACCGCATTGCGGATGACGCAATGCTGACAAGCCGGTCCCCGGCCGCAGCCCTCTTCGACATCGACGGAGTGCAGGCAGTGCAGCACCTCGCCGCCGCGCCGCCTGAGAACGGATTCCTTCTCCTGCCCGGACATGGTGGAAGCAACGCCGTTGAGGTCTGCAATCCGCACATCGTCGTCCACGATGAACACGGGAGAGGGAATGGCGTTCAGGATCGTACGGTAAAGAGAGTTGCCGTCGAGGTCCATGGCGGGTGTGCGGCTCCAGTCCGGCTCCAGGAGCCGATACCTTATTATCTTACCCTGAGCTGCACCGGCGCGGGCAATGGGCAAATTGCCGAAAGAGCCTTTCGCCGGTTACTAAGATCACCTCCGGAGGCGCGGGAAATGGGAAATAATGGTAGGCTGGCGAGTTATCGTCTGCTGGAGAAAGAGGATTCCCGTGCGCCGTGATGCCTGGGTTTACAAGCTGGTACTGATTGTCGTGGTGTCCGTTGCGGTGGCTGGAGCGGCGCAGAAATCTGCTCCGCCGGCGGAAAAGGCTACCGGAGGCGCGGTGCGGCACAGCCTGCTGGCGCTGGACGAGGATCTGCAGGCTCTGGCAGAACGGGTTGGGCCCTCGGTGGTGACGATCGAGGTCACCGGCCTGACCACGGTGGAGGACCCGAACACGCGACAGACGAACTACATTGCCAAGGAGCAGGCGCTGGGCTCGGGCATCATCGTCGATCCAACGGGATATATCCTGACCAATAACCACGTGGTGGAGCATGCGACTTCGGTCTCGGTACTGGTCTACCGCCGGCGCAATAAGCCGGGCGGCGGCCTGGAAGCCGGCGAGCGCTATCCGGCAACGCTGGTGGGGCGCGACTCGCTGACCGATCTTGCGCTGCTGAAAGTGAGCGCAGACGGACTGCCCGCGCTGACGCTGGCGGACTCCGGCAAGGTGCACGTGGGGCAGCTCTGCCTGGCCTTCGGCAGCCCGCTGGGGCTGGAGAACACGGTGACGCTGGGGGTCATCAGCTCGACGCAGCGGCAGCTGAACAGCGCTGCTCCGGTGGTGTATCTGCAGACCGACGCGGCCATCAATCCGGGGAATTCGGGCGGACCGCTGGTGGACATCGAAGGCGAAGTCATCGGCATGAACACCATGATCGCCTCGCAGTCGGGCGGCAGCGAAGGCGTGGGGTTTTCGATCCCGTCGGACACCATTCGCCTGGTGTATGAACAGCTGCGGGAGCACGGCCACGTGCGCCGCGGCGCGATCGGCATCCTCGCCCGCGACATTACTCCGGCGTTGGCCAGTGGACTCGGATTTGCGCAACAATCCGGGGTGATTCTGGAAGATGTGGTGCCGGGCTCCTCGGCCGACCGCTCCGGGCTGCGGCCGGGAGATATTGTTCTGAGCGTGGACGGCAAGTCGTTTCCGGACCCGCGGGCGATGTCCGTGCTGCTGTTCCAGAAAAAAGTCGGCGACGTGGCGCTGTTCAAGGTGCAGCGCGGCTCGGAGGTGACGAACGTGAAGGTTCCGGTCACCGAACGCGAGGGCGACCCGGAGAGCATCCTCGATCCCACGCACTCGGAGGGCAACATTGTTCCAAAGCTGGGGATCGTCGGGGTGCAGATTACGGAATCGGTGGCGAAGTTAATTCCCCCGACGCGCCTTCCCGGAGGCATTCTGGTGACGGCGCTGACCGCGGGCGGCAACGCGTCGCTGTTCGGCCTGCAGCCCGGCGATATTCTGCACGCGCTGAACCGCACGCCGCTGGATTCACTGGACACGCTGCGCAAGGCGCTCTCCGACCTGAAGCCCGGAGAGGCGGTGGTTTTCAGCATCGAACGTGGGGGACAGTTGAATTACATCGCCTTCGATAACCCGGAATAGCGGCGCGGCGATCACTGGCTCTGGCTGGTTTCAGGGGATTCCTGGCTGGTCTCGGGTTGCTCCTGCACCAGCTCTGCGGCCGAGCCAAGGGACAGAGCCATACCGCCGAGCACCAGCAGGACGCCAATCAGCGGCGCTACGGTCAAGCCGAACAGCCCGGCAAGCAGCGCCAGGCAACCGGCCAGCAACACGCCTACGCGGATTGTCATTCTGCGCCCTACGCTCATCGATTTTCCAATCATCCGCCAGCACCGAGTTCTGTGTACCGTACCCCAGGTACGGACTACGGCGGAAATTGAAAGTATTTATGGTTTCGATCAGGCGTTGCTATGCGGCCGCCAACCCTTCGCACGCGAGAAGATGTTGCAGAAAACACGTGGGGAGATCTTCTCGTCAGCTCCGTACGATAGGCTTTCTGTTATCTCTCCTATAAATTCTTTGCATAAGATGGGAGACGGGGCGCTGTGAGAACATTAAGCATTGAAGCGGTTCGGGAAAAGTGGAAATCGTCCACACCGGTCCTTCGGGGTATCTCGACAAATCACGAAGTCCATTCACGGGTGACAATGAACGCAATCGGCAACGACCTCCTGCAAGACGTTTTAACGCGGGGGCGGCGAAGCGATGCCGCTCCGTCCCTAGGTGAGAACTGATGGGGATTCGCGTCGCGCTTCATCACAAAACTGTCTATGAGTATGACCGGCTGGTCACGCTTTCGCCGCAGGTGGTGCGCCTTCGCCCGGCGCCGCACAGCCGGACGCACATTGCCAGCTACTCGCTGCGCGTGCAGCCGGAAGATCACTTCATCAACTGGCAGCAGGACCCGCAGGGCAATTTCCTGGCCCGCCTGGTCTTCCAGAACCCGACGCGCTTCTTTTCGCTGGAAGTGGATCTGGTGGCCGAGATGGCGGTGCTCAATCCCTTCGATTTTTTCCTGGAGGAGGAGTACGAGAATTTCCCATTTCGCTATGGGAGCGCGGACCGGCACGAGCTCGGGCTGTTTCTGGAGTCGCCGCCGCCCGGGCCGCGGCTGAAGGCATTTCTGGCCACCGTCGACCGGCAGAAGATCCGGACGATCGACTTTCTGGTCAACATCAATGCGCGGTTAAGCCGGGAGATCCGCTATGTGGTGCGGATGGAGCCCGGGGTGCAGACCGCGGAGGAGACGCTGAAACTGGCCAGCGGCTCCTGCCGCGATTCGGCGTGGCTGCTGGTGCAGATCCTGCGGCAGCTGGGGTTGGCGGCGCGCTTTGTCTCCGGGTACCTGATTCAGCTGAAGCCGGATGTGAAGCCGCTGGAGGGCCCGGTGGGGCCGTCGGAGGACTTTACCGATCTCCACGCCTGGGCCGAGGTGTACCTGCCCGGCGCCGGCTGGGTTGGCCTGGACCCGACTTCGGGGCTGTTCGCCGGCGAAGGACATATTCCGCTGGCGGGCACGCCGGAGCCGGGATCGGCCGCGCCGGTCACCGGACTGGTAAGCCCTTGCGAAGTGGAGTTTGTGCACGAGATGAGCGTGACCCGCATCCACGAGGACCCGCGGGTGACCAAGCCGTACACGGACGAGGAGTGGCAGCGGATCTACGAGCTGGGAGAGCGGATCGACGGCGAACTGGTGGCCGGCGACGTCCGGCTCACCATGGGCGGCGAGCCGACCTTCGTCTCGGTGGACGACATGGACGGCGACGAGTGGAATACGGAGGCGATGGGGCCGAACAAGCGCCGCCTGGCCGACGATCTGCTGGTGCGGCTGCGCGACAAGTTCGCTCCCGGCGCCCTGCTGCACTTTGGGCAGGGCAAATGGTATCCCGGCGAATCGCTGCCGCGCTGGGCGCTGACCTGCTACTGGCGCAGCGATGGCTTTGCGCTCTGGCGCGACCCGCAGTGGCAGGCCTCTCCCGATCAGCAACTACGGATACGGCCGCGAAGAGGCGCTGCAATTTGCCGAGGCACTGTCGGAGCGGCTGAAGGTCAGATCCCGAGGCGGTGGTCGCCGCCTATGAGGACCCGCTTGCCTTTCTGCTCAAGGAGCGCCAGCTTCCGGTCAACGTCGATCCGTTGAACAACAAACTGGAGACTCCCGAGGAGCGCGAGCGGCTGCGCCGGGTCTTCGAGCGCGGCCTGGGCAATCCCGTTGGGTTATGTGCTGCCTCTGCAGCGCGGCTGGGGCAAGAGCGGCCCGGAGTGGCAGACGAGCTTGTGGATGCTCCGCGCCCGGCATATTTTTCTGATTCCTGGCGATTCTCCGGTGGGCTTCCGCCTGCCGCTGGAATCGCTTGCTCTGGGAGCCGGCCTGGGAGAGGCAGCAGCCGTGGCACGCTCGATCCGATGGCGCCCACTTCTCCGTTGCCGCCTCCGCCCAAGCCGTTTGACTCCTGGGTCCGGGGGTACGGGGTTCAGGCGCAGCTGCGCGGGCGGCAGACCATTTCGCCCTACACCTACACCCAGCTTGGGCCGGTGGTGCGCACGGCGCTGACCGTGGAAGCGCGCGGGGGCTGTCTCTATCTGTTCCTGCCGCCGGTGAGCTCGGCGCGAGGATTTCGTGGATCTGGTGGCCTCGATTGAAGACACGGCGGCCAAGCTCAAGATGCCGGTCTGCATCGAAGGCTACCCGCCGCCCTTCGACTCGCGAGTGCGGATGCTGAAGGTCACGCCGGACCCTGGCGTCATCGAGGTGAACATGCAGCCCGCCGCCAGCTGGCGCGAGCTGGCGGAAAACACCACGACGCTTTATGAACGAGGCGCGGCTGAGCCGCCTGGGCACGGAAAAATTCATGCTCGATGGCCGCCACACCGGCACCGGCGGCGGCAACCACATGGTGCTGGGCGGTCCGACGCCGGCCGACAGCCCGTTTCTGCGCCGTCCCGACCTGCTGAAGAGCCTGGTGGGCTACTGGCTGAACCATCCCTCGCTCTCCTACCTGTTCTCGGGAACGTTTATCGGCCCGACCAGCCAGGCTCCGCGGGTGGATGAAACCCGCGCCGATGCGATCTATGAGCTGGAGATCGCCTTTAACCAGCTCAAGGACGCCAACCCGTGCGGCCTTCCCCTGTGGCTGGTGGACCGGATCTTCCGCAACCTGCTGGTCGATGTGACCGGCAACACGCATCGCGCCGAATTCTGCATCGACAAGCTCTATTCTCCCGACAGTGCGACGGGACGGCTGGGACTGCTGGAACTGCGCGCCTTTGAGATGCCTCCCCATGCGCGCATGAGCCTGGCCCAGCAACTGCTGTTGCGCGCACTGGTGGCCCGCTTCTGGCGCCAGCCCTACGAGGAGACGCCGATCCGCTGGGGCACGCGGCTGCACGATCTGTTTCTGCTGCCGTACTTCGTGGAAAAGGATTTCCGCGACGTCGTCTCGGAATTGCAGCAGGCGGGCTACGCGTTCGAGGCCGAGTGGTTCGATCCGCACAAGGAGTTCCGCTTCCCGGTCTTCGGGCGGGTCTGCTACGAGGGCGTCGAAGTCGAACTCCGGCAGGCGATCGAGCCGTGGAATGTGCTGGGCGAGGAGCCCGGAACCAGCGGGACGACTCGCTATGTGGATTCGTCGTTGGAGCGCATTCAGGTCCGGGTGCGCGGCCTGGTGAGCGAGCGCTATACGCGTCACCTGCAACGGCCGCCGTCTGCCGCTGCATCCCACCGGCACCAACGGAGAGTTTGTCTGCGGCGTGCGCTACCGTGCCTGGCAGCCGCCGCGCTGCCTGCATCCCACCATTCCGGTGCACACGCCGCTGGTCTTCGATGTGGTCAATCTTTCGGCGGGGCGTTCGGTGGGCGGATGCACCTACCACGTGGCCCATCCCGGAGGCCGGAGCTATGATACGATCCCGGTTAACTCGAACGAGGCGGAGGCCCGCCGTATGGCGCGTTTTTTTGCCTTCGGGCACACGCCGGGCTCCATGGCCGTGCCACCGGTCGAGGAAAATCCAGAGTTTCCGCTGACGCTGGATCTGCGGCGTTCGGCGGGCACTGGGACGAGACGTTAGGGGGAGTCCACTGCCGAATAGTCGTGGGAACGGAAGCTCGGCGGCGATGCGCCGGAACGATTGGAAGTATACCGGCGTCGCAGGGCACTGGGACGAGGTTCTGCTGCCCTCCGGCTTGCCGCGCCGCCACTGGAGAGCGCTCACGGCCGCCCTCGGGCGGCAGGGTCCGGAAGAGCTGAACCGCTGCTGGCAGATCGGCCAGCAGCTTTTGCGCGCCAACGGCACCTCCTACAACGTGGGCGGCGATCTGCACGGGAGCGAACGCTCCTGGCCGCTGGACCCGCTCCCCATGGTGATCGAAGAGCACGAATGGGCGCAGATCGAAGCGGCGATCATTCAGCGGGCTACGCTGCTCAATGCCATGATGGCCGACTTTTACGGCCCGCAGCGCCTGCTGCATGAGCGGCAGATTCCGCCGGCGCTGCTGCTGGCGAACCCGCAGTTTCTGCGGGCCTGTCACGGCATCGAACCCCGCAACGGCGTCTTTCTACATTCCTACGCGGCAGACATGGCGCGCTCGCCCGATGGCCGCTGGCAAATCACCTTCGACCGGACGCAGGCGCCTTCGGGACTGGGCTACACGCTGGAAAACCGGCTGGTGAGCGCCCGCAGCCTGAGCAGCGTGTTCAGCAGCTGCCAGGTCCGCCAGCTGGCTCGCTTTTTCGACATCCGAAGGGACGCGCTGGTGAACCTGGCGGCCAGCCAGCAGCACAATCCTCGAGTCGTGCTGCTGACCTCCGGTCCGCACAGCGAGACGTATTTCGAGCATTCGTTCCTGGCCGGCCACTGGGGTTTCCCGCTGGTCGAGGGCGCCGACCTGGCGGTGCGCGACAACCGTGTCTATCTGAAGACGCTCACCGGACTGGATCCGGTGGATCTGATCGTGCGCCGTCTTGACGACGAGTTCTGCGACCCGATTGAATTTCGCGGCGATTCGCTGCTGGGCGTGCCGGGACTGGTGCAGGCGGTGCGCAGCGGCAGCGTGGTGATTGACAACGCACTGGGCAGCGGGGTGCTGGAAGCCCCGGGCATGCTGGCTGTTCTGCCTGGAATCTGCCGTCATCTGCTAGGGGAGGAGCTTGCGGATGCCGTCGGTGTCCACCTGGTGGTGCGGCGAGCCGGAGGCCCGGAAGTTACGCGCTGGAGCATCTTGACGAGTTGGTGATCCGTCCCAGTTTCCCCCGCTCGCACCGGCAGACGGAGACGCCGGCATCGATGGACGCGGCCGGGCGGGAGGAACTGATCGGCCGGATCGAGGCGCGGCCGGATCGGTTCGTGGCCCAGGAGCAGATCGCGCTCTCCACCGTGCCGGTGTACACCGAGAGCGGCGGACTGGAGACGCGCCACGTCGTGCTCAGGGTCTTTGCCGCATGGGATGGAAACTCCTACACGGTGCTGCCCGGCGGGCTGACCCGGGTCTCACGCGAGGACCGGTCGCCGTCGATTTCCCTGCACGACGGAGGCGGGACCAAGGACACCTGGGTACCCGGTGGCTCGGGCGAGCCGGTTGCCGTGTCGCGCACGGTGCCGGGGCCGATTGCGGCCCATCCGAGCTGGTCGAATCTTCCCAGCAGGGTCGCCGACAACCTCTTCTGGCTGGGCCGTTATGCCGAGCGCCTGGAGGGCCGGGCGCGACTGGTACGGGCCCTGCTGCCGGCGCTCTCCGGCGAAGAGGATTTTGGCCGCACCGCCACGCTGGAGTCGGTGGTCCGCCTCCTGACCGGGCTGAAGTATCTGCCGCCGGAGGTCGCCCACGCCACGCTGGGAGAACAGCTATGGCAGGTGCAGCGGCTGCTACCCAAAATGGTTCGCGATGAAAGCCGGCCCACGAGCCTGGGATGGACCCTGAAGCAGATGCGGCGGGTTGCCCTGAACCTGAAGGAACGGCTTTCCGCCGATACCTGGCGGGTGCTGCAGCAGATTGAGAACGATTTTTCGGAGGACATTCCCACCGCTGCCGGCCCCCGCTATATTGCCGAGATGAATCTGCTCGACAAGGCGATTGTGACGCTCTCGGCCTTTGTCGGCCTGGTGATGGAGAATACGACTCGGGGAGCGGGATGGCATTTCCTCGAGATTGGCAAACGAGTGGAGCGCGCCCGCTACATGGCGCACCTGCTGGAGGCGGGCGTGGCGGAGGCGCCGGAGGAGATCGAACCGTATCTCCGCATCCTGCTTTACATCGCCGACAGCTCCATTACCTACCGCACCCGCTACCTGACCGCTTTGCGCACCGATCTGGTGCTGGATTTGCTGCTGGTTGACGAGTCCAATCCGCGTTCCATCGCCTTCCAATTGGCCTCGCTGCTCGGCCACCTCGATAAGCTTCCGGAGCATGACCACACGGCCTGCGAATCGGAGAAGGCATTGGTCGCCAAAGCCATCCATTCGGTTCGCGTGGCGCCGCTGGCAGAACTGGCGCGCCGCGGCAAGTCCGGCCACATGGAGGCGCTGAGCGAGCTACTGCAGCAGCTGAAAGACGACATGTACGACCTATCGGACGCGCTGGCCTCGCACTACCTGAGTCCGGTCGTCTCCGCGCGCTTCGTATCGTCCCGGTGAGCACCGCATGATCTATTCCGCTATCCACGTTACGCGCCATATCTATCAGTCGCCGGTCTCCCAGTCTCTCAACGAGCTGCGGCTTACTCCACGCTCGCTACCGGGGCAGCAGGTGCGGGAGGTGAACATCTGCATCGAGCCCGAGCCTGCCACCTGGCAAAGCCGCAAAGACTATTTCGGCAACGAGGTGATCACCGTCGGCGTCTATGAGCCGCACAGCCGCTTCGTGATCGAAGCCAAAAGCGTCGTGGAGGTAGAGGCGCCGTCAAAGGACGGGATCTCCTCCATTGCCTGGGAGGACGCGCGCGACCGGATTGCCGCGCATCCTGACGACGAAACGCTGGCGGCGCTGGAATTCGTCTACGATTCTCCGTTCATCGCCACGGCAGACGAACTGGCGGAGTACGCGCGGCCGACCTTTGCTCCGGGGCGCCCGCTGGCGGAGGCTTTGTACGAGCTCTCGCATCGCATCTACACCGAATTCAAATACAAGCCGAACTCGACTTCCATCCATATGCCCCTGCTCGAGGTCCTGGGCAAGCGCCAGGGTGTCTGCCAGGACTTTGCGCATGTGATGATCGGCGCGCTGCGGTCGTTGGGCCTGCCGGCCCGCTATACCAGCGGATATCTGCGCAGCAGCCCCGGCAGCCATGGCGCCGAGGCCTCGCACGCCTGGGTCGCCGCCTTCGTTCCAGGGAGCGGATGGTTGAGCTACGACCCTACCAACGACGTGATGCCCTCCGACCGCCACCTGACCCTGGCCTTTGGCCGGGACTACGGGGATGTGACACCGGTCAAGGGCGTCGCCGTGGGGGGAGGCTCCCACAGCGTGGAGGTCGAAGTGACGGTGAAGCCGTTGGACGATGAGCCCGAAGCAGACGCGACCGCAGACGACACCTCTGGAGCAGAGGAAGCAGAATAAGTGGAGGTCCCGCCGGGAGGGATACGCGCGGCCTCGGAGAGAGAAATAAGCAAGGGCGTCCGGTTTTCCGGGCGCCCTTATTCCTTCCACGCGTTCCAACGGAGATTAGAGCTCGATATCTCCGTGGGCGAGTTCGCCGCCGGAATCCGTGATCCGGAAGCCGAGTTTTCTGCAGATGTGCTGCATCTCCTGGTCTTCTACAAGCATGTTGCAGTGCACGTGCTTCAGTCCCTCATCGCGGGCCACTTCCAGAGCGCGGCGGAACAGATCGGTGCCGAGTCCCTTACCCTGGTAGTCATCCCGGATGATGACCGCGGTGTAGGCTGAGTTGGTTCCGTGCTGCTTGCTCATACGGCTGACTCCGACAATCTCCGGCGTTCCCTTCCCCACTGTGGTTTCGGCTACCAGCGCCATCTGGCGATCGTAGTCGATGAAGCAGATGTGGGTGAGGCGCTCGTGGGCGGTGCGCTGCCGCAGGTTCATGGGCTGGAAGTAGCGCTTGGTGACCGTGCGCTCGCTCAGCTTCTCGTGGAATTTGACGATCGCCGGTTCGTCCTCCGGCCGGATCGGACGGACCGCCAGAACCTCGCCGTCTTCCAACGTCATGGAGCCGACGTACTGGATCGGATAGGGACGGATGGCGGTCTTGGGCAGATTCTCCTCCGTCATCTCCGGCCCGTGCACTACCACGCGCGCGTCCAGTGCCAGCAGGCGCTCGGGCGAAGCCAGCAAAGGATTGATGTCGATCTCCTTGATCCAGGGCTGCTCGACCACCAGGTGGCTGAAGCGGACCAACAGGTCTTCCAGGGCTGCCAGATCGACGGCCTTGCGGCCGCGCACGCCCTTGAGCGCCTCATAGACCTTGGTATGCTCCATCATGCGGCGGGCCAGGGTGCTGTTGAGCGGCGGAAGTCCCAGTGCGCTGTCCTTGTAGACCTCAACCAGTTGTCCGCCGGAGCCGAACAGAAGCACCGGGCCGAACTGCGGGTCGAGCGAGGAGCCGAGGATGACTTCGTATCCCTCCAGCTTTGCCATGGGCTGCACGGTGACACCCAGGAAGTGGCCTTCCCCGGCCTTCTCCCGCACCGAAGTCTTGATCTGCTCAAACAAAGACCGCACCGCTTGAGCATTCTGGACATTGAGCTGCACACCGCCCACGTCGGTCTTGTGCGTGATGGTTTCCGAGTGCAACTTGAGCACCACCGGGTAGCCGATGTCGTCGGCTGCCGTCACCGCCTCTTCCGCGCTGTGCGCGATGCGGGTCTCGGTCACCGGAATGCCGTAGGCTTTCAGCAGCTCTTTCGACTCGAACTCGGTCAGGATGGTGCGGCCGGTATCGCGCACGTGCTGAATAAGTTCGGCGGCTTTGGCGCGATCGACGTGATCCGCCTCCGGCTTCACCTCCGGCGTCTCGTACAAAGACTTCAGGTTCTTGGCGTACTGCCACATGTAGTTGAACGCGGCACAGGCGGCGTCCGGATAGGCGAAGGTCGGAATTCCGGCGCGGTTCAGGATCTGCTCGCCGTAGGCAACCATCGAACCACCCATCCAGCTCGCGATGAAGGGCTTGCCCAGGGAATTGGCATAGGGCCGCAGGTTCTCGGCAATGCTGGTCGGATCGGTCATGCCTTGCGGCGTCATGATGACCAGAATGCCATCGGTCTCCGGGTCCTGCGCCGCGACTTCCAGCGCCTTGGCGTAGCGGTCCGGCTCGGCGTCGCCCAGAATGTCCACCGGGTTATTGTGGCTCCATGCAAAGGGCAGGAACTCGTTGTACTTTGCCATCGCCTCCGGCGAAACCTTGGCGAGTTTACCGCCGCCCTTGGAGAGCGCGTCGGTGGCCAGCACGCCGGGGCCGCCGGCGTTGGTGACAATGCAAAGGCGGTTGCCCTTGGGACGCGGCTGCTTGGCCAGCACCTCGGACATATTGAACAGGTCCTGGATGGAATCGACACGCAGCACGCCGGCGCGCTGGAAAGCGGCGTCCAGCACGCCGTCGCTGCCGGTCAGCGAACCGGTGTGCGAAGCGGCTGCCTTGGCGGCCTCGGCGGTGCGTCCCGCCTTGATGACGATGATCGGCTTCTTCATGGAAACTTCGCGCGCGGCGCTGAGGAAGCTGCGGGGATTGCCGATTGACTCCATGTAAGCCACGATCGAAGTGGTCTGCGGATCGGTGCCGAAGTAGGTAATCAGGTCGCCCCAGTCCACGTCCAGCATGGAGCCGATGGAGATAAAGGTGCTGAAGCCGACCATCGCCTTGTAGGACCAGTCCAGCACGGCGGTACACAGCGCACCGCTCTGGCTGATGAAGGCGAGATTTCCGGGACGCGCCACGGTATGCGCAAAGGTGGCATTGAAGCCGGTCAGCGGGTTCATCACGCCTAGGCAGTTGGGGCCAATCAGGCGCATCTTGCCCCGGATCGCTTCCTTGATCTGGCGCTCGTAGTCAATCCCCTTCTCGCCTATTTCCTTGAATCCGGCGGAGATGACGATGGCGGCGGGCACTCCCAAGCCGACGGCGTCCCGGATTAGCTCGGGAACGCCGTCCGAGGGCGTGGTGACCACGATGCAATCGGGCCGCTCGGGAAGCGCGTGCAGACTCTTGTAGGCATGAATGCCGAGGATGTTATCGCGCTTCGAGTTGACCGGGTAGACGGTGCCACCGAAGGGTGAGCCGATCATGTTGCTGAGAACCATTCGCCCCACGCTGCCCACGCGGTCGGTGGCTCCAATCAGGGCGACGGACTTGGGCTTGAAGACCGCGTCGAGCGGAAGAGTGTCGGGTCGCAGAAGATCATGTGCCGGATCGATCAGAAGCCCGGCGTCGGGGATAATCTGAGCTTTGGTAGTCATTTTGGTTACTCCAAATTCTTTGTGTGATTAAGGTCTTTTCTACGGACACGACAACGTACGCTGACTACAGAGAACACACGAATGACTGAAAAGCGGCTACATCCAAACCCACGCATCCGCTATGCGCGAACTGCACACAACATCTCTTCCGCAGACGCCTGACTCTACGGCTTTCTAGCGTCATCGAGCGGGCGCTGCTTATTTCTGGGGGTATCAAAAAGCCGGGCTATACGATATCACACAGCACTGGCACGTCCATGCCGGACCATGTTCTAAATTTTCGCTTAGGCCATTTTGCTCGCTTTTGAAACGCGGTTACGCGGTCTCCGTCTTATCCTTCGGCTTCTCCAGGTGTCCGCCAAAGCCGAAGCGCATCGCCGAGAGCAGTTTGTCCTGATAGTCCGCCTCACCGCGCGAGGTAAAACGCTGGTACAGCGCGGCGGAGAGAACGGGCACCGGCACCGCCTCGTCGATGGCGGCCTTGATCGTCCACCGGCCTTCGCCCGAGTCCGAAACACGCCCGCCGAACTGGGACAGATCGGGATCGCCTACCAGGCTGGACGCGGTCAGGTCCAGCAGCCACGATGCGATTACGCTGCCGCGCCGCCACACCTCCGAGATGTCGCGCAAATTGAAGTCGAACTGGTAATGCTCGGGGTCGCGCAGCGGCGTGGTTTCCGCGTCGGCGGCATGCTGCTGCTTACCGACATTAGCGCCGCGCAAGATGCCCAAACCCTCGGCATAGGCGGCCATCAGGCCATACTCAATGCCGTTGTGGACCATCTTGACGAAGTGTCCGGCGCCGTTGGCTCCGCAGTGCAGGTAACCCTGTTCGGCGGTGCCGTCCAACTTCTCCCGCCCCGGCGTGCGCGGCACGTCACCGGCGCCGGGCGCCAGCGTTGCGAAGATCGGATCGAGGTGGCCGACCACGTTCGCCTCGCCGCCGATCATCATGCAGTAGCCGCGCTCCAGGCCCCAGACGCCGCCGCTGGTCCCCACGTCCACGTAGTGAATGCTCTTGGCCGACAGTTCCTTGGCGCGCCGAATGTCATCCACGTAATAGGAATTGCCGCCGTCGATGAGGATGTCTTCCGCTTCCAGATAGGGCAGCAGGGCGGCGATGGTTGTGTCCACCACCGCCGCCGGAACCATCAACCAGATTGCGCGAGGCTTTTGCAGCTTGCCGACCAGATCCTTCAGCGAGGAACTTGCTGCCGCGTTCTCCTTGGCCATCTGGCTCACTGCTGCCGGAGACATATCGAAGACCACGCACTCATGGCCGCCCTTGAGGAGCCGGCGCACCATGTTGGCCCCCATTCTTCCCAGCCCAACCATTCCCAGTTGCATCCCGCGCTCCTTTTTCGAATGTCGGTGCCCGGCTTCAGGCTTGCTTGAGTTTTCGATAACGGCGAATCAAGTTGTTGGTGGAACTGTCATGCCCCAGCGCGGGTTCCGCCTGGTCTTCGAGTTCAGGAATAATCCTCTGTGCCAGGGCCTTGCCCAACTCCACGCCCCACTGGTCAAACGAATTGATCTGCCAGATGGTGCCCTGGGTAAACACGCTGTGCTCGTACAGGGCCACCAGTTTGCCCAGCACTTCCGGCGTAAGCCGATCTGCGAGAAGCGTGTTCGACGGGCGGTTGCCCTCGAAGACGCGGTGCGGAACCAGCCAATCCGGCGTGCCCTCGGCTCTGACCTGCTCGGGGGTCTTGCCGAAGGCCAGCGCCTCGGTCTGGGCGAAGACGTTGGCCAGCAGTATGTCATGATGGCGGCCGAGCTGGTTGAGCGTATGGACAAAGGCGATGAAGTCGCATGGGATCAGCCGCGTGCCCTGGTGGATCAGCTGGTAAAAAGAATGTTGCCCGTTGGTTCCCGGCTCACCCCAGTAAATCGGACTCGTCGCGTAGTTGACTGCTTTCCCATCGAGCGTGACATGTTTGCCGTTGCTCTCCATCGTCAACTGCTGCAGATAGGCTGGAAACCGCTTGAGGTATTGCTCATAGGGCAACACCGCAACCGTCTGGGCGCCGAAAAAGTCGTTGTACCAGACCGCCAGCAGGCCCATCAGCACCGGCAGGTTGCGCTCGAACGGAGTGGTGCGGAAGTGTTCGTCCATCTGGTGGAAGCCGTCCAGCATGGCGCGGAAATTCTCCGGCCCGATGGCCAGCATCGTCGAAAGACCAATCGCCGAATCCATCGAGTAGCGCCCGCCAACCCAGTCCCAGAAGCCGAACATGTTGGCCGTATCGATGCCGAACTTGGCTACCTCCGCGGCGTTGGTGGATACGGCCACAAAATGTTTGGCCACCGCCTTTTCGTCGCCGCCCAAAGCCTCGCCGCCGATGCCATCGAGCAGCCAGGCGCGCGCCGTATGGGCGTTGGTCATCGTCTCCAGGGTGGTGAAGGTTTTCGACGAGACAATGAATAAGGTTTCCGCGGGATCGAGCCCGGCGACGGCCTCGGCAAAATCGGTGCCGTCAACGTTGGAAACAAAGTGGAACGTCATGGCGCGTTCGCTGTAGTGTTTCAGCGCCTCGTAGGCCATCACCGGACCGAGGTCGGAGCCGCCGATCCCGATGTTAATCACATTGCGAATGCGCTTGCCGGTATGCCCTTTCCACTCTCCGCTGCGCACGCGGTTGGCAAAGTCAGCCATCTTGTCCAGCACGGCATGCACCTGCGGCACCACGTCCTCACCGTCCACCACAATGGACTCACCCCTGGGTGCGCGCAGGGCCACGTGCAGCACCGCACGCTTCTCGGTGATGTTGATCTTCTCCCCGCGAAACATCGCGTCGATCCGCGATTGCAGCCCCGATTCCTTCGCCAGCTCAATCAGGAGTGAAATGGTTTCATCGGTAATGCGGTTCTTCGAGTAGTCCAGAAAAAGCCCCACCGCTTCCGCCGTCATTCGCTCGCCGCGCCTGGGGTCCTTCGCGAAAAGATCTCGCAGATGGAGTTCACGGAGCTTCTCGGAATGTGCTTGGAGCGCCGTCCATGCCTTGCGTTGGGTCAGCGGCTCAATCCCCTGGCTCTTGGCGTTCTCGGTCTCTACAGGTGTTGCCATATCTGTGTCCCTCTCATTCCGGTCTTCCAGTTGCGCGCAGTTTTATTCGATCCTTCGATCGTTCAGTTGGATGCGTCGAGCGCGTTCTTGACGATCTCCTGGGCTTCGGCGACGATCGCATCCAGATGGCTCTGGTCGCGGAAACTCTCCGCGTAGATCTTGTAAATGTTCTCCGTGCCGGATGGGCGGGCGGCAAACCAGCCACTCGCCGACACCACTTTCAATCCGCCGATGGGGGCGTCGTTGCCCGGCGCGCGGGTCAACTTCGCGGTAATCGGCTCGCCTGCCAGCTCCGATGCCTTGACCGCATCCGGCGAAAGCTTGGCCAGCTTCGCCTTCTGCTCGGGACTCGCCGCCGCATCAATGCGTGTGTAATAGGGAGTACCGAACTCCGCGGTGAGTTCGCGGTAGTGCTCGCCTGGGTCCTTGCCGGTTCGCGCGGTGATCTCGGCTGCCAGCAGGTCCATGATTAAACCATCCTTGTCCGTGGCCCACACGCTGCCGTCCCGCCGCAGGAAGCTTGCGCCGGCGCTTTCTTCGCCGCCGAAGCAGCACGAGCCATCGAACAAGCCCGGCGTAAACCACTTGAAACCCACCGGAACCTCGGACAGCTTACGGCCAAGTTTCTTCACCACCCGGTCGATCATGCTGCTGCTCACCACGGTCTTGCCGACGGCCGCATCCTTCGGCCAATCCGGACGCTCCGTGAGCAGGTACCCGATGGCAACGGCCAGATATTGATTTGGATTCATCAACCCGGCAGAGGGCGTCACGATTCCGTGCCGGTCCGAGTCCGGGTCGTTGGCAAACGCGAGGCGGAACTGGTCCTTGAGTCCGACCAGCCTCGCCATGGCGTACGGGCTGGAACAGTCCATGCGGATCTTGCCGTCGTGGTCCACGGTCATGAACGAGAAGGTCGGGTCGAGCGTCTTATTCACCACGGCGATGTCGAGTTGATAGACGGAGTTGATCGGCTCCCAGTAAGGCAGCGATGCGCCGCCCAGCGGATCGACCCCCAACTTGAGTCCTGCGGCGCGGATGCTGTCCATGTCGATTACGTTTTTCAGGTCGTGGACATAGGGCAGAACAAAATCCTGCTGGTGCGTGCTACTGGCATTGACGGCTTGCCTGAGCGCTACCCGCTGGACGCCCGCGTTGCCGCCGCGCAGCAGTTGGTTCGCCCGGTCTTCGATCCAGCGCGTAACGTCGGTATCGGCCGGGCCGCCGTTCGTCGGATTGTATTTGAAGCCGCCATCCTCGGGAGGATTGTGCGAGGGCGTGACCACGATGCCGTCCGCCAGGTGGTCCTTGCGTCCGCGGTTGTTAACCAGAATGGCGTGCGAGACGACCGGCGTCGGAGTGACTCCATCGTCTGGCTGGATGATGGTCTGCACGCCGTTGGCCGCCAGAACCTCCAGCGCGGTATTCTGCGCCGGGCCGGAGAGCGCGTGCGTGTCCTTGCCCATGTACAGTGGACCGTCGGTGCCAACACGGCGGCGGTAGTCGCAGATCGCCTGCGTAATGGCCAGGATGTGGGCTTCGGTGAACGATCCCCGCAGCGACGAGCCACGATGTCCGCTGGTGCCGAAGCTCACCATCTGGTTCGGGTCTTCCACATTGGGCCGGCAGTCGAAATATTCCTTCTGCAGCCGCGCCACATCCACCAGCATGTCCTTGGTGGCGGGATGGCCGGCCAAAGGAGAGATGGCTTCCTGGATTTTCGGTGCACTCGTCTTGGACGGTTCTTCAATCTCACTGCGCATGATTCCAACCTTTCCATTGTCCGCTGCGAATTCTGCGATGTTGCGGCCGATGGCGCATTGATCCGGGTCCGCCACCGTTCCGATTAAGAGTGCTGCCGCGCTCAACCACCCGATACTCGAAAGGATGCCCGGGCCCGCCGGGGTGATGCCTCGCCAGCAGAGCCACTGTACACGATTCCGAGCGGCGCGTCTGACACCCTCCGAAACCATTCTGCAGGCAACCAGGTCTGCGTGCAGTTCCAACCGAGCCGCGCACCCATGCTATCGCACGGATCGCTTTGGAACCGTGGGATATCAGTTGTAACGAGCAATTCACATTCATGGCAGCATCCATCGCAGCCGCCGCGGTGTGCCTGGATTCAGCCGTGGTAGGCTGTGACGTAACGTTTGTCGCTGTTTCCAGCATTCGAGCCGTGAGGAATTTATGGGAGTAGTCAATCTTCTGTTTGGGCGGCCGCTGGCGTCCAGTGAGGACCAGGGAGAGAGGATCACGCCATCGCAAGGCGTGCCAACCTTTGGGCTGGACGCGCTAAGCTCGGCTGCCTACGGCCCGGAAGCGGCGTTGACGATTCTGTTGCCCCTCGGCCTGGCCGGCGTGCATTATATTGCTCCTCTTACCGCCGCCATCGTTGTTCTTCTGCTGATCGTCTACTTCAGCTATCGCCAGACGATTGCAGCGTATCCGGGCGGTGGCGGCTCCTACACGGTGGCCAAAGAAAACCTGGGCCCCGGCGCCGGATTGCTGGCAGCGGCGGCGCTGATGATTGACTATCTGCTGAACGTGGCCGTGGGAATTTCCGCCGGTATCGGAGCCCTGGTTTCAGCCGTGCCCTGGTTGCAGAAATACACCCTGCCGATGTGTCTGGTGGTGTTGGCAGTCCTGACCATCGTGAACCTGCGCGGCGTTCGCGATGCCGGATCGGCGTTTATCGCACCCACCTACCTTTTTGTCGGCACCCTGGGCGTGGTGATCGCAATCGGCGTTTTCCAGATCATTCGAACCGGAGGTCATCCCCACGCCTTGATCCCGCCCCCGCATGCGCCGGTTGCGGCCGCCGGAGCCGTGGGACTCTGGCTGCTGTTGCGGGCTTTTGCCAGCGGCTGCACGGCGCTGACCGGCGTGGAGGCGGTGAGCAACGGTGTGCAGGCGTTCCACGAGCCCGTGGTGCCCGCCGCCCGCAAGACCTTGACCATCATCGTGCTGACCTTGGTGTTTCTTCTGGGTGGGATCGCAACTCTGGTCTACTTCTATGGCATTGCAGCCACCGATCCCGGACAGCCGGGATACCAGAGCGTACTCTCGCTGGTTGCCGCGGCGGTCGCAGGCCGGGGAGTGCTCTACGGGCTGACGATGTTTTCGGTGCTGCTGGTGCTCTGTCTCTCTGCCAACACCTCGTTTGCCGACTTTCCTCGCCTGTGCCGCACCGTGGCGCTGGACAACTACCTGCCGCACTCTCTGACTCTGCGCGGCCGCCGGCTGGTGTACTCCCAGGGCATCTGGATGCTGTCGTTGTTCGCAGCCGTATTGCTCATCATCTTCGGAGGCGTCACCGACCGTCTGATTCCGCTCTTCGCCGTGGGAGCGTTTCTGGCGTTCACTCTGTCGCAGGCAGGGATGGTGGTGCACTGGCGCAATAACAGCGGATCGTTCCCCCACCTGCTGGTCAACGGAATCGGAGCAGCGGCAACCGGCGTGACCGTGCTGGTGGTGGTCGCCGCCAAATTCACCCAGGGCGCATGGGTCGTCGTGTTGTTGCTTCCGGCAGCCATTGTTCTCATGGCGCGCGTGCGGCGTCACTACCGGCTGGTAACGCGGGAGACCGAGGCCAAAGGGAGCCTGCTTGGAACCAACAACCAGCACCCGCCCATCGTCATTGTGCCCATCGACCAATGGAACGCCGCGGCCCAGAAGACTCTGCGCTTTGCCATGACGCTTTCTCCCGAGGTGCACGCCGTGCACGTGGCCTGCGAAGAAGACGACAGCATTGCCGCGCAATGGAAGACGATGGTCGAGCAGCCCGCGCTCGAAGCCGGCGTGCCCGTCCCGCGTTTGATCACCCTGCGCTCCCCTTACCGCCTGGTTCTGCAGCCGGTGGTGGACTACGTGTTGCAGGTCGAAAAGGAGAATCGCCATCGGACCGTCGCAGTGGCGATTTCCACCATGGTCGAGCGCCACTGGTATCACTATTTCCTGCATAACCAGCGCAGCGAGGTGCTGACCGCAATGCTGCTTCTGGGAGGAGACCGGCGCATCAACATCATCAACGTGCCCTGGTACCTGCGCGCATGACCCGCCGCTGACAGATGCGCCGTTCCCTTTTTCCGTCACAGATCCCGAGTAGTCTCCGGCAGCCGGGCGCCCGCGGCCGGAGCGGCTGTATTTGCCGCGTACCCGGCTGCGAAGTCCCGCTTTTTTAGGGCGCTAACCTGGGATAGCAGAATGCCCGCAGAGAGCAAGTCGGGAACCGCTATAGCCGCGGCGCCGGCCAGCAGCGCTGGTGTGGTTGGGCGCATTGGATCTCCCCGCGTTAAGAAACTATTTAGCCACTTTCTATTCGCCGTTTAGGCGGCCCGCTATCCAATCAATAGAGTCAAGTTCAGATGCTCCATGCATGGCTTGACCGGGAGGGAACCATGGCGGTGCTGCTGCTGATGCTCGTAGTCGCTGCTGGCGCAGTGACGTTTTTCGTTTGCTTCTTCACCAAGCTTAACCATGAAATCGCCGAAACCACCCCGCGCACGTATCGCCTTGAGCGGATCTCACCGCCCGCATTTGCGTGGAAGCGTGAAGACACGGTTTCCCGGCTGGCATTCCAATACGGCTGCACGCGCAGGCTCGGGGCGGTAACCGATATGGCTATGTGTTCCGTACAGGCGGGTGAGCGGTTAGACGGTTTTCAACTGGAAAGCGTAGTCGCGTGCAGCGGCATGGCCACCATATTCCGTGCCCGCGACATACGAAGCGGGCAGCCGGTTGCGATCAAGATCCCGTATCTCGAGGTGGAGAGCGATCCTGTTTTCTTCGATCGTTTCCGGCGCGAGGAGCAGATTGGCCTGTCGCTGGATCACCCCGGCATCGTCAAAGTGCTGCACGCTGAAAAAAGCGGCGTCTACATCGTGATGGAGTGGGCGGAGGGAAAGCTCCTGCGCCAGCTGATGCAGGAGCAGGGGAAGTTATCCGTGGAGCGCGCCGCCGGCATTGCGCAGCAGATCTGCGATGCGCTCGATTACATTCACAGCCGCGGCATTGTGCATCGCGACCTGAAGCCGGAAAACATCATGCTCGATGCCGACGACAACGTAAAGCTGCTCGATTTTGGCATCGCCGCCAAGGCCGGCGCGCGGCGCCTCACGTTCGGCAAGCTGTCCCCGACGGTAGGAACTCCCGATTATATTTCGCCCGAGCAGGTGCAAGGGAAACGCGGCGATTGCCGCAGCGATATCTATGCCGTGGGCGTAATGCTGTACGAGATGCTGACTGGGCAGGTTCCCTTCGAGGGCGACAACGCCTTCATTGTCATGAACGCGAGACTGCGGAACGATCCGCCATCGCCGCGCGAGATCGATCCGGAGATTCCTGGGAGCGTGGAGAATATTCTGCTTCGTGCTCTGTCCAGAGATCCCAAGCAGCGCTACGCTTCCGCGCACAATCTCGCGCGGGATCTGCAGTATCCCGAGCAGGCCTCGGTCAGCGCTCCCGTGCCGCCGCGCGAGGGCAGAAACCGTCTCCAGGCGTGGACCGCGAGCGCGGTGGCCTACATTGGCCTCGCGCTGGCGCCGCCGCTGTTGACACTCCTCGCCTACGTCGCACGGCACCACTGAGGAACACGCGACCGGTCAGGGTTAGGTGAAGGCCGAGCGCGCCCGGTCGTCGCCCAGTAGGAGATACGCTGCTCCCGGTTGTATTTGGGGCAAGCTCGAATTTCTGCGGAATTCCTGATAACTTCGCAGCATCCGCCGAAAAGCAGCGATTCTCGGCTGGAACGCGCATGGCCTGTATTTTCCCATTCCGGCGCATGACTGCGAGGTAGGTTGGGTGCGATTTCTCGGCGCGATGGTTGTTTTCGTGGCACTGCTTGCGTGCAGCGTTGTGTGTAAACCCGCGATGGCTCAGGGAGCGCCGCCGGCGCCGGTAAGCTTTGATCAGTCGGCAATGGATGGGAAGGCCGATCCCTGCCAGGATTTTTACCGGTATGCTTGCGGGGGATGGCGTGCCTCGCATCCGATTCCCGCCGATAAGTCGCGCTATGGACGCTTTGACCAACTGCGCGAATACAACCTCTACCTGCTGCGCTCCATTCTGGAAGACGCCGCCAAACCCGGCAAGCACACGGCGAATGAACAGAAGGTTGGCACGTTCTACGCGGCGTGCATGGACGAAACAACCATCGACGCCAAAGGCATTCGGCCGATCGAGCCATGGTTGCACAAGATTGACGGGATCGAAGACAAACAGGCAGATTCCGGACATGATGGCGGAGATGCAGGCGAAAGGTCTGCGCCCGGCCTTCGGCTTTGGTTCGGAGCCGGACCTGCACAACTCGACGATCAACATTGCCGACCTCGACCAGGGCGGACTTACCCTGGCGGACCGGGATTACTATCTGAAGCAGGACGCGAAGATGGTGGAAGTTCGCGGCAAGTATCTGGAACACATTCAGAAATTGCTGATGCTGGCTGGGGAAACGAAGGAACGGGCCGGGCAGGACGCCAAAACCATTCTGTCTCTGGAAACCAGGATCGCCGAAGCTTCCATGGATAAAGTCGCACGGCGCGACCCAAAAAACCGCGATCACAAGATGACGGTCGCCGACCTGCAAAAACAGGCGCCGGAGTTCGATTTCCCGCGCTACTTCAAACTGGTGGGAGCATCGAAGATCGATTCGCTGAACGTGGCCAACCCTGAGTTTTTCCAGAAGCTCAGCGAACTTTTGGCCTCTGAGCCGCTCGACCACTGGAAGACCTATTTGCGGTGGAGAGTTATTAAAAGTTCGGCTGCTCTGCTGTCCAAACCATTTGTGGACGAGAATTTTGAGTTCCAGGGCAAGTATCTATCGGGACAAAAGGAGTTGGAGGCGCGCTGGAAGCGGTGCACCGCGTTGACCGACAGCAGCCTGGGCGAAGCGCTGGGTCCGCTCTACGTCGCCAGGGCCTTCCCGAAAGAGGCCAAAGAGCGCATGGACGTGCTGGTGGCCGGCATCGAAGCGGCGATGGGGCACGATATCCAGAGTCTGGATTGGATGAGCCCGGAGACCAGGCAGGCCGCCGAGGTGAAACTCCACAAGGTGAGCAACAAGATCGGCTATCCGGCGAAGTGGAAGGACTACCGCAAGGTGGTCGTCAAGAAAGACGACTTTGTGGGCAACGTGCACGCCGCCAGCATCTTTGAAAAAAAACGCGACCTGGCCAAGATCGGCAAGCCGGTAGATAAATCCGAGTGGACCATGACGCCTCCGACGGTGAACGCCTACTACGACCCAAGCGAAAACAACATCAACTTTCCGGCTGGAATTCTGCAGCCTCCATTTTTCAGCACCAAGGTGGACGAGGCGGTAAATTACGGCGGCATCGGCGTGGTGATCGGCCACGAACTGACGCACGGATTCGACGACCAGGGCCGTAAGTTCGACAGCGACGGCAACTTTGCCAACTGGTGGGGGCCGAACGACGGAGCGGAGTTCGAACGGCGGGCGCAGTGCATTGCCGATGAGTACTCCAGTTTCGTTGCGGTAAAAGACGACAAGGGTGAGGTTCACCTGAACGGCAAGCTGACGCTGGGCGAAAATACAGCGGACAACGGCGGCCTGAAGCTGGCATTCATGGCCATGAGCGAGCAGGCTGACGGCAAGATCGACCAGATGGTCGACGGCTTCACGGCGAGGCAGCGCTTCTTTCTCGGCTTTGCGCAAATGTGGTGCGAAAACGTGACTCCGCAGCGCGCCCGTGAGCTGGCGCTGACCGATCCGCACTCGCCTGGCAGCTTTCGCGTGACCGGCACCGTGCAGAACTCGGCGGGGTTCTCCAAGGCATTCGGCTGCAAAGCCGGAGACGCCATGGTTTCGGCGAACGCTTGCCATGTCTGGTGAAACTGATTGCCGGCGCAGCCGTCCAATTGGCCCTGCGGACCCGGCCGGCTCCGCTATTCCCGCTTGGTAAACCTGGCGACTGCTGGTTGATGGGGGTGCCGGGAGTTACAATAGACACTTGGTATCGTCAAAATTGAATGCGGCGTTCCGCCCTCCCTCCGCGGCGGCCGGAATGGCTACGCACCCTGGATCTCAATGAAGAAGTTTGTCCTGTCGCTGATCGTACTCTGTTCCCTGGCCGCGCCCGTCCTTGCTCAGCAGGATACCGTCGTCGAGGAGATCATCGCGCGCGTGAATAACTCGATCATTACGCGCGCCGACCTGCGCCGCAACGAGGAGCAATCCGCCGCGCAGGACAGTAAGGAGTCGAGCCTTACGCCGGCCCAACTCGAGCAGCGTCAAGCCAACTCACTGCGCGATCTCATTGACCAGCAGCTGCTTCTGCAGAAGGCCGCCGAGCTGGGAATCTCCGCCGATGCCGAGATGGTCAAGCGCCTCGATGAGCTGCGCAAGCAGATGAAAGCCTCCTCGATGGAGGAGCTGCAGAAAATGGCCGAGTCCCAGGGCGTCTCCTGGGAGGAGTTCAAGCAGAACACCAAGAACGGCATTCTCACCCAGAAGGTGATCGGCTCCGAGGTCGGCTCCCACATCCAGATCACGCGCGATGAGCTTCAGAAGTTCTACGACGCACACCAGTCGGAGATCGCGCAGCCCGAGCGCGTACGCCTCAGCGAAATTCTGATCGCCAACGACCCCAACGCTCCCAAGGGCTCGGCGGCGGAACCCACGCCGGAACAGGTGGCTGCGGCCCAGGCCAAAGCCAACGATGTCTATCAGCAGCTCAAGGCCGGCGCCAAATTCGATGAACTGGCCCGCAAGGAGTCCAAGGGCGCGACCGCCGATCAGGGCGGCGATCTCGGCTACTTCAAGCGCAACGATCTCGCCAAGGAACTCGAAGACCAGTCCTTCGCGCTGAGCACCGGCGAGTTCACCCATCCCATCCGCACCCGCCAGGGCTTCATCCTCCTGCGCGTGGACGACCGGATCGAAGCCGGAACGCCGCCTCTGGACCGCATCCGCGACCAGATTCAGGACCAGATCTACAGCCTGAAGGTGCAGCCTGCCCTGCGCGAGTACCTCACCAAACTGCGCGAACAGGCCTACATCGACATCAAGCCCGCCTACTCGGATAGCGGCGCCAGCCCCAACCAGACCACGCTGGTCTATGCCGCCGACTCCGGTCCCCAGACCAAGCAGGTGCGCGGCAAACTTGGCATGGGGAAGAAGAAGACCATCGTGGTCGTCGGCAATGAGAAGAACACCCATGCCGAGGTTGGCGGCAGCACCACCGGAATCGGTCTTGCCAAGGCCGAAGTCGATGCCAAGCAGAAGGCCATCGACGACCGCAAAGCCGCCGAGGATGCCGCCACTGCAAAGGCCGCCGCCGACGCCGCTGAAAAAGAGAAGCTGAGCCACATGTCCCCCAAGGAGCGCTCCAAGTACCTGGCTCAGAAAAAACGCGAGGAGAAGAAGGAAGCCAAGCTGCGGCACCAGGAAGAGGTCAAGCAGAAAGAAGCCGCCGAGGACGAAGCTCAACGCAAGGCCGACGAAGCCAAATACGCCAATAAGTCCGGCAAGAAGTCCGCGAAAGCAGCGGCGCCACGCCAGCCAGCAGCCGACGCCAGCGGCAAGCAGAAGAACGATCGCTCCGAGCCAAGCGCCACCGCACCCGTCCCTGCCAAGACCGACGCCGATGCCAAGGCGAAGGCCGCCAGCGACCGCAAGGCTGCCGAAGATGCCGCCAAAGCCAAGGCCGACGCCGACGCCGCTGAAAAAGCGAAGCTGAGCCACATGACCCGCAAGGAGCGCGCCGACTACCTGGCCAAGAAGAAACAGGACGCCAAGGAGGCGAAGAAAGAAGCCGCCAAGAACGGCGACACGTCCGCTACAGCAGCGCCCGCCGATACCAGCCAGCAGGCCGACGCCGCCAAAAAGAAGAAGTCGATCTCCTGGTTCTAGGCTTTCTCCAAATTTACCCAGCGTGGGCCTTCGGCCCGCGCTTTTTTTGCCCGCAATCCCCGCCACGCAAAAGGGCGGCCGGGTTCGCCGGGCCGCCCTCGCGCAACCAATCGATTCTTTACTTCCCGAAGCCGCTGCGCCGCTGCTGGCTGTAGGCGGCCAGTGCCGCCTCAATCACCGGATAGGCATCCTCCGGCGGCTGCACTTCGTCCACCTCCACCGCTTTGCCCTCCAGCAGCTTGTAGTCCTGGAAGAAGCGGCGCAGCATCATCAGCCGGTGCGGAGGCATCCCTGCGGCATTCGTGTAGCTGTTGAACTCCGGGTCCTTGCTGGCGATAGCGATAATCTTGTGGTCCTTTTTTCCGCTGTCGATCATGGTCATCAACCCCACCGTCCGCGCCTGGATGATGGTCAGCGGAACCACCGGCTCCTGGCAGAACACCAGCACGTCCAGCGGATCGTCGTCTTCGGCCAGCGTCTGCGGAATGAATCCGTAGTTGGCCGGATAGTACACCGCCGAATACAGAATGCGGTCCAGCTTGATCATGCCGCTGGCTTTGTCCAGCTCATATTTCACGCTCGAACCAAATGGAATTTCGATGACCGCGTTGAACTCGCTCGGAATATTTGCGCCCGGCGTGATGTCGTGCCATGCATGGATCATGAAGGAATACCCCCGGAAAAACTGGTCTCCCGGCTATTGTACTGAATCCCGCCCGCTTCTCCCATGCACGGCATTCGTGGCGGCGCGGCAGGTGCGGCGCAACGTGTAGAATCGGTAGAGTCGGCTTGATTGCACACCATCCTTTTATGTCATCTTTGTGGATTGCGGGACAGTTTTGAGCGAAGCGGCCAATACGGGCTTGCGGCCCAGCCCGATCGCGCGCGTGCTTCGCGTGCTGCGGCCGGGCCACACCCATACGGCAACCACGGCAACGCTGCTGCTGATGATCTCGGCGTTTCTTTCGCGCATCATCGGCCTGGTGCGGGAGAAATTCACCGCCTACCTGTTTGGCGCGGGCGGCCAGATGGACGCCTATCGCGCCGCCTTCCAGCTGCCGGACACCATCGCCTACTTCCTGGTGGGCGGGGCCGCTTCCATCACATTCATCACCATTCTGAACCGATACCACGAGCGCGGCGAAGAGGCCGAGGGCGAGCGGGTGATGTCGGTGATCATCTCCGTCATGCTGGTGGTGCTGGGCGCCGCACTGCTGGCGGCGGAACTGCTGGCCGGTGCGTTCGTGCGCTGGTACTTCGCCGGGTACTCGCCGGAGAAGGCGGCGCTGGCCACGCACATGACGCGCATTCTGCTGCCGGCGCAGCTCATGTTTTTCATTGGCGGCGTGCTCAGTGCCGTGCTGCTGGTGCGCAAGCAGTTTGCCTACCAGGCGCTTTCACCGCTGGTCTATGCGTTCGGCATCATCTGCGGCGGCCTGCTTCTGCATCGCTCGCTCGGAGTCTCGTCGCTGGCCGTGGGCGCCACCGCGGGCGCTTTCGCCGGACCCTTCCTGCTGAATGCGATTGGCGCCCATCGCGCGGGCATCCGTTTTCGCTTCGATCTGGACTGGGGCGATGCGGGGTTGCACGAGTGGGTGCGGCTTTCCATTCCGCTGATGCTGGGGCTCTCGCTGGTCACCGTGGACGGATGGATCATCGCCTGGCTGACCTCGCATGAGAACGGACTGTACGCCAAGCTCTATTTCGCCAAGCAGCTTTTCACGGTCCCCATCGCAATCGTGGGACAGGCCGCCGGCGCGGCGTCCATGCCTTTTTTTGTGGCCCTGCTGAACAAGGGCGAGCGCGCCAAATTCGCCGAGGCGGTCAACGGCTCGGTGACGCGAATCCTGGCGCTCTCGTTTCTGCTGTCGGCGTGGATGATGTCGCTGTCGCGCCCCGCGGTCGATTTAGTGCTGCGCGGCGGCGCGCTGCACCGGCCGGAAGCAGCGACGATCGCGGCGTTTTTCGCACTGTTCTCCGTGTCCTTGTGCCTGTGGTCGGCGCAAGCCATTTATGCGCGGGCCTTCTACGCCACCGGTGACACGCTCAGCCCCATGGTCGCGAGCACGGTGGTGACCGTCCTCTCGGTGCCTATCTACTGGGCGCTGTATCGCGTCTATGGCGGAACCGGGCTGGTGATTGCTTCCAATATCGGCATCCTGGCGCAGACGCTGGTGCTGGCGGGGATGCTGCACCACGCAGGCCTGGTGCGCCTCGGTGGCCTGGGCTGGGCGGAGCTGGGCCGTTCGCTGGCGGCAGCTTGTGCGGCCGGCGCGGTCTGCACCGCGATCCTGCATGCGATTCGCATGCAAAACGGATTCCGCCTGGATGCGCTGGTGCTTGCAGCGGCAACTCTGGCCTGGCTGCTGGTGGGATGGGTGTCGCTACAAAGGATGGGATCGAGCCTGCCGGGAGAACTGAGGCGCAGACTCATTCGCAGCTGATTCGAGATTCTACCCCGCGGCCTTCATCTTCGTCTTGACCACCTTCATCTCACTCCAGTCATAACCAAAGCGCCGTCCACACTCCAGACACACTACGTAGTGCGAGCACCCGGACGGCAGCTCTTCCGCCCAGTCCAGATGCGCCTGATTCTGCCGCGCCGTCTCCATCGAAAACGGCACAGACAAGTGTGCATGCCGGCAGCCAAACAAGTTAAGCATTTTCTCCAGCATATTCAGATCGCACCTCGCGCCATGGGCGCTTACCGCGGATGACTCCGCCTTGTTTGAAATTACGTCAGAAAATATCGTGCACACTTTCGCGCTATTAAAATAACGTGAAAAAATCACTCTCGGGGGCCCAGCCGCGTGTCCCTTAAAGTCCGAAGCCCGGCAGCATCGCTGCCGGGCCCGCGCAACTCGTCTCAGCGGCCTTCCCGGCTTAGACCCGGATCGCCGACTTGTCCGCCACCGGGGCAGAAGTGTCTGCCTGCGGTTTTTCGCCCGCGTTCGGCTTGCGGATATCGATTCCGCCCTTGAAGAACGCACCATCTTCGATGCTGATCCGCTGCGCGACCACGTCGCCGGTCAGCGAACCTTCGTTGCGAATGTCCACCCGGTCGGTGGCCGTGACGTTGCCCCGAACCTTGCCCAGGATCACTGCCTCGCGGGCCGTGATGTTGGCGGCGACCACTCCGTTGCGGCCCACCGTCACGCGGTTCCCCGGCAGATGGATCGAACCTTCCACCCGGCCATCGATATAAAGCGATTCCGATCCCGTGACCTCGCCCTTAATTACCAGGGACTTGCCGATCGTTGCCTGGTCGGAGACCGCGGTGGCCGAGCTCAGCGGTTTGGGCGTGCTGTTGTTGTACTCCGGTGCAGGAGTCGGTATAGAGGGCTGGCGCTGCGAATCCGCAGGCGTTGGATTAGTGCCGGGCTGTGTTGACGGCTTCCACATGTTTTCGTGAGTCCTTTCATAAACAGGTCTGCACCTGCATCGCCATTCTTGCTGTTATGTCTAAATCTGAACCCCGCAAGGGCTTCCAGGGTTGGCTGCGCTTTGGTAAATGTCTGCCGTGCTCCCCTGTAAGCACTATATTCCACTCTGCGGGAACTTTCTGCACTGTTCGTACAACTTCCGACCTTGTACCAATCGCCTCCCGCATCCCCGCCGAGCCGCATCTCCCACCCGCCCCGATTCGCGCTCCGGCCCTGCGCCCGCGGCCGGCAGCGCAGCGTTACCCGCCGCCATCCCGATTCGCGCTCCGGCCCTGCGCCTGCGGCCGGCAGCGCAGCGTTACCCGCCGCCATCCCGATTCGCGCTCCGGCCCTGCGCCTGCGGCCGGCAGCGCAGCGTTACCCGCCGCCATCCCGATTCGCGCTCCGGCCCTGCGCCTGCGGCCGGCAGCGCAGCGTTACCCGCCGCCATCCCGATTCGCGCTCCGGCCACGGACGCGATACCATCTTTCCAGCCACGAATGATCTCTGAAAGCGATCTGCTGCAACACATCGAAGACCAGCCCCAGCGCGCCGCCGGATACAAGCAGCTCATCCGCGAACTCTCGCTGCGTGGCCGCGAGCGCCAGGAGCTCGAATCGCTCCTCGCCGATCTTGTCGTCCGCGGCAAGCTCGTCCTGGTGGCCCGCGACCGTTATGCCATCGCCGAGGCGGCCGTCAATCGTAATCTCGTCGTCGGCTCGCTCACCATGCACCGCGACGGCTTCGGCTTCGTCCGCCCGCTGGACCGCAAGGCGCGCGAGCGCTTCGAGGGCGATATCTTCATCCCTCCCTTTGAAACCGGCGAGGCCATGCACGGCGACCAGGTCCTGGTCGAAATCTCCCCGCACTCCCGCCAGGGACGCACCGAAGGCCGCATTGTCCGCGTCATGGAGCGCGCCCACCCCACCGTCGTCGGAACCTTCCACTACGGAGAGCGCCACAACTACGTGCGTCCCATCGACGACCGCATCAAGATGGATGTCATCATCCCCGAGGGCGACGAGGTTCTCCCCGAGCCGTCCAAGGCAACCAGCCGTCTCCAGCTCGACCGCGTCATCGGCAGCGAAGCCAGCCACCGTCCGTGGGAAGACCTGGAAGGCCTGGTGGTCGATTGCGAGATCACCGGCTGGCCCACGGAGACCAAAAATCCCCGCGGCCGCCTGATCGAGATCCTCGGCTACGAAGACGACTTCGGCGTCGATGTCGAGATCGTGATCCGCAAGCACCACCTGCCGCACCATTTTCCCCCATCGGTCATCGACGAGGCCCGCGCCATCCCCTCCGTGATTCCGCCGGCCGAACTGAAGCGCCGCCGCGACTTCCGCGACCTGGACATCGTCACCATCGACGGTGAAACCGCCCGCGACTTCGACGACGCGGTCCTCGTTCGCCAACTGCCCGGCGGTGAATTCGAACTCCAGGTCCACATCGCCGACGTCGCCCACTACGTCCGCCCCGGCATGGACATCGACCGCGAGGCCGAGATCCGCGGCACCAGCGTTTACTTTCCCGACCGCGCCATTCCCATGCTGCCCATCGAGCTCTCCACCGACATCTGCTCCCTGCGTCCGCAGCTCGACCGGCTCGTGCTTTCCTGCATCATGCACATCGACGCCCGCGGCGAAATCCGCTCCTACCAGCTGATGCCCGGCGTCATTCGCAGCGTGGAGCGCATGACCTATCAGGGCGTCCAACTCGTGCTGGATGGCGACGCCGAGGCCCGCGCCCGCTACGCCCCGCTGGTGGACAACTTCCTGCTCATGCAGCAGCTCGCCGAGATCCTCAACCAGAAACGCCAGCGCCGCGGCTCCATCGACTTCGACCTGCCCGAGCCACTGATCGAATTTGACGAGAACGGCCTGATGAAAGGCGTTACCCGCTCCGAGCGTCTCTTCGCTCATCGCCTCATCGAGGAGTTCATGCTGGCCGCCAATGAGACCGTCGCCACCTACCTCGAACAGAAAGGCGTCGCCTCGCTCTACCGCGTCCATGAGCCGCCCGACCCCAAGCGCGTCTACGACTTTGAGAACCTCGCCGCCGCCTTCGGATACTCGCTCGGCATCGGAGCCCTGCCGATCACACGCTTCCGCATCAAGCCCGATCACCGCCCGGCCAACGCCCGCTCCACCGCACACCGCAATCAACCGCGCGATGTCGAAATCCCGCAGGAGACGCCGATCACCCCCGCCATGTACCAGAAGCTCGCCGCAAAAATCGCCGGCAAGCCCGAGGAGCGCATCGTCAGCTACCTCATGCTGCGCTCGCTCAAGCAGGCGCGCTATTCGGAGATCAACGACGGACACTTCGCCCTCGCCGCTACCTGCTACACCCACTTCACCTCGCCCATCCGCCGCTATCCCGACCTGCTCATCCACCGCATTCTCAAAGGCGTGTTCGCCTCCAGCGCCGAGCAACACGAGGGCGCGCTTGCCATCGGCATCGGCGGCCACGTCCAGCAAAATGCGGAAGCGCTTTGGCCTTCCACCGCCGCCCCCGCTAAAAAAACGGGTGGCCCATTCAAGCCCTCTTCTGGCTTGAGTGGGGCTGTTGACCTTCACGAACGTGGGGACAAGGCACCCACCAGTCCCATCCCCGAGGACGATCTGCGTCACCAGGCCGAAGACGCCAGCTTTGCCGAGCGGCGCGCCGATGCCGCCGAGCGCGAACTGGTCGAGTGGAAGAAGATGAAGTTCATGTCCGACCGCGTTGGCGAAGACTTCGACGGTCTCATCATCAGCATCACCAAACACGGAATGTTCGTCGAGCTGACCGATCTCTTCGTCGAGGGCCTCATTCCTCTGAACACCCTTTACGACGACCGTTACACCTTCCAGGAAACCACCCGCCAGATCATCGGCCAGCGCAGCCGCAAAACGTATTCGCTCGGAGACCGCGTCCGCGTCGTCCTGGACCGCATCGACCAGGTCGAGCGCAAACTGCAGTTCGCTCTCATCAGCGAGCATCCAACCCCCGCACCACGCGCCCGCAAACGCCGCCGCTATTAGTGAAGCTTCTTGCCGAATAGGGGCGCAGTCCTTGTACAATCTCTGTGAGACATCTAGATCGAGGACTTTCCGAATGGCACACATGGTGCAATGCGCAAAGCTGGGACGCGAAGCCGAAGGCCTGGACGAGGCGCCCTTTGACGGCCCTCTCGGCCAGCGAATCTATGAGAACGTCAGCAAAGAGGCCTGGGACAACTGGCAGAACCACATGAAGATGCTGCTCAACGAGTATCGCCTTCAGCCGTGGAAAAAAGAGCACCAGGACTTCATCGTTCAGCAAATGGAGCAGTACTTCTTCGGCAAGGGCGGACAGGCCCCCGAAGGCTATAAGCCCGCAGAAGGCTGACCGGCGGCTGCGGAGATCGGCGAATTGCGCCACTGGCACACTGGCCGGTGGCGCAATCCGAATCCAGTTGTGCAAGATTCATTCGCATAAATTGCCGGCGCCGAGGATCGCGAATGAGGAAGCTGCGCGAAATCCAGTTCGGCAAAGCGGACGCTGGAGAATACGCCAGCGGAAAATCGGCAAGAAAAGACGGAACCCGGACCTCTGCGCCCGCGTTTTCCACTCCACCGGCCCACACGCAGTGCTAAAATTAACTTACCCCTTCGGCGCACCCGCGCCGTAAACCGTCGGGATGTGGCTCAGCCTGGTAGAGCACTCGCTTGGGGTGCGAGGGGTCGGCAGTTCAAATCTGCCCATCCCGACCATTTTTAAAATCAGTAGCTTACTAGACCTCTCTCCGTGCGAAGAATCCTAACGCGAGGGGTCTATTTCGGCGAGGAAATTAGCCGCATCTGGCTCGCACCGGCCGAATTCCAAGCGTCAACTCCTTCCCTGCCTGGATTCTCACCATTCATGATGAAGCCGAGGGGCGATCGCACCTCACCGCAAGATCCGAGAGATTGCGTCGTCCAGACCTGGCAGCACTCCAAGCAAATCGAGAGCTGAATACTGGCAGGGCGACATCCCATGGGCCTCACCCAAGGATTCCCTGGGCTTCGCCTCGAAGCATCGAAGCGCATGAGTTGAAGCCATCCCGGAGGTCAAGAAAAGGCGGCCAACCGGATGGTTGGCCGCCCTAGTGGATGCGGCAAAGGTGCTCAAGCTTATGGCGTGAAAGACACCTGCTGCTGCGCGGAGTTGCCGTTGCTGTCCTGTGTCTGAATCTGCCAGTTGTACTGGTCACCAGAGGTCAGGACGGATGGGTCCGGCGTGTTGGTGAGGTCGCCTGTCGGATCGGTGCCCCAGACAATCTGGGTGACGGTATCAGGGAAGCCATTGGAGTTGGAGTTGTTGCCCGGTACCTGCCAGACAGTCCCGTTGTTGCCCGAAATGTAGAACGAGTAGCTGTAGAGACTCGGGTCTGCGGGGTAGCTCCAGGTAAACGTTGGGGTCGTGTCGCCGGGGTGTGATCCGTTGGGCGCGAGGTTGGTGGCGAACGCGTCGAGCACGGTTTGCACGGTCTCGGTCGGGGTATCCGGTGTACCGGTGGCGTAGGTGACCGTCAAGCCGTAGGCATCAACGCCTGCGTTCGGACGGGCGCCATTGACCCCAACGTTGAAGTTGATTTGGGGGTTACCGCATGATGTACACACGCCGAAGTCCTGGGGTACGACCACATTCGGACCTGAGGTCAGGGTGACGGCCACAGGAAGCTCGACAGCCCCTCTCACATCGAAGTTGAGAGAGTAGTTGTCATTGGTGCCATTCTGCTGCGAGTGCTGGGTTGTCAGCGAGACATTGCTATTGGCACCGGACAACGTCAGGTCTTCGCCGGACATGGGGCCCGCAATGTTTACGGTGTTTGAGTTGTCGTTGCCAGTATTCGTGTCGGTAATGTCACCGGCATCGATCACACCGTCGTTGTTCTGGTCGATGATCCCGAAGAAGTAGTAACCACTGCCGGTGGGCACCTGGACCGAGTACGTTACCCCGCTTACCGGGGGAGCTGCCTGGCTTCCCAGCACGTCTGCATACGCCTGGCTGGTATTTTGATTGAAGAAGCCCACATACAAAGGACCGTGGGCGGTTCCGGTAAAGGTGACCGTGCCGGTCACGGTAACGCCACCTGCGGGCGCTGGCGGGTCGATCTTGACTCCACTGGAGACCGCGGACCAGTTGCTGGCCGTCGCTCCAGGCGCCGTGCCCTGGGCGCAGAAGTAATACGTTGTGCCGTTGCTAAGTCCACTCACGAACCAAAGGTTGGTACCGCTGGCACCAATCGCCTTGAAGGTTTCGCCGGTGGTGCTTGTGGTGCAAGCCGAGCTGCTGGTGCTCCAGTGGAGCGTGTAGGAAGTAGCCTGCTCCACTTTATTACCGTTGTTATCCTTCGTTGTGATCGGCGAGTAGACGATCACTGCAGACTTGTTGGCAGGGTTCACCACTTGAATCCCGGGAGTTGAATCGAAGACGACCGGCGACGGATTGTTCATGGTGACGGTAACCGGCGCCGGAGTGAAGCTGGAGATGCTCACCGCGGTGCTGCCAAACGGATCGTTACCGTTGGAAGCGCCGTTGCCCACGATGTCCATATTGGACAGCAGGTTGTAGTTGCCGGGTGCCACGCCCCGGATCGTGAAAGCCCCTGGGCCGGAGATGCTGGTGCCTGGCTGGCTATTCCCGCCGCCGCAGTTGTTGTTATTCAGCGAGAGATAGATGCGCCCGGTGTCACCCTGGGTGTAATTCACTGTGCCGGTAACCGTGTAGCCCAGAGTCGCATTGAAGTTTGTGAGGTTGGAAGTTACAACCCCTCCACTTACAGTGACGTTTTGGCTGGCCGGATAGAACACCGAACTCGGCCCGCTGATCGATGGGGTAAGCGTGTAGGTCCCGTCGGCGATTCCCGCAAGCGTGAAGTTCCCACTGGAGTCGGTGGTCGTCGATTTATAGGGACCTGCGCCGTTGCTGAGGGTAACCGTGAATGTGGGCAAACTCACGCCGCCGCCGCAAATATTTTCAAAGATCTGGTTGCTCAACTGGGCGCCCGCGCTGACGTTGATGGTGTAGGTTTTCGCGACACTGGTGACGGGCGGGACTTCGCTGTCCGTCACCGTAACGTTGGATAACGTCACCGTGCCCGTTCCGCTCGGTGTTCCGGCAACCTGCAGCGTAGTGGTGCCGCCGGCATTGGACACGGACAGGCCGGCGACGGAACCGGAAAGCCCGAGAGAACTACCGTTGGTGGGTACAGCGGAGCCATTCACCATCCAGGTGTAGGGGCCCGCGCCGCCGGAAGCGGTGATCGTTCCGGTGTAGGACACGCCGTTGTTTGCCGACCCCAGAGTCGCAGGATTGGGGTTGGGCAAGGTCAGCGGTGGCGGGTTGCTGACGACGATGGTATAGGCGAACGGGCCAAAGGTGATGCCGGTATTGTTGTCCTGCACGGAGACGTTGAACGAGACCGTATTGGGCGCATTGGGCGTTCCGCTGATGGTCAGCGTGCCGCCGCTGGAACTGTAACCCAGGTTGTCAGACAGCCCCGTAACTGACCAGGTATAACCCCCGCCGCTGCCGCCTGAGGCGGTGATCGTTCCGGTGTAGGGAACAAATGTTGTTGCAGGCGTCAGAGCGCCGGCCGATGGCAGCAGAGTCACGGGGTTGTAAACCTGAATCGTCAAAGGAACCGATGCCGTATTGTTTAACGAATCCTTGACCATGACCGTAAAGCTGGCCGGAGATCCGGTGATCGTTGTCGGCGTACCTGAAATTACGCCTGCGGCGGACAAGCTCAAGTTGAAGGATGCGAGGTTGCCCGGTGCCGAAAGCGTCCAGGTGTAGCCCGTGCCGGAGCCGCCCGCGGCCGTCAGTGTCTGCGAATAGAGCGATCCCGTGGTCGCAGCGGGCAGAGTTGTAGTGGTGATGGTCAGCGCACTGGTGATCGTCACCGTGAATGCGACCGGTGCCGAGATGTTGCTGGCCGCATCGGTCACCGTGGTAGTGAAGTTGGCGGTTCCGGCGGTCGATGGTGTGCCGGAAACAAGGCCTGTGCTGGAGAGGGTCAGGCCGACTCCCGCCAGGCTGGTGGTTCCCGCACCATCTGTAGCCCAGGTATAGCCCGTGCCCGTTCCGCCCGTCGCCGTCAATTGTTGCGAATAGGGAACCGTGGGAGTCCCACCCTTCAGCGTGGGAGCGGAGGTGATTGCGAGGGTCGCTTCCACGGTCAGCGAGAAGGTCTGCGAGCCCGTGTTCCCAAGCGAATCGGTGGCCTGAACCGTAAAGGTGGCGGCTCCAGGAAGCGGTGACGCGCCGGAAATCACACCTGTCGATGAGTTCAAGCTCAAGCCAAGTGCGGTAAGGCTGGAACCTCCGGAAGTGACGGCCCAGGTATAGCCCGTGCCCGAACCGCCCGTAGCCAGCAACGCCGGGGCGATGTAAGCCCTTGGCTGATAACCGACCGGCAGCGTAGCCGGGGCGACGCTGACTCCAGGCAAAACGTTAATGCTAAACGCTTCATTCGCGATATTTCCAACCGAATCGGTAGCCTGAGCCGTAAAGCTGACGAGGCCTACAGAGGTAGGTGTACCGGAAACGGTACCGCTGCTGGACAAGCTCAGATGCTCGGCCGTGAGGCTGGACAGTCCCGAGGTAACCGTCCAAGTATAGGGCCCACCGTTGCCGCCGGTCGCCGCGAGCGTCTGCGAGTATAGAGAACTCGTGTAGGCCGCAGGGAGCGTCGACGTGGTGGTGATGCTAACCCCGGGTTTGATGGTGATGGAAAGCGCGGCGTTCGCGGTGTTCGAGGCCGAATCCGTAACCGTAACGGTGAAGCTGGCGGTTCCGACGGACGGCGACCCTCCGGAGATGACACCGGTCGAGGCGTTCAAGCTCAGGCCAACTGCCGCAAGGCTCGGTCCTCCCGATGTAACGGCCCAGGTGTAACCCGTGCCAGAGCCGCCCATCGCCACCAGCGGCGGGGCGGAGTAAGCCGCTCCCTGATAGCCGGTCGGCAGCGTGGCCGGGGTGATGCTTACCCCGGGTTTGATGGTGATGGATAGCGCAGCATTCGCGGTGTTCGAGGCCGAATCCGTAACCGTCACGGTGAAGCTGGCGGTTCCGGCAGACGGCGACCCTCCGGAGATGATACCTGTCGAGGCGTTCAAGCTCAGGCCAACTGCCGCAAGGCTCGGCCCTCCCGATGTAACGGCCCAGGTATAGCCCGTGCCCGAGCCACCCGTCGCTGTAAGCGGCGCGGCGGAGTAAGCAACTCCCTGATAGCCGGTCGGCAGCGTGGCCGGGGTGATGCTTACGCCGGGTTTGATGGTAATGGAAAGCGCGGCGTTCGCAGTGTTCGAGGCCGAATCCGTTACCGTAACGGTGAAGCTGGCGGTTCCGACGGACGGCGACCCTCCGGAGATGACACCTGTCGAGGCGTTCAAGCTCAGGCCAACTGCCGCGAGGCTCGGTCCTCCCGATGTAACTGCCCAGGTATAGCCCGTGCCCGAGCCGCCCGTCGCTGTAAGCGCCGGCGATGTGTAGCTCGACCCGGCATAGCCGGTCGGCAGCGTGACCGGGGTGATGCTTACCCCGGGTTTGATGGTGATGGAAAGTGCGGCATTCGCGGTGTTCGAGGCCGAATCCGTCACCGTCACGGTGAAGCTGGCGGTTCCGACGGACGGCGACCCTCCGGAGATGACACCTGTCGAGGCGTTCAAGCTCAGGCCAACTGCCGCAAGGCTCGGTCCTCCCGATGTAACTGCCCAGGTATAGCCCGTGCCCGAACCGCCCGTCGCTGTAAGCGCCGGCGATGTGTAGCTCGACCCGGCATAGCCGGACGGCAGCGTGACCGGGTTCACAGACAGCTGGGGATAGCTGACCACAATCGTGTAGGCCTGGGTTAGCGAATCCCCGAAGGAATCGGCGGCTTTGACGCCAGCCGCAAAGGAACCAACCGCGGTGGGCGTACCGGTGATAGCGCCGGTGCTCGCATTCAGGTTCAGCCCCGCGGGCCAGGTTCCGGTCTTGCTGTAGGTGAGCGCACCCGCGCCGCCAGTGGCGGCCGCCGAAGCGGTGTAGGGAACGTTATAGGTTCCTGCCGGCAGCGATGGGTTGGTAAAGGCGATTGGCTGGGCGGGATTAATGGTCAGAGTCAGCGACTGCGAGGTTGCCGTCAGAGGGGTTGCTTTGCCCGAGTCGGTAAGCTTGAATGTCAGGGTTGCGGTCCCTGCAGGGGCGGTTGGCGTTCCGGAGATCACTCCGGTGCTTGGCGCCAGATTCAACCCCGCGGGCAACGTGCCACTGCTTACGCTCCAGGTGTAGGGCGCAATTCCGCCACTACCGGCCAGCGTGACGGCCGGGTAAGATGTGCCCACCGTCCCGGCGGCCAGAGAACTGGTCGTAACGGAGGGCTCTGCCGGAACCGTCAGCGTGATGTTCGAACTTTTGCTTGGACTCGTGATGGAAGTGGCGGTGATCGTGACGGTCACTGCCGAAACTGGGTCGGGGGCTGTGTAGGTCACCGAACTCGTTGTCACATTCGACAGGGCTCCCCCACCACTGGCAATGTTCCAGGTAACCCCGCCCGCGATGCTGGCCGTCAGATTCACCGAGTCCCCGGCGTCGACCGTGGTTGCCGATGAGACAATGTGCACACTGGACGAGCTTGAACCACAACCTGAGAGGCAAAACGCCGCAATCAACGCGACAATCGGAAGGCAAAACAGCGCACGAAACCTAGGACGCGGACGAACGGGGTTCTTCCAGAACACAGACACCTCTCAAATTGTGAAACAGAATTTCAAGACTGGGCTTTGCCGAGAAGAGTAGGTTGCGCAGCTCTGGATTGTCAAGCTGGAATATGATTAAGCTGATTACGATTGTAATAATTTCTTGTTTTCCATCGCCACGCCCCGGCACCTCGCCCCACCAGAAGAGAACGTCCTCTGCAAGAGCTGTGTATACAAACACCACACCTACCTACGCTTCTGGAATTGCGGTGGCGCCCGAAGCAGCGCCAGGAGCATTGACTGGACGACCTTGCAGCCGAGATTGCCGAGGGTCGCCAGTTGCTCTTCGGTTTCCACGCCTTCGGCCACAATCTTGAGGCCCAGGCCGCCAGCCCCGGCGACCGTGGCGGCCTGCGTGCCTGTGCTTCATTTGATGAGAAGTGCATGCATCAGTCCGCCGTCACGCCACAGCGCATTCACCCCACGCGGTAGCTGGTAGGAGGCGCCGATTGTGCGCTGGTAGATTTCGCCGTAATTGCCGACCCCGGAGATTACCGTGGCGGCCCAATCCTTATTCGGCAGCCCTAGCGCCTGGCTAGTGACCCAATCGATTCCGAGCAGCCGCTGCACGACCGGGTCTTCGCTCGCCTTTTGCGCGGCCACGTTGGTGCGAGTGACACCACTCTCCTCGGCCTGAATGAGCGCATAGATCGTCCAATCGACCAATAGCCCCCATTGCGCGTCATCGTGCCGGTAGGCGGGAACAACGGGCGCCAGTGTCAGGAGGTCCGGGAAAATTTGCGCTCTCGCCAGCTGGCGGTATTGCTGACGCAGCGGCAGCAGTCGCGAGACGTAGGCGCCGACGGCATCACACCAGTGAGTCGCCATGGCATCGTCCATCTCGCCCTCTTCCTGCCACGTGGAAACGCGCAACTTGGCCGCGAGCGTGCTCGCCCGCGCTTCCAGTACGTGATCATTGTCGGTACCGTCGATCACGCAGATCTTGCGGCCTCCAAGATCTTTGAAGGACGTCAATGGCAGACCTGGCCGCACCAGAACGGCGAGGCCGTCGTAGAATACCGGCGGCCCAAAGGCCACCTGCCAGTGCGCGGCCGCTGAGACACTCGGCGATACACCGACCACGAGATCGACACGCGAACTACTAAGTCCCTGTTCGGCCTCGACCTCGGAATTGTAGGAGGTGATATCGATCTTGCCACGCGTGCCCAGTGCAGCGATACCGACAGCCTTGCAGATCTCGACGTCGAGCGAGCTCAAGTCCCCGTGCAGGTCAACCTTGTTCCAGTCTTCTCGCGCGACGACCACACCGCAGTGCAGTTCCCCGGCCGCCTGAATCTGTCGGAGCGTAGCGCCGGCAGCAATGGGTGGTGTGTCCGCGAACCCGTGCGCCACGAGCCCGAGCAGTGCTACCGCCAACAATCCAATCCGCTTCAAATTCATACCCTCCATTAAGTAAGTCGGGACGGCCGCGAGGCCGTCCCGGCTCAATTGCTCAGTTTGCTCAATTGCTCAATTACTCGGGCCAGCCGCTGCCGGTACCAGTCGTAGAGTTGGTAGCGGTATTGCTGCTGGTGTTGTAGTAGGGGCTGCCGAGGCTCACCGTCGGACGCGGATTGAAGTCCGCAGGCGGCGGGTCGACGACCGGCACAGCGGTTTGCGCACCGGTCGGATCGAACGCTGCTGAGCTGTAGCCGTTGGTGTAGTCGGTCGGCACGATATTCAGTGCCGGGTTGGAGCAGGCACCGGCTGCAGCGTAGTGCGGCAGCGTGGTGACGGTGGCTGTTGGGATCGTCACATAGCTTGCCGGCAGCGGAGGAGCGTTGCCAAGCAGGCGATCGTTATCGAACGCTTCGGTCAGATCACCCATGCCGGTAGCGACATCCGCCGGGCCGAGGGCGGTTTGCGGCGAGCCGTTGGGCAGACAGAACGGATTGATGGCCGTGCTTGTCGCCTGCGCTCCCGGTAACACAAGCGTGGGTGGGGTCGTGCCGCTGTAGGTGGGCGGCGTCGTGCACTGGTTCGCTCCGGCGGTGAAGGCTGCGGCCTCGTTCGGCAGCTGCCCAAGTGGGACGAGACCTTTGAGTTCCTCGACGAAGCGGATCACAGACGAGTGTTCGCTATAGATGTGGCTCACGCCGTGGGTGACCGCGAATGGCGAAACCACGATCAGCGGAATGCGTGGTCCACCGGTCTCGGGCTCCCCGTCGGGACCGTAGGTGCGGAACTGCTCGGGTTGATGATCGAAGAACCCGTCCGACTCATCATAGGTGATGATGATCGCACTCTGGTTCCAGTAGGGGCTGTTCGCGATCGCGTTAATGGTCGCGGCTACCATTGATTCTGAGATCTGCGAATCCGAGTACGAGCCATGGTCGTCATTTCCAGAGAAATCGGCTTGCACGGTCGAGTTCGGATCCAACGGGGTTTGGCCGAGGTTGTTGTAATAGCCGCCGCGGATGTAATAGACGCCGCCCGTCGAGCTCAAGTTGCTGTTGGCGATGTCGGTGTAGAACTGCTGCAGGCCGTGCATATTGCCTTGCTCGGTGGTGTTATCGCCGAGGTAGCCGAAGTACTGCGGACCATTGTGGTGGACGATATAGGAAGCGTGCGCCGGGGCAGCCGTGTAGTTGGCTTCGTCGTCTTTGAACGTTGTGCCATCGAAGGGCTCGGCGCCATAGCCCTGCTGATACCATCCCCAGGGAACATTGGGGTCAGTCACCGCGATGGTTTGCATGTCTTGTTGCACGTCGGTCAGATCGAACGTCGGATGTTGATCGGCGCCCGTGATGGTCGTGATCTGGTTGCCCATGAAGGACAGCGGCAAGGAAGCGAAGGTGAGCGTCTCCTGGCCGGCCTTGGGAGTGCCGATGGTGGTTGCTCCCTGGCCGTTTGATTCATCCGGACCATAGGAAGGTTTAACCGCCGCGTTATCGCTCGCGCTGCCCGCAAAGGGCGGAGTGTCGGTCAGATTCGGCAGCGAGTACTGGGTGTGGCTTACCGCGGTCGGGGAGCCGTAGGTAATGCTGTAGCTGTCGTAGTTGTTCGGGTGGAGCACCCACTGCGTGTCGCCGGTCTGTGCGCCGATCATCGCGATCGCATTCGGTGTCGAAGGTCCGATCGCGGTCTGGTGCATGTTGTCGAACATCGTGAACCGGTCGGCGTACTGCCACAGGAACGGGATCGTGTCGCAGTCAACGTGACCCATCACGATCTCGCCCTTTTGCTTAGTTTGCAGGGTGACGTTGCTGGTGGGCGCAGCGTGAGTCGAACCGCTGTAGATGGGTGCGGTGGAACCGGAGTTGTTGTTGTAGTAGTAGAGACCTTCCTGATCCAGCGCGAAGCCGTCATTCTTGGGCACCGAGCGGGTGGCCTGATCGGAGTGCAGGTCGTTGATGTAGCCGGTGTGGCTGTGGTCAACCGAGTACATGTCCTCCGGGTAGATCACCGTCGCGGCGCCAGCCTGATTCACGATCGCGCGTGGCACCAGGAACGGGCTCACCGTGGTTTGGCTCACGGTGCCGTTGGACGTGACCGTCTGGAGTACGGAATTGAAGCTCGGGAAGTTGATGCCCGGCTCGGCAGAAGGGTCGTTGGGGTTTGCGCCGGGGTAGGTCGAGAACAGTCCATTGGCTCCGGGGTAGGTGCCGAAGTAATGGTCGTACGAGCGGTTCTCCTGGAAGACTACGAACACGTACTTCAGGTTCTGCTGCAGCTGCGCAAGCTTTTGCGCCGGCGTGAGTGGGGTCATGGAACTGGCGCTGTGATACACCGGCGAGGTCGAGCCATAGGAGCTCGAAGAGGCCTGCGTGAGCGGCGCATAGATGATCTGGCTGAACGGCGCCGAGGACACCGCCGACCAGTTGCTGTCACCGCTGTAGGCGGCAGTGATGGTGTGCGTTCCTGACAATAGCTCCGAGGTGTACATCGTGGCGATATTGTTTTGGATCGTGGCCGGAATGACAAACAGACCGTTGTCCACAGTGAAGGTCACCGTTCCCGTTGTAGCGGTTCCCGACGGGTTGGAGAGCCCGGCCGTCACGGCCAAGACCTGTCCGGAGGTCGACGGGTTTGCCGACGAGCTTAGCTTGACGGTTGGGGTTCCCTGGCCCGATACCGTCTGGCTGAACGCCGCCGAGGACGCCGGCAGCCAGTTGGTGTCGCCGCCGTAAGCAGCGGTGATGCTATGGGGGCCCGGCGCGAGCTCTGACGAGTACATCGTGGCGTTATTGTTCTGGATTGTGGCCGGAATCACCAACGCACCGTTATCCACGTTGAAGGTGACCGTTCCCGTTGCGGCGGTTCCCGACGGGGGGTAGACCGAGGCAGTCAGGGACACAAGCTGTCCGAAGGCCACGGGATTTGCCGACGAGCTCACCGTGACGGTTGGGGTTCCCTGGCCCGTTACCGTCTGGCTGAACGCCACCGAGGACGCCGGCAGCCAGTTGGTGTCGCCGCCGTAAGCAGCGGTGATGGTGTGCGATCCCGGCGCGAGCTGCGACGAGTACATGGTGGCGTTGTTGTTCTGGATTGTGGCCGGAATCACCAACGCACCGTTATCCACGTTGAAGGTGACCGTTCCCGTTGCGGCGGTTCCCGACGGGGGGTAGACCTGGGCAGTCAGGGACAAAACCTGTCCGAAGGCCACGGGGTTCGCCGACGAGCTCACCGTGACGGTTGGGGTTCCCTGGCCCGTTATCGCCTGGGTGAGCGGTGCCGAGGTAGAGGGGGCCCAGTTGCTGTCGCCGCTGTAAGCTGCGGTGATGATATGGCTTCCCGGCGCAAGCTGCGACGAATACATCGTGGCGCTGTTGTTCTGGATTGTGGCCGAAACAACAAGCGTACCGTTATCCACGTTGAAGGTGACCGTTCCAGTCGCACCGCTGGAGACGTTGGCCGTCAAGGCCACAATCTGACCGAAGGCCGAAGGACTCCCCGAAGTGGCGAGAGCTACAGCCGATGGGGTTCCAGTCTGCGCCCATAGGCCGACCGGCGCGAGCAAAGCGACAACCATGGAAAAAATGGTCGCAAGGTAGAAATGCTTTTGCTTCATGAAATCTCCTTGAATCGAAAAAGGGTGGGACTGAAATTCCGCTACCTAATCGTTAGTTAGGCATAAAGCGATGGTCTGACTTTATGAGACATCAGGTAGGGGGGCAGCTTCTCCCGACGGTTTGAGAGTACAGTACTTCCAACTCGAGATTGTTACAGCCCCGTTGCGCGAATAATAAATTCCTTGCTCGTGTCTTTACTTGTGCATGATGACGTCGAATCGTGTCCGAAACGACCGAGTGCCGCAGGGCGATTTGGATGAAGCGTTCGGCTTTGCCGTTGGTGCGGGGCGTATAGGGGCGAGTGAAGCGATGCTTGAGCCTGAGTTGCCAAGTAGTGGGAGCGGTAGGCCGAGCCTTGTCGGTGAGCAAAGCCTTGAAGTGGATGCCAAGGCGGGCGTAGCAGGCAAGCGCCTGCTACAGGAAGGCCTCCACCGATTCCTTGGTTTCGTCGAGGTAGATGGCGGAAAAGGCGATTCGGGAGTGGTCGTCGATGGCAACATGCACGTACTCGCAGCTGCGGCCGCGGATGGCGTCACGCCGGTCGCCGGTCACAAGAATGCCGACTCACGGTTCACAGTCGAGAGCGATTAGCCAGAAAAGTTCTGCACGATGGAGGTGCTCATTGCTCGTCACAATCAGCTTCTCTGGTTTTGATCGAATGGACAGCCTGTTGAAACTTCACACCTAGATCGCTTCCCCGAGCCCGCCAAGCACGAAAGTTCTAAAGTCGTCTTCTAAAGCCGACCATTCTTTTAATCAATGACTTACGCGCTTGGGATCATCCCCCTGGAGCGGCGAAGTCAGCCCGAAGCACATGGCATCGCCAACACCATCGAGCCCGCCCCAGCCAGATTCCGCAGGCAGGTTCGGGCTCTCTTCCATATGTGAGCCAAAACTGGTTGCCATGCGCAGCAATAACTTCAACTCTGCTTTCGCCTCTGACTCCGGTGTCTCCTCACGCGGCTGGTAGATTTCAAGCGCATGGTCTGCCGTGCTGGCAATCGTCCGGCAAGCTACCGTGGAGGACTCGATCGTGGAGATTTCAATCGCAGACTCGGCGCTGCCGGGTTCAGCCGTGCGTTCTTCACAAGAAGGAACCGGTCCAACACTCTGATTTTCCGGTGTGTGGGTGATGACCTCTACGGCGGCACGCGCGGATTCTGGGGCGAGGTAGCAGTCTCCAGAGTCCTGCTCGATACTGAAAAACGGCAAGTCCGGAGCCGGCTCAGAGGAAACACTCTCCGTTTCGCCCACCTGCGATTGGATCCGGTGGGAGCGCGAGCGTCCGAAGACGAATGGCGCAAACAGCAGACAGAATCCGATGATTGCGGCGGCAACACCATACCGCGGCGGCTCGGGTTGCGGAAGAAGCTGCGGATTCATATGTTCCGTTCGCGACGGAATCGTCCGCTCGGGCGAAGGCGTGGGCTTGGACTCGGACGTTTCGACATTCGGCGCGCGCCGCAGGGCCGCGCGGCGGGGAGTGTCGAGGCGGTGAGTTCGATCTTCGGAGACGGCTGCGGGCGAGACCGCGGAGTGCGGCAGGGTGGATAAGGCTTCGCGTACTTCCGGATCGTCTGGATTTCGAACTGACGCTTGCCGCAGCAGCACGCCTGCTTGCGCCGTTTGGCCCGACCACAACAGCGAAAATGCCTTGCCGACAATTGCGTCGTAGGAGCCGGGATGGCGCTCCAGGATACGGTCGTACATCTGAATCGCGGCTTCCTGATCTCCCTCGTAGGAAGTCGCCTTGGCCAGGCCCACTTGCGCGATGAGGTTCTTGGGTTCGATCGCAAGCGCAGCCAGGAATTGCTTTCTGGCCTCGGGATATTGTTTGGTGAAGTTCAGCAGCCGTGCATACTCGACCCGGAATCCCACCAGATCGGGAAATTTCTCAGTGCTGGCTTGCAGAAATTGCAGGGCGGCATCGGATTTTCCCGCCTGTCGCAATACCGTAGCCAGTTGAATGCCGTATTCCGTGGAAGAGGGATGCGACTCCGAAAGGACCTTGTAGTGTTCGATGGCAGCATCGAGATTGCCGCTGCGAACCAGCGAGCTTGCAAGCTGAGCGCGCAGACTGTCCGACTGGGGGTCGAGCTTTACCGCAACCTGCAGCCATGGGATCGCCTTTGCCAGGTCCGGGTGCGTGCTATTCAGGTAGGCCGTTGCCAGATTGCGGGCGTGTGGAAGATCGCTCTCGAATCGCATGCCTTCGGCCTGGGCACGCTCGTACAGCGCCTGCGCGCAATCATACTTGCGCTCTGCAACGCAGGCATCCGCGTCCCTGACCGTGGAGGCCATGTCCGTTGCCGCGCTGATTCCGGAGGCGCAGATAGCGAGCACCGCAACTCCGAGTAGACGCTCTATCCGAGGGTTCATACGCCGACTCCCAAAGCACTTCTTCCCATCGGTCTGGAATGCCATGTGGCATTCCGCTCGCTTGCCTTTGAACAGCCTCCGTTCAACTGTTCTGGAACAAAACGATAGCAGCTTTGGAGGGCCGGGATGCGCAGAAACTCGGACAGGCGTTCCCTGTCAGTTAACGGCCTGCGATGGACTCTGTGGGCCGAAATGATAGAAGTTGGCGATGTCCTGGATCGAATCCCGCACGATGCGCTGGCCGTTGGCCCGAACTTCCGGAGTCACCGCACGCGCCTGGCCGGGCTCGGTCAGATCATAGACAGAGTCGTTGTACTCGATGCCGTCCACTACGTAGAGCGAGCGTCCGCCGTCGCTTAACACCGCATAGATCGGAGCGTAGCTGGAAGCGATTAAGTACGAAGCGCGCACATAGCGACTGGCTTCCTCCGGGCTTTCGGTAAATAGCGGACGTCCGAAGATGGGGTTGGATTCGATCGGCCGATGCCCCAGCAGATAGTAGAGGCTTGGGGTGATGTCGGTGAGAAACGCCGGAGCGCGTGGCTCGACCGCGAGAGTTCGGCTGCCCGCCGGCAGGTGGATGATGAGCGGCACCCGAACCACTTCCGGCACTACGTTGTAGGCGTGTCCCCAGCGGCCTTCCTCACCCAGGGAGTCGCCGTGGTCGGAGGTCAGGATGACAACACTGTTCTCGTAGATTCCGCGGTCCTTCAGGAACTGAATAAAATCGCCGAAGCATTGGTCCATGCTTTTGATCCGCGCAGCGTAATCTGCTTCAAACCCAGCGTATGGCTGTCCGGCTGATTCCGTCCGCTCCTCGCGATTGATGACCGAGATATGGATATTCTGCGGCTGGGTGTAGGCAAAGATCGGCCGCGCCTCTAAATTCGTGCTGCTGATCTTATTTTGCAATTCGGCGAGAGTGCGGCAGAGTTCACAGCGCATGGTAGGCCGGCCGGCATCGAGTTCGGTGATGAGCGGCGATGGTTTCAGGATGGTGCCGAGAATGTCGTCCTTGGTGATGAACTGGCGGTAGCCTTCGACGTCGAGCAGTTTCTGCAGGGAATCCATCGGATAAAACGGCGTCACGTACTGCTTGTGCAGCAGCATCGCTCCCGCCCAAATCGAAGGCTCCGACAGACCGGTTCCGGCATAGTGCGTGAACGCGTTTTCCATCACTACGCTTTCGCGCGCAAACGCTTCGATGGCCGGAGTGAAATGGACCGCGGCATTGTAGGGCGACAGGTAGTCGCGGCGCAGGCTATCAATCACGAACACGAAGATGTTTGGCTTGGGGTCGGCGCTCGCACGGAGGTTGCGGACAAGGTTCACCTCCACCGGCGCGGTGCGCACCGAGCGCGGAATGTTCGTGTTGGCAGCCAGAAACGTGTAGAGGGAATTCTCCTGCATGGGCGCCGTGGGCGGGGAGAACACACTGCGCGCAACCAGCAAGCCGGCATCATAGTGGCTGTAACGTTCGAGTAAAGCGGCCGACTCGGCGGCGTATGGCCGCACGCTTCTCGATTGCACGGTGACCACGCCCATGCAGAGGCAAACTGGCAGCGCGGCGGCGATCAGAATCCGGTCCGCTCCCCAACCGTAACCAGACGGGCGGGCGGGCAGTGCGATGTAGAAAAATCCTAGTGCCGCCGCCCAACTGAACAAGACGATGAGTATCTGGATCAGATGTCCCCAGTCGAACGTGGCGGCCTTGATCAGCGCCCAGCCGATGACGGCCGATCCGGCAACCAGGCAGAGACCGCGTGCCGCCGGCGAGATTGAGCGCAACCAGCGGGGAAAGACCAGAAACTCCAGCACGCCGCGCATGGGACCTTCCTCGGGGCGGTACAGTCTGGCGCGGATTCCGATGAAAAAAGTAACGATACTGGCAGCCGTCATGACGGCCACCGAGTCTGCCAGTACTCCGGCGAACGAGAGCCGGACGAAGACGACGCGCTGCAAGACCAGCATCCCGATCGCAATTGCAAGTACGCCGCAAAGCCACACGTGCACGTTCGGCCTGGAGGAAAGCAGGCGGGCAAGAACCAGCGTAAAGTTCAGGGCCATGAAAACCGACATGAAACTCGCAAGCTGAAAGAGCAGGCTCCACAGGAAAACCAACAGAAAGTGCTGCCCATGAAAGGCCGTGTTCGCGTTCAACGTGTTTACGTTCAACGCCAGGCGAACTACGCCGATCACCGCAGAGAATAGCCACACGTACGCGGCGGTCATCAGGCACGCCACAGCAATGCGCCGGGTCTCAACATGGTCCGATAGTTCCCACACCAGCGTATGTTCCACGGCCTGCCAGTCGAGAATCCCCATCCAAAGCAGCGGCAGCATGCAGAGGACACACCACAAAACGTCCACCTTCTCGTCCGCCAGGCTAACCAGCAGAGGATGCGCCGAAAGCCGCAGACCGAGGAGGCCGAAGACCACGATAAACAGCACGCTGCGAGAGCGGGTCCGATCATTGCGCAGAGTGGGCAGCGTCAGCACAGCGCAGAAAAATGCCGGCCAATAAAAATACGGCTGCAGGTTTGCAAACGTAGTGAGCCAGGGCAGGAGCCCGCCAAGGTGGATCTGCTGATAGGTAAAAGGTATATACGCCAGCAGACAATAGCCGGCCGTCAGGATCGCAAACGAAGCCAGGCAAAGCCGCGCCAAAACGAAACCAATTCTCGACCCCATCACCGGACCTTTTCTCGCACGGCGTTTCGTTTGGCCGCGATGCGCCGATCATCAGGGTGCTGTTCGACAATTGCATCGTATTGGCGAAGCGCTTCCCGGGGATCGTTCTCCTGCTCCGCAATGGCGGCCAGGGCTTCATGAAAGTCTGAGTCTGTGCCGGAGAGTTGGACACCTCTGGCGAGAGTATTGTTTCGCTTTCTGGAGTTGTCCTTCGGCGGCATAGGCCAGTCCAGCCACCAGCAGGGCGTCGAGGTTATCTGGCGATTGCCGCAGAAGCAGCTGCGAGGCTTGCTCTGCTTGTGCGGCTTTTCCCTGGCGAAGCCAGACGCGCGCCAATCCAATCTTCATGTCCTCGTACTCCGGCGCAATCTCGATCCCCTGCCGGTACAGGGCGGCGGCACGATCCGGTTTCCCAGCCATTTCCAGTGCGTGCGCCAGATAAAATATGGAATCGGAGTTCTTTGGGTCGCGCGCAAGGCAGCGCTCAAACCAGGCGATGGCCTCATCGGTCCTGCCCAGTTTCCAATATGCCTGGCCAATCTGGGGACAAGCCGCAACAGGATTGGGCGCGGTATCGAAATACTTCTCCCAAAACTCGGCCTCGTGTTGAGAATCGCCCAGCCGTCCGTAGCTCTCCGCGGCCATTTCAATATAAAGATGATTGCCCGGGTAGGCCTGGTGCAGCTTCAGCGCTGCCGCCAGCGCCTCGTGGTATTTCGATTGGTTGAAAAGCGATTTGCTATCGCTCCAGAGCGCGCTGGACTCTTCGGCCGTCAGAGGCTGCGGCGTCCGCTCACCTCCGGCCCACGGGATCACCATCAGGCCGATGTAGGTGACGGCCAGCAACAGCGGTAAACCCAGAGCCAGCAGCGTGGATCGATTGGTTGGCATTCAAAACCTGTAATAGATCGTACCTTCCAGTTGATACCGTCTCAGGTTATGCAGTCCGGCCTGCTGCTCCAGGTCAAGGCCTCCGTTAGCCACGACGGCCCACCTTTTATAAATCACTTTGTTCAACGTCGCGTGGAAGCTTTGAGACGTAAGCGTCTGGATTTCTCCAATGGTAGTCGCCTGCGCCGGAGACGCTCCCACGCTGTAGCGGAACTCGACATAGTCGTACCGCCCTTCGGAGCTGAGGAATCGCCGGGCCTCCAGCAACGCGGTGCCGGAGGTTCCAGGGCTCCCCGGCGTAACAAAGCCGCGCCCGGTAAATAGCCATTTTCCACGGTATTTCGCCAACGCAAAGGTATAAATGTCCACTCCGCTGCTGAACTGCAAGTGCCGATATCCGCCGGAAACTTCATACCCCTTCCCGACGCTCGCAAACAAGTCAGCCGAACCGCGATACCCCGGATAGAGATTGCCATCCGCCGAGTACCCGAACTCCAGATAGCCATATAAACCGGGACGGAAGTGCGGGTAAAACTCCAGGTCCGTCTGGTAGCTTACCAGCGAGTACTGGTCGGCGCGATTCTCCGTTCCGATGATTGAGCCAACCGGCGTGGGCACACGCAAGCTCAGTGCACTCTGGATCAGTGGAGTTCGTCCATCGCTGTACCAGTAGTAGGAAAAGTCGGCCTCTGCCACCGGCTGCGTGTCCCATTTATCCACGCCTTCAGAGATGGCGTTCTTCATCGCCCTGGCCTCATCGTTGCCGGGGCTCAGCTGCAAAACCTGGTCGAGCACGGCCACGGCCTCCGCGCGGTGCCCCATGTTGCGCAGCGCGTGGGCCTGCGCGAGCAGCAGTTCCACATTATTGGGCTGCCGCGCCAGCGCCTCGCGCGCGAGTTGCTCGGCGCGAGCCGGGTGGTCCGACCAGAGCTCGACGTTAATCAACGCAGGCAGTGCGTCGCCGTGATCGGGACGCTTGGCGAGAACCTGCGAAAGCTGCTCGCGCGCCTCGTCGTATCTGCCCTGCCACGAGAGAACGATGCCATAGAAAACTCGCGCGTCGGTGTCATCCGGCTCTTGCGTGAGATGCTGCTTCAGCAGGTCGAGCGCCGCGTCGCGGTGATCCTTGCCGCTGTATGCCAACGATCTTGCCTGCGAGAGCACGTCGGCGGCATACCCCAGCGAGGCGCTTGCCACCAGCAATGCAGCCACGGTAAGAGCCATACAGGCAAATGCCCGCAGTCGATAGCCGCAAATCAACTTTGACCTCCAAGCCAAGTCAACGCTCCTGAAAGCAAAACCCCTCGCCATGTCTTCGATCCTGCTCAGGCGCCCTGCGCAGGCGCTGTGCGGGGAGAGATGCCCTTGTGTTGCACCGCTTCCCAACGCTTGCGGCCGGCAAAGTATTGCAGAACCCCGTGTGCGCGAAACAGGGTGACCATCTGCCGATACCCGAGGTTCTCGATCACCGCATAGCTCAGCAGCAGCGCCACGTGCTTCCATGTGGGATAGCGCCGCAGCGTAAGCTCCTCCATGACCACCGAACCCATCGAAAGCAACGTCCCGTATCCCACGGCGAGGAACATGAAGAGCATAAAAGTTCGCAGCGGCATCGCGCCCAGAAAATAGGAAATCGGTATGAGAAAAGTGCCCAGCGCCTCCACCACACATCCCAGCGCCTCCAGGTAGGCGTGAAACGGCATGCTTAAAAGACCCATGCTGCCGAAGCGCGGATTGAAGGTCATGTCGAAATTCTTCATCACCGTCTGGGTGAGCCCGAGCTGCCAACGCCGCCGCTGGCGCGCCAACATCTTGACGGTTCTTGGGGCCTCCGTCCAGCAGATGGGATCGGTCGTGAACACAATGCGGAACGCCCGCTTTTTGTCGGTCAGCGAACGCCGCAAACTGGCGATCATGTCGATATCTTCCGTCACCGTGTCGCGACTGAATCCTCCCACTTCGATCACCGACTCCTTATGCAGCAGGCAGAATGCCCCCGAGGTGATGAACGTTGCGTTCAGCGCATTCCACCCCGGACGCCCGAACAGGAAGGTGCGGATGTACTCCACGGTTTGGCACCGTTCAAGCCAGCTCTGAGCCAGGTCGATCCGGGTGATGATGCCGTGATAGACGCCGCATCCGTTGGCGATGCGGACAATGCCGCCGCTTACCACCGTGTTCTGGGTGGACTGCAGCACCGGCGCCATCAATCGCAACAGTGCATCCTTTTCCACGATCGAATCGGCGTCGACGGTGCAGAAATACGGGCTTCTTGCCATGTTGATGCCGGCATTGAGCGCGCACGATTTCCCCCCGTGTTCGACGGCCATCACCAGCAGTTCCGGCATGGCAGGGTTGTGATAAAAGGCCTTCACCGGCGCGGTCTTGAGTGCTTCGCGATAGATCACATCCACACGCCGCAACTGGAATCGTTCGATCAATCGTTGCACGGTTCCGTCATCGGAGCCGTCATCCACCACCAGGATTTCTTTCCCAGGGTAGTTGAGGTCGCGCAGCGAGAGCACGGTATCGACGATCGCCTTTTCCTCGTTGTAGGCAGGCACGATCAGCGTGATCGGCGGTGTGATGGGCGAATCGGCCATGTCGCCGTAGGGTTTTTCGGCGGCAAATTTCGAGTGCAGCGATACGGCGTAAAGCGACAGACACATCAAGAGCGTGTACACGGCATTGGCCGCAAGGAAGTACACCAGGAAGACAACGTTGGCGTACTCCAAAAAATGAAAGAGGATGGCTTTCATCTCAGTTCTTCCGCTCCGCGGCGTCTGAGGCCTTGCATTCATGGGCACGGAGCAGCACTTCCGCTTTGATTTTCAGCGGGTCCGCCTGGTGCGCGACGATCGAGCGTAATGCATCGAGGAACTGAGGCGTTTCGGATGGGCTGAGAACTTCCAAGAGCTGGCTGCGAAGATCGAGCGGCTTGTCCGAGGCCAGTTCTTCCGCCATGAGAGAAACCATGCCGAGCTCAGCCATCTTGCAGCAGACCATGCGGGCGCGGCTCCCTTCGCCGTCAGGCAGGGCGAGCGCCGAGACGATTTGCAGCGCCGTTCCGCTGCGCTGCAGTTCTTCGCCAATCTGCTCGCTGGCGTAGCGGTCCGTCGTGTCGAGAAAGTATTGTTCCAATTGCTGCCTGCCCGTAGCCTGAAAGCTGCCCACGGTTTTCACCGCTGCCTCGCGCACCCGCCAGCGTTGATCGGTAATTCGCCGGAGAGTGTCTCCGATCATGCCGGAGTAGTATGGATCGGCGCAGGCCCGCACGCTGTGCAGCCGTACGAATTCATTGCTGTCTTCCATCAGCAATTGCAGAGCCTGCGCGGCTTCCGGACTGTGAAAATGACCGATCACCCCGGCACTGCGGGCGCGCACATCGGGAGACTCGTCTCGCACGGCCTCCTCCAGAAACCAGCGGCGCAGTTCGGCTGGAAATTCCAAACCGCCGGGGTGCTGCGATTCCGCCTTGGCGCACATCTCGCGAATGCTGTTGACGGCCAGGAACCGGAAGCGCGGACTGCCTTGTTTCAGATAGGGCGTAATGTGCCGCAGCTCCGAGACCGGATACCGCACCAGAGCAGTCTGGATCGACCGTGTAGGGAGTTCGGTTTCGCCGTCCACGGATCGGCGAAGTTCTTCCAGCAGGATGGGCAGGCCATTCGGAATGGGGTTGCGCCCGATGGATGCCAACGCCATGCGGCCGACATAGGGCGACGGGTCGCGTAACGCTTCTTGCATAAAACAGCTGGAGAACTCCGGCGATAAACGCCCCAGACGGCTGATGGCAACCGCGCGTGAAATTGAGAACACACGCCAACGGCGGAGACGCCCGGTCTGGCGCCGGTAGGACGTTGGAGGCGAAGACGAGATCCCCTTCTCTTGGGCAATGGAGCGCAGCAGTTGCTGGGCGCGACGCTTGCCAAATGCCTGCTCAGCCCATTGCCGGACGAATCCCAGGGACACCAGCAAATCGGTTGCTTGCCGTTGAGTCGTTGCCCGGATGCTACCCAGCAAGAGGGTTCTTGCCGCCTCTCGCTCCGGCCGTCCGCCGGCCTTCAACAGCGGGGTCGCACGCTCCGAGCTAAGCCTGCCCGCGAAACATTCGGCGATAATCACGGAGAAACGTTTTTGCGCCGCGTCTTTGCGCGAATAAAAACGGTTGTGAGCGGCGCGACGGCTCAAGATGAAAATCACCAGGCCCACGTCGATCGAGATCGCCCCGACTGCCAGCCATTTCACAATGGCCGTGAGGCCTTGAGTTTGGAACAATTCGCCCTCTATCCGCACTCCGCAGGCAAGCAACGGTGCCAACGCCGATCTCCGCCGCCGTGTGCGTGGAACATTCCTAAACTTCAGTGGTTCAGATGCAATTGCCCGGAAACCCGTGCACATTTTATTTAGCAGGATAGGGCCATTGCCAACCCAGTCGGCGGAAGTGCCACAGCCTGCGCAAAAAACAGTCTCCCGGGCGACTCATCCGTGCCTGCGCAGGTTCATTAAACTCCGCCGATTGTGTAAGTTAGGCGTTAAGCTCGCAAGGCCGTGACGAACGCTCCTTGGCTCTATGCCCGGCCGAAATCTTCACGGGTTACCATCTGCCAACGTGCGCACCGCCGTCCACGTGCAGTGTCTCCCCGGTCACCTGGCCGGCCTCCGTCAGATACACAATTGCGTCCACGATGTCTTTCACCGAGGAAATCTGCCCCATCGGTTGCAGCGTCTTGAGAAAATCCTTCGGGTCATCCTTGTGCATCGGCGTATCGACAATCCCCGGCGCGACGGCATTCACCCGGATGCCTTGTTTCGCGTATTCCATCGCCAGGCTGCGCGATACGGCCGCAAGGCCGCCTTTTGCAATCATCGCAACCGCACAGTTGATTCCGGCGATCGGGTGCTCCACCATCGTCGTCGTAATGTTGACGATACTTCCGCCTCTGTTCTGAACCAGCATCTGCTTGATCGCCAGCTGGCTGATGAAGAGAAAGCCTTCGATGTTGACCGAAATAAGAGACCGCAAATCGTCGGCCGTGTAATCGGTGAAGTGCTTGGAGAAAAAGATACCCGCGTTGTTGACCAACGCGTCGATCGATCCGAATCGGCTCATGGCGGCTTCGGCGATTTTGGCTGCCGTTGCAGCCTCGGCAATGTTTCCGTCCACCAACGCGAGCTTCTCCGACGCCGCGAACGCGCCCGACGCGGTGATGTTTCGCGAAGTGGCCACCACGTTGTAACCGCGCTCCAGAAAGGCGTTCACGGCACCGGCTCCTATGCCTTGCGAGCCGCCGGTGACGATCACGGTTTTCGGTGTCTTTGCTGCCGCTGCGGACATCAGTTTCTCTCCCTCCCGCGCGCGCGTCGTTTCGCCTCACATGGTCAATACAACGCGGAATTCAGCCTTTCCGCTCATCATTCGAGCGTAGGCTTCGGCGGCCTTCGCCAGCGGGTATTTTTCGATCATGGGGCGGACGCCGGTCATCTCGGCAAAACGCAGCGTGTCCTCTGAGTCGGTCGGGAGTCCGGCCACCCAGCCCTGGATTCGCTTCTTGCCGGTAATCAACAGAACGGGCGGTACCTCGATCGGGTCCATCGAGGCTCCAATCACCACCAGCGTGCCGTTGGCTCCCAGGCCGCCGAGCAGCGCCGACATCGATTTCCCGCTGGGGGCGGTAGCCAGAATCGCACGCGCGCCGCCCAGCTTGCGCAACTCAGCGGCGGCATCGCCGGCGGCGCTGTCGATATACAGATCCGCGCCAAGCTTTTTGGCCAGCGCGGCACTCTCCGGGCCACGGCTGATTGCCGCAACCCGATACCCGGATTTCTTGGCAAACTGAACTCCCAGATGGCCGAGCCCGCCCATGCCCTGGATGGCAACCAGATCGCTCGGCAGCGCACCGCTATGGCGAAGTGCATTGAACGTAGTGAGTCCCGCGCACATCAGCGGCGCGGCCTCGGCGGCATCGAGCGACTCGGGCATATGGGCCAGGGCTTCGACCGGCGCAACCATGTATTCCTGATAACCTCCGTCGTAACTGATTCCGCAAACCTTGACGTTGACGCAGTTTACGAAGTCGCCTCTTCGGCACGCCAGACAAGTACCATCCTGCCCGCCATGCCAGCCCACGCCGACGCGCTCGCCCTTGGTCCAGTCCTTCACTCCGGGGCCGGCTGCATCAATCTCGCCGGCAATCTCGTGTCCGGGCACGCGCGGATACGTGATGCCGGGAAAGAGGCCATCCTTGGTGAATACATCGCTGTGGCAGACTCCGCAGGCTTGAACGCGAATCCTCACCTGCCCCGCGCCGGGCTCCGGGATCTCGCGCTCGACAACTTCGAAGTCCGCCCCCGGCTTGGGCACTTGCACCGCTTTCATCTTTGCCATTTGCCTTCCTCCTTACCTGTTCCAACGAGCATCGCCGCCGTCCCGCTGTCGATCCGCCGAGTCATGCAAGAGTTTGGTTCTCGGTATCAAGGGTTTGGTGCGTAACGGGTGAAGACATAGTCGCGAGCTTTGACCGGTACGTGGCATGGAAAGCAGGTTTTGAGCGCCGCTGCGTCGGCGTTCGGTTTGCCGTCTTTGAATTGAGCGAACCCCCATCCGCCCGTGGAGGCGTATTTGCTCGAATCCTTGACCATGAACTGAACGTTCGTGGGCGACCCGGCGACGAACGACTGTTCACGGCCAAAGACCTTGTTGTTTTCCTCCGACGGGACGTAACTCCAGGCAAGGCGGGCAATGATTGCGCCGTCCGGAAACGGAAGCTTTCCTTCCCGATAGGCATTGATCGCAACATCGTTGCCCAGAACGGCGCGGAAATCGTTCAGGCTGCCTGCTTCGTGGGCCACGGAGATCAACCTCCAGTCGCGGAATCCGGGGGGAAGCTTGACTCCGAAGAGCGGGGCGGCCTCTTCATCGGCGTGTACGGATGCGGGTGCCGTGAAGGCGACAACGCCGGCCACCGTAGCTAACTGCGACCAGCAAGAAGGCGATCCGTTTCATGTGTGCCTCGTACTTTCTTTAGCCCGCTTTTCTCAGCCCGGCGTTCACCACGTTGAGCGTGACGTCGACGTTGCCGCTGGTGGCGCGGGAATACGGACACACTTGGTGCGCCGCCTCTACCAGGGCCTGGGCAGCCTCGTGCTCCATGCCAGGCAGGCTGATGGTGAGCCGGGCTGCCAGTCCGAAGTTGCCGTTCTCCGTTCCCAAGTCCACTTCGGCGTCAATCGCCGCGTCCGATGGGAGGGTGATCTTTTTTTTGCCGGCGACAAGTTTGATGGCCGAGAGGAAGCAGGCCGACCAACCGGCGGCGAACAGCTGCTCGGGGTTGGTGCCGGGCTCCGAGCTGCCAGGCAACGACAGCCTGACGTCCAGCCGTCCATCGTCGGTACGGGAGATGCCGCCTTCCCGGCCGCCCGTGGTGTGAGCTTTTGCGGTGTACATAACTTTATTCAAATGGCTCATCATGCGCTCCTTATTGTCTGTGTTCAGTCAGTGGGAGTTAAGCTTGGCCGATACGCGCGCCGGATGGATTTGGATGCTTTCCTGCTGATCGATTTTTTTCTTTCCCCAAGCCGGCGGGCTGGCGCAGAAACGTGCACAACGGAACCCGCAGGAAGTGAAGGGACAATTACCGACGCTGCCGCGGGGCCTCAAGATAAGATCGGTCCGCTGAAAAAAAGGATGTGTGGGTGGCGATGAAACCGAGTTGCCGGCTGAGGAGTTCCGGAGCACCGGCCCAGGATTGGCTGACGGCCGGAGTGGCTGCGGATGGTCCGGCCTCAGGGCCTCGAAGCGTAGATCAGCAGCGTAAACAGGATGGCGGGGATCAGCGCCAGCGGCGCGAAGAACATCGCGTCTCGCAGCTGGGATAACTGCGGATGGATTCGCTCATACAATTCCGCAGGCTGGTCCGCATCGACTTCATCGGGATGCTCCAGGGCATAGGCGAAGTTGCGGGCCGTCGCATAGCGCCGTTGGGGATCGCGCTCCAGCGCGCGGTGGACGACCGTCTGGAGTTGGGTCGAGATCGCCGGGTCGATCGCGCGTGGAGGCACGGGAGTGTTCTGCAGCCGGGCGTTCATGATCGCCAACGGATTCGGGCCGCGAAACGGAGCCTGGCCGGTGAGCATTTCGTAGAGCATGACGCCGAGGGCATACAGGTCGCTGCGCGCATCGCCGCGCTTTCCCTGGACTTGCTCCGGCGAGATGTAGTCGGGCGTGCCCATCAAGCGCGAGAACTTGCCGAAGGTGAGGCGCCTGGCACCGGCACTGCCGGCGATGCCGAAGTCGATCAGCTTGATGCGATCGCCGGCATCGACGATGATGTTTTCCGGCTTGAGATCGCGGTGGATGATGCCATGGCTGTGTAGATATTGGAGGGCATCGCAAATCTGCAGGGTGATGCGGACAGCGCGGTCAGGCGGAAGCTTTGGCTGCCGGTAGAGGAGCGTGCGTAAGGATTCCCCCTCGACCCACTCCATGACCATGTAAAGCCGGCTGCGCTCATCGCTTGGGAATACTCTGACAATCCCGGGATGCTCCAAGGTTTGTCCGATTTGTTCCTCGCGCCGGAAGCGCTCGTAAAAGACCACGTCGCTTTCGGCCTCGATGCGGGGAACCTTGAGTGCGACCGTCCGCTCGGAACGCGGATCCCAGCCGCGGAAGATCGTGGCCATACCACCTTCTGCGATGACGCTCTCGACGTAGTAGCGGTCGAGCCGTAGTCCCGGTTGTACTGAATCCATAACGAATCCCTGCATTACCGCCGCAGCCGTAGCCACCCAGGGAAGTAAACCACCCCGGCTCTAAAGCAAAGATAAAAAGTCCCTAAAAGGTTCCTAAACGCTTCATCCGTGCTTTTCTTCTGAGTAAAGAGGGGATTGCGTGCGGGCCACTACCGGGACTGGTTGTGGTTGGCGCTTCGCGACTGGTCCATGATTCTGGCCGCCGCCCTTCGCAAGAGTAGGATCGAGTGTCGCGTGCGTCATTCTCTCTCCCGCTGAGAGTTCGCGGCCATCCAATCGGCGAGCGCCTCTTCGCTCAGAGCGCCTGAGGCAAGATTGAGAAACGTCTGATAAGCGTCCTCTTCGCTGGCCGTGATCCTGTGCCCATTCAGCTTCAAAAAGGTGAAAGAGACAACCAGCCCCGTGCGTTTATTGCCATCGACGAAGGGGTGATTCTCGACCAGGCCAAAGGCATAGGCGGCGGCTAGACGCGCCAGCGAGGGAGCCACCTCCGCATAGTGCAACACGTTCCGAGGGCGGTACAATGCCGATTCCAGTAGTCCGGCATCGCGCAATCCTGCAGGCCCGCCGAACGAGGCAAGCTGCATGTCATGTAAGGCGAGCACGACATCCAGTTCCAGCCAGATCGGCTCGCTCATTCGGCGAGCTTCCGCAAGGTATTGCGATATTGCCGCATCACCTCTGTTCCGGCTTCCATCGCGGCCGCGAAATCGGCTCGATACGGTGTCAGGTGTATCCCGCCAGGGGTTGCGGTCACATAGAGCACGTCGCCTTTGACGATGTGGAGCTGTTCCAACACCTCTTTGGGTAGGACAATTCCGGTTGAATTGCCTACAGTAGTCACTTTGACGGTGTACATGGGCCCTCTCTCTGCGCGAATTATAACGTACATTATAATCGGGATCGAATTTGGTCCGCAAAGGCTATCTTCGGGCGCACTCCATCATAAGGAGCGATAGCCGGTTGCCAACTAATAACATTCCCCGAAACAGGGAGAGTTGCGGGGGCGTTTGGCCGCTCTCTTCTCCAACTAGACTAGCGGGTACGCATCTAAGGGAGAAGCTGATCCCGGGCTTTGGAGAAACGCGATGAAGGCAGTTGTGTTGCATGAGTATGGCGGTCCTGAGGTGCTGAAGTATGAAGACAACGTTCCCGATCCGCAGGTGAGCGGCGACACCGTGTTAATCGCGGCGGCGGCCACGAGCGTGAATCCGATTGACTGGAAGGTTCGTTCGGGTGCAAGGCAGAAGGATTTCCCGCTGACCTTCCCCGCCATTCTTGGCCGCGATGTAAGCGGCGTGGTGCGCGCAGTGGGCGCCAATGTAAGACACTTCAAGCCCGGTGAGCGGGTATTTGCATTGACCAATGCAGCCTATGCCGAGCTGGTGGCCGTGCCCGAATCGAACCTGACGCACCTGCCCGACGGAGTGGACCTGGTGGACGCCGCGGCGATTCCGCTGGTCTCCTTGACGGGCGACCAGTTGGTGCGCCTGGCGACCAACGTGCAGAAGGGACAGACCGTAGTGGTAACGGGAGCCGTGGGCAGCGTGGGACGCGCTGCGGTGCATTCGGCAAAGAAGTTGGGTGCGCAGGTAATTGCCGGCGTTCGCACATCGCAACTCGCGGACGCGCGCTCCCTGGGCGTCTCCGCCGTGCTGGCCATCGATGACGACGAAGCAATTGCCAGGCTTGGCCCTGTGGATGCAATTGCCGATACCGTTGGCGGTGAAGTGGCCGCGAAGTTGATCGCCAGGGTGAAACCGGGAGGCTGTTTCGGGTATGCCTCTGTACTACCGGAAGGCACCGCGGCATTGAACCCCACGGTAAAGATCGCGCGTGTCTATGCGCAGCCCGATCCATCCAAGGTACGTGAATTTGCCGACGATGTGCGCGATGGCAAGTTCGTATTGCCGATCGGTCTCCGGCTCCCTCTGCGCGATGCGGCGGAGGCACAGGTGCTGGCGCAAAAGGGCGGTATCGGTAAAATCATTCTGCTGGCGCCCGATCCTCAAAACTAAGGAATCCATCCATGTGCATAGATCGTCAGGGGAATTGACGTGGGTTCTATCAGAGCCGTCGTTTCCGCAACCTGCCTGTTGATTCTCTTTCCAGCTCTCCTGGTTGGCGCGCAGACGGGAGTTGCACCGGCCACGCTTGAAACGCAGATCGACCAGCAGATGCCAGGGCTGATCACCACCTATAAGCAGCTTCACCAGCAACCGGAACTCTCGCATCACGAGGAGAAGACTTCGGCCTATCTTGCCGGGGAGCTGCGCAAAGCCGGCTATGAGGTGACGGAGCATGTCGGCAAATACGCCGATGGCTCGGAGGCATTGGGCATCGTCGGCATTCTCAAGAACGGAGACGGTCCGGTAGTGTTGATCCGCACGGACATGGATGCACTCCCGGTTACCGAAGCCACCGGCCTCGACTTTGCCAGCCACGTGCGCTCCCAGAACGCAGAGAGCCAGGACGTCGGCGTGATGCACGCATGCGGCCACGACATCCACATGACAGTGCTGCTTGGCGTGGCGCATGAGTTAGCGGCGAACCAGGATCGCTGGCACGGCACTGTCGAACTGGTCGGTGAGCCCGCAGAGGAGACGATCGACGGCGCAAAAGCCATGCTGACCGATGGTATCTACGATCGCTTCCCCAAGCCGGACTACATCCTCGCTCAGCACGACACAAACGATTACGAGACAGGGCACATCGCGATCAGTCCCGGGCCGATGCTGGCGAGCGCCACCAGCGTAAAGGTGGTGTTCCATGGCATCGGTGCTCACGGATCAAAACCTTCGAGCGGCAAAGACCCCATCGTGATGGCCGCGGAGTTTGTGATGCTGGTGCAGACCGTGGTGAGCCGCCAGATCTCAACGCTTGAGCCGGCGGTGTTGACCGTGGGAACGTTCCACGCGGGGACGAAGAACAACATCATCCCGGATGATGCGGTGCTGGGCCTCTCGATGCGGGCCTACTCGGAGGAGGTGCGCCAAAAACTGCTGGACGGCGTGAAGCGAACGGCGAACGGTGTCGCCACGGCCTATGGAGTTGCGCCCGACCGCATGCCGGAGGTAACCGTATTCGAATCGACCGTGCCGACCATCAACGATGCAGCTTTGACGGAGCGCGTCCGCAGTGCCGCCGCCCACGCGCTTGGCGCGGCCAACGTGGAAGCAGCCACGCCGGTCATGGGTAGTGAAGATGTTGGATACTTCAGCCTGGACGGGAAAATACCATTTGTCTTTTTCTGGCTGGGCGCTGCCGATCCGGAAAAACTGGCCGCGTCGAAGAAGACTGGGATTCCTTTGCCCAGTATCCACTCCGCGCTCTTCGCCCCAGCCTATGAGCCCACCATTCGGACCGGCGTCCTCGCGATGACAGCCGCGGCGTTGGATTTATTACAGAGGTAGAGCAAAACAGAGCACGATGGCCGCACGAGTGTTATTGTTTTCGCGCAACCGTTATGATCGTAGGCGGAACTTGAGATTGACTGTAAGTGAGGCCCGCTCATGCAACTTTCTGCAAACCGTATTTGGCGACAATTGCCGAACGAGATTCGAGTCTCTGCCAGTAAGGTATTTTGGGCGGAGCCAGCGAAGGAACTGAAACCGATCCTCCTTGCCGCTCTCGCGAAAGCAAAAAATGTTCGTGAGATTAGTGTCCGCCGAGCCCCGATTGAGCGCCTGGTCAACTGGACGTCAGCAACTCTAACCCTTCCTGATCAGTTAGCCAATAATCTGCTGCAGGAGTATCTGCTCCACGATCATCTTGCAACAATCGTTCGCTATCTTGAATTGCTGGGAATTCCACATTCCGATGGAATAATCGAGGAAAACTATGACCTCGGCTCCCTGCCGAAAGAGCGCGTCCAGGATGCGGCTCGCACCCTCCTCGCATCCACAGATCGCCCATCAGCCGAACTTTACCTGAAATATCTCGTGGTTCAAGGTGGGCCCTGGTCGGTGATTGAAGAAGTCCTGCCAACCGGGGACGCCTAAATCCTCCAGTCGACACGCGGCGCGGGACAACTTGCCTACGAACAGATTGCCTTCAAGGGCATGGCCAACAATTTTGCCATCCTCCCGGACGTGATCGCCAAAGATCCGCTGGCGCCCACCTATCGCCTCGACGATCCGCAATGGGCCACCATCGTTAACTGGACGGTCGATGCATTGATCCAGGCCGAGGAGAGCGGAGTGACACATGACAATCTTGCCGAGATGAAGAAAAGCGAGGACCCGGAGATCCGGCGCCTGCTCGGCTTGCAGCGCGGTTACGCTCCTTTGATCGGGCTTGACGACGCCTGGGCTGCGCGGGTGATCGAAGCCGTCGGCAACTACGGCGAGATGTTTGAACGCGACCTCGGTTCGGGCTCGGTGATGAAGCTGTCCCGCGCTTCCAACCGTCTCTGGACTCAAGGCGGGCTCATGTACGCGCTCCCCATCCGCTGAGGACGGATGAGGTGCGGGCCATCATCGATTGCGTGTTTTAACGTTTCCTTATGCAGCGGGCGACAACGCAGGAGCGAGTAGTTGTGTGGTGGATTCGGCTCCCTCAGCCAGTCGCGTAACGGTCAATACCGTAATGTCATCCTCCTGGCCAAACTCTTGAGCCACCTCCGTCGCCTGCTGGGCATTTGGGCGGAGCGCCATCAGTTCGCTTAGACGCTCGAAGCTGAACAATTCGCCGCTCGGTGTCCGCGCCTCCAATAGGCCGTCGGTATAGAGAACGATATGATCTTCGACCCTGAGTTCCGCCGTGTATTCCTCGTACTCGGAATCGGGCACGAGCCCAAGCGGAAGCGCGCCCTCAAACACCAGTTCCAACTGATTGATGAATGGAGCGGGATGCCCGGCATTGGCCATCGCGCAGCTTCCATCGGCATTCAGCTTGAGTACGAAACAGGTGGCGAATCCCCCGCGAAGGCGGCCGTATAGGTGATAGTTGAGTCGCCGCAGAATCTCCGCGGGACTCGAATTGGATTCCGCCAGGGTGCGCAACGTTCCGACAATGAGAGACACCGCCAGGGCGGCTCTGAGCCCTTTGCCGCTGACGTCACCGAGCACGATCAGCGCCGAGCCCTTCTCATCCCCATCCAGCGGAATGATCTGGAAGAAGTCGCCACCGACCTCAAGCGCCGGTCTGTAGGCGCTGGTGACGGCGTAGCCGGGCAACGGCGGCAGCGCATCGGGAATCAGCACCTGCTGCACTTCGCGGGCGCCCTTGAATTCCGCTTCCATCTCGCCCTGGCGGCGCAATGTTTCCTTGGAGTAGCGATACACGGCGTAGATGATCGCCAACAACAGCAACGTATTGGCAATCGTCTGCGCGGTAAACGGATTGCTGTAGACGGTAAACAAGGGAGCATCAATTCTGTCTGCCACGGTCCAATGAGTGAACCGGCTTCCCTGCGAAAGTGCAATGCGCGCCACGAAGATCATTTCCTTGAGGAACGCGAAGACCGCCACCAGCCAGTGCGCTGCATTCAGTCGTTTGCGCACGGCGAGAACGACCAGCACCAGCGGGTAGCCTTCCGTCACCGTAAAGATCACCGTCAGAACGGCGCCGGCGATCTGCGCGAAGGAAGTGATCCTGGGATTGCTCCAGTCCACAAACATCAGCAGGCCATTCAGCGAGCGCGTGACCAGCACAACCAACGCCAGGTTCCTGGTGAAGCGCGACAGGCGCTTGCTTTCATGCAGTTTGAGCAGCCAGAGCAGGAGAAACCACAAACCTATATCTTGCAGACCCAGCACCGGCTGCAACGAGCCGAGAATAAAATTGGTTGACCAGGGAATCCGCAGTCCCGTCAATACCAGGACCGCCAGCGGTGCGAAGGAGAATACGGCCATCCACAGCAGCATGCGCTGCGAGCGGTCGCGAAACCAGGAGAGCAGGCTCAACACCGCTACCAGTGCGTAGAGGGAAGAGATCGCAAAGGTGTATTGCCGGCTGCGAAGCCATTCGAAATCCGAAGCCGCTTTATAGGCCGCTATGACCGATGGACTTCCCAACACCGGAGCGGATGTGAGCCCTCCGAGTTGATCGGAATCAAAGGATTTCAGCGGCGCCTTCCAGACGCGGATCGCCAGAACGCCATCGTGGATCGGACCCAGGCCGAAGGTTTGCGGTGCTTGCGCATAGTACCAGTAGGGTTTGGGCGGCAGGCTGCCGTTCCGGCCCACAAGAACACCATTCCAGTAGATTTCATAGGCATCGTCGATGTGCTGGATGAACAGCGCAATGTCCGCATCGGCGCCCGGCGCAGTCGTAATACGGATATGCCTGCGGTACCATGCGTACCCGACATAGGCCGGGAATCCCTGCGTACCCCAGGGTTGGTCGGCGGTGATCTGCTCCCAGTCGTCCTGACCGGTGGCGTCGCCAAGATTGGGCGATGCCCAGCTGGGATCGTCGCCCAGATGAAATTGCCATGGACCGGATAAATCTACGGTGCCCTTCCCTAAACCCTTGGCGGTCAACAGAGGTGCAGTCACTCGAGGCGCACTATACGCAGTCGCGCAGAGCGCGATCAGGAACAACCCCAAAAACCAACGAAATCTACTGGCAACGTTCATGTTGTCCTCACAACACGGCGAGCGATGCTGTCTCGTCGGGATACAGCGCGGCATATTTGGTGATGCCAACCATGGTGAACACTTTCTGAAAGTGTGCGCTCAACCCAAAGATGCCAATCGAGCGCGAGCCGACTTTCTGTGCTTCCAGCAGAACCTGAATGATGATCGCGATGCCGGATGAGTTGATGTACTCCACTCCGGCAAAGTTCAGCAGGACTTTGCCCGCCGCTCCATCCAATGCCTGGTAGGCGCCAAGAATCGCCTCCTTGGACGCCGAGGAAATATCTCCAGCGAACGCGAGAATGGTGACTTCATGACCGGAAGCCGCGAGGGCCGTGCGCTGCGTCACTTTGGTCGAAGCCTGCATCAGCATTCCTCCTTGTTCAGACGGATGACCAGACGGACGTAGCTCTTTCCTGGCGGCCCTTTGTACCACTCGGCTTCATCCACCAAGCTCTGGATGAGGAACATCCCCAATCCGCGTGGATCCTGCTCGCCACTGATTTTGAGGTCGATATCAGGCGTGGGAGGAGCTGCGTTCAGACCTGCACCTTCGTCGATCACCCGCACTTCCAATTGATCCACCGAAGTTGACAGGACGACTCCGACGGATAGAGCGCTGTTGAGTTCGTTGCCGTGCTCCATGGCGTTGATACAGGCCTCGGCGACGGCGGTCTTGAGATCGTCGATCCGGTCCTGGGAAAAACCCATGAGCTTGGCAACGCTGGCTGCCGTGCTCATAGCGACTTTTTCATAACCAAGCTCCGAGGGCAGATTGACTTGTACCAGTCGTCCTTCACTCATGCGGTGGCGCACTCCTGCGCTGACGAATCGAGGTGGCAGATCACAAGTGCGGTCATGTCATCCCGTTGTGGTGCGTTCATGGAAAACGAGCCAAGCGTCTCCCAGAGAAAATCGAGAATGGGGCCAGCCTGGGCGGATGGATTGTCGCGAAAGGCAGCAACCAGGCGCTCGGTGCCGAACTCCTCTTCGAATTCGCCGGCGTCTTTAAAAACTTCGGTGAGTCCGTCCGTGTAAAGCAGAATTCGCGATCCCGCGGAGAAGTCAAATCGTTCCGCCTGGTAGCGCCTGCCGGGCAGCATTCCCAAAGGAGTGCCGGACGCCTTGATCATCCGCACACCGCCATCCGGCTGCACCAGGGCCGCGGGGTTGTGTCCTGCATTCACGATCTCGATCTCGGCACTCTGCGCATCAAGGCGCAAAAACACGGCCGTCACGTACCGCAGCTGGGCTTGGGTTCCATCATCATAGTGCTGTTGGTTCAGGCGGACAGCCAGTTCGTCGAGCGGTAATAATTGACCGGCCAGCGATCGCAGAGCCGAGCGAAAACTACAGGCGACAATCGCTGACGCGAGCCCTTTGCCGGCCACGTCGGCAACCACCATCAGATGGCTCCCATCGGCCAACGGGATCGTGTCCATGTAATCGCCGCCAACTTCGTAGCAAGCCGTCGAGCGCCCGGCTATGGAAAACGAGGGAATCTCCGGCATCTCGCGCGGAAGCAGCGAGCTCTGCACGGAGCGCGCCGCGTCCAGATCCTGTTGCACGCGCGCCCACTTCAGGTCGCGCTCGTGGAGTGTGGCGTTCTCCAGCGCTACCGTCGCCTGCAGCACTAATCCTTCCACAAAATCCTGCTCGTAGAAGGAAAGCGAGCCGCCCTCCGGTGGAGCAACAACCAGTTCCAGCAGAGGTTGATTTTCTTTGGAGAGAAGGGTGTACCGGCAGCAGTTTTCATAAGGAGCCGCAGGAAGGTCGCCGTAGGAAACGACTGCTTCGTCCGAAGAAGGCGCCAGGAAGAGCGCACCCTCCATCTCCAGTTCACGGACCAGAATGCGAGCTGTCTGGGTAAGTACCTCATTCACCAGCATGGTCGAATGGACCTGCCGGGAGGCCTCAAGCAGAGCCTGCAGCCGGGCAACCTGCTGCTCTAGAGGCAAAAGCCTTTCCGTCGAAACAGATGAGATTGGGTCCATCGATAATGTTTACCCGTTTTTTCCGGCACTGCCGTATTCAAGGTCAGAGTTATGCGGCAATTGGCACTGGTCCGTGTTTGCGCGGCAATGCCTGGTAAGGTACCCGTCCCACAATCGATTGAGTCTTTTTCGCGGCGAGCGCAGTGTCAGCACTCGAGGCAAAAAACCGTCAGAGGGCGCCACCCTCCACCCATCTGTGATGTCTTAGACTCACGCCAGCTACTTAGGGATGCGGAATATTAAAGGCAGGAAAATCTGTCAGGGGCGGGTGGCCCATTCAAGCCTTCCTTTGGCTTGAGTGGGGCAGTTTCATTGGGAATGCGATGTCGGTCTCTGCTTCTCTGTCCTGAACGTGTCGAGGCCGGTCTTCAAACCCTGCCGGTCTTGCTGTCCAATACGCCCAAGCTGTAGTGATTCATCAGAAGGCGGACACTTTCCGGTATGATGCCGGCAACAATGATCACCCAGCTGCCTTCCTCTTCGCGAATCGAGGGGGCGCATTCAAACCACAGCCGTAACCCTTTAGCGATGGCTTCCGCAACTTCCTTATTGCCAACCGCTATGACCTGGGATTCCATTCTTTGATCTCCCTGCATTCGCCGGAGGGCGATAGCAACCTCTACGCCTCGCTGCTGAGCGCCAGCCTGGCAGCTTCCACGGTTGGAAAAACAGCAAAGAGCTGGTCCAGTTTGGTGACCTCGAACAGCGTCTGCACGCGTTCGTTTACTCCCACTAGAAGCAACTTGCGTCCGTTCTTCTGATGGGAGACATAGGAATTTGTCAGTATTCCCAGCCCCGCGGAATCCATGTACGGAACACCGCTTAGATCAAGGACGGTGGTGGTGGCGGATGCCGACCGCAAGACCTCCTGGAAAGCAAACATATTGCCGAGGACCATAGGGCCAATTAGACGGTAAACGTGCTCACTCGGGCTTGCGCCCTCCAGCAGTTCGTAAGTCAAACTCTCTGAAGACATGGGCGAAGTATACTGCAGCCCTCAAGGCCTGTCCAACAGCCCAAGATCGCGTGAAGAATGATAGTTGTTGCAACGGCTGCATGATGCCTGCACGGTCCCTAGCCCGCAATTGACGGGGCACGGAGCAACGTCCGCACGTACTGCATCCTGTCTGATGACAGTTTGCGGCCGTCGTATCCAGCCGGATTCGACGGATGAAAATTTGATGAATTTTGCCATGATTCCTGCACGCTCGAATCCACTAACGTGAAGTGTCAGGCCCTTGATACGATCCCGGACAAGCCAAAACAGTTCGGCTAACGTTCCACAGTGCGGCGCTCGACCGGGAGCCAGATGGCTACAACTGTGCCTTTACCGATTCGACTACGAATCCGGATTCTGCCGTCGTGCTTTTTCAGAAGTTCGCTGGTTACCCACAGCCCAAGGCCGGTACCAAAGGACTTCTTGGTGGTAAAGAAGGGCTCGAAGATTCTTCTTCGATGCTCGTCGGCGATGCCGATCCCTGTGTCGGCAACGGCTAAGAACAGCATCGGGCGATGGTCGAAACACACGGGGCCGGCGGTGCGCACGTACAGTGTGCCACGTTGCTGCAGTGCATCAATGCTATTGATGATGAGATTGGAAACCACCTGGCGAATCTCACCCTCGATTGCCTGGATGGGCGTCTTGCAGGCGTACTGGCGTTCCACCTGGATACCGCTGTTCTTGAGCTTGGTGTCGAATAGATTTAGAACGTCGTCGAGCAGCTCCGGGAGGTTGACGGTAGTTGCGCTGCCCACTTCGCGGTAGAAGCCCAACGTCTGCTTGACCATGTGGGTTGCCCGCCTGAGTTCCTGATCGGCCATATCGAGGTATTTGCGCACGGATTGCGGCAAGTCCGGGTCGCTGTTGGCCAGATAGAGTGCGTTGGTCACCGAGGCCAGTGGATTGTTGACCTCGTGCGCGATGGTGGCTGCCAGACGCCCGGCCGACGCCAGCTTTTCGCTCCGGATCAGGGCCTGTTCGGCTTGTTTGCGATCGGTGATATCGACGTTTACGGCTACTCCGCCAAGAATCTCACCCTGTGGATCGCGGACGGGCAGGGCGCTATTCAGGATGGTTTTACGCGTTCCATCGAAGGTCTCAATTTCCACCTCCTCGCCCAGCGTGGTTGCGCCGTCGAGGACGGCCCGGGCCAGCGCCCAATCCTTGGACTCAAGCAGGCGTTCGCTTCCGGGGAGCCGTCCCTTGTAGTGATGGTATTGCTGCAGTTCAACCAGCGGTGCGTGGGCTCCCCATATCCGGTCGGCGGCAGGATTGGCGTCGATCAGTGTTCCGCCGGCATCGCACATGAATACGCCGACCGGAAGCACATTCAAAATGGCGCGCAACTGCTGCTCCCGTTCCTGCAGTGCAAGCTCGGCTTGCTTGCGCGCGGTGATGTCCATGTTGATGCCGATCATGGTTAACGGCTTGCCGGATTGATCCACGGCGATCTGTCCCTGACTGGCGATCCAACGAATGGTTCCATCTTCGCGCCGGATGCGGGTCTCCACATTCCAGGCACTGTGATCGGCAAGCGCGGCCTTGAAGCTGGCATCGACCTCGGCGCGATGCTCGGGCAGGACGTGATCGAGGAAAAGCTCATAGCTCCACGCCGTCAACGAAGCGTCATAACCGAAGATCTCGTCGTAGCGGCGGGAGCACGACATGGCGTGGGTCTTCAGGTCAAGCTCCCACTCGCCCAATCCGCCAACCTGAAGCGCAAAATCGAGCCGGTCCTTGCTCTTTTGCAGTTCGCCGAGCAGCGCCGCGCGCGCCTCCGCCAGATGGCGTTGCGCCCGAGCCTCGGCGGTTTCCATCTCTTTGCGCAGCAACTGCTCGCGGACGGAGCGGTTCTCGTCCTCGAACTGCTTGCGGCGGAGCGCCGCGCGCACGCGCGCCCGGATGACGTCGAAGCCGCTCGATTTGGGGATGTAATCGTCGGCGCCGGAGTTGATCGCTTCGATCATTGCCTGCCGGTCCTGCACTCCGGTCAGCATCAGCAGCGGGATGTCACGCAGCGCAAGAATCTCCTTGATGCGCCGGCAGGTCTCATGCCCGGAAAGGCCGGGCATGATGAGGTCGAGCAGGATACAATCCACGCTCTGCACCGACGCCAACTCGAGCGCTTCCTCGCCTGAGCCGGCCAGTACGACGTCGTAGCCGTCCACTCGCAACTGCGCGGCGAGTTCTTCCAGATAGGTGCTGCTGTCGTCCACCGCAAGAACCCTCTTGGGTCCGAGAACGCTGGATTGCGAGTCGAGAGCAGAGGGCGCACTGGCCGACCGCAATACCGCCGCCAGGCGAGCCAGAACGACTCCCAAATCCTCGTCCTTGCGCACGAATCCATCTGCTCCGGCCTCCAAGGCCAGCAACTCCTGGCTGCGATCGTCAGAGCCGGTCAGCATCAAACACGGAGTCCTGCGTAGACTTGCGTCTTCGCGCATGCGCCGCACCACGGTTGCGCCGTCAATGCCGGGCAGTCCGTGGTCGACAATTACCGCATCGGGCCGCTGATTCACCGCCGAGTGCAACCCTTCTTCTCCCGTGGATGAGGTCGTGACCTGGTAGTCGGCTGCTTCCAGGGCTTCTCGCATCTCGTTCCGGAAGGTCGCGCTGTCGTCGATTACCAGAACCGTGGCTCGACCTTTCGTGATGGGACGCGGCTGCTGCAGGCGAATCAATACCCGCGCGCGGGCCACCACAGAGCCGGCGTCATAGGGCTTGCCGATATATTCATCCGCGCCGGTCTTCAGCCCGTGGACGCGGTCCCGCACTTGTGCCTCCGTGGATAGCAACATCACCGGGATGTCGGCAGTGCGCGGGTTGGCTTTCAGTTCCTGCAGAAACTCCACTCCATCCCCATCGGGAAGCAAGACATCGAGCACGATCAGCGCAAAATCATTTTCGATCAGAGCGGCGCGGCTCTCCTGCAGCGTCGAACAGAGCGCGACCTCGAACCCGGCATTCTCGAATGCCTCGCTCAAATCCATGCGCACCGTTATGCTGTCATCGACGATCAGGGCACGGGGTTTCAAAACGCCCTCCCTAGTTTCAGGTTGCCAGCCAAGGCGACCAGCGCTGGCGCGATCTCTTCAATCGATAGCACCCGCTGGGCTGCGCCAAGACGGATCGCTTCGCCCGGCATGCCAAAGACTACCGAGCTGGCCTCGTTTTGCGCCAAGGTTATGGCACCGGCCTGGCGTGCTGCCAATAATCCCAGAGCGCCATCTTTTCCCATCCCCGTCAGCAGACACGCAATGCAACCCGATCCCATCTCCCGTGCCAGGGACTCGAAGAGGACATCGACCGAGGGGCGGCAGGAATGCCGCTCCGGTTCGTCGGTCAGGCGCAGTTGCCCGCCGCGCAACGCCAAGTGCTGACCAGGGGGAGCCAATAGGATGCCGGACGCCGGCAACGGCTCGCCATCCCGCGCATAGCGCACGCGAATCGCGGACTGCCCGTCCAACCACTCTGCCAGGGCTGCGGCAAATGGTTGACCCAGGTGAATGACGACCAGAACCGGCAAGGGAAACGTTGCGGGAAGCTCGCGCAAGATGGCAAGCACCGCCGCAGGACCGCCAGTGGAAGCGCCGATGGCTACGACCCTTGGCTCAGATGGCACGGAGCGCGGCGGAAATTCGGGTGCGCCCGCCGGAGCGCGCAATTGAGCCAGCCGGGCACGGGGATGGGTGATCACCTTGATCCTGGAGAGCAGCTTGACCGTGGCGATGAAATTCCGTTCCCACTCCCCAGGCGCGCAACTGGCCGTAGGCTTCTCCAGCACGTCGAGGGCGCCGGCGGCCAGCGCTTCATAGGTTTTAAACAACTCACCGCGGTTGGTGGAGGCAGACACGATCAGAATGGGCGTGGGGCAATACGCCATCACGTACTCGGTGACGGGCACTCCGGTCATGAGCGGCATCATCATGTCCAGCGTCATCACATCCGGGCGGAGCGACTGGCACAACTCGATGGCGCGCTGGCCATCCGCGGCTTCGGCCACCACTTCCAGGCCGGGGTCGCCCGCCAGCACTTCAACCAGCCGCTTGCGCACGGTCAACGAATCTTCGACTACCAGAACGCGAATCTTTTTCATCTCACCTTACCAGCCGGCGAATCGTCTGCAGCAATTGTGCCTGATCGAACTCGCCTTTCACCACGTAGGCCTTTGCACCGGCTTCTTCGCCGCGCTTTTTATCCTGCGGTGAATTGCGCGACGTGACCAGGATGGCCGGCACGTGCGAGAGCGCGGGAGTCGAGCGGGCGCGGGCCACAAATTCGAAGCCGTCCATACCCGGCATCTCCACGTCTACCACGAACAAGTCATACTCCGCGGTGAGGGCTTTTTCCAGCGCTTCTTCGGCGGAGGTTGCCAGATGCACTTCGTAACCGGCGGTCTCCAGGATGCTTTGTTCCAGCATGCGCGTGGTCAGTGAGTCATCGATGACCAGAACCAGCGGCGTTCGGGGCGGCGCTTCCTGGATGGATACGGCTTGCGTGGCGCCGGCCGCAAGAATCAGCGCGGCGGGATCTAACACCAATTGCGGATTGCCTTCCGCATCCAGCGCAGCACCCGCCACGATGGGATCCACTCCGGCAAAGGCGGGGATCGGCCGCAACAGGACGGTCGCTGTGCTCAGGACACGGTCAACGCCGATGGCCGCCTGCTCCGCACCGGAGCGCACCACCACGGCGGAAAATCGCTGAGCCGCCTGGCCGCGTGAAGAGGTCTGCCCCAGAGCGCGCGCCAGCGGCAGGAAGGGCACGGTCTTGCCGCCGAAGAGGATGGAATCGCCGTCCGGACTCCGCACCACGTCCGTCTCCACCAGCCGCAAGGTCTGTTGCACGGAGTCCAGGGGCAGCGACGCGCTTATGCCACCGCTCTCCACGATGACGGCACTCAAAGACAACAAAGACACCGGGACCGAGATCTCCACCGTACTGCCGGCGCCGGGCGCGGTGCGCATCGCGACCTCGGCTTTGAGCTTGCCGGAGGTTTCGCGAACCACGTCCAGACCGATGCCGCGCCCGGCCATCTCGGTCACCGCGCTGCTGGTGCTGATGCCTCCACCGCGCAAAAGCAGACGAAAGACGTCTTCGGAGTTGAGCGCTTCCGCCGCATCCGAGGAGACCAGTCCGCGGGCGACCACGGCGCGCCGCAAGGCCGCTACATCGAAGCCACCGCCATCATCCTGGCAGGCAAAGGCGACCCGATTCCCTCTTCGATGCACCTGCAACGAAACTTTGCCGAGTGCCGGTTTCCCAACGGCGGCACGCACCTCCGGAGCTTCGATGCCGTGGGCTACCGCGTTGCGCACGATCTGCAGCAACGCGTCGCGCACCGCCGCAAGCACGTGTGCGTCCAACCGGTGTTCGCCACCGTCGGTCACAAAATCCACCTGCTTGCCCAGCGTCTGCGCGGTGTTGCGCACCGTGCGCCGCAAGGGAGCAAAGACGGCGCTGGCGGGGACCAGGCGAAGCTGGCTCGCCGTGTCCCGAACCTGCGCCAGTTCGCGCTCCACCTGTTCCATGGCGGAGACCAGGTTACGCGACAACGGGCTGAGCAAAGTTTGCAGGTCTTCGGCAATCGCACGCCCTTTGCGCAGCGATGCCGCCGCACGCTCGCCACCGTCGGCGGCCGGAGCAGACAAATGGCTCAACAGCAGGGCCGCCAAGTCGGCGGCGTGCTCGACCGAGGTGAGTTTGGTTTTAAGACTGGAGAGCCACACGCCGCTCTCCGCCAGCCCCTCCGATAGCACATCCATGTCGCCAAGATCGACCCGGAGCGTATCGAAAGTTTCCTCGGGCGGAGCCGGGGCGGGATGCTCTACCGGCTGTGACGGCTCCGAACCCAGGGCCGCCAACTGCGTGGCCATGCCGTCAACCAGGCCAAGCATAGCCTCGGCCTGCTGGCGAGGAACGGCATCGCCGGACTGATAGGCAACCAGGAGATCTTCCAACTGATGCGCCATGCGGGCGATTTCAGCTTGCTTGACGACATGCGCTGCGCCCTTCAGGGTGTGCGCAAGACGCAGCATCTGCCCGACGAGTTCTTTCCCTGCGGCACCCTGCTCCAGATCGAGCACACCACGGCTGAGCTGCTCGACAATCTCTTTGGCCTCGACCCGGAAATACCGGTAGGGATCCTTCGACATCAGCTTGCACCGTTTGCCTGCGGCCGGATCAGCCGGCTGAGATCGCGCGATAAGGTCGCCAACTGGGACGCGGTTTGCAGCGCCTGGGACATGCCCGCTTCGGCTTCCTTGCTGACCTGCGCGACGTTGGTAACCGCCCCGTTGACCTGCTCGACGGCCGTGGTTTGCTGCTTGGTGCTCAGCTCGATCTCGCGCGCCGCTTCGGCCGTGGTGCCCAGCATCACGGTGATCTGACGCAGTGAGTTCGTCACTTCGCCGAACGCACGCGTGCCCGCGTCCACTGCCTTGCTGCCGCCTTCGGTCGCCATCACGGTGGAGTTGACGGCCGCGCGGATCTCCTCGATGAGAATTCGAATGTCCTTGGTGGAACCTCCGACGCGGTCGGCGAGTTTGCGAATTTCGTCGGCAACCACCGCGAATCGCCTGCCGTTGTCGCCGGCGCCCGCGGCCTCAATGGTGGCATTGATGGCGAGAATATTGGTTTGCTCCGCCAGTTCGTTGATGATGTCCACGATGCCGCCGATCTGTTGCGATTTGCGGCCCAGATCGAGCATATGGCTGACGATGAGATCGACCTGCTTCTTGATGCCGGAGACCGAATCATGGGCGCGTTGCACTGTTTTGTCGCCGTCGGCAGCCGCGCTGGCCGTCTCGGAGGAGATGCTCGCCACCCGCTGTGCGCTCTCCGCGATCTGGCGCGAGGTGGCCAGCAGTTCGTTGATGGTGGTGGTGATTTCGCTCATCGCCGTCGCCTGTTCTCGCGCCCCCGTTGCCTGTTGGGTCGCGGTGGTCTGCAGCTCAGCCGAGGAACTGGAAACGTCCTGCACCGCCGAACCGATCTGGCGGGAGAGCAACTTGGTGAATGTCACAGCCAGGAAAATGGTGAGCACGACCACCAAACCGGCGATCACAAGGACCAGCCTGGTAGCAGATGTGGCGGCTTCGGTCGAAGCATTTCGCCCATCGTTAAGCAGTTTCTCTTCCCAGCCGGCAAAATCATCCACCCGTTTATAGAGGCTCTCGACCATGGGAATCACTACCAGGCGCATGTATTCAACGATCTGTGCGTTCGGAGTGTTTGCTTCACGCATCGCATTGGCCCTTTCCACCACTTCCTGGTGTTGGGCCTCAATCACTTGAATATCGCTGATCATGGTCTTGCCTTCGGGCGTAAACAGGCGCGGCTTTATGTTTTCCAAGGTCTGGAGAAAAAGCTGCCGCGCCTCTTTCTGCTGTTCCAGATACTCTGGTATCCCCGGAAAGCATATAGCCGCGCACCGCTGCCGCCTTCCGAGCCGCCGCGGTCTGCAGTTTCGCCGCGTCGATGAGGTTCTGCGCGTTGACTGTGAGAACGCGGTCCTTGCTGGCCACCACACGATTCAGGGCGTAGACGGCAATCCCCGCCATGACCATGGCCAACATCGCGGTGATGGCAAATCCCATCGCCAGTTTCTCTCCGAAGGTCAACCTTCGCCCCATTACGGTTCTCCTTAATGTCTTACTTTCGTGGTTTCGCTGCGGCATGCGACTTGATGTGCTCCACCAATGCCGGAATGCTGATGACGCCTCTCAGGGTTGTGTCTGTACGCACGGTCGCGCCGACGTAGCGATGAGCGGACGCATCCTGGCGCGCAAAGATCTCCGAACTTGACACCTCGAACAGCCGCTCCATCGTCTCAAATGCGAGTGCAATCGGCGTCTGTCTCTCGCCGGCAAAGACCAGCCAGCGTGTTGGGCCGCCCTCCGCATCGAATCCGAGCAGCCTGGCCAGGCTGAATACAGGAACAACCACTCCGCGAATCCCGGTGAGGCCGAGCAGTTCCGGAACCCGGCTGGGCACCGGCACAACCTTTTCGTTGTTCACCGCCAGGCCGGAGATTTCACGCACCCGCAACGCGAAGGGTTCGCCACCCGCGCCGATGGCCAGCATCGGTTCCAGCGCCGCGGGCCGGCCAGCAGAGGCGACGGCAAACGACTCGTCAAAGAGACGGCGCATCTCCGCGATCTTGCCCTCGAGTTCGGTGACGGTGGTATTCATGCCGGTCCTTTGCACCCCTGCAACTCTCTGCGACACATTTCCACCAGAGCATCGCGGCTGAATCCCCCACCAAACAGGAGAACGCGCGGCGCATCTTCGCGGGGCAGCAGCAGCGATGCACGGCCTAATTCTTGCATGGCCAAATCCAATTCACCACCACGCTTGGCCAACAGACCCAAATGCAGGTGCGGCATGGCGAACGATGGGTCCAGGTAAATCGCGGTGAGGTCGTGTTCCATGGCCGTGCGGCGGTCGTCGGCCTGCTCGCGGCACAGCGCCATCACGTAATAGGCTCCAGCGTTCAAGGTGTCGAGTTCCAGAACCGAGGCGCATGTGCGTTCGGCTTGCGCGAGATCGCCGCGATTGGCCAGCAGTGCAGCCCGCAGAACTTGTACATCGGGACTGGTTTGAGCCTCGGCCGGCAACGCCTGCAGCGCGGCCAAGGCTTGCTCAAAGCGCTCCTCCTGGAGCAGTTCCAGCGCCGCACTCAAACCGGCAGGGACGCCCTTGGCGTCCGCCGCGACCGGCAACGCCTTCGCGTTTGCCGCACGCGAAGGCTCCGGAGCGCGGGTCAGCATTCGTATGCGCTCGGTAGCTTGCCGGATGGTGTCGGCCCAACCGGCTTTGGTATCCGGGGCCAATATCTCCGAACCCCGGCCGCGCGGCCGCGCAGCTCCGCTCGGCGGGCACCCGTGAGTGAGCGGAATCGATTGCAGCACCGGCGCGGCCGGCGTGGTGCTGATAGTAAAACGTTCCATGGGTGTGACACAGCTGAAAATCGTGTGAAATGCCTCGCAAGGTCTCCGCCGGACCCATAAAAAGATAACCGCCCAGCGCCAGCGATTCGGCCATCCGGGCCACCACTGCTTGCCCCGCTTCGGCGGAAAGGTACATGAAGGCATTGCGGAAGAAGATTGCGTCATAAAAGTTCGGCTTCCAGAAGGGTGCGTGTGCGTCCATCAGGTTGCCCTCCTCCAGGGAAACCATGCTCCGAATCGAGTCGTGGAGTTGGAAGTCGCGTCCTTGCGGAAGGAAATAACGATCCTTGAAAGCCGGATCCATTTCGCGTAGCGACCAGGGGGAATACCGGCCATTCTTCCCCTTGTTGACGGCTGCTGGGTTGACGTCGACGCCGCGTATGGTGACCTGCCAGCCGGTCAACTCCGCCCGGTCCTTCACCAGCATGGCGATGGTGTAGGGTTCGTCGCCGGAGGCACAGCCGGCGGAGAGAATATTGAGTTGCCGGGTGGCGCCCCGCACTCGGATACGCTCCGGCAGCACGACCTCCTGGAGCACGCGAAAATGGTCCGGAAGGCGGAAGAAGTAGGTTTCCGGAATGGTAAGGTGACCCACCACCGCGCGAAGTTCCGGCAAAGAAGTGCCCAGCAGACACAAGTAGCTCTCGACGTCGGGGCTGCCTGTCGCCTCAATCCGGCGGCGCAGTACGTCCGCCAGTTCATCGAGCTTTGAATCGTCAAACCTTAGGCCCAGCCGCTGCGCCAGCGTGGCCCGAAAGTTTGCAAGTTGGGCTGGTTCGAAGCTGTGCTTCACAGGGCCGCCTGCGTCTGCGGGAGCGCTTCCCACATCGATTCTGGCACCATGCGAGCCGTATCGAGCATGACGAGAAATTCCGCGTCCAGCGTTCCGAGGCTCTGGATGAGTTCGGTTCGTACAGTATTCAGAAGCGGCGGCAGGTTGCCGAAGACCCGGTCGCCGAGGTCGGCGACGCCAACAACGCTTTGCACCGCCAGAGCGACGCAGCGTTGCCCCACGCGAAGCGTGACAAACCGGGTCGGGAGATCACAGAGACCGTCTCCCTGGAACAACGCTGTTAACTGGACTACCGGCACGGCGGCACCGCGGATGCGCGCCACCCCTTGGACGAAGTCGGATTGAATGGCCAGCGGCTCAATCGGCAGCGGGCGCATAATCTCAATTACCTGAGCGAGAGGCAGTGCACAGAGTGCGCCTGGAATACGCACCAGCAGAGCCGGATTCGCACGGGGTTGGTCCATAGCGAGTGTCAGTATAACCTGAGCCATCCTCTCAGGCGGGCGGTTGGAACTCGAACCCCAAAATGCCTACACTCCCCTGATTTTTTACCCAGGAACTGGTTCGTTTTGCCCGGCGATTTCAGGTATCGGTGATTCTGACGAGTGCCTTCATTGTGTGTTGTTCCCCGGGCTCGAGATTCACGGCAAAATCGGAGACGTTGCTGGTTTCGATACAGATCATCTGTTTCCATTCGTCATCCGCAAAATCGGGCAACGAGTGCGCCTTCTGCACCCATGGGTTCCACACGACCGTTGTGCGGGAATTCTCTTTGGTAACGCGGGTAATGCGACGCAAGGCAGCGTCCTCCAGTTCGATTGCATCCCTCGTGTTCAGGTACACGCGATCGGTTTCTGAAGCGATCACGATCTCGCCTTGCTGCACTTTCTTCCGGTTCGAGTCGGTTTTATCCAAGTAATCGACCGTGTCTAGACCACGCACTCGCGCCTTTTCGATATTGCCCACTCTGAAGTATGCATGCAGAGCTTCCTCAAAGCGCAGCGATGTTCTCCCTTGATTGGTTACGATCAGCTCGAGGCTCAGTTCTGAGCCGAACGTGGCGCGATGGAGTAGACGAAACTCTGCAGGCCACCACCGCAGCGTACTCTCATCGCTTTCCGTGACCATGCTGACGGTGACCGAACCCTCTATTTGCGCGATCGACTCAAGCTGCCATGCCTGCGTGCGCACGAACCCGTGTGCCGGAGCTTTGGGATCGTCCGTCTTGTCCCCAAACCAGGGAAAGCAAATGGGTACGCCTCCACGAATCGCATGGCCGGGTTCCCATCGTGATTGTGAGCTGAGAAACAGTACTTCCTCCCTGCCCGCCGGCTTCCAGGATGTGACATGCGCGCCATGGAGGTACATCTCCGCTGCCGCTTCAGGGGATGTGATACGGACCATGGGCAATCCGCCGTTTCCTTGGACGACTTGGGCGACGCCAGGAATTTCAAAACGGCTGTCCGAATGTGCGATTGGACTTTCCATATCCGTTGTTGCACAGCATCGGCGCACTAAGCGGCAATGCGGAAATCCTCCTCGTCGGTGGCGGCGGGGTTATGCCAGCCGCCGGCGGGCGAAACTTTCTGATCGAGTTCGCTCGGCCCCCAAGTGCCTTTCTCGTATGCATAAACGGGAGTTTCGGCCTTCAACACCGGATCGACGATTCGCCACGCCTCTTCCACGTAATCCTGACGGGCAAACAGCGTGGAATCCCCTGCCATGGCCTCGCCCAGCACTCGCTCGTAGGCTTCCATCTCCTCCGGACGGGGATGTCGGCTCGCGACCATCTCCACCGTTTCGCCTTGCATTGCCTCGCCGGGAGCCATGACCGTCGCACCCATGGCGATTGTCATCTCCGGACTGATCCGGAATCGCAGATAGTTCTGAGACAAGGCACTATCTCGAAGAACCGCGGGGGGCTTTCGCAACCGGCCGACAACCTCCGTACAGGTCACAGGCAGATTCTTTCCTGCACGAATGTAAAAGGGAATGCCCTTCCATCGCCAGGAATCGACTTCCAGGCGCAGAGCGGCAAAGGTTTCCATCTTCGAATCGGGCGCAACACCCTTTTCCTGAAGGTAGCCGCGGAACTGTCCGCGGACGACATTGCTGGCTTCCAGCGATGGAATTGATTTCAACACCTTCACCTTCTCGTCACGAATCGTTTCACTGTCCAGCCGGACCGGAGGCTCCATCGCAAGGTTGCAGAGGATTTGGAAGAGGTGGTTCTGGATCACGTCGCGAATGGTGCCGACCTTATCGTAGAAGGCGCCGCGTCCTTCCACTCCGAAATCTTCCGCCATGGTGATCTGCACGCTTTCGATGTAGTTCCGGTTCCAGAACGGCTCCATGAACGCGTTGGCGAAACGGAACACGACCACGTTGTTCACCGGACGCTTGCCCAGATAGTGGTCGATGCGGAAGATTGCGGACTCGGGAAAAGCCGCATGCAAAATTCGGTTCAGCTCCTGCGCTGAAGCAAGGTCATGGCCGAAAGGTTTTTCGACAATGACGCGGGCACCCTGGGAGCAGCCTGTCTTTGCAAGTTGTTCCACAACTGTTTCGAACATCACGGGCGGGATGGCCAAGTAATGCGCCGGACTGTGTGCTCCCTTGAGTTCGCCGCGGAGCGCCTGAAAAGTTGCAGGGTCCGCGTAGTCACCATCCACATAACGCAATAAGCCGGTTAGCTTATCGAAAGCTGCAGCATCCACTCCGCCGTGTTTCTCAAGGCTGTCGTGTGCTCGCGCCCGAAGCTGTTCGAGGTTCCAGCCGGCTTTGGCCACGCCGATGACCGGGACGTCGAGGTGGCCACGTTTCAACATGGCCTGCAAAGCCGGGAAAATTTTCTTATAGGCCAGATCGCCTGTGGCCCCGAAGAACACCAGCGCGTCTGCGTGGGGATTCGTCATGGTTACTCCTTTCAGTAAGCGCTCCTCGCCACGACTTTCGAGCCGCCCATTGGCGCGCGGCTGCGGGGTGATTGAGTCAGTGTTGCGGTAATTGCCTCGCCGGCCAAACTGGAGAATTCCGTGGTGCCCCTGAATATGGTGCCGTTCACTACGGCGCGGTTGCCTATGGCCGCGGCTTCGCCCAGGATTGGCTTGCTAACCTCGTCTGTTCGCGCTGCTCTGCGGGTCTCGGGAAAGATTTTGGCGCAGCCCCACAGAACGGTCTAATGCCTCCGGCTGCAGCATACCCTTGCTGACCCAAGTACTTGTATTTTTCTCCGCTCGAAAGCAACCCAATTTCTCTGGCCTGCCACTTTATATGCGGGGAGTCATAGAGTGACAACCATTGCCGTCTGGTCGCGAGCGCCGTTGAGCCCCACGAACATTTTTGCGCCGGCCTCTGCTCCCGCCAATACGATCTTCGATCTCTCTGTCTTCGTGCTCGCAATCACGGGGGCTATATTCGTGATCGTTTTTGGCCTGCTGGTCTATGCCGTGGTGCAATTCAGAAAAAAAGCAAACGACGACGGCCACGAGCCTCCGCAGGTGTATGGCAGTAGCCAGGTGGAGCTGGCGTGGACGGTGATCCCCGTGCTTATCGTGGTTGCTTTGTTCATGGCGACTGCACGAGTCATTGCCAGCGTCCAAAGAGCGGCTCAACCCGCCAATGCAATTGAAGTGGTTGCCATCGGTCATCAGTTCTGGTGGGAATTTCGTTATCCGGCACTCAACATTGTGACCGCCAACGAGCTGCACATACCGGTGAGCGATCCGGCGCACCCGGGCCCAACTTTTATCAAGCTGCTTTCCGCCGACACCGATCACAGCTTCTGGGTGCCTCGTTTAGGGGGGAAAACGGACCTGATTCCAAATCGCGAAAACCGCATGTGGATTGATCCGCACGAGACTGGATTATTCCTCGGGCAGTGCGCCCAATATTGCGGCACACAGCACGCCTTGATGCTGCTGCGTGTCTACGTCCAGTCGCGCGATGAGTTCGACCGCTGGGCGCAGGAGCAAAGTCAACCGGCGCACGCTACGGAAAGCACATCCGAAGGGAAACGCGTATTTGAAAGCACCGCCTGCATCAACTGCCACTCCGTTGCGGGCACGGTGGCCAACGGGCAATTTGGGCCGGATCTAACGCACCTGATGAGCCGGGACACGATCGCTTCCGGAGCAGCCCTGAATACGCCGGACAATCTCCGGCAGTGGATTCAAGATCCTGACGCCATCAAACCCGGATCCAAGATGCCGGCCATGGGGTTGAGCGAGCAGCAGCTCAATGCCGTGACGGCGTATTTGCTCACGCTCCGCTGACCGTTGAAGGAGAACACGCGATGTCCACGGATTCAATCGCATTGCCCGGCATAAACGCAGGGGCTCGCCCTTTCGTCGATACGCTTCACGACCTGGGTGACGACCGTCGACCACAAGCGGCTTGGCATTCTGTACATCGTTTATTCCCTGTTTTTTCTGGTGATCGGCGGGATCGAAGCATTGGTCATGCGGATTCAGCTCATGGCTCCGCGCAACAATTTCGTCTCACCGCAAGTGTTCAACCGCATGTTCACCATGCATGGGACCACGATGATTTTCTTTGTGGCCATGCCCATACTGTTCGGCTTTGCGAATTACCTGATCCCGCTGATGATCGGCGCACGCGACATGGCGTTCCCGCGCTTGAATGCTTTCAGCTTCTGGTTGATGGCATTCGGAGGTCTTCTTCTTTATTTCAGCCTGGTGGGAGCAAACGGCCTGTACGGAGCGGGGAACGCGCCTGACGTTGGTTGGTTCGCCTACGCGCCACTGACCGCGGGGACATTTTCCCCCGGACACAGCACCGATTTCTGGACGCTTGGCTTACTCGTTTCTGGGATTGGCAGCATCGGCACGGGAGTCAATCTTGTTGCCACTATCGTGTGCTTGCGCTGTCCGGGAATGACCTTGGGTAAAATGCCGCTATTTGCCTGGCTCAATCTTATAATGGCCGTCATGGTGCTTTTTACCATAAGTCCACTCACAGCGGCTCAGCTCATGTTGATGGTCGACCGCTACCTGGGAGGACATTTCTTCGACACGCAAGCCGGCGGCTCTGCGGTTATCTGGATGCACTTCTTTTGGATTTTCGGCCATCCCGAAGTCTATATTCTTGTCATTCCGGCATTTGCCTTTGTCTCCGAAATTATTCCAGTGTTCTCCCGAAAGCCTATTTTCGGCTACCCGGTGATGGTTGCCGCGACGGTAGCTATTGGGTTCATCAGTATGAGCGTATGGGCGCACCATATGTTCACCGTCGGTATGAGCGCGAACGGCAACACCTTCTTCGTGCTAACGACAATGGCAATTGCCGTCCCAACCGGCATCAAGATCTTCAACTGGTTGGGAACGATGTGGGGCGGAAAAATTGAATTGAAAGCTCCAATGCTTTTCTGTGTTGCCTTCCTGTTTCAGTTCTTAGTCGCCGGGCTGACTGGAATTATGCTGGGCGCCGCGCCGTTTGATTGGCAGCTTGGAGGTTCCTATTTCTTGGTCGCGCACTTTCACTACGTAATCGTTGGAGGAATTCTGTTTGCGCTCTTCGGGGCTTTCTATTACTGGTTCCCCAAGATGTCCGGAAAGATGTACAGCGAGACTCTGGCGCGGCTGCACTTCTGGCTATTTCTTATCGGCTTTCACCTGACCTTCGACTTCATGCACATTCCTGGATTATTGGGCATGCCGCGAAGAATCTACACCTACGAGCCGGGCCGCGGCTGGGAGATATGGAATTTGATCGTTACCATCGGCGTGTTTTTTCAGGCGGCCGGCGTTTTGATTTTCGTTGCCAACCTGCTGTGGTCGTACTTCAAAGGCAAGCCGGCCGGTGCTGATCCTTGGGATGCGTGGACCCTCGAATGGTCCACCCATTCACCACCTCCTGCATACAACTTCGCCGTCATTCCATCCGTTAGGAGCCGCCGTCCGCTCTGGGACCTCAAGCACCCGGACGATCCGGACTGGAAGTACGAGTAGTGGAGAAATCATGATGTCCACAGCTACAACGATCGTCGGACCCGGTATCGAAGCGAATCTTCCCGAACGCGGGCGGGTGGGGATGTTCAGCCTGATCGCCGCTGAGTCCGCGGTGTTTACCATCTTTGTCGTCGCGTACCTGTTTTACATGGGCAAGAGTCTGTCGGGCCCCATGCCCAAAGACGTTCTCGAGGCACCGATCTTTTACACCATATGTTTGCTCTCCAGCAGCCTGACGATTCATCTTGCAACCAGGGCGCTGCGCATGGGGAACGTCCGAAGTTTCACGGCCTGGTGGTTCCTGACCATCGCTTTGGGCGCTGCCTTTCTTTACGGAACAGCCAGCGAATGGCACCGGCTCATCTATAAAGACGGACTGACCATCAGCACCAACCTTTTCGGGACCACCTACTATTCGCTGGTCGGACTGCATGGCTCTCACGTGATTGTCGGTCTTCTCTGCCTTTCTACCGTCATGGCGTTCGCGCTCCTGGGAAAACTGAAACCGGAACACGCCTATCGCGTCGACGTGTTGTCGCTCTACTGGCATTTTGTGGACGCAGTGTGGGTTGTGGTCTTCACCGTGGTGTACGTGATTGGACGATGAGGACGGACCGGAGAATGGCTTCGGAACCATTCACAGCGGCAGGAAGGGAGAGCGCGGGTGCGATGGATCGGCCAGCGCCGACGACGGTATGGCCGAGGGTCCTGGCTTTTGGCATCACGTTGCTCTACTTCGGAGGAGTTGCTCTGCTGGCGTTTCGCAGTCGTAGTGTGGGTCTTCACGGTGGCGTAGCTGATTTGGCGATGAGGGAGGACGGGAGAATGGAACCATTGGCACCGACAGGAAGGGAGAACCCGAGAGCGGTGAATCTGCCTGCGCCGACGGCGTGGCCGATTGTCCTCGCCTTTGGCGTCACGTTGCTCTTCGCCGGGTTGGTCACCAGCGTCTCCGTCAGCATTCTTGGCGCGATCTTGGCCGCCGGTGGATCGGTTGGGTGGTTTTGCGACGTGCTGCCGGTGGAGGAGCATGAATCCGTGCCGATTTTAGCGGAACCGCCAGCCGTGAAGACAACTCGGCCCACGGTAGATCGGGTCAGGTGGGCGACAGGCGAATTGGTTCGGGCGCGACTGCCGCTTGAGATTTATCCGATTTCAGCGGGGGTGAAGGGCGGCTTGGCGGGAGGCGTGGTCATGGCTGTTCTGGCAGTGATTTACGGCATATCCAGCAAGCACGGCGTTTGGTACCCGATCAACCTTTTAGCGGTTGGATTTTTTCCGGCACTGCAGACCACCGAGCAAATTGCCGCCTTCCATTGGGATGCTTTGTTGATTGCCACAATTGTTCACCTGCTCACGTCTTTACTGGTCGGGCTTCTTTATGGCGCAACGCTTCCGATGTTTCCGCGCCACCCGATTCTGCTGGGCGGCTTCATCGCGCCAGTTCTGTGGTCTGGGTTACTGCACAGCGTTCTTGAAATCATAAATCCCGTACTGAACCAGCGCATTGCCTGGCCTTGGTTCGTCATCTGCCAGATCGGATTCGGTGTGGTTGCGGGGATTGTGGTTTCACATCAGTTGCGTGTGCGCACCTGGCAGTATCTTCCTTTTGCCGCGCGCGCCGGAGTCGAGGCGACTGGAACCAAGGACACGACGGATGAAGGGCGACAACCATGAAACACGAGGTCATTTTTTCGATTCTTGCGATCTCTATTGTCTTGGTTGGTGCAGCCTGCAACAGTTCCAGCGGCCGGCCCGGACCGCCGGCGGTTCGTCCCGACCAGATCGCAGATTTTAATTTCCTGTACGCGGAGAACTGCGCGGGATGCCACGGATTGGAAGGTAGGGGCGGGGCCTCGACTGCTCTCAGCGATCCAACTTTCCTCGCGATTGCCGACGATGCGGCGATTCGTCGCACGGCCAGCAACGGAGTGACTGGCACGCCGATGCCGGCTTTCGCGCAAAGCGCCGGTGGAATGCTCACCGGCCAGCAGATCGACATTCTGGTGCGTGGAGTTCGTTCCTGGGCCCGGCCCGATCTTCTGCGCGATGCGAATCCTCCACCCTATGCAGCGCAGATTCCGGGCGAGCCGCAACGCGGCGCCCAAGTGTATGCAACGTTCTGTTCCGCTTGTCATGGCCCGGACGGCAGGGGAGGCACGAAGGCAAGTTCGATCGTGGACCGGTCCTACCTCTCGCTCGTAAGCGATCAATATCTCCGCACGACGGTGATTGCCGGGCGGCCCGAGCTAGGCGCTCCGGATTGGCGCGGGGACGTACCCGGCAGACCGATGTCGGCGCAGGAAGTTTCGGATGTCGTGGCCTGGCTGTCGTCGCAACGGCCCATCAATGCAGGCCCACAGAACCCCATCCCGGAAGCGATTTCCTCGACGAAAGGAATTCCATGACGCCACACGATGAACCTGCAGAGCTGCGCACACCGAGCGCCTCCGTGCCCTCCGAAGCTGGAATCTCCAGGCGCGCCATGCTCTTTAAATTGGGTCTGCTCTTCAATGGCCTCGTGGCCGCGATGTTGGCCGTGCCAATCCTGGGTTACATTCTGTCTCCCGCAATTCGCGAAAAGAAGGACGGCTACGAATCATGGCTCTCTCTTGGAGAACTGGAAAAGTTTCCTGCCGGTGAGACTCGGTTGGCCACCTATCGCAATCCGGTGGTAAGTCCGTGGGACGGGCAAACAGCAGAGATCCCGTGCTGGGTTCGAAATGTCGATGGGCAGAAATTCCAGGTCTTTGCGATCAATTGCGCACACCTTGGCTGCCCGGTTCGCTGGTTTCCGAAGTCGGGCCTATTCCTGTGCCCATGCCATGGGGGCGCCTACTACGAGGATGGTTCGCGCGCCTCCGGCCCTCCGTTGCGTGGACTGTTTGAGTACGCCCACAAGATCGTGGATGGAAAGCTCTTCATCCAGGCCGGGGAATTGCCGACACCGGGGCAGGCCGCGAATCGTGTGCAGGGGAGGCAATCATGCGCTTGATCAAGAATGTCGGCGAGTGGCTCGACCAGCGCCTTAAGCTGGGTGCGACCATCCGCGAAACGGCCGAGCACCCTGTCCCGCGCGAGAGTGCAAGTTGGTTTTATGTTTTCGGCAGCGCTGCGCTGACTGTCTTCATTTTGCAACTTGTCACCGGAATTCTTCTGGCGCTCATTTACGTGCCCTCTGCCGGCGAGGCTTGGAACAGCCTTCAGGTCCTCAATCATCAAATTACTCTTGGCTGGTTCATCCGGGCGTTGCACGGCTGGGGCTCGGATTTCATGCTCGCACTCGTCCTGATTCACATGGTGCAGGTCTTCCTGTTTGGGGCTTACAAATTCCCCAGGGAACTCACCTGGATTATGGGCGTCCTGCTGCTCCTGGTAACGCTCGGCATGGCTTTTACTGGCCAGGTGCTTCGATTCGATCAGGACGCGTACTGGGGCCTGGGCATTGGAGCATCGATCTCCAGCCGCGTGCCTGTCCTGGGGCCGCTCATTGTGAACCTCTTGTTAGGTGGTCCGATCATCGGCGGCGCAACCCTCTCGCGGTTTTTCGCACTGCACGTGTTCGTGATCCCCGGACTCCTGATCGCCTTCGTGAGCATTCATTTGCTTTTGGTTTTGAAGTTGGGCATCAACGATTGGCCGATGCCGGGACGCATCGTTCGACGCTCTACCTACCTTCAGGAATATCACGAACTCACGCACAAGCAGGGCGTGCCGTTCGTGCCGCAGGCGATCTGGAAGGACGCCGCGGTTTCCGGCTTCGTTCTTCTTTCGATCGCGGCCTGCGCCCTCGTTTACGGTCCCTTCGGTCCGGGAGGTCAGCCGGACCCGACGATTATTCAGACCGCTCCTCGTCCCGATTTCTTTTTCCTTTGGGTGTATGCGTCGCTTTCTTATTTGCCCCCGTCCGCCGAAACACCGATCTTGCTGATCGTGCCGGCGGTCGGCATCCTCGGGCTTTTGGCGCTCCCCTTTGTGGCGGGCGAAGGTGAGAAGCACTGGAAGCGCAGGCCCATTGCCGTTCTTTCGGTTCTGCTGATCGCAGTGGCGCTGGGAACCTTGACGCACTTAGGCGAACACACGCCGTGGAGTCCGGTGATGGATGCGTGGAGTAGTCAGCCCATTCCGGCAGAATATCTGACGGGACGGACGGCTCTGGAGCGGCGCGGCGCGCTGGTTTTCCAGGCGAAACAGTGCCACAACTGCCATTCGCTCGATGGCCAGGGTGGGCAACGTGGACCGGCGCTCGACCGGGTTGCTGTACGCCTCACGCCGGATCAACTCATTCGCCAGGTAATCCAGGGAGGCGGCAACATGCCGGCCTATGGCAAAAACTTAACGCCCGCGGAAACCAATGCCTTGGTGGCGTTCTTGGAAACACTGCGCCCGGCCGGGCAGGCACCGGCACATGACGCCTCCCGCGACGCCGCACTTGGAGTGCCCGCGGAAGAATCCACGCTCCCGCGCCAATAGGATGACCGATGCCGAGTCCTGTCCAATGCACCTGTAGTGCCTTCCCCATTCCGGTTGCGGTCGCTCTGGTTGTAGCGGCCGTCGTCTACATCCGTGGCTGGCTTCGTCTGCGGAATACCTTGCCCGGCGCGATGCCGGTTTGGCGAGTTGCTGCTTTTATCGGCGGCCTGCTTTCGATTTGGATCGCTACCGGTTCTCCTCTCGCAAGACTCGATCATGAACTGCTCATTATGCATATGGTGAAGCATCTCCTCATCATGGTGGTTGGTGCACCCCTGGTTCTGCTCGGAGCGCCGGCTCTGCCACTCACGCACGGGCTCCCTCGGCGATGGATTGGCGGCGCTATGGGCCTGATAGTCCGCTTCCCGGCATTGCAAGAGCTCAAGCGATTGCTCTCCAACCCGGTATTCTGCTGGTTTGCCTCCGCCGCCGCCGTGATCGGATGGCATCTTCCTGCCGCGTTCGAGCTGGGAATTCGCTCCCACGTCTGGCATGAAGTGGAGAGCGCGTGTTTTTTGTGTGCGGGGCTTCTCTTCTGGCGGCCGGTGATCCGGCCATGGCCGCGCTCCGCGGAATACTCTCGATGGTCCGTTCCCCTCTACCTTTTCCTCGCCACCCTGCCGTGCGACACGCTCTCCGCATTTCTTGCGTTTTGTGATCGTGTTGTGTACCCGTCGTACCTGGCCGCTCCGCGCCGCTTCGGCATTTCTCCTCTGGGAGACCAGCAACTGGCGGGGGCCTTGATGTGGGTGTTTGTAACCTTCATCTATTTGCTTCCGGCAGTAGTCGTCACCATCGAGAACCTCTCGCCTGCACGAGCCCACGCACCGGAGGACGCTTCGAGGCTGCCGCTTCCACTTTTCCCCACTTCGTGATGGAACCCACCGTTTCCTTTTCCCGCCATTCCGCGCTAGCATGGACGGCCTGTATCTCTCATTCGCCCGGAGGACGCGTGGACTTTCAACTCACCGATGAGCAGCTGCAGTTGCAATCCATGGTGCGCGATTTTGCCGCCCGTGAAATCGCGCCTCATGTGCAGGAGTGGGATGAAGCCTCGCACTTCCCCCTGGAAACCATCCGGCAGCTCGGCCGCCTCGGACTGATGGGCTGCATCTTTCCCGACGAATACGGCGGCTCCGGCATGGGCTACATCGAGTACGTCCTCGCCATCGAGGAGCTCTCGCGCGTCGATGGCTCGGTCGGCATCATCGTTGCCGCCCACACCTCGCTCTGCTCCAACCATATCTTCGTCGCCGGAAACGAACAGCAGAAGCGCCGCTACATCCCGCGCCTGGCCACCGGCGAGCACATCGGAGCCTGGGCCCTGACCGAACCCAACAGCGGCTCCGACGCAGCCGGCGCGCGCTGCTCCGCCGTCCGCAAAGGCGACCGCTGGGTGCTCAACGGCACCAAGACGTTCATCACCAACGGCTCCTAGGCCGATGTGGTCGTGGTCGTCGCCGTCACCGACAAAACCATCGGCACCCGCGGACTCTCCGCCTTCGTCGTCGAGCGCGGCACCCCCGGCTTCCGCTCCGGCAAAAAGGAGAACAAACTCGGACTGCGCGCCTCGGACACCTCCGAGCTGATCTTTGAAGACTGCGAGCTGCCCGCTGAAAACCTGCTCGGCGTCGAGGGCCAGGGCTTTGTCGATGCCATGCGCATCCTCGACGGCGGACGCATCTCCATCGCCGCCCTCGGCCTGGGCATGGCCACCGGAGCCTACGACTGCGCGCTGCGTTACAGCCGCCAGCGCAAGCAGTTTGGCCGCCCCATCAGCGAATTCCAGGCCATCCAGTGGAAGCTGGCCGACATGGCCACCGAGATCGACGCCGCCCGCCTGCTTACCCTGCGCGCCGCCTGGCTCAAGGACCACCACCGCAAAACCACCCTGGAGTCCTCCATGGCCAAGCTCTACACCTCGGAGGTCGCCGTCCGCGCCGCCAACGAAGCCGTGCAGATCCACGGCGGCTACGGCTTCATCAAGGATTTTCCGGCGGAAAAGTTCTATCGCGACGTCAAACTCTGCACTATCGGCGAAGGCACCAGCGAGATCCAGCGCCTCATCATCGCCCGCCAGATCCTGCCCGAGTAGAGCACCGCGCATATTTTTTGAGAGTGTCATCCATTGAGAGTGTCATCCTGAGAGTTTGTGACTTTTTCGATTTCTCAAAAAATCGGTGTTGCAAATACAGATACTTACGTTGCGAAAAACGCCACAAAATCAATAAAGTCACAAACTCTGAGCGCAGCGAAGGACCCCTGCCCGGCACAAATATCGATAGCCGCGCCAAGGTTACTTCGGCCGCATCGATTGAAGGCGCCTTTTCCCTCAGCGGCTAAAGCCGCGTGAAATGAGCCTTTCTTGCGGCACGACTGAAGTCGTGCCCTTTCAAAACAAGTCGTGCCTATCAAAACCAGTTTATGAGACCACCTCTGGTGCGTTTACGCCGCGGGCAGAAAGATCGCAAATACGCTGCCGCTGTGTCCCGGCTTTGTGCTGCTCCGCACGCGCAGCGAACCGCCGTGCCGCTGTACTACTTCTCGCACCAGGGATAGTCCCAGGCCGCTTCCGCCGCAGCCTTTCGTGGTAAAGAATGGTTCAAAGATCTCTTGCAGTTTCTCCGCGGCAATCCCGCAGCCATTATCTGCAATCGTCAGCCGTAATCCCTGCCGCTGCTTTCCAGTCCACTCGCGCGACATGCGTGCTCGTGCCAACAAACTCCCATTGCGCGGCATGGAGTCGGCGGCGTTCAGCAACAGGTTGGAGAACATCTGGCGCAAAGGACCGGGATAGACGGTGAAATCCCGGTAAGCGCCGTAGCGGGTACTCACGGAAATTCCCCGTGCCTCAAACCGCGGCCGGTACACGTCGATTACGGAATCCATCAGATCCGGCACGTTCGTCTTCTGCGGAGCGCCGAACCCGCGTGCATGATTCAGTGCGGCCAGCGCGATCTGCGAAACCCGCTGCAGTTCTTCCTCGGCCAGCGTCAGGTAGTGGCGGCCCTGCTCGGTGAGCGCAGTCTCGCCTTTGACCAGATAAAGCAGATTGAGGACCGAATCGAGCGGATTATTAATCTCGTGGGCGAGTGATGCGGCAAGCTTGCTCCCTGCGACAGGCGCCACGGAACACGCTTTCTCTGGACTGTACAAAGGCACCGGCTCCCGACCGGCTAACTTGTTTGTCTGATACCAGACAGAGCCCAACGGTTGTACCGGGTCTTCATAATTGACCTCCTCATGAGCAACTCTCCCAGTTCCCGCTTTGCTAAACTAACCAGCGAGAACCGAATCCGTGCCTACTTCCATCTCCGCCTGGGTCGACGAGATCCGCAGCGGCAATCTTCGCGCTCTGTCGCGGGCCATCACCGCCGTGGAGAACCGCACTCCGGAGTCGCTGCCGCTGCTCCAGTCTCTCTTCGCCTACTCCGGACGAGCCCGCATCGTCGGCATCACCGGTGCGCCCGGCGCCGGCAAAAGCACTCTGGTCGATGCGCTCGCCGCGCAATTCCGCGCGCGCCGCCAAACCGCCGGAATCATCGCCATCGATCCCACCTCGCCGTTCACCGGAGGCGCCATCCTCGGCGACCGCATCCGCATGGCGTCGCACTCCATGGATGAGGGAATCTTTATCCGCAGCATGGCCACGCGCGGTGCACTGGGAGGCCTTTCGAGCACCGCCGCCGATGTCGCCACCGTGCTCGACGCCAGCGGACGCGACCTGGTGCTCATCGAAACCGTCGGCGCCGGACAGGATGAAGTGGACATCGTCCGCCTCGCCGACCTCACCCTGGTCGTCCTGGTTCCCGGCATGGGAGACGACGTGCAATCCATCAAGGCCGGCATCCTGGAAATCGCCGATATCTTGGTCATCAACAAATCGGATCGCGAAGGCGCTGCCCGTGTGGAGCGCGAACTGCGCGCCATGCAGTCGCTCTCCACCCGGGCCGACGGCTGGGTGCCTCCCATCGTTCCTACCGTCGCCACCAGCGGCACCGGCATCGCCGCGCTGCTTGCCGCCATCGACGAATATGAATCTTTTCTGGCCGCCAATCTCGCTCGGAGTCCAGCGCCGCATCGCCAACTGGCGCATCCGCCTCCAGCAGATGCTGCGCGACGAACTGCTGCGGCGAATCGAGGCGCAGTCGCTCCCCGAGGAAGCCATGGCTCAATACGCCGCCCAGGTCGCCGCCCACCAGCGCGATCCTTATTCCCTCATCGCCGAACTCGCGGCGCAGTCCCCAACCTCACTGGCCAACCCGCCATCGGGAGAACAATCCAAGGATCTGCCGAAGGACGGCACCCCATGCTGATCCTCGGCATCGACACCTCGGGACGGCAAGGAAGCGTTGCCCTGCTGCAAGCGCCGGATGAATTGCAGGGCGGCCCGCTGCATACGGTTGAACTCGCGCCCCTGGCCGGCGGCCAATGTTCCGAATTACTCGTCCCCGCCATCGCCGCTCTGCTTGAGCGCCATGGCCTGCAGAAGCGCGCGCTATCGCTGCTCGCCGTTGCCAGCGGCCCCGGCTCGTTCACCGGACTCCGCGTGGCCATTGCCACCGTCAAGGGACTGGCCGAGGCCTTCGCCATCCCGGTCGTCCCCGTCTCCGTGCTGGAGGCGATCCTGCTCGCCTCGCCAGCCCAGGGCCGCGCCGTCGCCGCCATCGATGCGCAGCGCGGCGAAGTCTTCTTCGCCGAACACGTCACCGTCAACCCAGCCGCCAATTTGCGCGAAGACATCGCAGGCTTCGCCGCCTTCGCCGCCATGCTCGCCGCCGGTTCGCCGCCGCCCACCGTCGTCACTCCCGACGAAGCTCTTGCCGCCCGCCTCCGCGAATCAGCCCTCCCTGAGTCAGCCTTCCCCGCATCATCCTTCAACGTCACGCTGGTTGCCCGTCCCACCGCCGAGGACATCGCCCGCATCGCGTATCGCAAATTCCTCGACGGCGTCCGGGTCGATATCGCCACCCTTGATGCCAATTACCTGCGCCGCTCCGATGCGGAAATCTTCTCCGCTCCCAAGCTCGGCGTCCTCCCCGAACCGCGATGAACATTCGTCTCGCCACCCCGGACGACCTTCCGCAACTGGTCGCCATCAGCAATTCCGCGGGCTCTGCCGCGCACTGGTCCGCGCAGCAGTGGCTCGATATCTTCCATTCTCAAATTCCCGCCCGCCTGGCCTGGGTCGCCGAGCAACCGGAGCGGCGCCGAATGCCGCGTACCCAGCCGCAAAGCTCGATAGCTGACGGGTGCCCCACCTTGAGCCGCAGCTGCGGCTAAGGTGGAAGAGCAGGATGCTCCGGTCCTGGAGAACTCCGCGCCGCTCGCCGTTGGTTTTCTCGTCGCCCAGTGCGGCGGCCCGGAGTGGGAGTTGGAGAACATCGCCGTGCTGCCCGGCTTTCGCCGCCGCGGCGCGGGCGCGGCTCTGCTCTCCGCGCTGCTGGAGGAAGCGGGCGCCCGGCACGCCGAGCGCATTCTCCTCGAGGTCCGCGCCTCCAACCAGTCGGCCATCCGGCTCTATGGCCAGGCTGGCTTCCAGCTCCTCGCCCGCCGCCGCGGCTATTATCAGAACCCGACGGAAGACTCCCTCCTTTTCGGGCGGCCCCACTAGCGGCCCGCGGAATGTTAAGGTTCGATTTCACTTGCCGAGCCTGTCGGCCGGTGCTAGCTTGAACAACACCTGATTTCAGGCTTGGAGGTGCGGAAATAATGAACGCTCCCGTCCGCGAACAGCTTTTGGCCAGCAGCGAGGAATTTCGCAAGCTGGCCGATGAACACAGCAACTACTCCCAGCGTCTCGAATCCCTCACCGGCAAGAAATACCTCTCCGAAGAAGAAAAAGTTGAAGAAGTACGGCTGAAAAAGCTAAAACTCCGCCTCAAGGATGAGATGGAGTCGTTCGAGACACGCGTCCAGCAAGCCTCCTAAACGGGGTCGCTCACAAGATCGCCAAGCGCCCGCGGCCGGAGCGGCGGGTTTCGCCGCGTACCCGGCTGCGCAGCGCCGGGCTGGGGCTCGGCACAGCAGGGATGGCCCGTCCTGAATACGCCGGCGGGCCATCCCTCGCTTCCGCTCTCCGCCTTATCGCCGGGTCTGCTTGCGCGCCGGATGCCTCCGGCCCTGCCGCCGGCCAATCGCCGGCGGTCGACTTGCCCGGCGCAAATCCCTCAGCGCGGAGTAACCTTCTCGGGCCCTTCCCTCTTTCCCGGCCCCTCGCCCTTCGCGCTTCGCTATAATCGAGACGACCTCATGGTACGCGACGGAATCTATTACGCTCTGGCTCTGGTTGTGGCGGCGGTCCTGGTTGGGATCTGGGCCACGCCTCTGCTTGCCCTGGTGCCGCTCCTGTTGGCGGCCTTTTTCCTCTGGTTCTTTCGCGACCCGGAGCGGGTCATTCCCACCACCAGCGGCGCCGTCGTTTCGCCCGCCGATGGCAAGGTTACCGGCGTCTCCACGGTTCAGCTGGACGGCGCGCCGGCCATCCGCATCAGCATTTTTTTGAATGTCTTCAACGTGCATGTCAACCGCTCCCCGGCCGCCGGCGTCATCACCGCCGTCGAGTACCGCCGCGGCAAGTATCTCAATGCCATGGACCCGGCCTCGGCCGAACTTAACGAGCAGAACATTTGCACCCTGCTCACCGACAACGGCGAGCGCATCATCTTCAAGCAGATTGCCGGCCTGCTGGCGCGCCGCATCGTCTTTACGCGCCAGGTCGGCGACCGCCTGGAGCGCGGCCAGCGCATCGGCCTCATCAAGTTCGGCTCCCGCTGTGACGTGATTCTGCCGGCTTCCGCCAAGGTGCAGGTGCAGGTGGGCAACGTCGTCCAGTGCGGCTCCTCCACTCTGGCCATCCTCTCTGCGGCACAAGCACAAGGAGAAATCTAATGGACGTGCCGCAGCTGAACCAGTCCAGCGGCCAGGCGCGACGCCTGCGCAAGGGCATGTATCTGCTGCCCTCGCTGTTTACCACCGCCAATCTGGCTGCGGGTTTCTATGCGATTTCCCAGGCGGCGCTCGGCGCGGCCCATGCCCAGGGGCTGAACTCCGTTCCCGGCGTCGACCCGCTGCGCACCGCCGCCGTCTATTTCAATCATGCGGCCATCGCCATCGGCTTCGCGGTCTTCTTTGACGGCATGGACGGAGCCATCGCCCGGCTCACCCACACCACCAGCGACTTCGGCAAGGAACTCGATTCGCTGGCCGACGTGGTCACCTTCGGCGTGGCTCCCGGCATCCTGGCCTGGCTCTGGGGATTCTTCTGCCTGCCGCTCGCGCTCAATGCCGACCTGCGCGACAAGCTGATTCAGTTCGGCGCCATCGTCGCCTTTGCCTTTCTCACCGCCGGAGCCTGCCGCCTGGCGCGATTCAACATCCAGCTCAATCCCCAGCCCAAAAATCCGGGACGTCCCGGCCAAAAATATTTCGTCGGCATGCCCATCCCCGGCGGAGCCGGATGCCTGGCTGCCGTCGTCCACCTCCGTCTGGGCTATCCCGTCACCGCCTGGTGGAGCTGCATCGTCTGGATTGCCTACATCTTCCTGTGCGCCTTCCTCATGGTGAGCACCTGGCGCTTCTGGAGCTCCAAGAGCATTAATTTTGGCAATCGTCAGGCCGCGCGCCTGTTCGTGCTCCTGGGCACCATCATCACCGCCATCTGGTATTTCCATCGTTTCGTGCTCTTCGGCATCGCCATCACCTACATGGTTTCGGGAATCTTTTTCCGGCTCGCCTATGCCTTCCGGCGCCGCACTCCCGCGCCGCCGCCTACTCCGTCGCAGGAGGTGCCCCAGACCTCATGAGCCACTCCGCCAAAAACCCCAATCTCTTCACCGTCGCCCTGATCGGCGCGGCCGCGCTCAAGGGCAAGGAAGTCCGCGATGTCCTCAGCGAGCGCAACTTTCCCGCCGTGGACATCAAGCTTCTGGACGAAGATGACGCGCTCGGCCAGCTGGACCAGGTCAACGACGAGCCGGCATTCATCCAGGGAGTTCTCCCCGAGCATCTGGAAGGCGTCGATTTCGCCTTTCTCACCGGCGACGAGTCCATGATCGCCAAGGTCTGGGCCAGCGTGCGCGACTCCGGCGCTGAAATCATCGACCTCAGCTACGCCCTGGAGAACAACACCGACGCTGCCCTGCGCGCTCCCTGGGTGGAGCAGCAACTGGGCCATGTTCACCAGGAGGCTCTGCAGTCAGCGCCGGTCGTCATCGCCCACCCCGCCGCCGTGGTGCTGGCCCTGCTGCTCGGCCGCCTGCAGACGGCTGCTCCGCTTCGTCTCGCCTCTGCCGTCATCGGCCAGCCCGCCTCCGAGTACGGACGCCGCGGCATGGACGAGCTACACGACCAGACCGTAAACCTGCTCAGCTTTCAGCAGATGCCCACGGCATGTTTCGGCACCCAGGCCGCCTTCAATATTTTTGGCCAGTCCATCGAAACCGCCCAACCCTCGTTGGCACAGACCGAAGCGCGCATCCTGCGTCACTTCCGCGCCATCGCCGGGCAGGCGGTCGGCGAGCCTGCCGTGCTTCTGGTCCAGGCGCCCGTCTTTCACGGCTACGCCATCGCCATCTTCGTGCAGACCGCCGCTGCGGCCACCGTGGAGGCCTTGGAAGCAGCCCTCGCCGGTCCCCACGTCACCGTCGCCAGGGGGCAAGATGATTTTCCCAGCAATGTAAATGTAGCCGGCTCGCCGGAGATCCTGGTCAGCCTCCGTCCCGACGGCGCAGGCGGCAACGGCTTCTGGCTTTTCGCGGCCTGCGACAACCTTCGCGTCTCGGCAATTCAAGCCGTGGAGTGCGCCGAAGAGATGGTGCACACCCGTCCCCGGGGCCAACTCCAATGACCGTTTCCTTTGGCAAAGGTAGCGTCGAGGGCATCGAGGGTGCCCCACCTTCGCCGTGTCCTTTGCGGCTAAGGTGGGACGGTCGCTCCGGCGTCGTCCTCTCCATCCTTCTCGTTCTACTCACTCTCACCGCCTCCTGCGGCTATCACACCTCCGGCGCCACCACCGCTCTGCCGCCTGATATAAAGACCCTGGCCATTCCCTCGTTCCAAAACCAGACCCACACCTATCATCTGGAAACCGGACTTACCGGCGCGGTGATCCGCGAGTTCAACACCCGCACCCGTTACCGCATCGTTCAAACGTCTGGGACTCCATCCGACCAGCCCGACGCCACCCTGCAGGGCACCGTCGTCTCCGCCCAGGTCGCCCCGGTTGCCTATGACTCGACCACCGGACGCGCCGCCACCGGACTGGCCACCATCGTCATCAAGGTCACCCTCACCGCCCGTGACGGACGCGTTCTCTACAGCAATCCCAACTACACCTTCCGCGACCAATACCAGATCTCCAACGAACTCGCCAGCTTCTTTGAAGAGGAGGGCCCGGCGCTCGACCGCCTGCAGCGCGACTTCTCCCGCACCCTGGTCAGCGATATTCTGGAGGCCTTCTAGCTTGAAAGCCTTTGCCCCGGTCGAGCGCTTCGTGCAGGAAGTCAGTGGGCGCAAGCTCAAGCCCGGCTACGTCTTCGTGGGCGACGAGGCCTTTTTCCGCCGCACCTGCCGCGACGCCATCCTCCAGCACCTCGTGCCGGAGGGAATGCGCGAGTTCAGCCTCTACGAGTTCGATCTCGAATCTTCGACGATCGTCGAGGTTCTCGACCGCGCCCGCACCCCGTCGCTGATGGCCAGCTTCCAGGTCTTCTTCGTGCGCGGCGTCAAGGCGCTCTACGGACGCGGCAAGCACGACGCCGAGTTCGCCGCCATCGCCGAATATCTCCGCAACCCCAATCCCGACGCGCTGCTCATCCTCATCGCCGACCACATCAGCATCCCCGCCGACCTGCGCCGCATGGAGATGACCGACAAGGAGCGCTACGAGCGCATCCGCGAAACCCTCGGCGAACATCTCGCCATCATCGAATTCGCCCGCGTCGAAGAGAGCGAAGCCGTCAAGTGGCTCAACGAAGCCGCCGCGGCCCACGCCACCAAAATCGACGCTGACGCCTCGCGCGAACTGGTCGATTCGCTCGGCGGAGACATGATGATGATCTCCAACGAACTGGAAAAGCTCCTGCTCTACGTCGGCGAAAAAAAGCGCATCACCCTGGGCGATGTCGAAACCATGGTGCTGGCCGCCAAGCAGCGCACCCTCTACGAACTCACCGACGCGCTCTCCACCCACAACCGCGCCCGCGCCCTGGAGATCCTCGACGCCATGCTCTGCACCGGAGACGGCGACGAAGCCGCCATCGGCCATCTCTACATGCTGGCCCGCACCTTCCGCCAGATGCTGGTCATCCTGGAGCGCAATGTGCGCGATACCCGCGCTCTCTATCAGGTCCTGTGGCAGGGCTTCCGCATACCGCCCTTTGCCGCCGAAGACGTCATCCGCCAGGCCCGCCGCTATCAGTCCCGCCGAGAGCTCACCCGCGCCCTCCGGCTCATCGCGAAAGCCGACGCAGCCCTGCGCACCAATCCCGTCAGCAAGCGCTTCGTCCTCGAAAACTTAATTCTCGATCTCGCCGCCGAACCCAAACAACTGGTCCCCGCCTGGCAGCAGGAAGCCCTCCTCGACTGACTCCGCCCAGCGCAGCCCTTGGGGGAGCGGCTGTCATTCCGAGCGCAGCGAGGAACCCCAGCACCGCCCAAATCTTCCCTGCCGCTCCAAGCCTTTCAACCCGCAATCGATTCCTCCGTTGATCCTTCGCGCAATCCATATCCTTTGCCGAAACCGGAATAGTCCCGCGCGGTTGTGCAAGCGCCGCAACGGGACTACGCTGAAGCAGTCGGAGGCCACCCATGTCACCGCATACAACGTCACCGCGCACCACGTTCCTCGGCAAACTCCTCGGACTCTATCTCGTCCTCATCTCGCTTGCCATGCTCGCCCACCGGCAATCCACCCTCGACGCAATGACCGCGCTGATGCACAATCCCCCGTTGCTCTTCGTCACCGCCGTCGTCGCGATATCCGCTGGCCTGGCGATGGTCCTCGGACACAACGTCTGGTCCGGCGGAGCGCTCCCCGTGGTCGTCACCCTCAGCGGCTGGCTCATGCTCGTCAAGGGCTCACTCCTTCTGTTCCTCTCGCCACAGGCTGCCAACGCTTTCTTCCTCACCGGCCTCGGCTACCAGCAGCACTTCTACCCGTACACAGCCATCGCGCTCCTCCTCGGCCTCTACCTCGCCGGCGCAGGCTTCGCCTCCGCGCCCCGCTAGAACCCCGTCGTCAGGGGTTCGTTTCTGACGTAAACTACTGGCAGGCATGAATTCCAGGCCCCGGAGTCATCCAATGAAATTGAGCCGCATTTTGACTTTTTTTGCAGTGGTGGTAGCGACTGCGGCGTTTCTCCAAGCTGAGCAGCCAACCAGCGAACCAATTCGGAGCACTCAGCCCACATTCAAGGAGCACCGAATCGGAGAATCCGCGCAAGAGTTCTTCTCGATTGCGAAAGTGGCGGGGAAGACCGGAGTGCTTTCGACCGATTACTGTCTTTCCTATTCCAACGATCCGAAAATAAAGAAGGCAATTGAAAAAGCCGGCAAGAAGAGTGTGGATGCGGACGACCCATCCCTATCCTCGTTGCTGGCCGCGATGACCGCGGAAGGCTGCAAGAAAATTCAGGCAGCACTCGCGGGGCAGAATGTCGAGATTGATTCGCTGTTTGCGGCGGAATATGGCAGTGGGAGCGTGCAGTTTGTCGCTGGCCACCTGGCCTCGGAGCGCTTCGTTGTCAAAGCAACATTCAACGAGGTTGTGGAAGACATGAACTCCAAGTTGAATGCCAAACCGCAGCTGGATGTTGAAACCGTTCAAAACGCCGTCGCGGCAATGATCAAACAACGCAGCGCAATGTGGACACTCCCGAATACCCTGGTGAAAGTTTCCGAGTTGCAGTCGTTGGAGGGTGAAATCGTCGGGACAGAGGTATCGGTGTCTGAAACAATGAACCATCGGACAAATTCTCTGGACTGACAACATGTGCGGACGCTTCGATATCGAACCCGACGACGACTGAGGTCCGCCCTTCAACATCGCCCCAACACAGACATCCTGGCGGGCAGACGAAGTCGATGGGCACTTACGGACGATCATGCCGGCCTTTCCAAGACGTCACGCGGTCTTCCGGTACTATGCCGAGTTGAACGATTTTCTGCCGCCTGCCCGGCGCTTTGTCCCCTTCGCGCACAGTTTTGAACTGCCGGCCTCCGTGAAAGACATGATTGAGTCGCTGGGCGTGCCACACACGGAAGTCGATCTCATCCTGCTGAATGGCACGCCAGTGGACTTCTGCCACCCGGTACAGGACGGTGACCGGATCAGTGTGTACCCCGCCTTCCACTCGCTGGATACACGCTCTCTTCTTCAGCTCCGCACGCGGCTGCAGGACCGCCGCTTCGTTTTGGATACCCACCTCGGGCGGCTCGCAAGGTACCTGCGCATGCTGGGCTTGGATGCGGCCTATGAGACCGACCGTGAAGACAAGATATTGGCGCAAGTGTCGCACAACGAGGGGCGGATTCTTCTCACTCGTGACCGCGGCCTGCTGAAGCGGGGCGAGGTGGTTCATGGCTACTTCGTCCGAGCGACGGAGCCAAAGCAACAGGTGGTCGAGGTTCTCAGGCGATTCGATTTGTTCCCCGACGTCGCTCCGTTTCGGCGCTGTATCCAGTGCAACACGCCATTGCAATCCGTCGCCAAACAGATCATCCTCGACCGGCTCCAACCCGATACCCGCCGCTGCTACGATGAGTACCGTATTTGCCCTGGCTGCAATCGCATCTACTGGGAGGGCTCGCATTACGAGCACATGCAGCGTTTCATACAACGAATTTTTGGGCCACTAAGCCGTCCGCCCCCGTGGAGAAATCCGGCCACAAAAAGTTAAGGCCGGGGGCTCTGTTTTGAGAGCCGTCCGGCCTAAAGTGTTCATCAGGAGGTTATGCCTAATAGACGCGCCACCCGCCAAAACGTTAGCAAGCCTCCGTCTTCCATCCCCGGTACATTATCCCGCTTCACCCTGCCTCGGCGTACTGCGACTCATTGAATGAGGAATCAGAGCAACCTTCGGAGGGGTA
>CAVUKX010000007.1:0-25488 GCA_963742165.1 uncultured Acidobacteriota bacterium | reverse complement strand
ACGCAACGTCTCGGAGCGGATCCGCGAGCGCGACGTGACCGACGCGGCGTCCAGAGTCTCCACCCATCCCGAGGTGCGCGAGTGGATCGTACGGCGGCAGCGCGAGATGGGATTGCGAGGCGGAGTGATTATGGAGGGACGCGACATCGGCACGGTGGTCTTTCCGGATGCCGAGGTCAAAATCTTTCTCGATGCGGATTCCGGCGTGCGTGAGGGGCGGCGGGTGAGCCAGGCCAAGGCGGACGACGATCCGGCGCGCGCCGAGCGGCTGAAGCAGGAGTTGCGCGAGCGCGACCGGCGGGACACGACCCGCGCTGCGGCTCCGCTGAAGGCCGCCGACGATGCGGTGCATATCGACTCCAGCGCGCTGGGGATAGAAGAGGTGATTGCGCGGGCGGAGGAGATTGTGGAGGAAAAGCTGAGGCAGCGCGGGTAAGCGAGTCAGGAGCCGTCACCCTGGGTGGCCCACATCCGCCCTCTTTTGGCGAATGCGGGGATCGCCCCATCCAATCTCCCCGCCCCGAACCTCTGTCAAGTGATTTTTCTTTCCCCAAGCTCCCAACTGTCTCATTCCGCGCTACATAGGATACCCATCCGCTGAGGGTTCCCCCCTCCGAATTTGCTATTCTGAATGTAGGGCGGCCCGCACCACAACCCTAACCATCCTGTTTTCAAATTTTTACCGGGAAATATAGGGGGGATCCCCCTGCCCGCATTTGCTCTGCGTCGAGTGGCGGGTGGCCCATTCGAGCCTTCTTTGGCTTGAGTGGGGCAGTTGACTTCCGCGCTGCCTCAGCCTTTCCTGCAAAACTTCTTCCGCCGGGATTTTTTGGCGTTTGAGCGAAATAATTTTAGGGCAGATGGCTTGGTCCTGTGCGAAACGCCGGCGGGGCGATGCAAAGCGCAACAGTGTTGTGAAATGCCTCGACGTTGGACTGTTTATTTCCTAAGCTGTTGATTCCATGTGCGCAGAGCTGCTGCAGCGAGGCAGAGTGGCTGTTTGGAGTGTTGCGAATTGCATCGATTGGCGGTGTTGCGAATCTTGCGGCTGGCGGGGAGTGTTGGATAACATTCTTGTTTTCTGTTCGATAGAGAGAGGTGACGCAGTTTGGCCAGCAGCGTGCTTTTATAAAGGCGTACGCGGCAAGGCCAAGAAGAAAAGCTTAAAGCCGCGAAATTCAAACAGAGCCCCAGAGACAAGGGGCGGAGGATCAGACAATGACGGTTATCCTAGTTCTCGCACTCTTTGTAACCTGCCTGATAGTGGAACGGTTCACCAACAAGAAGGCTCCTGAGTATGTTCTGCAGACGGCTCCTGCGGCCGAAGCCGGGGCGCGCAAGGCGCAGCCCATTGTGGCGGGCTTTGAGATTCCCGAGCACCTGCGCTTCCATCAGGGTCATGCCTGGGCGCTGGGCGAGAGCCCGAACCTGGTTCGCGCCGGCATCGACGACTTTGCCGCCAAGCTGATCGGCGAGGCCGAGGCGGTCAACCTGCCGCAACGCGGACAATGGATCCGTCAGGGACAGAAGGTTTGGAGCTTCCGGGTGAACGGCGAGCTGGTGGAGATGGTTTCCCCGATCGAAGGCACGGTGAGCGACATTAACGACGAAGTGGTCCGGCACCCCGAGACGCTGACCGCCGATCCGTACGGCAACAGCTGGCTGATGAAGGTGGAGAGCCCGGATGCGAAGACCAACTTCCGCAACCTGCTGGGCGGCACGATGGCCCGCAACCTGATCGCTGACAGCGCCAAGAAGCTGGCCGCCTACATTCCGGAAACCAGCAACATGGCGACGGCGCAAGACGGTGGCAAGGCGCACGCCGAGATCGCCAAGATGGTTCCGGCGGAAAAGTATGCGGAGATCGTCAAAGAGTTCTTCTTGGCCTGAACAAGACGCTCGGCAAGGACTCCGGAAACGGGGCTCCTGAGCAAAGCGACCCGGGGGGAAACATCCCTCCCGGGTTTTTTGCGTGCGCCAGCAATATTACGGTTTGAACTTTTCCAGAAGATTCGCCAGATTGTCCGGGTACGCATAAAACTCTCGATCAAGCTCATCGAACCCATCTGCATCGGGAGAAACCTCCCGTAGCAACCGCTGGCGATCAAAACGGTTCGGAGGTGGACATTGATCCGGGAATTTTGAAGCCGCTCTCGTCAGAATGTCAGCCATCGCGCAAGCGCCAATCAGCTTGAGTGCTTCGATCGTCTCTGCACTGTTGTCTCCCGATGAATTGAAAAAGAACTGATCAAATCCGCCGTTGTTTACTTCAGCTTCCAGTTCCTCAACAAGGTTGACGACTTGTTGCCTGTCCATGAGATAGACACCTCCAGGGTGTTTCAACGTTGCCGTACAGTTTAGGCCCAATGCTTGCACGATGTAAGCGGCGCTTCCACGCCAGAGCGCTTCTCGGGTTGCGGTGTCCTGCTTTCCCAGGTCAGCGCCGCAAAAAGCGCGGCACGGGAGCTGGGGTACCCAGCAAAGTACTTCGACAGCGGGAGTTACTTTTTGTGGTTGGTGGAGGGCTGGGGTTCGAGTTTGCGGGCGACCGAGTCGAGGACGCCGTTGATGAACTGGACGGACTCGGGGGTGGAGAAGCGGCGGGCGATCTCCAGCGCTTCATTGATGATGACGGGGCGGGGGGTTTTGGGGAAGCCGAGGAATTCGGCGACTCCGGCGCGCAGGATGTTGCGATCGACGGCGGCCATGCGCTCCAGACGCCAGTGCTCGGTGTGGCCCTCGAGCAGCAGGCCGATCTCGTCGTAGCGCTCCATGGCGACGCGGAAGATGTCGTCGGCGAAGTTGCGGACGCTGTCTTCGAGGTCGCGGCGCTCGGCCCAGAAGGTTTTCTTGACGTGCTCGACGGACTGCTTGCCCATGTCCGCCTGGAATAGCATCTGCAGCGCCAGCTCGCGTGATTTGCGTCGTGTACCCATGATTCCTTTTTATTCTCTACTTTAGTTTACTTGGTTTGCAGTGTAGAAGCGGGCCCATAAATGGCTTGAGGCGTCTGAAGGGCTTTCCCCTCAGCGGCTAAAGCCGCGTGAAATGAGCCTTTCTTGCGGCACGACTTCAAGTCGTGCCCTTTCAAAACCGGTTTACGAGACCACCTCTAGGCTTGCAGCGTGCGTTTGAGGGCGGCGAGTTCGAGGGCGGCGAGGGCGGCTTCGTGTCCCTTGTTGCCCATTTTGAGGCCGGCGCGGTCGATGGCCTGCTCCAGGTTTTCGCAGGTGAGGACGCCGAAGCCGACGGGGACGCCAGTGGCGAGCGCAACCTCTCCGATGCCGCGGGTGACTTCGTTGACGATGACATCGTAGTGGGCGGTGTCTCCGCGCAGGAGGCAGCCGATGGCGACCAGGGCGTCGTACCTGCCGGTTTCGGCCAGCATTTTGGCGGCCGCGGGAAGCTCGAAGGCTCCGGGGACGCGGACGATTTCGATGTCGGGGGCGGCGGCTCCGGTGCGGCGCAGAGCGTCGGTGGCGCCGGAGAGCAGACGCTCGGTGATGAAGGCGTTGAAGCGCGAGACGATGACGGCGAACTTCATCCCGGTGGAGTCGAGCTTCGATTCGCGGGTAGGCTGGCGCCAGTTTTCGTTGTAGCTGAAAACGGCCAGATTGCCGAAGCCAGCTGGGATTTGCAGGATGAAGAGACGCGCTCCCCAGTCGTGGTCGGCGATGTCGGAGACGAAGGTGAAGCCCTTGGCGCGGGCGGCCTCGGCGAGGATGTCGGCGTTATCGACCTCGACGACGAGGTCGGCGGCGGGCATGTCCTGCCCCATGGCGAGCTCGATGCCGGATTCGAAGGCCTCGAACTTTTCGCCCTTGGAGCGGCGGCCAGTCCAGCTCTCGCCGGGGGCGAAGCCGAGGGCAGAGAAAAACTCCTCGAGCGCGGCGTAATCGGCGTCGGAGGAGGGCAGCATGAGGCGATGGAAAGAACGGATCACATCTTCTTTTGTATCACAGGCGGGGGCGGAGGTTGATGGGGGAGGGTTGGGCGGTGAGTCAGCTTCCGGATGGCCCGAGGTCCAGAGGTAATCTGAACGGTTGGACAATTTACGTCACTACGTGGAGCACCGGCCCATGCGGGAGCAACTGGTATTTGCCAGACAGGAAGAAGGGTAAACCCGCTCAGGCTGACGGAGTCTCTCTTCTCATCGACAGGTCCCGTCATCCGTAAACTGCCTGCTCGCCGCCATCGCTTCCAGGGACCTCCCGCAGGCGATCAGGCTCTGATTCAAACTGTCGTTGGCCAGCGAATCGGCATTGATGTAAGTCGCCGCTGCCCGTTTCGCCAGATAACCGTCGCTCAATTGCTTCATCTTCTGGTAGGCGTTCGCGATCAACTGCGCAGCCTTCCGATCGTCATCCGTGGTTGCTGCCGCCTGAGCTAACCTCAGATTCCTGGTCGCTGTTGTTTCATACGGTTTCACCAGATCCGGTGTCACCGGAAACTGATTCTCGATTAGAGTCGCCAGCGCGCTATGCCATTCGCGGACCGTGCTCATCTCCTCGATCCCGGCGCGAAGAAAATCTATCGACAATCCGACTTTTTCCGCAGGGGTGGCCGCTTCGTTTCCGGTTAGCGACAACGTCATCCGATCTCCATGGAAGCTCAGAGAGCCACTCACCAGATGCGCCAACGCTTCGACTTCCACATAATTCTTTCCATTGATCTGCGTCACTGGAACGCTGCCCTCATGTCCGCCCACGGCCAGTTGGTGAATCTTTCCCTGCGACATTGCAAGCACAGGTACGATAATCGCCAACGCCACGATCCACATACTATTTCGCATGTTCTCTCTCCATGTACTCGCTCAATGCGCCGCTTCCGATGCGGTCCGGTCCGCTCTTGCGAGTCCGCCTGGGCGTTTTAGCCGTCCGTCGCATGAAGCCGAAGTCCGGGGGACATGGTAGCACGGGCAAATCGTCCCAAATCTTAAACGTTCCGCAGTTACCGATGTCACCGGAGCGGAGACGACTGCGAGGGCTTACTGTCCTTTGAACTGCGGGGCGCGTTTTTCCAGGAAGGCGCGGGTGCCTTCGGTTTTGTCTTCGGTGGAGCAGCAGAGGGCGAAGAGCGCGGCCTCATGAGCCATGGCTTCGGCGAGTGGCATCTCCATGCCACGGTGGACGGCCTGCAGGCAGTGGCGGATGGCTAGCGGGCCGTTGGCGATGATTTTGTTGGCAAGGGCTTCGGCACGGGCCAGGAGCTGAGCGGCGGGCACGACCGCGTTGACCAGGCCGATGCGGAGGGCCTCGGCGGCGTCGATCATTTCGCCGGTGAGCAGGATTTCGAGGGCGCGTCCCTTGCCGACGAGACGCGGCAGGCGCTGGGTGCCTCCGTAGCCGGGGATGAGTCCGAGCTTGGTTTCCGGCTGGCCGAAGCGGGCGGTGTCGGCGGCGAGGCGGATGGAGCAGGCGAGGGCGAGCTCGCAGCCGGCTCCGAGGGCGAAGCCGTTGACGGCGGCGATGACCGGCTTGCCACATTCTTCGATGAGCGAGAAGACCGCCTGGCCTCGGGCGGCAAGACCGGCGGCTGCGATTGCGTCCAGCGTGGCGAGTTCGCCGATGTCGGCACCGGCGACAAAGGCCTTTTCGCCTTCGCCTGTGAGGATGGCGGCGCGCACGTCGTCGTCCGCTTGCACGGACTGGAAGGCCCGGGCGAGCTCCTGCATGGTGGCCGCGTTGAGCGCGTTGAGCACCTTGGGCCGCGCGATGGCGAGGAAGGCGATGTGATCGCGCTTTTCGAAATGCAGGTTTTCAAAGATGGGAGCGGCAGACATGCGAACGCCTCCGGCAATGTGGAATGAGTGTAGCAATGGAGGATGGGCGAGGCAATCAGTTGAGATGACGGGGAACCGAGGCGCGTAGAAGACGGGCAACGCTGGCGCTTCAGGCCGCAGGCGCATGGGCTTCCGGCCGTGGGCGCAGGGGATCTGGAGCTTGGCGGCGGCCCTCCGGTTTGGTTACGGCTGCTGGCTGTGGGCTCGCAGGACTTCGCGGATCTGGCGATTGATTTTGGCGGCGTCGCGGGTGGCTTGATCGATGAGTTCGAGCCACTTGCGGTCGGCTTCGTCGACCTTGGACTGGCTGAGCAGGTAGGTGGCTTGCATGATGGTCTCAATGGAGTTGCTGAGGTCGTGCGCAAGCGTCCGGAGTTCCTTGCTGACGGGCAAGGGGATGAGTGGTGTGGTATCGGCTTCTGGCTCAGACATGCAATCTCCTCCGAACATTACGGAACGCGATCTGCGGGCAGGAGCGCGGGCAATCCTGAGCGGCAGAGGATGCGACCTGTACCCCACACAAGCTTCCCCCGGCGGCCGAGGAGCAACTCCACCGCCGCGGAAGCGAATAGCAAGAATATAGCCCGCGAGGGGAGCTTTTCGCAAAAGTGGACAAAAATGTTGAGGTTTCGTCGGGCACGAGAGAGTTTGGACTCAGTGGTAACGGATTCGATCAGAGCAGATTCGACATGGCGAGGCCATGTGTTACAATTCATTTGCAAGCAAGTGGAAATGGCATGACCGACAGGTCAGTGTGGCGTTCAGCGCCCCCGCTTTCACCGTGCCGAAGTGGCGGAATTGGCAGACGCGCATGGTTCAGGTCCATGTACTCGCAAGGGTGTGGGGGTTCGAGTCCCTTCTTCGGCACCATAGATTTCTGCAAGCGCCTCGTAAATGAATAATTTACGGGGCGCTTTTGCTTTGCTTAGCGCGGTCCTTAGCGCGGTTTTCACGTAGATTGGGCGTCAAGAGCCATCTCACGTCTCTGGCAGCAGCCCTGTTCCCGGTCTGGGCGCAGCCAAGTTTCAGGGTAGGCAATGCGCGGCTCCATGTCTGAGCTTTTTTGAACACCCCGGTGGGATCGTCTGCTTGCCGCTCGCTCCTGCATACGGCAACGACATAAAAGCCCTGCGTAGCCTATCGGTTACGCAGGGCTCTTCGCTTTGTGCCAAAAGTTGTGGCTAAAATACAGCACTACCGTCAAACTGGCTATCCGACACAATCCCCTTTAGGAAGGAATCGTCAATTGCGCTTCGGCGACAACTTGTCCAGAAAACTCACCAGCCCTTTGCCGGCAGCCGGTACGGGAACGGCACCCTCTTTAACAATTTGGACGGCGTCCAAATGTTTTCCGTAAAGCTCCTTGTTCATGTCATCGTCCGAAGCCAGCGAAGCGCTACCGAGGGAAGCACCGGCAAACAGTCCCTTCGCTTGGGAATAGGTAAGTATGTCGACATTGGGGTCATTGAGGGCGACTGCTTTCGCGCCTGACGGACCCGCGACAGCGGTCGCATCCGCGCCTAGTTTCAGCTTGCCCGAGAGGATCTTATCTGAACCCCTCTGGGTCATGACGACGATGACATAGTCGGTGGAAGTGGAACCTAATTGCGCGCCCAGGCTACCTGTGTCCAAAGTGTACATAGCTGGAGCGCTCCATTTGCCACCCATCTCCGCGCCGGTACGACACGTGATCGTGCCTCGTCCGTAAGTCACGCCGATGCCGACACCGACCTTTTTGACACTGGGATACACCAGAACGCACACTGCCTTGTCCAAGATGCTCTTGGGTATGTCCTGTTTATTGAGGATCGTTTCCAGAACAGCCGTCGACTCGGCCAAACGTTGCGCTGCCTTACTTGCGGCAAACAGGGGTAGCGTTATTGCAAGGCACATTGACAGCAAGACCGTCTTCTTGATCATACAGTGGAACCTCCGCGCTTGATTTTGGAAACACGTGCCCAGCCGAGAGACGACTGGGCTGGATTGCAATCCATTCTCCGAACCATTTAGCCAGCTCTTTGTTACTTTGAAGTTCCGGTTTCGTGAAGCCTCCATCGGCGTGTGTGCCTGCTGCTCAATGCCGCAGGGACCACTGACGGTGACGATCTACGGACGGAACGTTTTGCTCTGTTTCGCGGCATACCAAACCCAGTAGCCAGCCAACCAGAGGAAAGAGTGCGAGCAGGAACAAATCGAGTACGGTCGTATACGTCCTCCTCGCAGATGGATTGAATGGAAGAGTTCACGAATTCTTCCGTGGAAATTCCCGCAGCCAAGCTACTCGCGCTCATATCTCCGCGCAACTGTTAGATGTGACAGGATGATCGTGCTCTTCTGCTCCCATAAAGACCGCGCCGTCGCTGCTACGGCCAAGAGGAACCATGCTGGAGTCTAACGGCACCAAAGAACTTAAACTCCTAGCAATCAATGAGATGCGAGGAGTTTTTCTTTGTAGCGCGGTTTAAGCGCGGTAAACTTGGTTGCTCTCATCTTTAATTAATCAGGTAAACGGAATGTCGCACAACCCGGCTGGCCATCTGACTGTGGTAGCCAACTTAGGTACCAGAAAAAGGACAATCCCGGCTATCATATCGGCTGAGTGTGCGTCGTCCGCAGCTTTCGATGCGACTTCGCAGGGTGCACTATGGACAGAAGAGGCGATGAGTTCGAATCATCTTCCACGTGGGAAGAAAGCAGTTCGGCATCGCGAAACGTGCAGTGCGCGGCGTGTGCCCATACGGTCGGATATTCCAAAACTCATCCGTATTGTCCTCTGTGCGGTGCGAAGTTGGAATTCAGTACTCCGAACTATTCCGGGCGGTCGGAAGACGTCGTCACGGATCGGGACAGATTTCCCGTAAGACGCCGCACTACTTTCGTTGAAAGACGCCGTTGTAACCGAATTCCTTGCAGGGATGTGAAGGCCAGCATTCGCGCCGCAGGTTCAAGCGGCGTCATCGCGGAGATGCCAAACATTAGCAGGAATGGGATGTGCTTCAGAACCTTCGAGCAGTTCCCTCCGGAAGCTCCGGTTTCGGTTGCGACGTACTACACCGAAGGCGGTCAAAACATCTTTCAGGATGGACGGATCCTTTGGATGCGGGAGATGGACATAGAGTCAGGCATGTCAGAATACGGCGTCGAGTTCTCACGCGCTCGCTATTCCTAACAGCGCCGTCCAGCGTTTAGGAACAGTGGCCGTGCTCGACCTCCCGGGCGCTGGTGCGTGCGGTATTGGAGCCTCTCGCGTCTTCAACCTTCGTGCATTCTCCGGGCTAGGACGATGGCGGAGCGGGTGCAGCCGAATCTTGTGGCTCGATCACTCCTTCTTGCTGCTCCGAAGCCGCAAGTCTCATGAGCGCATCATTGGCCGTATCCTCAATGCGAGTCTTGTTTTTGTGAAGCAGCCGGATTGCTTTGAATGCTTGGTGGCACAACACAAAGCGGTTTTGGTTTTTCTTTTGCAGCGCATCAAAAACCATATCTGAACGCATAGCTGACACCTTCCGTGGTACAGGCTGAGTTACGGTCGATCGTCAAAACCTTATACTTTTGAACCTGGCGGCGATGAACCCTTCGGCACGTACATCGCCCACTTCCCGCACTCCGAACACTGTTGGCAGGAGTGCGTTTTAAGCAGAGCTTGCACGGCTTTACTTCTCGTCACTGCCCCAGTGGGCAGCTTCGTATGTCGCGTTGCGCAATCGGTCATTTGAATGTCCTTCGTCCGTCATTCACCGGACGTTCGGCCTGTCGACTTATGCTGACTTTACTTTTCGGTCTGCTTCGGCATCAGCCGTCCGTTCACGAATCTCTATCGGAACAGTATCTGAGGCCGGAAGGAAGATACTGAAGCACGTCCCTATCTTGCCCATCGTTGAACTCGTGACTTCGATCCTTCCACCGACCTTCTCAACGATGCTTTTGGTTACCCACAGCCCAATTCCCGTCCCCTTGTCGCCTTTGGTGGTGAAGAACGGATTGAAGATGTTATCGAGATTCTCAGCGGGAATGCCGCAGCCAGTGTCGGCAATCCTGACTACAACCTCACGGTCAGGCAATCGCTCACTTTCTGGCCTAGCAGTTCTGAAGCCGAATAGACGAAGAGTTTCTCCACTTGGAGGTTGGCAAGGACAATATGGCCATGGTCATCAATGACCAGCATCGCATCCGGTGCAGCGTCGAGAAACACTCGGAAGTTGGCTTCAATCCAAGTAGGAGCGGGAGCCGACATTGCGGAGTCCTTAAGAGGACGCCGAAGGATAGCTGAGTCGGCGGGAAAGGCTTACGCGGGTGGTTTCAGCTTGGTATAGGCTCAACCAGGCGAGCTATCCTGTCACCATATGCCCGATTGAAGGCGAAGTCAAAAGCAGCTCTGACTAGCGGGCAACCGTGAACGACTTCGCCGCCTTCTTCGGGCTCGTCCGATGACGTTGCCAAACGCGGTCTGAGGCGTACCATTGGGCATGAGAAAAATTCCAGAGGACACCGATTCTGCTGACTACCCGGTGATTGCTGCCGATATTTTCGCAAGAGAAGACCCTGAGGACGAAGAAGAGGACGACGAAGACGAGGAGGAAGAGGAAGCCGACGACGAAGATGAAGAGGAGGACGAGGAAGGCTACTCGGAGTGAGCCCCCGGATGTGCCAGCGTTTCGGCCGTGGCGAATCCGCTGATGAAGATCACGCCGAGCGTACCCAGCCCTCGCGCCCTACGTGGCACCAGCGCTTTGTGTGGCATACGAGCCGGGTTACGTTTACCGGCGGATGGCATGGATATAGGCGGCGCTAAAGCCTTCGAGTCAGGATTCTGGAGCCCCCAGTCGGTTGGACTAGGGGCTTTGCTTTGTTCGGTTGGATGGCCCACCAGCAAGAGCTGTGCCCATGAAACCTACAACTTTCCCGCCCGGAGGGGTTTGTATTAGAGAAGAGAGTACAGGCCAAGTAAAGGCAGCAGCCTCAAAGGCCGAAGTGGTCTACTGTGCTCAGACTTCCGTCTTCGCAGGTTCTAGCATGGTGGGTAGTGAAGAAGTGAGGTAACAAATATGAACACCGAAAGGATCATCACCGAAATAGAGTGGCTGGAAAACCTCTATAAACTGCCGGACAAAAGATCGCTGCTGATACCGGATTGGAAAGCCGCAAAGCGGAAGGTCGCCGCGATAGAGCGACTAGAGAAACTCTTCAGACTGCCCGACCCAAGACCGCTCGCGATGTCCGATGGCAAGACCGCACACCAGAAGTATGACGAGACCTATACCGATGACCCGCGTTTCAGGCTGTGGAGGCCGGACGATGTATGAGCATGCTATTCCCAGTTTCTTCGAGTTTGCCGCAAAGACAGCCACCATGGCGGAAGTTCTTTTCGCGGCAGCGCAATGCGTCTCCATCCGCTTATTGATTGCGAGCCTGATGGGGATGCCAACCGCAAGGGTCGCGACGCAGGGGAACCGCAACTCCCAGTATTGAGCTGGGTGCCGGAACACATGGATTCCCTGGTCAGCAAGGATGGCGATGAGCCAATAGGCTGGAAAAGTTCCACAAATGGTCAATGTTGCTCATATTTTACAAGCAGAACAGCATCTACTCCAGACAACAGCAGAAACACCGGGCGATTCTCCGCGACACCCGGCAGCCGTTTCAATCGGCTGCCCCCTCAAAGTAGTTGAACTTTCCACGCTGAAGTATCCCCATCTGATTCCCACCTAAACTCCCCTGCCCGAGCTGTGTCCGGGAGGATTCAACGATCGGCATAGCAAAGAAAAAAGGGCAGCTCGAAAGCTGCCCTTCTGAAGCGCTAGCCGGACGCACTTAGATGATCGTCACGTTCTCTGCTTGCAAACCCTTCGGTCCCTTAACGACGCTGAACTGCACGGCGCTGCCTTCGGGGAGGCTCTTGAAGCCATTCGACTGAATCGCCGAAAAATGCACGAAGACATCTTCGCCGTTCTGGCGGCTGATAAAGCCAAATCCCTTTGCGTCGTTAAACCACTTCACTGTTCCTTGTTCCATGATGTTGCGTGTTCCTTTGAATTGATCTCTGGCGGAATGAGTCGGAGGGATTTCGTAAGGAGATACGTGTTCCGAAGGCGCTTGGTTGGTCGCTCTCAGGGCGCTTCTACCGCTGCGTCCTTCCAAATCAACTGCACGGCTATCGTACCACGCAGAGGGAGCGGTGTATAGGACGAAACGCACAAATGAGATATCGCCCGCAGCTTCTGCACCGGCCAGTACTTTTCGGCGACGTTGCCTGGTTACCGGGCTCTCTCGTAAATTTCATAACATTCGTACTCAGAGACTTGGCCCAGCCAGAATTGCGCACCGCAGAATTCATGCCTTCGCAGGAAGTGACTTTTGGCGAGCCCCGCCCTCGCAACGTCGGACTTGGCAAGCTTCAAGGTTGTCTGGCCACCGTCTGGGACCACAACGATCGCATTGCCGGGCGGAGACTCTTTGAGGATTCGTTTGGATTCATAATCCCATCGGTTCGACCAGGTCCAATAAGCCGTGGGCCAATTGGCGAAGATGTTGCGGTCGAAATAGGGCTGAATGGCGGTTCCATAGAAATTGATGCAGTAGATCGGGCGGCTGCCCACGTAAGGACGAAGATACTCGGCGGTCGCTCGACTGCCGGAGTACGGCCCTTGCACTTCTGCCCATACGGTTTCCGCCGTGGACGGCAACTGGAGAACCAGCAAGACAACCAGAGAGGCCGCCATAAGCTGGGTTCGGAGTTTAAATTCCGGCGAAGGCCCATCAGGCCAGGCTGCCCACACGGAGACCAGAAATGCCGTCAGAGCCATTCCGTAATGCCATGGCTTCGACCAAACCCAGCCCATGGCAAGCACGGTAAAGAGGAAAGGAAGAACACAGGCCAGCCGCTTCACGGCCAGGAACCACGACAGGATCAGAACCAGCAGAATCACCGACCCGCCGATTCCCAAGAAAGTGAGATTGAGGCCGAGCGCCGCACTGAATTCCGGAAGACCGCTCAGTCCGCGGGTGAGGCTGCCGAAGGCGGTTCCCTTCTCAAATTGCCGCGCCGCCCGAAAGCTGCAGTCCGCATAGGGCTCGGCAAGAGACCGGGCAATTGCCATGGAAGCCAGGATGATCGCAGCCGCCGTGCCCGTCTGGAAAAGTTGAGTTTGCGAAGGCCGCTGTTTGCGGAAGTCCCACAGGAATTCCCAGGCAAAGGCGCAGGAGATTCCTCCGGCAATCATGCATCCGTACAAGCTGGTTTGTACGAGCAATGCGAGAACCAAGCCAAAGGGAAGCACGCGAAGAGGCTTCGCTCTCCACAGCGCAACGGCCGCAAAGGCAAGCAACGTGGAGAGCGCGTAACTGCGGGCGACCACCGCGTACTGATACTGGTAATAAAAAGCGAAGGGGACCAGCAGGCGGACGGGCGCAGGAAGCGGGCTCCAGCGCAGCCAGATATACATGCCGGCCGCGACCAGGGCCATGGAGACGAATCCCAGTGCCGCGTAGGGCAGGTGCAGGCGGGTCAGGATCCAGAGCAAAAGATGCCAGAGTGGAGGACTGCCCTCGTACCCCATCTGATGCAGGATTCCGGGAATGCCCAGGTCGCGCGCGATGAGCCAAGCCTGCGCCTCGTCCGCCCACGGCTCGTGAAAGCAGACGGCCACGGTTGCAATCGCCATGGACAGGAGCAATACCAGGCTCTCGGCCGGAGACAGCCCAAGGAAACGGCGGTTGGGGAGCCGTGCGTTCGACCAGCGCGCCTTGGGGGACAGCTTCACCGTCCTAGTCTACAGGGCAGTGTGGCTGGCAACGGGCAATATGCTGCCACTGCGTTGGATTGCGGTCACACGCGCTGGCCGATGCGTGTGGGTGGCAAACTCGCTGTGGGAAGGCCTCATCCATGGAACAGAAAATTGGTAAACTTCTGGACCGGACGTTGAAGGAGAAACAGGGAAGGAGAAAGCGCATGCCGGATACTCGCAAGGAAACCGACAGCCTGGGGGAAGTAGAGGTTGGCGCCGGCAAGCTCTGGGGCGCCCAGACCCAGCGTTCGCTGGAGCACTTCAGCATAGGCCGGGACCTGATGCCGCGCGAGATGATCGGCGCCTACGCCATCCTGAAGAAAGCCGCAGCCAATGCCAACCATGCCGGCCACAGGCTCGAGGCCCAGCACCACAAACTGATCGTCCAGGTCTGCGACGAAATTCTGGGCGGCCAGCATCAGGACATGTTTCCGCTGCACGTATGGATGACGGGCAGCGGAACGCAGTTCAACATGAATGTGAATGAGGTGATCTCCAATCGCTGCAGCCAGCTTGCGGGCACGCCGCTGGGGAGCAAGACGCCGGTTCATCCCAACGACCACGTCAATATGTCGCAGTCGTCCAACGATAACTTTCCCACGGCCATGAACATTGCGGCGGCGCTGGGTGTGAAGCAACGGTTGATGCCGGCGGTGAAGGCGCTGCACGATGCGATTGCCGCCAAGGCCGAAGAGTGGAAGGACATCGTCAAGATCGGACGCACCCACATGCAGGATGCCACGCCGCTGACGCTCGGGCAGGAGTGGTCGGGCTATGCGGGCATGCTCGCCGACGATCTGGAGCGGATGGAAGATGCGTTGAAGGGCGTGTACCGCCTTGCGCTGGGAGGTACGGCCGTGGGCACCGGCATCAACGCAGCGCCCGGCTTCGCCGAAGCCGCGGCCTTCGAGATCGCCCGAGCTCACGGGGCTGCCGTTCGTCAGCGCGCCGAACAAATTTGCGGTGCAGGGCTCGCACGATGCGCTGGTGCAGCTCTCCGGAACCTTGCGCACGCTGGCGGTTTCGCTCTACAAGATCGCCAACGATATCCGGCTGCTCTCCTGCGGCCCGCGGGCGGGCTTTGCCGAACTGGAGATTCCGGAGAACGAGCCGGGCTCATCGATTATGCCGGGCAAGGTAAACCCGACGCAGGCGGAAGCGCTGACCATGATCTGCGTGCAGGTCATGGCCAACGACGTGGCGGTGGGTTTTGGCGGCGCGGGCGGCTACCTGGAGATGAACGTCTACAAGCCCCTGATGATTTTCAATCTCACTCACTCCATCACCCTGCTGAGCGACGGGTGTACCAACTTCCGCAGGTTCCTGATCGAGGGAACGAAGCCGAATCTGAAGAAGATCCAGGAGTATGTGGACCGCTCCCTGATGCTGGTGACGGCCTTGGCGCCGGTGATCGGCTACGACAAGGCCTCACAGATTGCGCATTACGCGATGGATAACGACCTGACGCTGAAGGCCGCCGCGCTGAAGCTGGGTTTCGTCACCGAAGAGGAGTTCGATCGCGTGGTCGATCCAACCAAGATGATCCATCCGCACTAATCGTGAATCGAAAATTTGGTCCCACGTTTTCCGCAGCGTTGATATATTTCGAGGATACGGGAATGGAGGCACTGCATTGAGTGAAACGCCGGCAACGGACGAACTGAAAGCCAGGATCAAAAAGCTCGGTTTTGAGGCGAGCCAACTGAAATTGGATCTGCACGATCTGTCAGAAGAGCTGCCCAATGGATGGGAGCAGATCATGCAGGTCGCGGAGACGGACGTACAAGAAATATGCCGAGCTGGCCGCGGCACGGCAGCAGTTGGCGGAGATGGAAAAGTCCGCGGCCGGCTGAGCCAGCACAAACACTGGCAGGCGTTCCGCGGTCTCTCTTCGGCTTATCGAGCGGTTGCTTTGGCGGCTGGCTTGATCCGTTCCAGTAGTTCCTGTGACATCGCCGTGAACTCCTGAGTCGCCTGCTCGTCGCCCATCTCGAAGACAGACTTTTGCAGCGATACGGATTCGGGGACGGCGACGCGCTCGCGCAACTCGGTCTGCAGCACCAGGGATTCAAAGCGAGTTCGCAGATTGGCCACCAGGTTCTCGCGGTGGGTGGCTTTGCGTCCCACGCGGGAGACGATGATTCCGGCGTTGATAATGGTGTGGTCGAGGTTCTCGCACAGCTCTTCAACCCGGTTGTTGAGGAACGCAACCCCGAGGATGGAGAGGTAATCCGGGGGAACCGGCACCACGTAATGGGTGCTCATGGCAAGCGCGTTCTGGGTCGGGATGGTCAGGTTCGGCGGACAGTCGCAGACGACCATGTCGTACTGGTCGAGCACGGGCTTCAGGGCTTTTTTCAGCCGCAATTCCCGCCCGGCTGCACCGCCCAGGTCCAAATCCACGGAGAAGAGACTGATGTGCGACGGCACCAGGTCCACGTTCTCAAAGACACCCTTCTTGATTACGGTTTTGGCGTCGTTAAGGCCGGTCTCTCCGGCGATGCTGCGCACCCCGAGCAGGGAAGCGATGGTGCCGTACTGCTTGGCATGCTCGACCCAGTCCTCGCCGCTCATGCAGGAGAAGGTGGCGTTGGTTTGCGGATCGCAATCCACCAGCAGCGTACGCATGCCTTGCTGGCCGCAGTAGGCGGCAAAGTTGACCGAAATGGCGGTCTTCCCTACGCCGCCCTTTAAGTTGACACACGAGAGTATGGCTGGCATTGGCACCTGCTATGGAAGTAATGGATGGCAATCAGTGTAGCAGAGGAATTCCTGCTCCGGAATGCCGTTGGGCAATTCGCATGCGATGGTCCAGCCGACCCGGATGGGCCGGCCTCCGCCAGAAAGTTGCCAGAGCCGGAGAAATTTCGCCGCCGCTCACAACCCGCCGGACCGATCAGGAATCATAAGTCAGCATAACTAAAAGGGTGTGGGATCACGTGCTGGATTGAGCAATTGACCAAGCAGGCGGCCATTCCCTTTTTCATTTCAAAGGAGCAAATATGAACCCAATCATGGCCGCCGATCGCTGCACTCTGTCTCTGGTGGAAGTAAACCAACGTCACACCTTCAGCGGCGGATTCGCCTCTGATTTGCTCGAACTTTACGGCGAAGCCATGGACCAGGCGTTGGGGATCGAGAAATCATCGCTCACCGCGATGGCCGAACTCAATTCCTGCGCAGCAGATACCTGCGAGCGCCTGACGGGTGATCTTTTCGAGACGGTCTACGGCGTTTTTGCCTCCTGCATGCAAGCCCAGTTGAGCTGGCTTACCCTGATGTCCGAGGGAACCACGGCTCTGTGGGCTGTTGCCGTTCCGGTGGGCGTGCTTGCCGCCGCGAGGGAGAGTTCAGCTCAGGCATCAGCCGGATTGTTGGACCACAACAGTATGGATGTTGCGATGGGCGAAGGCAGCGGGAATCCGAAGCGCGCGAAGGCGCGGAAAAATGTGAAGACGGGCGGAACCGGCGGGCATGCCCAGCCGGCAGAGATGCCGGAGCGCCATATGGACGTGGCGATCGGCGAGACGGCTGCGTAACCCGGCCTACGCTTGGGCCTTTTCCGGCAGCTCGCAATTCACGAAGAACGGCCAGGAAGTCTGTCTGCCAGCAGACAGACTTTTTGCGTGCATGCGATAAGAATGAGCCAGAGATGGAAGGCGCGACGGCCGTGATTTCCGGAGGCCGAATATCTGAATTCACCATTTTCCACAAGAGGAAACGATTCAGGTTGAAAATTCGGCAAGTTGTTGAGAAGCTGTCCAATCGTAAGATAGAATCGCTCCCTTTGGTAAAACGGCGCGCGGAGATTGAGTCGCCGATTTCTTGCCTCCGTAGCTCTTTGGAGTTACCATGATGCGCGCGAAGGGCGGCTGTGTCCGGTATTTCGCATCGATGTGCGACGGCTTGAATTCATCCAGGCATAAAACTTAAGGAGATCGGGATCATGGCTCCTGCAGCACTTGAGGAAAAGTCGGAACATCTACAACCAAAGCCCCTTCAGGATAAAGTCGCCCTTGTCACAGGCGGTGCGCGCGGCATCGGACGGGCTATTGCGCTGGAACTGGCCAGCCGCGGCGCAACCGTAGCGATCCACTACCGGTCGAGTTCCGCGGAAGCGGAGGCTTTGTCGGCGGTGATGCAGGGAATGGGCGTCGACAGCTTCCTGATCCAAGGCGATGTTTCCTCCAAAGATGACTCCAAGCGGGTACTGGCCGCGACCCTGGAAAAATTCGGACAGGTTGACATTCTGGTAAACAACGCAGGAATCCATCGCGACCGGACGCTGGGCAAGATGACCGACGCGGATTGGGCGGATGTGCTGAACACCAACCTGAATGGCACGTTCTTCTGCACCCGGGCCGCTCTGCCTTCGATGATTCAGAGAAAATTCGGACGCATCGTCAACATTGCCTCGTTTGTGGCGCAGTCCGGGGGCATGGGAATGGCGAATTACGCAGCGAGCAAGGGTGCCATCGTGGCCTTTACCAAGACCGTGGCTTTGGAGATGGCGCAGTACAACATCACGGCCAACGTGATCTCGCCCGGCTATACGGCGACCGAGCTTGTCGCGGGGCTGCCCGCCCGTACTCTGAACGAGATCACCTCCCGGATCCCCTTGAAGCGGCTGGCGGAGCCGCAGGAGATTGGCAAGGCCGTAGCCTACCTGGTCACCGACGGAGGCTATATTACCGGCCATCAGTTGAATGTGAACGGTGGAATTTACATGTAAGGGACCGGCCGGAGGTGGCCCGAGCGATTTTCCGCGCCGGGCTCCGATCAGGTCTATTCTTGCAATTGCAGGGAGCCCAGGATGCAAGCCGAAGCGAAGCCGCTCTTGTTTGACTGCCTATCCCGTTCACTGGCCACACGGCCGAGCGTAGGCTCAAGGTCTGCGCGGTACACCTAAAACAGAACCCTTACAAACTACCCACGCCGCAGAGCCGTACAATCGAACCGTTCAGAGTTTAGTCAGAGGTAGTCGATGAAGCTCGCCACTGCGATTCCATCCGGGACGGGGTACCGCCAGGAGCTCCCGCAGGCGGCATCCGGCATGGCGGGCGGGGGGTTGACGGCAGGAGGTACAATAGACACCCAAGCCGTCGGGCCGAGTACTCCATGTCACGAAAGAAGAATGTTGAAGCGCTACGCGAAGCTTGCGGGTGATCCCGGCAGCCCATCGGCGCAGGCCGATAGGACTGGCAGGAATGGTTCCTGCACTGGAGTTTCGCGCAGCATAAGCAAAGACGGATCGGCTAGACCACAAGCGAAGACAAGGGATAAACGATAATGAAGGAATTTGTAATCAACAAGCACGGTCGAATTGTTCTTCCATCCAACTTCTTTCCAGATCTGGATTTTTCAGTCATTGAGACCCTGGACAACTTCAAAACCGTGATCTCCAGGGATTTTGGCGAGAAGGCTCCGACAGAAAAGGACATTCTGGAGCGTCTGCATGCCGGCAAGTACAAATCCCGCTTTGAAATCTGCCGTGATCTGGCGCTGAACCTGTACTGGGTCAACCGCTATGCGCTGACCATGTATGAAGAGCGTCCCACGCGCTGGGGCGACCTTCCCCGCCAGCGCGAGGATGTATTCCTGCCGGCCTGCAAGCCGTGGGATTCGCTGCGCGTGGCCTCCGAAATTCAGGAAGGCTATGCCACTCTGCCCACGCAATGGAAGTCGGAGACCGAGGACGAAGCGTTCGGTTTGCTGCTGAACGGATTCAAGAGCAAGCATAGTGCGGGCGGAGACCTGCGCGCCATCCAGCCCACGGTTGGGGAGATGCTGGCTTCGCGCAAGGGAAAGACGCTTCGCCTCCTCACCTACAATCCCGATTATCCCGGCTTCAGCTATGACGATGTGATTCAGTACTCGCATGAGGTTCCCGAACTGGAAGCGCTGATGCGGCAGGCGATGATCCTGCACAACCAGTACCGGTGGGACCCCATGACCTGCTCCTGCGTCGAGGTCAGCCAGTTGAAGGACGACGACTACGTGATTGCGCTGTATCCGCGCAACAATGAGGTGCTGCGGTTTATTCGCCGGGCCAAGGGAGGCCAGCTGCCCCACTCGGCGCGCTTCAAGATGCCGGCGACGCTCTCGCTTTCGGCGCCAGTAAAAGCCTACAAGCCGATTGTGGTGCGCGATCATTTCAAAATCATGCCCAAGCTGGAAGGCCTTGGCGTGTACGAAGGGGAATTGGTTTTCAGCAATGCCGATCTCATCCGCAACCACGCCTTCAGCTGGTCGCGCATGACCGAGGCCGAGATTGGGGAGAAGACCGGAATCGAGCAGCGCCTTTACAGCGAACTGAAGCTGGAGGAAATGGGCTTGCTGGCGGCACGTTCGGCCCTGGCCAAATCCGGCCGCAAGCCGTCGGAGATCGGTGCAGTCCTGTTCTGCAGCTGTACCTCGGCCAGAACCATGCCCTCCAACGCGAGCTGGGTTGCCGGTGAGCTTGGGATCATGCAGGCCCATGCCTGCAACGATATGCTGGCTGCCTGCGCCGGCATGGCCTACGGCTTTTCCGAGGCGGTGCGGATTCTGCAGAACATCAACCGGCCGGTGCTGGTGGTGTGTGCGGAGAAGTTCTCCGACAAGATTGGAACAGTTCGCACCTCGCGCATGATCTTCGGCGACGGCGCGGCTGCCGCCATCATCGGGCCAGCCCCGGAAGGAGCCGAGCCGGACATCGAGATCATGAACACCTATGCGGGTGGTCCGTGGTCCGAGGTGAACTCCATCATCCTGCCCAATCCGGAGTTCAACAACGATGTCACCGTCTTTGGTCCGGAGGTGAAGTCGCTTGCCGGGCGCTACCTGATGCAGATGATGAACGACCTTGCCGCCATGAAGGCTCCCGACGGAGTCACTTCGCTGATGGACACCATCGACCTTGTGATTCCCCACCAGGCGAACAAGACCATGGTGGAGAAGCTGGCCGATGCGGCCAAGGTTCCGCGCGATCACCTGTACTTCAATATCGAGCGGGTCGGCAACACCTCCGCAGCCAGCATTCCGATTGCGATTCGGGACGCGGTGGCCGACGGGCGGATCGACCGGCCGATGCGCATCTTCGCGCCCGGCTTTGGAGCCGGGGCGGTCGCAGGCTTCCTGGTCATGAGAATCGATCCGGCGGTGGTCTGTTGCGATCCTCAGCCCTCGGTGTCGGTGGAAGAAAATGGGAAGATGTCGCTGGCGGGCCGGGTGGCGCTGGTCACCGGCGCGGTGCGCGGCATCGGTAAGGCGATTGCGCTGGAGATGGCGCGGCGCGGAGCATCGGTGGCGATCAACTTTCTAAATACGGATGACGAAGCTGCCGAGGCCGTGGCCAAGGACGTCCGCAAGCTGGGCGTCAGCGCCATCGTGGTCCAGGGTGATGTGGCCAATAACGAGGACGCGCAGAAGATCGTCCGCACCGTTCTCGACAAGTGGCAGCGCATCGATGTGCTGGTCAATAACGCCGGAATCAGCAATGAGAAATCGCTGCAGAAGATGACGGACGAAGATTGGCAGCACGTGATCGAAACCAACCTGAACGGCACCTTCAACACCACCACCGCGGTGTTGCCGGCAATGATCAACCAGCGTTTCGGACGCATTATCAACGTGACTTCCGTGGCCGCCCAGGATGGGGCTAACGGACAGGCGAACTACTCGGCCAGCAAGGGCGGCATCACCGCGTTCACCAAAACCGTGGCTCTGGAGTCGGCCAAGCACAACATCACGGCCAACACCATTGCCCCCGGATATACGTCGATCGAGATGATGCAGGAGATTCCCGAGAAAGTCGCCTCCCAGATGCGGGCCAAGATTCCGCTGGGACGTTTTGCAACTCCCCGGGAGGTGGCCAAGGCTGCTGCATTCCTTGCCGCGGACGCGGACTACATTACGGGCCAGGAGTTGAATGTGAACGGCGGATGCCACATGTAAGCTCTCAATGGGACGGATTGGGCGGCGTGCGTGCCGCCCAATTTTCATGCCCGCCGGGGGCTCGCGGGAGCCGCTTTGGACGCGGGTTGGAAGGGTGTTCTGGATTCGCGAAAACAGATATACTGTCCGGGCTATCCGCAAGTCCGCCACTTGGACAGGGAAGGCCCTGGCGCAGGTAGAGGCGGTCAAATCCAGAGCTGGATGCATTCCATTGGAAATCGTGCCGCAGTGCGCCGCACTGCGCGTCGTATCGAGCCCCGGAGTTTCTGAGTCCGGCGATTCGAATTGAGAAAGGCGAGGAGCGCTATGTCATTTAGTCTTAGCGGTAAAACTGCATTGGTAACCGGTTCGGGACGCGGCATCGGAAGAGCAATTGCCGGGAAGTTGGCGGCCGCCGGCGCCCAGGTGATGCTGAACGATATCGATGAGGCGGTACTGAGCGAGACCGTCAAGGAATTTCAGGGCGCGGGATACAAGGTTTCCAGCATCTCCGGTGACCTGATGGACCCAGCGACGCCGGACAAGCTGGTACAGTCCACACTGGAGAAGCTCGGCGGGCTGGATATCATCGTCAACAACGCCGGCTACAGCTGGGACGGCGTGATCCAGAAGACCACGGACGAGCAGTTCCAGGCCATGCTGACCATTCACCTTGTCGTTCCCTTCCGCATTTTGCGCGCCGCGGCCAACCACTTCCGGGAGACCGCCAAGGCGGAGATCGCCGAGGGCAAGTGCGTGATGCGCAAGGTGGTCAACATCACCTCGATCTCGGGTGTGGACGGCAATGCCGGACAGTCCGGCTACGGCGCGGGCAAAGCGGGCGTCGTCGGCCTTACCAAGGTGCTGGCCAAAGAGTGGGGCCGCTACAACATCAATGTCAACGCCGTGGGCTTTGGCCTCATCAATACCCGCATGGTGCAGCCGCTGGGCGGCACTGAATCCAGCTTCAAGATGCATGGGCAGGACATCAAGATCGGCGTGCAGCCCGCCATGATCGAGCAGGCCAAGCAGTCCTGCGCGCTGGGCCGCATCGGCTCGCCCGAGGAAGCTGCCAACGCGGTCCTGTTCATGTGCTCGCCTCTCTCCGACTACGTCACCGGCGAAGTGTTGATCGCCAGCGGCGGTTTCCACTTCTAATCGAAATGTGCCATCCCATGACCGGCCCGGCCGGCGATGGGATGGCAAAGAGAAGCCGCTTCCCGAAGGAAGCGGCTTTTGATTTTCGTCACGAGGATCGGTGACTGCTACCCGCAATCGCTCCTATTCAGAGCGCTGCGCGAGCCATTGATCGATCTGCGGCCAGGTGCGTTTGCTGGCTCCGCTGCCTGCCATGATTCCGATGTGCCCACCAGGAATCCTCATCGCGGTCTTGTCCGTGCTGCCAACCTTGGCCATCACACTTTCAGACTGACAGGGAGGAGTGATGTGGTCGGCTTCGGCGATCACGGTCAGAAGGTTTGCGCGCAGATGGCTCAAATCCACCTGTTGGCCGCGAATCGTCAGGGTTCCCTGCATCAGGCGGTCGTTGCGGTACAGATCGACAATCAGCTGGCGGAATGCCCCGCCGGTCAGGGAAATGTTATCCGTGACCCAGGTATTCATGGCGTGCCAGGCATCGATCACCTGGGGATTGTCCAGGTTGTCCCAGAGGCGGAGGTAGTTGCCGATGTAGTTCTCCACCGGCTTCAGTGCCTTGGCGCCGTACTCGATCATCTCAGGCGGCATGTTGCCGAACATGCCCAGAACCTTGTCCACGTCGAAGTACCGCTCGTCGACCCAGCGCGCGAAGGTGATGCTTTCCTTGTTGGAGAAATCCAGCGGAGCGGTGAGAAGAATCAGATTCCGCAAACCATCGTCGGGACGCAGGGCAGCATAGATCGTGGTAAGAATGGCGCCGATACACCAGCCGAGCAGGCTGAACTCGCTGGAGCCGGAGACTTCTTTCATCCGGCGAATAGCGCGCGGCATGTATTCGAGGGTGTAATCGTCGAACTTCAGATTCTTGTCCTCGATGCCGGGAGCGCCCCAATCCAACAGGTACACGTCGTAGCCGTGCTGGATCATGAACTCAACGAAACTGTGGCCCGGACGGAGATCGAGAATATAAGGGCGGTTCATCAGTGCGAACACCAGAAGTATCGGCACCGGGTGCAACTGATCTTCTGGAAGTACGGGCACGTAACGGTACAGTTTGGCCTTGTTGAGGGTCCAGATCACTTCTTTGGGCGTCTGCGCAATAGGTGCGCGCGTCGTCAGAACCTTGCTGAGCGTCTGCAGCTTTTCCTGCATCGCCATGAACTGCCCGACGGTAGCCTGTTCGGTGGGTATCATTGTTATTTAGACCCCTTCTTCGTAATTTTGGCGGGCGTTTTCGGTGCCGCTGGCTTGGCGGCGGACGCGGCCTTGGGCGAAGGCGCCGGTGCGGCAAACAGATGCGGCACGGTAACAGGCTCCGGTGCGGATGCAAACAGATGCTGCGCCGCGGCAGGTTCCTTGGCGGGAGTGGGCTCGGGCTTGGCAGAAGCCTTCGGTGCGGCCGCGGGCTGCTCCGCGGTTTTGGAGACGAATCTGATGGACCTGTCTCAACCGCGCGTCCATGTCATCGAGCAGGAGTTCCAGGTTCGCCAACCGGTCGGCCAGCCGCACATAATCATCACGGGAGGGCATGTTGCATTGTTCCAAAGCGCTGACCATCGCTTTCTTCTGAGCGTCCCGAAAGGGGGACGAAGTGGCCAGAAAAGCCTCCAGCATGGTTCCGCTGGCTTGCGCATAGGCTTCTGAATTTACGGCTTCGCCGGATGCTTTGGCCCAGATGTCGACGTATGTATCCCGCAATTCGCGCCACTGCTCAAGCGAATCTGCGGGCTTGCTGCTTCCTGCCTGTGGGTCACTCATTCTGTTCATTCCTCCCGAGATAAGCATATACCTGCGGACACTGCTCGGGCAAAGTTCATAAGGATTGTGAGAGGTCGTTCGTGCATGCGAACGGACCTTCCCATGAGATCGGTATTTCGTGCAAACAGCCGCTGCGGGAAAGCCCGAGACGGCTGCCATGACACTACATCAATCACTCTGAAAAACGTCTCTGGAGAGCGGACGGAGCGCCAACTGTTGGCTGCCGGTAGCGGCCCACAGCGGCGCTCCGTCGTTTCCCCAGGAGAAGCATGCTGCTACTGCTTCTTACTTCTGCTACTGCTTGGTTCGGACTGCTTACGCCTTGGCGGCAGCGGCCTTCACGTTCTTGGTGGTCTGAGCGACGATCTCTTTCTGCGCGGCGACGACGGTGTCAAAGCTCTTCTGAACCGAATCGGCAACCGTCTCGACCGCAGTGCCGGCAACGCCGGGCTGAGCCTTCACGGTCTCGATGTTGGTCTTGGTCTGCTTGACGGCAAACTCGACAACCAGGTTCTGCGCGCCGATGGCGCGATCGAACGAGGCCTGCAGAACGTTGCCCAGATCAGACTTCGCCTTCTCGGCGTCCTTGCCATAGGCCTGGACGGCTTCGATGGAGGCGTTGTTCTGCTCCAGGGCCAGATCCAACAGGCTCTTCTGCACGGCAACGAAGCCTTCGATCGCTTCGCCGGCCAGGTCAAGCACGAACAGGCCAGGCAGCGAGGAACCCTTCAGGGCCTTCTTGATGGCGGCCAGAATCTCGGCGTTCTGCTTCACGGCCTGATCCAGACCGGACTTGCTCAGTTCGATGGCGCGCTCCAGGCCCTTGGTGTACTGTGCGGCGATGGCGGTCGGGCAGAATGTGGCTTCGATGGTCTCTTCAATCTTCTTGGTGTTGGCAGTCATGGTCCCCTCCTAAGTGGGTTGGTTCTTGGTTATGGATGTAATTGCCGAATGCTGCGAATCGTGCTGCAGTGCAGCATAAGCAAGTATTGCCCGCCTCGCACGACCCTGTCAAGCATGAAATGAGCGGAAAGTTTGCTGGACTGTTAAATCTTGCAGGAAGCAGTGCGGAATAGGAGGGGTGGAAAAAGA
>CAVUKX010000006.1:0-58917 GCA_963742165.1 uncultured Acidobacteriota bacterium | reverse complement strand
AGGGGCAAAATGCGTTGTCCGCTTTTTGTCCGCTTTCGAGCCAAAATGTGCCCGATTTTGGCCAATTTTTCCCCATTCAGCCACAATGAGGCCGATGATATGAAATTTATGAAACTATGTAATTTCAATTATTTACGGGGAAAGTTTGGAGGCGCGGGCCAGGATCGAACTGGCGAATAAAGGTTTTGCAGACCTCTGCCTTACCACTTGGCTACCGCGCCTCTTGCAGCGAATTTTGCCAGACGGCAGACCCGGAAGAGCAGGCGCTCCTCATGGCAAACCCTCGCGCGCAGGCGAGGGTTTTTAGAATCGCTGGAGCGGGAGACGGGATTTGAACCCGCGACTTCGACCTTGGCAAGGTCGCACTCTACCACTGAGTTACTCCCGCTCGACTGTTTTAGTTTAGACAAAGCACTTTGCTCTGTCAAACCGGAGAATCCCTCTAAGCTGTGGATACCCGCAGATTTACTGACCGCCGTGCGGCGCTTCGTGGAGCGCGCCGGTCCACTGCGGGTCCAGCTCCGGGGCAACCACCTGACCGTCGCGGAAGTGCAGCATCCGGTTGCCGTAGCCCGCCGCTTCGGGATTGTGGGTGATCATCAGCACGGTCTGTCCCAACTCCCGATTGGAGCGTTGCAGCATATCCAGCACCACGTTGGAGTTTTGCGTATCCAGATTTCCGGTTGGCTCGTCGGCCAGCACGATGGCCGGTTTATTGATCAGGGCGCGTGCCAGGGCGACCCGCTGCTGCTCGCCGCCGCTCAGTTCGCTGGGGCGGTGATCCAGACGCTTGTCGATGCCGAGCAGTTGGGTGATGTAGCGGAAGTATTCGCCGTCGTGGTCGGTGCTCTCACCGGCAATGTCGAGGGCGATCTGGATATTATCGCGGGCGGTGAGGGTCGGCAGCAGGTTGAACTTCTGGAAGACGAAGCCGATCTTGCGCCGCCGCAGGAACGTTCTCTCGGAGTCGCGTGGTGCGGGCAAAGTCGGTGCCATCCACCAGCACGCGGCCGGAGTCGGCCTGCGCCAGTCCGCCGAGAATGTAAAAGAGGGTGGACTTGCCGCTGCCCGATGGGCCCACCACGCTGAGAAATTCTCCCTTGTCCACTTCGAAGGAGACGCCGCGCACCGCCGGCACGTCCACTTTACCGATGCGATAGGTTTTGCTGACATTCTCGACTTGGATAATGGCTGCCATAGGCGTGTATGTCCATTTTACACGAGCGGAGCGCGCCGGGCCTGACGCAGCGGGGCAGGATCGTGTGGCTGGAGCTTCCGGGCGGAGGTTCGTCAACAGGCAGAAGCGCGGCGTTCGAGGACTGCGGGAGGCGTGGCCGCACGGCGCGGGCCGCGGCGCTTGGTCAACAGAAGCCGGATGTGCTCCAACAGCTCCGCCTGCGCATACGTGCCCTTTCTCAACAGCAGATCCACCGGTGCGTCGGTATGAAAGACCCGCATGTGAGAGCTCAGCAGCACCACCGGAATCTCCGCGCAATGGGACTTGATGCGGTAGACCAGTTCGGGAGAAGGCGCGTCGGGTAGATCCACGTTGCTCAACACCAGATCCACCGTGCACCGGGCGGCGATGCCGAGGGCCTCGCCCGCCGTGTTGCATGTCAGCACGCGGTAGCCGCGGGTCTCGAGGGTGAGCTTATGGATGGACAGGTTCTGCTCATCGTCCACGCAGAGAATAGTCTTCTTTACCGTCATCGTTGGGGCTCTGTTTCTTTGGCGATCCAGACCGCAGGGTGTCTGTCACCGGACGTTCACAATGCACGAATCTTACGGAGAAGGATGTGCCCTGACAAGTGCCCAGCTCGCCAATTGCATTGTGGTCATAATGCGTTTCGCCGCTTGCACTGCAAAAGCCGTTGAAAGCAATGGAAGCGGCTGTTGACCGGAATACAAACTCTGCGCGCGTCCTCTTCACTCCTTCATCGCCACCGCATCTGCGTGTGCGCGGAAATCCAGAATCAGTTGAGGAACGAGGCGGCAAATTTCCCGCAGCGCCTCGCGGCCTGGCTCGCTAAGGCTCTCGCTGTCGTCAAAGGTTGCTCCTGCGCCCGTCACCAGCAGTGCCTCGGGCGCGCGTCCGTAGAGTTCGCGCGCCAGCGCCAGCAGCGCCGAGGGCTGCACGTGGTGGGTGAGGCTGGCGAGATCCACGGCTTCGGGCAGCAGCCGTTGCACGCGCACCGTGCCCGGCTCGCCGTGGTTCGCGGCGTCCACAAACAGCGCCAGCTCGCAGTGGGCAAGGCGCTCGGACAGTTCGGGAGCCAGTTGATGGCAGCTCAGCAACTCTACGCCTGTCACGCGGCCGCTCAGCACGGGACGCAAGAGCTCTACGGTCATCGGGCCGAGTGCGTCGTCGCCACGCAGAACATTGCCGTATCCGATCAGCAGCACGCGGGGCGGCCTTGCACGCGGCGCTGCCTCGCCCGATATGGTGTCGACTGGCACGCAGCGCTACCGGCGCAGCCGGTCCAGCAGAGCGCCATCGGCCGCGAGCAGCGAAATCTCCAGCAGCATCTGGCCTGCGGCGTGGGTGGAGCAGCTCAGGCAGGGATCGAAGGCGCGCACCACGGCTTCCACGCGATTCAGCATGCCCTGCTCCAGCGCGTTGCCTTTTACAAACTGCCGCGCCACCTGGAGGACTCCGTGGTTGATCGCAAGATTGTTGTGCCCGGTGGCAATCACCAGGTTGGCCGACTCGATCAGTCCGTTCTGGTCGATGCGGTAGTGATGAATCAGCGTGCCCCGCGGGGCTTCCAGAATGCCGACGCCCTCGAAGTTGTTGGCCGCGGCATGGGCGCGTACGTTTTTGCCCAGAATCTCCGGATCGCGCAGCAAGGTCTCCATGCGCTCCAGCGAGAACAGGACCTCGATCAGCCGGGCATAGTGGTAGTAGAAGGAGCTGAGCACCGAGTGGTGTTCCAGTTCGCGGAACTCCGCCAGCTCCTCGTCGGCCTGCGTGGTGCCCAGCGACTGGCACATGTTGAGCCGTGCCAGCGGTCCCACGCGATACATTCCCGCACTCAATCCGAGCGGCTTGTAGTAGGTGGACTTGAGGTAGGAATCGTCGTTGCTGGATTCGCCGATGAAGTTCTGGTAATCGAGCGCCGGTGATGTGGTCGGCCACGATGTTCAGCTTGGCGTCCATAAAGCGCAGCCAGCCGCTGTAGGCCGCAAGCTGGTTTTCGTCATTGGCCATGGCCAGAAACAGCGAGGGAAAATTGGCGAACGAGCGCACTTCGGCGCGGAAGTTTTCAATCTGCGACTTGAACCAGTGCAGCGTGGCGCGCGTGATGCGGATGGCCTCGGGAATCTCGGTCAGAATCTGGTCGCGTTGTGCGGCCTCCAGCGGCTGGCTCACACCGCCGGGCACAATCCATCCTGGATGAATCCGCTTGCCGCCCAGAGTCTCCAGCACCCGCTGCCCGAACTGGCGCAGCTTGATGCCGTCGCGCGCCATCGCCGGATGCTTGCGCGCCACGCCCAGGATGTTGCGCTCCGCCGGATCGGAGTCCATCCCCAACAGAAAATCGGGCGACGAAAGATAGAAGAAGCTGAGCGCGTGGGACTGGATGATCTGCGCCAGGTTCATGATGCGGCGCAGCTTCTCTGCCGTCTCCGGGATGCGCACCGCCATGATCTCGTCGCACGCCTTGCTGGAGGCCAGCAGGTGGCTGGTGGGACAGATGCCGCAGATGCGCGCCATCAGCGCCGGCATCTCGGTGAAGGGGCGGCCTTCGCAGAGCTTTTCAAAGCCGCGCACCTGGGTTACATGGAAGCGTGCATCCTGCACCTCTCCCTGCTCGTCCAACTGCACCGTGATGCGGGCGTGGCCCTCGATGCGGGTTACGGGATCGATCGTCAGTGTAGGCATACGGCTCCTAGGATCCAAAGCGCGCGCGGGAATCCATCTCCGGCATGCGCCCTTCCAGCAGTTCGCTGATCACATAGAAAATGTTGTCGGCCGAAGGCGGGCAGCCCGGCAGATAGATGTCCACGGCCACGACTTCGTGCAACGGCCGCACCCGCTCCAGCAGCTTGGGCACGTTCCTGGTGGGCACGTGACGGTTGATGGTCGAGTTCTCCACGTAGACGCGGTCCATCACCTCGGCCAGCGGGAACAGCGTACGCATGGAGGGAATGTTGCCGGTCACCGCGCAGTCGCCCAGCGAGACCAGGACCTTGGAATTTTTGCGAATGAGCTTGATCTTGTGCAGATCTTCATCGGTGCTCACCGAGCCCTCGACCAGGGCCACGTCCACGTTCTCGGGGAATTGCTTGGCGTCCACCAGAGGGCTGTACACGAGCTCGATTTTTTCCGCGAGCAGAATCAGCCGCTCGTCCATGTCCAGCAGAGACATGTGGCAGCCCGAGCATCCATCCAGCCAAACCGTTGCCACTCGCGCCTTGCCTGGCGTCACTTCGTCCGGCGTCACTTTGCTCATTTCCCCGCCTCCCGCATCATGTTCAAGTAGGGCAGGAAGGAGCGGCGCTTGAGCATCTCGCCGGCGGCCTGTCCCTTGTCGCTCAGCGCGCCCGTGGGACACACCTGCACGCATTTGCCGCAGCCGGTGCAGGTTTCGCTCTCTCCCCAGGGACGGTTCAGATCGGTGATCACGCGAGCCTTGGTGCCGCGGCCCATCATGTCCCAGGTGCGCGCGCCTTCTATCTCCTGGCAAACCCGGATGCATCGCGTGCACAGGATGCAGCGGTTGTGGTCGGCGATAAAGCGCGGGTGCGAGGCGTCGACCGGCATCAGGGGATGCAGGTAGGGCATGGTGATGTGGTTGACGCCCAGCTTCTGCGCCAGCGCTTGCAGGTCGCAGTGGCCGTTGGTGACACACACCGAACAGATATGGTTGCGTTCGCTGAACAGCATCTCCAGGGTCAGCTTGCGGTACGCGGCCAGCCGCGGGGAGTTCACCGTGACTTCCATGCCCTCCTGAATGATGGTGACGCAGGCAGGCATCAGCTTGTTGCTGCCTTTGACCTCGACCAGGCACATGCGGCAGGCGCCGATATTGCTCAGCCCCGCCAGCCGGCAGAGCGTCGGAATAAAGATGCCATTCTCCTCGGCCACCTCCAGAATGGTCTGGTCGGCGCGGCCGCCGCACTCGCGCTCTTCGATCATCAGGGTGCGGATCTCTACCCCTGGATTGTTCATGCGTCCACCTCTGCTTCGGCCTTCGCCGGGTGGCAGACCCCGGCCGGGCAGCGTCCTTCTTCAATGTGCGCGCGATACTCGTCCATAAAGTAGCGCAGGGTGGTCAGCGTGGGGTTGGGAGCCGTCTGCCCCAGGCCGCACAGGCTCGCCGCCTTCACCATGCCGGTCAGCCGTTGCAGCAGTTCCAACTCGTGGCCACCCGCGCGGCCTTCTGTAATGCGCTCCAGAATGTTGTGCATCTGGGTGGTGCCCACGCGGCAGGGAACACATTTGCCGCAGGACTCCGTCATGCAGAAGTCCATGAAGAACTTGGCGACATCGACCATGCAGGAAGTTTCATCCATCACGATCATTCCGCCCGAGCCCATGATGGAGCCGACGCTGGCCAGCGAATCATAGTCCACCGGGATGTCGAGGTGCTGTTCCGGCACGCATCCGCCCGAGGGACCGCCCGACTGCACCGCCTTGAAGCGGCGGCCGTCCGGGATTCCGCCGCCCAGCCCGAAGATGATCTCGCGCAGCGTCATGCCCATGGGGACTTCGATGAGGCCGGTGTTTTTGACGCGTCCGGCGAGGGCAAATACCTTGGTGCCTTTGCTCTTCTCGGTGCCGATGGAGGCAAACCAGTCGCCGCCGCGGCGAATGATGGGCGCAACGTTGGCGAAGGTCTCGACGTTGTTGATCAGCGTAGGCGCATTCCACAGCCCCATCTGCGCCGGGAACGGAGGACGCGGCCGCGGTGTGCCGCGCCCTCCTTCGATGGAGGCAATCAGTGCAGTCTCCTCGCCGCAGACGAAGGCGCCCGCGCCCAGCCGGATCTCAATTTTGAAGTCAAAGTGGGTGTCGCCAATGTTCATGCCCAGCAGCCCGTGGCTCTCCGCCTGGCGAATGGCCAAACGCAGCCGCTTGACCGCCAGCGGGTACTCGGCCCGGCAGTAGATGAAGCCGCGGCTGGCTCCCACCGCGTAGCCGGCGATCGCCATGCCTTCCAGCACGCGGTGCGGATCGCTCTCCAGCACGCTGCGATCCATAAACGCGCCGGGATCGCCCTCATCGGCATTGCAGATGACGTACTTCTGGCCGCCGCCGGCCTTGTACACCGTGATCCACTTCAGCCCCGTGGGGAAGCCGGCGCCGCCGCGTCCGCGCAGGCCGCTGCGGGTGATCTGCTCGATGACGCCCAGCGGCTTCAGGCGGGTGATGCAGTGAAACAGCGCCTCGTAGCCATCCGCTGCGATGTAATCCTCAATCTGCTCGGGATCGATATCGCCGCAGTTCTCCAGCACCACCTTCTTCTGTTTGACGAAGAACTCCAGCTTGCTGTCCATCACCAGGGCTTCGGGAACTGGCACATTGTCCATCACGTTGTCGATGATGGCGCCGGCGTCGTTCGGGGTCACGTCCTGGAACATCTTGTCGTTATTGTCGGCGGCAACCAGCGGGCCGGCGGCACACAGTCCCATGCAGCCCACGCCCTTCACCTTGCAGCAGCTCTCCAGGCCGCGCTGCTTTATCTCGCTCTCCAGCTGCGTCTTTACCTGGTCGGAGTTGGCCGAAAGGCAGCCGGCGGCGACGCAGACCTTGACGATGTGATCGTAGCTGCTGTCGGTCTGCTTGGTGTGGGCCGCAATGTTGGCCAGATCGTCCTGATTCATCGGTGTTCCTCTATCACCAGGGATTCGGGTTCGCTGCCCACGTAGGCTGCGACCCGCTGCTTGATCGATTCGGTCGTGATTTTGCCGGCCACCTGGCCGTCAAAGACCACCGCCGGCGCCAGTCCGCAGGAGCCCACGCAGCGCGCCGTCAGCAATGACAGCTTGCCGTCGGCCGTGGTTTCGCCCGCCTTGATTCCGGCAACCTCGGTCACCGCATTCAGCAATGCAGGCGCGCCCTTGATGTAGCACGCCGTGCCGGTGCAGACGACGCAGGTATGCTCGCCCGGCGGCTTCATGGTGAAAAAGTGGTAGAAGGTAGCCACGCCGTACACCTTGCTGGGGGGCACCCGCAGCGAGGCTCCCACGTATTTCAGCGCGTCGTCGGTCAGGAAGCCGAAGGTCTCCTGCACCGAATGCAGCACCTCGATCAGCGCGTGCGGTTCGTGACCATGACGCCGCATCATTCCATCGACGATCTTCCAGCGCTTATCGTCGGAGGGAGGCGGCACTGTCTTTGGCGTCAGTTGCATCCACGGCTCCTCAAACCTTTTTGGTTGCGCAGGCAGTCTCGTTTGCACAAAAAGACGGCTCTGCCATCATGCAATCGAGTGTAGGCGTGGGGCGAACGCCGCGATGTGATAAGGCTCACCTGAGGATGTGTCCGCGTCCCTGCCCGAGCGCCCGCGGCCGGAGCGGCATCTTTTGCCGCGTACCCGCCGCGAAGCTCAAGCAACCGCACGGATCAGCAGATGCGCGGCAGCTGCTCTCCGCTCAGCATGTCGATGATGCGCGTGGTGCCGATACGGCTCTTCATCTTCACCAGTCCGCCGGCTTCCGGCGGAGACGCGGCCAATCTCCACGGCGCCGGCGGTGTGCGGATCGCCGCGCAGCAACTCCAGTGCGCGCGCGGCTTCGCTCTCCGGCACAAAGACGATCATGCGTCCCTCGTTGGCCAAATACAGCGGGTCGAAGCCCAGAACCTCGCAGGCGCCGGCCACGTCGTCGCGCACCGGAATCTTCAACTCGTCGATGACGATCTGCAGTCCCGTGGCCTCGGCAATCTCGATCAGCGTGGTGCCCAGTCCGCCGCGGGTCAGGTCGCGCAGGCAGTGCACCTCAACCTTGCCCAAGATCAGCTTCTGCACCGCGCCGTTCAGCGGAGCGCAGTCGCTTTCAATTGCCGACTCGAATTCCAGGCCCTGGCGCATGGCCATGATGGCGATGCCGTGACGGCCCACGTCGCCGCTGAGCAGAACCACGTCGCCCGCCCGCACGCTGGAAGGCGCGATGGTCAAGCCGTGTTCGATCACGCCGACACCGGCCGTGTTGATAAACACTCCGTCGCCTTTGCCGCGATCGACCACCTTGGTATCGCCGGTCACCAGTTGTACGCCAGCGATTTCAGCCGACTGCTTCAGGCTCTGCACCACCGCCCAAAGTGTCTCCATGGCGAGCCCCTCTTCGAGGATGAGGCCGCAGCTCAGATAAACCGGGCGCGCCCCGCACATCGAAAGATCGTTGACCGTGCCATTGATGGCCAGCGAGCCAATGTCGCCGCCGGGGAAAAATAGTGGATTGACCACGTAGGAGTCTGTGGTGAATGCCAGCCGCGCGCCGCCCAGTTCGAAGACCGCGCCGTCGTGCCGCGTCTCCAGCAGCGAATTGCTGAAGGCCGGAAGAATCATCTTCTCGATCAGCTGGTGCATCAGTTTGCCGCCGCCGCCGTGGGCCAGCGTCACCGTGGGATAGTCGGAGATCGGCAGCGGGCAGCTCAGCGTAAAGTCTTTCAGGGTGCTCATCGGTTATCTCTTTCCCGCGGTGGCCAGCTCGGCGCGGCGGTAGCGGTAATACGCGTTGCAAGCGCCTTCATTGGAGACCATGGGCGCGCCCAGCGGCTTCTCCGGTGTGCACTGCTTGCCGAAGGCGCTGCACTCGTGCGGCTTCTTCTGCCCCTGCATGATGAGGCCGCTGATGCACAGCGGGCTCTCCTCGGCGGTGTAGCCGCCCACGTTGAAGCGAGATTCGGCGTCGTATTCGGCGTAATCAGGCCGAAGGCCCACGCCACTGGAGCCAATCTCGCCAATCCCGCGCCACTTGCGGTTGACCACGCGGAACACTTCTTTTATGTAGTGCTGCGCCGGAAGGTTTCCAGCCTCGGTTACTGCCCGGGTGTACTGGTTCTCGACTTCGTAGCGGCCTTCTTCCAGCTGCGCTACGCACATCGCAATGCCTTGCAGAATGTCGAGCGGCTCGAATCCCGTCACCACGATGGGAACTTTATACTTGGCCGCAATCGGGATGTACTCCTCGTAGCCCATGATGGCGCAGACGTGTCCGGCGGCCAGAAAGCCCTGCACCCGGTTGGTATCCGAACCCAGGATCGCCTGCATCGCCGGCGGCACCAGCACGATCGACACCAGCACCGAGAAATTCTTGATGCCCTGCTGCTTGGCCTGATAGATGGCCATGGCATGCGCCGGAGCCGTCGTCTCAAAGCCCACGCAAAAGAACACAACCTCTTTCGTCGGGTTTTCCTTGGCAATCTTCAGCGCTTCCAGCGGCGAATACAAAATGCGCACATCGCCTCCCCGCGCCTTGATGCCGAACAGATCGCAGTCGCTTCCCGGCACGCGCAGCATGTCGCCGAAGGAGCAGAAGATCACCTCGGGCCGCAGCGCAATCTGCACCGCCTTGTCGATCAGTTCCAGCGGAGTGACGCAGACCGGGCAGCCCGGCCCGTGCACCAGTTCAATCTTGTCCGGCAGCAACTCATCCAGCCCAAATTTCACGATGGCGTGGGTTTGTCCGCCACAGATCTCCATAAGCGTCCAGGACCGCGTGGTGATTCTGCGAATCTCCTGCGCATAGCCCTGCGCCGCACCTGCGTCGCGATATTCCGATTGAAATTTCACTGCTTTGCTCCTGGTGTCTGAGTTCCCGGATCAGGCGTCAAATCTCCCAACTCTCCCAGATCGCCCATCTCCTTCAGATAGCCGAAAACCTTGCCGGCCTCTTCTTCGTCCACCACGCTAATGGCGAAGCCGACGTGCACCAGCACGTATTCGCCAATCTGCGCCTCCGGAACGTAGGCCAGGTTCACTTCCTTCAGCACGCCGCCAAAATCCACGCGGGCCTGCCGTGCCAAATCTTCGCCGCTCACGCTGACGATCTTTCCCGGCACTGCTAAACACATGGCTGCTCCCTCACAATCTTTTCGAATCTCAATTTCCTTGCCGCCGCCACCACCTGCCCCAGGCTGATGCCTCCGTCGTTGGGAGGAACCCTCTGGTGCCAATATACCTTGACTCCGCACGTCTGCAGCCGCGCCACCGTCAACTCGGTCAGCAGCCGGTTCTGGAAGCATCCGCCGGTGAGCAAAACCGGCACTGCCAAATCTTCTCCGGCCACGCGGGCGATCATCTCCGCCAGCGTGTTGTGGAACTTGCGCGCCATGGTCTCCGGCTTCTCCTGGCGCGCAATCTCGGCCAGCATCGCGCGCACCATCGGAGCCCAGTCCAGCTCCGCCGGTTCTTCCTTGTCAGCAGGTTGGCTGACGGCAAATTCATAGGAGCCGCTCTCGGTGCTCCGCTCCGCCAGCCACTCCAACTCCATCGCCGCCTGCCCCTCGTAGCGCGAGATCTGCCGCAGGCCGATCAGCGAAGCTACCGCGTCAAACAATCGTCCGGCGCTCGATGTCCACGGACTGTTTAGTCCCTGCCGCAGCATTGTCGCAATAATCTTGCGCTCGCCCCCGAAGGCGGCAACCGGGTGGAGATCCTCGCGCGCAAAGATTTCCTCGCCCATGGTTTCGTATAACGATTCGTATAGCAGGCCCAGTCCGCAGCGCCGCGGTTCGCGCACCGCCCGTTCGCTGCCCGCCAGCCGCAGCGGACGCAGGCGAGCCACTCTGGTATATCCATATTCGTCAATCTTTAAAAACTCGCCTCCCCACACCGTGCCATCCGGGCCCCAGCCGCTGCCGTCCCAGGCCACGCCGAGCGCCGGAGCCTTTACCCCGTTCTCTGCCATGCAGGCCAGCACGTGGGCATAGTGGTGCTGCACCCGCACCGGCTCGCGGCAGATACGATTGGCATATTCGGTGGAGACGTAGTTGGGATGCAGGTCGCAGGCCACGGCTTCCGGCTTGGCATCGTAGAGTCCTTCCAGGCTCTCCACCACGCGCACGAAGGCCTGGCTCGCCGACACGGTTTCCAGGTCGCCGATGTGCTGGCTGAGAAAGACCTGGCGCCCCACGGAGAGCGCCACGGTGTTCTTCTGGTGCGCGCCCACGCCGAGCAGCGTGGGCATCTCTTCGTCCAGCATCACCGGCAGCGGAGCAAAGCCGCGGGCCCGGCGCATCACCATCTCGCGGCCGGCCATCAGGCGCACAATCGAGTCGTCTACATGGCGCAGAATCGGCCTGTTGTGCACCAGCAGCAGATCGGCAATGTCATGCAAACGTTCCAAGGCTTCCCGCTCATCGGTGCAGATCGGCTCGTCGCTCAGGTTGCCGCTGGTGGCGACCACCGCAAATCCCAGCTGTCGCAGCAGCAGGTGATGCAGCGGTGTGTAAGGAAGCATGACGCCGAGCATCGGGTTGCCCGGCGCCACCGAATCCGCCAGTGCGGAGTTGCCCGACGGTTGGCGCCGCAACAGAACGATGGGAGACTCGGGCGAGCGCAGCATCCGCATCTCCAGCGGCCCGGCCTCGCACTCCCGCAGAACGTCTTCCTCCGCCGGAAACATCAGCGCGAACGGCTTCTCCTCGCGATGCTTGCGCTGGCGCAGCCTGCGCACCGCGTCCTCGTTGCGCGCGTCCACCATCAGATGGAAGCCGCCCAGTCCCTTCACGCCAACAATTTTTCCCTCGCGGATCGCATCTGCGGCTTCCTCCAGCGCCGCGCCGCGTTGCTCCCGCACCGCGCCGGTCATGCTCCAAAGCTCAAGCTGCGGCCCGCACTCCGGGCAGGCGTTGGGCTGGGCGTGGAAGCGGCGGTCCGCAGGGTCGCCGTACTCGCGCGCGCACTGGGCGCACATGGTGAATTTCTTCATGGTGGTGCGCGGCCGGTCGTAGGGCAGCGACTCGATGATGGTGTAGCGCGGTCCGCAGTGGGTGCAGTTGGTAAACGGATAGCCGAAGCGGCGATTGCTGCGGGTCGAAGACTTCGCGCAGGCACTCCGGGCAGGTCGCGATGTCGGGCATCACCAGCGCGGTCTTCTCGCCGTCTTCGCTTTTGCGAATCTCGAATCCCACATAGCCGGCGGGATCGGCAAAGCTGCTCTCCAAACTTTGGATGAATGAGATCGCGGGCTTTTCGCGCTCCACCCGCAGCAGGAACTGCTCCAACTGAGCGTGTGCGCCTTCCACCTCCACCAACACGCCGCGCGAGGTGTTGCTGACCCAGCCGTTCAGGCCGAGCTCGGTTGCCAGGCGGTAGAGAAACGGACGGAAGCCGACGCCCTGCACCGCGCCGCGAATCGTCAGCTTCAGCCGCTGGGGCGAGCTCTGGCCCTGGGCCGTGCCCGCCACGCTCTGCTCTGCAGTCGCCAAGCTCCCTCTTTTCGCATCGGGCTGCGATCCACGTGCGCGTTGCCCCTACCGGCAGGCTAGTTTCCTGGAGTCACTTCCGGGGAGGGCGGCTATCACTCTTCCGTGTGATGCCACTCACGCCGAGTGCGCTGCCTTCGGGCAGGCTGCGGGCGCTTAAGCCGGGCGAAGCAGGCGCTCCGAGTTCACCGGCTGCCGGCTGGTTGCTCCAGTCTCTTGTGGCCTGGTCTGTTGCCGAAGCCGCTGCGCCTGTGCGCGGTAGCGCCTGTAGTCGCGATCCAGCAGCGTTTCGTCGAATTCACCCTGCATGGCCGCCGCTGCCATGCGCGACCATCCCATGCGAAACGTGGCATAGGCCAGCAGATAGGGACCGAGCCGCCCGGCAATCGCGTCGCCGGAGCGCCTTGTGTACTCGCCGACAAAATAGTCGCGCGACTCGCCCTCGATCTCCCACTCCACAATCGTTCCCGCCACGTCCCATGCAATATCGCACGGACCGGGGAAAAAATGATTGTCGCCGTGAGAGCCGGCGTCCAGCTTCAGCAGCTCTCCCCGGTCGCTCCGCAGCCACTCGTGCGGCATCATGCGCCCGTCGCAGAGCACCACGCGCTCCGCGCTCAACCGCGACTCCGCGCTGTCGAGTGCTTCGCCGAATTCGTTCTCCCAGTTCCAGCGCAGCATGGTCTCCAGCTCAGGAGTCTGCTCCGCGCGGCTCGCAAAGGCGGTGCACCGCAATGCCACGTAGGCGGCCATTCTCTCCAGCAGTTCGGGCGAGCGGTCGCCCAGGGACAGCGTTCGTCCCGGCACCAGCGCATAGTTGCCAAAGCCACGGCGGTTGCCAAGGTACTGCGGGGCAAACCCGCAATCGGCCAGCAGCGCTGCCCGTGCGCCCACCGCTTCGCCATAGTGTCCAAAGCCTTCAAAGCGGAAGATGCTCGGCTCGTCGCGCGCCAGAAACCTGGCTGGCTCCAGCGCTGGCCACGATGCGGGCATGGCGTCTGCCGCGCAGTGGAAATGCCTTCGCCACATTCCTCCGGAAAGGTTGACGCCCGCGCCGCGCGGCTCCAGTGGCGCAGATTGCATGACGTGAAAACCGTAGCGTCCCCAGCGCCGGCAGGCGTCGGCGGCGCGCAAAGTCGCTGGGTCCGCCTCGCGGCTGCCAATCAGGTGGATCCGGCTGTTATCGACTCCGCAGCTTTCCAACGCCTCGGCCACCGCCAGAAAAGAGGAGCCGCTGATGCCCGGTCCTTCGTCCACCACCAGGAACTCCGCATCGCCAGCCTCCGCAACCCATTGGCGCAGGCGCGGCGTCAGTTCCAGCCTGCGATCGTACGGGTGGCCGGAGGGCCGCACGCTGATGCGCCGGCACGGAATGCCGCGCAGAGCGAGCGCGGCGCAGGCTACCGCACCCAGGGTGACTCCGATGCTGCGGATTCCCAGCACGCAGACGCTCGTTCCGATGCGTGTGCCGAACCCCAGTTCCTCGATGAGCATGGCCACCTTGCGCGGGTGCAGCGCGTAGTAGGCAAATCCCTCCTGCACGGCAACCTCGTAACGCTCCCCGATGCGGAGCTGCTCCGCCTTCTGCAAGATTGATACCAGTGAATCTTTGCGCCCGGTGAGAAGAGCCTGGGCCAACAGGTCGGTGATCTCCGAGGCAGTGACGCAGGAGACTTCCGGGCAAGAGCCGCCGGCTTCGGAGCTGTCCAGCAGCGCGCATTCCAGCTCGCCGGCGGCGATCAGCGCCGCCAGCAGGCAGTCTTCGGAGTCCTGCGCGGACGCATTGCACACGCGCAAAAGCGCGTCCTTCAGGCGGGAAATCAGCTCCGCTCCACTGACCGTGCACCTGCCGTCGCGGAAGACGTACATATTCCATGCCGGGTCGTTCATGGCGCGGCGGGGCGGGTGCCCGGAGCTGGAATCGGCATTACGCGGCTTTCTTTTTCTGGCCGCGGGGCGAGCGCGAGATATCGCCCTGCTTGTCGATGTAGTAGAGAAACTGGTTGTCGCGCTCTACGGCATGCTGCAACAGAACCTTCGATTCGCCTCCGCCGCTCTTCGGCTTGTGGCAAACGTTGCCCTCGCCATCGATAAAGTAAAGAAACTTCTTGTAATCCCTCTGGAGGTCTAACTTCTTGATCTTTTCGGCCATGACCGTAACTCCCATTTGCAGAGAGTAGGATTCGGGTTGGCCCTGCGGGGATTGCCCTGCGCGGAAGTTTTGGCCTGAAATTTTGCCCTGAACTCCGTTGCGGAGTCCGATCAGGGTTTCTTGCCGGGATGGGCGCCGCTTTTGCCGTGCAGCAGTTTCTTTTCCGCCGCGGACTTGGGCTTGGGTTCGTCTGGCGAATGGGCCGCATGCGGCGGCACCTCGCCGGGAGCCAGCACCTGCCGCACCACGTTGCCGATGAGCCGGTACTGGCGCGGGCTAATGGAGCCGTCCTCGTTCTGCTCGTGCAGGGTGAAGACCGGCTCGGTGCCTTCGCGGTCAAAGGTTTGGGTCGAGATCGTGGCCGGGAAATATCCCATGATGAAGTGTTCGCGGTAGCCGGTCTCGTAGCGATGTTTCTTCAGGTTCCAGGTAAAGACGCGGACCTGGTTGAAGTCGTAGGCAATGCCGTCGCGGTTTTCGTTCAACAGCACCAGGTACTGGGGAATCGTGCCCTTCTGCTCGTCCTGCACGGTGTTGAGCACAAAGGCCGCCAGAATGCGCTGGCCCTCGGCGTACTGCACCACGTCGAGAGGAAGGTCGAGATCGACCATGCGCGCCAGCACCCAGCCGGTGTGTCCCTGCGCGTCGCGCACCAGCCACCAGTCGTCCATCGGCTTGGGCTGGGCTTCCTCGGCCGGGGCGGGCTGGTTTGCCGGCTCCGCAGCAGGTTGGTTGGCAGAGGAGGACTGGGTTGGCTTCGACTCAGGCGCGGCTGGCGGCGGGGTTTTGGGTTTCTTTTTGGACGCCAGCTTGATGGCATCGCCTGCGGCGCGGGCCAGCTCGGCGGCTTTTTGGGCTGCGACTTCCTCAGGCGTGGCGCGCACGGCGGTGGCGCGTTTGAGCATCTCCACCTTGGAGCCTTCGACGAGCTGATACAGCGTATCGGTTTCGCGTCCGGGAGCGACGTGCATGTTCAACTCGACGCGGGTGATGCCGTGGCCTTCGACGGCTGTCTCGCGGTTGTCTTTGCTCAGCTGCTGAAACCGGTCGTAGATTTCGCCGGGCACCAGCGCACGCAGCTCGATCCAGCCTTCCACCTTCTGCGCGGTGCGCACGCGGACGAAGCGGTGCTGGCGCTCCAAGACTACGACGCGATCGCCGTTTTTGACCGTTCCCACGCGGTTGTAGACGGTGGCGACGTGGTCGCGCAGGTTGGCCTGGGGAGCCGAGACGTACATGATTTCGCCGCTGCCGGCCGGGCCCGAGCGCGCGCAGCCAAGCAGGCAAAGCAGCAGGAACGCGGGCGCGAATCGAAGAGACAGACGCAGGCAGAGCGGGCGAAAACGGGAGTTCGGGAAATACAATGGCTTCTCTTCCGTATGAAGCTCCACTATAAACCAGAGCACAGGAGCGCAGGAACGATTCACCATTCCGGCAATGGTTTTGCAGGCTGGGATAACGGAGTGGTCAATGCTTCGGCCTCAGGTCCTCGCCCCGTGAGGTGGGCGGCTCCTAAGCGGTGAAAGCTGCTGGCCTGGAAAAGAGATTCCACGCAGGAATGGCAGTTTTGTTAGAATTCCGCTCAGGCCCATCTTCCCCGATGGGCACACTTGGCCGTTCCAGCGGAGAGTACTCGTTTGCTCACCACGATTCCAGAAGCGCAGAGCTGGCAGAGATCGTGGTCGGCCTGCATCGCGGCGCGATCGTGGAACTCCCCTCGCACTCACTTCCCACAGAGCTTTAGGATGGCGCGTTCGACGCTTGTCTGTTGAATCCGCATGGTTCTTTCGACCCGCGCATCGCGCAGACACTTTCAGGAGAAGGCTTCATGTTCCGTAAGACTCGTCTCTTCACCCCCGGCCCGACGCCTCTGCTTCCGGCCGCGCAGTTTGCCATGGCAGCCGCCGACCTCCACCACCGCACCCCGGAATTCCGTGCGCTCTTTCTCAAAGTTCTGGCGCAGTTGAAGGTCTTCATCGGCACCAGCAACGATGTTGTGGTGCTGGCCGCCTCGGGCACCGGAGCCATGGAAGCCGCCGTCAGCAATCTGACCAGCCCCGGCGACAAGGTTCTGGTGCTGTCGGCCGGCAAGTTCGGCGAGCGCTGGGTTGCGCTGGCCAAGGCATTCGGCTGCCAGACGGCGGTCCTCACCAAGCCCTACGGCCAGACGTTTCCCATTGAGGAAGTCAAGGCCTTGCTCACTCCGGACGTGAAGGTCGTATTTGTGCAGGCCACGGAAACTTCCACCGGCGTGCGCCACGACGTATCTGCCCTGGCCAAACTGGTGAAGGGAACCGACGCTCTGCTGGTGGTGGACGCCATCACCGGACTGGGCACCACGGCCTTCGACGTGGATGGCGACGGCATCGATGTGATCATCGGCGGTTCGCAGAAGGCGCTGATGATTCCTCCCGGCCTGGCCTATCTGGCCGCCAGCGAGCGCGCCTGGGCCCGCATGGACACCAGCACGCAGCCGCGCTACTACTTCGACCTGCGCAAGGAGCGCAAAAACGCGGTGAAGGGCGAAAGCGCCTACACCCCGTCGGTGGCTCTCATCGCCGCCATGGGCGCCGCGCTCGACTACCTGGAGCAGCAGGGAAGCGGCGACCTGGCCAAGGGGCGCGACCTGCTGGTGGCCAATGCCGAACTCTGCGCCCTGTGCACCCGGACCGCCGCCGAAGCGCTGGGGCTGGAACTGTTCTCGGTCTCGCACGCCGCTGCCGTTACCGCCATCAAGGCGCCCGCAGGCGTCTCCTCCAGCGACGTGGTCAAGGGTTTCAAAAAAGAGTTCGCCGGAGTGCTCTCCGATGGGCAGGGCGAGATGAAGGGGCAGATTCTGCGCATTGCGCACATCGGCTACCTCGACTACCTGGATTGCATCGCCATCATCGGCGGGCTGGAGCAGGTTCTCATGCAACTCAAGCCGGAGAGCTTCCAGTTTGGCGACGGCCTGCGCGCCGCCCAGCTGGTTTACGCCAAAGCACGCAAGAGCGGAGAGTGAACGTGAAGATCGTCGTGGCGGAAAAAATTGCCGGGGCGGCAATGAAGGTGCTGGAGGAGATTCCCAACTGCACCGTCGTCACCCCGGAGCAGTTTATCCTGGACCCCAAACTGGCCGTCCACGATGCCGACGCGCTGATTGTGCGCTCGGCCGTGCAGGCCGATGCGGAGTTGATTGAAGCCGCTGGCAGTGTGCGCGTCATCGGCCGCGCCGGGGTAGGCGTGGACAACATCGATGTGGAGGTTGCTACCCGCCGGGGCATCGTGGTCATGAACGCCCCCGGCGCCAGCGCCGTCTCGGTGGCCGAACTGACGCTCGGCCTCATGCTGGCCATGGCGCGCCACATCTCGCGCGCCGACCAATCCACCCGCGCCGGCAAGTGGGACAAAAAGAGTCTGCAGGGCACCGAACTGAACGGCAAGACGCTGGGCATCGTCGGCCTGGGCAGGATCGGCACCGAGACGGCGCAGCGAGCCCGCGCCTTCGGCATGAAGGTGGTGGGCAGCGATCCGTATCTGTCTCCCTCGCGCGCCAAGGAGCTGGGCGTCGAGCTGATCTCGCTGGAGTCGTTGTACGCCCAGGCCGACTACATTTCGCTGCACCTGGCGCTGACCCATCAGACGGCCAGCATGATCAACGCCGACTCCATCGCGCAGATGAAGCCCGGCGTCCGCCTGGTCAACTGCGCGCGCGGCGAACTGGTGGACGAAGGCGCGGTGGAAGCCGCGCTGCACTCCGGACGCATTGCCGCCGCGGCGCTGGACGTCTTTCGCGAAGAGCCGCCGCGCAATCCCGGCCTGCTCTCGGCGCCCAACCTGATTGCCACGCCGCACCTGGGCGCGTCCACCCGCGAGGGGCAGGAGGCCGTGGGCATTCAGATTGCCAAGCAGGTGCGCGACTATCTGCTGGAGGGGATCGCGCAGAATGCGGTCAACCTGCCCTCGCTCTCCGACGTGGAGTACCAGCAGATCAAGCCGTACATGGCGCTGGCGGGCAAGCTGGGACGCCTGGCCACGCAGCTGTTCACCTCCAACCTGGCGGAGATCGAGGTGAAGTTCGAGGGCGAGATCGGCGGCTGGAAGACGCAGCTGATCCGCAGCGCCGCCGTCGCCGCTATTCTCGGCTCGGAAGACAACGGGCACACTAACATCATCAACGCGCTGGCCGCGGCCGAAGAACGCGGTGTGGTGGTGCGCGAGCTTCGGGTCAATCCCAACGCGCGCGTCAACCTGATCCACCTCAATCTCATCGGTCCCACCGGCTCGGTGGATTGCAGCGGCACACTGCTCCACGGCGCTTGGCCGCGACTGACGCGCCTGAACGGAATCGAGATCGAATCGCATCTGGAGGGCAAATTCATCGTCTTCTCCAATCTGGATGCGCCCGGCGTGGTGGGCTCCATCGGAACGCTGCTGGGCAAGCACGGCATCAACATTGCCCGACTCTCGCTGGGGCGCGAAGGACGGCAGGCCCTGGCCATTGTGCAGGTCGATGAGTTGGCCTCCGCCGAAGTGCTGGCCGAGTTGCGCAGCGCGCCTTCGGTGCAAAGCGTGGTCAGCGTGGTGGTGTAGTTTTTTGTATGGAATCTGAACAGAGCAACAGGGTGCCCCATCCAAGCCATCCGTTGGCTTGGGTGGGTCTGTTGAACTTGCTGGTTGAAAGCAGGCGGAACGACTGCCTGCAGGGATCTCTCGGGGTTCGTTCCGCCGCAATCCGAGCTTCTTATTTTTAGCCTTACCCGGCCGGGGCTGGTTTCTCCGCGCTTGCTTCTTTTAGAATGAAGTTCTCCGATGCCACTCGATCAAACACTCTACGTCGATTCAGCGCCGAAGTTTGAAACTTTGCTGCGCCACCTCTCCTCGCAAACCATCATTGGCCTCGACACGGAGTTTATCTCGGAGGGCCGCTACGAGCCGGAGCTCTGCCTGGTGCAGCTGTCCACCGCGGAAGAGATCTTCATCGTCGATCCCATCGTCTTTCCCGGCCTTCGTCCGATGTGGGAGCTGCTGGCCGCGCCCGACCGCGAACTGGTCACCGTCGCCGCCCGCCAGGAGGTGAAGTTCTGTGCCAAGGGAGCCGACGCGGCTCCGGCGTGCGTGCTGGATCTGCAGGTGGCCGCCGGGCTGCTGGGCTACGGATATCCGCTCTCGCACACCAATCTCTGCCTGCGCATTTTGAACGCACGGGTGAACGGCGGAGAGAGCTTTACCGACTGGCGCAAGCGCCCGCTGCGTCCGGTGCAGCTGGAATATGCCGCCGACGATGTTCGCTATCTGCTGCCGATGCGGGAAAAGATCCTGGAGCGCGCGGGCAAGCTGGATCGCACCAGCTGGGTGCGCGGCGAGTGCGATCATCTGGTGAAGACCGTGTTGCGCGAGGACGAGCGCTGGAAGATCTCCGGCAGTGCGCGCCTGAGCCGCCGCCAGCTGGCGGTGCTGCGAGAAGTTTGGCGCTGGCGCGACCGGCAGGCCTCTGGCCTCAACGTTCCGGTTTCGCGCGTGCTGGGCGACAGCATGCTGATTGAGATCGCGCGCCGCTCCCCTGCAACCGCGGAGGACCTGTTCTCGATTCGCGGCCTGGACAGCCGGATGCTGCGCAAGGCCGAGCAGGATGTGGTGGACGCCGTCGCCCGAGCCCGCTCCATACCGGAGTCCGATCTGCCGAGCAACGAGCGGCGCGACGACCCGCCGCAGGTTGCGGTGCTGGCCAAGCTGCTCTCGGTTGCGGTTGCCAATTTGGCGGCGGAGACCAACGTAGATACGGCATTGCTGGCCACCACGAGCGATATTCAGGAGATCGTGCGCTGGTTTCTCGATCAGGAAGGGACGCCACTCCCCGAGGTGATGGCGGGATGGCGGGGCGAAATTCTACAGGAGTCGCTGATCGGTTTCCTGGAAGGGAAGAAGGTCGTGCGGGTGGGCAACGTGCGGCGGCCCAACCCGCTCGTCTTCGAGCCGTTTCACAAAGAGCCGCTGGCCAACAAATAACGGTCTGCCGGCGGCTGAGGCGAAATGCTACATCCGGTTAACGCTACATCCGGCTAAAAGCCGCGCCACACCCACAGGCCCGCCATGATGAGCAGGAGCACTCCGCTGGAGGCGCCCAGGACACTGAGGAACGGGCGCAGCCGGTCCATCCGGACCATCAGCTCCTGCTGCTCTCTCTCGAAGTGCGCCTCGGCGCTGGTCAAAAAGAGTTCATCGTCCTCATGCCTGGCAAGCGCACTGCGGTAGATCAGCAGGACCACCAGCACCGTGGTCAGCACGCCCCAGATCGTCAGCAACACAGACATTGGCTCCATAAACACCACCCGTGCCCTTCGTCGCGGGTACAAGGATAGGCCGCGCCCTCCACCGCCGCGACGAACTGGACCCATGCATTATAGGCATGATTTCGCAAGGGTCAAGCGGATATAATTTGTTTCCTTTGCGGCGCGTGGGACAACCTGGCCGCGCCACCCGGCATCGCACAGAAGTTTTTGCGACCCCCAGAGTTCCGGTCGCATCAAAAAACAAGGATTGAAATCTTCGCGGTTTAGCGCCACCGATACCAGGTGACATTCAGGCCCGGAGATTTGCTATATTAGGATTTTCGACGAGGAGAAAAACGCCATGTCCACGACCACTACCACTCCCGAGGTTAAGAACGCACCTCTCACCCTTACTCCGTCCGCCATTGCAAAGGTGAAAGAGATCATGGCTCAGCAGACTCCCGTTCCCAGCGGTCTTCGCGTGGGTGTTGTAGGTGGCGGATGCTCCGGATTCTCCTACAGCATGCAGTTTGAGAATGGCGCCGGAGCCATGGACAAGACTTTCGAGTTCGGGGACCTGAAGGTATTCATCGATGCGACCTCGCTCATGTATCTGCAAGGCGCAACCGTGGATTACATCGAGACCCTGGAAGGTGCCGGCTTCAAGTTTGAAAACCCCAACGTCAAGAGCACCTGCGGCTGCGGCTCGTCGTTCAGCGCATAAAGTTCAGCGCAGAACGGAGCAGAACGGATCGCGGCGGCTTGCCTGCTACGAACTACAAACCCCCGTCCTCGGTGGCGGGGGTTTTCGTTTGCGCCATCGGGGGCGATGCCTGAATCAGGGTGCTGGCGTAGTAGCAGGGGGTGGCGCGGCTGGCGTTGGAGCCGCCGAGGTTGAGCTTCCGGGCGCCGTGGTAGAGGATGCCGGTGTGCCCGGCTGTCCGGTGGGCGTTCCCGTGGTGGTGGTTAAACCGACGGTCATGTTGGGATTGAACGGCCCCGTCAGTTGCACTCCTGGCTTGTCCTGGGTCGGCACGTAGATGAAATACCACTCGTTGTAATGAGTCTTGTCGTTGAAGGAGTGAATTCCCTCGGCCTTGGACTTACTGATCACTCCGAGCATGGGGCCGCCGCCGAGCAGCGGGCCTGCTCCATTGGCGGAGGCGCCGCCGGTAGTATCTGCCGGGCCGGTGCCGGAGCTTCCAGTCGTCTGGACGGCCGTGCTGCCGGTGCCGGTTCCCGCGCTGGTTCCGTCTGCGTTCTGCGCCGCTCCGGATGCCGTGCTGCCCAGGATATTGCTATTGGCCTGCGAGGCATTCGCGGCTGCCGTGGCGGTGGTCCCTGCTGCGCCCGTCAGACCGGCACTTCCGGCTGCCGGCGCGCCGGCCACTGCCGTCAGGCTGAATCCTGTCAGTTTTATGTCCGTAAGATGAGCAATCTGCCATTGCCCATCCGGAGATAGGGGGTCCTTGTACCGCTTGCGCAGATAGCGGATTTTATTGGTGTTCTCCAACTGCTCGATCGAGGTCGGATAGCTGCCGAACTTTCGGTAGTAGAGCTGGACCGCCCGCTCGTACTGCACCCCGCGGTGGATCATCTCCACCTCGCGGTCGCGCAGGATGCTGCGGCGGTAGTTCATGCCCACCTGCAACATCGTGATGGTCAGCACCGCGACCGCTATCATGAGCACCAGCAGCATGTAGCCGGAGTCCCGCCGTCTGAGGTTTCCGCGCCGTAAACGCCTGCTGCGCATGGCTCCTATCCCTGCGTCAATCGAATGCTCTGGCGGTTGCTGTTCAGCAGATCTTCCACCTCCACCGCGGTGGGTGAGATGTGCACGATCTTGTAATGACGGTTCACCACATCGCCCTCGCGCGCGATCCACACGTCGTCACCCTGGGAGAGAAAGGCCTTGGGCGTTTCCCCCGGCTTGTTGCTGAAGCCGAAAAACTTCAGGTTAATCGGTGGCGGGGGTGGCGGAAGGCTGGCCGCCAGCGCTTTGGCCGCCTGTTCCTGCTGCTGCTGTTTGGCCAGCAGCGGCGAGACTTTCACCGCGGGGATCGCCACCTCGGACGTGGCCCGAAAAATATTCTTGCCCTCACCCTCGTACTTCACCGCCTCGGAACTGGCCAGCAGGTCCAAGTGCAGCCTCGGGTCTAGCGATTCCTCGCCCGAATCGGCCGTGCCCTTGGCGGGAGCCGTCTGCACCGCGACCGGCGACGGCGCACCTCCGCCGCTGGGAAGAAAGGCGTGCGCCACCATGAACACGGCGGCCAGCACCAGTGCGGTTGCGACCCACTGTTTGGTTTTGCCGGTGGCTACCGCCTTCATACCGCGCTCCTCAAATAGGTGGTGAGGTGGACTGAAACCGTCAGCTCATCGCTCTGCATTCCGCCGAAGCTGACCGAGTCGATCAGAAGCAGCTTCTTCTGCCGCTCCACGGCGTTGATAAACCGCATGTCCTGCGCGTAGCTGCCATGCACCTGCATGGCGATGCCGATGCCGTCATATCCCGGCGGCGCCGCTTTGTCTTTTTCTTTGCTCGCCTGCTCGTCGTATTTTACGTCGCTGACGTTGACGCCGGCCTCGCCCGCAATGTGGGACAACAGCTCCGACATGTCCGAATAGCGCCCGGTGAGCCGCTCGCGGTCGAAGTCCTGCTCCTGCTCACGGGCGGTTGCAATCTTCTGGTCCATGCCCTGGGTTGAGGCGGACGTCCGGGCGCGCTCCATCTTGACCATCCGCAGCTGTTCAAATTGCTGCTGCCGCGCACTGCGCGAGCGGCCCGCCGGAGACAGCAGTACGGCCACCGCCGCCAGGTCCAGCAACACCAGCACGGCCACGGCAATCAGCAACTGCGTCCGCACGTCCCGCAGATCGACGGTCATTGCGGCCCTCCTTTGGCTTGCGCGACGCTGGTTCCCGCGGCCTTGGATGCAGCAGCTTTGGATGCAGCGGGTTTGGTTGCAGCAGGTTTGCCTTCCGGCGATTTGGCCACCGGCTTTTGGCTCTCCGCCGTCCCGGCCGCAGGAGCGGGCCGCGGAACGTAGATTGCCGTCAGGTGAAACTGCACCGTGTCCGAGCTCTCCTTCGCCAGTTTCAACGAGCTCTCCTCCTCGATGCGTGCATCGCGGAACGAGGGGGATTGCTCCAGCCGCTTCACCAATTCCACCGCGGCGTCGCGCGAGGTGCCGGCAACCGACATGTGTACCTCCACCGTATCGGTTTTGGGGGAGAGCGCGGGCTGGATGGAAACCACGTGCAGCTTGGGCGGCATGATCTCTTCCAATTGCATGAAGACGCGGGTCCAGGAGAAGGACTTGCGCGCAATCAATCCATTCAGGAACTTGGAGTCGTCCATGACGGGGCGATTCTGGGGAAGCTGCACCAGGGCCAGCGCCGCTTCATGCTGGCGGTCCAGGGCCGCGATTTCCGAGTTCAGTCCGGCGATCTTCGCGTTCACCTCGCGCGATTCCCGCCAGTTGGTCACCGCCATCCAGAGCAGGCCCGCGGTGCACAGCGCAAGCAGCAGGACCAGCCCACCCCAATGCAGCAGCACGCGGCGTACATCCTGGTACGGCTTGGTCGCCAGATTGATGTTCAGTCGCAACGTCCGGTCCTCTTTCTTACCGCAGGGCCCCAATGGCGCCTGCAAACTCATTGCGCAGCTTTTCATTCACTGCGCCGGGTTCGATCAGCTCGCGCACCTTGACGCCGGTCTGCTCCTCCAGCGCGGCGGAGATCTCGGCCAGGCTGTGGATTCCGCTGACCAGCAAGGTTTCCACGCTCATGCCGTAGTTATCCTGGAAGTAGACCAGCGACGGATAAATGTCGTCGGCCAGCTGCCTGGCGCCCACGGCCACGCTGCCGGCTCCTTCCAGAATGCGGAACAGCAGCAGCTGGCCGTCGCTGACCACCGCCACGGTAGTCGCGTCCTGCCCTACCTTGAGCAGCATGGTGGGGCGCGGCTCGTTGATCGCTCCCATCGCTCCCAGGCTGGAGGGCATCACCACGCCCGGCGAGCAGCCGGCGGCGCGGAAGACCGACTCGTATTCTTCCAGCACAGAGTGCAGGACAATCGCAGCGGCCACGCGCAGGCCCTGCGGAGTCCGCTGCACATCGAAGCTCAGAGCGGCCTTTTCGATATCGAAGGGCAGAGACTTGCGCAGGCGGAAGCGCACCGTGGCATCGGCCTCCTGGCGGCGTTCCGGCAGCGAATCGAAATCCAGCAGGGTTACGCGCACCGCCGAATCCGGCAGCACCGCGATGACCTCCTGACTGCGTCCGCCCACGGCCGTCAGGGCCTGTGCGATGGCATCGCTGAGCGCCTTGGCGTCCTGCACGTTTTGCGCGGTCAGCGTGGGCGTTAAAACCCCGGCGCCCAGTGTGCAGCTGTGGATGGCGCCGATTGCGCCCGTCTTGCCCTCAGCGCGGGCGGCGGCCACGCCCTGCGGAGTGACTTCGCAGGCGACGCGGGGCAGGCGCATTACATTTTTTCTTTCCGGCATCAGCGGGTCGACTCGATAAATGTGACTTTGTTAATTTCCTTCAGCGTGGAAACTCCGGTCCTGACCTTGTCCAGCGCCGACTCGCGCAGGAACTGCATTCCTTCGTCGCGCGCCGCGCGGCGGATCTCCGAGCTGGGACGCCGCTCCAGGATCAACTCCCGGATATGATCGGTCAAATCCAGCAGTTCGTGGATCGCGGTCCGTCCGTGGAAGCCGGTTCCGGCGCACTCCATGCATCCGGGGCCCTCGTAGAACGGAACGCCGCGCCACTCCTCGGGACGCAGTCCGGCGAGTTCCAACTGCTCGTCGTTGTAATGCACCTGCTGCTTGCAGTGCTGGCAGATGAGGCGCACCAGCCGCTGCGCCAGGATGCAGTTGAGCGAAGAGACAAAGTTGTACGGCTCTACGCCGATATTCAAAAAGCGTCCGATGACGTCCACCACGTTGTTGGCGTGCACCGTGGTAAAAACCAGGTGCCCGGTGAGCGCCGAGTTGATGGCGATCTGCGCCGTCTCCTGGTCGCGGATTTCGCCCACCATGATCTTATCCGGATCGTGGCGGAGAATGGAGCGCAATCCGCGGGCAAACGTCAGCCCCTTTTTTTCGTTCACCGGAATCTGGGTGATGCCGCGCAGCTGATACTCGACCGGGTCCTCGATGGTGATGATCTTGTCCTCGTCGGACTTGATCTCATTGAGCGCGGCATACAGGGTGGTTGTCTTGCCCTGAGCCGGTCGGGCCCGTCACCAGCACCATGCCGTAAGGCTCGGCGATGTATTGGCGGAACTTCTTGAGGTCGTAATCGCTGAAGCCGACCACGTCCAGAGTGAGCTTGTGGAACTGCTCGCTCATCGACTCCTTGTCGAGCACGCGCAGCACCGCGTCTTCGCCATGGATGCTGGGCATGATGGAGACGCGGAAGTCGATGAAGCGTCCGCGGTAGCGCACGCGGAAGCGGCCGTCCTGGGGCACGCGGCGCTCGGCAATGTCCAGCTCGCTCATCACCTTGATGCGCGAGATGATGGTGGAGTGATGCTCCTTGCCGATGGGCTTCATCGCCTCCTGCAGCACGCCGTCGATGCGGTACTTGATGACCACGCAATCGTCGCGGGTTTCGATGTGAATATCGCTGGCCCGCCGCTCCAGGGCGGAGAAGATGGTCGAGCCCACCAGCTTGATGATGGGGCTGGTGTCGTCTTCCTGGGTCAGCTTTTCAATGGAGAGGTTTTCCTCGCCGTTGGCGTCGTCGTCGTGGATCACGTCGAGGGTAAAGGTTTCGCCGGCCTCGTCCAGCACGCGCTGCGACTGCTCGGTCTTCTTGAGGATTTCGGTGATCTCGGTGAGCGTCGCCACCCGGGGCGCCAGCCTGCGGTTGAGCAGCAGGCCGATCTCATCGATCACCATCAGCTGGCTTGGGTCCGGCAACGCAATCGCCAGGCGTCCGTCGGCGAGTTCTTCGAGCGGAATGAAGTTGAAGCGGAACATCAGCTCGACCGGAACCTTGCGGAACAGTTCATGCTGAATCTTGAATCCCTTCAGCTCGATGTACTCGCAGCGATAGCGGCGCGCCAATTCCTGAGCCCGCCGCTGCTCCTCGTTTGCGTCCGAAACCGGTTCTACAAAAAGCGGTTGTGTCATAACCCTCGTTGCGCTGGATGCAGCGCCGCAGCCTCTGTCAGGCCGCCGTAAAGCTGAAGATCGGCAGGTAGAGCGAGATCAGGATAAATCCAACCACCAGGCCCATCACCACCAGAATCAGCGGCTCGATGAGCGACATGGCCGCCGCCAGTGCCGACTGCACGTCTTCTTCGTAGAACTCGGCAATCGAACTCAGCATGGTGGGCAGCGCGCCGGTGGCCTCGCCAACCTCGACCATCTCCACCGCCAGGTCCGGAAACACCCCGGTCTGCTCCAGGCTCTGCGCCAGCGTCTGGCCTTCGCGCACGCTCTTGGAGGCTTCGCTGATACCGTTTACGATCAGGCGGCTGCCCATCGACTGGCCCGCGGTCTCCAGCGAGGTGACCAGCGGCAGTCCGCCGGAGAGCAGGGTGGACATCATACGCGAGAAGACCGCGATCTGGTAGCGCTGCCAGATGGTGCCCACCACCGGCAGGTTCATCTTGAATCTGTCCAGGGTCTCGGAGCCTCCAGGCGTCTTGGACCAGCGGTTCACCACCACGAAGATCACCACGGCGGCGATCACAATCACCGGCAGGTAATGGCGCAGGGCCATCGCCGTGCTGATGGTGAATTCGGTCAGCGGCGGCAGCTTCTGATTCAGATCGGAAAATAGCTCGGAAAATTTCGGAATGACAAAGGTGACCAGCATGATCACCAGCCCGATGACGCCCACCACCAGCAGAACCGGATAGACCAGCGAGGCGATCAGTTTCTTGCGAAAGCTCAGCCCCAGGCGCTGGAAGGCAACGTAGCGGGAGAGCACCTCGTCCAGGTTGCCGCTCTTTTCGCCCGCCATCAGCGTGGTGGAGTAGATCTTGGGAAACGCGCCCTGTTTGTCGAAGGCGTCGGAGATGAGGTCTCCGCCCTTGGTCCGGTCGCGCACGTCTTCCAGCAGCATGCGGAAGTACTGGTTGCGCTGCCGTTTGGCCAGTAGATCGAGAGCCTGCACGATTGGAAGTCCGGCGCGGATCAGGGTCAGGAACTGCTGGTTGAAGATGACGAACTCTTCCAGCTTGACCTTGCGACGCTGCGGCAGCCGGATTTCGCCGCCGGAGATCAGCCCGCGCGGCTTTACCCAGTACACCAGGTAGCCGGATTGCTGATAACGGTCCCGAATTTCCGCAGCGGAGTACCCCGACTCGGCCTTTTCCAGCACCTTGCCGCGCTCATCCGCAACCCGAATCACAAATTCGGCCATTCGTCTCCCCCGCGGCGGCAGGTGTGTTCGAAGCTTACATTTACCGCGGTCCCTGGCCTTCAGTGTAACATTGTGATAGCTCGGGGATTGTAGCCCGGAGAGCCCGTCTTTTATCCCAATCTCACAACTTACTACGCGCCTGCGAGGGTGCCCCATATCTGCCTTCCTTTGGCAGATGTGGGATCGTGGACTTCCTACGCCCCGCCGTGCGCCTGGCGCCAGCGGCGTCTGTTGCCGCATTACCCGACGCGCCCGGCCCGCCGGGAGACCCTCAGGGTTCTAGCGGTTCGCCTTCGAGAACTTCCACCCCGGCTGGCGGCTGGAAGCGGAACTCGGAATCGGGGATCGCGAGATTGTCCTGCTGTTGTTCCAGGCGGAACTCGGTTTTGCTGCCGTCGAGGCTGTCCATCGCGATGCGGCGCAAATAGCCCTGCGCGTCGCTCTCCAGCAGCACCTCCGAGATGCGGTCTTCCATGCCCACGGGAACCCCGCGCAGCACCACGTCTCCGGCTTTTTCCGGCGTTACGTCCACGGCCAGCGAGAGGCCGCGCAGCTCTTTTTCCAGACGGGTGCGCCCCAGCAGGTAGCGCAGCGGCGAGCGCAGATCGTCCAGACTTTTCACCTTCATGTGCCGCGCCTGGCGCTGCTCCGGCTCATAGAACCAGGCGGCGGCGCCATCGATCAGAAAGATCTTCTTGTGCGGCGAGGTGTAATCCCAGCGCATCTTGCCCGGCTTCTTCAGCCACAGGGTTCCGCTCTCGCTGCGCGCGATCCCGCCGCCTGAATAATTTTCCGTGAAATTGGCGCGCAGGGACTTCATGCCGTTGTAGCGCGCATCGATTTTCGCCGCCGCCTCACGCGCGCCGATCCCGTTCGGCTGGGCCCAGAGCAGCGGGATGCCGAACCATAGCAGCAGGAAGAGTCCCGCAGTCGCTTTCCTCATATCAGGTGTTTGGGAACCTTGTATCCCTGTTCGCCGGGCAGGCCCCCGGGTTGCTCGCCAGGAGGAAGACCGCGCGTGATGAACGGGAAATAATCGGGCTGCGCAACCTGCACCCGTCCGTCCACCAGGCGGTAGATATCTCCCCTGGGGTCCACCGGCTGGCCATACAACAAGCCCGCCGAGATCATCTCCTGCCAGTTTGCGGGCAGGTGCCCATGCTGCTTGGTAAACTCGTCCACCGCATCCTGCAGCCGCTTGACGTCGCTATCCACCCGCAGGCAGCGCAGGCGGTTGATGGCGTTCCTCCTCAGGTTCGGATCGTCGGTGCTCTTCAGGATGTTGGTCCACATGTAGGTCGCGGTCTCGGTTTCGCCGGCGTGCGCCGCCAGCGCCGCCGCCATTACCCGCATCCAGGGCAGGGCACCCGGAATCCTGGAGCCGCGATCAAACGCATCGGCGGCCTTCTGCGGATCCTTCAGCTCCAGCCAGTAGATGTAGCCGAGATCGTAGTACAGCCGCCAGGATTGGGGATTCTCGCGGATGCCGCTTTCCACCAGCTCGGCGGCGGACTGCGGATCGCCTGCCCCCTCGGGCGGCTTCTGGGCCAGAAAAACCGAGCCGAACTGGTAGGCCGGAAGCAGCTTGGGATCGAGCGCCGGTGGTCATCTCCAGCAGCGGCTTCAGGATCAGGTACTGCTTCGCCTGGGCGCGGTGCTTGGTGCCAAAGTACTGCACCACCCGGGTCCAGTAAATGTCGGCCAGCAGCCCGGAGTAGCCCAGGCTCATGCGTTTGACCACGGTGGGCGAAGGGATGTAGAGAACCTCCTGCAGCGGCTCATCGTCGCGCACCCGGTCCACCTGGCGCACCAGGACGGCGCTGGCCGCCAGCAGTGCCGCCAGCAACAGCCCGAGACTTGTCCCCATCCGCAGATTTCTGGTCATTTCAGATTACGCCGCTCGAAGATCCAGACCGAGGCGGTGAGCACCGCCGCCGTATAGGCCAGCACGTACAGAGTGTTCAGCAGGATCAGCTTGGGCTCCACCGCCGTGTCGTGCGCCACCTGGCTGATGACGTTGAGCGCGGCAAAGTTGGGCACCAGGTAAGCCGCCCCGGTCATCGCCCAATGGGTCACGCCGCTGGTCATCCGGGCAAGGCCGCGCAGGTCTTCGCCGAAGGTGCCGATGGCAAAGATGGCAAAGGCGAAGATGGAGGAGAAGACCGGCGTCGAAAAGGTGGAGAACAGCAGCGCCAGGGCGGTGATCATCACAAATTCCAGCAGGATGAAGTAGACCGCCGTGACCAGTTGCAGATCGCCGCGGCCCAGCCGGTGCGAGACGTAGAACACCGCGGCAAAGAAGCCCACGCTCATCAGCAGCGCGTTCACCGTCAGGGTCATCACCAGGCCGAGGAACTTGCCGGTGATGAACTCCCAGCGCCGCACCGGACGCGCCGCCAGCACGGTGTACAGCGTCTTCTTCTCAATCTCTTTGGAAACCAGTCCGATCCCGATGAAGATGGCAATCACAATGCCGAACAGCGAGATCGCCGTCAGCCCGAGGTTGATCAGCACGATGCGGTTGATCTGCAGCGAGATCTGGCCGAAGATCACCGACGAGCCCACGATGAGCAGGGCGAACAGAATCAGGTTGTACAGCACGCGGTCGCGTACCGCCTCGCGATAGGTATTGTAGGCAATCGCCCAAAGCCGTCCGATCATGCCTTCACCTCACTCGGCTTTTCGTCCCCGATACGCGACAGGAAGTAATCTTCCAGCGTGGCCTGCACCGGCGTCACGCTGATGAGGCGGGCCTGGCTTTTGCGCAGCGCCGCCAGGGCGGCTTCCAGCGAGCGCTCCGGCAATAGGGCGCGCACCACATCGCCCGTCGCGTGGCACACCGCGCCCAGGGCGGAGAGCGAGGCAATCGCCTGGGCTCCGCGGCAAACCACTTCCACCTCGCCGCTCACCTCGTGCAGCAGGTCGGCCACCACGCCCACGCCCTTCAACTCGCCCTTGTTCAGCACGGCCACGCGGTCGCAGAGGGTTTCGGCATCGCTCAGGATGTGGGTGGAGAAAAAGATGGTCTTGCCCTCTTCGTTCAGCTGCTGCACCAGGTCGCGCACCTCGCGCCGCCCAATCGGGTCCAGGCCGCTCATGGGCTCGTCCAGCAGCACCAGCTTGGGATCGTGCACGATGGCCTGCGCAATCCCCACTCTCTGCAGCATGCCCTTGGAAAACTTGCGCAGCTGGGTTTTGGCGCTATCGCTCATGCCCACCCGCGCCAGGGCCGTATCCACCTTGCGCTTGCGCTCGCGCGCGTCCACTCCGCTCAGCCGGGCGTAATAGTCCAGCAGCTCCAGCGGGGTCAGGTGGTCGTAGAAATAGGGTTGTTCGGGCAGAAAGCCGATGAAGCGCTTGACGCCGATATCGTCCAGCGGCGCGTCCCAGAATCCGCGCCGTGCCTCCGCTGGGAAACACCAGCCCCAGCAGCAGCTTCAGGGTGGTGGTCTTGCCCGCTCCGTTGGGTCCCAGGCAGCCGAACACTTCGCCTTCTTCCACGGTGAGCGTCAGTGGCTTGAGGCCCTGCTTCAGCTTGTTTCCGAAGAAACCGGTCTTGTAGGACTTTTCCAGTCCCTGTATCTCAATCGCAGCCATACTGTTATGTCAGATTATAGTCGAGGGCTTCGACCTCGTCAGCTTACCAAAAGTTCATCGGCCCGTCAGTGCGGCGAACCTGATTGCGCACGCAACATCGTGCACACAACGGGGAAGGAGGAGCCATGAGCTCCTCCTTCTCTTTGAAACTTTGATGGTCCTGCAACCTCTCCGAAGGCTTACTGCAGTGAGGCGTCGGTCGAGGTAGCCGGTCGCGTGGTGTTGTAACGGATCACGCCCGAGCCATCGCTGTAGAAGTAGCGCTTGCCGGTCTGGTCCACGGTGACCGGGTTGGCGTTGGACTGGTAGGCGGACGTCGGCGTCCCCCCGACTACGGTCGTGGTCAGGTAGAAGTTGTATCCGCTCTTGGGGCATTGTCCCGTGCCGGTTCCGGCGGCGCAGCCCAGAACGTTGTCCAGCAGCAGCGCGGCGGAGGAAGTGGCGGAGGTGCCCGAACCGCCCAGGGTTTGAGGTCAGGAGCGAAGCCGACCAGTCGGATAGGTCGAGGCGTAGGTGACTTCCGCGGTGTTGATGGTGCGCAGCGAGCCCACGGCCGAAGCTTCATTGGCAGCGATGCGCGAGCGCAGCAGGTTCGGAATTGCAATGGCGGCGATGATCAGGATGATCGCCACGACGATGAGAAGCTCGATCAGTGAGAAGCCCTTCTGTTTACGCATGCTAGTCTCCAATGAATCCTTGTGCAGTGGTCTGCTGAATTGCGGATGCACCCTTGGATGATGCAATCGGCGTGCCATCGCCGCAGAGTGTGACTGCAGAAGTTCGTAAGTAATTGATAAAAATAAGTTATTAGAGTGACGGTTGCAGGTCTGTCCAAGCTTGCCTGTCTAGGTGTTTTCCCCAATCAATGACGCTGCATGCTAATGGCGTTCGACACTGAATGTCATCGTTGCGTGCCTTGGTAATGGACCACCATTGGCCTTTCGTGCAGTTACGGGCCGCAAAGTCGCTCGCCCAGCCTGGCAAAAACAACGAGGCGCCACCGTTAAGTGGCGCCTCGTTGCGTCAGGCTTGAACCCCCCCGGGAATCTTCGCCTGGTGCTGACTCGTTTTCTACTACTGGAGCGAGGAATCGGTCGAGGTGGCCTGTTGCGTGGTGTTGTAGCGGATCACGCCCGAGGCATCGCTGTAGAAGTAGCGCTTGCCGGTCTGGTCCACCGTGACCGGGTTGGCGTTGGAAGAGTAGGTCGGAACCGGCTGCGTGCCGCTGGCGGTGACGCAGAACTGGTATCCGCTCTTGACGTTGGAAGAAGAACCAGAGCCAGTACCACCGCCAGTGGCGGAGCCCAGAACGTTGTCCAGCAGCAGAGCGCCGGCGGAGCTGGAAGAGGTGCCGGTGCCGCCCAGGACGGCCAGCGAAGTGGCAAAGCCCTGTGCCGGATAGGTCGAAGCGTAGGTGACCTGCGCGGTGTTGATGGTGCGCAGCGAGCCCACGGCGGAAGCCTCATTGGCGGCGATGCGCGAGCGCAGCAGGTTGGGGATGGCGATGGCGGCGATGATCAGGATGATCGCAACGACGATCAGAAGCTCGATCAGTGAGAAACCCTTTTGTTTACGCATGATAATTAACTCTCCCGGTTCGTGCAGCGCACGACGTTCTTTAGTCCTGCCTATGCAGGAGCAATCGGCCTGCCATTGCTCCATGCGCCTCCCGTGGCGCCGGCAAGAATCTATCATTTCCTCGTAGATGCAGTGACATACGAATTATCCCAACGCGGGAACGTTTCCTGAAAATAGCTAGCGTTGTCTCTGGAAATGACAGGAGACGGCAGGCTGCAGTGACACGAAATGTCATCCTGCGGCCTTAGAGGTAACGTGCAGGAAGAAACTTCTGACCGGGGCGAACCACGGCCGAATGGTCAGCAGTCGATCTGGTCGCGGGAGAGCTTCAGCCCGGTCAGATTTCCCAGAACCGTCACCGCAATCTGCTCTCCGATGAAGAACTCCCGTGCGACCTGCTGCACGTCTTCCACCTGCACCGCCTCGATCCGCGCGGTGATCTCGTTCATCCCATAGAAGCGGTCGTAATACATCTCCTGCCGGGCCAGGTTGCTCATGCGCGCCATGGACGATTCCAGGCTCAGCATCAGGCTCCCCTTCAGCTGGGCCTTGGCCCGAGTCAGTTCCTCCGACGTCACCGGAACTTCCTTCAGGTCGCGAAACTCCCGCAGCACCGATTGCACCACCTTGGGCGCCGACTCCTTCGAGGTTCCCGCGTACACCGCCAGGCAGCCGGTGTCACGGTAGGGATTCAGCTCGCTGAAGATCGAATACACCAGCCCCTGCTTCTCGCGGATATTCTGGAAGAGACGGGAGCTCATCCCGCCGCCCAGCAGCGTGTTCAACACAAAGGAGGCGTAGCGGTTCTCGTGCGAAATCGAGTAGGAGGGGACGCCGATGCACAGCTGCACCTGCTCCAGCGATTTCTTGTTGCGCATGGAAATCTTGGCCGTCGGCTTGGGAGCCAGGTCGCGCAATTCGCTGCTCAGCGCCGGCAGGTGGGCGAACTTGCGCGTGGCCAGCTCCAGAAACTGGTCGTGCTGCAGGTTGCCGGCCGCCGCCACCACCATGTTCCCGGCCTGGAAGCGCTGCTTGTAATAATCGAACAGCAGCTCCGGCCCAAACTTCTTCACCGTGTCGCGTGTGCCTAGAATCGGCCTTCCCAGCGGGTGGTCCTTCCAAAAGCTTTGCACGAAGATCTCGTGGACAAGATAATCCGGGTTGTCCTCGTCCATCTTGATCTCTTCCATGATGACGCCGCGCTCCTTCTTCACATCGGCGTCGTTGAAGGAAGGGTTCAGCACCAGGTCGGTCAGCACATCCATGGCGTCGCGGCAGGTGTTCGTCCAGAACCTTGACGTTGAAGCACACGCACTCCTTGGCGGTGAAGGCGTCCAGGTTGCCTCCGAAGGAATCCACCTGGCGGGCAATCATCTCCGCCGTGCGCGTGGTGGTACCTTTGAACACCATGTGTTCGGCGAAGTGGGAGATTCCGTTGACCTCCGGCTCTTCGTGCCGCGAGCCGGTCCGGATCCACACTCCGGCAGACACCGAGCGGATCTGCGGCATCTCTTCGCTGATGATGGTGAGGCCGTTGGGCAGGACTGTCCTGCGGGCGTTTCGCAGCGCGGAATTCAGATTGTTCTCTTTATTCTCTTGGTTCATCGGGCCTCCTGCATTACGCAGAGCATATGGCGCTATTCTTTCCACGCACGGCTTACACTGCCAACCCGTCAAGTCGGCTGGCGAGCTCTCCATCACAGGCACGATACAATCATACTGAATCGGGATAACGCTGTCTGGCTTATCTGGATCAACTAATCATTAGATGCATGGCAACCCGCAACAATTCGAACTTTTAGGCCTGACGAATCAAGAGCTTACGGCCGTCGTCGAAGCCCTGGGCGAACCCCGCTACCGCGCCCGCCAGCTCTTTGATGCTCTGTATGGCCAGCGTGTCGCAGACCTCGATGCGATCTCAACCCTGCCCAAGTCCCTGCGCGCGCGGCTGGCAGAGGAGGGCTACCGCAGCGGATTTCCCGCCATCGACCAGCGCTTTGTCTCGCGCGACGGCACCGTCCGCTACCTGGTCCGCTTCGCCGATGCGCAAACCGTGGAAACCGTCTGGATGCCCGACGGCGACGGCGCGGAGGAGACCGAAGAGTCCGCGATATCGGTGCGCCGCTCATCCAACCGGCGCGCCACCATCTGCCTCTCTTCCCAGGCCGGATGCGCCGTCAACTGCAAGTTCTGCATGACCGCACTGCTGGGGGTGCAGCGTAACCTGACCGCCGGGGAAATTGTCGGCCAGGTGCTGCTGGTTCTCAATGACCAGCAGATCGAAATCGGCCGGGACCGGATCAATCTGGTATTCATGGGGCAAGGCGAGCCATTTCTGAACTACGAAAACTTCATCCGCGCCGTCCGGTTGCTGGTGGAAGGCGCCGCAATCCCCGAATCGCGCATGACCGTCTCGACTTCGGGCATCGTTCCGCGCATCGCCGAATTCGGCGCCGAGCCGGTGCGTCCTCATCTGGCCATCTCGCTCAACGCCTCCAATGACGACTTGCGCGAACGCATCATGCCGATCAACCGCAAGTGGAAGCTGGCGGAGCTGCTGGAGGCCGCGCGCCAGTTTCCTCTGCGCTCGCGCGAGCGCCTCACCTTTGAATATGTCCTGCTCTCGGGAGTCAACGACGCCCCGGAAAACGCCCGCGAGGTCGTCGCCCTGCTCGGCGGCATCCGTGCCAAGGTCAACCTCATTGCCCTCAATCCCGGGCCGGAGATTCCCTTTCAGACTCCCACCGCCGCAGCCGTGGAATCTTTCCAGCAGATCCTCATCGCCGCCGGCATCCCCACCTACGTCCGCCGTCCCCGCGGGCTGGACATCTACGCAGCCTGCGGCCAGCTGAAGCGCAGCACCACTCTTCTCTCCCTTACTTAAATTTATAAGACCTATAAAAAACGATAATCCCCGCCTCTGTTGCCTGCATCTGAGTTGTGTGGAGGGAGCATTATGTCTGACCGTCTCGAAATGTCTGACCGTCTCGAAGGATTCCGCGTTGCCATCCTCGCCACCGATCTCTTCCAGGAAGATGAACTCATCCAGCCCCGCAAGGCCCTGGAGGAAGCCGGCGCCACAACCGTTGTGATCGCACCCCACGCCGGTGAGATCAAAGCCGCCCAGCACGACCACGCGACTAAGAACGTCAAGGTGGACCAGACCCTTTCTGCAGCCGACCCCGCGCAATTCGACGCCGTTCTGCTGCCCGGAGGCCGCGGCAATGCCGAGGCCTTGCGCAACGAGCCCCTGGCGCTGGACTTCGTCCGCTACATGAGCCAGATGCGCCTCCCCATCGCGGCCATCTGCCACGGCGGCTGGGTGCTCGCCGATGCTCATCTGGTCAAGGGGCGCCACCTCACCAGCTACAAAGCCATCAAGGACGAATTCGTCAACGCCGGAGCCTTCTGGTATGACAAGGAGGTCGTGCGCGACGGCAACATGGTTTCCAGCCGCCAGCCCTCCGACATCCCAGCCTTCAACAAAGAGATGCTGAATCTGTTTATCGATCATCATCTCCGCTCCCGCGCCGCTGCCTGACCGGCCCCGAGCGCCCGCGGCCGGAGCGGCGTCTTTTGCCGCGTACCCGCCGCGAAGCGAACTTCTCCGTGCGGGGAGCGCAACGCGCGCTTCCCGCTCCTGAGTCCTGATACCATCCCGCTCGGCCCGTCGCCTGCCGCCATCTGCTAACATGGGCTCTGGCCGCATGACCCATACCGCATCCATGTTCACTCTGCGCGACTACGAGAAGCGCGACTTCGAAACGATCTTCAAGCTGGATCGTCTCTGCTTTGAACCCGGCATCGCCTATAGCCGTCCCGAACTCGCCAGCTTCATCGAGCAGCGCCGCGCCTTTACCGTGGTTGCGGAGTGGACCGCCGCCGAAGCCAACGCCGCATCCGCCCCCGAGACGGCGGACCCATCCGATCCGCTCGCCGACGACGCACCGCCAGCCGATGTTCCTGCCCGCAGCCACGCCAAGGTCCAGCCGCCGCGCCGCCCCATCGCCGGCTTTGTCACCTTCCATTTCCAGAAACAGGGATACGGACACATCATCACCATCGATGTCCATCCCGATGCCCGCCGCCATAATCTGGGAACCCTGCTGATGAGCGCCGCCTGCGAGCGCCTGCGCAAGATGACCGCCTTCATGGTCGTGCTGGAGGTCGCGGTCAACAATCACTCCGCCCTCGCCTTTTACGACAAGCTCGGCTTCAAGCGGGTCAAGGTCCTGGAGCGCTACTACAGCCGCGACGTGGACGCCATCTTCATGACCATGCGCCTCTGATCGCGTTCCAGTTTTGATTTGAGATGTTGAAGAATCGATGACGACGGGTGCCCCACCTTCCGACGCGCCGCCTTTGCGCGGCTAAGGTGGGAGAGCAGAATGCCCAACCCTGGGTGTTCCAGATCTGCCGCAGATGCCCACCTCTGCAGCAGTCAGCAGGTGTGGAACTTCTGACTTTAAAGCGGTTCCGCGGAAGCTGTAGACCGTCAGAGGCGGCTCGATCCGAAGAAACTCCGGAGGTTCTTCGCAGATTTCGACTGTGCAGGGATTCCTCGCAGAGCTCGGAATGACAGCTTCGGGGCCCGCGACCCGCTCTAGCCTCTCGCCGTTTCCATCGCCTGGCGGATATTTCCCCCCGCCCGCCGCAGCCGCCGTTCCGCTGCGGCTCTTGTGACCCCGGCGCGCAGCATCACCAGCGCCACCGGAACCTTCCCCGCCGCGGCTTCCAAAGTTTCCTCCGCCACCGCCTGCTCCACCTTGGCCACCCGCCGCACAATGGCAATGCCGCGTTCGACCAGCTTGGCGTTCTTCGTCTGCACATGCACCATCAGGTTGCCGTACACGTATCCCAGCCGGGCCATCGCGCCCGTGGTCAGCATGTTGCAGATCATCTTCTGCGCCGTGCCCGCCTTCAGCCGGGTCGAACCCTCCAGCACCTCGGCTCCCACCTCGGCCTCGATGGCAATCCCGCACACCTTCGCCAGCTCGGAGCCTTTCCGGCATACCACCGCAACGGTGGCCGCGCCCTTTTTTCGGGCATACTGCAAGGCCGCCACCGTGTAGGGAGTCTGCCCGCTGGCCGAGAGCCCCACCACCACGTCCTTCGGTCCCGGCCTGCGTCCGGCCATGTCGCTGGCGCCCAGCTCGGCCGAATCCTCGCTGCCCTCGCTGGCCTTGCCCAGCGCCTCGTCGCCTCCCGCGATCATCGCCTGAACCATCGCCGGAGCGGTGCCGAAGGTGGGCGGACACTCGGAGGCGTCCAGCGCGCCGATCCTTCCGCTGGTCCCGCTGCCCACGTAAATCAGCCGTCCGCCCCGCGCCAGCTGCTCCCGGATCACCTCGATAGCCTCGGCAATCGCCGGCAACGCCTCGCGCACCGCCCGCGAGACCTTGGCGTCCTGATGGTTCATCCGCGTGGCAATCTCCAGCGCGCTCAGCCGGTCCAACTCATTCGCCATCGGTCGTCACCGCTCCCATCTCCGCTCCCACTGCCCTTTGTCCCACAAAGAAACTCGCGCCATAGCCCACCGCGAATGTCGCCACGCTCCCCAGCGCCACATACCAGGTGAAGGGAACCCGCGTGCACTGCCACAGGTACACATTCAGCCCAAAGCCGCAGAGCATTCCCACCATCGCTCCCTCCTCGGTGGCGCGCCGCGTCAGCACCCCCAGCATAAAAACTCCCAGCAGCGACCCGTAGGCCACCGAGGCAATCGACAGTCCCGCCTCCAGCACCCTCCCGCCGTGCCGCGCCACAATCGCCAGCCCGAACAGCACCACTCCCCAGCCCACCGTCGCCAGCCGCGACAAAGATACCCGGCGCTGCTCGCTCGCCAGCGGATTCCAGCCGCGAATAAAAGTCCACGATGGTCGTCGAGGAGAGCGAGTTCAGCGCCGCGCTCAGGTTCGCCATGGCCGCCGCCAGTATGGCCGAGATCAGCAATCCGCTGACCCCGTGCGGCATGCGCGTGACGATAAAGGTGGGGTAGATCGTGTCGCTTCGCGTAAACGCCACCCCCGGCGGAAACAGCCGGTAGAAGACAAACAGCATCGCGCCCACCAGCAGAAACAGCGAGAACTGGAAGAGCACCATCACTCCGCTGGCCAGCAGCGCGAGCTTGGCCTGACGCTCGCTGCGCGACGACAGCAGCCGCTGCACGATCAGCTGGTCGGTGCCGTGGCTTGCCGTGGTCAAAAATGCTCCGCCAATCAGCCCGGACCAGAACGTGTAGCTTTGATAGAAATTCCACCTCCAGTAGAAGACGCGGAACTTGCCCGCCTCGGAGGCCATCCCGTGCACCGTATGCCAGCCGCCCGGAACCAGGTGAAGAATGGTGAAGAACCCCACCAGCGTGCCCGTCACATACACCGCCAGCTGCACTACGTCGGTCCAGATGACGGCCGCCATGCCGCCCTCGAAGGTGTAAATCAAAGTGAGGATGCTGACGATCCCGATGGCCGCCACATCCCGCGCAAAATCCCCCAGCCCGCCCAATATGCCGGAGAGCGCGATGCCCACCACGATGGCCACGGCAAACACCCGTACCCCTTCGGCGGCCGCCCGCGTAATCAGGAAAAGCCCCGCCGTCAGCGCCCGCAGCTTCTGTCCAAACCTCCGCTCGATGAGCTGATAGGCCGTCACCAGCTCGCCCCGGAAGTAATGCGGAATCAGCAGCACGCTGATAATGACCCGCCCCACCAGGTAGCCAATCACGAGCTGCAAAAAGCCGAAGTCCCGCTCATAGGCCATCCCCGGCACGCTGATGATGGTCAGCGTGCTGGTCTCCGCCGCCACAATGGACAGCGAGATCGCCCACCAGGGAATCGTCTTTTCCGCCAGAAAGTAGCCCTTGAGCGTGCCCGTCTGCTTCCGGAAGCGCATCCCGAACAGGGTGACGCAGGCCAGATAGACCACGATCACGGCAACATCCAGCCCATTCAGTCCCATCGGCTCCCGCTCCAGCTGTTGTTCTTGATTTTGTATTGCGGTGTCATTCTGAGCAGCGCGAAGAATCCAATCGCAGCTCAAATCGAATCCACTGCCTCAAAGGCATTTCGGCCACCGATCCCGCAGGTGGCCCATTCAAGCCCTCATTTGGCCTGAGTGGGGATGTTCCCTCAGTACAGCAAATACTTCTTTCGCGCGGCCCTGAACCCCTCGATCGCCGCCTCCCACTCCATCCAAATCCGCCGCGGGTCCTGCCCTTCGCTGATCGCCTTGCTCGTCGCCTCGTTCACCATCAGCTTGTCCAGGTTCTTCAACTCGTACTGCGCCGGATACAGCGCGTGCAGCGCCGAGGCGATCTCCACTCCCAGTTCCGGAGCATCCAGCGCGTTCCGGTCGGTCACCAGGATGTTCACCCCGCCGCACTTCTTCTGCGCATACACGTCGGCGCTGGGCGTAAATTCCGTGGCCACAAAGCGCACCCCGCCGATCGCCCGCGCGTTCAGATACCCGGCCAGCTCCCGTGCGTCAATCCACGGCGCTCCCACCAGCTCAAACGGAGTGTCCGTCCCGCGTCCCACCGAAACGTTGGTCCCCTCGATTAGTCCCACTCCCGGATACAGCGCCGCCTCGGTCAAGCTCCGCATATTGGGCGAGGGATTCACCCACAGCACGCCCGTCGAATCCAGCCAGTCGCCGCGCTCCCATCCCTCCATCGGCACCACGGTCAGCTGAGCGCCAATGCCGCGCTCCCCGTTGTAGTAGCGCGCCAGCTCGCCAATCGTCATCCCGTGCCGCACCGGAACCGGCCCGTAGTTGGTAAAGCTCTCGCGCCCCGCCTCGCTGACGGGACCCTGCACGCTGACGCCGTTGATCGGGTTCGGCCGGTCGAGAACAACGATCCGCTTGCCCGCCTTCGCCGCAGACTCCAGAAAATATCCCAGCGTCGTCTCGTAGGTATAAAAGCGCGTGCCGATGTCCTGGATGTCGTACACCACCGCATCCACCGACTGCAGAATCTCCAGTGGCGGATGCCGCCTGGCGCTGCTGTCTCCATACACGCTGTACACCGGGATCCCGGTTGCCGCGTCCTTGGAATTCCCAATCGCCGTCGTGTCCAGTGTGCCCGTCACGCCATGCTCCGGACTGAAGATCGCAGCCAACTCCACTCCGTGCGCCTTGGCCAGCACGTCGATGGTGCGCCGGCCCTGCGCATCCACTCCCGTCTGGTTGGTCACCAGCGCGACTCGCGTGCTCCCGGCTGCTTTGCGCAGCTCGCGGAAGTCATGCTCTTCCAGCACGTCGATGCCCGTGCGCACCCGCCCATTGCGCGCCGTCACCAGCCGCTCCCCAAACATTGCCTCGTTATAGCCGGTGATGCGCGCCAGCCGCAGCCTCTGCTCCTCGTTCGGCGTCAGCTTAAGCTCTTGCGCCGCGGCCGTGGCGATGCGGCTCCGCAGCGACACCACCGCCGCCGTCTTACCACCACGCGGATGCACCGCATTCGTCAGCACAATCACATAGCTGTTGGTCACTGGATCGATCCATATCGATGTTCCGGTGAACCCCGTATGCCCGAACGAACCCACCGGAAAAAACTCTCCGCGATTGCTGGAGAACGGCGAATCGATGTCCCATCCCAGCCCGCGCAGCACCGATGCCGTCGGCGGCTGTTGCGGCGTCGTCATCTTCTCCACCGTCTGTGCCGAAAGCACCTGCGAGCCGGTCAGCATCGCCTGCGCAAATTTCGCCAGATCGTCGGCGGTAGAGAACACACCCGCATGCCCCGCCACACCATTCATTCGCCGCGCCGTGGGATCGTGCACCGTGCCGCGCAGCATCCGGTGCTCTTCGTCATATTCAGTCGGAGCAATCCGTGCGCGCCACGCGGCCGGAGGCAGAAAGCGCGTGTCCCGCATCCCCAGCGGCTCAAAGATATTGCGCGCTGCGTATTCGTCCAGGCTCGATCCCGAAACCTTTTCCACCAAAAATCCCAGCGCCTCAAAATTGATATCGCTGTACAGGAACCGCGAGCCCGGAGGAAACTCGGGCTGCGCGTCCATCACCAGTTTGTAAGCAGCCTCGCGACCCTCCCACCGCGTCTTTCGGTCCAGATCCTCGGGCAGTCCGGAGAAGTGCGTCAGCAGCTCGCGGATCGTAATGTTCTCCTTGCCGTTTTTGCCAAACTCCGGCAGGTACGTTGCCACCGGATCGTTCAGCCGGATCTTTCCCTCCTGCTCCAGTTGCATCACAGCCGTCGCCGTGGCAACGCACTTCGTCATCGAGGCAATGTCGAAGATCGTGTCCACGGTCATCGCCTCCCGCACCGGCTCCAGCGAACGCATCCCGAACGCCTTGCGGTACACCACTTGGCCGTCGTGCCCCACCAGCACCACGCCGCCCGGAATCGTTCCCTTGGCCACCGCCTCGCGCATGATCTGGTCCACGCTGCCGAATGCCCCAGCGTCTGCGACCGGAGCGGCCCGAGCGTCTGCGACCGGAGCGGCCCGAGCGTCTGCGACCGGAGCGGCATCCGTTGCCGCGTACCCGACGCCGCAGCCCGCGGCCAGCGCCAGCAGCGCAACCATCACCAATCGAACCATGACCAATCGAAGCATCGCAGATTGACGTTTCACTCAGCTACTCCGTGCCGTTCCCCATTGTAGGTGCTATGGTTTTCAAGATGCGAAATCGATTGCGCCCTGTCCTTATTCTTTTGGTTCTGGCTGGTGGGGCAACGGCGAGTCCGGCTCCGGCCAAGAAGTCCGCCGATACCGATCCAACGGGTGTCCACTGGGCTGACCGCACCCTGCGCAAAATGTCGTTGGAGGAAAAGGTCGGACAGCTCTTCATGGTCTGGGCCCGTGTCGAGTTCATGAACCCCTCCGGCCCCGACTACGACCGCCTGCGCGATGAGATGCGAACCTATCACCTCGGCTCCTTCGGCATCACCGCGTCGGTCGAAAGCGGCCTGCTGGTCAAGGACAGTCCGCTCGATGCCGCCGCCCTCACCAACCAGCTGCAGCGCGACAGCCCCCTGCCTCTGCTGTTTGCCGCCGACTTTGAGCGTGGTCTCCCCATGCGCTTCCACGGAGGCACCGGCTTTCCCCACGCCATGGCCATCGGAGCCACCGGCAGCGCCGACTACGCCTACCAGTTCGGACGCATCACCGCCTCCGAGGCCCGCGCCATCGGAATCCATTGGAACTTCTATCCCGACGCCGACGTCAATTCCAATCCCGACAATCCCATCATCAACACGCGCGCCTTCGGGGAAGATCCCGCCGAGGTCAGCGCCCTGGTCTCGGCCTTCGTTCGCGGAGCCCACGACGGAGGCGGCATGGCCACCGCCAAGCACTTTCCCGGCCACGGAGACACCAGCACCGACTCCCATCTTGCCCTGTCGCGCGTCGATGCCACCCGCGCGCGCCTCGATCAAGTCGAGCTCGCGCCCTTCCGCGCCGCCATCGCCGCCGGAGTCGATGCCGTCATGATAGGCCATCTCCTTGTCCCGTCGCTCGAACCCGATCCCAACCGCCCCGCCACCATCTCCTCCATCATCACCACCGGACTGCTGCAAACCGAGCTGGGCTTCCACGGCATCGTGGTCACCGATGCCATGGACATGAACGGCCTCACCCGCATCTTCGGCGGCAACACCCCGCAGAGCGCGGGCCGCGCCGCAGTCGAAGCCATCAAGGCCGGAGCCGACCTCATCCTCATCCCCGGCGACCTCGATGGCGCCTACAACGGAGTCCTCCAGGCCGTCGATAGCGGAGAACTCTCGGAAAGCCGCATCGACCAGTCCGTAGCCAAAATCCTCCGCTCCAAGGCCGCCCTCGGACTCCAGCGCAACCGCTTTGTCGATCTCAACGCTGTCACCTCCGCCCTGGAGCAACCGGAGAACGCCGCCGTCGCCCAGCAGATGGCCGACGACGCGGTCACCCTCGTCCGCCAGAGCGCGCCCGAACCGGTTACGGCCCAATCGCAGACGACCAGTCCAGCATCCGCACCGCAAAACCCGCCGGCGCAATTCAAGCTGTTGCCTCTGCCGCTGGGCTCGGCGGCCGCTCCGCAGTTTGCCTATCACTCCGGCGTGCTCCCGGCCAATCATCTGCTGGTGCTGGTCTTTACCGACGACGTGCGCAGCGAAAACGGACGCGCCCTGGCGCGCGAGGTCCGCGACCGCGTCCCCGACGCCCATATCGTCTACATTGACGACACCCTGGCTCCCATTCTTGCCCCGCAGGTGCTTGCCGCCGCGGCCAGCGCCGAGCGCATCGTCGCCGCCGTCTACGCCATTCCGACGCCCGGGCGCATGCCCGCCGCAGACACCGGCTCACCCGCCCTCGCCAGCGGAACTTCCGCGCTGCTGGCCGATCTGCTCAAGGCCGCCGCCGCCAAAACCGTGGTCGTCGCCATGGGCAATCCCTATCTCATCGCCCACTACCCCGCCATCCAGAACTATGCGTGCACCTTCTCCAGCGCCCAGGTCTCCGAGGAGAGCGCCGCCAAGTTTCTCTTCGGAGAAATCCCCGCCCGAGGCCATCTACCCGTCACCATCCCCGGCATCGCGCCGCGCGTGCCGATGGCATTGCAGCAGCCTTGATCTCCCTAACCCCCGATCCCGGACGAGCAAAAGGAAGCTCCCGAATCCTGATAGTGAGTGCCTTGCCCTGTAGGCGACAGCTATCGTGCTGCCCCGTCTTTACCTTGAACAATCGGAAGCGTTTAGCTACTCTCGAAGCCGCGCAAGAGGGCCGAGGTCTTGCTGAGCTGGCCAGAAGCGTAGGAGAATCACACCCATGCGAGCCCAGTGATAGGGATAGTACTGTTCTTATTCTTAGCGTTTTTCTTTCTTTTTCGCCCAGCAGAAACCAAAAAGAGAGGCATCGTTATGAGTACTAATGGTGATATACATCTGCCCACAAATGCAAAGCGCTTTGTGCGTATCTCGCCCGCCGAACTCGAAGGAAGCAGCGGGATTCGCAATCGTGTGTTTTCGCCTTTGACGGGAGACTTTCTTGCCCGCATTTGGGCCCTTTACGGACCTCCGGATTCAGTGCAGTTTGAAGGTTTCTTCTATGCTTTTCAGGACACGGAAACCGGCATCCGGTTTAGTGCTTATAGCGCAGGGAGCGGCCCTGGATTTGGAGGCTTTCCTAAAGATAAAGAGTCGCTCTTGCCGGTTCTCGATCAGTTCGAGACCATGCTGGATCAGACCAAGCCCGCAGACTGCCAGATTGAATATGAAACCGATTTTGGCCTGTACCGCTCGGGGTCGCGGCATGGTGAGCCCTTCGACGAGGAAGCCAAGAGATAAATCGCCAAGTAGCTCACAATCCTTCATTCGGTCAGCCGCTGTCTACGGTGGCGGCGGAGCGAATGTACGGAGCAAACGACAGGCCACCGCATGGGTGGCCTGTGTGTGTTCAATAGCAGATTCAATCGATCACAGCGGGTGATTGGGGTCTCCGGCAACCACGCCCAGATCGCTGCCGCTGCCGGCGTTGACCGGGACGATCGGTTCCTCTTCGGGGCTGGAGGCGCGCATGGCGTCCAGCACGCGCGAGGTATGCTGTCCGCGGCGCATCACCATGCGTCCCGTCCGTGCGATCTCCAGAATCCGGTTATCGCCTTCGTTGAGCACCTGAATGAGCCCTTCGATCTTGGAAGCGACCCCGGTCATTTCCAGCATCAGCGATTCCGGCGCCAGATCGACCACGCGGGCGCGGAATACCTCGGCCAATTGGAAGATGGGAGCGCGGGACGCTGGCGTGGCCGCCACTTTGATCAGCGCCAGCTCGCGCGTCACGCAGGAAAGCAGGCCTACGTCGTCCACGTCCACCACGTTTTCAATCTTGAACAGCGAGGCCTTGATGCGGTGTCCGGCGCCGGGCGCAGCTTCGGCGACGATGGTCATGCGCGAAATATCGAGGCGCTCCGAGGGGCCGACGGTCAGCGAAATGATGTTGATGTTCAGGCGCCGGAAGAGCGAGGCGACGCGGGTGAGCGCGCCGGGCGTGTCTTCCACCAGTGCGACAAATGTGTGCAGCATAAGCCACCTTTCTACAGGTTAGCGGGTTGAAAAAATACTGTCTCGTCCGTTCCCATGGTCTTCCGGTTTACGGCTCTTCCGAGGTCTCGATCAGCGGGTTATGCCCGTTCGCGGGCCGGCGGATCATATCATCCAGCGCCTTGCCGGGAGCGATCATCGGATACACCGCGTCCTCTTTCTCCACGTGGAAGTTGATCAGGAAAGGCCCCTGGGTGCGCCGCGCCTCGTCCACCGCCGGCAGAACCCCGGCGCGGCTGTTCACCGTTGTGCCGGCAATGCCGTGCGCCCCGGCCAGCTTCACAAAGTCGGGCGAAAGAATCTTCACGCAGGAGTAGTTGCGCTCATACATGAACTCCTGCCACTGCCGCACCATCCCCAAAAAGCCGTTGTTGATGATGGCAATGTTGATGTTCAGGTTCTCCTGGGCAATGGTGGAAAGCTCGGCGGCGGTCATCTGGAAGCCGCCGTCGCCGGCGATCACCCAAACCTCTTTGTCCGGACAGGCGATCTTGGCGCCCATCGCGGCCGGCAGTGCAAAGCCCATGGTTCCCAGTCCGCCCGAGGTAATCAGGGTGCGCGGCGCATCGTGCTTGTAGTATTGCGCCTCCCACATCTGGTGCTGGCCCACATCGGTGACGATGATCGCCTTGCCGTCTGTGGCGCGCCACAGGTCGTTGATCACGTGCGCGGCGTACAGATGCCCCAGGTCGGGCAGGTTCTTGATGTCGCGCACCGCGGCGTCGCCCTTCAGCACGGTCACCGCTTTGATCCAAGTGGAATCCTTGCGCGGCGCAATCCGCGGCAGGATCGTCTCCAGAATCTCGCGCAGATCGCCGATCAGCGCCACATCCACCTTGACGTTCTTGTTGATCTCCGCCGGGTCGATCTCGATGTGGATCTTCTTGGCGTTGGGCGCGTAGGTGGTCAGCACGCCGGTCACGCGGTCGTCGAAGCGCATCCCGCAGGCAATCAGCAGGTCAGACTGCTGAATCGCCTGGTTCACCCACGCCTCGCCGTGCATGCCCATCATGCCCAGCGAAAGCTCGTGCGAGGCAGGGAAGGCTCCCAGGCCCAGCAGCGTGGAGGCCACTGGAATCTGCAGCCGCTCCGCCAGGGTGCGAACCTGGTCCATCGCGCCCGATTCCATAATGCCGTGTCCGGCCAGGATAATCGGCCGCTTGGCCCCGAGGATCAATCCGATCGCTTCGCTGATCGCGCCTTGTTCTGCCGAAAGCATCGGGTGCGGGCGGTGCGGAGTCGGTTCGGCGGCGGCAAAATCAAAATCCGCCATTCCCTGCTGCGCGTCCTTGGTAATGTCCACCAGCACCGGCCCAGGACGTCCCGAGCGCGCCACCATGAAGGCCTCGCGCAGTACCCCGGCGATGTCCTCCGAGCGCGTCACAATGTAGTTATGCTTGGTGATCGGCAGCGTAACGCCGGTAATGTCGACTTCCTGGAAGGCGTCTGTACCCAGCAGCTTCGAGGATATCTGCCCCGTGATGCAGACCAGCGGCACCGAGTCCATCATCGCCGTGGCGATGCCGGTGACCAGGTTGGTCGCCGCCGGGCCGGAGGTCGCAACCGCGACGCCCACTTTGCCGGAGGCGCGCGCATATCCGTCGGCCGCGTGAGCGGCGCTCTGTTCGTGGCGCACCAGGATGTGGCGGATTGGATATTTGCGCAGTGCGTCATAGACAGGCAGGATCGCTCCGCCGGGATAGCCGAATACCTCCCGAACTCCCTCGCCTTCGAGGGTGGCCCAGACGATCTCAGCGCCGGTCAGGCGCGTGGGTTGGCTGGCGGCGGATGCAGGTTTCTCGCTCATTACAAATTCCTCCTTAAATGAATGCGGCTGCGCAAGCAGTGGATCGAGCCGGACTGCCGAAAAATGTAAAGAAATGCATCGGTCTACACTCCGGGCTTATTGCCTGCGAGTGTACACCGGGGCGCTCGGTGCCCCTAAGTGTACACTGCCCAAACCATGCTCTTACTATTAATAAACATAATACTAATTGGAACATCATCGGCAGTTGCCATGTCGGGTGGCCCATTCAAGCCTTCCTTTGGCTTGAGTGGGGCTTTTGCTGATGTCTCCACCCAACTGCATGGCAAAGCCCGCGGCTGATACAAGCCGCAGACTCAATCTCTAAATTGTTCAGGAAAAGGCCGGGTGGCCCACATCCGCCATCCTTTGGCGAATGTGGGGTGTCGCCCTGCTGAAACGGACACCCAGTTTATCTGCAATTTGATGGATGGAAATGTTGGTGGAGGCGAGGGGAGTTGTTTTAAGTAACCACCTTTATAATCTGCACGTTACAGAATATAAAGGTTCACCATTCGCATCATTCTCATCATTAAACTGGTATTCGGCACGTATCGGGCACGTGAGAATTGAGGAATAAACGATGAGCTACAGCCTGGTCGTCGTCTCTAGCTCACTGGAACATCGGGCATGAGTGGTCCCGCGACCTTAGGCGATCCCAGGTTTAGCGTTCTGCTTTAATCGAAGCGTATCGTTCTCAGAATACGGATTGATTTCAATCGAAGCTTTTCTATCACCGCGGTTCTTCGCCGGCTCAGGATTTGGAGCGGGACTGCATGGCCATGGCTACAAGCGCGCCCATGAAGATAGCCGGGAACAGCTGGCCGACCATGGCCTCGGCGATGGAAAGTGAACGCGCGATCGGAGACACCGGAGTAATCTCGCCGCCGACGGTGGTCAGGATGCTAAAGCTGAAATAGGTAAGCTTGGAGATAAGTTGATCGAAATTCGTTGGCGTCACAACGAAGTGAAAAGAGCCGGGGTGGAATTGCTCAACAACCTGATAAGCGGAAGCCCAGGCCATCCCAAGAAGCAGATAGGCACTGATGCCGCCCTGAATGCGGCTCCACGTGATCGGGCCTCCCCGAAACATGCCGATGAGAACAATGCGCATGTAAAGAAGCAGCGTGATCGTGGCAAGAACACTTCCGACTTTATGCAGGAACGGTGTCGGGTGGATCCGCCCCGCCCCCAAGACGACAGTAGTTGCGAGAACGAAAGAGATCACCAGAATCGTGGCGATGCGGCTCTGGCCAATAGCAATGGCTCCGAAAACCATCAAGACCGCGATCACGAGCTCGAACACTAACCGGCCAGGAAGGCCGGCTTCGCGAAGCGGAGTGACCACAAAGACGAGTATCACCAGGGAGATCGTGATCAGCGTAAGGCTGAGGTCTCCAGACCAGAACTCGTTCGTCTCCCATCGAACCAAAGCGTTTCGGGACGGCGTCGGAAACTTTGCCATGAGAAGTACCTCCTCACAACGCGAAAACATTTCAAAAACTTGTTATCGATGCGCGTACCGCAATCCAGAAGACAGACGTTAATTCTAAATAGAAAACAGCATCGAGATGAAATTCATAAGAACCCGACTACCTGCTTTCGCAGGACTGGAAACATCAATGTGGTGCGGTGCGGCACTCAGCTTGTTCTGTAGAGTCAGAATCTGCCGCGCGACTCGACGGCCCTGACCGCGGGCGCAGCTTCTATCTGGCCGACCGGCATCTAACTATGCACTGGTTCGCATGGAGGTGCCACACGCGCAATCCAATGACTCTGCTCCTGCTCTTTGGTTCTGACAACGGTGACCGGCAGCATGCGCTGGCTCGCGTTACCTCAAAATGCTGAGGGAAGTTCAAAGCATTCGGCGCTGAAGTCACCGGTCGCCTTCATAGGGCCGGTAGAGTATGACTGCACGCGGGCCGGGGTCGGCAGCGGAACGTTGAGAGCGACGTTCTACAAGACTACGCCGGCCATGGCGCTCGTCGAGTACGACAACCAGGCGCGCCCAGCGTTTCAGGTAATCTCTGCCGACGGTTCGAGATACGAGGGACAGGAGCTCTTGTTCTGGGAAGCACGTGGCCAAGCGACGGTGACCTGGTCGGGCGTAGATCTCACCTGCAAGCCACGCTAGGACACGACGCGGGCTATCGCGCTTTCCCCCTTCTACTGCACGTCCGTTGGTGAATTCTCTTTTGTTTGCCGCTCATCCGGCTAAGCTGCTCTGCGAACTCCATCTCGATACCGGGCTGGAAACTCGCGGCGCAACTCAATCATCGTGCTGATAACACTTCCGGCCACCATCCCAGAAGATCGCGCTACCTGTACAGAAGCCACTGGGCAGGTCGCCCCGCAAGGCCACAGTTCGCTTGCCCCCTATGTCCTGGAGCGTGGCCGGGTGTTCGCGCACCGAAGACTTGGTCCGGGGCAGATCAGAGGCTCTGAAAACGACGTTTGTCGATCTTCAGCGATTTGATTTTAGAGTCCAGTGTGGACGGGGGCATTCCAAGCTTCGCAGCTGCCCCCGACGGGCCGGAAATCTTGCCTTTGCATTCGGCAAGAGCAGATTCGATGAACTCCTTCTCCTGAGCATCCATCTCATGCGGCAATGGCCGATTAGGACGGCGCTCGGCAGAAAGCCAACTTTCGTCAACCGAGAAACTCTCCCCGTCGCACAGAATCACCGAACGCTCGATCACATTCTGCAGTTCGCGGATGTTGCCCGGCCACGCATAGGACTGCAATCGGTCCAGGCTCTTCTTCTCGATCTGCCGTATCTGTTTTCCCGACTTGCTGGCGTATCGGTCGATAAAATAATCAACCAACAGCCGGATGTCCTCCCTGCGTTCGCGTAGCGGCGGAACTTCAATCGGGAAAACATTGATCCGGTAGAACAAGTCGCTGCGAAATGTGCCGGCGCTGATGGCAGCTGGCAAGTCACGATGGGTAGCTGCAATGACACGTACATCGGCGCGGATCGATAGATTGCTGCCTACTCGTTGAAACTCCCGTTCCTGCAGAACGCGCAAAAGAGCAATCTGAGTCTCCGCCGGTAGCTCTCCGATCTCATCGAGAAAAATACTACCCCCTTCGGCCAATTCAAAACGACCCAAGCGCCGCTGCAGAGCACCAGTGAAGGCGCCCTTTTCGTGCCCAAACAACTCGGAAGCGATTAAGTCACGGGGGATGGCCGCGCAATTCACGCTCACGAAGGCCCGATCCGCGCGCGGGGACCGTTTGTGAATCGCACGGGCGATTAACTCTTTTCCCGTGCCGGTCTCGCCGGTGATGAGCACGGTCGAATCGCTGCGCGCGACTTTGGCGACCCGGGCCAGCACCGCCTGCAAAGCAGGCGACGTCCCTACAATTGACTCGAACATCGATACTTTGTCGATTTCTTCTCTCAGGGCCAGATTTTCCCGCTGATCTCGTTCCTGAGCCTGCTTCCGGTCCTGGATGTCGGTGCGTACGCCGCACCAGCGAGCGATCCTGCCGTTTTGATCACGCACCGGCACAATCTGATATAGAAACCAGCGATACTGGCCATCGTATCTGCGCATACGAGCTTCCATCTGGAACGACTCTCCGCGCGACATTGCCTCCTTGATCCCTGACTTGAGCTTCTCCACATCTTCGGCGATGCGTGACCAAATCAAGGAAGTCATTGGGCGGCATCAAAGGGATTGGACCGAAGTATTCCAGAGATGACCGGTTCCCATGGGAGGCGCTGGCATCTTTCTCCCAGATAAACATATGCACAGGAGCGAGATCTATCACCTGCTGCAGTTGCTGAGCATGCTCTCGTAATAATTCTTCGGCACGCTTGCGCTCGCCGATGTCATGGATGACCGCTTGCCGTCCACCCTGAAACATCGGCGACAGCAATACCTCTACTTGCACTCTCATTCCGTCCTTGCGATAGAAGGGACGTTCGAAACGGAAGGTGCTTCCCGCAATTTGCTCAAGCGGCGTCTGGTTCCGGGCGAGATCATCCGATGAGTAGGTATCCCGGATGGACATCTGGCCGATCTCCGCAGCCCTGCATCCGAGCAGGCTGAGCCCAGCAGGATTTGCCGAAAGAATCTTGCCGTCGCTGCTCAATAAGAGGATCGCAACGGGAGAAAGGTCGACCAGAGACTGATATTTGGTCGAGCTCTCGCGCAGTTCGTCTTCGGATCGCTTGAGCTTTTCAAAGGCGCGGGCATTCGTGATGTTCACTGCAACTTGATCTGCGAAGATTCGCAGCCATGCAAAATCCTGCTCGCACAGGGCCTCGCGGCTGAAGATCGCCAAGACTCCGAGAATCTCCCCGCGAGCCGTGAGCGGGTATCCTGCGAACGCACGGATCCCCTCAGATCGTGCCCATTCCGGCTGGCCGATCCACTCGCTATCGGCTGCACAATCCCTGATCAGGATTGGCTTACCGGTTACTCCAATCTCACCTACTTTTCGATGGCCTCGCGGGATTCTCCGGAATTGACCATTTAGAAAGGACCAATCTCCCTCTGCCGAAGCGTATTTTGACGCGCCAGCGCTGGCGACCAGTTGAAAACAATAGGTGCGGTCGGCGCACTCTCCTTTCCGAAAACACGTTTCGCAGATGTCGCCGGGTAAGAGAAACCAAATGCGCGCGAGCGCCACGCCTGGTTGTGCGGCCAAACCACGCACGATGGAATTGACGACGTCCTGAACGGCACGTTCGCCGGCGACCGCAACGGCAAGAGAGAGTAGCGCTTCGGCCTGCACTCAGCCGCCTCCAAGTTGCGCAGATTCTATATCAATCGTTGGTGCCCGTTGCTGGCGCGCCAGGTCCGGCGGCGACATTTCGAGCCGCCCGCATCATTCCGGGACGCCAGCCACTCCCGAGAGTTCGTGAATTCTCGAACGTGTCGGAGCTGGAGGGAATTGTAAGCCATTGATCCTACGAAAGAAAAGATTGGTCACTGCAATGCATTGTTAATTCACGCAGGGCTGGTCGATGAGGACCATGACATCCGAAGAAAAGGATCAGGAAAATGAAATTACACAAGATCGCTCTCGCAGTATTCCTCGGAGCGGCTTCGATGGCCGCCTCCGCCGCCGATAACACTACTTCACAAAGTCCGGTCGCCTCGGACGCCTTGTCCTCTGCCGACGGCACAGCTAAGAAACACGAGCCCCTGGAGATAGTCCAGCCCAAACTGGGCGCAACTATCACCGACACAACCACACCGAAGGCCGTTTTGCGCGTGGGCGACGGGATCCGTCCCAAGTCGCTGCGCGTTACTTTAAACGGAAAGAATGTCAGTTCTCACCTGCAGAAAGCAGAATGCAATGAAAATGCCTGCCGCTGGACCGTGACACTCACGAAAGCCGACCGACTTCTCGCCGGTCAGAATCAGCTCGTGGCATCCGCCCGTGGCTCACACAACAATATCGAATTGGCGCGCACGAATTTCGATTACGACTATGGCCTGCAGGCAGGCCAATACCAGTCGAAGTGGAAGCCCTCGACGATGGGCCTCAAACTGGCCTCGGGAGGAGCTCAGCCCTGGGTCTCAGTGACGACGGGCACTCCTGCCAGTCTGCAGGACAACAGCGACCAGACCCAGTATTCGCTCCCCTACCCCGACGCTACCTTTCCTACTGCCAGCGACACCGCGTGCACCCAGAGGTATCAGGTTGTGGCTCTACTCCGTCAGAATCCAGCCATTGAGGATGCGTACTTTTGCGCCGCCGATGCGGCATCGCTCAAGGAGCTGCTTACATCGTTTGTTGCATTGACGAAAGGCGCTGACATCGTGATGGTGAGTACCACGCTCGGCAACAATGCCGACTCCAATCTCGACACGACGAGCATTGGCGGCACCAACTATTCCTTCTACCCAGCGGCCTGGCAACCTATGGGGTACGCCGCGATTGGAGTGTCGGGGGCCGCGCCCGGCAGCGCCTACGAGAGCTACTACCTTTCATCCGACCTGGGACATGCTTACCAGACAGACCCATTTGCCAACGGTCTGCTGGCAGTGGACCAAAATGGCAACTACAACTTCCACGCCGGCAACAATGTGCAATTTGAGGTTTACCCGAATGATCCTCAGTACGGCACCAGCTCCGTCTTCACAGCCGCTGGTGGATCAGTTACCGGTTGGTGGCCGCCCGCAGGGTCTGCCAATGGGTTCTGGCTTCTGACGCTGGATCGCGTAACGTTGCTGCCCATTGATTTCAACCAGGGCTCTTGCAATTCAGAAAGTGGCAATTGCGGACAGTTTTTCGCCACAGGCAGCACGGACCCAAACGTTGCCGCGCAAGCTGCGCTGAATCTGGGGCAAGCCCTTGGCCAGTCTACCTACCGTCAATTGATCGTCTTGACGACGACGGGCCAGCCATTCCAGAGCGCTTCAGCCGCAACCGCCGGCCTCATCTCCGCCGTGCAAAGCTATGGTGGGGCTGATTACACCTTGCCGTCGCTCACGGCGCCTACTTCGACGTACACGCTGGTCGCTCCCGGGCTCCAGGGGCCGACTCCCTCGGTGACCCTGACGCCCTTTTCCAGGGGTGTGGTCAATTCCTCGTCGGCGTTCAGTCAGCAAGGGCAGACCGGCTTTGTCCGGGGCGTAATGGCTCGCGATAACAACAGCCTCTATTTCCCCTCGGTCGTGTCCCAGGAAGATGGTAAGAACAACGGACTAGGCGCAACCAGCGTAAGCATCAATTACGACTTCTACGCGATCAGCACACAGAACTCCGTCGATTGGCCGTTGACCGACACCTCGGGACACATCGCGGCCTATCATTACGCAAGCCAGGAATTCCTCACGCGCCATTACTCGCAGAGTGGATCGCATAGTCAAGACCTGCGCTATTTTTATGCGGGTGATCCCGGGATCGCGCAATACAACACGGATTTTTATTGTCCCAACCCGCCGAACCCAGACAACCCTCCCAGCCCTTACTGCCCCGTTTACCCTGGCGATGGGTATGGCTTCACCGCTCAGGATCTGTCGGACGCGACTGCACAGCTCTACAGCGAGCTCACGGCGCTTAACGACACGAACAACTATCTGGGCGAACCTGGGATTGGCGGCGTGATCCAAGACAATGGCGGCAACGCGGTTGCAGATCAGGTGATTCAAGCGACTTACGAGGTTCTGAACCAAGGGTTCGGCCCAGTGCCCAGCACCAGCCTGAGCACCTCAGAGCCCCAATGGTTGAACTTGTTGGCAGCAGTCGCATCCGTCGCGGCTGCGGCCCTGGGCCCGGCAGACTTGCCGATCGTCGCCGCGGCAGTGGGCGTTACGAGCGGATTGCTCTGGTCGGGATCGGCCATCGCGCCGGGGTTCCTTGGCGACCCTGTCACTCCTCCAAGTTACGAAAGCACATTTGAGACAACACTCGGGAACGTGGAGCAAAACGAATCTGCGTATGCCAGTGCTCTGGCAGTTTCCTATGGCACTGCACTCGACAACATTTACTCCGATTGGGGAAAGCTGGCGGCGACTGGAGCCAAAACAGCCAATTCGGACTCGGGCTGGAGCTTCAACAACCAACTGGCTAGCACCTATCTTGGATCAAACATCTCAGCCGGCGTGCGGCGGGCAACCTACATTCAGCTCGTACCACAGTTTTACTCGCTGGATACCTACACACAACAACCGGTGTCAACAGTCGCCAAGCTCGGCATGTTTAGCTCTACAGAAGCTATCGATTTCAGCGAGGTCACGAACATTTGCACGGCTTCCTACCCCGGGGCATTAACGTCCAACGGGTACGCATATAAGTCCTATCCTTCGCCGGGTAATCCGGCGGGAACCAATATGTTTGTGATGGGCGGCACCATCAACTATCAGGGCACTAAGAATGTACAGGAGTCTCTGCCCTCTGATTCGCTGCTGAATGTTTTGTTCGGCTCGGATTCGGGGGACTTGAACATGCCGCAGGATCTCGTATACGGGTCCAATGGGTTGGCGAATAGACAGGGGCCAAGCATGGGAACCTACAGTGGCTTTTCTCAGTGCTACAAGCCGGGTTGCGTGGATTACACATACAACACGAACCAAACCCAATGTATCAACCCGTAGCCTGATAACCTCCGGCTATCGGTGAAAGGCAAGGGCCCTCCGGCGAACCTGCCGGGGGGCATTGCTCCTTGCAGCGAGAGGGCGCGAGTTTGCCCGATTCTCTTCATTACATACCGCACTGGCATCGCGGTTGCAATTTTTATATAGGTTACCCAGCCAGGACAAAGCAAATAGGAAGTGTGGAGCCATCATGTGGAAAGTTAAACGAGTGCAAGCTCAGGATCGAATCGTTTTGAGTCTCAGCGGCCGCCTGCGGGGCGAGCAGTTGAACGAGTTGCAGGAGGTTCTTGCGTCGGAGGCCGCCGATCAGAAACTGGTGCTCGATTTGAAAGACGTCAGATTAGTCGATCAGGACGTTGTAACTTTCCTGGCCGAATGCGAAGCCAGCGGAGCCAGCTTACGGAATTGTCCCGCGTATATCCGCAACTGGATTGGCACAGAAGAAACAGAATGAGGCGGTCCCCCGAGTAGACGGCAATCTCTCCCGTAATACCGCGCAGCAACCATACCGTTCATCCATGAGCGGAGACGGCCGCGCGGGCCGAATCCGAGCGCGGACACGCAAGCATGCACCAGGGAGGTACGCAGCGCGCGGCGGTGCACCAGCCTCATGTGCATGAGTCCGAGCCTCACGGCGGTGGTGGCGGCCGCAGGCGGTAGGCCGCACTTGTAACCCGAAATCGCCCCAGCTCAAATACCCCAACACAAATATGGAAAGGATGGATTCAAACGTCATGAAAGTTCATTCAAGATATGGATTAAAGATCGAAGGCCCTGTTCTCTACCGTTTATTCGTCCTGGCAACCGTACTCGGCACAGGGGGATCGAAGTCATAACCGGTGGACTGTTGCCGGAGAGCACCGGCAATTCCACACGAACGACAGAAACCAGCAACTCGCGAGCATTTATGGAATCCAGCCCAAAGCAAGAGTCGCTCACGACCGAGCCAATGGCGATCAGAAGACTTGCATCGTGGCTCGAACAAATCGATCCCGGTGTCCATCGTCGCATCAAGGGTCTGCGCCTGGTAACTGCGTATGGCATTGCGGCATTGCTGGGTGCCGGGATCAATCGCTCATATGAGATTACGGGCGGCGCATCTCTTACTTACTTGGCCGCCGGCTTCGCACTTTGGGCGAGTGTCTCCGAAGCTGAGGAGACCCGCTGGTTATCGACTCGTGATCTTGCGATTCTGAATGCCGCCGCAGTAGCAGGCGCGATGATGTACGTTGGAATGTCATCGATCTCATCTGGCCTCGGTCACGCCGGTCCCGAGTGGATTCTGATTTCCGGGGCATTCTTAGTTGGATATCTCAAACGATTCGGAATCCTAGGCGCGGGTGTGGGCTCGCAAATCTATATCGGCCAGCTCCTTGGCTACACAACCGGTATCAGTCGGCATGATCTGGCAATGGTATCGTTGGCTGGACTAGTGGCCGGCGTAGCTTCAATCGTTCCTCGGCTGCTCAGTGGGCCAGCGGAGCATCCCACAGTCGCGAAGGCCGAGCCTCCGGTTCCGGACGGTCAGGGCTCGCGGGAAATGCGGATGGGGCTGCAGTCGGCCATCGCCGCTCTCGTCATCGTGTTAGTCAGCGGTGCAATCGGCCTAGAACAGTCTGCCTGGGCCGTCACTGCGAGCACCTATGTAATCGCGGGTTCCGCCTCCGGAACCGCGGATCGGGTTCGCCGACGCATCCTCGGAACTCTGATCGGCGTTCCACTCGGCATACTCTGCATGCCGATCTCCGTGCACGTACCTCCGCTGGCGTGGATGCTTGCTGCTGTGGCGATGATCGTTTACGCCATGGCCTTGCCTGATCGGTACGACATTGCATGTGGTGCGTACGCGTTCACTCTTATGGTGACTTTGGCCATTAGCGGGGAGACCACGGTATCTGTGCTGGCAGCACGGGGCTGGGAGACATTGATCGGAGGAGCGCTTGGTGTTGCAGCTGCGAAGTTCGTTTCGCCCCTCCCTGGTACCAGGTTGTTGAGCCAGACCTAGCGACATTGCAAGCAAAATCTGGTGTACCGCAAGTCATACGATCGGCTCGTGCTGGGGGGCAGGATAGCTGAGCTGGATGAGGCACGACGACGCTCTTCTCCCGAGTTGATATAGGTCACGCCCAGAGGGATTTCTTGCGATTTGGTTCGGGACTTTGGCGTCCCGACGGGATTTCGTCACGCCAAGCGAAGGTGTTGAAACTCAGAAACCACGTGGAAGGGCGTCGTGGGAGACCCGAAGATTTCTCCGGTAGAACCTATTATGAGAGTTGGAATTTTGAACGTCGGGGTTCTTCATCTACTCCACCTCCGACCAATCGTCGGTTGGGTTGTATTGTTGAATGGACGCCGTGATCTTGGCCGTATCGGGACCTAGTCCCGTTCGTAGACCGCGCCGTCGCTACCAGTCATGAAAGTCATGATGCCGGTTTCTGCGTACTTAACAGGCGTTGCCAGGACGGCGAAGCCGCCGGTCATCTTTCCATTCACGATGTAGCTTATCGCGCCGCCGGGAACCTCGTCGCCCTGAGCAGTCAGGATGCGCAGGGTATATCCATCGATGACCAGCGGTTGGCCCGGGGAAAGCGAAGCGAGCGAAGACCCGGGGAATTCGTTCAAGCTCGCGAGCGGGCTCAAAGCCTGATTCTCTGAAGCGGGCCAATACAGCCCGTCCTGTTTG
>CAVUKX010000005.1:0-218515 GCA_963742165.1 uncultured Acidobacteriota bacterium | reverse complement strand
GTAACAACCCACAGGCTATGAGACAGCGGCTCGTGGACGTCGCGGGCCCGGAACCAGCTTCAGGGAGGCTATAGGAAGCAGCCACCGAGAGCGAAGAAACGGCTGACAGGCTGCTAACTCATCAAGCAACACGATAATCACGTTTTCTTCCTCCACCATCGCCTAAGTTACCATTATTTTACCGTTACGCACTGCGTAACGGCCTCTCTGCGCCTTCTTCGTCGACCCCAACCGCAGGCCGCCAGCGGCCTGTGATGATACCTACAGAGTAAACAGCTAATACCGGCTTCGGCAGCCCGGATTCCACCTGCAAACAGCCCTTCAGAACAGGCTCCCCTGGTCCCAGTTTCCGGCTTAATCATCCAGTCTTCCGGCTTCCCGAGTGGCAACTCAGGGGAGGCGCCGCACACCAGAACCGGGCCGCCCAACCACAGACCGTCCATCCAGTCTTCAATCACCCCTACTAGCACAAGCGAAGCCCACTCCCTGACAGCCAGCCCTCCCCAGTACATTCTCCGGACACCCCCGGAAACCAGACCCCAGAGATCGAACTCGCGGGTACCCACGCAGTCGCCATCCCGAGAAAGCCAAACCTACCAGCCAGCAGATCCAGGAACTGTAAAACCACTCCAAGGGGAAACCGGGTACAGGAAGAACTGACAGCACCAGGGAGCGATGCTCTCCTTCCAGGCTCCGACGGCCACCGTCATGGCACCGAGTAACCGCCCACCTGGCAGCCAATACAACTACGAGCCAGGCCGAGAAACTGCAACCCGAAACCTCGACGCACGAGGAAATACCGGGCGGCAAAAGGCGCAAGTACACCCCGCCTCGGCCGTGTTGTGCTACTCGCCGATCGATCCTTCTTCTCGCCCGCGAGGGACAAAAATTCATTTATAGCGGAGCACTAGTGCGAGCTACGAAACTCGCATGCATCTTGGTCACCGCGGCGACGATCGACACGCCGGAACCTTCGTTCAGGATCTCCACGCCGTAGATCTTCATCGCGGTGGCGGCGCCCAACTCAGAGGCTCCGGCCAGGGTGATGTCGAAGGGCAGGATCTGATCGGAGTACCAGGGCTTGGCGAGCTGCTTCAGGCCGTCGACGGCGGTCATCGGGGTGGCGCGTTCAGGGCGTTGATGGAGGCGCTGGCGGGCGGCAGGCCGGGGAGGCCGCGGACCAGGGTGAAGTTGAAGATCGCCTGCTGCGACAGGAAGGATCCGTCCGAGCTGTTGAACTGAGGACGGACGTCGTCGACATTGGCGACGAACTGGCCACCCAGCTTCCAGACCAGGCTCAGAAGACCGTGACGGTCGAAGTTGACCCAGACGAGGCTGCCGGCGATGCCGCGCTTGTTACGGGAGAAGCTGCAAGGAATCGGCGAGTAGGTGGGTCGACATGCTTTGACTCGTCGGGCGTTTTTGTTAGGCTCTTGACATATCGACAGTATACCTGCGATAATTATAGCCCCGCGTTTTGGGCCGAACCTTGGAGAGTGTATATATGAAGCAGAATCGCCGCCGTCGTCACCTTCGCCCCCGCCCCACCCGCTCACAGATCAACCTTCAACTTCGGCGCGCCCGCTCCGCCATCCAGCTCTTCCAGATGGAAGCCCTGCTCGAAGTGAATAAGCCGCAGCCCAGTCTCGGTCGCCTCCGCTTCCTCGATGCAGCCGTCGGCCAGATGAAGGATGACGTGCTGTCCCTGGAGCAGTACTGATGCCGCGCGCCGCGCTCTACATGCGCGTCTCGACACTGGATCAGCACCCGGAAACCCAGCTTTACGATCTGCGCGAGCTTGGCCAGACAGCGTGGCTTTCAGATCGTGCAGGAATATACCGACCGGCTCAGCGGCGCCAAAGCGCGCCGCCCCGGCCTGGACCAGATGTTGAAAGATGCCCGAGCGCGGCAGTTCGACGTCGTGCTGGTCTGGGCCGGCGACCGGATCGCCCGCTCGGTCCGGCACTTCCTCGAAGTGCTCGACGAGCTGAACCACCTCGGCATCGAGTTCGTGTCGCTTCAGGGAGAACATCGACACCGGCGGCCCGCTGGGCCGCGCCATCATCGTTATCATCGGCGCTATCGCCGAGCTGGAACGCAACCTTATTATCGAACGCGTCAGGGCCGGGATGCGCCGCGCAAAACTGGAGGGCCGCCGCATCGGCCGCGCCCCGCTCGACGTCGACCGCCAGGCCGTTCTCCGCGACCGTGGCCGCGGCCTGAGCCTTACCGACATCGCACGGGCTCACCGTATCTCCCGTGCCAGCGTCAGCCGGATCATCAAACAGGCCGCCTAAGCCCCTAGCCCGAAAGGGTGCGTTCCAGCACCCCTCCAAACCCATGTAAACAGGCTGCCGGATTCGGCAGCCTGAGGTAGCCAAAAAGGAGTGGGTTGTGAGCCGAGGCCGAGACGGCAGGCGAGCTAAAAAGCTCCGTCACCGCGGGTCGATTTGGATGCAGATACAAAGCAATTACGGTGGCGATTCCAGTGAGCGGCAATCTCGTGTTTGTTGCTCGAAAATATCGGGGTAGTTCAAAGGCATTCTCTGCCTTCCAAACTCACACATAAAACAGCCGCCCGGAAAGGGCGGCTGCCGAAGAAAGCATTGTGTGTCAAATTTTAATGCGAGGCGAACGTGTACGTGGCACTGGCTACCGTGCTCGCCCCATAACTGCCACCTAGCGCGAATGCTTTGATCACGGTCGTAGTGGCGATCGCAATCGGAGCGGAGGATGAGTAGACAGCGGAGGACGTCGTCGGCGTCGAGCCGTCCGTGGTGTAGTAGATCGACACACCAGGGGTGGCATCGGCCAGGGTCACTGATTGCGGCGTGTTGTAGGTCACCCAAGACGCCAGCGGGAACGTCGGTACTGCCGCGTTCAACGTGTAAGTTGTAACGGCCACCGCACTAGCCCCATAGCCACCACCCACCGCAATCGCTTTGATTGTCGTCGTAGTCGAGACCGGAATCGGCCCCATGTACTGCTTCGATGCGGTCGTTGGTGTAGAACCGTCGGTGGTGTAGTAGATCGTCACGCCGGTTGTGGCATCGGCCAGGGTCACCGACTGCGGCGTGCTATAGATCACCCAAGACGCTAGCGGGAACGTCGGCGCCGCTGCCGTGAACGTGTAGGTGGCAGTAGCAACCGGGCTTGTCGAATATCCATTGCCCGCAGCCATCGTGTTGATTGTGGTAGTGGTCGAGAGCGGAATCGCCCCCGTGTAAGGCGTAGACGCCGTGGTTGGCGTCGAGCCATTCGTGGTGTAGTAGATCGTCACACCAGGGGTGGCATCGGCCAGGGTCACCGATTGGGGTGTGCTGTAGCTCACCCAGGGCGCCAGCGGGAACGTCGGTGCCGCCGCCGCATGCGTGACGGTGTAGGTCGCACTGGCTACCGCACTCGCCCCATAGCCACCACCCATCGCAATGGCGTTGATCGTGGTGGTGGTTGGGAGCGCAATCGGCCCAGTATATGGCGTGGATGCGGTCGTCGGCGTAGAACCATTCAAAGTGTAATAGATCGTCGCCCCAGGGGTGGCATCGGCCAGGGTCACTGATTGCGGCGTGTTGTAGGTCACCCAAGACGCCAGCGGGAACGTCGGTACTGCCGCGTTCAACGTGTAAGTTGTAACGGCCACCGCACTAGCCCCATAGCCACCACCCACCGCAATCGCTTTGATTGTCGTCGTAGTCGAGACCGGAATCGGCCCCATGTACTGCTTCGATGCGGTCGTTGGTGTAGAACCGTCGGTGGTGTAGTAGATCGTCACGCCGGTTGTGGCATCGGCCAGGGTCACCGACTGCGGCGTGCTATAGATCACCCAAGACGCTAGCGGGAACGTCGGCGCCGCTGCCGTGAACGTGTAGGTGGCAGTAGCAACCGGGCTTGTCGAATATCCATTGCCCGCAGCCATCGTGTTGATTGTGGTAGTGGTCGAGAGCGGAATCGCCCCCGTGTAAGGCGTAGACGCCGTGGTTGGCGTCGAGCCATTCGTGGTGTAGTAGATCGTCACACCAGGGGTGGCATCGGCCAGGGTCACCGATTGGGGTGTGCTGTAGCTCACCCAGGGCGCCAGCGGGAACGTCGGTGCCGCCGCCGTTAAGTTAGTCACCGTGAAGGTCACGCTAACTGGAGTCGCAGCACTGTAGTTGGCGTTGCCGGCCTGTGTGGCCTGAACTGTTACCGAGCCAGCGCCGGTGAAAGTCAGCGTGCTTCCGTTCAATGTCGCCGGACCGGCGGTCACTGTGTAACTTACCCCAAGCCCGGAAGACGACGTCGCGCCCAACGTGATCGGAGCCGCGCCGTACTTTTGGGTGCCCGGGTTCGGGAAGGTGATCGTCTGCGATTGTGCGATTAGAGCTGTGATCGTCAGAGTTCCAGATGTCTCAGTGACAGTGTAGTTGGACAGCTTGCCATTCGGGTCGCTCAATGTCGCGGTGACTGGATAGGTTCCGATAGCCGATCCTTGAATAGCGGTAGTTGTGTAGCTCGCAGTGATGCCGTCGCCGGCAACCAGACCTGTAAGGGTTCCGGTCAGTGTTGGAATCGGAGCGCCGAAGACAACGGAGGAATTATTGGCGGCTACGGTCAATGGCTCAAGTGCAACCGTCAGCGGCACGGTTGTAGTCGCCGAGGAATAGTCCGTGGTATCAGTTGGTGTGAAGGTGACGGAGAGCTTCTGCGAACCAGCCGCGAGCACTTGTCCCGCTGTCGGCGTGTAGACGAAGGTTCCCGCTATGCCGCCACTGGTAGCGTTCAACTGCATCGCGCTAAGCGCCGTGCCATAGGTGATCGCAACTGGAGTTGCCCAACCGAGCGTTGGCGTTACCTGAACATTCCCTACTCCCTGCAAACTGACCGTCTGCGAAGCCGCACTGGCGTTCAATGCGTTGTCGGTCAGCGCTACGCTGCCGCTGAGGCTGCCGGAAACCGTCGGGTTGAATTCGATGCCAAGCACGCAGCTTGCTGCAGGAGCCAGCGTCTGGCTAATTGAACTGCATGTGGTATCGGGGCCGCCGAGCGAGAAGTTCGCGGCGGTAGTGATCTGACTGATGTTCAGAGGAGCATTGCCAAGGTTCAGCACGGTGAAATCCTGCGCAACGCTCGCTGCGCCAACGGCGGTGCTGGCAAAGATGAGCAAAGGCGCGTCCGATACGTCCACCTTGCGGATGCGCTGGTTGGTGTAGTCCGCGATGTAGAGGTTGCCAACACCATCCACCGCAACGGCGATAGATCCGTTAATTCCAGCGCTAGTGGCCGCGATGTTGTCGCCGTTGTATCCATAAGTCCCATTGCCCGCCACGGTAGTGATGGTTCCATCCGGTGTCACCTTGCGGATGCGGTTGTTATCGTAGTCCGCGATGTAGAGGTTGCCGGCGCCATCCACCGCAACGCTGGGGATAGGACAGTTCCGCGCTGGTGGCCGCAATATTGTCGCCGTTGTATCCCGCCGTCCCGGTACCCGCCACGGAGGTGATGGTGCCGCTCGGTGTCACCTTGCGGATGCGGTTGTTGCCTTGATCCGCGATATAGAGGTTGCCCGTGCCATCCACCGCAACGCCGATGGGATCGTTAAGTTCCGCGCTGGTGGCCGGGCCACCATCCCCGCTGTAGCCTCCAACGTTTGCATAGCCATTGTGGTACCCATTGCCCGCCACGGTGGTGATGATCCCGTCCAGGCGTTACCTTGCGGATGCGGCTGGTTGCAAAGGTCCGCGATGTAGAGGTTGCCGGCGCCATCCACCGCAACGCCTTCGGGACATCACAGTTCCGCGCTGGTGGCCGCGATGTTGTCGCCATTATATCCTTCCGCTCCGATTGCCCGCCACGGTGGTGATCGTCCCGCCCGGAGTGACCTTGCGGATGCGTTTGTTGCCAGAGTCCGCGATGTAGAGGTTACCAACGCCATCCACCGCAATGCTTTGGGGATAGTACAGTTCCGCGCTGGTGGCTGCAATATTGTCGCCGTTGTACCCCTGCGTTCCATTTCCTGCCACAGTGGTGATTGTTCCGTCCGGCGTCACCTTGCGGATGCGATTATTTTGGTTGTCCGCGAAGTAGAGGTTACCGGCGCCATCCATCGCAACGCCAGAAGCAGCGCTAAGTTCCGCGCTGGTAGCCGGGATGTTATCGCCGTTGTACCCATAGGCTCCATTTCCTGCAACCGTGGTGATGATGCCCGGTCCAAAGGCGACCAGCGGCCCGGTGCCGGTGCCAACCAGCGGAACAATAAGCAGCGTCTTTCCGCTCTGGTCGCTCAACACCACGCCGCCCAACCGTGTGCCAGGGGAAGTCGGCAGGAACTGCACTTGAACCGTGCAGTTTGAGTTTGTGGTCTCCGCTGGCGCAGGTGGTGCCTCCCGGAACTACCGTGAAGTCGAGATTCGGTGCGCCCTGGGTAACTGCCGAGACGCTGCCCAGCGTGAGGTTCGACGGCACCGTGAAGGTCAACGTTTGACTGCTCCCAGTCCCGCCAACCGCTACCGAACCGAAGTTCACCGAAGACTGTGTCGCAGTGACAACCGGAGGAGCTGCGATCGTCAGAGTTCCAGACGTCTTAGTGACGCTGTAGTTGGACAGCTTGCCGTTCGGGTCGTTCAATGTCGGTGTGATCGGATAGGCGCCGACAGCCGATCCTTGAATCGCCGTGGTTGTGTAGCTCGCGGTTATGCCGTCGCCAGCTACCACGCCCGTGAGCGTGCCAGTCAGCGTTGGAATTGGAACTCCGAAGACAACAGAAGTATTGGTGGCTACCTCCGTCAGCGTCGCCGGATTCACCGCGAAGGTCACGCTCACCGGAGTGGTGGCAGCGTAGTTGGCGTTGCCAGACTGATTGGCCTGAACCGTTACCGATCCAGCTCCAGTGATGCTCAGCGTACTGCCATTTACCGTCGCCGGGCCGGAGGTCACCGAATAGCTCACCGCAAGCCCTGAAGACGCCATTGCGGTCAGCGTGATTGGGGCAACGCCGTAGATTTGGGTACCTGGATTCGGGAAAGTGATGGCCTGCGATTGCTGCAGGCCGGTGCCCTGAAGGGCAATGGTCTGCATGGCCCCGGCTGCGTTCAGTGCGTTGTCATTGAGGACGACGCTGCCGTTGATGCCGCCACCACCCATGGGGGTGAACTCGATGCCGAGCACGCAGCTAGCCGCAGGAGCAAGAGCCTGGCCGCTTGAACCGCATGAGGTGTCAGACCCGCCGAGCGAGAAGTTGGTGGCGGTGCTGATCGAACTGATGGTCAGTGGCGTGTTCCCCAGGTTTAGCACGGTCAGGTCCTGCGCCCCGCTGGCTGCGCCAATGGCCGTACTCGCAAAAGTGAGCGACGGCGGGTCGTACACATCGACCTTCCGGATGCGGCTGTTGACGGAGTCCACGATGTAGAGGCTGCCGGCACTATCAAGCGCAACGCCACTGGGCCAGTTAAGTTCCGCACGGGTAGCCGGGCCATTGTCGCCGCCATAGCTTCCGGCGCCAGCGCCCGCCACCGTCGTGATTACGCCACCCGGCGTCACCTTACGGATGCGATTGTTACCGCCGTCAGCAATGTAAAGGTTGCCGGCTCCATCCACCGCAACGCCAGACGGAAGCCATAGGTACGCGCTGGTGGCCGGGCCATTGTCGCCGCCGTAGCCTCCGGTACTCCTTCCCGCCACAGTGGTGATGGTCCCGTTCGGCGTCACCTTGCGGATGCGCTGGTTGCCGTCCGCGATATAGAGGTTGCCGGCTCCATCCACCGTGACACCCTCGGGACCGTAAAGCTCCGCACTGGTGGCCGCGATATTGTCGCCGTTATAACCGTTGGTCCCGTTGCCTGCCACGGTAGTGATGATCCCGCCCGGCGTCACCTTGCGGACCCGCCAGTTGAAATTGTCCGCGATGTATAGGTTGCCAGCGTCATCCACCGCAACGCTCTCGGGTTGGTAAAGATTTGAGCTGGTCGCGGCGATGTTGTCGCCGTTGTACCCCTGCGTTCCAGTACCCGCGACGGTAGTGATGGTTCCGCCCGGCGTCACCTTGCGAATGCGACCGTTGTTCCGGTCCGCAATGTAGAGGTTGCCAGCACCATCCACCGCAACGCCGTTGGGAGAGCTGAGCTCTGCGCTGGTCGCGGCGATGTTGTCGCCGTTGTACCCCTGCGTTCCAGTACCCGCCACGGTAGTGATGGTTCCGCCCGGCGTCACCTTGCGCACGCGACAGCTGTTCGGGTCCCCGATGTAGAGGTTGCCAGCGCCATCCACCGCAACGCTCCCGGGATAGAAAAGTTCCGCGCTCGTAGCCGCAATGTTGTCGCCGTTGTACCCGATGATCCCATTGCCAGCCACAGTGGTGATGATGCCCGGCCCAAAGGCCACCATCGGCCCGGTGCCGGTGCCAAACACGGGCACGGTGACCAACGGGTTGCCGCTCTGATCGTTGAGCACAACGGCACCCATCCTCGTGCCGGGGGCAGTCGGCAAGAATTGAACTTGCACCGTGCAGCTTGTAGCCGTAGTACCGCTGCCGCAAGTGGTTCCGCCAGGTAGAACACTAAAGTCGAGATTCGGTGCTCCCTGCGTCACTGCCAAGACGCTGCCCAGCGTGAGGTTCGATGGTACAGTGAAGGTCAACGTCTGACTGCTCCCATTCCCGCCAACCGCAACCGAACCGAAATTCACCGAAGACTGGGTCGCAGTTACAACTGGCGGAGCTGTGATTGTCAGAGTTCCAGACGTCTTAGTGACCGTATAGTTGGACAACTTGCCGTTCGGATCATTCAACGTCGGAGTAATCGGATAGGTTCCGACAGGCGAACCTTGAATCGCCGTCGTTGCGAAGCTCGCTGTGATTCCGTCGCCTCCCACCACACCCGTAAGCGTACCAGCCAGAGTCGGAATTGGATATCCGAAATAGACAGACGAGTTGCCGGCCACCGTAGTAAGAGCTGCTGCTTTCACCGTGATGTTAAAGCTCAGGCCGGTGGGAGAAGCCGCCAGGTAGTTGGCGTCGCCGGCTTGGGTCTCACTCACCCATACCACTCCCACACCAGTAATGGTCAGCATATTACCGTTCAGCGAGGCTGGGCCCGAGGTCACAGCAAAGGTTACAGGAAGCCCAGAAGATGCGGTCGCGTACAGCGCAAAGGGGGCTACGCCGTAAGTCTGCGCGCCTGTTGGAATTACGTAACTGAGTGTCTGCGCCGCTTTGACCACCGTGAAGGTTACGCTGACCGGTGTCGCCGAAGCATAGGTCGCGTTGCCTCCCTGAGTGGCCTGCACTGTTACCAGTCCAACACCAGTGACTGTGAGATTGCTGCCGCTCACTGTCGCCGGACCTGAGGTCACCGCATAACTCACTGCTAACCCGGAAGTCGCCGTGGCGGCCAGCGTGATTGGGGCCACGCTGTAGGCTTTCGTTCCTGGATTCGGAAAGGTGATCGTCTGCGGGAGCGTCCCCGCGCCAAGCGCCGCGTACAACGCGCCTCCGTTGATTGAGCCGAGCCCACTTGCTAGGTCATAGCCGGTCAGTGCCGTATATCCCGCCACGCCCCCAACGCAACCAGTCGCGGTACTTACACAGGGCTGCTGGTTGTTGCCTGTGGTGACGTCATGAAAGATCGCTGCATAGCGGGTCGGATCGCTTGCCAGATTGTAGAGCACCGGGTTCAGTAACCCCTGATTGCCATATTTCTGAGCAAGCAGCGTCACCATCCCTGCAAACGACGGCGAGCTCGCCGAGGTCCCGCCATATGGAAGAGTCGGGAAACCGTTGGGACTGTCGAAGGTGTTGTTCAGGCAAGAAGGTCCCTGTGTCTGGGCGGGGCTCGTCGCACCGTTGGGGAACAGTTGGGTACAAACCAGATAGCCATCATGGTTTGGGGAGGCCGCGAACGAGACGTCTGGCACTAAGCGTCCAGTCGCCGAAGGGAAGTTGTTCGGATTCAGCATCTGCCAGCTAGGTTGTGGGTAAAGCACACTCACTCCGCCCCCGCCTGACCAGATGTACCCAGTGAGCCCCGTATCGTTCCAACTCGACTCCGGAATGTATTGCAGTGCGGAACTAACGATATCGACGTTGTTGTTGTAGCTCCAGTTCCAATACTGATTTGCACCCGTCCCTGTGCCGTCGCCGCTGAACATCGTTCCGCCGACGCCGGTTATGTATGGACTGGATGCCGGCCAATCCGCCGAGAGCCCGTTCGTTGAAATCGAATCTCCTTGTTCGCACGCTGTCCCGCCGCCATCGCCTGCCGAGACCAAGATAGTCTGTCCTTGGGTGGCTGCCTGGGCAAGGGCACTGTCAAGCTGCGTTTGTTCTGAAGGGTAAAAATACTTCACGTACAGTTCGCATGAGCCATAGCTCATGCTGATCACCGGCACTACTGCGTTGTTTACCTGGTAGGTCGTGATGGCATACTTCAGGGCGTCGAAGGCGTTTAGCACATCTGCGTGGCTGGCGTAGATGTAGTCCACCGTTGCATCCTTGGCAATGCCACCGGCATATTCCACGTCCATGTCGGCTTCGGCCATGTCGGCGACGCTCTCTGCCGCTGTTCCTGTGCACGCCACGCCAGTGCTGATGCATGCGTAGTTCAGCTTCGTCGCTCCAAACCCGGCTGCCGCACGGAAATTATCAACGTCGCTTTGCGGAAAATACGTCTGCCCTACAATCCCCACGTGCATTCCGGTGCCGGTGTACCCCGCACTGTAGATCGCGTTCACGTTGTAGATCGTTGCCCAGTCACCCGGAGTAAGGAAGTGAACGCCCAACGAGCCCATCGTAAAATCGGGCGATGCCTTTTTCAGCCGTGGCTTCGGACGGAAATCCTGCAGTCCGCTGACGTGTGTCACGACCTCGGATAACGCCATCGGAATATGCAGATCCGTTGCGTTCGCCATATGTGTCTCGCCGTCCAGTTCATAGCGGTGCAGTTGTGTCTGGAAGGTGACTTCAACCTGAGTTGTCGTTCCTGCAAACGTAATTACGTTGCGTGATGGCGCAACGCTTTTTACCGTAAATCCCTCTGCTCCCAGCCAGTTCGTGATCTTTTCCAGGTCCGCGTCGGTCAGACCGAACAACGCGCCGTACTGCTCCTGCGTCAGCCATCGGCGATACTGCGGCGACTTCGGATCCTGCTGCGCCGCCAAAAGAGCCTCGATCTCCTTCTGTTGCGTCGCGCTCGGCCCAATATCTAGCGCCATCGACTCCAAACGCAACTCGGGATTCACGGAGCCCAGGTCGCGTGCCTGCCGTGTCTTCGGATGCACCGACCCGGCTAGCGTCACCATCGTCCCCGACTTTAAGTCCTGCGTGATTCGTCCGGCGCGCCGCGTCGCAGGCAAACCCTCTGATGATGTTTGTGCGAGCATGGGAAGCGTCAAAACCATACTGAGTAATAATGCGAACGCGGTTGCGATCCGCACAAACAAGCGTGACTTAGAAGTCGAGGAAGTATTACGGCAGACGAAGCCTAGACGCATCGCGAGCTCCCGCCCGTGACGGATTTGGGCTTATGAATCAAATTTGACCTGCGACTACAAGGGCGTGGCTGAGAATCTCGGGGCGCCCAACGGTAGTCCTGGAAAACTGCCGCTAGCAAATTACTGCGTAACTGTACACATTGTTAAGAATCGTTAAGCTGCCAGAGCAGAGTACATTGGTCGGGGGAGTGGTTGAATGTGATCCTAGTCACGTTTGCATGTTTGCATGAACTAAAGCGTGCCAACTGACGCCGATGGAAACGGTGTTCTCCTCTTTCTACAGCCACTTCGAGCAACAAACACGAGATTGCCGCTCACTGGAATCGCCACCGTAATTGCTTTGTATCTGCATCCAAATCGACCCGCGGTGACGGAGCTTTTTAGCTCGCCTGCCGTCTCGGCCTCGGCCCAGAACCCACTCCTTTTGGGCTACCTCAGGCTGCCGAATCCGGCAGCCTGTTTACATGGGTTTGCAAGGGCATTGGAACACACCCTTTCGGGCTAGGCGCTTAGGCGGCCTGTTTGATGATCCTGCTGACGCTGGCACGGGAGATACGGTGAGCCCGTGCGATGTCGGTCAGGCTCATGCCGCGGCCACGGTCGCGGAGAACGGCCTGGCGGTCGACGTCGAGCGGGGCGCGGCCGATGCGGCGGCCCTCCAGTCTGGCGCGGCGCATCCCGGCCCGGACGCGTTCGATAATAAGGTTGCGTTCCAGCTCGGCGATAGCGCCGATGATAACGATGATGGCGCGGCCCAGCGGGCCGCCGGTGTCGATGTTCTCCCTGAACGACACGAACTCGATGCCCAGGTGGTTCAGCTCGTCGAGCACTTCGAGGAAGTGCCGGACCGAGCGGGCGATCCGGTCGCCGGCCCAGACCAGCACGACGTCGAACTGCCGCGCTCGGGCATCTTTCAACATCTGGTCCAGGCCGGGGCGGCGCGCTTTGGCGCCGCTGAGCCGGTCGGTATATTCCTGCACGATCTGGAAGCCACGCTGTCTGGCTAGCTCGCGGAGATCGTAGAGCTGAGTTTCCGGGTGTTGATCGAGGGTCGAGACGCGCATGTAGAGCGCGGCGCGCGGCATCAGCACTGCTCCAGCGACAGCACGTCATCTTTCATCTGGCCCACGGCTGCATCGAGGAAGCGGAGGCGCCCCAGACTGGGCTGCGGCTTATTCACTTCGAGCAGGGCTTCCATCTGGAACAACTGGATGGCGGAGCGGGCGCGCCGAAGTTGAAGGTTGATCTGTGAGCGGGTGGGGCGGGGGCGAAGGTGACGACGGCGGCGATTCTGCTTCATATATACACTCTCCAAGGTTCGGCCCAAGACGCGGGGCTATACTTATCGCAGATATACTGTCGATATGTAAAGAGCCTAACAAAAACGCCGGGCGAGCCAAAGCATGTAGACCCAACTACTCGCCGATTCCTTCTCCCGCAGCTTCTCCCGTAACAAGCGCGGCATCGCCGGCAGCCTCGTCTGGGTCAACTTCGACCGTCACGGTCTTCTGGATCTGGTCTGGAAGCTGGGTGGCCAGTTCGTCGCCAATGTCGACGACGTCCGTCCTCAGTTCAACACCTCGGACGGATCCTTCCTGTCGCAGCAGGCGATCTTCAACTTCACCCTGGTCCGCGGCCTCCCCGGCCTGCCGCCCGCCAGCGCCTCCATCAACGCCCTGAACGGCTCAGCCCATGACCGCTGTCGACGGCCTGAAGCAGCTCGCCAAGCCCTGGTACTCCGATCAGATCCTGCCCTTCGACATCACCCTGGCCGGAGCCTCTGAGTTGGGCGCCGCCACCGCGATGAAGATCTACGGCGTCGAGATCCTGAACGAAGGCTCCGGCGTGTCGATCGTCGCCGAAGTGACCAAGATGCAGGCGACTTTTGTAGCTCGCACTAGGTGCTCCGCTACAAATGATTTTTTGTCCCTCGCGGGCGAGAAGAAGGATCGATCGGCGAGTAACACAACACGGTCGAGGCGGGGTGTACTTGCGCCGTTTGCCGCCCGGTATTTCCTCGTGCGTCGAGGTTTCGGGTTGCAGTTTCTCGGCCTGGCTCGTAGTTGTATTGGCCTGCCAGCGTGGGCGGGTGCCCGATGCCATGACGGCTTCAGAAGGGTCAGTCGGAGCCTGGTAGGAGAGCGTTGCTTCCTGGGGCTGCCAGTTCTTCCTGTACCCGCTCCCCTTTGCAGTCGTTCTCACCGATCCTGGATCTGCTGGCTGGTAGGGTTTGGCTTTCTGGGATGGCGACTGCGTGGGTACCCGCGAGTTCGATCTCTGGGGTCTGGTCTCCGGGGGTGTCCGAAGAATGTACTGGTGCGAGTGGCTGGCCGTCCGGGGAGTGGGCTTGGCTTGTGCTAGTAGGGGTGATTGAAGACTGGATGGACGGTCTGTGGTTGGGCCCGGTCCTAGTTCACTACGCCTCCCCCGAGCCGCCATAGGATGGTTGATGGTGTTGGCAGGCAGGGAGAATGGAAGTTGGGTTGTTGGCCCCCGCCCCCGTCGTCGTGGACGCCGCCGGGGGTCAGAGTTGAGAAGGTTTGAGTGGAGCCGAGAGACGTTCGATGGGGCATGGCAGAGGAGAATAAGGAGATGAGGAATGAAGATAGAGATGAAGCTGATTGCCCGCCGCCCCGGAGTTTCCCGTTATAGGCCAAAAACAAACTTTCTTTCAAATAGTACTCTTCTGACACTATCGGTTGGGGTCATCGAAAAAGGTGGCGAGAGGACTGAAAAGGGCGGTTTTCGACTTTGAGTGATAACTTAGCTGACAGTAGCTGCCCTAAAAGCCCCTATAGTAGTTTCCCGTAAAAATGAGCATTTCTCTGCCCGAAGCGCCGCCGGAAAACGGCCAAAAGGTTACTCTTCCGCCAACATTTACTCCCCTTGGGCATGATCGCAGCTGTGATAGCTTCGTGGTGGAAGCTACCCCGCCGAGGATCGGAGCGCCTGGAAAAATGGCAACCGGTTTCAAGGAACTCGTCCTGCTCCCGGCCCTGATGGAACCGGGACCCACGGACGTGGGACTCACTCGTAGCGAGGCAAAGGCCGTCATCGCTGCCGTCTTTGATTCCATCAGGAATGCGCTCCTTCGTCACGAGCAGGTTGAGCTGCCGATCGGAACCTTTACCGTGTTGGAGAACCCCAAAGAACGACGAGCTTGGAAATTTGGGCAGGTCACTGTTCTCTACGCACATTGCTACAAGGTTGAGTTCCTGCCCAGCACTGAGCTGAATCTTGCCGCGGCCGCCGCTCCTCCTTCGCCGCCGCGCCCGAAGCGCATGAAGGAAATCGTCAAGAGCGAACTGACCATCTCTGCCGAACTCATCGTGAAGTTCGTTCGCGACGAATGTTCTACGACAGGAACCTTTTCTTCGCCGAACTTCAGCAACGGCCCTTCCATTCCCGCAGTGTTCAAACACGCTCGGCCACAGTCCCACGAACTCCGTCCGCTGGACGAGGCTCCTCAAGTCATCGAGGAATGTAAACCACAGCAGATGCCGGAGGATTCTTGGGAGCACCTCTACGCCTGTCTCGAATGGTTCGCCCGATGGACTCAGCGCGTCATACCAAAGGCAGTCTGGCAACAGGCTATGCAACATGCTAAGAAAACCTTGGTGCCGGGAGCCTAGACAGGTGCAAACGAGATTGCAGGCTCCTGGCCAGGTCATACTCGAATGCAGACGGCGCGCCGCTGTCTAACCTAACGAAAGGCCATAGTGCCAATCCAGCGCGAAGCGGTGCTACTCGTTCACTTTATTGCCGTTAGCAATATTACTTAATTTCTTGTTAACGCAGCTAATCTTGTTATAATCACGCCATGGATCGCCGAAAAAACCCGTATGCGCCAGGAGCCGGGCTGCAACCGCCAGAGCTTGCTGGACGAGACAAGCTCCTCGAAGACGCGGCGATTGATATGGACCGCGTGCTCGATCGGCGGCCCACCAAAGGAATGATGTTGCTCGGCCTTCGAGGCGTCGGCAAAACGGTTTTATTGAACCGGCTTCATTCCATGGCTGAACAAAAGGGCTTCCGAACGGCCAAAGTCGAGGCTCCGGAAGGTGGGATGTTACCCCAGCTCCTTGCCCCCGAACTTCGCCAGGTTCTATACAGCCTCGACCTGCAAGCCTCTGCGGGACACAAGGTCCGCCAAGCGGCCTCAGTCCTCCGAAATTTTGTTGCAGCGTTCAAGGTCAAGATAGGTGATATTGAGATTGGCATCGACCAGGCCCGTGGAGAAGCCGATACCGGAAATCTCGAACAGGACTTGCCCGATTTATTGGTCGCTGTATGTGAGGCCGCGAACGAGCGCAGTATGGCGTTGGGAATTTTTCTCGATGAGGTGCAGTACCTCTCGCCAACGGAACTGGCTTCACTCATTGTTGCCTGCCACGAGGTAGCTCAGCGCAATCTTCCGCTGTTTTTTGTAGGGGCCGGACTACCGCAGATTGCCGCGCTTTCCGGGAATGCAAAATCCTATGCCGAACGACTTTTCACCTATCCTCAGGTGGGTCAGCTCGACGCTACAGCCGCCCGCGCGGCGCTCGTTCACCCAGCGAAGAACGAAGGCGTTGATATTCAAGGCGATGCGGTCGAAGAAATCCTGCGTGTGACTGAGCGCTACCCCTATTTCATTCAGGAGTGGGGCTTCCACGTCTGGAACTCGGCGCCCGAGAGCCCAATCCAACTCGCCCATGTTCAGGAGGCTACCCCCGGCATCATCGCCCATTTGGACGCCAACTTCTTCCGCGTTCGCTTTGACCGTTTGACCCCGCTCCAGCAGAAGTATCTCCGCGCGATGGCTGAACTCGGACCAGGTCCGCACCAAACCGGCGACATTGCAGCCACGCTCGGCGTCGGGGCCGGAGCCGTCGCGACTGTGCGCCAGCAGTTGATCAACAAAGGCATGGTCTGGAGTCAGCGCCATGGCGAGACGGCCTTCACCGTACCGCTCTTCAACGAGTTCATGAAACGGCAAATGCCCAATCTCGAAAAGCACGAACCCAGACGCCGGCCGCACTGATAACCTGCAATCGTTTTCAGAATCGCTATCCGCTCAGTCTCTCCCCAAATAACCCGCCATCATGTCAATCTGCAACTCGGGCCAGCGCTCGCGCATGAGCAGAAGGACACACACTGCACGGACACAGCATCGTACTGATGCTCGCGTCGCATCAGAAGGCCTGCGCAAACGTCGCCCGTAAGTCGCTGAATCTGGGCGGTCTTGGTGTCGGAACCTCCGCAGAAGCTCTCGGCGTCTGCGGGCGAGATTCCGGTTGAGCCCCGGCGCACAACAACGTATCGCTTCCACGCCTCCGGGCCCGGGGGCATCGTGAACCAGGAGGCCACCGTCGACGTTGACCCAACGGTCCAAGCTTCTCTGGAAACGAAACCCGCTGAGGTTCACTACTTGAAGGTGGGCGACAAGGTCCTGTTGCAGGATTCGGCCCAGCTCCAGTGGGTAATCCCGATTAGCCAGAAACTGCCACTCAGTGAAGCGGCCGAGGCTCAAGCAGAGGCAGAGAAGGGTGGTGCGGGAAAGATTTTGCTGGTGGCGTGAGGTTCTCTTTGCGGAGGACAAGGAAGAATGAAAGCTGGAAGAATCCATTACTTTGGCCCGCCGAACGCGATTGTGATCGACGAGATACTATCTCCGACGCCGCCACAGCCTGCGGGCTTTCGTTCAGCGTTCTTCGTGGTAGAGGTCACTGCGACCCGGCCGCTCGCGACTCTCACCTCGATCGCAGGCTTGAAACAGCCACATGCCCTATCAACTGGCTGCTTCTGAAACGATCCCTCAAGGTGCTTTCGTTCAGTGGACGTCGCTTCCCGACGATGATGCCGCGGGATGACGCACAACGTGCATCTAGGCAACAGGAACTGTGGAACACCTTGAGCGAGAAAACAGCCTCTATCAAAAGCGGCCCACACGAACTGGAGCCCCTGGCGGACTGGGTGAGAGGCGTTGGCTCCGATGCCCAACTGGGTATCCTCGTTCAGTAGCTATTGGGCCAGCTGTTCACCAGCAAGTTCCCCGCCCTGGTTCGTGGCTACAAGTGGTGGTACTGCAGCTGGGCTCCATAGGTGTTGAGATACTCAGTCAGCTGCGTGCAGGTGTAGATGTCGCCGCCTTCCTCCGTGGCAGACGGAACAAGGACGCCGCTCGCGTTCGGGATGCAGGCACTCCAAACGCCGCTCCAGGCGTTGTAGAAATGATCATGCATCACATTGAGGCTGGTGTTGGGAATGAAATCGGAGTAGGCCGTTGCCGGTCCAGAGGTCACCGCATAGGTCAACGGGTGAGCTGCTGGTTCGTAAGACGAGTACACTGGTCAAAGCGTTGTCCGAAATTAAGATGAGCGAGGTCTTGCGAATGGAACCATTAAGCCCCGAAGGACTGAAGATTGTTGAAGAACTGGCGCGTAAATATGGTGTCAGCACGCAGGCAGTGACGACTCTGTTACAAGCTGTCATTTCCGGACACGGCACCATGGCGCAGTTCAGCCATCCTGAACTCGGCGGTCTTGGCCAGTGGTCGCAAGGCGGCATGACGATGATCGGCGACATGTTCAACAACGCGTTGAAAGCCAAGGTCGATGGACTTTGTTCCGATCTGGCCAACCTGTTGGGTCAGGAATCGTCGTGGATGCGGTCAAGTACGTCCTCGCAAACGCAAAGCCAGGGAGCAACAGGCGGCTACGGCAGCGTCAGTCTCTTTGTCCCCGCAGCAGGTGGCTCTTCGTCCGCGTGGTGGGGTGCCGACTTGGGCGCCGCCAGCGCAACCGGTTCACAAAATAATATCCGATACGCCTATTTTCCAGCATCGCGGCGTCTGGCTATCGCCATCGGCGATCACGTCACCATCTACGACACAGCGGATCACGTGATCGGCGGCGTATCACAGCAACAGAGCGGGGACGCGTCCCTGAGCTTTACCAGTCAGCACGGGTTGGTGCGAGTCGCCGACTTGCGCGTCGTGTCCAAGAAGGACGACACTGCCGCATCAACGGCAGGGCAGGACAATCCTGGTTCGGCTCCTGAACACGCGCGGAGGCGAGAGCCCGAGCCTGTAGCGCCGCCCATGCAATCTGAGGCAGTTCCCAGCGCCCAGACGCAAGCGCAACCGGACGAGATCTTCTTGAAGCTGGAACGCCTCGCCGATCTTCATAAGAAGGGCATCATTTCCGTTGAAGAGTTTACCGCCAAGAAAGCCGAGTTGCTCGGCCGACTATAGAGACGCAAGCGTCTGGTCAACGAGTTGGGGCGGTCATTTCCTGAGCTGGGTCACCGCCGGTCATCTGCTGGGCAATGATCAGCTGCCGGGCCTCGCAGCGCAGTCCCGGCAAATAGACGCCGAACATGGCCGAACCAACCAAGCAGGCCAATCCGCCCACCGTCAGCGTTAGCGGTGCGCCCAACTTATGTGCTACCAGCCCGGCGAACAATCCGCCGAATGGCGCCATACCCATGAACATCATCGAGTAGACGGACATAACGCGACCGCGCAGGCGGTCCGGCACCATGGACTGAATCAGCGTATTCGACGAGGCCGACTGCAACATCATCGAGAAGCCCATAGGGATCAGCAGCACAAACGAGACCCAGAACCACCTGGACTGCGAAAAAAGGATCATGCTGATTCCGAAGCCGGCCGAAGAGATGGCGACCCAGCGTCCCAGTCCTGTCACGGTCTTTTTCACGGCGAGCGTCAGCGCGGCCAGCAATGCTCCGACGCCGGTTGCGCCCATGAGCAAGCCCAAGCCGCGCGCTCCGCCGTGGAGAATGCGATCTGCGAAAATCGGCATGAGCACGGCGTAAGGCGTCCCCACCAGGCTCACCAGGCCGAGCAGCAGCAACAGGGCGCGAATCGGCCGCATCTGTTTCACCCAGCTAAAGCCTTCCTTCATATGCTGGAACGGAGATGTCCCGATGCCTGCAATCGGCCTGGATGTGACCCGCATCATCAGCAGTCCGCCGATCACGGCGATGTAGCTAAGCGCATTGGCCATAAAACACCAGCCCTCGCCGATGCGGGCCACCAGTATGCCGGCAATCGCCGGGCCTACGATCCGTGCGCCGTTGAAGATGGTGGAGTTCAACGCAATAACGTTCATCTGATCTTCCCGGCCAACCATCTCGACAATGAAGGACTGCCTGGCGGGAATGTCGAACGCATTCACCACACCCAAACCCGTAGCCAGCACGAACACGTGCCAGACCTGCACCCGATTGGTCAGCGTGAGCCAAGCCAATATGGCGGCCAGAATCATCGATGCTGTCTGCGTGGCGATGACGATGCGATGGCGATTGTGGCGGTCCGCGATTACTCCGCCCAACGGCGCAATCACGAACACCGGAAACTGCGATGCGAAGGCAATCGACCCCAGCAATACCGCCGAAGCTGTTAACCGGTAGACCAACCAAGCCTGGGCGACGCTCTGCATCCAGGTACCGATCAACGAGATCAGCTGGCCGAAGAAAAAGAGCTGGAAATTGCGATAACGCAGCGCACGAAACGTACTCGAGACTCCTGAGCCGGGCGGGAGCGTGTCGGAAACTTTCTGTGGATCGAGCATACCCATGCCAAACTTGATGCGCTGCGTCTAAGGTTGGTACCCGTCCGCCATCCACTTTGCGAATAGCTCAATGCGAGCCTGAGTCCAAGGACCTTCCCCTCTCGGGGGCGGGGGCGGCATTACCGCGCCACCGATTCCCCGGATGCGTTCGTAGATGGCGGCCGCGTGCGTCTTGACGTCGTCATACCTGCCCAGGTCGAATGCCTTGCTCATGCCACGAATGTCTTGCTCCGTAAAAAGCGGGCGAATGTCCGCTTGAAAGCTCGTTGGTCTCGCCATTGTTCCCTCCTAAATTATGTGTCCATCCGTTCGACCCATTGAGCGCGCCATGCGGGAGCCACGAATGGATCCGCGAAGTACTGTGTTTCCCGCGCAACCTTGTCTCCCCTGAACTCCATGATGCTCACGGTGAAGGACGGTTTGTCATCGTAGGTCAGGATGAATTCGGTGATCCAAAGATCACCGCCGCCGATGATTCGTCGGACAGCAAACCGCTTTTTGCTCGGCTGACTGGCGCGTTGGTTCTGGATGTTGCTTCGACCGCGGGTTCGCTCGCCTGACTGCGGGTATTCCAGCACCGCATCCTCGTGATAGATGCGATGCTCAGTTTCAAAATCGTTGGCATCGGACGCCGCCCAATGCCGATCCAGTGCCGCACGGATCTCCTGATCCAGCACTCCAGAATACTGCTCCAACTTTTGTTGATCGTTCATCTTGAGCCCTCAATTTGCCAATAATCTACGATCTCTCGGCTGCGCCTGCTGAAACCGTCAGTGGAGATTGGAAGACGATAACGTTCAGGTAGTTGCATCACCGTGTGTAGCTGGTGAGCAACACACCTGCCCGTGACTCACCAAACTCCGTGATGGCGTGCTGACGACAGCTAAAAGACGCTTGGAAGCTGATCAAGATTTCATTCGCTATTACATAAGTAACTTGCGCGCAACTTTTATCTAGACGTACTCTGCAAAAGCTATTTCGTCTCTCAAATTTCGGTCCTCAGGACCATTCGGAACAGGCGGGATCTATGCGCTGCTCCAGCCTTCATCTTATGTTCAAACGTGTTTGGCTAGTATCGATCGCGGTATCACTCGTCCTTGTGGCTACAGGTTCCATCCACGCCCAGCTTTCACCTGACGCGGACGCTATCAGCGTGGAGGATTTGCTGAATGCGAAGGTATACAGCGCCTCCAACTACGAGCAGAAGGCGACGGAAGCGCCTTCCTACATTAGTGTGATTACGGCTCAGGATATTCGTCACTGGGGTTATCGTACTGTGGAGGAGGCCCTGCGGAGCGTGACGGGATTCTATGTAAAGAATCACCTCACCTACAGCACTCTAGGCGTGCGTGGCTTTGCCCCGACAGGGGACGCCAACGGCCGCATCCTCTTTATGGTGAACGGTCACGCGATCAATAACAACATCGATGATTCGGCGCCCATTGGAAACGACTTCCCGATCGATATGGACCTGATCGATCGCATTGAAATCGTGCGCGGCCCAAGTTCATCGCTGTATGGCGCGGACGCCTTTATGGGTGTTGTGAATGTCATCACCCGGACGGGAAGGAGCTCGGGCGAGATGGTATCCGGATCGGCGGGCAGTTTCGGCACGTACAACGGAACAGCGATTCTCGCGCACGACTCAGGAACCACGCAATCCCTGTTTTCGGCAAGCTACTGGGATTCCGCCGCTCCCGGCCACCTCGATACCATAGAAGATCCAATCGGATCCCCCAATGACCATGACCAGACTCGTCGCGCCTTCGCCCTGGTGTCCTCCCACAACTTCACTTTGCAAGCCGCTGCATCGAGCGCGGAGGTGAAAGTGCCCACCTCGGCGCAATGGTGCGGAAGTTGCCATCAGACCGATACTCACACTACCAACTTCCACGGATACGCCGATCTGCGGTACGAGCACAATCTCTGGAAGGGCACGCAATTCACCGCGCGCACCTACTACGACAACTACGATTCCCAAGGCTCAGCCAACGACCTTCGCGGGTGCAGCAGCACCAAGTGCCACGGCCCGCTCGTAAACTACGATAGTGCCCACGGCGACCGGTTCGGCACGGAAATGAAGTTGAGCAGGCTTTTCCTGGACAAGCACCGCATCACGATAGGCGCCGAGTACCGCGATAACTACCATCAGGCGCAGAACGATAACATCGTGGCCGCCCTTACTCCCTCGGAATCGCAGACGTTTGTGAATTACGATCGTACCTCGGCCATTTGGGGAATCTACGGCGAAGCCGAGCTTCATCTCCTTCCAAAAGTGATCCTGAACGTCGGCGTACGCAATGACCGCTACAACTACCTGTTTGGAAGTAAGATCAACCCTCGCGCCACCCTGATCTACAATGTGGAGAAATCCACAACATTGAAGTTTCTCTACGGAACCGCCTATCGCCCGCCCAGCTTTTCCGAGCTGTACTACCAGGGAATGGCAAGTGTGTCGTCTCCCAATCTGCGGCCAGAGAACATTCGCAGCTTTGAGGCGGACCTGGAGCGGCGACTCGGCAAGCGCATCACGGCCAGCGTTTCAGGCTTCTACAACAACATCGGAAGCTACATCGTCGATCAAACGATAGAAACTGCCAGTGGAATTGACCAAACCACGTTTTTCAACTCGAAAGCGACCGCCAAGGGCGCGGAGTTGGAGCTGGCGGGCAGGCTCCCATCGAACGTCGAGGCACGCCTGAGCTACACCTATCAGGATGCACGCAACGCGATAACCGGCGCGTCTTTGCCGGATGCTCCGAAGAATTTAGTGCAACTGAACGTCGCTGCTCCTCTGTTCCGCCGGGCGGTGACGCCTGCCATAGAGGCTCAATATATGAGTAGAAGTTCGACCGTATGGCCTGCCACAGGCTACTCGGCGCCTCCTGTGCTTTTGAATGCCACCGTGTCCACCCGTGAGTTGTGGCAAGGGTTCTCTGTCTCTGGAGGTGTTTACAATATGGTCGGCCGAAGTATGAGCGACCAGACATTCGGATACTTCGAACAGACCCACGACGTTCCCTCGACTTCATTGTTGCCCGAGGATCGGCGAAGCTTTCGCTTGAAACTGACCTGGACCTCCGGCGAACGCAGCGCCAAGAGCGATAATAGTGCCAAGAACGATAATAATGAACCGCACCCAGCAGGGATTCGGTGATGCTTATGCGAGCCGCTATATTAATGTGCATGCAGGTAAACGAGGCCACTCCACTCAACCCGCCCAGGGTTTGGAGACAACGTGTACAGCTGTGCGTGCGTTTGCTGATTGCAGGGATGGTTGCTTTCCTGCTGATCTGCGCCGGTGGGATCGGCACCGGTGCGCAAGCGCAGTCCCTGGGAGAGAATGACGCCAAGGCTGCTTTCGTGCTCAAGCTGGTGAACTTTGTCCAGTGGCCGAGCGAAGCCAGGGGTACCGCTGACCTGGTGATCGGCTTTATCGGCGCCGATGCAACCAGCGATGCCCTGCAGCGACAGACATCCGGCAAATCAGTCGACGGCAGGAGAGTCGTCGTCCGCCGCCTCGGAGCGGACGGCGATCTGAAAGCGTGTCAAGTGATCTTTGTGGGTTACTCCGAACGCAAGAACATCCCGTCTGTGCTGGAGCGCGTTCGCGGTTCCAGCGTGCTCACGGTGGGAGAGTCTGACGGATTTGACCAGCATGGAGGAATGGTCAACTTGTTGCTCAGCGATGGCCGGATCCGCTTCGAAGTGAATCCCCATGCGGCGGAGCGAGCGCACTTACAAATCAGTTCCAGGCTGCTCTCATTGGCAACCATTGTCGCAGATGGCAGTTAAGGAGGGTAGGCCATGAATTTCCGCAACTGGTCCGTAGGTCGTAAGCTGATGATCCTGATGATGGCGGCGAGCAGCGCGACGCTGTTGCTGGTGTGCGCGGTTTTGATGGGATACGACTTCGTCACCTTCAAGCGTGCCACCTCCGAGCACCTCTCAACCCTGGCCCAGATCTTTGCCGATAATAGCAGCGCCGCGCTTAGCTTCAACGATCCGGCAGCTGCCGGCGAGGTGCTCGCCACACTCAAGGCAGAGCCCCACATCACGGCGGCTTACGTCTATGACAAGCAGGGGAAACCCTTCGCTTCCTACCATCCCAAAGGCACAAGCATTTCGGAGGCGCCACCACTCAGGAGTCCAGGGACTTACTCCGAATCCGATCACCTTCTGCAATATCTGCCTATGACCCTCGCCGGCGAACAGATCGGCACGGTTTACATCGAGTCCGATACGGCTGAGATGAAGCAACGTTATCGCAGTTATGCCGGCATCGTGGCTGCGGTGATGGTCTTCTCCTGGCTCGCGTCTTTGTTCGTCGTTGCCCGAATGCGCCGGACAATCACCGACCCCCTGAACGAGCTGATCGCGGTGGCGCGGGCCATCAGTGACTCCGGCGACCTGGAACAGCAGGTTGACATCGACCGCACAGACGAACTCGGCGACCTGGCGCGTTCCTTCAATAACATGATCGGCTATTTGAAAGAGATGGCTGCGGTCTCCGAGGGCATTGCCGGCGGCGATCTTTCCTGCGAAGTGGTGCCCCGCTCCGAGCGAGACACCCTGGGCCACGCTTTTGTCCGCATGACGGAAGGTTTGAAAGGCCTGGTGCGCATCGTGCGGGAAAGTGCCACCCAGGTGGCTGACGGCTCGATCCAGGTGGCCAGTGCTTCGGAGGAGTCCGCAAAGGTCAGCATACAGGCTTCTTCTGCCATCGATGCGGTCGGCAGCACCATGCATGAGATGAGCATCAACGTGCAGAATATGGTGAAGAACACACAGATGCAGGCCTCCAGCGTCAGCGAAACTTCGGCCTCCATCGACCAGATGATCGCCAGCATTCAGCGCGTGGCCGACACCGCAAAAGTGCTGCTGGATATCTCCGGCCGTTCGCGCGAAGAAGTCACCAGCGGCATCGGCACTATGCAGAAGACCACCGACGGACTCAACCGCATCAACGGCGCCATCGGCTCTTCGGCCACCATCATCAGCAGCCTTGGCGAGCGCGCCGACAACATCGGCAAAATCATCGAGGTCATCGACGACATCTCCGAGCAGACCAACCTGCTGGCGCTCAATGCCGCCATTGAAGCGGCCCGCGCCGGCGAACACGGCCTCGGATTCGCGGTGGTCGCCGACGAAGTGCGCAAGCTGGCGGAGAAATCCGCCAGTTCCACCAAGGAAATCAGCGAGCTGATCGGCAACATCCAGCACGAGGCACGCAAGGCCGTGGACAACATGGAGAAGAGCACGGTCATCGTCAACGAGGGCCTGGAACTGGGCAACGACCTTAGCCTTGCGCTGCGCAAGATCTCCAACGTGGTCAGCGAAGTGTACAAGTTCGCGCAGGAGATCGGCGGTGCCACCCACGAGCAATCCCACGGATCTTCGCAGATTGCCCAGGCCACCACGCGCCTCAACGAAATCACCTACGAAATCACCTCGGCGGTGCAAGAGCAGGCTGGCGGCGCACAAGCCGTTGTCCGTGCCATGGAGCAGATGCGAGAACTGACACAGCGGTCCACATCGAGTTCAACCGAATTGGCGGCTTCTGGGGAACAGATATCGAGGATGGCAAGCAGCCTGATGAATGCGATGGATCAGTTCAAGCTGGAGGCTCTGCCAACCTTCGCCATGGAAGCCAAGTCTTTGCGCGCACGCAGTGCGGCCACGGGACATAGATAAAGGCGAAGATGACAGGCAAGGATCTACGCTTCGGCGTGCGCGGATACCGGAAGGCTGACGACTACCAGGTTCAGCTCGCGCCCGCTGAGTCTTGCCACCCTGGTGGATGCCAACTCGGAAGGGCGCAACGGATATGCGCTTCTTAAGCACCCGAACCATTGCACATAAGATCGTCGTCGTGGTGCTGATCGCCAGCAGTTTGGCGCTGTGCACGCTGACTGCGGCGTTCCTGATTTTCGACGGCGTCAACTCCCGGGCATTGCTTAAGAGCCGGCTGGCGACGCTGGCTGATGTAATCGGACAGAACTCGACGGCTGCGATCAGTTTCAACGATTCGGCAGCCGCCCGTGAGGTATTAGACGCGCTCAGGGCGGAGCCGCCGGTCGTCTCCGGTTGTCTTTACGACTTATCTGGGCGCATCTTCGCGTATTACCTGCGCGAAGGGGGCTCGAAACTGTGTCCGGCGACCCTCGCCGAAATTCCTGCCAGCGAACGCGATTACTCCAGCGTTGTACGTCCCGTGCTGCATCACAAAGAAGCGGTGGGAACTGTTTATCTGTCTTCCGACCTGGGCGACTTGCAGAGGCGGCGCAGCCACTTGCTTTTGCTTGCCGGAGGCTTGCTGTTGATGGCCATCGCCGTAGGCACCGTTTCCGGCTCCCTTCTGCAGCGCAGGGTCTCGAAGCCAATTACTGACCTGGCGCGAGCAATGCACGACGTGACAGCAGAGTACAACTTCGCGGCCCGCGTATCGGTGACTGGAAACGATGATATTGCGCAGCTCGGGGCTGGATTCAATACCATGTTGTCGGAACTCGAACAGCGCGACATCGGAAAGAAACTCGCGGAATCGAAACTGCAGTATCAGGCACTGTATGACGAGCTGACGGGACTGCCGAATCGTCGGCTGCTGGCGGATCGGCTCAAGCAAACCATTGCCGGCTCCGCACGCGCCGGCGGCATCGTCGCGCTTCTCTATGTGGACCTGGATGGTTTCAAGCTGGTTAACGACAGCCTGGGGCACGCCGCGGGAGACCTGTTGCTGGGCCAGGTCGCATCCCGCATGCAGACGCGAATCCGCGTGGCAGACACGCTGGCGCGTCTTGGCGGCGATGAGTTCACGGTCGTTCTGAGCGGGCTTCACAACAAGGAAGAAGCTCTATTGGTAGGGAAACAACTACTGGAAATGCTCAGCACGCCATTTGTGATTGAGGGTCAAAAGATTACGATCAGCGCAAGCATCGGCATCAGCGTCTTTCCAGAAACCGCCAGCGATTCCGCCAGCCTGCTGCAGCAAGCCGACAGCGCCATGTATGCGGCCAAGCGGAATGGCAAGAACGGCATCATGTACTACACACTCGAACTCGGGACCCTGGTAAAGGAGCGGATGCAGATCGAGTCGCAGCTGCGTGGCGCGATGGGCCGTGGTGAAATTTGCGTGCACTATCAGCCTGAATTTGATCTGGCAACCAGGCGATTGATTCGATTCGAGGCTTTAGCCCGCTGGAATCACCCTACTCTCGGATCCATCTCCCCCGTCAAGTTCATCCCCATCGCCGAAGAAAACGGAATGATCGTCACGCTGGGTGCCTACATCATGGAGCGGGCCTGCGCCGAGGCAGCCACGTGGCAAAAGATCGCGCCCTATCCGCTGCAGGTAGCGGTGAACATCTCCAGCGTTCAGCTCAGTCGCGAGAACTTTGTACAGGAAGTGCTCGATGTTCTCCAGCGGACTGGCCTCCCGCCCAACCTGCTGCAGCTCGAAGTAACCGAATCGGTCATGGTAAGTGGCGCCGCCCGTTCGGCCGAAACCATTAAGCGTTTCAGGGAACTCGGAATCGGTGTCGCGATTGACGACTTCGGTACAGGCTACTCCTGCCTGAGCTATCTGCCGAGGCTGTCGTTTGATTCCTTAAAGATCGATCGTTCGTTCGTCAACGAATTGGGAGCAAAAGGTGAAACCCAGGCCATGGTCAGCTCTTTGATCGGGCTGGCCCATAACTTTGGGATGCGTGTCATCGTCGAAGGCGTAGAGGATCCGGAGCAGTTGGAACTCCTGAAAGATCTCGGAGGCGATGAGGTTCAGGGTTTCCTGCTGGGGCGTCCCACACCACACCCGATGCGAGAGCTCTCAACGTTTGTCAAACACGAAGCCGAGCAACTTGCTGTCCAAAAAAGTTCGCGCGACCAAACTCTCAGTTAATCGTTAGATTTACCTGATTTCTCGGGCCACGATTTATTCCGAACAGGTTCCTCGTCGAGGTTGGAAACGCGGGCATTTCGGATACATCGTCCACTCGTTCTGAGAATATGTGGCGTTCCCCGATGTTCTTTGGCATTCTTCTAGGAATGGCCATGCGTGCGAAAGCGATACTGCGAGCTGGGACGTTATTTCTAGTCGTCATAATGCCCACCCTGGAGTTGGGGCAGAGCATCACTCGTTCCACATCGCTCGACAAAGCACTGCGCGCGGCGTTCGGTGATCAGGAGGGTGCCGCGGTCGTGCTCCGGGTGCAGGACGCACAGGTACTGGCGGCGTACAACATCCCTGTTTTGACCCGCCGGCTGGCCACGCCGGGCTCCAGCATCAAGCCGTTTACGCTGCACTACCTACTGCAGAACCATCTGATCAACAAGACCGACCGGATCGCCTGCCGCCGAACGCTTACGGTGGGTGGAATGCGATTGAACTGTTCGCACTCCGAAGGGCTGGGCGGCTTCGATGCCGAGGAGGCGCTGGCCTTCTCCTGCAATACGTACTTCACCGAGGTGGCCAAGCGCCTGCCTCCGGGGGAGCCGGAACACTATCTGCGCGAGCTGGGATTTGATCGCCCCAGCGGCTTGATGGCAGGCGAGGCAGAGGGTCGCATCGCCCCGGTGCACACCATGGAGGGCCGGCAGTTGATGGCAATCGGCGCAGCGGGCATCGAAATCACGCCGCTGGAGCTGGCCATGGCATACACCCGCGTGGCGCGCTGGCAGAGCGCTCCCACGGCGGCGCAGCGGGCTGTGCTCGATGGACTGGCGGGCGCAACCGAATACGGACTGGCACAGCTTGCGCAGACCAAGTCGCTCAAGGTCGCAGGCAAAACAGGTACGGCCGCAAACCCCGGCGGCGCCAGCACCCACGGATGGTTTGCCGGCTTCGCTCCCGCGGACCGGCCGCAGATCGTTGTAGTGGTGTACGTGGAGCACGGGCGTGGCAGCGCGGAGGCAGCCACCGTCGCGCACCGCATCTTTGAAAGCTGGGCGAGCACGGCCGGGAGCTTGGAGAGCCGAGCCCGATGAGACGCCTACTGTTGGCCATGGGACTGTTGCTCGCGCCCCTCTGCCTGGCGCAGCAACCCGACATCCGTCTGCAAGTCCTATCGCTGTACAGGATTCAGAGCGCGTCACTCGATCCGCTGGAGGGCTCCACTCTGCGATGGTGCGCGAAGTGCGATTCGACGCGATGGAAACAGTCTCTGCGTATCTCCGCCCAGGGCTCGCTGGTCAGGAATGACGACGATGGAAAGACCGCGCCTGTGCTTTGGATCGATGGCGGAATTCGCGTGGAGTTGGAAGCCGCTCCGCCGCGAACGCTGCACGCACCGATTGAGGTCCATGCCAGCTCCGGAAACTTGTTCTTCATCGAGCGGCTGACGGTGGAGGAGTACACCGCGGCGGTGGTGCAGGGTGAAACCTCTGGAGAGATGCCGCCCGAGGCGCTGCGGGCCATGGCGGTGGCCGCCCGCACCTACGCCACGCGCTTCCGCGAACGGCACAAGGCGGAGCACTTCGACTTCTGCGATTCCACCCACTGCCAGTTCGTCAACGCCAACGTCACTTCGGCGGTGACGGCCGCAGTGGAAGCAACGCGCGGAGAGCTGCTGTGGGATCACGGAACACCGCTTGCGGCCTACTACCACCAGGACTGCGGCGGAAAGACCGAGGCCGCCAGAGTTGTCTGGCCGGAGGCATCGCAGTCTTCAACCGGCGGGCTCGACGATCCCTACTGCGTGCGCGTCTCCAAGCCATGGCGCGCGGAGATTTCGCGCCGCGATCTGGAGGCCGCGCTGCAGCGCTCCGGGCTGCGAGTTCCGCGCCACTGGCGGCAGATTCGAGTGCTGCGCCGTACGCCCTCGGGCCGCGCCCAAACGCTGCTGCTGGCCGACGCAAGCGGAGCGAACGGCATTCCCCTGGCCGCCTCAAGCCTGCGCTTTGCCGTGGGGCGAGCCATGGGATGGAGTCTGCTGAAGAGCGACCTGTATGACGTTGCGTCTGCCGGTGACTCCATCGTCTTCACCGGCCGCGGCACCGGGCACGGTGTAGGGATGTGCCAGCTGGGAGCCGCGGAGATGGCCCGCGAAGGCAAAGGCTATCGCGACATTCTTGCGTTTTATTATCCGGGTGCGGCCCTTGGCGTGGCTGCCAGCGGAATCGCGTGGCACAAATCGCCTTCCGCGCGGTTGGACGTCTTCACCGTGGAGGATGCCTCCGCCGAGGTGCTGAAGGCAGCCGGACGCGCGCTGGCCTGGGCGGAGTCGCAAACCCGTCTGCACGCCGCAATGCGCCCCGCGATCTACGTCTATCCCAGCGTGGAAATCTTCCGCAACGCAACCGGCGAGCCGGGCTGGGTCGCGGCCAGCACCAGCGGCAACAAGATTCGTATGCAGCCCGCCAAGTTATTAGGTGCGCAGGTCGAGCACGTCCTGCGCCATGAGATGGTTCACCTGCTGCTGGAAGCCAACGCCGCTCCGCAGACCCCGCTCTGGTTTCGCGAAGGGATGGCCATGCTGCTCAGCGGCGATGCGCCATCTTCTGCACCGCCCATGACGCCGCAGAAAATGGAAGCCGCTCTGAGCCAGCGTAGCGACTACAAAGCGGTGCAAGCCGCCTACGCTTCGTCGCTCGGCACGGTGGCACGGCTGGAGCAACAATATGGCCGCGACCAACTGCTCAGCTGGCTAAACACGGGGATTCCCTCCGCTGTGCTCGACGGAAATGTTCGCGCGCAGCAAGCCGCCTACCACCCCTGAGACCATCAGCCACACCACCACGGCCAGCACGTACGCAGTCAACAGGCGCAGCACCATGCTGATTGCCTCTTGCCTCAGCCCGTGCGTTGGCGTCCAGTTGGCGAGCAGGTACGGAAGCCAGACTCCAACCAGTGCGGCCACGGCCATCGCCAGCCAATACTTCCCACGCGCGTATGTCCGCAGCGCAGCCCCCAGGCCGCGACGGCTGAAGCCGCAATACGATGCTGAGGAAAGAAACGGCAGAACAATCGCCGGCAACAGAAACCAGATGAGAACTGCGAATTTGATATCCACCCACTCGTGGAAGCGGGACTCACCGATGCCGGTTTGCAGCGAGTGCGGCAGGCGGGTGAAAAAGTATCCGCTGATCTTCCACGATTGCTCTGCGAAGTGGCTCGCACAAATCATCAGCGCGCCGAGCACGGCGGCGACGAGCGCGAAGGCCGGTATGCGGCGGACACTGGCGCGGAAGTCCTGGCCGAGGGTTTCCTGCGCGGGCGCGAGACCGTGGGCGAGCGTGCCGCAATGCAGCCACGCGAAAGCGAAGAGAATCGCCAGGCCGCTGAGAGCGCTGACAAGCAGTTGCCACGCGTGGGCCTCCGGAATCAGCAGCCACAGCGTGGCGGCCGCCAGCAGCAGGGCGTTGCCCGCCAGACTGGAGCGCAACCAGCCTCCAGTCAGCGAGTGGAGCAACCGCAGATCGAAGCAGCGCGCGCATTACTTCACCTCCAGGGTGGCCGGGGCCGAGGTTGACAGGACGTTGGGCTGATACATGGGCTGCACCGAAGCCGGACTGACGTGGAAGATTCCGGCATTGGTCACCTTCACCAGGTAGAAGTACTGGCGCACATTGTTGGTGAACCAGGTCTGGAAGATCACTGCGCGGTCGTCGTGGAACTCGCGGCGGCTGTACCAATTCATCCACCAGTCCGGCTTCTGGCGCAACTCATAGAGGTCGTCGCGCTCCACAAACTCGGTCCCCGCGGGAATCGGGTCTTCGACCATCAGGTACTTCCACTTGTCGCCCGTCACCGTAACCTTGATCGCCAGCAGGTCGCCGTTCTGCACCGGGCCGGAGACCGGCGCAAGGTCGTAGACAATCTTGTTGCCAGCCTTTCCGCTGGTCATAGTAAAGTACTCGCGCCCTATGCTGAGCTTCAGTCCGTCCTTGTTGTAGAGCGAGCGGTCGGTGGAGTAGTAGGAGCCGCGCGCCAGCCAGTAGAGCCTCCCGGAGCCGCTCTTGCGAACCTCAATGCTGTTGGCGTCGGCCACGGCCGAGTAGGGCAGATGAGCGGTCGCCGAGGCGCCCGAAGCCGCATCCTGCGAGGTAAAGCGGCGGCTCAACACCTGCTTGCCGTTGACATACACCTCGGCATTGAACGACGCGTCCAGTTCCCTGCTCACCTTCAGATATTCGGTGATTCCAAACAACACCATTGCGGTCTGCTTGGTTGATTCCCAATAACCCTCACTGCGATGCCGCATCATCCACAGCACTGCCTTGGGCAGCAGAGGATCGTCCGGCGAGAGCTGCGCAATCAACTTGACTGCATAGGCGGTTGCCTCGGCGCTGTTGTCCACCTCGATCTCCAGCAGGTCATCCTGGTTTGCGGGCCAGTAGACGCCGTCGCCCTCCTGCTTGGCCGTGTTGCGCAGCAGTTGTGCGGCTTCGCCGGCCCGCGCATCGCCGCTCAAATGCAGGGCGAGTCCGGCCAACGCCATTCCCTCCGAACTCAGTCCGGAATGCGACTCCCACACCTTGTTCAGCGCGTCGGCGTCGCGCCCGCCGGCGAGTGCGAGCGAGTAAACCACGTAGGCGCGCAGGTCCGGAATCATTCGTGGATGTTCCGCCAGCATCTTCTTCAAATATTTCTTGCCGTTCTGCAAGGCTGGAGGTTTCACTTCGAAGCCCGCCGCCTGTGCCTGTGCCATGCCGGAGATGACGTAGGCGGTCATAAATACCATGCTGTCGTCGTCCTTCCACCAGCCCCAGCCGCCGTCCTCGTGCTGGAATCCGTACAGTCGATCGAACCCGGCATCCACCTGGCGCTTCAGCAGCGCAGGATCGACGTGCGCCGGCACCTTCAATTCTCGCAGCGTATTCGCCACAACCACATTGGGCAAAAAGCTGGACATGGTCTGCTCAGTGCAGCCATAGGGAAACGAGGTGAGATATTCGAGACCGTCGAAGATAGCCCCGGCGATGGAAGGTGTCAGCTCCACGTCGATCCCGCGCGAGCTGGCGTCAACCCCCGCAGGGAAGCTGAGCGAGGTTGCAGAATGTCCCGTGAGATCGGTGATGGTGCCGGCGCTGGACACGGTCTGCTTGACCCCGAATGGAATGACCGGCAACGAAATCTCCATCGCATCCGACTCCTCGTTGGTGAGCGCCTTGGCCACGAGCGTAGCGGAGGTCTGCCCCGGCTTGGTCCGCAGCCGCCAATCCAGTTTGGCTTCGCCGCGCTGCGGAACGACCAGCTGCTGCGTCGCGCCGGAGACCAGATCCATGCCCGTAACGTCCAGCGACATGCGCACGGTTTTTTCCGACTCAAGATAGTTGTGCACGATGGTAGAGACCGTCACCTCATCGCCCAGGCGGAAGAAGCGCGGCACGGCCAGTCGAACCATCAGGTTCTTGCGAACCAGAATCTTATTGATGGCCGCTCCGGCCTTGGTGTCCATGGTGATGGCGCGCACGGTGGTTCGCCAGGTGGTCAGCGAATCGGGGAAGCTGAGATGAACCGTGGCGCGTCCTGTGTCATCGGTACGGATCTCCGGAGACCAGAACGTGGTATCGGGAAATGCCTTGCGAACCTTCGGCTGCACGAACTCATTGGCCTTGACCTGTGCCAGCGCCCGATGCGCTCCCCCACGCGGAGCGCCCCGCATGCCCGCGATGGGAAATGAACGTTTGCCGGCCTCGCCGTGGAAGAAGAAGGAGAACGACTGCTCGGTCTGCACGCCTCCGTAGCGGCCCTCATAGAAGGCATTGATGATGTTGCCCGACGACTCCGGACGGACCGCGTAGATGGCATCATCGACCACTCCGAAACTCAACTCGGCTTTCACCGGAGCACCGCCCGCGTCCTTCACCTGCACCTCGTAGGTCGCGCCCTCGCCTGGCTGGAACTGCTGCTTCGACGGAGTAATGGCGATGCTCAGCGTCCGCTCCACCGGCGGCACGCGAACACTCTTGCTGCCGCTGTAGAAGTTGTCGTCCTTCACCATGAACGCGCTGACGAAGAAGTTCGGCTGGTCCTCTTCGGTGATCGGGACATCGATTCCCGCGCTGGTTTCGCCGTTGCGAATATTCTGGCGGGTCATGACGCTTCGTCCTTCGGTGGTCACGAACACCGTTGCGTTTGCGGGCCCGCCCATCACCACCAGATGCGCCACGTCGCCCACCTTGTACGAGCTCTTATCGGCGATCACCTGTAGTTGCTGCTGGTTTCCCTCTTCACCCCAGGTGGATTCCGTTTTGCCCACGATCCAGAGCCAATCCCGTGCTTCCACCTCGCGCTGCTCGGGCGTCACGGCGGTCACGCGGAGGATCGTTCCGTTACCGCTTTCGGTGGCCGGAATATTGAAGCGCGCATAGCCGTCGGCTCCGGTCGAAGCGGTGCCGCTGTAGATCGCCGTATCCTCCTGCCCGTTCTTGTGACGCAGCAGTGCAACCTTCAACTCCGTCTGTACGGGATGCTTGTCGTAATCGAGTGCCTGCACGACCACCGGAATGCTATCGCCCACCCGGTAGATGTAGCTCCCAGTCGAAGCCGTGAGGTGGAAGCTCCCATAGGTCGCAAGAAACGCATTCGTGCCGCTCACCGCGCGGTTTGCCGCATCGGTCACCTGTGCCTCGACGCGATAGGTAACATCGACCTTTTCCTTGTCCTGGGCCTTGGTCGGGATGGTGACGACCAGGCGTCCGTTGGCGTCAAGCGTGCCCTCCTGCTTGAGAATCTGTTCGCCGAAAAAGTACTGGCCGTCGCCCGCGCCCTCGTCCTCTTGCCCTTCTTCGGAATCTTCCTCCTCGCCCCATGCCCGCTGGGTCGCAACCGTATAGCTGACCTTGGCATTGGCCACCGGCTCGCCGAAATAGTAACGGGCTTCGATGGTCACCTTCGCGCTCTCGCCCTGCAGCAGCCGGTTGCGCTCCGGCGTCACCTTCACAAAGTACTCGGGCTTCTTGTACTCCTGCACCTCGAAGTTGCCGCCGATGGCAACGCTCTGGCCGCCGATGGCGATCGAAATCGTGTAGTAGCCGAGCGCCGCCGTCTGCGGCAGCTCCAGACTTCCGTTCAGGCTTCCGAAAGGCGACAGGGTGTAGCTTTTCTTCAGCACCGGATTGTCGGCCGCATCCTCGATGGTGACGTCCACCCGCCGCTCGGACGGCAGCAGCAGTTTCTCCCCGGATCGTTTGCGGACGATGGCCTTGAACTGCACCGTGTGTCCTGGCCGATACACCGGACGGTCCGTATACACATAGCCCGCCCAGTCCTCGCGCGGATTGCTGCTGAGGTTCAGCGAGTACGGAGCCACAATCGCCACATCCTCGCCGTGCCGCGCCAGAATCCAATTCGAGCTGTAGCCGCTCTCATCCTCGTCGGAAGAACCCTCTTCGCGTTGTTTGACCTCGACTGCGGATTCGCCCATGCCGTCGGCACCCGTGGTGAAGTTAGCGAGCTTGCTCTTCTTGCTCCACACCGAAACGTTCGCGCCGGAAACCGGCTCGCCGGTTGTGCGGTCCACGGTAAAGGCCACCACCTGCCCGGAAGCGGTTTTGGTCACCAGCGCCATCTGCGACACCACGATCACCGTGTAGGCGCGATAGGTGCCGTCCGTGGCCTCCACCACGTACAACCCCGGCTTCAGGTTCTCCAGCGGCAGCTCGGATGACTCGCTCACGTACCTGGGCGGCAGCTCCATCCGCCAGCGCGCCACCAGCTGCTGCGAGTTGAGCAGCGGAACGTTGGCAAATCCCACAGCTCCGCTCAGCCGGATGCGCTTGGCCTTCGACGAATGCCATTCGCGGATTTCAGCGCGAGATTCGTCCGTGAACTGGCCGCGGAAGAAATCGCGTATCCACCGCCAGCAGTTCCTCTTCCAGTCATGGAATTTTTCCAGCCAGGTGCGCTGATCGACCTGCTCCGCGGGCGAGTAGTGCTTCACGCCGAACTCATGCAGGTCATCGAGCTTTGCGAAGAACGCTTCCGCATCCTGCACCTTGTAGACGCGGAACTCCAGCACGTCCACGTTGTGCGCGTAGACGTTCACCTTGGGCTTCTCGTCGGGCCTGAAGGTGCGGTCGCTCGAAAGCGAGAAGTACACCTGTCTTGACTGCGCGTACGAAAGCAGCGAAGAGAGTACGACCACGAACAATACGGTGACGAAGCGGAGCTGGCGATTCATCGGGCCTCCCGCAGAATGTTCCAGCGGTAGATTCCAAGAAAGTTAGGATTGCTGATCTCCGGACGCCAGCGCGCGTTGGGATGGGCCAGCAGAGAAGGTAAGCTGACGCGCCGAATCTCGCCCGGCCATTTGCCATCGGGCCCGGTGTGGTAGACAAGCCACTGGTTGCCATCGCCAAAGTGACTGCGCCCCACAAATATCATGGAATGGAAGGGAGAGCTTTGTTCAAACTGCCGGTAAAAGAGCAGGTCGCCGGGCTGGGCCAGATGAACATCGCGCGTGAGGAAATGCGCATTGGCCACAATCAGGGTCCGCACGTCGGCGAACTCGGAGAACGTTCCATCGGCTAGATCGGCCGCGGTGAACGTACCTTGCCTGGTGCGGAAGAGCTTCGCTCCCAGCGGCGTGTAAGGGTAGGAGAATTTGGCGATGTCTGCCGCCGCCGGCAACGCGCCGAAGTTCGCGTCCGAGGCCCAGGTGGAGTCGTGCTGGCGCATGGCCTCGCGATAGGCATAACGCAGAAGCGCGGCGCAGTCGTTGATTTCAGCCGGCAGCTTGACGCCGGAAAGTGCCTGCCGTTCGGCCAGCAAGGTGAACCAATAGCGGAAAGCGACGCGGTCCTGCGGCGTGGTGAGGCGGAGAAAATCGGGCGTGCCGTCTTGATAGGAATCGCCGCTGGCCGGCACGGTAGCGATCGTCACGCGCGATGGTTGCAATGCCGTGCCGCGGAGTTCAATGGTCAGCCGTCCGGGATTGACGCCGGGAACGAACTCGACCGCCATCTGCCCGGTTGGCTCCGTCGGAACGATCCCGACGATTCGCCCGCGTCCATCCCGCTCAAGAATGCTTGCGGAGACATCAGCGGGATTCAGTGATCGGCCGTCTTCTGTTCTGATTCGCAACCACACGCGGGACTCGCCATCGGCAACGATCGGAATGGATGGATCATCCACCGACAAATGCGAAACTTGGCGCGGTCTGCAGCCTATCCCGAAACACAGAACGAGAATGAAAACGGCAACGCCCGCAGGTCGCACATGTGTTCCAGGTACTTAGAATTTGGTGAGCTGCGATTATGCCAGCAGGAGACGGTTGAGTATAGCGCAAAGGTATTTTTCGTCGGCGGTGCGGCCGTAGGCAAAAAAGGCCCTCCCGATGAAGGGAGGGCCCGACCGTGCATTGATCTATTAGTTCACGGTCAGAACACCTGTTCCGCTCACGCCTTTGAAGGTTGCGTTGATGTTGGACGTCCCGCGCCCGGCGCTGGACGCAAGACCATTCCGGTTCGTCACGGCGACCGCTTGATCCGATGACGTCCATTGTGAGACGGCAGTGATGTCCTGCGTTGTGCCGTCGCTGAACGTACCGGTCGCGGCAAATTGCTGTGAGGAACCCAGGGTAATCGACGGAGCCGCCGGAGTCACTGCCACGCTCGCAATCGTGGCGTTGGAAACCGTCAGCGTCGTCTGAGCGGTGAGCGGCCAGAAGATCGCCGTGATGGTAACCTGACCGGGATTCCATGCCGTGGCAAGGCCACCCCAGACAAATGCGTCATGCCAGTTGGAAGACCACCAGTAGGCCGACGTGGTCAGGTCCACCTGCGTGCCGTTGGCGTAGGTGCCGATCAGCGCGAACCGCTGCTCGGTCCCCGGCGCGATGGTTGGATTGGCCGGTGTGATCGTCAGCGAAACCAGCGCGGTGGAACTCACCGTCAGCAGTGTGTTGCCGGTGATGCCATTCAGCGTTGCTGAGATCGTCGTCGAGCCTGTATTCCTGGTCCAGACCAGACCGCTGCGGTTGATGTTCCCCACTTTCGACGCGCTGGATTTCCAGCTGACTCCACTGAGCGGACTGGTGCTGCCATCACTGAACACCCCGGTCGCGCTGAACTGAATCCGGGTGTGCGTGGCCACCACCGGGGTAGCCGGCGTCACGTTGATCGAAACCAACTTGATGGCGGCAACGGTGAGTGTAGCCGAGCCGCTGAGGCCCTGGTATTCGGCTGTAATCTGCGCCGTTCCCAGGCCCACTGCGTTGGCCAGTCCGGTATTGCTGATCAGGGCGACGCTGGCCGCCGAGGAGATCCACTGTACTTGCGAAGTCAGATCCTGCGAGCTGCCATCGGCAAATACCGCGGTTGCGGTGAACTGCTGCGTGCCGCCGGTCCCCAGGGAGAGCAGACCCGGAGTCACCGTGAGGGAAACCGGCGCGCCCAGATCGACCGTTAATGCGGCCGAAGCGGTAAGCCCGCCGTAGGCCGCACCGATTGTGACCTGACCGGGTGCGACTCCCGAAGCCAATCCGTTGGCGTCGATTCCGGCGATCGACGGGACCGACGAACTCCAGCTTACGTTTTGGGTAAGCGCCCCGGCGCTGCCGTCGCTAAACACGCCGGTGAGCGCAAACTGCACGGTGCTGCCCGCAGTGACTGTGGCAGTCAGCGGCGTGATTGCGATCGACTGCAGCGTGGGAGGAAGAACGGTTAACGATGCGGTATCCGTAAAGCCGCCCAGCGTCGCGGTGATGGTGACCGCATTGGAATTCGCCGCCACGCCGGTCGCAATTCCAGTGACCGGATCGATGGAGGCAATGGCAGGGTTGGACGACGAATAGGTTGCGTTCGCCATAATCTGAGACGATCCGTCGCTGAATGTGCCGGTCACCGTGAACGGCACCTGGCCGCCAACCGGAACCGACTGGCTGTCCGGAGAAATGTCGATCGATTGCAGTACGGCGGCGGTTACGGTCAGCACATCGGTGCCTGCCACCGTTCCGGAGGTCGCGCTGACGTTGGCCGTTCCCACGCCGACTCCGGTGGCAAGACCAGTCGGACTCAGCGTGGCCACGGCGAGTGTGTCGGAAGCCCACGTCACGCTGTTGGTGATGTCGATGGCGCTGCCATCGGAAAACAGCCCGGTGGCGGTGAACTGCTGGCTCTCACCGGTGGCAACGGAAACCGCCGAGGGTGCGACTGCGATGGAGGTCAGAGCGGCAGCGGTTACGTTGATCGAAGCGGGCGCGCTGGTGATCGAGCTATAGGCAGCGGTAATCGAGGATTGTCCGGTGCCGAGCGCGGCTGCCATTCCGGAGGCACTCACGCTGGCCGCCGACGGATTGGTGGAGGACCACGTCACCGTGCCGGTCAGGTTCTGCGTGCTGCTGTCGCTGTAAATGCCCGTGGCCGTCAACTGTTGGCTCTGCCCCATGGCGAGAGTGGTTGAAAGCGGCGTGATCACGATGGAAGCAAGCGACGGCGGAGCAGGAGTCACTGTAATCGGCGCGGGAAGGCTGCTGACAGAGCCCGAGGCCGCAGTGACGGAGGCTTGCCCGGCGGCGACCGCCGAAACCATTCCGGAGGCGCTCACGCCTGCCACCGATAGGTTGGTCGAGGCCCACGTCACCGTGCCGGTCAGGTCCTGCGTGCTGTTGTCGCTGTAAACGCCTGTGGCGGCCAACTGATGGGTCTGGCCCGCCGTGAGGGAAATCGAAGCCGGTGTGATCAGGATCGAAGACAGCGTCGCGGGAATCCCGTTCACCGTGACCTGCACCGGAGCGCTGCTGATGGAACCGGAGGCAGCGGTGAGGGAAACCTGCCCGGCGGCAACCGCCGTGACTACTCCGTAGGGGTTCACCCTGGCCACCGACTGGTTCGTGGAAGACCAGATCGCCGTGCCGTTCAGATTCTGCGTGCTGTTGTCGCTGTAAACGCCCGTGGCAGTGAACTGGATTGCCTGCCCTGCCGTCAGCGTGGCCGAGGGCGGTGTGATCTGGATCGAGACCAGCGTTGCAGGAGTTGCCGGAGGGGTCGTCGGCGGGTTGATCGTAAACGGCATGGAGCCGGTGACCGTACCCATGATCGCCGTGATGGTGACACCTCCCGCCTTCACGCCGCTCAACAGGCCTGTATTGCTCACCGCCGCAATCGTGGAGTCCGAGGTCTGCCAGGTGGATGAGGAAGTCACGTCCTGGGTGCTGTTGTCGCTGTAGGTGGCAGTGGCCGTAAGCTGCTGGTTTTGCCCCGCGACAAGAGAGGATGAAGCGGCTTTGACGTTGACAGCGGTTAGCGTTGCGGGTTGAGACGGGACCTTGGAACTGCCGCCTCCGCATCCGATCGCGCCAATGCCGATCACGCACGCAATGAGAAATGCCGTAAAGCCTTTCATAAACTCTCCTTTTCGGTACTAGCACGAAAGTTCTAGCCCAAATAGGATTGTTCCTGAATGTGGAATTTAGAACAAGATTACGCACGTAAGTACAGTAGTAACATGCGCATGAGTACCATGCTTTATGCTGGCCATATTCTCACAGTGAGACGCGATGCCGCACCTTTCAAGCCCAAAGTACGTCTCCGCAACACCTTTTGTGGCGGCAGGTACCTTGGTGCTTTCAGGCGGATTTTTCGTTCCTGTGTTCACGCTTCAGGAGGTCGATCGCATCCAACTGCAACCGGACAGCTACGATTGCGTCTTGCTTCTCCAACTCGGGGTAGTTTGACGCGAGTTGATCCAGCAGTACCCGGATCGCATCTCCGAGTTGGCCGATCTGTTTGCCGTACGTGCCGACCCGATCGATGATTTTCGCCTCAAGCGCGGGATCGGAAGACTGCCCGAGGTTGACATTGATCAGACCGAATTGACTGCCGACGCTGCTGAACATCCACGTCCATGGGTTGATGGTCTGGTTGACGTTGCCGGAGAGCGGAAGACGGAATTCGGCCATTGGATTCCCCTGGTTGAAGTCACTGCCACGCAGAGTTGCTGAAGGAACCATACCCGCTCAAATGGATTCAGGCAATTGGATTGTCTCCGCCATCCCGTTGCGGCCGCTGGAATTTGCCATAGTGCAGCGCCAGGGTGGGCAGCACCAGCAGGTTTAACAGCGTGGAGGTCACCAGTCCTCCCAGGATGACAATGGCCATCGGGCCTTCGATCTCGCGGCCCGGGTCGCCGCTGCCGATGGCCAGCGGCAGCAGACCGAGGCCAGTCACCAAAGCCGTCATCAGGATCGGCGCCAGCCGTTCGGAGGCGCCTTGCAGGGCGGTTTCCAATCCCCAGCTACGGCCTTCCACCTCCACCAGGTGCTCGTAGTGCGAGATCAGCATGATGGAGTTGCGCAGCGTGATGCCGAACAACGTCACGAACCCCACCAGCGAACCCAGTGACAGATTGCCGCCGGTGAGCAGCGCCGCGGCCACGCCTCCCACCAGGGCAAAGGGAAGGTTCGAAAGCACCAGCAACAGGTGCCGCGTGCTGCCCGTCACCATCGACAGCAGCAGGATGATTCCCAGCCCGGCCAGCCCCGAGTGCATCAACAGGTCGCGCCGCGATTGCGCCTGCGCCTCGACCGTGCCGGAAAACTCCACGTAGCTGCCGGACGAGAGCCGCAGGCGCGAGATGCGCTGCCGCGCTTCGTTCACGAACGACTCCACCGAGCGCCCCTGCACATTGCACGTAATAGTCTGCACCCGGCGCGCGCCCTCATGCAGAATCACGTAGCGTCCCGAGGTCTGGTAAATGTCTGCGACCTGCCGCAGCGTCACAAAATTTCCATCGGGACTGCGCAGCGGCAGCGCGCCGATCTCGCTCACCGGAGGCCGGTCTCCGGAGGCCAGTGTCACGGCCACGTCGAAGACGCGGTTCTCGTCGTAAATCTGTCCCACCACCTCGCCGCCGTAGGCGGTGCGCACCACGTCGAGGATCTGCACCGGATCGAAGCCCCAGCGGGCCACGTCATCCTTGCGCAGCCGCACCGCGATCTCCGGCGTCCCGGGAGGAGATTGAATCTGCACCTGCGCCGCGCCGGGGACCTGGTTCAGCAGCGCGCCGATCTGCGCGCCCTCCTGGTCCATCTGATCCAAGTCGCTGCCGAAAATATTGACCACCACCGGCGCCGTGTAGCCCGACAAAGTCTCGTCAATGCGCTCGGTCAGGAATCCGTTGGAGGTCAGCGTGGGGCCGGGAAACTCGGCCAGCACCTTGCGGATTCCCTCCTGGGTTGCAGCGACCTGCTTGCCGTCGCGCGCCTGCATGTTCACGTCGATCTCGCTCTCGTGCGTGCCCAGGGTGTCGGTCCCCAGCTCGGCCCGGCCCGCTCGCTGCGCCACGTTTTTCACCGACGGAATCTTCAGCAGGGCTTGCGTAATCAGTCCGCCCATGCGCATCGACTCCTGCAGCGAGGTTCCAGGCAGCGCCGTCATGTGAACCGTCACATCGCCCTCGCGCAGCTCGGGCAAAAACGATTGCGTAAGAAAAAACAGACTCGCCACGCCCAGCGCCACCAGCAACGCAACCGAGGCCAGCAGCAACCGTGGCGCTTTATCGATGGCGATCAACACTTTTCTATATCCACGCTTCAGCCAGTGCACCGCGGGCGGCTCCTGCGGCGCCAGATCGGCCTCGCCCAGCAGAAGAATGCAGAGCGCGGGAGTGACCGTCAGCGCTACGACCAGCGAGGCCACAATGGCCCAGATGTAGGCCAGGCCCAGCGGATAAAAGAGCCTTCCCGCCAGTCCGGACATGCTCAGCACCGGCACAAATACCAGCAGCACCGCGAAGGTCGCATAGACCACGGCGGAGCGCACCTCGACCGAGGCGCGCAGGGCAACCTTCGCCGCCGATCTGGGATGCGGCAGCGCCCGGTTTTCGCGCAGCCGGCGATAGATGTTCTCCACGTCGATCACCGCATCGTCCACCACCTCGCCGATGGCAATCGACAGCCCGCCCAAGGTCATCATGTTCAGGCTCAGGCCCATCATGTCCAAGGCGATCACCGCAGCCAGCAGCGAGAGCGGAATCGCAATGCAGGAAATCGCCGCCGTGCGCAGGTTGAACAAAAACAGGAAGAGCACCACCATCACCAGGATGGAGCCCACAAACAATGACTGCCTCACATTTTGCAGAGCGATCTCGATTGTGTCCGCGGATCGAAAGACGTCCGCGTGCAGGGTAATCCCCTGCGCCTCCAGGCCGGGACGCAGATCGGCGAGCGCCGCATCCAGTCCTCGCGTCACCTCCAGCGCATTCGCCCCATAGGCCGAATCCACCACCATAATCACGCCCGGCGTGCCGCGTATCGAAGCCTCGCCGATGGCCGGCGCGGGTGCGTCGGCGACGCGGGCCACGTCGCCCAGCGTCACATTGCCGCCCTCGTGATGCACCAGAACGGTGTGCGCCAGCTGCGCCGCCGTCAGCGACTGCCCTTCGGTCTGCAGCACGATCCGCTGGTTGGGCGTCTCCACAAAACCGCCTCCGCGAATCCCGGTGGCTTGCCGGGCCGCGGCCATCACGTCCTCGACGCTCACTCCGAATTGCACCAGCTTCTGCGGATCGAACTGTACCTGCAGCTGCCGCCGCTCGCCGCCGTTGACTTCGACCTCGGCCACTCCGCCCACCGCCAGCAGGCGCGGCTTCACCGTCCAATCGGCAAGCGTCCGCAACGTCATCAACGACTGCTTGTCGGAGGTCAACCCCACGTGCATCACCCAGCTCGTGGTGGTGGTCAGCGGGGTCATCAGCGGCGGCTCGACGCCGCCCGGCAGCTCCCCGGCCACGGTGGAAAGCCGTTCGCTCACCGCCTGCCGGTCGCGATAAATATCGGTCCCAAAGCGGAAGACCACGGTGATCACCGACAGTCCCTGAATCGACTTGGAGCGCAGCGACTCGATCCCCGAGACTCCGTTGATGGAGTTTTCGATGGGCTGCGTGACGAGGATCTCGACCTGTTCCGAGGAGAGTCCCGGCGCCTCCGTCTGGATCGCGACCTCAGGTGGAGCGAAGTCCGGAAAATCGCTGTACGGCACGCGATAGACCGAGAAAACTCCGTAGGCCAAAAAGGCGCAGCCCAGCGCAATCACAATCCCCCGGTAGCGGATCGAGAAACGGACGAGCGCGTTCAGCATCGCGTGCCTCTCGCATTAGAGACAGGTCTGCAAATTGGAAAGCGGGTGATGTTTAGAGAAATTTCCGGTTTGGTGTATGCCGAGACATTTTGCTCTCCCAGGTTGGCGCCCGAACAACAGGGCGCGGAACCTGGGGCACCCGCCAGTTTTACAGTGTCATCCTGAGCGCCGAGCGCCCGCGGCCGGAGCGGCGTCTTTTGCCGCGTACCCGCCGCAATGATCACATTTTTGAGAGTGTCATCCTGAGCGAAGCGAAGGACCCCTGCGCTGCTCAAATATCCTGTGCCGTCCGTGAGGCATTTCGGCCACCCATGGATTCCCGGACAGTTCGTCCGCACACCCGGCCTACTCTTCATCGCCGCCGCCTTGGCTATGCAGAAGCATCTCCTCCGACAGCAACGCCTGCGCCCCTACGGTCACGATCTTGTCCCCGGCGGCCAATCCCTCGGCGGCGAAGAACCCGCCTTCCACCGGCACATCGGTGGGTACGGGACTGCGGCTGAAACGCTCCGGCGAAACCTGCGCATACACCCAGGCCTTGTCCTCCGACCACACCACCGCCGACGCCGGAATCACAACTCCCTTGAGCAAACCTCCCACCGGAAGATGAGCAACCAGATTCAGTCCGGGAGGAATCTCCGATTTACTTGTTGTAACGTACAAAACGCTTCTGCCCTGAATTCGCGGATCGACCTTGGGGTAGTCCGAAACAAACTTTGCCTCCGTTCGGCCACCGCCCGGCAGCTCCAGCGAAACGCTCCGGGGCGGAGCAAACATGGTTCCCGCAGGCATGGTCATGGCGACCAACGCCTCGCGCCGGTCAAGCAGGTGATCGAACTGGTTGCGCCTGGGTCGAGCTCTGCGTCGCCCACTCCGTCACCACGCCGCCCCACTCCTGGCGCAGCACGTCGGCCTGCAGATTCAGCTGCTGCTCGGCCGCATGCACGTCCGCCTCATCCGACTGCAGCGCCGCCTCGGCCGCCTGCAGCGACTTCTCCGAGACGTTCTGCTCCGGCCCGGCGAGAGCCTTCAGCCGCGCATACTCCTTGCCTGCAACGCCTGCCTCGATGCGCGCCTTTTGCAGCTGCGTCTGCGCCGCGACATAGCTGGTGCGAAACGTAGCCAGCTCCTGCACCGAAACCACCACCGCGGGGAATGCGGCCTGCGCGCGAGTCGAACTCGAAGTCAGCGTGGCCACCGTGAATCCCAGCCGCTTCTGCGTGGCCGCATCCAGAGTGATAAACGTCTGTCCGTTCTCCACCGTGATCGCCGCAGCGGCAGGCTTGCTCTGTGCCGCAGGAGCTTCTTCTTTCTGTGCCGCACGATGCTGGCAGCCGCCCGCCAGTATCAGCGTCAACAGCGCAACGGCAACTACGCCAAACGATCCAAGCCATGCAGTTCGTCTGCGCATGTTCATCGTGTGTACTCCTTGGAGATTTGGCTTGGAGGCAACGACTCGGGAGCCGCGGAAAACGCGTCGCCGGGGTCCAGCGGCCGCTCGACCGCATCTTCCAGCTCGCCCAATGCGCTCTGCGCGCGGGCCAGCGCATCCAGACGGCCGCGCAGCACCACCGCATGTTCGATCTGCGCAGCGTTGAGCGCCAGCCGGTCCTCCTCGCCCAACTCGACGGCCCGCTGCGTCCTTTGCAACTGGGCGTCGGCGAGCGTTCGCAAGGACTGGTCGGCCTCGGCCAGCTCGTTCAGCGCCGAGACGTAACGGGCGAGGCTGGTTTCGCTGGCGGCAATCACCTGCGCCTGCTTTTCCACAAAGGCGGCGGCCACTTCCCTGCGCCGCGCTTCGGCTTCCGCAATCGGCCCCTGGTTGCGATTGAAGACCGGCAGCGTGGCCGACAATCCCAGAGTGAAATAGCTGTGGCCTTCCTCATAGGTGTACCCAGGCCCAATCTGAATGTCCGGATATTGTTTGGAAATCTCCAGTTGCAGATCGGCCTCGGCGGCCGCGTATTGCGCCAGCGCCCGGCGAATGTCCAACCGATTGAGCACCGCATCCCGCTGGATCGCCGCCGGCGAGAACGACTCCGCGGCGGGCGGAGAATCCAGCCCATCCCACGCAAAATCCATCCCCTGCAGCGCCGCCGTTGGGACGGCCATGGCTGCCGCCAGTGCCGCCCTGGTTTCGGCGGCGTTGCCTTCGGCGGCGGCCATCGCCAGATGTGTTTTGGAAAGTTCGATGCGCGCCGTGTCCACCTCCGGCCGCGCAATCTCTCCCACCGCCAGCCTCTGCGCCAGCAACTTCACCTGCTCGTCACGAAGCTGCTCTTCGGCGCGCAGCGCGTCCAGGTTTCGCGACGCCAGCAGGTAGTTCAGCAGGGCCAGCCGAACTCCGCTGCGAACCTTCCACGCCGCCTCAGCCAGATCGAAGCCGGCAGCCAGGTCCAGGCTCCGCGCCGATTGAATCCGATGTCCGCGCTTGCCCGCGGTCTCGATGGGCACGGAAAAATCCAGGTTCAGCAGCCAGGGACTGGGAACTCCGGGTGCAATACTCAGCGTAGGATTGGGCCGTGCGCCAGCCGTCACCGTCGCGGCCTCGGCCTCGGCCAGCCGTGCCCGCGCAGCTTCCATCGATGGATGAAAATAAAGCGCCGCCAGCGAGAGCGTCCGCAGCTCCCACCTCTTCGGCGGCCACGGCGATACGCTGTGCCCGAGGTTCTTTTCCACATAGGCGCGCAGCCCCGGATCGGCAAAGCTCCGCGTCTCCAGCCTGGATGCGCTTTCGCCCGGCGCGATAGGAACTGCCTGGTAATGCCGCACGGTGCAGCTGGACGAGAGCATCGTCAGCAGCGGCACAGTCACGAGCAGCAGAAGTTGCACTCGCACGGCGGAAGGCACAGGTGTTGGCTCCAGAGTAATCTGGAATTCAGTATACCTTCGCGCCTATGCGGGTTCGAGAGGACGGGAAGACCGGTTTCGCCGCACTTGGCTTCCGCTAAACCTCCGTCCATCCAGACGGCCGCTTACGACCTCACGGTCAGCACCGGGCAATGTGCCTCGCATACCACGCAGGAAGCCGTGGCCCCGGGCAAATGCGCAGCCACCGAATGCATTCCCGCGCGGTGGGCTCCCATCACGATCAGGCCCGCGCCTCTGCTCTCTGCCGTGTTCAGGATCAGCGCGGACGCTTCTCCGCAGTCGATGACGATCTCCGGCTTCAACTCCTGCATGGCTTCGGCGGAAATCAGCTCTTCCATCTGCCTCCGTGCGTCCGCCATCGCGTTGGCAACAAGTTCGGCGCCGCAATCCACGTTGACCGCCATGGTGTCCACGCCGCCCGGCATCACTCCAAGCATGGGCGACACCGCGTGCAGCAGAATGAGGCTCGTGTGGTTCGTCCGCGCCAGCGACACCGCATAGGGCAGCGCGTGCTGCGAGCCGGAGGCGAAGTCGGTGGCAAAAAGTACCGGCGCGATGGCGGCCCGCGCCATGTCGAGGCTGGTGCTGTGAGGGCCAATGGTGAGCACCGGGCACCGCGCCTGGCGGAAGATCTGCTCCGCGGTCGAGCCCAGCACCAGCTTCTTCAGCCCGCGACGTCCGTGCGTGCCTACCACGATGAGATCGATCTTCTTCTCCTCCACCAGCGAGGCGAGAACTTCCCAGACTTCTCCGCGCTCTACCGTTGCGGTGTGTGGAATGTCGATGAGAAAAGCGCTGGCCTGCATGGCTTTCAGCGCGGATTCCGCATCGCTCTGGTCCACATCCAGCTCCGGCACCCGGTCCATCGGCACCGCGGTCCTGGCCTCGGAAGCGATGACATGCACCAGATGAACGGCAGAGCCGTAGCGCATGGCAAGGTCATGCAGGAATGGAAGAACCACCTGCGAGCATGGCGAAAAGTCGGTGGCAAAGAGAATGTTTTTCAGGGAAGGAGCACTCAGAGTTCTTGTGGAACTGGACACGGGACACCTCCGGGCGGAGACGATCTCCCACGGTCAAGGTACATCGGGATGAAAGCCAATGCAGTGATTGCGGTCACGCCAGCAACGCTCAACCGATACGCAAATCACTCCGGTCTTCGACCGGCACACCCAAGACCCGTCCAGTCCAAGTTGGAAAACACCGCGAAATTGCTCTGCCACGGAAAACCAGCCGTGGCGCCATGCCTCAAATGCGGTTTTTCTGGCGGGCACGGGAGTCATTCTTCTCGGCTTCGCCGTAGTCGCAATGGATGGAGCCCTGTCGACTCACACAAGCCCAGGGCAGAGGGTCCAGTCCGTCCCGTGCCTCGGGCTGGCCGCAGTTCTCGCAGTCGCAGGTCGTCAGCACGCTGCCGTCCAACTGGAGCATTGTCTGGCAGTTCTTCGGAACGTCCAGGTAGCCGCTAAAGTCGGGGCGTAGATAGGGCGACAGCGGTGGTTTGTCCGTTGCCGATTGGGGGACAGCGCCGGCATAAGCGGCGCAGCCGGCGAACAATACGAAAACTAGCAGCTTCTTCACGGCCTGGTACCTCGTAGCCCTGTTGAGATGCCGCCGTTGCGGAATCTGCCTCCGAGTCCGCCTCAAAAATCGGAATCCTGCATAAGCAGAAAATCTCCGATCGAATCATTTCAATTACTTAATCGGGAGCTCGAAACCCCGGATTCCGATTCTGCCTGTCCGTGGTTCCCGAAGGTGCGGTTCCGCCAAGGCGGATCACCGCCGCGGTGCCGCTCCCCGAGGGAGTTTCCGGTTACCGAAGTAATTTTCGCAACCGCTTGATAACAAAACGTTAGCTCTAAAGGTACCAACACCGGCGTAGAGTGTTCACTTATGGCAGTATGGTGGATGACCGCCTGAAACCCGAAAGGTGCAGTAGCAGTGGACTCCTATGGATTTGATTGCCCAAATCCGGATCACCGGCTTCGCTGCCGCGCTATTTTTCTGCTTGATGGCGCAGCTGCCGGAGGTGGTCTCGCTGCGCTGGTGGTTCTCCGCTAGCGGGCTGGGACTTTGCGCCGCCCTGCTGGACTGGTCGCTGGGCGGCCCCGCTGAGCCGCGCGTCTCCTCGATCCTGTTTCTCTGTCTCTGCGCACAGTTGGGATGCATCGCGGCCGGGCTTCTCTGGCAAAGCTCGAGGGTGAAGCAGGCCAAGGCCGCTTTTGCCGCCTCGATCCTGCTCGGCGTCCTCCTGCTCGCTGCATCCGGCAACTCCGCGGGACGTCTTGCGGCCTCCCGCTGTCTGATCTCGCTCATCATCCTGACGGCGCTCGTCGCCTACCTGGCCCGGCACCGCGAGCGGCATCCTTTGGCCGTCTCGATGATCTCGGCCGTGCTTCTGCTGGGAATCATGCGCGAGCTGCTCGGCATCGCGGTCGCCATGCATTGGGCCGAGCCCGGTTTCCTGCCGCTCATCTTCTTTGTCAGCGACTTCTTCGGCCCCTGCATCAGCGCCATTGCCCTGTTGTTCATCGCCTTCAGCGATATCGCGCTGCGCGATGCACAACTCCAGAGCCGCGCCGAACACCTGCGCCAGTTGGTGGACTCCACCGATCACGGAATCTGTGAAATCGACCGCGGCGGACTGATCACCTTCGTCAACGCCAAGGCCGCGGAGATGCTGGCCGTCACCGGGGAAACTCCCTCCGACGCCTGGATTCAGGAAAAACTGAAGGCCGACGACGATGAAACCTCCATCCGGGCCATCTCGGAATTCGTGCTTCGTCCCACGGTGCCCATCAGCCAGGCCAAGGCGCGCATCCTGCGCCCGGAGCAGCCGCCCATCTGGGTGGACTGGTCTTCCACTCCCATTCTTCGCGACGGAAAACCGGCGGGCGCCACCGTAACTTTGCGCGATGTAACCGAGCGCGAGGCCGCCGTTCGTTTCACCCGCTTCCGCACCGAACTGCTGGAGATGATTGCCCGCAACAAACCGGTGGAGGAGGTATCCAGACTTCTGGTGGCCGCCGTCGAAGAGCGCCTGCCCGGCTACTGCTGTACGGTCCTGGCCTGCGACAGCGAGCATTTCCGGGTCGTCGGTTCGCCGCGCTTGCCCGAAGGCTTCCGCTCCGCGCTCCACTCCGTTCCCTGCAACCGCATCCTGCAGACCACCGACCGCAAAGGTTCGATGGAGTTGAAGAACTGGGAAGACTCGCTGCGCGGCGTCGCCCGCAACTACCAGTTCGGAGGCACCTGGTCGGAGCCCATGATCTCGGCCGCCAACGAATTGCTGGGAACCGTGGTGCTCAACCATTCCTTCATGGCTCCGCTGGAGGCCTCGCAGAGCCGCATCCTGCGCGAGGCCGCCCGGCTGGGCGCACTGGCCATCGAACATCACGGTGCCTACGAGCGGCTGCTGCACCAGGGCTATCACGATGCCCTCACCGGCCTGCCCAACCGCCTGCTCCTCGCCGACCGCCTGAACCAGGCGCTGGCGCGCGCCGAACGCAACCACTTGCAGGTCGCATTCCTTTCGATCGACCTCGACCACTTCAAGGAAATCAACGACACGCTCGGGCACGACGCCGGAGATCTTTTCCTGCGCCAGATCAGCGCGCGGCTGGCCACGCGCGTGCGCGCCAGCGACACGTTGGCCCGCACCGGAGGCGACGAGTTCACTCTCATCCTCCCCGACATTCAGGACCTGCACGACGCCGGCAAAGTGGCCGAGTCACTCACCACGTCGCTGCGCGATCCCTTCCAGCTGCAGAATCACACCCTCTACGGCTCGGCCAGCATCGGCATCGCGGTCTATCCGAGAGACGGGAAAGACGTCGATACCCTGCAGCGCAACGCCGACCGCGCCATGTATCGCGCCAAGGCCCAGGGCCGCAACCTCATCCAGTATTATTCGGGCGAGGAAACCGCCGATGACCGAAACCGCGCCGAGATCGAGATGCAGCTCCAGCACGCCATCGAGCAGGGAGCCTTCTCGCTCAACTTCCAACCGCAGTTCACCTGTGACCGTCAACTGGAGGGCTTCGAGGCGCTGCTGCGCTTCCAGCATCCCAAGCTCGGAATGGTGCCGCCCAGCCGCTTCATCCCCATGGCCGAGGAGAGCGGTCTGATTCTCGCCATCGGCGAATGGGTCCTGCTGGAGGTTTGCCGCCAGATCCTGGAGTGGCAGGCCAAGGGACTGCATCCGCATCATGTCGCCATCAACGTCTCGCCCCTGCAGCTGGCCCGCGGCGACTTTGCCGAAACCATCGCCTGCGCGCTGCGTTCCACCGGCGTAAGGCCGGAGCTGCTGGAGTTCGAGCTCACCGAAGGCGTGCTGATGAGCGGCGTGGCGGATACGGCGCGGCAGATTGCCGAAATGGCCAAGATCGGGGTGCGGATCTCGGTGGACGACTTCGGCACCGGATTCTCGTGCCTGAGCTACCTGCACAAGCTCCCGCTGCACACGCTCAAGATCGATCGTACCTTCGTCTCCCGGCTGCTGGATTCAAACGACGACACGCGCTGCATCGTCGAGGCCATCATCACCCTCGCCCGCAACCTGGGACTGCAAACCGTGGCCGAAGGGGTGGAGAACGATGAGCAGCTCGCCCTGTTGCGCGACGCAGGCTGCGACTTGATCCAGGGCTTTCTCTTCTCCCGCCCGCTCACCTCGCCCGATGCCGAGCGTCTGCTGGAAGCCGACACCCGCTCCCGGGCCGGCGCCGCCGCAGGCGAGCAGTAACTCGCATCTATATCGGGATAGTGAGTGCCTTGGCCTGATATCGTCACCTATCGTCCGAATGATGCTTCCGGACCGCCAGTCAGCCAGCATCAATCGCGACTACCTCTTCTTAAGTCGATATCTCGGTACTGATCCGTTCATTACCAACGCCGTGAATCGTAAGATTCTTTTCCTATGCAGTGAGAGGGGAGGTGGGGGCACCGCGAGCGGACGGGCCCCCTTTGAACGAGTGAGTGGCACGATTAGCCGATGAGCACTTGCTTCATACGCAATTCTTCGACAGCCCTCTGTCCCTCTTCGCTCAGGTTGGATTTGCCGACTTGGACGGTCACCTTGTGAATCTTGCCGGTGAACTTGTTATCACCCACCTTATAGTCGTCGCTGACGGCGGTATAGAGGTTCTCGCCGACATCCGTTGTTTCCGCGCCAAACGCGTTCGGATGAGTGTGCTCGATCCGCCCCGTGGCGACCTTTTCGCCGTTGACGAAGATCGAACCGTTGCCTCCCGCGCCGGGCGTACCGCCATCGTAAGCAAACTCGAAGCGGAGTATCACCTTCCCGGCCGGCAGGGGAGCGGCGCCAACGATCTTGTAGGTCTCGCGACCGAGAAAGTTGTAGGCGAATCTGGGTGCGCCGTTCTTGACATAAAGACTCCAGCCGCCCATTTCCCCACCCTGGGCGAGGACCACCCCTTCAGCGCCCGCCGAAGGGACTTCGATGTCGGCTATGACCACAAAGGAGCGGTTCTTGACGTTGATGAAACCGTTCTCGGGTATTCCTTTCATTCCTTCGTAGACCGTCATCTCGGTGCGGCCTTCCATCAGATCCGGACGGCCCGCCAAGGCGGCGTTGAAGCGCTCCCAGGCTCGGTCGTCGAGCGGCAGCACGTTGTACTTGACGGCCTCCTCCAGGAACACTGCCTTTAGCTTCTCAAGTTTGTCGGGGTACTTCGCGGCAAGATCGTGCGCACAACTGAAGTCTTGCTCAACGTCGTAAAGCTCCCACTTGTCGTTTTCAAATGTAGCCCGCGCCTTAGCCTCCCACGGCGGGCGATGCACCGTGGTGGCGAACCAGCCGTCCTGGTAGATGCCCCGGTTGCCTGCCATCTCGAAGTATTGCGTTGTGTGGCGGGACTTCGCGCCCGCGTCATTGAAGGTGTGGAGCATGCTCACGCCTTCAATGGGTTTCTGCTTGACGCCATAGACGACGTCCGGCTGGGGCAGCCCAACTGCCTCTAACACCGTCGGGGCGATGTCAATCATGTGGTACCACTGCGAACGCAGGCCGCCCTTCTCCTCGATGCCCTTCGGCCAATGGACCACAATGGGCTGGCAGATGCCGCCGTAGGAGGCCACCTGGTGGCCCCAGGCAAAGGGCGTGGCCCCGGCGAAGGCCCAGCCGTTGGGATACAAAATGTGGGATTGGGGCCCGCCGAATTTGTCGAGGTTTTTCAGCGCTACATCAAGCGGCTCCGGCAATCCGTTGAACACGGATAGCTCATTGAACGCGCCGATGGGGCCTCCCTGAAAAACCGAGCCATTGTCGCCGGTGATGTAGAAGACCAGCGTGTTGTCCATTTCGCCCAGGTCTTCGATGGCGTCCAGGAAACGCCCGACTTCATAGTCGGTCACCTCGGCAAAAGCGGCATAGATTTCCATGTACCGGGCAAAGACCTTTTTCTCATCGGCCGTCAACTCGTCCCACTCCTGGATCCCGGGAGGCTTTGGGGCGAGTTCCGTGCCCGGAGGCACGACCCCCATTTTGATCTGGCGGGCCAGCGTTTCCTTCCGAACCTGGTCCCAGCCCTGGTCAAATTTACCCTTGTACCGGTCGCGCCACGTCTCGGGCACCTGGAACGGGCCATGAGTGCCGATGGCGGAGTAATAGACGAAAAATGGCTTGTCGGGGGCCAGCGAATGCTGGGATCGTACCCATTCGATGGCCTTGCCGGTAATGTCCGTGCTGGCGTAATAATCGGGGCTGGGATGCAGATCCAGCCTGTTCATGTTGTCGTAAATGACCGGATGAAACAGGTCAGCCTCGCCCGCCATGAAACCGTAGAACCTTTCAAACCCGCTATGCATGGGCCAGCGGTCGAACGGTCCGACGACGCTGGCTTCCCAGGGTCCGAGTTCGTGACATTTGCCGAACATGGCGGTGCTGTAACCGTTGAGCCGCAAGATCTCGGGCAGCATCGTAACACTTGCGGGACGCATCGCGGTGTACCCCGGGAAGGCCGTGGCAATTTCCGAGATGACGCCGAAGTTTGCGCTGTGGCTATTGCGGCCGGTAATCATAGCCACGCGGCTGGGCGAACATAACGGAGGGACTTTGAAATTGTTGTAGCTAAGCCCGGTCTCGGCAAGGCGGTCCAACGCCGGCATCTGGATCGGTCCTCCGAATGTCGATCCGTCGCCAAAGCCGAAGTTGTCGAGAAGGATGATCACCACGTTCGGCGCGCCTTCCGGCGCCTTCACCCGGAACCGTGGCGGGGCTTGTGCATTGTGCACATCGAGCTCGGTGATCGTCGGATACTGAGGCTCGGGGACGGGCAGCACGGTACGGTCTACGAAGCCGGCAGCGCCGGGAGCGCCATTTGGGACGTTCTTCTTTCCTGATTGCATCTTTAAATTCTCCCGTTGTCCCTTGTTTTGTCGCCGGGGCAGTCTCCGAGGTTGCTCGGCCATTCACGGTTTTTTCGACGGATTGGGAAGAAGGACTGACCGGAAAGGAGTTGTGGCGCGAGGGATGATTCCCTCTAGTTTTGGCGCTATATGGTGCGCTATCCCCCAATGCTATCCCCCACTGCGTAGGACCATTGACGACTTGGTCACAGTCGGCCAGCAGGAAGTTGAGCGGGGAATAGTTCAAACGAAGATTGCAAGCGGTAAATCGCCATGTCGCTCACTATCCCAAGATACCAGCCTGGGAATTGATCGCGCCGAGCAACTCCTGTTCCTACGCGAGCCGCACCGCGCTATCGCTCTGGCGCAGCACCCACAGATTGCACTTGAAGATGAACTCCCCCGTCGCGCCATCCGGCACAATGGGCGCCAGTTCGCGGTCCAGCCAATCGGCCACCGATGCCTGCGTCTGGCCGCCGCGCGCCAGCACCGCCAGAGTATTGCTGCGGGTCAGCAGATAGGCGATCATCTCCTCCCGCGTAAACGGCACCACGTGGCTGAACGAGGAGTGATGCGCCACGGTGAACCCGGACTCGGCGGCCTGGAGCAAATCGATGTCCCTCATGCCGCGCCTGGGCGGCGGAAAGCGCTTGGCAAAGCGGGTGCGCATCCAGCGCTTGCAGGCCACCGAGCCCTCCATGTGCGCCGTGAAGTGGTCGTTGTAAATCGCCAGCAGCCCCGGCTCCGCCAGCACCTCGCGGCACTGCGCGTAGAAGCGCTCCTGGTCAAACCAGTGCAGCGCCGATCCGGCAGAGACCAGATCGAACTTCCCCGCTTCCGGGTCGAGTTCCGCGTCGAGTTGTTCGGCAAAGCCAAGCCGATAGCAGATGTTGCGATGCGCCGGCGCCTGATCCAGCATGCTCTGCGCCGCGTCGATGGCGATCACCTGCCCGGCGACGGCGGCCAGCGCCATGGCCGACTGTCCCGATCCGCAGCCCACGTCCAGCACCCGCCCAAAGCGCTCCACCCCGGCGAATGTGCGCACCCGCTCCGCTACCTCGGAGTGGAAGAACGGGCGCACCCGGGCGTAGCGCGCCGCAACCTCGGAGCAGTTGAAATAGTTGGCATGGGTTGCCTGCGGGGTACGGGTTGCCGCACCCTGCCGGCTGGCTAGCGGAGACGGCATGCTTCATTCTTTCACATCGCCTGCCGCACCCTCCGGGGTGAGGCATATCTCGCGCAAACTGCGAGATTTCCCCAATTCCTCTCCCTTGCACTCCAGATAGCCACTGTCGCGCCCTGATCGGAACTTGCTGAAAGCAGAACGGTTATCCACGGACCTCAATCCGGCCCAGAACGGCCCACGGATTGCTTCCTATGCTCATAGATATACGTGGGCCTCGAAATCAACCGGAGTACGAAGTATGACTGAACTAATTTCGCCAAAGGCCATCACCGCGCCTCAGGCTCTCCCCAGCCTCAACGAGGAAGCCGCCGAACGCATCAAGATCGGGGTTGTAGCCCGGGACTTCGGCATCTCCGTCGACCTGCTGCGACTCTACGAACGCGAGGGGATCGTGATCCCTCTGAAATCCCCCAAAGGGACGCGCTACTTCACCCGGCTCGATTATCCCTGGATCGCCACCGTGCTCCGCCTGGTGCGCGAGGCGCGGCTCAACTTCGCCGGCATCCGCCACCTGCTGGCCCTGCTGCCCTGCCGCGAGATTCGCAGCTGCGAGGGCAGCGTCAAGCCCAACTGCAGCATGAACGCCGGCGCCTCCGACCCTTGCTGGGTCCATAAAAACTGTTGCACCCCGGCCGGCGATTGCTATCTCTGCGAGGTCTACCGCGCCGCCTCCCGATGCGAGAACCTCAAAGCCTTCATCAACGACGGGCCAAACTAAGCGGGCCAACGCAGGTTTCAAGGTTTCAAGGTTTCAAAGTTTCAAGGTTTCAAAGTTTCAAGGTTTCAAGGTTTCAAGGTTTCAAGGTTCAAAGCCGCAATCCTCTGCGGAGTTCATGATCCAAAGGCAAGGGTGCCATCGCGGCACCCTTTTTTCGCCCATGGAAACCGATCGCCCGGCCTCGCTGTTGTTCTTAACTTTGAAACCTTGAAACCTGCGAAACCTTGAAACCTGGCCTCTCTACTGCTCCCGCGGCGCGTCCGAATCCGTTTCCTGGCTCAAGCGCACGTTGTGGCGCACGTCGGCGCCGCTCACCCAGAAGATCACGTCCTCGGCGATGTTGGTCGCATGGTCGGCGATGCGCTCCAGGCTGCGCGCAATCAGCAATACATCCAGATAGCTCCGCACCTGTTCCGGGTCGCGCTTCATCTGCGAAACAATGTTGACGAAGGCCTCGTCCTTCATGCGGTCCACGATCGAGTCCATCTCCAGCACCGCCTGCGCCACCTCGATTTTGGCGGAGAGAAACGATTCCAGCGCCCGCCGCACCATGGTGGAAACCGCCGTCGTCATGCGCGCGATATCGACCGGGACCTCGATCTCGGGCTCCTGCAGCAGGTCCAGCGAACGCTGCGCGATATTCACAGCCAGGTCGCCCACCCGCTCCAGGTCGGCGTTGATCTTGAGCACCGCCAGCACAAAGCGCAGGTCGGTGGCCATGGGCTGCTGCATCGCCAGCAGATCCACCGCGATCTCATCGATCGTCCGCTCGCTCTGGTTGATCTTGCGCTCGCGCTCAAAGACCTGTTGCGCCAGCCGCCCGTCGCGTTTGCGATAGGACTCCGCCGCCATCTCAATGGCAGCCTCGGCCATGCCGCCCATCTCGAGCAACCGTTCCTTCAACTCGTCCAGCCCGTGCTGGAAGCGGCTTCGCATTATCCAAACCTTCCCGTAATGTAGTCTTCCGTACGCTTGTCGGAGGGTGTGGTGAAAATCTTTTCCGTCTTGTCGTATTCGATCAGCTTGCCCATCAGGAAGAACCCGGTGAAGTCGGCCACGCGCGCCGCCTGCTGCATATTGTGCGTCACAATCACCACCGTGTATTCCGCCTTGAGCTGAAAGATCAGTTCCTCGATCTTTCCGGTCGAAATCGGGTCCAGCGCGCTGCACGGCTCGTCCATCAGCAGCAGCTCCGGCTGCACGGCCAGGGCGCGCGCAATACACAGCCTCTGCTGCTGCCCGCCGGAGAGCGATGCGCCCGATTTTTTCTTCAGCACATCCTTCACTTCGTCCCACAAGGCGCTCATGCGCAGCGAATGTTCCACCACCTGGTCCAGCTCACGCCGCTTGTTGAAGCCGTTCAACCGCAATCCGGCGGCAACGTTGTCGTAAATCGACATGGTGGGAAACGGGTTCGGCTTCTGGAAGACCATCCCGATCCTCCGGCGAACGTCCACCGCATCCTGCCCGCTCCGGTACACGTCGATCTCGCCGACCTGCACCGAACCGCTCAACCGCGCCTCGGGAATCGTCTCATGCATCCGGTTCAGGCAGCGGATAAATGTGGACTTGCCGCAGCCCGAAGGGCCGATGACGGCCGTCACCAGGTTGGCGCCAACTTTTATGTTGATCTCTTTCAGGACCTGCGCCTTGCCAAACCAGGCGCTCAGTTCCTTGACTTCGATTGCAACACCCATCGGATCGGGGCTCCTCGCAAATTAGGCACTGTGCTCTACGGTTCCACGGCTGGTCACAATCCGCACCGCGGTCACCGCAGCCACAATCAAAACGATCAGTATCAACGCCCCGGCCCACGCCTGCCGGTGCCAGTCGTCAAACGGCGAAATGGCGTAGGCGAAGATCTGCAGCGGCAGCGCCGCCGTGGGCTGGTTGGGATTCAGGTTCCAGAACTGGTTGCCGAAGGCGGTAAACAGCAGCGGCGCGGTTTCTCCCGCCACTCGCGCAAAAGCCAGCATCACGCCCGTAATCACGCCCTTGGAGGCGGTGCGCAAGGTCACCTGCAGGGTCGCTCTCCACTGCGGAATCCCCAGCCCCAGCGCCGCTTCGCGAATCGTATTCGGCACCATCCGCAGCATCTCTTCGGTGGTGCGCGCAATCGTGGGAATCATCATGACGCCCAGCGCTACTCCGCCCGAGAGCGCCGAGAAATGCTGTTGCGGCAGCACCACCAGCGCATACACCGCAATGCCCACCACAATCGAAGGGATGCCGTTGAGCACATCCGCCGTAAAGCGCACTGCATTCACATATCGTCCGTGGCCGAACTCCGCCATGTAAATTCCGGCGCCAATGCCCAGCGGCACACCCAGAACCGAGCCAATCCCCAGAAGCTCGCCCGATCCCACAATGGCGTTCGCCATACCGCCGCCGGGTTCGCCAACCGGGCGCGGGGTGTGCGTCAGGAAGTCCCAGTTCAGCGCGCCCACTCCCTTGTACACCAGGTAACTGAAGATGGCGGCCAGCGGCGCCAGCACCAGCAGCGCGGCCAGCCCCGCCAGCCCGATAAAGCAGAGATTGCTAAGGCGGCGTCCGACGCTGAGCGGACGCGACAGGCTAGGCATTGCTCCTCGCAGACTGCCCGCGGGTAATCGACCAGATCAGCAGGCGGGCACAGGCATTCACCACTACGGTCACAATCAGCAGCGCCAACCCGATCTCCACCAGCGCGCTCAGGTACAGGTCGTCGGTCGCCTCGCTGAACTCATTGGCAATCACCGACGCCATCGTGTAGCCCGGCGCAAACAGCGATCGGGCGATCTCCGGACGGTTGCCGATCAGCATGGTCACCGCCATGGTCTCGCCCAGCGCCCGGCCCAGGCCCAGAATCACTCCGCCCATGATGCCCGCCCGCGCGTTGCGCAACACGGCCATCCGCACCATCTCCCAACGCGTCGCACCCAGTGCGAGCACCGCCTCGCGCTGGCTGCGCGGTACCGCGATCAAAACCTCGCGGGTAATCGAGGCGATGATCGGCACGATCATGATCGCCATGATGATTCCCGCGGCCAGCATGCCGATCCCGTAAGGCGGCCCGTCGAACAGGCCCGTCCAGGCAAAATAATGGCCCAGCCACGGCTGCACCGTATGGTGCAGGATGGGCACAAGCACGAAAATTCCCCACAAGCCGTAGATGACCGAAGGAATCGCCGCCAGCAACTCCACCATGAACGAGATGGTGCCGCGCAGAAACCGGGGGCACAGCTCGGTCACAAACACCGCAACTCCCACCGCCAGCGGAACCGCCAGCACCAGCGCCACCAGCGAGGAGACCAGCGTTCCGTAGATGAACGGCAGAGCGCCAAAGTCGCCCGAGACCGGGTCCCAGGTATTTCCCACGAAAAAATGGAGGCCGAAGCGGGCAATCGACAGTTTGGAACGGGTTGTCAGTTCGTAAAAGAACAGTCCCAACACGGCCAGGATCGATAGCGAACAGAGCAAAAGCGAATAGCGGAAAACCCCATCCAGGTATTTGCCGATTCGGCTGCTGGGCAGCACGATACGCGGTGCGGCAGGGATCGCCGACGGCGCTTCCGGAGCCTGCATACTCGGGGCCGTATGCCAGCCGCCGAGCTGTGATTTTGGGCTTATGCTCACTGTTTAACGCTACCAGAGAAATGTTAACAACAGATGAATGGCGGGGAAAGTTCCGGGAGGAAACTCAACTCCGGCAATCGCTTGCGAAAGCGGATGGCATGACGGAGCGCGCCCTTGGGGGACGCGCTCCGAAGGCCGTTGAGCGAATGGTTTAGTGAATGGTGCTGATCGTCGCCTGCAGCTTCTTCACCACTTCCTTGGGCAGCGGAGCGTAGGTCAGATCGGTGGTCTCGCGCTGGCCGTCCTTCAGCATCCAGGTAAGGAAGTCATGCAGCACCTTGCCCTTGGCCGCGTCTTTGGACTGCTGAGGAATCAGCAGCCAGGTGAAGCTGGCAATCGGATAGGCGTTCTTGCCAGCCGCATCGGTGATGGAGACGCGATAGTCGTCGGGCATGTTGGCCGCGGCAGCGGCGGCAGCAGCGGTCGTGCTCTCCAGCGAGGCCTTCACGAAGTTGCCGGACTTGTTGCGAACCACGCCATAGGTGATCTCGTTCTGTACCGCGTAAATCAGTTCCACATAGCCGATGGAGCCATCGATCTGGCGAATGGTTCCGGCTACGCCTTCATTGCCCTTGCCGCCAAGACCCACCGGCCACTTCACGCTGGTGCCCTTGCCAACCGCCGTATTCCACTCCGGGCTCACCTTGGAGAGGTAGTCGGTGAATACATAGGTGGTGCCCGAACCATCCGAGCGATGGGCGACCACGATGGGCATGTTGGGGAACTTGACTCCCGGATTGACCTGGGCAATCGCCGGGTCGCTCCAGTTGTTGATCTTGCCCAGGAAGATTCCCGCCAGCAGCTCAGGGGTGAACTTCAACTCCCGCTTTACTCCAGGAATGTTGTAGGCCGGAACTACCGAACCCAACACCGTGGGAATGTGCAGAACCTTTACCGGGCACTGACCCAGCTGCTCGTTGGACATCGGTCCGTCGGAGGCGCCGAAGTCCACCGTGCCGGCAATCACCTGACGAATGCCCGCGCCGGAGCCAAGCGACTGATAATTCAGCTGCACGCCCTTATGCGAAGCGCTGTACTCGGTGAACCACTTCTGGTAAATGGGGTTCGGAAAGGTTGCGCCCGCGCCGTTCAACGACTGCGCGGAAGCCGTGACGCACAATACGAGTGCGCACGCGGCTAGCTTTAGAGTACGAATCATGGTTTGTTCCTCCTGTAATCCTATGAATTAAGTATCCGTTCCCGGAGGCGGCCCTAGCATTAAGGTTCTGTAAATTTGTGCCAGCCAAGTCAAACTTCCTGGCATGCGCAGGGCCATCCGGCTGATGGAATCAGGGAATCCGTCCGATAGAGCTGCGTGTGCGAACGGTCCGGAGTACTTGCAGCATCCGTGCCCCAGCGCCCACTCCCGATAGGAGGTACACGGACATGAGCCCAGCATCCCTGCCCGCCAACGTAAAGGCACGAGAAATACTCGCCCGTCTCAAGTCTGGCGCTCCCCTCAAGGGAACCGTCCGCGCCCGCTCCATGGAAGGCGCCACGGACGTTGCCTGGATCGCCATCCAACTGGACGCAGTGGGAGAGCGTCAGGTCCTGGTCAAAGATGAGCCGCAGCTCCAGCCCGGCCAGCAGGTCGTCATCCAGTGCGTTCCCGACCCGTCCAAACCGGAACACTACATGTTCCATCTTGCCGGCGCAGGGAATCAGGAGCCATCCCATCCGTCGCCGTCTTATTGAGATTGCGACTGAGGCTGCGGCTGCGCTTCGGGCTGTGTCTGCGGTTGCGCGTCCAACTGCGATTGGGGTTGCGAAGAAACGCGCGGATGAGGGTGCGAGGGAGGATGCGCTTCGAGACGATGCTCCAGATGATGATGTTCCTCGCCCTCTTCCGCCTCCTGCAGAGAACTCTTTTCCTCCGGCGTCAGATCCGGCAGGTGACGGACGAAGGCGACAATCTTCCAGATCTCTTCGTCGGTGTGCGTGGGTCCAAAGGCCGGCATCGACGTCAGCCGGATGCCGTGTTTGGTCACCCAGTACAGTTCTCCGTCCGGCGTGTCGCTCTCTTCGCTGCCAAGTGATGGCGGAGGCGGGTTGAGCCCCTTGGCAATCTCGGTCGCCGGAATTCCCGGAGCGCCGTGGCAGATCAGGCAGTTCTCGCGATAGTGGTCCATGCCGACGGCGATCGCCGACGGATCGCCCGCATAGGGATTCAGCACCTTCGGGGAGTGACGCTCCACCGCGCGGTCGCGCGCCCACGGCGCCAGCGTGCGCTCGATCAGGCCGGGCTTCACGTCCGCGCCTACGGTGATCGAGCCGCTCGCCGCCACCACGATCGCCACCAGCAGCACAACCAAAATCGTGCCGATGGCGGTCCACACGACGATCCATTCCGTCTTCATGTAGCTCATTTCGATCTTCCGCTCAGAAGCTGGAGCCAACCATCGTATCGTAGCAGTGATTGCAAGCTCCTGACTGCTATGGAATAATTCGGGCGCGTTACCGAAGGGAAATCGATGCTGTCCAAGCTCGGCAACATCATGGAAGCGATGGATGAGCGTGTTATTTTTCCCGCGCTCTTCGGCTTCCAAGCCCTACTTCTGGCGCTGACAGGTGAGACCTGGGTCGGGGAGCGATACCCCAGTCCCCATGCCACTCACATTGTATTGAAGTCCGCCCGGGCCAGGTATTTCTGGGCATTCATGGCCGCCTGCCTTTTCGCATTGGCTCTGCGGAATCTGATGTTGAGGCATTCGATGTTCAAGTGATTCATGCCTCCCGGCGGTTCCTCCACATCCATCCCTACTGTATCTCCGGATAGATATCGAAAAACGCGTCGATGCTCTGCTTCAGCTGCGCCTCGATTTCTTCCTTGCTGCCTTCCAGCAGATGCAGCGTCACGTGCTCTTCCCGTCCATTCCGCAGCTTGATGCTGCCCGATCCCACCTGCGCCAGTTCGCCTTCCGGCAGCAGCCGCAACCCATACACCAGCGATAGATTAGCCATGCCAGATTGTACGCCACCGGGCCGGCGCCGCTGGATTCGGCCTCCGTGCGCCGCCATGAGGCAGCGTCTCTCGCGCTCCCCCGCATCCAATCACCGGAAGTTACAAATTAAAGCTACAATCGATGCGCCGCGCATTCGAAACCTGAGGAAGCCCCGAGCCATGGACAAGATTCGCAAGTCGGATGAAGAATGGCGCCGTTCGCTCACTCCCGAGCAGTACCGCATCCTGCGCCAGAAGGGCACCGAGCGGCCCTTTACCGGGCAGTACGCGGAAACCGCCATCCCCGGCGTCTATCTCTGCGCCGCCTGCGGCCTGGAGTTGTTCTCCTCCGAGACCAAGTTCAACGCCGGCTGCGGCTGGCCCAGCTTCTCCGATCCCCTCAACAAGGAGCACGTCGAGGAGATCGAAGACCGTAGCCACGGCATGGTGCGCACCGAGGTCACCTGCTCCCGCTGCGGAGGCCACCTCGGCCACGTCTTTCCCGACGGCCCCCAACCCAGCGGCCTGCGCTACTGCATCAACTCCGCCTCGCTGCACCTTAAGAAATAGGAAGTGAAGCGCAGGTGGCCCCACCCTCGGGTGGCCCATTCAAGCCTTCCTTTGGCTTGAGTGGGGCAGTTGCCGTTGCAGTTGTTTCAACGTTGTCATCCTGAGAGTTTGTGACTTTTTCGATTTCTCAAAAAATCGGTGTTGCAAATACAGATACTTACGTTGCGAAAAACGCCACAAAATCAATAAAGTCACAAACTCTGAGCAACGCGAAGGACCCCAACGCGGCTCCAATCTCCTCTGCCATCCCAAAGGCATTTCAACCACCGCTCGATTCCCTCCCATTCCAGAACGTCCTACCGCCTTATCCTTCCGTGCCGAAGTTGCTCACCTGCGCCAACAATTTGCGCAAGGCATTACAATGATCGCTTCGGAGGATTTCATGACCTGGCTTGGTCGCACCGTCCGCCTCATCCCCGTAGTCATCCTTTTCACGCTCACTACCTCCTGCGATAGCTTCTTCGTCTCCGAAAACTCCATCCAATCCGTCACCGTCAGTCCAACTGCCGTTCTGCTCCAGGTCGGAGCCGTCCCGGCGGATACCTACCAGCTGGCGTCCACCGCAAACACGGTGGGCGGCACAAACACTTCGGATACCGCCACCGCCACCTGGACCAGCAGCAGTCCCACGATCGCCACCGTGGGCTCTCCCGAAATCCTGAATTCCGTTCCCGGCCTCGTCACCCTCCCCGTCACGGAAATCACCGGCGGCGACACCGCCACCATTAAAGCAACCGACGGCGGACAGAGCGGCACTGCAACCGTTTTGACCTATTCCGGAGTCGCTCCCACCACCATGACGCTTACCTACTCTCTGCCCACAGGCGTGACGGCATCCACCATCCCGCTGGGCACGGTCTTCCTCGTCCAAGCCAACGCAACCCTTAACGGGGTCAACAAGGTGTTGAACAACACCACCTTCAGCTATGTCACATGGACCGTCACCAGCAACACCGCGGGCGCGACGGTCAACGTCAATGGAGTTGTGACCGTTCCCGCCAACGGAACCGCCGGTGGTTTCACGGTCGTTGCCACGGCATACCTCGGCATGGCGGCTCCGCAACAAAGCGTCTCCACAAACATTCCGTTCGTCGCGATCCAGTGATCTAAACCGAACCCGCCGGGTGCCCCATATCTCGCGGGCGGGTGGCCCATTCAAGCCTCTTTCGGCTTGAGTGGGGCGGTTGCCCGCGACCTTGCTCCCCTCTCGAATCCTCCCGCTGATGTACAATTCCGCTACGGCTTTAGCGCGCCGGAATCCCCATCGTTCCAGAAAAAACTACATGGCTGAAATTAAAAAAATCGGCATCTGTACCGGTGGTGGAGACTGTCCCGGGCTCAACGCGGTCATCCGTGCGGCGGTCAAAACCGCCATCCTCAAATATCGCTACGATGTCATCGGCATCCGCGACGGCTTCGACGGCCTCATCTGGCCGGAAAAAAGCCGTCCGCTCACGCTCAACGACGTCAGCGGCATACTGCCTCGCGGCGGAACCATCCTCGGCACCACCAATCGCGGCAATCCCTTCGCCTACCGCATCAGCAACGACGGACAGGAGACGGTGCGCGATTTTTCCGACGAGGTCATCCGCAACGCCAAGGCCATCGGACTCGATGCCCTCATCGTCATCGGCGGTGACGGCACGCAGAAGATCGGACTGGAACTGGCCGCCAAGGGACTGCCCGTCGTCGGCGTCCCCAAAACCATCGACAACGATCTGTCGGCCACCGAGGTCACCTTCGGCTTCGACTCCGCAATCCATGTCGCCACCGACGCCATCGACCGCATCCACACCACCGCCGAGTCGCACCACCGCGTCATGATCGTCGAAGTCATGGGCCGCGACGCCGGATGGATCGCCCTGCACGCCGGAATCGCCGGCGGCGTCCACATCATCCTGCTGCCTGAAATTCCCTTCACCATCGAAGGCGTCTGCGCCTTCATCAGCCGCCGCCACATCCAGGGCAAAAAGTTCACCATCATCTGCCTCGCCGAGGGAGTCAACATTCCCGACGAAGTCCGCCGCGACTGCATCCAGCGTTACGGCTCCATCCCCAAGGGCATCGGCATCGGCAACCTCATCGGCGAAGCCATTGGCGCCTGCTCCAAAAAGGAAGTGCGCGTCACCGTCCTCGGCCATACCCAGCGCGGCGGATCGCCCTCGCCCTACGACCGCATCCTCAGCACCCGCTTCGGCGTAGCCGCCGTCGATCTCATCGCCCAGCGCGGCTTCCTCAAAATGGTCGCCCTGCGCGGCAATCGCATCGAGTACGTGGACATCGCCGAAGCCATCGGCAAAATGAAAGCCGTCGATCCCAACGGCGACCTGGTCAACACCGCCCGCTCCGTCGGCATCCACTTCGGCGAAGAAGAATCGTAGCTTTCGACGGAGGGTGGCCCATATTTGCCCTCCTTTGGCAAATGTGGGAAGGCAGAAAGCCTGTATCGAGAGCGTTGAAGCAATCACCCACAGCTGCCGCAGTCAGCAGTTGTGGGCCTTGATCGACGCCGTACTCAACCGGAGGAACGCAACGGCATGGCACGAAGCCGCAATCGTCTGAACGAATATCTGGACCCAATGGCCGCGTGGCTGGAACGCCACTCGACACTGGCCGCGGCGGCCCTGCTCGCCTTCGTTCTTCTCGCCGCCATCGGGGTGGCTGCGCACAAGCTGTTCTGGTACGACGAACTGATTACGGTCTTCACCGCCAGCCTGCCCACCGTCGGCGGACTGCTGCGCTTTTACTCCGATGGCCTGGACACTACCAGTCCGGTCGCATCTCTGGTGGCGCGTGCGGGAATGCATCTGGCCTTGCCCCCGGAGCTCGCCGTGCGCTTCCCGTTCATGCTCGCATTCCTGTGCATCGGACTCGGCCTCTACGGATTCATTCGCCGACGCTATAGCGCGGGTTATGCGTTGGCCGCGCTCGCCTTCCCTCTGGCGTTTCCCACCCTGGCCTATTTCATGACCGAAGCGCGCGCCTACGCGCTGATGCTCGGCGCCGCCAGCCTTGCCATGTATTTCTGGCAGTCGGCTGCCGAAGGCAAAGCGCGTCCCTGGAGCGTCTTCGGTCTCTGGCTGGCACTGGCCTTTGCGGCCGGCGCCCACTTTTTCGCCGTATTCCTGTTTATCCCCTTTGCGGTGGCGCAGATCGCGCAGGACCGGGCTCGCAAGCATCCCGACTGGCCGGTGTGGCTGGCGCTGCTGCTCTTTCCCGCCGGCTTTCTCCCCTTCCTGCCGGGAACGCAGAGAGCCAGCAAGTATTACCGCGCCGCCTTCCATGCCAAGCCCAGTTTCGCCTCGATGCGCATCCCATACCGCGACATCTACGTCTCGGGCACCTGGCTTACCGTCAGCGTTCTGCTTCTGCTGGCCATCTGGTGGCTCTTCCAGGAGTCGAAGTCCCCGGACGTCTCTGACCGTCAAGAGCCGACAACCACGGGGCTCACCCAGCCGGAATGGGTCTTTGCCATCGTTCTCACCCTGCTTCCGGTTTACGTCGTGATCGCCTCACTGAAGCTGGGCGTCTTCCGCGAGCAATACACCATGAGTTTTTATATTGGTTTTATCCTGCTCGTTGTGGCCGGCTTTGCCGAACTCACCCGCCGCCGCGCCGCCGGCGGAGCTCTGGTTTTCCTGGTGGTTCTGGCGGCTGTAACGGGGACCTTCGCCAAATCCGCGGTAGGCGGACTGAAAGCCCTGAGCCATCTTTCCAGAGTGCATGCCGCCGACGCCGCCCAGGCAACCGACCTGCATTGGCTGCAAAACGTCCAGAGCAGTTCCCTGCCGCTGGCGGTTGACCCCAACTCCTATGTCAGCCTTGAGTACTATGGTTCGCCCGAGTTGCGCCAGCGCATCTACGCCCTCACCGACGAGGCCGACTTCGGCTATCCCAAATACCATCTGGCGGTCTCAGACCAGCAGAACTTCAAGATCTTCTCCCGCATGTTGCCCGTGCACCCCACGGAGATCGACGACTTCCTGGCCCAGCATCCGCACTTCCTCGTTCGAACGAGCTTCGACGAGCACGAATGGCTCCCGGATTACCTGCTGCGGCGGCAGCAGACCAAGGGGGACCTCTCGGTCACGATCGTATCCAACGACGAGAGCGGAACCCTTCTCGATGTTCAGATGAAGTGATGTCGAAAGTAACTGTCGTTCCAATGAAGTGATGCCGAAGGTAACCGCCTAGCCAACCCCACTACCGTTGCGGCTGTTGACCGTCCTAACGCATCGTAAGTACGATTCAAGTAATGAATTAACCATTCATTTAATTAAGGCCGGCTTGAAAAGAACGACGCTACGCGCCCGTTTGCCTGCACGGTGGGGAGAAGCAATGGGTCCAAGAACGAAAAGTCACTCCATATTGTTTTCTTTGGCAATCCTGTTTTCTTGCGCAACCATCGCTTGCGGAGCTGGAACTCAAAAAAGTACTACAGCTTGCGGAGCTGCGGCTGCCGAAGTTAAGCTCCCTTCGCAAGGTGTTCCGTTCGACTGGAGCCATCGGCACGTGGTTGCGCCCGGCGACAGCGCCCTCGGCCCCCTCGGCCAACGGGAGCATCGTCTTCTCTATTCGTATCTGAAGCGGATGCAGGAGAGTTGCACTGAGCCTCCTGTCTCAACTTCGGCAGCTTCACCCGAAATCGATTGGGATGTTCCCCTCGGCGCTCCGATGGCGGCTGGAACCTTTCCTGCAAAATACAATTTCAACTTGCCAGGTCAAACACCGACCTGTACCGACTTCGTCGTGTACGGGCTCAATACTCCCGGAGCCACCGGTGGACAGCCAAACCTGGTGGCGGAGACCAACCTTTATAGCGGTACGGCCGGTGGAAATGGACTCTGCAATGGAAATACGGGCGTAGCTCAGAAACAATACGGGTGGGGCGGCACGGTCTATGCCGCAACCGTAAAGTTCGCCTTCAACGGGAGCACGATTGGCGGCTCCATTACGAACTCCGTAGTGATCTCCGAGGATGGTACGAAGGTCGCCTATGTGGAGAGCAACGGAACAGCCAGCGCGCTGCACGTGGTGGCCACGACTCCGCCTGCCAGTGGTGCGGGCTCAGTGGCGTGGAACGGACATGGGGCCGTGGTGGCTGCGGCGGTGGCACCTGCTTCCATCAGCACTGTACCCAGCACGGGCAGTTGGACAGCCCCAGATTCTCTCTCGTCCATCTGGGTGGACTACCAGAACGACCTCGCCTACATTGGCACCGACGACGGCTCCCTGCACAAAATTAAGAACATCTTCTGCGCGACTACGTCCTGCATCGCATCCCCGGTTGCCCCAAGCGAGACCACGACAGGCGGTTGGCCCGTCGCTCTGACCGGTGCGGGCGCGCTGACCAGTCCCGTGGAAGACGCCAATAGTGTGCTTTACGTCGCAGGTGCAAAGAGCGGACTGCTCTACGCCGTCAGCTCAGCAGGGTCGGTGGTGGCCACATCAAACCAGAGCTTCATGCCAAACAGTATTGTCGATGGGGCGATGCTTGATATCGACGGCGGTGGGGTAACCCAGGCTCTCTATTGGTTCTCCAACAGCCAATCAGCCGTATCGAATCCGACTGTCCAGCAGCCGCAAATGGTTCAGACCAACAGTGCCTTGACGAGCATGAACAACTATTCTCTGCTTCTGAACGGTACCTCCGAATGGAGCGGAGCCGAAACCGTACACATGGGCACGTTCGACAACGCATTCTACACGAACAGAAGCGGCAACATTTGGGCCTGCGGCTGGTGGCAGAATAGCCAGTATGGCGGCAACAATCAGGGCATGGTTCGTTTTGCTTTGAACGGCACCACGGTAACTCCGGATGTATCCAAAGATTACGCCCAGCTCGCACCGACTTGGACTGCGAACACTTGTTCGCCACTGACCGAAGTCCTGGACAGTGCGGGGGCAGACCACATATTCGTCAGCAGCTATAACGGGTACCCGATGGCGGCCGGAACATGCATCAATAACGCGAGTTGCATCGCCGGTTTCTCAATTGGCTCAACCGGAAGCCCAGCCTCTTACTCGCTTAACGTGACCGGGAGCTATGCTTTGAACGGCGTGGGCAATGGTAACGGGGGAGGGTACAACAACTACACCAGCGGCATCATTGCCGACAACGGCGTGAACCCCACCTCGAACACTTGCGGGCCAAACGGGAATCAAACCTGTGCCCAGGCGGCGAGCATTTACTTTACCTATGGAAATGACGCGGTCAAGTTGACACAGGCGCAGTTGCAGTAGAGAACGGCAGGGTCCTTATCAGCCCGCGACATCATTGCACTTAGCTACTCACCATAACTGCATAGCCGTCTGCTGCCGGCCTGCATCCACCTATGCGCGGGGCTGATCTCAAATCGAATCGCTCGGAACTTCCTTGTCTCCGGCCGGCGCCCGCCCCAAGTCTACGGCAGCCTGGATGCGGCGCCGGGCGCGCAATTCGCTGAAGCGCCGCGCGTGCCTCCACGTAGTCATCGAAGTCACGCCGTAATTCCATACCGCGGAGAACAGCAGCCCGCTCAAGGCCGCGAACAGCCACGGAACTCCGTGATGAAACGCCTCGTTGGAGACAGCCACGTTGATGACCACTCCCAGCCCGCAGGCCAGGCAGAATGTGATCAGCCCGATCCACAACGCCCGCCCTCGCAACCGCCGGTCCCGGTAGGTAATGGAGTTGTTGAGCATGTAGTTCAGGATCATGACGATCAGCGTGGCGATGGTCTGTCCCCGCGCAAAGCTCAACGATTCAAAACGCATCAGCGTCCGCAGAATCGCCAGGTGAAAGACAACACCCACCGCACCCACCATGCAGAACAACAGGAAGCGGACATTGATCAGGTTGCCCAAATGTTTGTCGGCCAGCAGTTCCAGGTACTCCAGCCCCACCATCAGATCCAGCTTGCTCTCGCCGGCCTCGCGCTGGCGGAAGTGGTAGGCAACCTCGCCCATGCGCAGCCCCGGCCCGGCAGAGAGCACAATATCGAGCAGGATTTTGAAGCCAATGGCCGAAAGCCGGTGCGCCAGCTTTTCAAAGGTAGAGAAGCGGACCATGAAGAATCCGCTCATGGGATCGGTCAACTGGTGCTCCACTCCCATCAGGCTCAGCCGCCTGCCCAGCTGGCTCAGCTTCACCCGCCAACTGGCAAACTGTCCCATGCTGCCGCCGGCGATATTGCGCGAGCCCACGACCAGATCGAGGTTCTCCGCGCGAATGCGGCGCAGCATCTCCGGCAGCACGCTTTCATCGTGCTGCATGTCGGCATCCATCACGGCCACATACTCGGCCGAGGCGGCCAGTATCCCTTCGGTGCAGGCCGAGGCCAGCCCGCGCCGTCCGATGCGGTGCAGCACGCGAAGGTTATCGTAACGCGCGGCCAGCCGCCTCACCGCGGCCGCGGTGCCGTCCGGGGAGTCGTCATCTACAAAAATTACTTCGTAGTGAACGCCCGCGAGCGCTTTCTCAAGACGCTCCACCAGTTGCTGTACATTCGCGCTTTCGTTGTAGGTAGGAAGTACGACCGCTAATTCGTAGGCCATTCTGAACCCCGCAGCGAAGCGACGCTACTCATAGAGGCGAACCAGCAGCCCCGACCGCAGCTTCGGTTCAAACCAGGTGGACTTGGGCGGCATGACCTCGCCGGCATCGGCAACGTCGATCAGTTGATCGAGCGAGGTCGGAACATCGAGAAGGCCACGGCATAGCCTTCCTTCACCCGGCGCTCCAGCTCGTCCATGCCGCGAATTCCGCCGACGAAGTCGATCCGGGTATCCGTGCGCGGATCGTGAATGCCCAGCACCGGGGCAAGCAGATTGTCTTGCAGAATGCTGACATCGAGCCGTTTGATCGGGTCATCCGCCGGATAGCTTCCGGCGCGCGCCTTCAGCGTGTACCACTTGTCTTCGCAGGTACATTCCGAAGCTGGCCGCCTCGGCGGGCTGGCGGGTGACGGCGGAGCTCACCTCGAACTTCTCTCCGATTTTCGCCAGAAACTGCTCCGGCGTGAGGCCGTTGAGATCTTTCACTACTCGGTTGTAATCGAGAATTCTGAGCTGATTATGAGGGAAGACCACGGCCATGAAAAACTCATACGGCTCGTTGCCCGTGGGATGCGGATTGCGGGCGCGGCAGGCCTGGCCGTAGCGGACGGCCGAGGCCGTGCGGTGATGGCCGTCGGCGATGTAGAGCGCACCGACGCCGCCGAACAGTTCGACCAGCTTGGCGACTACCTCCGGGGCGGCTATCTTCCACACTTTGTGGCCGATCCCATCCGGCGTGGTGATGTCGTAGAGCGGATGGGCGCGGCAGACAGCCTTCACGATGGCGTCAATCTCCGCCTGCGCCCGGTAGGTAAGGAAGACCGGCTCGGCGTTGGCGTTCTGTTCGGTGACGTGACGAGTGCGATCGTCTTCCTTGTCGCGCCGCGTGAATTCGTGCTTCTTGATGCGATTGTCCTCGTACTCGGCGACCGAGCAGAGCGCGACCAGGCCGGACTGCACGTGCTCTCCCATGCGCTGCTGGTAGATGTAGAGCGAATCTTCGCCCTCGCGTGTGAGAAGGCCGCTGGCGATAAACTTCTTCAGATTTTCGGCGCCCGTTGCATACACGCGGTCCTCATGCTCATCGATGCCCACCGGGAGATCGATCTCCGGCCGGCAGACGTGCAGAAACGAGTACGGATTGCCGTCGGCCAACTGGCGCGCCTCCGCCGTGTTGACGACGTCATAGGGAACCGAGGCCACGCGGGAGGCCAACTCGGCCTTGGGCCGGTACGCTCTGAAGGGTTGAATCAGCGACATGAACACCTTTCCACCACAAAAATCCGTCCCTGCCACGTCGCGGCGGGGAAACGCTACCCCGATTGTACCTTCCGCTTCTTCGGATGGCTAAACCCGCTGCGCGCAAGCCTGCTGGCGCGATATCCTGTTGACTTCAGAGGTGGAAAACCAAAGTAACTTTACGCGGAGGCCGAACCCGGCCAAAATGGTCTTTGCAAGCATGAAAGGCCGCCCGGCAGTTGTATTCCGAGGACGTAACCGTAGCCGGCGGCGACCTTCCACAGAACGCGAACCGGATCATCTGGACAGGGCAAAAACGTGAGAGCCATCATCATCCGCCGGAGAACGAAGGCAGAATCCACGGCGAGGCTCGCCTGCCCGGACGCGCACAATGCGCGCGGCTTTACCTTCATCGAACTGATGGTCGTCGTTAGCCTGACGGTACTCATCGCAGCCATGGCCATTCCCCAGTACATGGGATACCTGCGCAATTACCGCGTCCGCAACGACGCAGACAGCATTGTGGGGCTCATGACCACGGCGCGCATGCGTGCCGGCGCGAACTTTGCCCGCACCGCCGTGAGCTGCGACCCGACGGTGACTCCCGCTATGTGCAAGGTATACAGCCTGCAATACACTCCCAGCATCAGCGGATGCCCCGCGCTCAGCACCTGGAACAAGGAACCGCAGCAATACACGTTATCATCGACCGTCACGTTCAATATCCCGACCGGGGTGACCCTCGGCGTGCAGGGACAATCGGCGACAGCTCCAGCGCAGGTGTATTCCGGACAAACAGCCCCGTACACGGTCTACTTCAATTCCCGCGGCTGGCCTGTCACCTGCGCTGGAGCCCTGGTCACAAATTATGCGCTCTACCTGCAGGACGCGCCGGGCATCTTCAGTATGGCTGTGGGCGTGGACGCCAGCGGGCGGGCACAGACCTGGGTCCTGAGCGGAAATAGCTATTGGGTGATCAAGGACTGACATGATGAACCAACCAGCCCTCTCAAGAGATCGAAAGCGCGAGCGCGGAATGTCACTCCTGGAAACGCTCGTCGCTGCCTCCGTCATGTTGATTGGGATCACCGGTGTGATGGCGCTCTTCATGGTGGTGGCCGCAACGAACCAGGGCCAGGGCACCCAGGCAACGCGCTGCACCGAATACGCACAGGACAAAATGGAGCAGTTGATGGCGCTCAACTTCGAGGACGCCGCCAGCAACACAGCCGTGATCCCAGTGGCAATCTTCAGGAGGAACGGGCCTCGCCATCGGCGGCGGGCCTCTCCCCCTCTCCCCCAACAGCCCTGTCACCAATTACGTGGATTACATCACCGAGGGCTCGGGCAGTGGCGCGACGATCTACACTACAAAGCAGAGCAATTCCGCGTACATGAGAGAGTGGTCCATCGCGCTGCTGGCCAGCGATACCACGAACAATACCAAGACGATCACCGTAACGGTCACCGCGCTCACCAACGGGGCCAGGGGAATCACTCCGACCACTACCCTGGTAGCCCTGAAGACAAACTACTGCAATAGCACTGCCACTGGCCAAGGTTGCTAGCCATGAAACCAGTTTCTAAATTCCGGCGCAGCTCGCAATCCGGCTTCACCCTGCTGGAAATGATGGTCAGTGTTACCCTGCTGGTCATACTTACGGGCGCGATTTTGGGCGGTTTGGGAAACGTGCAGAAGAGCTATCGCGGAGACGAGATCCGCGCCGCGCTCAACCAGCAGGTGCGGGCTACCATGGAGATCATATCCCAGGAGGTCGGCCAGGCCGGACTGCCACCTTCGGGCATTAGTGGCAACTCCATCTACGCGGGCACCGGCGCAGCGGGCGCACTTGCCACTCTTTCCGCAGCAGTCGCCATCAATACAACCACTGCGGTGACGGTTTCCAGTACGGCACTGCTGCAGGGCGGAATGCTTGTGGTCGTGGATTCCGGCGCCAATGCCGAGCTGCTGCAAATTGGGGTTATCTCGGGCAGCACAATCACGGTGGCCACTGTCAACGGCACGGCGGGCTTCCAGAAGGCCCATGTTTCGGGCGTTTCCTTGTACCCGCAGGGCGTCTACACCGCGGGCATTTCGTTCATAAGCCCTCCAGCGGTGGCAGGCACATCAAGTTTCAGCTACCAGTCGCTCATCATGTTCGGCGATATCACCGGCACGGGGACGCTCACGGTGATTCAATACAACTGCCCAACCACGACGACAGCGACTCTTACCGATTCCAGCAGCGTGCAATGGGGACCGTTGACGCGAACCGAATACGACTACAACGGCACCACCTGGAGTTCGAGCACTGCGAACATGCTGGACATAGTGCGAGTGGCAACCACCACCTATCCCACGGCGGCGGACGGCTGCCGCTTCGATTACAACGTCTTTACTCCAACGAAGGTCGCCGATTACATGACTACCAGCGTCAATGTGACGATCATCGCCGAGTCGCTACGCCCGGATCCCACGACCGGCAATCCGGAAGTGGTGGCCAAGTCGTTCATGAACATTCAGCCGCGAAACATCCTGAACGCTTACAATATGTACCTTTACAACAGCTCACCTGCCGTGGTCGCCGCGCTGCCCGACCCGTATGAAGAGTTCAACGCCGTTCCCGTTTCTGTGGCCACGCAAATAGGAACACTGACACAATGAGAATTCGACGCTGCTCCTATCCAGCCCGCAAACTTGAATCGCGCAAGCGCGAAAGCGGTGTGGCACTGATTATCGCTCTGCTCTCGCTGCTCATCATCTCAACCCTGGCAGCAGGTCTCATGATGACCACCCAGAGCGAGGTGTGGACGACCGCGAACCATAGGTCCTTGACCCAGGCGCGTTATGTGGCGGAAGCCGGCGTGGAGCAGGCCGCATTCTTCCTCAGCGATATTAATACTACTAATGGGTGGGCACCTCCTACCGGCTCGATCACGCTGAGTAATGCCAACTTTAACCTTACGGACTTTCCGGTCAGTTATCACTTCAGCGGCAGCACTTCGTGCGCGGCCACCCCCGCGAACTGCGTCATCATGGCCCCAGGTACCAGCATCGCTGGAATTACCGACACCTACTCAGCCATCGACTCCACAACCGATGCGAAGTTTGCGGCACTTACGACCGGCACCAGCCCGTTCAGCGCCCAACCCGGCAATCCCACCTACGCCGTGGCTGCGCAGCTCCTGTCTGCTTACTATGATCCTACGGCAGGCTGGATCACGCGTTGGAAGATCATCTCGCAGGCAACCGTAGGCGCGGGTGGCCCAATGCCAGCCAAGGTGCAGTTGGTGGCGACGATCCAGAAGAAGATCGTCCCCAGCTCCGTCACCTCGCAGACTGCCGTGCCGTCGTTTGCCTATGGCGCATGGGCCAACAGCACCGCTTGCGGCGCCATCACGATGTCGGGAGGCTCCGGCACCGACTCCTGGAATTCGGCTACCAGCGGAGGGGTTGCGAGCCCACCGATTTCGTATGTCAACGGCAATCTTGGGACGCTGGGGAATGTTTACCTGCACAACTCGGCCATGGTAGCCGGCAACATTGCCGCACCGAACTACAACCTGGGCGATCCGAACGCAAAGACGAACGGCACCAGCAACTATTATCCGTATGGCGTCTCCGGCGGCCCGACCTGGCCCTACTGGAACGCCCCCAGTGCAACTCCGGAGAGCTGCAGTTCGACGTGGCCGTACGCAGTGAACATGGACAACTCGGGCGGCAACGGATTCGGATGCACCAGCAACAACGCGTCCACTTGCGTGGATAAGGCATCCAAACTTCCCACCGGGGCGGCTCCGTATCCCACGGCGTCGATGCCGGCAGGGGCGCCCGCGACGAACAACACCAGTGCTTGTAACGCCAACGCCGGGTGCAGCGGAGGCTACGCTGCAGGGACGATGACCTTCACTCCGAGTAACACCAGCTACGGGCAGGTGAATCTTGCGTCCAGCGATACCTTCAACTTCAGCGCCGGAACCTACTACTTCGATACTTTGACGGTGACAGCCAGCGCTAAAATCGTTCTGACCTCGGCGCCGGTGGTGATCTACATCATGAATGGCGCCAATTCCACAATACCCCTCCAATTCACGGGCGGGTCGGCGACCAACCAGGGCGGCAGCGCAAACAACCTGACGTTCGTCTATAACGGCACGCAGGAGGTACACATCGGCAGTATCTCCAGTAATGCGGTATTTGCCACGTTCTATGCGCCGAATGCGAACATTACGTTTGACGGAAACGGAAACATCTACGGTGCGGTAATCGGCAATACCGTGAATATTACGGGCGGAGGCTCCTTGAACTACGACACGAACCTGGCCTCTCAAACGCCGAACGTCTACACAACCTCTACCAGCAGCAACGCGGCCTCGCCTTTCCACATCGATGAGTTCAGCTGGAGCGCCTTCTAGACGAAGCTTGCGGAGATTGGAAAGGCCGGTCCTGGCGACCGGCCTCTTCTTTTGAGCGGTACGTTTTTAGTTGGGCGCGGGCAGATCGCGCGCGCGGCTGCGTGCCTGTTCGGCTTCCGCCGAGCGCCCCTGGGCGGCGTAGCAATCGGCGAGACGGTTCCAGCGCTGCGCGTCCGGCGCAAGCTGCGTGGCCTGCTCCGCATATCCGGTGGCCCGCCGCGCATCATGCAGAGCCAGCCAGGCCCCGGCGCGTCCATCGTCAAGTTGGACGCGGAAATCGCGCGCCGCGGGACTGGGATCGTTGGGCGGCGGCCCAGCCTGCTCCGCCTTGAGCAAACTGGCGAGCGCCCGGTCGGGCTGGTTCAGGTGAAGCTGCACCTGCCCGAGCGCCTTGTACTGGTTGGCCGGAGTCGCGGTCATCACGGCTGCGGTGGCAATGGCCTGCTCGGCCTCCGCATAGCGATGCTGCACGGCCAGCAAGCGTCCCAGTGCGTACCACGCAACCGAACTTTGACGACGGGAGAGCGCGGCGCGGTATTCGCGTTCCGCGTCCGCGGGCCGCTGCTGTTGCTGGTAGAGCTGGGCGAGAAAGAGATGAACGTTCGGGTCTTCGGGTTCCAGCGCAAGAGCTTGCCGCCAGGCGGATTCGGCCTCGTTGTCGCGTGCCAGGGCGTAGAGGACCGCACCCGAGTTGGCGTAAAACTCGAAGAGATCCCCGTGTGACGCCTGCGCCGGCGGGCTGAACACCGCACTCTGGCAATTCAGTTCGAGACGATCGAGCCACGGCTGGTTCTGGGCCGTGCGGCGGATGAGCACCAGAGAAACTTCGTCGAGATAGACCGGGCGCCATTGCGTGGCTCCGCAGAAAGCGTTCAGGTCGAAGCCTCCGAGTCCACCATAGCGCGCCAGCGAGAGCAGGATGACATTGATGTTGCGGCGCGAGGCGGCCTGCTCCCAGAAAGCCGAATCGGGGGATTGCGCCATTAGAAGCTGTTCTTCGGTCGCGACCTCGCCGCTGACCCCGCGTCCATCGCTGTAGTCGAGGTAGTGAGGGCCGAGGCGAAGCGCGGTGAATCCGCCAAGGTTGTAGGGCTGGAAGAGATTGCCGGGCAGCTCTTCGCGCTCAATGAACCCGGCGGCGCGCTCGGGGAAAACCCACGACTCGCCGGGGCCGAAGGAAGACGTGGAGGCCGAAACAACGTAGTAGCGATTGGAGATCAGATCTGCCATGCGCAGCGCCGTAAGCGCGCAGAAGATCGCAGCCAGTGCGACCCCACACCACGCACCGGAGGCCCGGCGCGGCCGGCGGGAGGCGATTTCGTCGTAGGCCTCGGCCAGCAGCGTGCCGCCAATCACGATGACCACTATGGAGAACAGTCCCTGGAAGCGCAGCTTCTGCAGGGCGGCTGCCATGGAGACGGCAAGCACCAGGGCCGCGCCAATTTCGCGCCGGCGAAGCGCCTGCAGCACCGCCGCGGCGGCGGCCAGTAGCAGCCACCAGAACGAGCTGTCGGGATCGCGCGGCTGAAACGCCTGGAGGATCGCGTGCCAGGAGAGCGGCTGGCGCGAAAGTTCTCCTACGAAGCGGGGAACGGCCTGCGAGCCGCCTCCCAGCCCGGCCAACTGCCCCGCCTGCCGCAGCGCGGCCACTCCCCAGGGATTGATGAGCACCGCCCCCGCAGTCGCGGCCAGCCACGGCCAGGACCGCGCAAGGCGTTGGCGCGCGCCGGCGCGCAGATCCGGAAAAGGAAGCAGCAACACCTCGCAGAGAACATAGGCGGCTACCAGTCCAAGGCCAGCGATGAATCCGGGATGAAGATTGACCCAGAGCAACATGGTGGCGGGCAGCAGCCAGAGGCGCGCGGGCGCATCGCGATGGAATCGCCACAATTCGGCAAGGAAGAGCGCGAAAAATAACGTAGTGAACAGGTCGGCGCGCGGCGTGAGGCGGTAGGCCAGCGAAGGCACGGCAAGCGCCAGCAATACGGCGGAGGCGAAACTCGCCTGCGGCAGGGCGCGCCACAGAAGATAGGCGGCCAACATGGCGGCGGCCAGAACGCTGAACCAGCTGAGCCCTGCATAGCCAAAGACCTGATAGACGGCGTACAGCAGCGCTCCGGCAAAGGGCGGATAAAGCCAGGGTGCGCCCGGTGAAGTGTAGGAGAGGATGTCGGTGGCAGGGATTGCGTGGTGCTGCAGAAGGTAGCGTCCCGTGGCGAGATGCCATCCGGTGTCAAAGTCGCCCACCGTGCGCAGGCAGGCGAGCGAGGCATAGGCGACGGCGACAACCATCAGGAGGAGTTGCAAACGCCGGCGCAAAATTGGGTCCATGAGAATCCCTAGGATACCGCAGGAGCCGGAGGCCAACAATCCGCGGATCGGAATCGCGGCCTCCGGTGCAGTCTTGCGGCGTTACTTCGGCTTTTCTCCCGCGGCGGGCAGCACAAATCCATAGTGCGCCAGCAGGCTGGCGATCTCCGGCCGGCGGAGAAAATCGAGGAAGAGCGCGGCGGTGGCCTTCTGCTTGGAACTCTTCAGAATGACGGCGGCCTGTTCCAGAGGCGTGTAGTCGGCGGCGGGAATTTCCGCGAAGCGGCCGGCCGAGCTCATGGCCGGACTGAGGGCCAGCGAGAGGGCCACGATGCCTGCGTCCGCATTGCCCGACTGCACGAACTGCGCCGCCTGCGAGATGTTTTCTCCCATCACCAGCTTGTCCTGCAGCTTGTCGTACAGTCCCTCGTTTTTGAGAGCCTCGACAGCAGCGCGGCCGTAGGGAGCGTGCTGCGGATTGGCGATGGCGATCTTGCGGACCTGGGGCGATAGAAGCACGCGCGGACCTTGCGCCGGGTTCACGGCGGAGCCGTTGGGAACATAGAGCACCAGCTTGCCGACCGCGTACTTGTAAATGGAGCCCGGCTCCGCAAGACCTTCGGATTCAAGCCGCTTGGGATACTGCAGATCGGCGGAGAAAAACAGGTCGAAGGGAGCGCCGTTTTCAATCTGCAAGAGGAACTGGCCCGAGGCGCCGAAGTTCGCCTTCACCGTCTTGCCCGTTTCTTTCTGAAACCTCGCGACCACCTCGGGAAAGACAGAGGAGAGATCGGCGGCGGCGGCCACCACAATTTCCTGGGCACTGGCCAAGGCGGCACAGCAGCAGAAGATCACAACCAGCAAGATTTTTTTCATGGTTTCCCCGTTGCAACAAACTTCGGTTAGGAAGCGAACTGCCGGTCAGGCTTCCCTGCCCTTCCAGGCCGCTCCGGCGATGGCGATGGTGGCGAGTTGCACGAACACGACAAGTGTAACGCAGGCTTTCCACTGGCCAAAACGCCACAACATCCCCGGCAGTATCCCGGCTACGCTGCCGCCGATGTAATAGAACATCACGTAGAGTCCGGCGGCGGAGGCGCGGCCGCCGGAGTGGGCTTCGCGCTGGATATACGTGGTGGCGGCCGCCTGGCATGCGAAGACTCCGGAGGAGCACAGCACCAGGCCGAGCAGAATGACCATCAGATTCGGAATCAGCGTCATCAGAACTCCGGCGATCGCCGCCAGCAGCGCGGCAATGAGCGCGGCGCGCGAGCCCGCACGGGCGATCCAGACGCCGCTGACGGGAGTAATCACCAGGCCCACCAGGTAGACCATGAAGAGCGCGCTCAGTTGGACAGGCGAGAGACTGAAGGGCGGAGCCGCCAGATAGAAGGTGACGTAGGTGAACGTTGCCACCAGCGTGAAGAGGATATTGAATCCGACGGCGAAGGTCGCGAGCAGCTGCGGATTGCGGAGGTGACGGGCGAAGCTGGTCTCCTGCGCGCCGTGGCCGGGCAGCGGCGAGTCATGCGGCAGCCAGCGCCACAGCAATACGCCGAAGACGAGGTCGAGCACTCCGATGGCGACGAATCCGTTGCGCCAGTTGGGCTGGACAAACGGAATGAGATGGTGAGTGGCGGCGACTCCGGTGAGAATGCGGCCGAGAAAGCCTCCGAGCACCGTTCCACTGACGTAGATCGACATGACGTGCGGCACGCGATCGCGCGGCCACTCCTCGGCAATGTAGGCAATGGTGACGCCAAAGATTCCCGGCGTGACGATGCCTTGCAAAAACCGCCACAAGACAAGCTGCGAGAGTCCGCCCGATGTGGCCGCCAGCACGGTGGGCAGCGCCAGCACGAAGATGGAGAGCACGATGAGCTTGCGGCGCCCCATGCGCTCGGCCAGGGCTCCGCAGAAGGGCGCGCTGAGGGCGACTCCGAGGGTGGCCGCGCTCACCGTTCGCCCTACCTGGGATTTGGAGGCGTGAAAGATCTGCTCGAAGAGCGGCAGCAGCGGCTGGGTCGCATACAGATTGAAAAACGCCGCGATTCCGGCCAGGGTCACCGCGATGACGGCGCGCGTGTCATTGCCGGGCTGCGCATGTTCCGCCGAGAACTCCCCGACATCGGCGGCCTGACCGGCAGCCATGCAGCGCATCGGCGGTTTCATCACTGGCAATCGGATCTGGGTCCCTGAAGCCTGCCATGACACCTCAGGGCTAGGGTATCACCGTGTGCTGCAGCTGACTGTGATGCGCGACTACGCCGATTCGTGCGCAACCGCGCGGATCGCGGCGTTAGTTCGTGGCGCTACTTGCGGCGTTTACTTGCGGCGTTACTTGCGGCGTTTACTTGCCACCCAGGCAAAGCTTGGCGATGGTCATCAGCTGCATGTTGGAGGTTCCTTCGTAGATGCTGCCGATCTTCGAGTCGCGGAAAAACTTCTCGACCGGATAGTCCTTGGTGAAGCCATAGCCGCCGAAGATCTCCACCGCCTGCGAAGCCACGCGCTCGGCCACCTGACCGGCGTACAACTTCGTCATGGCCGCTTCCTTCAGAAAAGGCACTCCCGCATCCCTCATGCGCGCAGCGTTGTAAACCATCAGGCGGAGAGCGGTAATGTCGGTCGCCATCTGAGCCAGTTGGAAGGCCACAGCCTGAAAGCTGGTGAGCGGCTGGCCGAACTGCTTGCGCTGCTGCGCGTAGTTTGCGGCACACTCCCAGGCGCCCTGGGCCAGCCCGAGCATCTGCGCGCCAATGCCGATGCGGCCCTCGTTCAGCGTCTCGATGGCGATCTTGTAGCCCTTGCCCACCTCGCCCAGCAGGTTCTCCTTGGGAACCTTGCAGTCGTCGAGAATCAGTTCGGTGGTGCTGGAGGCGCGGATGCCAAGCTTGTCTTCCTTCTTGCCGACGCTGAAACCGGGAAAATCCTTTTCGACCAGAAACGCCGTGATTCCCTTATAGCCCGCGCTTGGATCGACGGTGGCGATGAGAATGAAAAGATTGGATTCCTTGCCGTTGGTGATCCAAAGCTTGCGGCCGTTGAGCAGCCAGTGATCTCCCTTGTCTTCGGCGCGAGTCTGCAGAGCGAAGGCGTCCGAGCCGCTTTCGGCTTCGCTGAGAGCGTACGAACCAACCCACTCCGTGGCCATCCTGGGAAGGTACTGCTGCTTCTGCGCCTCGCTTCCCCAGCGGATGAGGGCGTTGTTGACCAGGGTATTCTGCACATCGACCAGGACTCCCGCCGAAGGATCGACGCGAGAGAGCTCCTCGACGGCGAGAATCGCTTCAAAGAAAGTTCCCTCGGCGCCGCCGTACTGCTCCGGAATTTCAATTCCCATGAGGCCGAGGTGATGAAACTGTTCAACGAGAGAATGGTCGAAGGAGCCGCGCTCATCCATCTCCCGAACCAGAGGGCGGATCGACTCTTCGGCAAAGCGGCGGACGTTCTCACGAAACAACTGCTCGTCTTCCGTCAAGACACTCAGCGGCTGCGGATGCAACGAACCTCCACCAGCGGTAGACATGGGAGTTTCGGGCCTCGCTCGATAAAGTTGAACGACGGGAAATTGTACCAGTTCCAGAGCTGGGAGCAACGCAGAAGTCGGCGGGACCGACTAGCGCCGGAAGACCACCTGCAAAGCGTCGGACTGCAGCAGCTTTCTGTATTGCGCGCGGGCATGCTCGGCCCAGGGTCCACGGCTATCCAGCTTGAGGTAGGCGCGCCAATGCCGGAGCGCGAGGCGCGGCTGCCGGGAGCGCTCGAAGGCAAGCGCCAGGTTGTAATGCGCGTCCGCGTAGGTGGGAGCCAGCCGCAGCGCAGCCTTGTAGGCGGCGATGGCCTCCTCCACGCGCTGCGTTTCATCCAGCACATTGCCCAGATCGAAGTAGGCGAGGGCATAGCGCGGATCGGCTTCGATCGCGTTGCGGTAGTAGGTCTCCGCCTGTTCGTAATCCGACTGGTTGTAGTAGAGCGTGCCAAGGTTGATGTGGGCGGGAGCGTAGTCCGGGTCGAGTTTGAGCACCTTCTGATAACTGGCAATCGCCTCGGCGGCGCTCAACGGATCTTCTTCCAGCGAAACGCCTTTGGCAAACAGATCGACAATGGTTTCACCCGCAGCGATGGGACGAACCGCCGCGGCCGTGGCTTCCACCACCCGGGATGAATCTCTGAAGTCCATGATGAATTGTCCGTCGATGGGATCTAACGCTCTGCCGCCGGTGCGGAAGGCCACGCGCGAGCCGACGGAGAACGAACCGGCTTCCAGCAGTGGATTCTTCATTCCGGCAACCCGCAACTGCATGGCCTGGAGCGAGGCCAGAATGGTCGCGCCCTTCACCCGCTTGGCGCGCAGGTCACGAATTTTTTTGATTTGAAGGAGGTCGAAAAAAGAAAAGGTGTCACTTACCGCAACCAAGCCGGCCCGTTGCCAGCCGCTCAATTGCCGCGCCGTGATCCGAAGAATCCTGAGTAGATCCGAACGTTCGAAATGGGTCACAGTTGTTTGGTTCGCCGTTCGTGGTCATTATCGCCATCCTCTCGCTTCAATTGCAAGCGGAATCTCTGGAAGCCGCTAAAACTGTGCCTGAAATGAGACAATGTGCACAACGGAGGAGGCAGTTGAGGCATGCATTGCCTTGGCGCCGCACCGCTAGCAGGGCAAATGATGGCTCCGGCTCTTTACGAAAATGCAGACATCCCATTAGTATAAGGAGAGGATCCGCCGACGTAGCTCAGCTGGTAGAGCAGTCGATTCGTAATCGACAGGTCACCGGTTCAATTCCGGTCGTCGGCTCCATTAAGTTCTTATGCATCTGCATCATGCCCACCCGCCCGGGTGGGCATTGCTTTGACTGTGGGTATTTTGTGGGGACTTTTCACATCTCCCTCCGATTATTCCGCCGCCTCCAATCGCCCTACGGAATGATCACCGACGCCCCGTCCACGATTCAGCCCGCACTACTTTGCGGGCTGGGGCTGAGTAGCAGGTTGCGAAGCCGGTGCGCTGGGACTTGAGAAGCTCACCTTGGGAACCTGTCGGGATTCCTCCGTCGCAGTAAAGTAGGCCCCATTCGGCTTGAATCCGGCCCAGCCGGCAAATACATTGTTCGGGAACATCTGGACATACGTGTTGTAGTCCTGCAGCGCATCGTTATAGCGTTTGCGCTCGACAGCGATGCGATTTTCTGTCCCCGCGAGTTCGTCCTGCAGACGAAGAAAGTTCTCATTGGACTTCAACTGCGGATAATTCTCAACCACAACCAGCAGTCGGCCGAGCGCACCATCGAGTTGCCCGTTGGCGGCGATCTTTTGCTCCGGGGTGCCGGCCGAAAGCAGTGCGGAGCGGGCTTTGGCGATATCACCGAACACCGTCTGTTCCTGCAGGGCAAACCCCTTCACTGTCTCAACCAGGTTGGGAATAAGATCTGCCCGACGCTGTAAAACGATGTCCACCTGTGACCATGCGGCCTTGACCGCTTCATTCTTCGTCACCAGCGTATTGCGAACGGATACGTACTGTCCAAAAGAGAAAAGAGCGATCAGAACCACGACGCCAATCGCAATCCATAGTTTCTTCATACGTTCTCCTGAGCAATTCAGTGTAATGCGGTTACGAACTGGCGGACGCATCCGCCCCCAGCGCCTCATCAACTGCGGCCGTGACCTGTTCCACCACGGTCAGGTAACGCGCGCAGAGGTCATTCACATCCACTGTCTTGGGGCTGGTTTTGTGCTCCCGAACATCCAGCACCTGGCGGATTGCGGACGCATCGAGATTCAAGTGCTTCGCGATGGCTTCCACCGTGTCGCGTTTTCCCACTGGGGCAGTTTGTCCGAGCACAATCAGAGCATGCCGAAACAAAGTAACGAAGGAGGACACGGAGTGCACCAGTAAGTCCCACAACCGGCTCTTCTTGCCAGAGGCGAGGAGCAATTGTTGGCGGAGCAGAACCAGTTTCTCACGGAGTTCGTATTCAACCTGGACGTGATGGCGATGCAGGGAAATCGGCAATCCCTGTAGGACATCTTCGCCGAAGAAGACCTGATGATGCCGCTGCATGTCCAGCAGTTCGATGGTGAAAATGTCGGTGGAAGATTCCAATTCGCGGCGCGTCATGAAGAGTGGCGGAGGCTGTTTCTGGCCGTCCCACCATTGTGCTACCGGTGCCAGAGCCTGCAGCGCCGCGAACGAACTGTCGCGCAGCACACAGAACAGATTCAGGTCGGAAAATTCGGGATGAAAATCCCCCGCCACGGCCGATCCGTACAGGATGACGCTTTCCAGGTTAGCCCCGGCCGCCGAGCGCATTCGATTCACGAACTCCTCAAGCTTTTGGTCAGAAAACATCTCATCCTCGCTCACTACCAACTGCTGCTTGCGCCACCGCCACCGGAGCTGCCGCCTCCAAAACCTCCGAAGCCCCCTCCACCACCGCCGCCGAACCCGCCGCCGCCCCATCCTCCGTCCGAGCGACCACCAAAAACCTGGCTAAGCAAAAGCCAGAACAACACGCCTCGAAGAGGAGTGCACAGGATGATCAACAGGATCACCACAAATGCAATGACTCCGCCGAGCGAAAACGGCCGGGGATTTTCCGACGGGGGGATTGTAGCAGGGGGCGGTACGTTGGGGATCGTGATGCCGGCATCTTGCGCAATCACCCCCGCGACTCGATTGGTGACCAGCAGCAGGGCCGCGCTGGTTTCGCCGCCGCGCATCAGAGGGATTGCTTCCCGCTGAAAACTTCCGACCTTCCCGTCAGGCAGAATCGGTTCCAGGCCATAGCCAACTTCAATGCGGGCACGATGATCCTTGATGGCATATAGGATCAGAACTCCACGATTGGTCGACTTGTCTCCTATGCCCCAACTTTTGAAGAGGTCGACGGCATAGCTCTCGACATCCGCACCATCTAAGGAGTTGATGGTAACCACGGCAATCTGGGCATGAGCCTTTTGGTCGATCTGCTGGCAAACACCTTCCATTTGCGCGACCGTGTTCGGCTGCAGAACATGCGCGAAGTCGTTGATGTAACCGGTGGGGTGAAGCTGCGAGACCGGTTCGGCATGCATGGCCGTCGTTAGCATCAAGACGAAAGTCAGAATGCCGGCTTTTGCCAACAATTTCATGGTTGCCCGATTGTACAGGACACATGTGTAAGTCAGATGTGCTGTCATCGGTTCAGAGAGAACGGGGTACGGTTGGCTGGCGGCGCCCGGTCCGGTGGATTTATGGTTTCTTCTTGCGCCTGCGAATTTCTCCCCTGTCGATCACGACCAAGGACCTATCCACCCGGAGGCCCTTCAAAAATCGCTGCTGGCTCATGTAACCGAGTTCCAGTGACCAGATGAGGCCGCCAAGGTAAAGCACGTAGTCGAAGATTGGACTCGGTGCAGGCGTTTCGGCTGGCGACCAGGCAGGCGCGCGGGAAAAGCAATACCATAAACTGGCGGCGAGGATGGTCGAGAGGACGGTCAGGACGATGACGTCACCGAGTTGACGCGACCAGGTGCTGACGGTCCAGCCGAATCCGGCAACGAATGCCAGCACGCCGGCGCAGAGGAGAACGTTCAGTTCGAGAAAAAGGGAGAGGAGTTCTCCACGGGAGAGGCCTGCCAAATGGGCGTGCTGCTCCGGTGATATTTTGCCCTGCTCCTTCCATTGTTCTAATCGGGTGAGCCGCGCTGAAAAAACGCTGTTTATAAAGTGCAAATCCCACCGCCCCAAAAGAGAACCACGTTCATAAAAAGGCACGATGACCTCACAATGGGCAGGGCTTCTGCCCCAAAGCCAACAATACTGTCACAGAAGGTTCGTTTGTGGCTGGTTAACGTGCACATTTCACGGCGTGATTCCACGGAGATCACAAGGCGACCTCGGCTTCACGGCTCTCCGGCGTCAACTTGCTGATTTGCCTTTTCACCTCGCAGATTTCTGTTTTCAGGTCAGTTCGTGGGCGTGGCGCAACAGCCATTTGCGTAAAGCCTCACGTCCGCGAACAACCCTGGATTTCACCGTACCCAACGGTGTTTCCATAACCTCGGCGATTTCTCTGTAGGAAAGATCCTCTATGTCGCGCAGAACCACGGCGGTTCGATAATCCTTGGGAAGTTCCTGCAATGCCTGTTCGAGCCGTGCTCGAACCTGTCCCCTTGCAACGCACTCAAAGGGCGACTCGGCGGAATCCACCAGGCTATCGAACGGGCTGAACGGACGGCATTCCAGGTCATCGGGTAGTGGCTCGATTGAATGCTCTCGCACCTTGTGGCGGAAGAACCAGCGGCGGCGGTTTCTAGCCTCATTAATCGCAATGCTATACATCCAAGTCTTGAGACCGCTCTCTCCGTTGAACTTCGACATCCCGCGAAACACCTTGAGGAAAATTTCCTGGGTTGTGTCGGGCGCATCGGTTGGATCGTCAAGAATGCGATAGACCAGTCCGTAGATGGGCCGGTGGTAGCGCTCGATCAAACGCGCGTACGCATCCTCGCTCCCCGCCTTGAGTTCGGCTACGGTCAAGGTATCTTCCGGGCGAATTTCCCACGCGCGGGCCAGTTCACTCACAGTTGCGACTGCCGCTGCACTCACGCTATATCCTCCTCGTTCATTTCGTTTGAACCTGTTTAATAAGGCAACGCTCCTCTCCCTGGAGCGGCGGAGCGGCTGCGACTTGGTAGCACTCTATAAACGACACAGCCCGCGCCGAGGCGTGGGCTGTGCTGGAGGAGCAGCAACGAGCGCAATACTAATTTCAAGAAAAACGTCTTCTGCCTGCTTCGCTCCTAAGATTCGGTCTCAGTCGTAAACGACCGAGAATTCTTCTGTCCATCGAATCAGATCAATCCACCGCCATATGCGGGAATCAAAGCGGCCCTTGCCGTTCTGAATGGCGTCCCATTGGAGCCGGGCGATATCCATGGAAAGACACGGAATGGAGTGCGCGGCTGCGCTGCCCAGTGACTGGCGGACCCAGGAATCCAGTAGATGCAACCATCGCTTTTCGGGCGTGAAATAACCGATCTTGTCTCGTCTGTCCAGGATGACGTCGGGCACGATGCCCCGCATGGCTTTGCGAAACACTGCCTTCGTTGTGCCGTCAGCCGAGATGATATATTCCTCTGGCAGCCGGTTCAGAAACGTCACCAGTTCTGGAACCAGGAAGGGTACGCGGCTCTCTACGGAGAACGCCATGGAATTCCTGTCTTCATAGCGCAGTAGCGTTGGAAGCGTATCCTGGATGCTTCGGGTAAGGCTTTTTCTCAGGACCGACTTCTCTGCCGTGTAGTAGATGAACTTTGGTCCAACGCCTCGTTCCGCGAACCAAGCCGCGTTGAGCCATGCCGGCATGGCATCTTTGGATACGAAGTGCCGCGCCGCACCCTGCAATCCAGGCGGCAATAGATAGTCTGCGCAGGAAGCCAGGCTCCGGAAGGTACCCTGATCCTTCAGACGGGAGCACGCGCCGAGAAATGACGCTGCTTCTTTCCAGCGGTGCTGGCGAACGAGGGAGCCCAGTCGAGCTCCCCGAAGGTGCGGGTAGCCGCCGAGAATTTCATCCGCGCCCTGGCCATCCAGCATCACGGTAATGCCCGCTTCTCGCGCGGCACGAAAGACCGAGTAGCTGGCATACAAACTGGTACTTCCGCTCGGCTCATCGTGGAAGCCCATCATGGTTTCAAAGTCTCTGGCCAGTTCAGCGGCGCTCACCCGTACCTTGTGAACGTGCGCCCCCGACGCCTTGGCGACGATGTCCACCCATCGATCCTCGCTCATGCTCTCATCTTCGGCAATGTAACTGAAGCAATGAATCTCCGACTTGGGACGCAGATGTCGTACGGCCATGACGATGGCGGAGGAATCGATGCCACCGGAGAGCGCCGCACCGAGCGGAACATCGCTGCGAAGGTGCATCGCCACGCTGCGGAGAAAAATCTCCTGAACACGCCGCGCGGCTTCGTCGAAGGAAATGTCTATAACGTCGCCCGACTCCACCCTCCAATAGGCCTGCGGCTCGACCGGACGAATCTCGTCCACAGAGATCTCCATGAAATGCGCCGGGGGCAGCTGCTGAATTCCCGTCAGAAGCGTCTCCGAGCCAAAATCGGTAAACCCGTACCTCAAGTAGTAGAACAGCCGCTCGGCATTCACCGCTCGGCGGCGCACGCCGAAGTTAAATATTGCTTTGATCTCGGAACCAAAGAACAATTCACCATCGTTAAAGGAATAATAGAGGGGCTTGATGCCAAAGCAGTCACGCGCCAGCAGGAGGACCCGCCGCTGGGTGTCGAGCATCGCGAAGGAAAACATGCCGACGAACCGGCGCAGTGCCTCTGTGCCCCACTCCGCTAAAGCCGCCAGCAGGACTTCCGTATCGCTCTGAGTGTGGAAACGGTGACCAATCCGTTCCAATTCCTCTCGCAACTCCAGATAATTATAAATTTCGCCGTTGTATACCACGTGATACCGGCCGTCCGCAGAAGACATTGGCTGCCAGCCCGCATCCGAAGTATCCAGAACGGACAGACGACGATGGAGTAACAGGACCTCGGGCTCATGGGCTGGCGATTTCCATTCGCGGCCACGCTGGATCCCGAACCGGCTATAGCGCAGCCAGCCGTGATCGTCGGGGCCCCTATGGTGGAGACATTGCGACACCGCTGGCGCGCAGGAATCCCGAAGCGCGCCGGTTTTGCTTATGAAACCCGCTATTCCACACATAGTGTTTTTATAAATGACAGATATTACAGCTTTGTGTATTCGCGCCTGACAGATACGTACTTGGAAATCCTGGTTCGCGGGCTGGGTTGCCGGCGGACTATTTCGTGCTTAATGCCCAGTGGGCCGCGAGAGCTGCGTTGGCTCCGGTGAACGCGGCCGCTGGAACATACCACCAGCTATGTCCGTTTTTCTTCAGGTGGTAGCCGAGGTACGCGATGCCAATATCAATTGGCAAGCCGATTCCCAAGAGCACACCACGGTTGTGCAGATTGGCTGGAATATAGGTACAGTTGACGCAGCTGTGCAGGGTTTCCGCGTTGGCTGCCGACGCGCCGAGCAACGCGGCGTTGACGGCCCAGAACCATGGGCCCGTTACCTTCACGGGACTTGTCGGCGCTGTGCCTTTTTCCGGCGCCAGCTGTGGCGAGTCCGATACGAGCAGCAGATGGGGGCGCGTGAGTGCGGGCTGGCTTACGACAAGCCTGGGCGCGTAGAGCCGTGGAGGATTCGCGGCGTTCTCCAAGGCCGATACGGGCCCTTCAGATGTGGCACGAGCAACCGAGGCCGCTGAGGCCTCAAACGCCTGCGGTGCCGGCGCAGAAGAGTCGACCGTTTGCGCGTGAAGCGGTATAGCGGCGATCGCGCAGAACGAAAGAAGTACTCTGAAGCACTTTGTCATTGATCTTCTCTTTTCCTGGAAAATTGGAGAGGGAAACTAGCTGGAATCTGGGAAACATTGCGGCACGGACTGGGGATTCGCCGGTCGCGCTTACGCCGACAGGGACGCGCGCGCCACAATCGGCGCGGAGCGGGGCGAAGGCCCCACCGAAGCTTCCGTAGCTGCCCTTGCCGCGAGGTCGGCTGGTGCGGCCGGCTCCCACAGATACTCCGGGATGATGTCCTTGATTCGCGCTCGAATACGTTCCGGATCATGGCTTTGGGCTGCCAGTTGCAACTGCTGCAAGAGTGCCTCGAGCTCGGTCCACTTCGGGAGGTCGCCCTGCGCCCGCATTACTTTGGACATCGACGTCGGCAGGCGTCGCTCCAAGTCATAGAAGAGCTCCTCGTGCAGCTTCTCTCCGGGGCGCATGCCGGTGTAGACGATCGGTACCTGGGTCTCACTCTTTCCCGATATTCGAATCAGGGTCCTCGCAAGGTCAACGATGCGAACAGGCTGTCCCATATCCAGTACCAGGATGTTGCCGTGCTCGCCGACCGTGAAGGCCTGCAGGACGAGTGCGACCGCCTCCGGAATGGTCATGAAATAGCGGGTCATTTGCGGGTGCGTCACGGTAACGCATCCGCGGGTGCGAATCTGCTCCTGAAAGACGGGAACGACGCTGCCCTGCGAGCCAAGGACATTTCCAAATCTCACAGAAACACAGCGCATGCCGCTGGTGGGGCGTGAACCGGCGATCATTTCGCCCAGCCGCTTGGTGCAGCCCATGAGGCTGCTCGGCTTGACCGCCTTGTCCGACGAGATCAGGACAAAATCCTCGCAGCCGCTCTCTTCCGCGCTTTCCACCAATGCCATAAGACCGAAGACATTGTTCTTGATGGCCTCATAGGAATTTGCCTCCGTCAGCGGCACATGCTTGTAAGCCGCCGCATGGAAGATGACGCGCACTCCATGTTCGTTGATCAACTGGCGCATGCGCAGGCTGTCGGTTATATCCGCCACCGAAAACACAACCTTTTTGGAATCATGGGCGAGAATGCGCTGCTGCAAATCAAACAGCGGCGTCTCGGCCCGGTCCACGCAAATAAGCCTGGCGGGCGAGCATCGAAGGATCTGCTTGCACAACTCGGAGCCTATCGAGCCGGCCGCACCCGTAACCATTACCACCCGGTCCGCGAGCCTTGCGCGGACCTCGTGCGGCTCGAATAATACCGGGTCTCGTCCCAGCAGGTCCTCGAAATTCACCTGGCGGAGCTGCGAGATGGCCACTTTGCCTTCAATGAGATCGGCTAGGCTCGGCACGGCCCGATACGGCAGGCCTGCGCGCCCGCAAAAATCGGAGATGCGAAGCATTTGCCTGCCATTGGCTGAAGGAATCGCGATCAATATCTCCCGGGCGCCGGAACGCCGCGCCACCTCGGGCAATTGGTCGATCCCACCCAGTACGGGGACGCCGTACAGTTTCATTTTCTGCTTGGCGGGATCGTCATCGACCAGGCCCACCACGGGAAGGTCCCTATGCTTCAATGCCTGCAACAGCAAAGCCGCAGCCGAGCCGGCACCGACGATCAGCGCGGGAGTACGCTCACCGGCGCGCCGGAGTTCCTTGGCCTGCAGCATCTTCCGAGCGCCAACTCGCAGGGCGGCAAGCATCACGAAAGAAAAAAGCCATTCCAGAATGTAGATGGAGTACGGAAACGAGCGCAGCCCCAAGATCCATCGGGTCACGACCAGGAAAATGACTGAACCAACGGTGGTGGCAATCGAGAGATCCTTCAGATCGCCCATCCCTGTGTATCGCCAATAACTGTGGGCGAGATGAAAGCGATGCATGACCGCGCCGCGAATGGCTACCAGAAGCGGAGCCGTCCAGAGCACTAGCGTCACCTGGGGAAGCATAAACTCAAAACGCAACACCCAGGACAACAGCAGAGCCATGCAAACTATGACCGATTGAATGACGTATGCGATCCATGCACGCCGGGAAAACATTCTTTGTCTCTCTCAATATCAGGAAGCTAGGCTGGTGGCAGGACGGCTGCAATCTAGCCATTCGTCCCGGAAACGAATCTTTTGCGAGCGGCCATCGACATGACCTTTTCGACGGCGTCGCAAACCCTTTCAACATTCGCGTCGGTAAGTGTGGGGTGAACCGGGAACATCAGGCTGCATTCGCCCAGTTCCCGTGCGATGGCCAAGCGTTTGCGGGGACGCCACTGCGGGGGAAAGGCCGCTTCCAGGTAGATTTCACTGCAACTGCCCATCGAACACGGCACGCCCTCTGCGGCAATCGCCTTCGCCACGCGGTCACGGTTCCATCCCCTGGCAAGTTCGCCGGCTTCGACGAAGGCATAAAACTTGTAGTAGGAGTGCCGTATATGTCCGGCGGGCTCGGCAATGCGAAGCCCGGAAACACAGGAGAGCCTGTCGATCATGTGCGCGGCATGGCGACGTCGCGTTTGTAACCACTCTGGCAGTTTGCGCAGCGCCACCCTTCCCACGGCAGACTGCACCTCACTCAATCGCCAATTGGTACCGAAGGATTCATGCAGCCAGCGAAATCCCCAGGGATGCTGCTTATGAAACGTGCTTTCGTAGCTCTTGCCGTGGTCCTTGTAGGACCACATCCGTTGCCACAGATCGCTCGAATCCGTCGTCACCATTCCGCCCTCGCCGGCGGTGGTCATGATTTTGTCCTGGCAGAAGGAGAATGCAGCGACGTCGCCGAACGACCCAACCGGCTTGTTCCGATAGGTGGCCCCATGCGCCTGCGCGCAATCCTCGATCACTTTGAGCCCGTGCTCGCGCGCAAAGGCTAGAATCGCATCCATCTCGCATGGCCAACCCGCAAGATGAACAGCGATGATGGCCTTCGTCGCTGGTGACAGCACCGCGCGAAGCGTCTCCGCGGTGACGTTCTGCGATTCGCGGTTCACATCGGCGAACACCGGACGCGCACCCACTGCAACGGCGCAGCTGGCGGAAGCAATAAATGTCCGGCTGGAGGTGATCACCTCGTCGCCCGGTCCAATACCAAGGGCGCGCAATGCCAGCTCCAGGGCAGCCGTCCCGCTGGCCACCGCAACGGCGTGTCTGCACTGCGTGTACGCGGCATACTCCGCCTCGAAGCGACGCCCCTCCTCGCCCGTCCAGTAGTTGACTTTTCCGGATCGCAACACGCGAGCGGAGGCTTCGATTTCTTCCGCGCCAAAGTATGGCCACGTGCCGAATTCGGCCGCCGCCTGGGTGGGCTCAATCGGTGAGCCCGCGATGGTGAAGTTGTGTTTCATCATAGTGAGTTATGTACCCGGGGATTTCGAAATGCTCGCTAGAGCGAGTGTCATAAACCGAGTGTTGCGGAAACGCAGGGCCCAAAGGACCCGCCTTGGTAGAGGGTCCTATACTCAAACCCGCCGGGCCTTTGCCTTCGGTGAAACACGCTGTAACCGAGGATTGACGTATGTGCGCAAACAATGGTTTCGCGCCTGGTTCAGCACGGTGACAGCGAACCGGCAACAGCGCGCTCTCGCCTCGCTTTGCTTACTGTTTCAAATCAAACGTCCCAGCCTGAATGAAATTGAATGCGCATTTCCCTGTTCCGCCGGAGACGCTGAAATTTCCTCCCGAAAACTCTATGTCTGTCGCGGTGGCGGGGTTCGGCAAAAAGCCCGTGGGCGGAAACTTGAGCAAGGTGCCGTCGCTCGATTCGGTATTGAGTACCACGATCTCACCTTGGATATAGCTGGTGCTGCCGTCGGAGCACGGCGACTGCGCGCTGCAGATGGAACCCGAAGCGAAGCATGAATAGCCATTGAGAGTCACGGTACCGCTCAGCGGAAAGACATCTCCCAGGTGCGGGTCCGAGACAGCCGGCCCCTGGGTGATGTCCGCTGTGATGCCATACGTCGATTGACCGGAAGCGAGCGGAATCGAGCCGGTCCAGTCGGCGCTGATGGAAGGTACAAAGATTCCGTAAACGGTTCCGTTGTCTTGGTTGGAGCAGAGCCCCGCGGTGCTCGTGTAAGTACCGAGGAAACTGCCATTGGCGATTTGCGTTGCTTCGATGCTCAGGGCCGAGCCCTCGAGGTTTTGCCCGTTTGTGGCAAGCGCGACGTTGCCGGCGCTCAGTGCGCCGGAAAATACATTCGGAGCATTGGCATAGCATCCCAGCAGACCGGTCCCGTCAACGAGGCTCATGCTCCCCGACAAGGAATTGTTCGCATTCGCGAGCCCACCCCGAACATACGCACTCGAATGAACCTCGCTGGCCGTGCCCAGACATTGCCACTTTTCTGTGCCGTCGTTCGTAATTTGCCCCGTGATCGTTTTCCAATTGGGCGCCGTTGCCCCGCTGACTCCTACCTGCTGTGCCTGCATTACATAAACAGTCTGGTTAACGGTAACTTCCACATTTTGGTCTAAAAAATACTGCTGCGACGGCTGCCATTGGGGATACGGGTTCGCGGTTGTCGCAATCATCAGGTAGTTTCCGCTGGGAAAGCTGAAGGGGCCCGCCGGAGCGACCGAATGGGCACCGCTGCTTCCGCACCCAACCATTGCGGCCAGAGCTATAGTCAAAACCAACGTCGTGAGAACTCGTTTCAAACCAGGGACCTCCCAGATATTTTTTCCGGACCGAACGTGCGTCGTCCGACGCTGCTGACCGGCTGAAGCAGATCAGCTGCCGACGTCGTTGTATTTTCGAAAATCTCTTACCGCCGCAATGGAAAGTTTCAACAGCCCAGGCGCAGCCTCAGAACTCCATCTTGACGGAAAATTGCAGGATGCGCGGCCGGTGGGCGTCGACCGGACGCAGGAACTGATTGTTCGCAAGGCACGAAGGAGAGCCGGCAGAGTAGTTCATATCCGTGCTGGGATCGGCTCCATAACAGGTGATCGTATTGCTGGCGGTATTGCCACGGGATGGATCGTAGATCCTGTATTGCGCAGTGTTGAACACATTGAATGCATCGATGCGCAGTTCAAGGTTACTCTCCTGCGGCAACGCAATTCGCCTGGCAATCGCCATATCAAAGTTGAGGCGGTTGGGATTATTCATGAAGTTCCGGCCCGCATTTCCGAAGGTTAATCCTCGCGGTGCGACAAACCTGCAGGGATTCCCCAGCAGCGGTCCGATTCCACTCCCGCTGTCGGTTCCGCAGGTGCCGGAGGAGGAATGGACCACATCCGGATACGATCCGGCTCCCAGGCCGTTGGCAACTCCGGCATTATCCAGAACGGAGACCGTGCTGCTGCCGCCATTGATAACGCTGAATGGCGTTCCGGTCTGGAAGGTGGTAATGCCCGACAGTTCCCAATTTTCCAAGATGGCCCTGGCAAGTTTCGACGGGCCTTGATAGGGAGGCGGGGCCGGGCTATTTGCGCAGTCCTGGTTGTTGATTGCGGCGTCGTTTTCATTGCAGTACAACGCTTCGTGCAGCTTTTCGGTCCATCGCACCAGCGGCAACTTGTAAAGGTACGTCATCGTCAACAGATGCCGCTGATCGAAATCAGAACTGGCCCGGTTAGAGCGAAGATCCAGCGAATTTCCCAGGGCGGATTCATACCGGTCGGACGCCTCATCAATCGAGTGGCTCCAGGTATAGACGAGGCCGGCATTCAGGCTTCGACTGGTGTGGGTCAACGTCAACTGAAGAGCGTTGTAGGAAGAATTCGCAATGTTCTGGATGGAGTTGATCTGGCCGTAACCCGGATACGGCCTCACCGTGTTCGGGTTGATTGCCGAACAGGCGACCTGCAGGTTCTGGTAGCCGGGAGCACCGGGGAAGTAGGTGTAGCCGTTTGCCACCTGGTATCCCTGCAGGTTCGACCCGTAACCGGATGCGCTGGCCGGATTGCAGACACCGATGTTCGTGGCGCCGTTCACAAAGATCGGCTCATGCGGCCCGAAGCCGTTGAACTCCGGGGCAACCGGCTCCAACTGGTTCAGCTGCTGTACGGTTGTCAGATGCGTACCCTTGCTGCCGACATAGGCCAGGCTAGCCACTGTGGACGGAGTCAATTCACGCTGCACGCTGAGACTCCACTGCTGCGCGTAAGGCCAGACCGCCTTGGTCGGAATGGCGACCACGTTAATCGGATAGGCTGCGCCCGCCGGATTGGGGCAGTTGACGCCCACGCCGCCGATGCACTCCCAGCTGAGCGGGCTGTTCAGTTTGCCGCCGAGTTCCGTCATGCTGAGCACAAGCGGCGCGCTGCCGATCAGCGATCCGCTGTTGGCCTCGACCGCGGTTCCGTGCTCGAAGAAGAGGCCGTATCCGCCGCGAATGGAGGTCTTCCCGTTTCCGGCTGGATCCCAGGCAAATCCCACCCGCGGCGCAGGATTGAAAACGTGCGACTGCATGCAACTGACCGGCACTCCGCCGGAGCCGCACGCCACCAGGCCATTGACGGTGCGTGCATCCGGGTTCTGCGTATTGATCGGGATGGGGGAGCCGTTCGGGGCATTCTGAAGATAGCCATAATTCGAGTTGATCTGCGCTGTCTGGGCAAGGGACTGGCTGAACTGGCTGGGAATGAAGTTAAACTCCGTGCCTGAGGTCGGCGTCCAGTTGCCAAAAAGGCTCATGCGAATACCGTAGTTGAGGTGGAGACGGGACGTAGCCTGCCAATCGTCCTGCACATAGGGCTCCAGCGTCCAATACCGGTTGGTATAGGTGTGCTGTGCGCTGTCCTGCGTAAAGTACTGCATGGTGCCGCGCTCGTTGCCCTGCACAAGGAAGTCAGCAAAGCCGTTGCCCGTACTCTGTGGATTGCCCACGTTGTTGAACGCGGCCAGTCCCTGCACGTTTCCAAGGTTGCCGCCGGTTGCCGAACTTGTCTCGGTCTGCTGAGCTTCGACCAGCAACACTCCCACCTGGAGCGTGTGCCGGCTGAGCACCTTGCTGAGGTTGTCGCGCACGCTGATCGTCGGGTTTGAGAAGGACCATGGCATGTACGACGTATCTGCCAACAGACCAACGCCGCCCAGCGAACTGTTGCTCCCGCCGATATAGATTCCGGGGATTTTGCCCCCGAACGATCCGGGGAACAGATATCCCATGCCGGCCAATGCTGCCGGCCGGGTGAGGTCTGCGCCCGGTCCGGCGGCATCGGCAAGCGTGATGTGCGACCGGATAAAGCCGACAGAGTAGTCGTTGACAAGGCTGGCTCCCCGAATCGCAATCACGTGGGCCGACAGGCTCACTCCGGGACCGGTGAACTGGTTCAGCACCGTCGGGAAGGAGTTTGACTGCAGCCCGAGCCCGCCATATTGCCACTGGGGGGTCACCACGGTCGTGTTCCAGGAATCGTGCACGTAGCTGAAGGATGCCTTGAGTGTCGGGCTGAGGTTGTGATCGATGCGAAACAGTTCTTCCCGCCAGTAGGTGCTCGGCGAAACCGATCGGTTATAGCAGGGCCAGGTGGCAGGGTTGTTGGCGACCACACCCGAAGACAAATTGAAAGCACATCCCCCGCTCGCGTTGGCTACGGGAATCAAATTGCTCGACAGGATCGCCCGGGCATTCGGATCCTGGGGAACCATGTTCCCAGGGTAAGTCACCGGAGCAGCTGTTGCGGGTGCTGAAGATGGGCAGTCTGGGTACAGGGAACGGTCGAACGAGGACGCAGCGCCGGGTATGACTGCGGGACAAACATCGCTGAAATTTCCCGCCCGTTCGTTCAGCGACGGAACAGCCTGGCTGAAGGACCCATACTGATTGCCCGGGCCTTCCGGAGAGCGCTCCAGCCTGGCCTCCTCCGAAAAGAAGAAAAATGTCTTCTCGCGCTTGTTGTTATACACCTTGGGGATGGTGAACGGCCCACCCACGGTAAAGCCGAATTGATTGCGCTGGTAGGTCGGCGCCGAACCCGGCGGATCCAGAAAACCTCGTGCGTTGAAAATGTTATTGCCGAAAAACTCATGGGCGGTTGCGTGATAGTTCTGCCCCCCCGATTTGGTGGTGATCAGCACCGTGCCCGAGGCGCTCCGTCCATATTCCGCACCATAGCTGGAAGTCAGGACCTTCATCTCCTGAATTGCTTCCAGGCTGGGATAAACGACGAACGTGCTTTGCCCCCGGCTGGCTGCGATGCCGGTGTTGAGCACGTCAGTGCCGTCCACTTCAAAGCTGTTGTATTCGACGCGGCCGCCGTTGACGCTGTATTTGGCGCTTCCCTGCACGCCCACCTTGGCTTCATCCTGCCCGGTCACGTCGCTTACGCCGGGAACCAGATTCAAGGCCTTGGAGAAGTTGTTTCCGTTCAGGGGAACCGATTGGATCTCCTTCGCCGAAATAGTTCCCGACAGTTCCGGAGCCTCGGTCTCGACCTGGTTCTGGGTGTTGGCTACGACTTCCACCTGGGTCTTTTCAACGGCCGGCTGCAACTGCGCCTCGAGCTCATTGTCCTCACCCGCAGACACGGTGAAGAACTCGGTCTTGAACGCCTCGAACTTCGGCGAAGTGACCACAATCGTGTAGGAACCCGGCGTGATTCCGCGAAGGATAAACTTTCCCTGGGCATCGGAGGTGGTGGTGAACGTGGTCGCGTGATCGCCCGTAAGGGTCACTGTAGCGCCGACGATCATTGCTCCGGTGCTGTCGCCGACCGTGCCTTGCAGAACGGCTCCCGCCGCCTCGGGTTGTGCCCCGCCCTTTTCCTGAGCGGGTGCGGGGGTGGGGGCTGGAGCAGCATTGGTCTGCGCATGGCAAAAGGCGCAGAAAAGAACAACCACGATCAGAATGTATCGCATCGATTCCCCGAAAACTTTTTTGAAATGCGCGGAAAGAACCTGAACACAGGACCGAGGCGCGGCCCCGCCGCCGGTTCTTGAGATTTCAGTAGGTGGCGCCCGCAGCGGGGCAGCCAAGGCAAATGGGTCCGGTTACGTCTAGTTGGATGGTTTGTTCAGGACCCCTTGCGAATAGATGTACGAAGGACATGCGGAGGAAATCAGTACCTCTGGCGCGATCGCTGCGCCTATTTGGATCGCCGTATTCGGGTTGGGGAGATAGGCCGTCTTCAGAGTCAGAACGTTTCCATTGTTGTTGGCGACGATGGTGACCGAGTTTCCCAGAATTGAGCTCTGCGTGCTGTCGATCTCGCCGCCAGAGCCGTAGCAGGACAGGTCCAGACCCGATGTGTCGTTGATCTGCAGTGCGACCGACCCACTCAAGGGAAAGCTGCCGTCCGCAGCGGGAGTGCTCCCCTGCACGAGGGAGGCCGTGATGCCGACGGTGTCTCCCGTCGGCCCTGGCGTCAGAACGTCCGGACCGTTATCCCAGTTCGTAAGGGTTCCACTCCAGCTTCCGGTGATCGGAGGTACAAGCGTGCCATACACGGTGCCGTAGTCGCCGTCGCACAGTTCATGGTTGCCATATTGCGATGCGGGTCCGCCTTGGGAACGGTAGGTGCCATTCAGCAGGCTTCCGTTGATGAGGGTTCCGGTGATGGTTGTAACAGCGCCGTTCACGCTCGGCGAGTTTGCCAGACTCATGGCATTGCCGTTCAGCGATCCAACAAAGGGGACAGGCGTAGGAACGGCGATCCCCTGATTATTGAGTTCGTACGTCACCAGGCATCCAATGCTGGGAGCTAGCATGCCATTTACGACATTGCCCGTGGCGGCCAGTGGTCCGCCGAGATTCGTGGAGATCGCGGTGCCGCCCTCCGTGAAGGTCTGCGAGGTTGCCACCATAAACCAGTTACCCGCCGTCGGACCTTGGGTTGCTGGCAGAGGGTCTCCGCCGCTTACCTGGACACCGCTGCCACAGGCGGACATTGCCAACAGCGCTGCTGCCGCGAGCACAATTTCAACGACTCGTCTCATCACACATTTCCTTCTTGGATTCTGCAGAAAACCAACTCTTAAACCCAATGAACCGGGAAGTTTTTTCATTCGAGATAGACCACACTGCTGTTCCGGGCTGGAATCTCGCAGGCGGACTGACGCAGCATTCATCGAGCGGCATTCAGCCTAACTGCGACTGCCATTTCTCACATGGAAACGTCAGAAACCGCTGCCAGTCCGTTCTTGGGGCGGGACACGATCTGAAGCAAGACCGTACTGAGGTCTTCCGGAGACTTGCCTTGAAACTGCGGTGCGATGGGAAAACCGGCCTTAAGGGCGTTTACCGATTCAGGATGCACGGTTGGCTTCCAGTCCACGATTTGATGGCCGGCGGCGGTATAGATCTCCTTGTAATCGCTGGCGCGTAACCGGTTGTGATAAGCGAACTGGTTGTCGGCCAAACGGTCCCACTCCTCCTGCGTGTACCGAAGAAAGTTGATGGGCAGGATCGACGGGTCTTCTGAAAAATGATCGGAAGGGCCAAGACGGTGCACCGTAACTCCGCTGGGTGTGAGCACTCGGTTCGCCTCCTGCAGGATTTGCGTCAAAGCTGTATGCGGGATATGTTCCAGCACATTGTTGGAAATCTGCAGATCGATGCTGTGGTCCGGCAGGCCGGTAGAAGATGCGTCGGCGGGAGCGCGATAGGTAATACGGGCGGCTTGCAGGACGTCATGGTAGGTTTCACAATCTGCAAGCAACTGCAGGCGCTCCAGTAGATTTTCGCGACCTGCGATCGAACCTACAAGACTGACTGCCCGCTCCTTGTCCCCAGTGAGAATTTTGATTGAATCCATGACGATCGGCCCCTTGAGATAGCAGTGCTGATCGAAGGTGACCACGGAGTCAACTCCGCAGAGGAAAAAACAGATCGGCGTCTGTACTCCCCACCCGGTTCCCACTTCCATTACCCGGGCGCCTTGCACGCTGACTCCCGCGGCCTGGACCGACGCCACCAGGTCCCGGCAGATCGCAAGATACCAGAACGGGTCGGGCGTTTTCCGGAGAGTCCCCACGGAGCGCTGAAGGCCATAGTAGACAAGCTCCCGCCCCAGTGGAAGGCGGGCACAACTCCGTTGCAGCAACGCTTTAAATTTCCAGTTCACGGTCCGGTCAATCTCCTTAAAAGTCGAACGCTTAACGTGCCCAAAACATTCCGCTATTTTCTGTTTACGCCCGAAGGATCGCTAGAGGCCAACGCAGGCTTGGCGGCCGATACTGGCTGAGGGGTCGATCCCAGTTGTTCGCCGATCCAATGGAAGATCTGCTCCTTTGGGTTGGCGTCAATTAATACGTTGCTGTTCTTGTAATGGAGGACCTGGGCTGATTTCGGAGCGGCGGAATCGATGCGTTTTGTCGGCAATTCTGGAGCAAGGTCATCCACCAACTGAATTCGGATGGCGCGAGACGACAACTGAGGCAGGTAGTGCAGCGGCTCCAGGGGTTCCATCTTTTTCAGGAAGTCGGCGGTAAGATAGTTGGGCCGCTCGGCAGCCGGTATGATCGGACTCTGCGCCAGCCAATCTGGCCAGTCGACCCAGGGCTGCAAAAGATCGAGGGCCTTGATCCTGGGATCGGCAGCCGCGGCCAGAATGGCGATAGATCCGCCGGAGCCTTCTCCAAACATCCCGACGTGGGTCATGTCGAGATCGCCTCTGGTTCCCAGGTAATTCAGGATCATCTGCACGTCATGCACCGTGCTTCCCACCGACTCCTGCAGCTCGCTGACGAACCATTCCTTCATCGGGCGATATGCGTAACGATGTCCGGTTAGCGCCGAAGTAAAGCCCACGGCTGCCGCTCCACCGGAGACCAAGCGCCGGCAAAAGGCGTCATCACGGAAGCGGTCGGTTCCGCTGGGAAAGCCATACAGGTAAAGAACCACAGGCGGGTTTGCGATCTTGCGCGGCCGGATCACATACAAATCGATGGGATCGTTGGCGCGCCACTGCACCTGGTAGACCTCCCGTATAAATTCAGGGCTCTGCGAAGAATCTCCCTGAACCGGCGGTTGCGGCCCGGAGATCGCTGCCCGCGAGAGTCAGAGAGGCGAAGTCCTCGTTCGTATGTTTCAGCGTCACTGCCGTCTTGTCTGTGTTGGGGACGACATCGGGGACAGCTGCCTGCGCAAACAGCCGGCTTCCGGTTGTCAGCGCAAAACACATAATGCAGAGAGCGGTCAATCGAATCCGAAAATACTTAAGCATAAGAGCACCTGTGGCACGCTTGTTCGATCAAAGTTGTGGTCAATAGGCGGGAGGTGACTCCCGGCGTGTGGGTTGGAAAGGACCCCGGCGAGCGGCGCTGCCGAAGTTGGATAGGGCAGGCTGCCCGAAAGAGCAGCCTGCCCTGGTTAGTGTTTACATGTGGTGGTACTGGAGCTGGACTCCATAGGTGTTGAGATAGTCGGTCAGCTGCGTGCAGGTGTAGATGTCGCCGCCCATGTCGCCGCCTTCTTCCAGCGCAGACGGGTGAAGAACGCCGCTCGAATTCGCGACTGCAGGCGTTATAAACACCGCTCCATGCATTGTAGAAATGGTCATGCATCACAGTGAGGCTGGTGTTGGGGACGAAATCGGAGTAGACGGCGGCCGCATCGGCCTGCGCAGCCGCGGTAAAGATCTTGAGCCCAGTCACTGGCGTTCTCGCCGGTGGAGGCTGGCCAAGTTCGGCACCAGGAAACGGAAGGTGGTCCAGACCCGGTAGGTGCCGTTGTTGATGTTGGGGAAGCTGAGGGTCGGGTAGGTGCAAGCCGAATCAGCAGGAAGGGTTGGCCGTCGGGATCGGGAAGACGCCCTGGCCGTTCGGGTTCGCGCCAGTGCCGGAGTTGGCATAGAGCGGATCGACGCCATTCACCGTCAGGTACTTGAGGTTGGCAACGAGGTTGCCGGTGGTGAAGTTACCGTAACCCCAGAAGGAATAACCGAAGCCGTCAGGGTTATTGCCAACCGTCTTGACCATTTCGCCGGTGGTAATGGCCCGAGCGCGATAGCTGTTGGCTGATGCCGCCGGGGATGTTCATCGGATTGCCGTTGGAGTTGCTCGGGTTCACGCCGGCTTCCTGCGTGGTGAAGCAGGAGAAGCTGCCCGCGGTGCAAATTCAGTGGTGTTGTAGGTGCCCGAGAGCGGCTCCCGCAAAAAGACAGGGACGCCGAAGACCGGGGTGGCTGTGGTGCCGACGCTCGGCGGGCTCGCAAATGTCGACATTGCGCTGCAGCGTGCCATCCATCATGCCGCAGAGGGAAATCAGGTTGATGTTGGTGCAGTTGCCATCGCCCAGATGGCCGGCACCAGTGTTGGTGGCGTTGACGAAGAAGACGATCGGACCGGCACCCACCGGAATGGTAATCCAGTTGCCGTCGATCGTGTTGCTCGAGATGGGATCCTGACCGAAGGTCGCAAAGTTGACCGGGTTGGCCACGTTGCCGTGGCGCCCTGCGTGCTCTTGATGGTGACACCGATGTTGGCATTGCCCGTGGAGGCGTAGCCCAGACCTTTGCCTGGAACAGCTGCGTACCCATGGGGTTCAAACTGTTGCTAATCGCGTACGGGCTGGGATCGTTCAGCGCCCCGCCCAGAGTCGCGAGGGCGCGGACGGTGGCGAACTTCGCGTCTTCCGGACGGACGTCAGAGGCGGCCACGGTGATCGGCTGGCCGCTGTTGAACAGGGCCTGAATGTAGGCAGGCAGCCACCGTTCGGAGTCTGATCAGCGGCGTTGGACGGCAGGGCGGTCAGTTTACCCGCATCGGCGGCGCCGACCAGGTTCGAGGGAATGACAAGGCTCGCAGAGGGATTGGCCATTGCCGCACGAACGCCCACAACGGAATCCACCGAGATGTAAGCGCAAACCTTGGTGGGGGGGTTGGTGCTGCTGGGTTGGGCGGCGACGTTCCAGCTGATCCAGACGTTACCGGGCTCATTTGGAATGGCGGCGCAGCGGCTGTCTGCGATGTACGGACCGGTAGGTGATGTTCGTGCCGCCTGGAGGCTCCCGTCCAGATGTAAGGCCCGCACGGGTCATAACCTAGAGTGCGGGCTATTTTCAACGGCCGAGTAGCCCGTGTCGGCGAACATCGCAGACGAGCCCGCTATGACGATCTGTACGGGCGCGGTCGGTGCTGCCTGAGCTTGCGCGCCAACGGAGAGCAGGGTACAGGCAGACAACGCCAGTGCTGCGGAAATGACTTGAATCCTGTTCATATGCATTCGCTCCAAGGAAGGCAATTTCATTGCCCATCCCATGGCTAGAGGTGGATAATCGGGAGCAGGATGTGTACATCCTGCTGCAGCTGACTTTGGCCAAAACGTTCTGGTGATCGGGTGAGATCCAGTTCGGGAAGGGTTAGGGGAGGTTCACAAGCCGTATGTGCACATCCGTTCGGCTCAACGTTTGGAGAGCTCTTGTGACGGCAAAGTCATTCATCGCCTTTGCAGCAGCCAGGCGTTATCCGCGATCAGAAAGAACAGCGGGTCGCCGTAAGCGGTTCTGCCTTCCGGATGAATGACTTCGAAAGAATTCTTATAGGAATAGTGACGGTTCCGGAACTCTCTGCCGTCGGCATCCTCGGCAAATGCTAAGTGCACCAAGGCCTGCTCCAGCCTGGCGGCGTCGGGGTTGACGAAGGCCAGCAGACCCCAGCCAACGATGTCGCACGGCGCCATGCACCACCGGTTCGCGCTTCGCATCTCGCAGAACTGCGACGGCGGATAGCCGAAATCGGGACCGTTGAGCCCGACCCGAAACCAGGTGTCGTGGCCATCCAGATAATTACGCAAGAGCGGGCGTGAAAAATCTCCGTTGAATACGCGGTATACGTACTGGTTCGTGACCAGCCTCAGCTCCTCGAACCGGGGAAAGTCCACGCCAGTCGCCTTTCGGTTGTCATAGAGCGCGCGCAAAAAAACGGGGATGCGATAGGCGTGGCTGATGTCCCAACTGAGACCCGGCGTAGCCTGCTTCCGGTCCTTTGTCGGCACGTCGCTGCCACCGACCTCACTGTAGTCAAAATCCGGATATCCGTCGTAGTCTCCGTTGAAATAGCTGGCACTGCCGACGCGATGCCCGCCCAGGTCCGTCGTCTCCGGATAGAGCGTCCGCTTGGAGCGGAACAGACGCACTCCCATATCGAGGGCCGCGCGCAGTTGCGTAACCTGCTGGTCGCTCAACGGCACCAGCGTTGGGTCATTGGCATGGGCTCCCAGCATCTCCGCGCTCGAGGCTAGCAGCCATAAGTCAATATCCGACATTGCGGTGTCCCACGCTCTTTTGCCCTTGAGACCGCGCAAGGTGAGCTCCCAGACTCGAAGGCGGCTCACATCCGCTCCGCCCCCCGGCGCCGGACGCAAGGGCCGCGTCAGATAGCGCAGCACCTGCTCCTCGACGATGAAGTTCGTGTACTGCTCCGCAAAGCGCTGCTGCACGGCGGAACGTTGGTCGGGCGCCAGAACGGAAACCAGTCGTACCAGCTTGGCCGCAGCGTACAGCCACTGCACATTGCCCAACTCCTGGTCGCCTATCTGGCTTCCGGCCGGAAAGGTACGGGCCGCAGCGTCTTCCGGCTTCGCTGCCCAGTTCATGTCAAGCTTGAAGTCAGCCGGCCGGCCGGACCACCCCTCGGTGACCGCAAACGGCACTGTCTGTTGCAGCATTACGAGGTAATAATCCGCCACCTCGTCGTAAAGCTTTCGATCGTCGCAGGCCTCGGCGGCTTCCACCGCGCTTCGCAGATAGAGTTCGGTGTAATACAGCCATTGCCCCTCGGGCTTTTTGCCGGCGCTTGCTTCCCAGTGCATCGACTCCGGGTTCCAATGCACAGCCGATCGTTCTTCGAGCATGGCCCGCCCGACCGTCTCCCAACTGGCGCGCAATGTCCCGCACTCTGCACGTAATCCTTCTGTATCCGGCTGCGAAAGACGAACGGTCTGGGCGCCGGAGCCGTTGAGACGAATGAAGTAAAGATTGCCGGGAACCATTCCCGGCTCGTTCGCGTCGAACTCCAAACTCTTGCCGCGAAACGATCGCGTCCAAAGTGGCGTGCGGAAGCCGGGTGCATCGTCGATTTCCATCCGGTAATTGCCGGCCTTCGCCGCCTCGATCCGGATTCGTCCGGCCGCGTTCAGCTGGCTGATGCGAAAGCCGGAGGTTGAGCCGCTTCCGGACGCGCAGGCGGCAACCAGCACGATCATCGTCAGAACGAATTTCCTGATGTGCTCCACGAAATTTTGGCAGCTTCTCAAACTGCGGCCGCCGATCCCGCAACGGCGTTGGAACGGTCAGTGAACGTCTGCTGCCAGGTTTCGAGGGTTAAAAGCTGCCAGATCTGCATCGACCAGTCCTGCTTGCCTTCCCGCTGTTCTTGCACAAGCCGGCGCACCATCGCGGGCTCGAACAGACCGCGCTGTCGTACCTGGCTATCGGAAAGCAGATCGTCCACCATGCCGCGCAGCTCGCCGCTGAGCCAGTAGTCGACAGGAGCGCCGAAGTTGGCCTTGGGCTGCTTCAACACCTCCTGGGGCAACGCGTCGCCCATTGCTTTACGGAAGATGTACTTCGTCGAGGGATGGAAGAAGCCTTTGATTTTCAGCCGGGGAGGAACGTGATGGGCCACGAATTCGACAAGTTCGCGGTCGAGGAACGGCACCCGGACCTCGAGCGAAGACGCCATGCTCATCTTGTCGTTGTACGTCAGGTTAAGGCTGGTCAGGAACGTCTTGGTGTCGAGATACAGCATTTGATTCAGGAAGTCGGAATCGTCCACCTCATCGAAGTGCGCCATATGCACTGCCCACGGATCGTGGCCGTGGATGCCAGGCAATACTTCCTTCCGGAGGAGAGACTGGCGCTGATTGCTGTCGAGAAAGGTGCAGTTCGTCAGGAACGCTTCGCGCTCGGGCAGGGCGGCACTGCGCGCCATCTTCTTCAACAGCCGCACCATCCCCTTTACCTGCGAACCGCGCATGGATGGCAGGCTGCAGATTGCCGGCCGCAACAACTGGTTCCACAACGGCATACGGCGGCATGCCTCCGACCAACGGTGCGCCGCGTGTTTGCGATAACCGGCAAAGACCTCGTCTCCGCCAATGCCCGACAGAAGGACGGTCACCTGCTCGCGAGCCTTCCGGCAAACAAGATATGCCATCACGGCAGCGGGATCGGCGATAGGCTCATCCATGTGCCAGACCAGTTTCGGCAGCAGCTCTGTCACGTTGGGTTCCACCACAATTTCGTGGTGGGTGCAACCGTACTTTTCCGCCACGCGACGCGCCACGGCCGGGTCGTCCAGGGTTTTTTCGCCCACGCGGTACTTCTCGGGAAACGTGATGGTGTAGGTGTGCAGCGGCGTATCGAGAACCTGTGCCATGCTGGCCGTCACCGCGCTGGAATCGAGGCCTCCGCTGAGAAAGGCGCCGAGTGGAACATCGCTCAGCATCTGCGAGCGCACGGAGCGCTGGAACCGCTCGCGCACTTCTGCGGCAAGGTCTGACTCCGATTGCAAATACTGCCGGCCCTTCGGCGGAAACTTGAGGTCCCAGTAGCGCGTCAGCTCCATCTGACCATCCCGCACGACGGCGTAGTGTCCGGCGGGCAGCTTGTAGCAGCCGCGAAACATTGTGTGCGGGTCCGGCACCCAGGAGAAGGTAAGAAATTCGGGCAGCCGATCCAGGTTGAGCTCAGGCTCCAGCCAGGGCAACTGGAACATCGCCTTGGCCTCCGAGGCAAAGGCTAGCTTGCCGCGGCGCTGTGCGTAGTAAAGCGGTTTGACGCCGAAGTGATCGCGGGCCAGAAATAGCGTCCGCTCTGGATCGTCCCAAATGGCGATTGCGAACATTCCATTGAGCCGGGTTACGCACTCCGGACCATACTCCTGGTACAGGTAAAGCACGGCCTCGGTGTCACTGCGCGAGCGAAGACGGTAGCCTTTGGATTCCAGGTGCTGCCGCAGTTCAGGATAGTTGTAGATTTCGCCGTTATAGGCGATGGTGTAGCGCCCGTCCGGCGTCGTCATCGGCATCTGCCCCGCCGGCGAAAGATCGAGAATGGCCAGCCGGGTGGATGTCAGCCCGATTTGTCCGTCCGCCTGTGTCTTCGTCCACGTGCCGTTGCCGTCCGGCCCGCGATGGATGAGAACGCGCTGCATGGCCGCCAGGTGGCGGCCGAGCTCATCCTGCCGCACCGGATCCCGGTAGAATACGCCCGCCAGTCCGCACATACTCTACCTCTCCTCGGCGCTATCGGCCGCTTGTTTGCGCAACGCCTGGGCGCCGGGCACCTTGGCGGCAAGCAACTCGGAATAGATCGACGTGAGCCGGGTGGACTCTTGTTCCCAGTTGTAGACTTCGACCACGGCGCGCCGCCCGTTGCGTCCCATTTGCTCCGCCTCAGCCGGGTGGGAGAGAAGCCACACAATGGCTTCCGCAATCGCCTCCGGATCCAAGGGATTCACCAGCACGCCGCAGTTGGCCGAAGCCACAATCTCACGCCAGACCGGAAAATCGGAGACAACGACCGGTAGACCCGCGGACATATACTCGTACAGCTTCGTTGGGTGCGAATGAATGTAGCACTCCAGTGGATGGATCACCGCGAGTCCGATGCGCGCGCCGGCCAGCAGCGCAGCCACTTCGGAGCGGCTTTGCAATCCCCGGTGCTCCACCAGGCCGGTTCCGCGCCCGATCTCCAGGTTCGCTCCCGCACCGGATATGGCATCACCCGCCGTTACGAGTTTTGCCGGAAGGCGCGACGAAGCCAGTTGGATCGCCTGCGCCATCTCTTGCAGCCCGCGACTATTGGAGAGCCTTCCGACGTAGACGCAGACCGGTTCGCGTGCCGCATAACCGTCGCTTCCGGGCAGCCGCAGTTCGTCGCGCCAGGGAAAATTCTGTATCACCTGCGTCTTTGCCGCAGGAAAACGCGCTGCAATCGTGGGAGTCGCCGCGATGACCCTGTCATAGGCCAGCGACGTCGCCATCTCGCCCATGCTTATCCCGGCAGACATGGCGCGCCGAAGAGCGGGCCGTATCCACTCCGTCATCAAAATGGTCTGCGGGTAATCCTCGTGCACGTCGTAGATCACTCGCTTGCCAAAAGCCTTCAGAAGAACACCGATCGGCATCAGTTCGGGATCGTGGAAATGATAAACATCCCCTCTTGCGCGCAATGCGGCCCGGTACACGCTGATGACGGTGCGGGTGATCCGCTCCCTGCGGTCCCTGGGTGGACGAACCGCAATCAGATTCACTCCATCCCGGACCGTGTCACCCCCGGCGTGCGGCGCCACGAGCGTTACATCAAAGCCGGCCATGGCCAGCGACTTGCACTCTTTATGAAAGATGCGCGTATCGAATGCGAAATGAACCGAGGTCAAATGCACTGCCCGATAACACATAAATATTGGCTTCCCAACCCGCGCAATCCTGCGACGATGTGAACTGCTACGCAACTTGCCTTTTAGCGATACAGGCCTGATGCTCGATGACACTTGTTAAAGAACGATCTCCGCAAACCCGCTCAGGTCGGGTATTTCGAAATCGATCAACTGCTCTGGGCATCGAATCTCGCTGTACAGGCCGGATGAGCGCCGCACTCGAACATTCGTCCATCCCAGAGCGCGCGGCGCTGTGAAGTCTTTCGCCGGATTGTCGGCCACGTAGAAATACCTTTGCGCCGCCGGAAAATCTCCCTCTGCCTTGCGAAACGCGCGTGGGTTGGGCTTATGAAATTCGTCTCCCCACTCGCCCGTCACGACGATGGTACCGAACAGTTCCCGGATGTTGAGAGCGTCGATCTTCTTCCACTGCGAAGCAGGATGGCCGTCGGTGATCATGGCCATTGGCACAACAGAACTGAGACGAGTCAGGCAATCGGCAGCGTCGGCGGCCAGCCGAATCTCCGGGCTATGATCTCGATAGACGTGCACCAGGGCCTCGATGATTCCCGGTTCCGCAGATGTGCCGGATTGCTCGCGCAGAGCGCGGTCGAAGATGTCGCCACGCCTTCCCTCGCTAAACAGTCTCCAGGCGAGATCGCCGATTCCATGCAGTTGCAGATGGTTCTCGCACCACTCACCGACCGCACGGAATCCGCTGCGAACATAGTCGCGCTCCAGATACAGCGTGTCGTCCAGGTCGAACACCACGCACACAGCCATCGTCATCTTCCCTGGCCGGAGGGGACGAAGACCGCGGAATCATATCGCAGCATAAGAACACTGTCGGTCCAGGCGGCAAAGGCAGCGGTGGTTTGCCTGTCGATCAGCGGCTCGATCATCCAGCGGGGAAACTTGGCGCCAGCATGGTTCGCCAGAGGAAACCCGCCCCCAAACCTCGCGTTGATCTCGGTGACCTGCACGGTGCCATCGTCGGAGACAAAGCACTGGATGTTCAAAGCACCATAGGCTCCGGGCAGCGTCTCGGCGATGTCTTTGGCAAGGGCCATCACGTGTTCGTTTTTTCGCGTGATTCCTTTGCTGACCTCGCCGCCACGCGCCTCCATCCGGTAATGGGGAGCGGCGCACAGGCAGCGCCCGCCATCCACCAGCACATTGACCGTATGTTCCTGTCCTTTGGCGTGCTCCTCAACGATCATTCCGCGTGTGCCTTCGGTGAGTGCGCGCAGCACGGGCAACGAACTGACTTTATGTACCCCGAGAGAAGCGCTTCCGTTTACTGGCTTCAAAATCAGCGGGAATTGCCACTGATCAGGCCTGGCAATAACACCCTCCGGCGTGTCCTGGCGGACGGTGGGGAAACCGTGTTGCACCAGCCAGCGGTGGGTTTCGCTCTTGTCCCGGGCGATACGAACGGTCTCCGGGCCAGAAACTGCAACGGTGGTGCCGGCAGCCAGAAACTCCTGACGGTGTTCCGCATAGGCGGGAAGCTCCGTGTCAATGGTGGGCACAACCAGATTGACCTGCTGCTCGCGGCATAAGCGGGACACGGCCGGGATAAACTCCGGATCGGTGCATCGGGGCACTCGAAAACACGCATCCACCTTGTGGGCCGCGGGGGAGTGTTCGGGATCGGCATCGATGCCGATCAGCCTGGCCTGAATGCCTAGCTCGTCAAAGGCCTCGCGAAAACAGTCGAGCAACTGGCTGCGGCGCCCGACCGAGGAGATGAGAACGGTAAATACGGCCTGGTCGAACGGTGCATCGCCGCGGTTTTGGCTTGAATAATCCATGATTGGCTTAGGCTCCTCCCTTCCGACTGCTGCCGGCGGCGCGGATTTTTCCGGGATTGACGGGTCTTATTCGATGTATCGGGTGCTGCCCAGGAATTCTTCCATGGTGGCGTGGCCTTGCTGGCTGATCCCTTCCCGCGTGATCACACGCCACCCGGTTTGCCACAGAATGGTCACGTCCAGCGCCAGGGACCAGTGATCGACATACCATGTGTCGAGCTCAAACTTCTCTTCCCAGCTGAGGGCGTTGCGGCCGCTGACCTGCGCCCAGCCGGTGATGCCGGGCAGGACCTGATGGCGCCGTGCCTGTTGCTGCGTGTAACGGGGCAGATACTCCATCAATAACGGCCGTGGCCCGACCAGGCTCATGTTGCCCCGCACCACGTTCCAGAGTTGCGGAAGTTCGTCCAGGCTCGCCGAGCGCAGGAAGGCGCCCAGGCGGGTGATTCGCTGCCCATCCGGCAGCAGGTTCCCGCGAGCATCGCAGGCGGCCGTCATCGTGCGGAACTTCAGCAGGGTGAACGGTCTGCCGTCTTTCCCCGGGCGCAACTGGCGGAACATCACCGGCTTGCCAAGCTGCAGGCGAATCGCCGCCGCGATGGCAACGATGAGCGGCGCCAGCAGCACGACCGCGGGAAGCGCAACCAGAAGATCCATAAAGCGCTTGACTCTTCGACGCATGATGCTGCTCTTGCCGCTCCATTCCTATTCGAGAACAAAGGAAAGATCTGACGTTTCCTGCCCGGTCGTTGCTTCTGCATCGCTCCGGCCGGTAACTTCGAGTGCCAGTTTCTCGAAACGATCAACCAACCTGGCGACAGCGTAGCGCGCTTCCACATAGCGCCGCCCCCGCACTCCGTACTCCCACAGGGTTTCCCGTGTCTGGAGCGCAAGATGAGCGACCGCATGCGCGAGTTGCTCAGCGTTGTCCGCTTCCACGGAGATACCGGCCCCGGCCTCGCTCACCGGATCCTCGGCGCCGCAGCGTCCGAATACGATCGGCCGTCCGGCGGCGAGGTAATCGTAGATCTTGTTGTAGCTCATCCAGTTTTTTGAGATGTTGTCCATCCTGCTGTTGAGGATGAGCGCGTCGGATTTGTGCAGCAGCCCGGGCACATCCTTCTTGGGCACAGATTTCTCGAAGCGCACGTTTTCGATTCCCTCGTCTTTCGCCCGCTGGATTAATCTCGACCTTTCGACGCCACCGCCCACAAACTGAAACAAAACATCCTTGTTTCCCGACTGCAGCAAGAGCTTCGCCGCGTCCAGCACCGCATCGAGACTGTTCCACTGGTTATGCGCGCCCAGATAGGAGACGGTAAACTGCCCGTTGTTCGGGGCGGGCTGCGGCGCCGGATAGAGATCCAGGTCGACGCCGTTCGGGATCCATACCACCTTCTTCGGGTCGGCTCCGTAGCCGGCGAGAAGTTTCGGGGAACAGCGTGAAAAGACGATAATTCGCGCCGCCCGACGATATAGATGCCGCATCACCTGGTCGACCAGAACAACGAACGGGTGGTGTGCAGAGTACCCCCCGACCTCGGTGAGGACATACGGCCAGAGATCCCTGATTTCGAGCACAAAGGGAACGTTGTAGCTCGCCGCAATGCGCTCCGCCGCCAAGGCTGCGAAGGGATCCGGACTCGAGCCCAGAACGAGGTCGGGCTTTTCGAGCCCCGCAGCCCATCGCTTGCGCCATACTCGCTGCGCAAACTGGAACATGTTGAGAATGCGCGGCAGCGAGTTGCCCTGGTATCCCTGCGCATAAATCCAGTTGAAGGGAACTTCACCATAGAATCGGCGCTCCCATGGATTTGCCGAGGCGAGAGGCAGGTGGACGTGATTCAAATGAAGAAAGCTGCAGGCCACAACCTCGACATGGTGTCCGCGCCGGACCAATTGCCGCGCATGGCTATAATGCCGTGTGCCGCCGTTCTCGGTCGGAGGTAGCGCATAGTGGTTGATGAGCCAGATATTCACGATCCGTTCGCTCCGTTCCTTTGCCTATCGTTCGAGCCTCAGGCTGGTGCGCCTTCACCGCCATAGTCGTCGGCGGCAAAGCTTAGCTCATCTGCGGCGCGGTCCATGCCGACGCCAGATTCCTGCGTACCCGCAATCAGCGAGTTGGACTGCAATGCTATTCCCATCAGGGCGAAGAGCACCCTGTCAATATTCAACTCGCCGCTGATCAGTGAGTTGCAAAGCGAGAAGAGCAACATGCCGAACAACGGCTGAAAGTCTGGCGTAACGCGGGCTGCCTGATAGCTCTTCCGCACCGCCATGGCAAGAATGCAGACAAAAAATGCCGCCACGAAGATTCCATGATCGACCGCGACATCAAGGACAATGTCGTGCGGATAGACCTGGTCTGTCGTGCTGCCGAAGTTGTAGAACCGTGCAAAACCGCCAAAGCCGTTGCCCCAAGGCCTTTCCGCAATCACTTCCAGTGCCGCCAGGTTCAAACGCCGACGCTCGTCGGCCGATGAATCGTACCGCCCTTGCAGAAAGGATTGGATCCGCAGCACAGAACCCTGCGGCAGCAGCGCGGAGTATTTCGTAAACAACAGACCGCCCGCGGTGATCAGAAGCAGTGCGAAAACAATGCTGCGCTGCTTGGGCGAGTAACAAAAGGTCAACAGAGCAATCACCGCAGGGGCAACCAGTAGCGGCCCGCGGGCACCGCTGGCGACAATGGCGATAACCAAGGGCAGGCACGGCACAAACAACCAGCGCCATCGTCCACCACGCAGGGTCAATGCGTAGAGTCCCACCAGTGCCAGACCGGCGTCCCATGCCAGAGAAGTTGTCAGCGTGGCGAACCCGGTCGTACGTTCGTCAAGTCCGCCGGTGAATCCGTGGTTCGTCAATTGAATGACAACCCCGGCCGACAGCACCATGCCCAGCGTTATCACCAGCAGGACAAACCGCCTGACCCCCTCCAATCGTGTCAGGATGAGCGACGGCAGGAACGCTGCCAAAAGGGTCAGGGTAAAGAATCTGGAGGCCTTTTCGATGGCATACGGCGTCCAATCCGTCCCGGGCAGCGCCAGGGCCATCAACGCAAAGAACCATACCAGCCAGGAGGCCTCGGTGGGGATCCGTGCTCGCGTGATGAAGAGATAGATGGCCGAGAGCACAAGGACAAGACAGGAGGCGCCCACCGTGAGATCGAAAGGAAGCCACGCCAAAGCCGCATTCGCCTTGAAGTGTCCGGCGCATAGAAAAATAACAAACACCACGTGGATGACTACCAGCAGTGGCTCTATGACTCCTTTTTCGGGTTGACGGCGGACCAGAGCTTCCATTCGCTGTACGTTATACCCCGTGCTTCCCTCCGGCGGATCGGGTTAATCCACCGCCAGACGCGGAAGTCGAATGAACTGTTGCCTTCGCAGACGTGCTGCCAGGCGTGATGGGAAAACTGAAGTTGTGGGTTGGGATCCGTCAAGCCGCCCCCTGCCGATGCCGCTTTACGCGCAGCACGCAGGAGCGCAGGGAGAACCTTTCACCCGCAGGATCATCCGCAGCAGCAACGGGTAATAGACCAGGTAGAGGCCAGTATTCACGAGTGTCAGCAGTTGAACCGTCCGCAAGGGAAGCAACGCTTTGGAGCGTGCCAGGAAATAGACACCCGCCAGCGAGGCCACGCAAAGTACGTCCCAGATGAGCTTGGTCTTCTGGCCGCTGAAGATGGCGACCACGCGGCTGAGCGGACTGACAACAAATTGCGCCAGATACCAGGGGGCAACGATGCCGGCGATCGAGCCAGCCAGCGTCCATTGCGATCCAAACACGAGACGGAACAGAGGTACCCCTGAGAACCATAGAGTTGCCGCAGGAATCACTCCTATGGCCAGAAGAGCAGCCGTGGTGCGGTGGAACAGAGCGCGAACCTTTTCCGGCGTCTCACGGGCGTAGGTGGCCATGCGGCTGTGGAATGTGTCCGCCACCGCGGCTGTGACGAGAACGCTCGGAACAGTGATTGCTCTCCAGACCAGGGAATAGTGGCCACCCACCGAGGGCCCGTACAGCTGAATGAGCATCGGCAGCGGAAGTGCCATGCAGATGGAATCTAAAAGCGACGATGGGAGTGAATACAAAGGAAACTTGCGGTTCCGCCAGAGCGCCTGTTTAAACTCTTCCGCACGAAAGTCATGCAGGCGTCGCCGCAACGCGGGCCAGGCATTGCGGATCATGCGCGACATGCCCAGACAGCGCCCGATGGTTTCTCCATACAGCAGCCCCATCGTATGAAGACCGGCAGATCCGAGAACTGTCTGGAAGATCGAACGTCCTGCACTCTGGGCAACGACCCCGTCCGATACCTGACCGAATTGCTCCTCTCGCAGGCACCAGTAACGCAACGCAGTAAATACTCCCACACAGAGCAGGGCCGGTGTGATCAGGAGCGGTGCACCACCCGGCAAGCGACCAAAGCCGAGAATGCCAAAGTGAATCAGCCCCCACAGAACGCCCCCGGCCACAGCGCTGACGGGAAATGCGAACAACAGCGCCGCCAGAGTAAGATATTCCGCTTCCGCTTTGTTCCTACCCGACACAATGCTGAGCTCGTACTGCAGCGCTACAGCAACGGCAGCAGTGCTCAGAAAGCTGGTGAACAACCCCAAAACTCCAAAATCGCTCGGGCCGTAAATGCGAGTCAGCAGCGGGGCAGAAGCCAGTGTGAAGACATGGCCGATCGCTGTCCCTCGACTCAAAACGCCCACGTTCCGCAAGAAGGGACTGGAACGCACGCGAGCGAAGCGAAGCCGCTGAGCATCGGTCCATTCGTTTGCCTGCTTACGTAAAACTACAAGAGTTGCCATCGGGCTCGGGCTTCGTAGGCTGTTCTGGTAAATCGCGCGCGGCGTGTTGCAGCCGTCGAGTTGTGCGCAGTCCTGCAGGCGTGCACTTCAGAGGCGCTGCCGGTAACGGCCGCGTTATCGCGCTGGTCGACACTGCGACGGGCTGATCTGGTACTCCGATTCACAACCGGCGCAGCGCGCTGTCTCACCGCTCACTGCCAATCGAATCCCACACTGGCAAACCCAGCCGATCCGGCGCCCCGGATTTCCGACCATCAACGCGTAGTCCGGAACATCCTTGGTAATTACCGCGCCGGCTCCGATCATCGCGTAGCTGCCAATCGTGTTCCCACAGACAATTACCGCGTTGGCTCCGATGGTTGCGCCCCGCTTTACCAGCGTCTCCTTGTACTCGTGCTTGCGAACAACGTGGCTCCGCGGATTGATCACGTTGGTGAAGACCATACTTGGCCCGCAAAACACATCGTCTTCCAGTACCACTGCGTCGTACACCGAGACGTTGTTCTGAATCTTTACGTTGTTGCCAATCCTGGCGTGGCCTATATATACGTTTTGCCCGAGGGAACAATTTTCGCCGAGTTCCGCCAGGGGGCCGACGTGAACCCAGTGCCATATCTTACTTCCGGCGCCGATTTGTGCGCCGGGTTCAACGATCGCCGTTGGGTGAGCAAAGTAAGTCAGTACAGGCGCGGCGTTGCCAGTCATGCTCAGTGCTCCAGGGGCAGAGTTACGCGACGCCCGTCGCGGGCTGAGATATAGATGGCCGTCAACAGTTCTAAAGAGCGAAGCCCTTCGCGCCCGTCGGTGTCTGGCTCGCGCCGTCCACGCAGCACATCGATCACATTTTCATAGTAGAGGGCATGGCCAAAGCCGTAAACAGAATCGGTCAAGTAGTTGTTTTCGCGGATTCGTTCGTCCTCCGGCTCACTGGCATCGAACTCCCACTTTTGAATTTCATTTACGGCCACACCGCCGATGCGTGCGGTTCCCCGCTCGCCAAGAATGGTGATCGAACCTTCGAGGTTCTTCGGGTACGTCAGCATTGTCACCGCCAGCGTACCCAGGGCGCCACTGCGCCATTTGATTCCGACCACCCCTGTGTCTTCGACTTCGATATTGCGCGCCAGGGTCGCAGTGTAGGATTGAACGCTCTCCACCGGCCCCACAATCCAATCGAGGAGATCGACATAATGACTAGCCTGGTTCATCAGAGCCCCGCCATCGAACTCCCATTTTCCGCGCCAGGCCTCGCTGTCGTAGTATTCCTGCGGCCGGGTCCAGAAGACATTTACGGTCGCCATGTAGATACGCCCAAAACGGCGTTTTTCTACGGCGCGCTTCAGCAATTTAAGCGTGGAGTTTTTGCGGTTTTGCTTCACCACAAAAAGCCGTTGGCCGGCCCGGTCAAACGCCTCAACCATTCGACGGCCATCCTCCCAGCGTGTTGCCATGGGCTTTTCGGTGATCACGTGGCGGCCGGCTTGGGCAATCTGGATCGCTTGTCGGGCGTGCAACCCACTGGGAGTTGCGAGCACAACCACATCGGCATCCGATACGGCCAGGAGAGCTGTCAGGTCACTGTATTCGGGCACGCCGTAGCGCGACGCGGCCTCTGCCAGCCGCGCGGGATCCGTGTCGCATACAGCGGCAAGTTCCAGGTCGCCAGCATGGGCGGCGAGAGACTCGAAATGGTTTTTCGAGATTCGGCCACAACCCACAATTGCCATCTTTAGCTTACGGCCGTGGATCGCAAGGGGCGCGGAAAGGCCCAGGCTTCGCGTGGATATAGAGGTCGACATAATTGGAAGTCCGTCGTTTGAGCAGTTATCAGGGGCGAGCGGCGTAGACAGCAGCGACGGATGTAGCTTGCAAAAGCGCGTCGAGGCTGCGTCTGCCTAATCCGCGGGTCATACTGCCGGGGATAAAGATAATATCGTTCGCCCGGACCGGCATGTCCGGGCTCTGTGACATCAACATCGCTTTGAGGTTCAGCTCGATCTCGCTACGTTCGCCATTTTCTGTTCGAATCAGTTTTGCTTTTGTGATCGCCGCCGAAGGGGTCGTACCCTCCGCAAGCGCGATAGCCTTTACCACACTCAGCGTGGAACGCCTGTCCAATAGAAAACCACCGGGCTTGGTAACATCGCCCAACACGTAGACAATTCCGGCCTGTCCAACTGTAATGTCGTCCCCCGGTTCGATCTCCGGGTTGCTGCGCTCTTCATCCTTGTCGCTCAAATCTACGTGAATTGGATTGATTGCGCTGCCCTGCCGTCTGATACTTACGTCGTTTCCAGCTCGCGTGCTCAGTCCGCCGGCCACTGAAATCAGGTCCGAAAGGCTGTGCGCGCGCAGGAGTGGATAGGCTCCAGGCCGGTTGACCTCGCCGGTCAGATATGCCATTTGCCCCGCGTATTCCGCAACGAATAGGGAGACCTGGGGATTCTTGATGAGATGTCCGTCGATCAGCCTCTTTTGGATTGTCCTCTGCAATTCATCCGGGGACATGTCCTGAACGTGGATCTCGCCGATAAGCGCCAACTGGATGTCTCCCCGATCGTCGACGCGGACGCGCTGAGTCAGCTCCGGCGCATCAAAGACCGTGAGTTCCAGCAGGTCACCGGCTCCCAAGGCAGCTCTGGTTCCGGTTATCGAGGTAGAGAGCGGATTTCTGGCTGAAGAAAAATCGGCAGCTGCGACTCTTCCGTCCTGAGTTTGCGACTCGGTGGCTTGTGAAGTACCCGGCTCGCGCATCTGCGCCCAAACCAGAGCGGGAAACAACACAGCGAGCCAAACAACCTGGGTCTTATACGATCTCATGCGCGTTCCCGTTCTGCTTTTCGTCGAAGTATCCGCCATAAAGCTTCTCGTAATGGGAGTACTGGTCGCTCATTTGAAAATCGTTGATAACCGCTCCGCCAATGTTTGCATTCACGCTTTCGAGGATCTCCTGCGCCAAACAGAAGTCCTGGCGGCGGCTTTGCTTGGCGCGCACCACCAGAATCACCATGTCGGTCATGGTGGCGAGGATCACTGCATCGCTGAGACCAATTACCGGCGGGGAGTCGATGATGACGTGGTCAAACTCCTTCCGCCAAGACTCTACCAATTCGCGCATACGGTCGGAATCAAGCAGGTCAGGAGGTTTAGGTGGACGCACCCCGGCGGGCAGAATCTCAAGGCCTGGCAGCTCGTGATGCGGAACATAGAACTGTCGCGGATCCTCGCCTACCAGTGCAGCACTCAATCCTCGATTGCGCGAAAGATCAAAGAAGCGACTGACATCGGCACGGCGCAAATCTCCGTCCACCAAAAGCACCCTCCGATCCTTCTGAGCAAATACCACCGCGGTATTGATGCATGTTGTGGTTTTGCCCTCGCGTGGCAACGAACTCGTCACCAGCATAACCTTTGGCGGAGCTCCGGCACTGGAAAGCAGCAAGGCAGTGCGAAGCGAGCGGTATGCGTCTGCGACCACGCCCTCCGGCCTTTCCAGTGCAGCAATGCGCCCCCGATTCGGTGCATGCGCCGATGCAGGCCGTCCGTGCAGTTTGGAGTCCTTCATGTGGGGCACAACGCCAAGCGCCGGGAGCGCTCCAACGCTAGTCAGGTCCTTGGGCGAAAGAATTGTGGTGTCGATGTCTTCCTGCACGAAGCACACCGTTACACCAAGAAATCCGCCCGCGAGGACTCCAAGCATCAAAATCAAAGCCCGATGCGGTTCCGCGGGATCTACCGGAATGCCGGCAGGATCAATGACGGTTACGTTTGTAGACCGAAGACCGGCAAGAACGCCCGCTTCGTTCAATTGCTTCACCAGCTGTTCGTAGAGATCGCGGCTGGCGTCAACGTCTCGCTTGAGCAGCGCGGCCTGAACAGCGGCTTCATTGGTGCTGTAGGCTTGCTGTTTTTGCTCTTCGAATTCCTTGCGAATCTGTGTCTCGCTCTTCAGCGCTGCCTCATACTCGCTGTGGATTGTGCCGCGGCTGCGCTCGATCGCATTCTGAAGCTCGGCCTTTGCCTCGTCCAGCTGCGCCTTTACCTGTTGAACCCTCGGGTATGCTTCGCCGAACGTGGTAGTTAGTTGAGTGTATTGGTTCTCCAGCGAAGCATTCTCCGCGTGCAACACCTGAAGCGGACTCCCCGGTGTAATTTCGACTAGCGCCTCGGGGTCGCCACTCAAGGAAACACGATATCGCGCCTCCCGCACAATGCGATTGGCTTCGGCAACGACCAACTGCTGATTGATCGCATCCAATCGTTCTATCAGAACGTTGTGGTTTTCGTCGGTCCCGATAATGCCGGTCTTTTTCTGGTAAGCAATGAAGTTTTCTTCCGCCTTCTGCGCGTTGTCCTTAGCTTCGGTCAGTTGTCCTGAAACCCAGTTAGAGGCGCGCAACGCGGCCTGATACTTGGTCTGGAAGCCGTTCTCCACGAATGCTTCCGCCATCGTATTGACGACCTGCGCGGAAAGTTCCCGAGACTTGCAGCGATAGCGGATTTCAATGATCTGCGTGTGTGGCACGGAGTGGACTTGCAGACGGGCATGAAACTCATTCAGGAGCACGTTTCTGCATTCCGGGGAGATGCTGTTAATGTCCTGCCCGGCTCCTGAGACGCACACCGCCGGTCCGATGCCGAACTTCCTGTGTGCCGTTTCCATCCGCTGATCGAGTCGTAAGCGCTTGATAACGTCCCACGCGAGCGACGAGGTCTCCAGGACCTCCACCTGCGTCTGCAGCTTCGTATCGTCGTCCGTACCGGATACCCTTGCCACCACATCTTGAAGTGCGTTGGAGTCAAAATCGACGGCGAGCCTGCATACTCCCTCATACCTGGTCGGCAGAATCAGAGAAACGACCACGGCCCCCGCGATTGCCAGAATGATGCACAGGAAAAACGTCGCTCTCCGTCTCAGCAGCAACTGCCAAAATTCAGTTACCGAGATATCCCTTCTGGGATGCGGCACAACGGTGTTTTTAACGGAGCGAACCACCCGCGAAAGTTGGCGTTTCTGCGAATTGGAATCGCTATCGTCGGTGTAATAGTTCAATGAGCTCCCCCCAACACATGAAAACAATTTCTGCCGGAAGACACCGGTCTCAGGCAGTCTGGCTACAAGATTCGAGTTCGTCGGCCGATACGTGGACCGCGACGCTTCTTTGAATCATGTCAATGCTTAGAACAATCCGGTACTGACCATCATTGCGAACCACCACACCGCGCATTCCCGCCAATGCGCCGGAACGGATTCGCGCAAGTTCTCCCACCTTCAGGTACGGATGCGGGTCCACCTGCCGGCCGAGCAGTCCAGTGCGAAGTGCTTCAATCTCCGTATCGGGCAGCGCGAGCGACTCGCGTCCGTTGCCCACCAGACCGCGAACTAATGGAGTCTCGAGTACTTTTACTCGCTGAGTGAGAGCAATTCTTACGAACAAATAGCCGGCAAATAGCGGCAGGCTCACCTTTGCAGTCACGCGATTTTTCCATTGCCTGGAAACCGTGTAGAGCGGCAGGAACGATTCGATCTCCCGCATGCGCAGGTGCAGTTCGGCTTTTTTTTCGTGGTTTGGCAAGGTGCACAGGGCAAACCAGCTTCGAGCAGCGTCGTCAACGCCTTCCCCTACTTCTGTTAGCAAAGCCATTGCAACACTCTTCCTTCTTAAACAATCACCCGTGCGGAACTCCCGAGCGGTGTGGTCGGCGCGTCTGTGGTCAATCTAGGCAAAGCTTCGCCAAGCCGGGTTAGCACTCGGAATTTCCACACTTTATGATTTATCGATGCTCAATTCAGCGGAGAACATCCTGAAACAATGGGGCCGGCGCTTCCTTACCGATCAACCCGCAGTAGCCGTACGCGTACTCACGACTCCGTGCGCATTTTTGTCCAAGGCTTTGCCATGCTGGATTAGCATCCAGTATTTCCACAACCTGATTCTTGGAGCAAAGCTTGGTTCAGCCCACCTGACGGTACCAAGGGCTTTCGTAACGTTGCAAATGTTTACGAATCTGATTCTGAACTAGGAATTTCATTATGGTGTTTCGGTGGCATAAACATTGTGTGAATCTCGCGACCTCACGCTGGCTGAATCAAGTCCGCTGAGCCGTCGTGACGACTCTACACGTGGCTTGAGATCAGCCAAAATATCCTAGGCCTTTCGGCCCATCAATCTGACGACTCGGCGAGAAACATAAAGATTTAACACTCCGCCCAAAGAATCCCCATAAAATGGTCAACTGGAAAACGATTGCACTCTGTGTGGGTGATTTTATGACCGCGTCTGATTGGGCATCGGCACGCTCGATGGCGCAAACATTGAGATCCGGGAAGAAGCCGGCGACGAGAATTTCTTCCTCTTCGGCTTAACCGCCGCCGAAGTGCAGGAGATGAAATCCGCCGGCTACAATCCATGCTCCTATTACGAATCCAACGAGGAGTTGCGAAGCTGTATCGACTCGCTGGTCTCCGGTCAATTCTCAGCGGGAGATCGCGAGCTATTCCGTCCGTTGTGCGACTCCCTTCTCGGCCGGGACGAGTACATGCTACTTGCAGACTATCGCTCTTTCATCGAATGCCAGGACCGGGTGAGCGCCGCCTATCGCGACCGTGAACGCTGGAACCGGATGTCGATCCTGAACGTCGCACGCATGGGCAAGTTCTCCTCCGACCGTTCGATCCGCGAATACTGCTCGGACATATGGCGGACCTGGCCGGTCAAGATCGAATTCAATTCCTGAGGTTGCGGTCAGTCAATTCCGATTGCAACCAGGCCGCCGATGCTCGATCACCACCGAGAGCGAAGCCACAATTCAGCGCTGGCAAGAATTACGCCGAAGGTGTATCCGTCCACTATGTCGCTAGACGTGGCCCGTGTGGCGCCGGTTCGACCTCTTTCATGACCCACCCGCGCTGTTCGAGCGTGTCTGGAACCGGGCAGCTACGAGCCAGTTTGGCGGCTGTAGCTCTGATTCCTTTCAAGTCGCACCGCATACAGTGCAGTGTGGAGAACACCGCATGGACGCAGGACAATTCTTATCTATCAAGAGATTCTCCACCGGGTATTTCCACAATTCTGTTGAAATGCCGACGACAAATCGCTTGATTCGAGCACAACTCGTGAAGCAAACTCCGGCATCGAACGAACCCCCGTTATTCGAAGCGGGGCGAATCGTCCGTTTGTACTCGGGAGACACTGACGTTCTGCGCTCACGTCTTTTCACGGTCCTGCGTCTGACCGGAACTCCTCCGGCGTCGTCGCTTCAGATTCGTTTCCGCGCAGCCGATAACTCCATTGCAAGCGTCCTCGACTGCAATCGGAATCGTTATCATGACCTCTCATGCCGAAGCCCCTTCGCCCCACTTTGTAGCCCTCGACCGCCATGCCAGCTCCAAGATCCGCCAGCGACAGTGCACGCGGCTGCTCCAGTTTCTGATTCTCAACCTGACATTGCCGGCAATCTCCGTGGCCATGATTTCGTTTCTGCAGCCTCCCGCGGGTCAGAAGTTGTATGTGGGAACGAATTACTCGTTCACGGCCAATGTGGGTAATGTGACAAGCGTTTCGGCTCATGATCAATACGGAAATGTATTTTCGTGCGGAGTGTCACAAGGTCTTGCGAATTGCCCCCATGTTCCGACTTCAGCGGGCGCGCTGACGATCACCATTTCAGGTGGGCTCTATTCCGCAAATCGAAGTTTCAATGTGCTTACCCCCAGTGGGGTTTATCCCATGGGGGACAAGATGTTACTTGGAGCCTGGACTGGGTTCGATACGACTGTCCCGACCTTCACCCAATTTGTGTCGACTGGCCTGAACTCGACACAAATATGGAATAGCACTGGCACGGCCGCCACCCAGCTACAATTCGTGGACTTCGCGAAGTCTGCCGGAATCGCGGCACCCATGGCCTCCATGGACGGGAACTATTGCACGGCGGCGGATGGAGGAAGCCCCTCCGCATGCGAATCCACGCTGATCAATCCACTGTTTTCTGATTCGAATTTTGAAGTATGGGAATTTGACGGGCCCGAAATTGCGCCGGATTCTACGTTGAAGGCCGAGACAGCGTACATTCATGCGTACGATCCTTTCAACAGGCCGGTATTCGCCTACATTAATTCTTCGACATCAGCGGGATTCCGGGCATTTTTGCCCTATGTGGATATCTTCGGAGCGGGAGCCTACGAATTGTATGGAGCCGAACCCTCGCGCGAAATCAATCGCTGGGAGGTTGAGCAGGAGATAGCCGCGATCCAGGCGGCCGGATATACGGTTGGGCCAAAATTTCACTCGCAGTTACAGAAGACGCCGATCCTGGTGAACGAGACGGTCTGTTATAACGGCGCATGCGACACGCCCGCTGAGTACATGCATGATGTCTTTGCCGGCCTCTGCGCCGGAGCTCAAGGCAGTATTTCCTATTATTACTATCCGGACGGAAGCGGCGCGGCGAGCCAACCCGGCTATCGCGGGCCCACTGGCGCATATTCTGAAGTGACGGGATTGCTGAATGGCGCCCCTGGTGTAGCTGAGTGGATTCTCAAGGGAGTGCACCAGCCGGACCTCAACGTTCAAGTCCTGAGCGGGCCTGCCAAAGCCGCTCCCCTCTTCAATGGGGTCGTCTACCCGTCCGTTCGAACTGCCGTTTGGGATTGGGCCGGAATGCGCGTGATTGTGGCGGTCAATACGGCATCGACCACCGTCATCGCGAAATTGTCCGGATTGCCCGGCATGCTTCCGCCTGCTTCGGTACTTGAAGAGTCACGCACGATTTCCACCTCAAACGGCACAATCACGGATTCGTTCGTTGGATTTGGAGTGCATATTTATCAGATTCCCTCGGTCGATAGACAATCCAACGGGGTATGGGCGGCGCTTTGAGGTTACTGGCCTTCTCCCCTAGATCTCCCTCAGGCGAAAGGCTGATGGCCACACCATGGCGGCGCTTCTATACTTATAGCTATTCATGTTTAAACCCATACGCCACATTTTCAACCTGAAACGACTTGTGAGCTTGATTGCCGCGCTCTGGCTGCTAGTTACGTTGCTCATCATCTTCCGCTGCATCACTTCTCCGGATATGTCCAAGCCCTCCCATAGTGTGGACGTGTCTCGCACGGAGGCGGTGAACGGCGCTTAGCAGGCCGCACCAGCCAACACATGCCGGAAGTTCTTCTCCCACAATCCGGCTCAGCCCAGCAGGCGCAAAAACCCGGGGTTGCGGAAGCCGGGAAAAACGCTTTCTAGCCTTGGATTCCCCAACTGGTGATCCACCGCCTCAGCCAAGACCTGGCGGAAGTCGGTAGTCAGCGCCAAATCGCGCTGTTCGTGGAGTTGCTCGTTGGCCAGTCCCGGCCAGCGGCCATACACCTTGCCGCCGCGCACCTCGCCACCCATCACGAACATCACGCTGGCGTGGCCATGGTCGGTTCCACGATCTCCGTTTTCGCGCGCGGTGCGGCCGAACTCGGTCATGGTCACCACCACGGTCTCCTCGGCCAGCGGCCCCAAGTCCTGCCAGAAGGAGGCCAGCGAGCCGCTGAATTCCCTCAGCACATTGGCCAGCTGCCCCTGCGTTGCGCCCTCGTTGACGTGGTTGTCCCAGCCGCCGATATCGGTAAACGCTACTTGCACGCCCAGATTGGCCTTCACCAGCTGGGCCGTCTGTTTCAGCGCGTCGGCAAAGCGTCCCTTGGGATAACTCACTCCCGCCGCGGGACGGTAGCTCGCGGGGTTGGCGGCCTTCAGCATCTTCACCGCGTCGAAGGTCTCCTGCGCCGTGCCGTGCAGCACCGCGTCCACACTGCCCTCGTACATGGATTCAAAGGTGTTGGCCAGTGGCTGTGCCTGCGGATTGCGCGGTGCCACGCCAAAGTCATTCACGTTGCCCACCGCCAGCGACGGCGCACTTCCGCTCAAGATGCGCGGCAACGATGTGCCCAGGGCTACGGCGCGAAACGCTTCGTTCTTCGGTTCAGCCCGCGGGTCCGCCGTTGTCCGCAGCGCGCGATTCAGCCAGCCATCCTCGGTGGTCTTCACTCCTGGCGTGCCGCTCTCCATGTAGTCCTGCGCATCAAAGTGCGAGCGCGTCGAATCGGGAGAACCTGCGGCGTGCACCATCGCCAGGTGCCTGGCATCCCACAGAGGCTTAAGCGCGCTCATCGCCGGATGCAGCCCGAAGAAACCATCCAGATCGATCACGTCGCCTTGCGGGATGGCAATCGTGGGACGCAGCGCATAGTAGTCCGCCTCGCCGTGCGGCACCACGATATTCAGCCCGTCGGCTGCGCCGCGCTGGAAGATCACCACCAGCCGCTTGTGTCCCGGCGCAGCTTGTCCCGGCGAAGCTGCGGCGGCCATCGCCGCCCGGGCCAGGAACTCCGGGATCGCAGCCATTCCCACTACGGTCATGGCTCCGCCCTTCATAAAAATCCGCCGCGTAATCCCCAACCCGATTCCCATCGCAACCCCTCCTGCCTTGGCGCCGGCTACTCCCTGCCTGTTGGCTATCGCCGCTGGAACTCCGGCGAGCCCAGAATCAATCCTGTCAGCACGCCCTGGTTGACCGGCTTCGGAGGGTCATCCAGTTTGCGTCCCGCGACCGCCGGATCGTTCAATTGTTGTGCAATCGTCTGGTGCGTCCCGGCCGATACTCCGCCAGGAACCAAGGTCTGCTCCAGCGTTCGCAGCGCCTGGTCTGCGTTCGAGCCAGCCCTGGTCACGGCGTCCGTACTCCCGCCCGCCAGCTTTGCCGCATCCACTTGAATCCCCGGCAGCCGGCCCGTGCCCAGTCCCAGGGCAAAGTTCATCCGGTCGAGCAACGCGCCGGAGTTCACCCAGCTCTCCGCCCGCATCGAGTATCCAGTCGGCGGCTGCGCGCCATAGAGCGGCATTCCCATGCGGTTCAGCGCCGCGATTACGCTCTGGGTCCGCGTGATGTCGGCGTCGGTGGCGCGCAGCGCCGAGACCACGAATTCCAGCGGCGTCTTCACCTTGGAGCGAACCTCGCGCCGGTCCCAGAATTCGGGTGCAGCCAGCATCGTGCGCAGCACCGCCCGGATGTCGCCATCGTTCTCCAGAAAGGTCTTCGCCATGGCATCCACCAGCGAAGCCGGTGGCGTATCGCTCACAAAGCGCTCGGCAAGCTTGGTGGAGATAAACCGCGCCGTGGCCGGTTGAGCCGCCAGCATGGCCAGCGCCGCTTCGCCCTCGCGCTCGCCGTCTGGGTGGAATGTGTGTCCCAGCACCGTCTTGTCGCCCGGCTCATGCCGGGGCGGACGGAATACATAGCCTCCGCCCAACCTTGGCTCTTCCAGACTCCAGCCGGTCAGCACTCGCGCCAGCTCGGTCACATCCTGCTGTGTGTAGCCTCCATCCACGCCCAGCGTGTGCAGCTCCATCACTTCACGCGCGTAGTTCTCGTTCAGTCCCGGCGCCGGCTTTCCATTGGTCCTGGCCCTGGCCGCAGCCACCGAATTTGGCCCGGCGCTCTGCTGGTTGTCCAGATACCACAGCATCGCCGGGCTCTTTGCCGTGGCCAGCAGCAAGTCGCGGAACTTGCCCAGCGCGTGCGGCCGGATCACGTCGCGCTCGTAGGCGGTAACCATGTACCGGTCTGCCCCTTTGCCGATGTACACGTTGAAGTGATTGAACCAGAAGTCGGTCATCACCTCCTGCAGTTGACGCTCACTGTAAGTTGCGCGCAGCAGCTTGGATTGAAACAGCTCGCCGTTGACCACCGCCACCGGATTTTCCAGTGAGAGCAGCAGTTCCCTTTGCCGCGGAGTCATGTCCGCCGTCAACTTATCTCGGTCGTCCGGCGAGAGCGCCCGCCAGAAGCCGCGCCGCTCGTCGGCATCCATCGCGGCCAGGCTTTGCGTGCGCCGCTCCGGCGGAAGTTCCATCAGATCCAACGCGCGCGATCGAGCGTGCTCCCGCGCCTCCTGCCGTTGTTCCCGCATCTCGGCGGTCATATCATCCGGACTCATCTCCAGCAGGTCGGCATTCTGCGCTGCCTTTTCATTCTTCGCTGCGTCGTTCTTTTTCCCCTGCCGATCATTCAGCCGCGCCATCCCTGCCGCGTACACCGCCTTCAGCTGAGGGTCGGACGGCATCGCCAATTTTCCATCGGCAACCAACTTCAAAACCGGCGGCGGCGGAAAGTTCTCCACCATCTCCGCCGCCGTCATCCGCAACGTGCGATAGGGTGCCAGCCGCGCTTCCAAAGCCGAGTCATCGATCTTATCCGGGTTCAGCTGCTCTGCAATCCAGTTGTCCACACCGACGGCCAGCACGCGATCCACATCTCCAGGACGCGGACCAAACGTAAGCCGGTTCAGTGCATGGATCGCCCGTTCGCGCTCGTCCATCCTCTCGATGGCCGGAGCCGGTGGCTGTTTTGGTTTGTGTTTTCGGGCAAAGGCAGGCAGCGAAAAGCAGGTCAACAGCAAGAGTAGCGCGAGGGACGCGCCGGTCAACCTGCTTCTGGGCATTTCCACCCCCTGGGACAAAGATCTTCCATCCCTGTTGCGAGTATCAACCCGCTGCCATAAAAAAGTTCCGAGGGTCATCGAAAGAAGAACTTGCGATTAGCTTGGAGTCTGCCGGAAATGACCGAGTCCTGCTCCAGTCGGCTGGACGTTCACTGTATCGCTATAATGAAAAAGACGTGCTACGGCGCCGAATCGCCACGTTTAAGGCCATCAGGGAGATATGACGAAAGCCCACCAGCATCCTCTTGAAAAGATCCTCGAGAATCGAATTGCCATCATCGACGGAGCGATGGGCACGACGATCCGCACCTATGGCATGACGGAAGCGGACATCCGCGGGGAGCGATTCAAGAACTCCACCAAGGACCTGCTGAACAACGGTGACCTTTTCTCGCTGACTCAGCCGAAGATGATCTGCGACATCCATCGCCGATTTTTGGAGGCCGGGGCGGACATCATCGAGACCAACACCTTCGGCGCGACCAGCATTACCCAGAGTGAATTCTTCGTCGACGATCCGCGGGAGCACGGCGGCCGGAAGGACCCTGCGTTCTACCAGAAGATCATCGACGATCCGTTCCTCAGCAGTCTGGCCTGGGAGATCAACGAGAAATCGGCGCGGCAGTGCCGCGAATGGGCTGATCGTGTCGCCAACGCAACCGGCGCGTCAACGCTTCGTGGCGGGGGCAATCGGGCCGTTGACCGTGTCTCTGTCGAATTCGCCCGATGCCGATGATGCAGGCTTCCGCGTGGTCACCTTCGATCAGGTGAAAACCGCCTACATACAGCAGGTGCGCGCCCTCATCGCCGGCGGCTCAGACCTGCTTCTGGTGGAGACCATCTTCGACTCTCTGAACGCCAAGGCGGCACTGGTCGCCATTCGTGAGGTGTTCGATCAGGACGGCAAGGAACTGCCGGTGATGATCTCGGCGGCGGTGGGGCGTGGCGGCGAGACGATGATCTCGGCGCAAACCATCGAGGCGTTCTGGAACGCGGTGGAGCACGTGAATCCGCTCTCGGTGGGACTCAATTGCTCGCTCGGTCCCGACCTGATGTATCCGTTCTTGGCCGAACTCTCGGAGAAGTCGAGCGCGGCGATCTCCTGCTATCCGAATGCCGGTTTGCCGAATCCTCTCGCCGCGACCGGCTTTGATCTGGGGCCGCCGGACATGGCCCGTTACCTGGGCAACTTTGCACGGAACGGGCTGATCAATATTGCCGGCGGCTGCTGCGGCAACACACCCGAGCACATTGCGGCGATTGCCAAAGCACTCGAAGGCTTGCCGCCGCGGGAGTTGAAGACAACGTTTGCTCTGGGCTCCATCGCAAGCGAGAGCGTAAGCGCGGCCGATGCCGATGTTACGGAGCCGAAGCCACTCCGGCTGTCGGGATCGCAGCCCTTCACCCAGCAGCCCGGCGTCTTCATCATGATCGGTGAGCGCACCAACGTAGCCGGTTCGCCCAAGTTTGCCAAGCTGATCAAGGAAGGCAAATACGAGGCCGCAGTAAGCGTGGCTCGGCAGCAAGTTGAGAACGGCGCCAACGTCATCGACATCTGCATGGACGAGGGCATGATCGACGGCGTCGCGGCCATGACACGCTTTCTGCAGTTGCTGGCCAGCGAGCCCGAGGTCGCCAAGGTTCCGTTCATGGTGGACTCCTCGAAATGGGAGGTCATCGAGGCCGGGCTCAAGTGCCTGCAGGGCAAAGGCATCGTGAACTCGATCTCGCTGAAAGAAGGCGAAGAGAAGTTCCGCCAGAACGCCGCCACGGTGCTCAAATATGGCGCGGCGGCGGTGGTGATGGCCTTCGACGAACAGGGCCAGGCCGCGACTTACGAGGACAAGATCCGCATCTGCGAGCGCGCCTACCGGATTCTGGTCGACGAGGTCGGTTTGGCGCCCGAAGACATCATCTTCGACCCGAACGTCCTCACGGTTGGCACCGGCATGGAGGAGCACAGCAACTACGCGGTGGACTACATCAACGCCACGCGCTGGATCAAGGCCAACCTTCCGCATGCCAAGGTCAGCGGCGGCGTCTCGAACATCTCGTTCAGCTTTCGCGGCAACAACAAGGTTCGCGAGGCCATGCACTCCGCGTTTCTCTATCACGCCATCGCGGCGGGCATGGACATGGGCATCGTGAATGCCGGGATGCTCGAGGTGTACGAGGAGATTGAGCCTGAGCTGAAGGTGCTGGTCGAGGACGTGCTGCTAAACCGCCGTCCTGACGCGACCGAGCGCCTGGTGGAGCATGGCGAATCGCTGAAGCATGTCGGCGCGGTGGTGAGCGAAAAGAAGGCCGAAGAATGGCGCAACGGCACGGTCGAGGAACGTCTTTCTCACGCGCTGGTCAAGGGCATTGACGCCTACATCGAGATCGACACCGAGGAAGCCCGCGTCAAGCTGGGCCGTCCGCTGCTGGTGATCGAAGGCCCGCTGATGGACGGCATGAGCGTGGTGGGCGATCTGTTCGGAGCCGGCAAGATGTTCCTGCCCCAGGTGGTCAAGTCTGCCCGGGTGATGAAGAAGGCCGTGGCGCACCTCACGCCGTTTATGGAAGCCGAAAAGGCGTCGATGGCCGCGGCGGGCCAGGCGGTCGAGAGCGCAGGGAAAAATCGTGCTCGCAACGGTCAAGGGTGACGTGCACGACATTGGCAAGAACATCGTCGGCGTCGTCCTGGCCTGCAACAACTACGAGGTCATCGACATGGGAGTGATGGTCCCCTGCGAAAAGATCCTCGAACGCGCCAAGGCGGAGAAGGCGGACCTGATCGGCCTCAGCGGCCTGATTACGCCGTCTCTCGACGAGATGGTGCACGTGGCCCGCGAGATGGAGCGCCAGGGTTTCAAGTTGCCGCTGCTGATCGGCGGGGCAACCACCAGCCGGGCGCACACGGCCGTCAAGATTGCGCCGCACTACAGCGAGCCCGTGGTCCACGTGCTGGATGCCAGCCGTGCAGTGCCCGTGACGACCAGCCTTCTGAGTGACGAGGGCAAGCCGGCGTTCGTGGCGCAGCATCGCGCCGACTACGAGGCGCTCCGCAAGGTCCACTCCGCGCCGCGCCAGACGGTCGTCTCCCTGGAGACCGCTCGCAAAAGGCGGACTCCGATCGAGTGGCGTGCCGAAGACCTGCCCGTCCCCGAGTTTACCGGTGTGCGCGTGCTGGACAACTTTCCTTTGGCAACGCTGCGCGACTACATTGACTGGACGCCGTTCTTCCACACCTGGGAGCTGAAAGGCGTTTACCCACGCATCTTCGAACACGAGGGACACGGGGCGCAGGCGCGCCAGATCTTTACCGAAGGCAATGCTCTCCTGGACATCATCATCGAGAAGAACCTGCTCACGGCGCGCGGCGTGTACGGCTTCTTTCCCGCCAACGCAGTGAGCGACGATGTTGAGCTGTACACGGACGGCACACGCGGAAAGGTGCTCGAACGATTCCACTTCCTTCGCCAGCAATCGAACAAGGAAGGCAGCGAGCCCTGCCGGTCGCTCGCCGACTTCATCGCGCCGAAGGAAACAGGGCTGCCCGACCACATCGGTGCTTTCGCCGTCACCAGCGGGATCGGCCTGAAGGAGCTGTGCGACCGCTTCCGGGCCGAGAACGACGACTACAACGCGATCATGGCGGAGGCCATCGCCGATCGCCTGGCAGAAGCATTCGCCGAATGCCTGCATAAGCGGGTGCGCGAGGAATGGGGCTACGGCCGCGAGGAAGGCCTGAGCACCGAGGACCTCATCCACGAGAAGTATCGGGGAATCAGGCCGGCCGCGGGTTATCCGGCGTGCCCGGATCACACCGAAAAGGGCACACTCTGGCGTTTGCTCGATGTGCAGGCGAACACCGGAATGCTGATTACCGAATCGTTTGCGATGTGGCCCGGCTCGAGCGTGAGTGGACTCTACTTCGCCCACCCGGAATCGCGATATTTCGGCCTCGGCAAGATCGACCGCGATCAGGTCGCCGACTATCACGAACGCAAGGGGATGAGCGTGGCAGAGGTCGAGCGATGGCTCGGGCCGAACCTGAACTACGACCCTGCGAGATAGCATGAATCTGCAGGTAAACACCCGCTCTGAGCGGATGGTGAAGCCGCTCAGGAAAAATGCTAGTTTAGTGGGTGGCTTTTGTGGGGAGCTCTATCCATGTCAACCCTGAAGGAGATTCTCGATCACCACGTAAGTGAAGCCGCGCCGGAGCTGTACGAAAAACTGGACCGCGACCGGGTGCGCTGCTACTCCTGCGGACATTGCTGTCCCATAGCCGACGGGCAGGCGGGGGTGTGCAAAGTCCGCTTCAACCGCGGCGGAGCGCTCTATGCTCCCTGGGGCTATGTCGGTGGCGTGCAGTGCGATCCCATTGAAAAGAAGCCCTTCTTTCATGCCTATTGTGGAGCTCTCGCCTACAGCATTGGCATGCTCGGCTGTGACCTTCACTGTTCGTACTGTCAGAACTGGGTGACCTCGCAGGCACTTCGCGACCCTCATGCCATGGTTTCGCCCGCCGGCGCAACGCCGGAAATGCTGGTGAAGGAGGCGCTCAATCAAGGCGCTCGCCTAATGGTGAGTACCTACAACGAGCCGCTGATTACCGCGGAATGGGCGGTGGCCATCTTCAAAGAAGCGAAGGCCGCTGGACTGGCGACGGCGTTCGTCTCCAACGGCAACGGGACACCGCAGGTGCTCGAGTATCTGCGCCCCTGGGTGGATCTTTACAAAGTGGATCTCAAGAGCTTCGACGAGCAGCACTACCACCAGTTGGGCGGCCGCCTGCAACCGATTCTGGAGACGATTCGCCGCTTGTATGAGATGGGCTTCTGGATCGAAATCGTCACCCTGGTGATTCCAGGCTTCAATGACTCCGACGATGAACTCACCCGCATGGCGGAGTTCCTGGTCAGCGTGTCGCCGGATATCCCATGGCACGTCACCGCGTTTCACAAAGACTACAAGATGACGGATCCGGACGACACCGGCCCAGGGACGCTCCTGCGAGCTGCGGAGATTGGAAGGAAAGCCGGCCTGCGGTACATTTACGCCGGCAATCTTCCTGGCAAGGTGGGTGACCTGGAGAACACGCGTTGTCCCGATTGCCACGCGCTTCTCGTGGAACGCTACGGTTATCTGATCTCCGACTATCGCTTGACACCGGATGGCCGCTGCCCGAGTTGCGGCAAACAAATTCCCGGACGATGGGATCCAACTTTCCGCAGACAGATCACTGACCGCCCCTTCGTTCCGCGTCTACCTGTTTCTTCCAAGCTCATCTCAATTTCGTAAGATCGTCGCTGGGTCTTGCGAAGCTGGCCGCCGGCAGTACAATCCGAGTGTGACATCATGGATCGCACAATGAGGCAGCTGGTGCTTGCCAATGGACAAAAATCGGTGAAGGGTATTTCCGTGCTTGGCATCGTCGCGCTTGCGTTGTCGATGTCGGCTGCGGCGATTGCCCAGGAAGATATTACGCGCGGGACGTTAAGCAACCACATGCGCGTGGTGATCGTGCGCAACACGCTGGCGCCGACGGTGGCCGTGACGGAGAATTACCTGGCCGGAGCTGATGAGTCGCCCAAGGGCTTTCCCGGAATGGCTCACGCGCAGGAACATATGATGTCTCGCGGCTGCTCTGGCCTTTCAGCCGACCAGATCGCTGCCATCTTTGCGCAGCTCGGGGGCCAAAACAACGCACAAACCGAGCAGGGCATCACCCAGTATTTCGAAACCGTGTCCGCCCATGACCTTGAGATTGCGCTGCGCGTGGACGCCGCGTGCATGCGCGCGGCGACGGACTCGCAGGCGGAATGGAGTCAGGAGCGGGGCGCCATCGAACAAGAAGTTGCCAGCGACGTCTCCGACCCAGCTTACGAATTTGTGATGCGCGCCAAACGGGATCTTTTCGCCGGTACGCCATATGCGCGCGACGCGTTAGGAACCAAAGCGTCGTTTGATTTGACCGGCGCGGCCATGCTGAAAGCGTTCTACCGCCGATGGTATGTGCCGAACAACGCCATCCTTGTGATTACCGGAAATGTCGATCCGCAGAAGACACTCGCCATGGCGGAAAAACTGTATGGATCGATTCCCAGCCGCCCGCTTCCTCCCCGTCCGGTTTTCCGCCTGCAACCAGTGCGGAGAGAGCGATTCACCATGCACAGCGACTCTCCGTACACGATGGTGCTCGTAGCTTACCGGATGCCAGGCAGCGACAGTCCCGACTTTGCCGCCGCGCAAGTGCTGGCTGAAGTACTGGCCAGCCAGCGCGCCAACATTTACGGACTGGTTCCCGAAGGCAAGGCATTGGAGGCGGGATTTGAACTCGCCGAAACCTACCGGAAGGCCAGTGTGGCGATTGGTTATGCGACCATTCCGGCCAGTAGCGATGCATCCTCCGTCACCCGAACACTGCTGGGCATTCTGGCGGCGTATTCCGGCGGAGGTGTTCCGGCAGAGCTGGTCGAGGCCGCCAAGCGCAGCGCGATTTCCGCGGCGGAAGATGATCGCAGCTCCATCCCCGACCTTGCATCGCTTTGGTCGGAAGCGCTGGCGGCGGAAGGGCGCAGTTCGCCGCAGGAGGATGTGGACGCCATTCAGCGCGTCACTGTCGCCGACGTGAACCGCGTTGCCAGGACCTGGCTTCTCAACCATTCTGCGATCGTTGGCACACTCCTGCCGACGCCCTCTGGAAAAGCATCCGCCCATCCGGAATTCCGTGGCAAGGAAAAGGTGACGGAGACGCCAACCAAGCGGGTCAAACTTCCGACCTGGGCGGAAAGCCTGCTGGAGCAGGTACAGATTCCCAGCTGGGATCTTCACCCCGCGGACATGCGCCTGAACAACGGAATCCGGCTCATCGTGCAGCCGGAAAGCGTGGGTAAGATGGTGACCGTGGTGGGCGAGATCCGGCATCAAGACGAGCTCGAAACGCCTCCTGGCCAGGAGGGCGTGGACACCATTCTGGACAGTCTGTTTTCCTATGGCACAACCGACTTGAACCGGTTGGACTTTCAGAAAGCATTGGACGATATCGCCGCCAGCGAGTCTGCCGGCAGCAGCTTTTCACTCCAGGTACTGCACGAGTATTTCGATCGTGGAGTGCAGTTGCTGGCCGGGAACGAACTACAACCAGCCCTTCCCGAATCTGCCTTCGAGGTGGAGAAACACAAAACATCCCAGGCGCTCGAGGGACTCCTGAAGAGCGCCGATTACCGGGCCGCGAAGGAACTTGAAACAGGATTGCTCCCGCCGAAAGATCCCGAACTGCGCCAGGCAACGCCTGCATCCGTCCGTTCGCTCACTCTGGAAGACGTGAAGCGCTATTACGGCGCGACGTTTCGTCCTGACCTGACCACGATTGTCGTAGTCGGGGCGGTTACGCCAGAAGAGGCGAGAGCGACATTCGAGAAATGGTTCGGCAATTGGACTGCGTCCGGACCAACGCCCGAGCTCGACCTGCCGCCAGTTCCGCCGAACCGCGCATCGGCGACCGTTGTGCCGGATCCCAAACAATTACAGGATTCCGTCGACTTGGCGGAAGAGATTCCCATGAATCGCTTTAACCCCGACTATTACCCGCTTGAGCTGGGAAACCATGTGCTGGGTGGCGGATTCTATGCTACCCGCCTGGAACGCGACCTGCGCGAAAAGACAGGCTACGTCTACGACGTTTCCAATGACCTGGATGCGAACAGGACGCGGGCGACGTTCAGCGTCTCCTATGCCTCGGACCCGGCCAACGTCTCCAAGGCGCGTGGTCTGGTTCAGCGCGATGTTGCCGGGATGCAGGCCCATGATGCCAGTCCGTCGGAGTTGCAACAGGCAAAGGCGCTGTTGATACGGCAGATTCCATTGGCTGAATCGAGCGAGTCGGAAATTGCCGAGGGGCTGTTGGACCGCGCTACCACCGGAGTGCCGCTCGACGAACCGATTCTTGCCGCGCGGCGCTATTCCAACATCTCGGCCGATGAAGTGCGCGCTGCGTTTGCGAAGTGGATCCGTCCCAACGACTTTGTGCAGGTCGTGCAGGGACCGCCGCCGCGCTGATCAGGTCAGCGCCTGGGTCTACTCAGCCGATCTGGCGACCGAAAATCATCGCACCGGCAACAATTTGTTCCTGCAAGATTCCGTTCTGCGCGAATGGCTCGAGTACCGCAGTGATCTCGGCCTCGAACGCAGCCCGCCGATCCCCGAGTACTGCTGGCGAGGTGACTGACCGGGAGAGAGCGCGGCCGACCAGGTCTGCAATGGTGACCTGCCGGCTTTCGGTCACCGAAGCGGTAGCAAGCTGGCTAAAGCATGAGCCGGCAAACCACTCCATTGCTTCAAGCCGATATCGCTTTCTGTCAGTGCCTGAAGGCAAGCCATGGCGCACGTCCTCATAGGCCTTCATCCACGGAGTTGCCGGCGTCTCGACGCCGCGAGCGCCGCAGATCAGGATCCGGCCGTGACCGGAAACCATCCGCTCCAACACCGGCATGGTCGCGTTGCGGTCCATCCAGTGAAGAGCGCGGCCGATGGTAAGGATGTCGAAGGTGCGGGCGGCTGCGAATTCCTCGATCCGGGCATGAATCAAAGAGAGTGCCACACCCGCTTCCGCCGCCGCAGCCTTGGCTGCCGCGATCATGGCTGCTTCCGGATCGATCCCGGTGCAGTGTTCCACGAACGGCGAGAAGCCAATCGCAAGCAACCCGGGCCCACAGCCGATATCAAGCAGGCTTTCGATCCCACGCAATCCAATCTGCTCCGCGACCGTGCGGAAGAATGCAGGCGGATAGGGTTCGCGGAACCGGGAATAAAACTCAACTGTCGAAGCGAAGCGGCCCATGGTTTCTAGTTTTGCAGGTCTAGCTGACGACTTCAACCGGGTCGCGAGCTCAAAGGTTTTGAAATCCTGTTATGTCTTGCAAGGAATGTGATCAGCTCTGGTCGGATGCGGCAAGCCAATAGCATGGCTCGTTGCGCAACCGGATGTTCGGCCATCTTCGATAGCACGGAAGCACTCCGGATCAAGGGCAGAAGTTGGCTGCGCGCCTGGCGATGGTACAGGTTGGCGTCGCCGTGCAGATGGCACTCGACCGCCAGAAAAGCTGTATAGAGCGCAATGGACATGCCATAGCCGCAGAAGGAAGGAATGACCGCCATTTGATCGCCCAGCCGATACAGTTCCGGCGCAGCGCTTGACGAAGCACGGTAGACGAAGCCGTACGGAATTCCGAAGATGGATAAAGGCCGTGGCCAGCAGGCCTGGGCGCCGGCCATTCGTTCGGCAAGTGGCGGCGACGCTTTCAGAATGGCGTCCAACAACGCATCCCAATGTTTACCGTACCGGGCAAAATGCCGCCGGGTCACCACCAGGCACAGATTTGCCTTTCCGCCTTCCACCGGCTCCAGCCCGGCGTAACCGCCGTCGAACAGGGTCATCTCGACGTGTTCACGCAACGCCTCTCTCTGTTTCGGTGCCAGCCAAAAATGACACTTGAAGCCGATAAAGTCATTTTGCGTTCCGCCGGTGCGTCGCCATGCGCGCAGGTCATGCTTGCCGGTTGCCAGAAACACCGTATCGCTCCGAATCGCGTCATGGCCGGCAACTTCAATCCGCCAGCACTCCGGCTCTTTGACGAGCGCGTTGACGGCAGCCCCGCGCCAAACCAGCGCTCCCTGAGCCTGGGCGCGTTGCAGCATCGCCTCATCCAGCACGCGGCGCGAGAGACTGAGGCCGCTAAACGGCAATTTTGCGGAAGCAATCATGGGGCCTCGCATGAGCCGTATGTTGGCGATCCGCGCCGCATCCAAGGCCGCCAGATCGAGGCCGAGTTCCTGCAGATAGTGCTGCGCCTCAGAGCTTATAAACTCGCCACAAACTTTGTCATGTGCGGTTGGCTCTTTTTCCAGCAGCAAAACCTTTCGCCCGTTCTGCGCCAGTCGTATGGCTGCCGCGCTGCCGGCAACACCGCCGCCGATGACGACATGCTCCCACCGTTTTAAACCTTCCGGCATGAAACACCATAGCGGAAGGGAAAGAACCACTCGATCCTGGTTCTCTCCGCTGGGATACCGGCCTCGCTCAGCAAATTTTGCCATTCGGATGCCGTGAACGAACGCGCCACAGATACCGGTGCGTCATGCCGGATCATCCGGTTGGAAAACAGCAATCGCACCGCATACTTGATAAAAAAGTACGGCAAAGGATGGCGATGCAGATCGTTGATGAACCAGCCGCGTGTGGCATGGCAATCCATCCATCGGAGAAAGCGGACTAATTCACCGTCTGTGAGATGGTGGGTAAAAAGAGAGCTGACGATGAAATCGGCGCGACGACCAGGGTCGAGCGAAAAAAGGTTTGCCGTCTCGAAGCGGATCGGAGCATCGGCTGGCGTGACCTGCTCCGCCGACTCTTTCGCCAGCGGGTTCAGGTCAATGCCGGCCAGCTCAATCGCCAGGTTTCGCTCTCGCGCCCATTTCCAGATATGCCGCAACATATCTCCGCCGCCGCAGCCAATATCAAGAACCGCGATCGATTCTCCGGAACCGGCGCCGCCCACCATGCGCTCCAACCATCGCAGGGTTGGGCGATAGGCCAAGGTAAACGTATTGATCGTGCTCAAGGTATTCAGACAGTCATGGAACTCCGCGAAGCTGACCGATTCGGTATCCATCAACTCCGGCTGGGTGCTGCGCTGGTTGAAATCTGGCCAATCGTCCATCAGCTTCCCGCGGTCTGAAACAGCATGCTCTCGGCGGTAAGACCGGGACCGAATGCCATGGAGCATCCTCGTCCCGCAGCCGTTCCGGGCTGCAACATCTCTTTCAGAACAAACATGACGGTCGCCGACGACATATTGCCGAAGCGGCGCAACACATCGCGAGACTGGCGCAACGCGTCATCTGGAAGACCGACGCTTTTCTGGACAGCATCGAGGATCGTGCGACCGCCGGGATGAATTGCCCAATGCCCGATCTCTTCGGCCCTGTGGCCGCCCAGAATACGATCCATGCAGGAGGGTAGCCCTTGGGCGATGGTCGCCGGCACCCGCCCCATGAGCACCATGTCGAAGCCGCGCCCGCCAATATGCCATGTGATCTGATCTGAGCTATTGGGCAGAATGGTGGAGACGAAGCTTTGCAGTTCGATGCCGGACGGTTGGCTCGACACCAGACTGGCCGAGCAACCGTCGGCGAAGATCAGAAATGAGAGCACCTGTTCCAGATCGTCGGTTTCCTGCAAATGAATGCTGCACAACTCCAGATTCAGAATCGCAACTTCGGACGAAGGTTCCGAACGCACGATATGACGCGCCAGTTTCAGCGCGTTGATTCCCGCGTAGCACCCCATGAATCCGACAACCGTCCGCTCCACCGAAGGATTGAGACCGTAATGCGCAACGACCTGGAGATCGATCCCCGGAGCATAGAAGCCGGTGCAGGTGGTAAGGATCAGATGGGTGATGCTGTCTTTATGCTCGGCGAAATTCAGCTGATCCAGCGCACGCTGTGCCAGCGTGAACGCGTAGCGCTCGTAGAAGCGCATGCGCGTCTCCGTGTCCGGAAACTTGCCACGCCGGTAAAACTCGTCGATGCTATCGATCCCCATCGCATCGGGATGCGGATTCAGGAAAGAATAGCGGTGCTCGATTTGCGACTTGAGTGCCATGCGTTTGAAGAGGACCCGATGACGCTCGTCGCTCAGAAGAGAGGGAGCACTATCCACAAATCTGCTGTGCACATCGTGATCCGGCACAGACGTGGCAATCTGATTCAGATAGGCCTCAACCATCGGCAACACTCTCCTTCGCCTCGTGATAGGAATCGCGATCAAGAGCGGGTAGGGACTTGAACGTATTCAGGTACTTGGATGCAGACATGGGAACCGCGGAACCATGCACTGCCAAATTAACGGCGCACACCAGAAGCCCCGGCGATAAGTCACCGGCGGAGACGGCAAGGAGCGCACCGGCGGCTATTTCTTTGGCTTCCGGTGTTGGCGGCGATATAATTTATTGCAATGCGGCGGCAAGCAAAGCGCAAGACTCTTGCGTTGGAAACAACGTTCGCCAGTCCGCTTTCTGCGCCCCGGAGTCAACCCTGGTTCTCATGACCATACCTGCTCTCAACGTGATGTCACTGGTCACTTCCATCCTTGGAGCGATCGCGGTGATGGTGTGGCGGGTTCGCGAATCGCGCACCGCTGTCTCGGCGCGCAAGATCATCATTCCGCCCTTGGGCATGGCCACCGGATTCTGCATGTTCTTTGCTCCGCCGTTCCGGGTCCCATGGAGTTGGGCCGGGATCGCGTTCCTGGGCGGAGCGATCGGTTTGGCTTATCCGCTGATGCGCACTTCGCGTCTGGTGCGCGACGGAGAAACCATCATGGCGCAGCGCTCCCATGCGTTCTTCGCCGTGGTGATTGTGCTGGCCGGCATTCGCGTCGCGGCGCGCGGCTATCTGGATACCGTGCTCACGGTGCAACAAACCGCGGGGCTATTCTTCATCCTGGCATTCGGAATGATCCTGCGCTGGAGAACGTCGATGTTTCTTCAGTATCGTGCGCTTGTCAAAGAGCCGCGACCATCGGCTTGAATCTCTGATCGAGAATTCCATGGGGTGCTCCTGGTGAGCGCCCATCTTTTTTCCGGGACTTGGACAAACGAAAAGGCCGCCCGGCAACTGGGCGACCTTTTCTTCAAGGGAGAATAGTTCCAACGGAGGCTAGACCGTCAAAACCTTCTGAGGAAATACTATGAGCCCATAAAACAGGGTGTCAAGCGAATTCTCTGAAACAAATGTCTGTATTATCAATAACTTAACATTTTCGCCCAAGTTTTCACCTGTGACAAATAATGTCACTTCGAGCTCCGTTCCAGCCCTAACCTCTTGCTTGCGGCCAGCTTACGGACGCTTTCCCTAGCGAAGGTCGAGGCGAATCATTTTTCCGTCGTCGGGCGTTTCTCCCGCTTTTCTCGCCCGGAATCGGGGTAGCAGGAACCTTCCCAGGCCGAAAACGGCCCCCGCTCCGAGGGAAATGAGGAAGAGAATGGCAGCCAGGGTGAGCGCGGCGACGACTATGTTGCCGATGTTGTCCCGCTTGCCCAGGCCGGTATTTTCATTCCAGGTGACGTTGGCGTCGTAGTTGACGCCGTCGAGAATCTTTCCGGCGTCGCTACGGGAGATATTGCCGCGGACCAGCGCAATGATGGGTCCGCTGCGTTTTGCGGCGCCCACGCCTCCGCCCAGGGGCGGAGCCAGCTGTTCGAAGGCGGGGAGCTTGGCGATGGCAATGTGGGGCGTGGGATAGGCAATCAGGAGAATCTCCGCCGAGCCCGGCGCTTCTCCGTTGACCCGGGCCCAGAGCAGTTCGGGGCTCTTGCTGAAGTCGATAAGCTCGGGGCTGAGATTGATGTTGAGCGCGGAGTAAGCCTCGGGGCCGATGAGGTAGCGGGCCGTTTGCGGCACCAGCTGCTGATGCGGCAGGTGCGCGGCAAGCGTCGGCAGGGCCGCGGCGGGGCCGGTAGCCACGGGAAGATGCGCGGCCAGCTCACGCAGCTGCGCCCCGCTCATGGCGGTGACGTGATCGAACTGCACATCGACGAGGATATTGCCGTTGAAAAACAGCACGCGGTCGTTGAGCGATGCGGCCAGCATGCCGATGTCTTCGGCGCGCATCCGAGGCTGGCGATAGAAGGTAAAGGCCGCGTAAGCTCCGGCCGCATCTTGAAATTCAGCGGCCTTTACGGTGAGCGTGCGGTCGTCGCGCCGGTAGGTTGCCAGCTCGAAGGCGGCAAAGCGGTCCTCTTTGAGCACGTTGGCCGAGGCGCTGTCGATCTTGCGCGGATCGGAGCCAAGCTGGGGCGTTCCGCTCACCTCCCAACCCGCAAAGGCCGTGGGAAGAAACGCAGGCTTGGTCTGGGCCAGCAGGGCCTGGCTGGTGAACGATGTTGCGAACAACATCGCCAGCAACGCTACGCAAAAAGATCGGTAAGGAAATTTCATGAGCTGGAAGTGCGTCCTCCTTCTATTAGATCACGGAGCGGACGCGGAGGTGTCCGGGCAGAGCTGACTGACGCGCTCCCATGGGGAACACGCATGCCGTGATATTCTAAGAGGGCGAAGTGCGTCCCGCCTGCCGGCTGTTCCAGCACTACTCTTAAAAAATTATGATCTCAGTTTCCAATGTGTCCATGCGCTACGGCGCTAAAATTCTGTTCGACGAAGTATCCACGGCATTTACGCCGGGGAAGCGTTACGGTCTCACGGGTCCGAACGGGGCCGGTAAGTCAACCTTCATGAAGCTGCTGACCGGCGAGTTGGAGGCGCAGAAGGGCACGGTGGTGCGCCCGCGCAAGCTCGGCGTGCTGAGCCAGGACCAGTTTGCCTTCGACGCCTACCGCGTCATCGACACGGTGATCATGGGCAACAAGCGCCTGTGGGCCGCCATGGAAGAGCGCGAGGTCATCTATGCCAAGGCGGAGCTGACCGACGACGACGGCATGAGGTTGGGCGAGCTGGAAGGTACCGTCGGCGAAGAGGACGGCTATTCCGCCGATACCGACGCCGCATTGCTGCTGCAGGGCCTGGATCTTCCTGATGAGCTGCACGACCGCAAGATGGGCGAGCTGCAGGGCGGGCAGAAGGTGCGCGTGCTGCTGGCTCAGGCATTGTTCGGCAATCCCCAGGCGCTGCTGCTGGACGAACCGACCAACCACCTTGACTTGGATTCGATTCACTGGCTGCAGGGCTTCCTGAACAACTACGACGGCACCCTGATCGCGATCTCGCACGACCGCCATTTCCTCAATAGCATCTGCACCCACATCGCCGACATCGACTACCAGACGATCATCACCTACACCGGCACCTATGACGAGATGGTGCTGGCCAAGACGCAGGTGCGCTCGCAGATCGAGGCGCAGAACTCGCAGCGCGAGAAGAAGATTGACCAGCTCAACGACTTCATCGCGCGCTTTTCCGCCGGCACCCGCTCCAGCCAGGTTCAGTCGCGCCGCAAAGAAGTAGAGCGGCTGCAGGTGACCGATCTTGCCAGGTCCAACATTCAGCGTCCGTACCTGAAGTTTGAACCGAAGCGGCCCTCGGGCAAACACATCCTGGAGTTGGAAGGCGTCAGCAAGTCTTACGACGAGGTCGCGGTACTGCGCGGCTTTACCGCCAGCGTGACCCGCGGCGAAAGGATCGCGCTGATGGGCCGCAACGGAGCTGGCAAAACCACTCTGATCAACGCGGTGCTAACCAACTCACCGACCACGCCGATGAGCGAGCTGCGCGCCACCAGCGGCTACGACGGCGAGTTCATCAATTCGGGCAAAGTCGTCTGGGGACATGAAGCTTCGATCGGATACTTTCCGCAGGATCCTCGCGCGCTGATCACGCCGGGAATGTCGGCCTTCGACTGGCTGCACCAGTGGAACCCGGGTGCGGCCGACGAGGAGATTCGCGGACTGCTGGGACAGATGATGTTCCAGCGTGACGAAGCCAACAAGCGCACCGACGTGCTCTCGGGCGGCGAGACCGCGCGTCTGCTCTTCTGCAAGCTGATGCTGCAGAAGCCCAACGTGCTGGTGCTCGACGAGCCCACCAACCACCTCGACCTGGAATCGATCAACGCGCTGAACATCTCACTGCAGAAGTACCAGGGAACGGTGCTGATCGCCACGCACGATCACGACCTGATCGACGAAGTGGCAACCCGCATCTGGCACTTCGAAAACGATCACAAGATCACCGACTTCAAAGGAACGTACGAGGAGTACCAGGCGGTCTTGGCCTAAGCAGAGATTCGCCTCGGAAAGTATTTGCCCTCTCACGATTCTGTGGGAGGGCGTTTTTTGGGGAGAAATTATTTCGTTAAGACGAGCCTGCTACTGTTCATCGCCGGTTTTGCTGGCGAGCTTCACTCCGCTGAGGCCGTTGATGTAGCGGGCGATTCCTTTGTAGAGCGATTCGGCGATCTTCTGGCGGTACTCGGGCGTCTCCAGTTTGCGCTCGTCGCCGGGGTTGGAGACGAAGGAGATCTCGGCCAGGATGGAAGGCATGTTGGCTCCGATGAGCACGATGAAAGGAGCCTTCTTGACGCCGCGATCGCGCAGCGTTTTATCTTTTCCCGCAAGTCCCTGGTAGAGGGAGTGGTCCACGTCGGCGGCGAACTCGCGCGACTCCTCTACCTTTTCCTTCAAGGCAATCTTCTTCACCAGGTCGCCGAGTTCGTGCACCGAACTTTCGCTGACGGCGTTCTCGCGGGCGGCGACTTCCAGAGCATCGGGCGACGGATTGAAGTTGAGGTAGTAGGTCTCCACGCCGCGGGCCGAAGGGTCCTGGCTGGAGTTGGCGTGGACGCTGATGAACAGGTCGGCCTGCTGCTGGTTGGCAATCGCGGTGCGCGTTTCCAGGGGGACAAAAGTATCGTCGTCGCGGGTATAGACCACCTCGGCGCCCATCTTGCCCTGCAGCAGACGGCCAAGGCGCAGGGAGACATCGAGCACGAGATCCTTCTCCAGCAGGCCGCCGGGGCCGATGGTGCCGGTGTCATGGCCGCCATGGCCGGGATCGATGACGATGCGTCCCACCTTGAGACCGAGCGCACGGATCAGCGAGCGCTGGCCTTCGGCGTTGGGCTGAGCCTGGCGGAACTCGGATTCGCGCTGGTTCTTCTTGCCGGTGGGCAGCGTCGTCCTGATGGAGCCGCGCGGAGCAACCACCTCGACGGTCGGCTGCGAGGTCGGCTTGTCGGTGGCCTTCCGTTCGAGACCCTCCAGATTGGCAACCTCGGATTTGGTGGACTCCGGCGCCGCGCCGGAAGTGGGCGGAGGCACGGGTTCTGCCGCGACGGGCCGCGGAGCTTCGCTTTCGGCCACTACAACCGCAGGCGGATTGGCATTCTGTGTTGCGGGCTGCGGCGCGGGCGAGAAGAAGCTGCCATCGGCCATGCTGGGACCAAACTTGGCGCCTGGCTTGTCGGGCGCCTCGTGCGGCGTGGCGGGCAGGGGCTCGGTCGCGGCTTGTGCGGCGGCGGGTGCGGGCGGAGCAGGAATGGCGGCGGGAACTGCCGGAGGCGTCGCCTCTTGCGCAGCTTCCTTCGAGGCCACCGGCGGCGGCGCGGGCGAAGAAACCCGATTCTCTTCCTCCTGCTGGGCGCGGGCCACCATGGTGTGCGGAGCGTTGGGCTTGCGCCCGTGGATATCGATGATCAGGCGATAGGGGTTGGGCAGCAGAAACGCCGAGTAGTCGGAGACCGCGTCCACCTCAAGCACGACGCGCACCATGCCCTTTTGAAATTGTGCGACGCGTACCCGGCGCAGAAAGCTGTCGGAGACATCGAAGGTCTTGCCGGCCAGGGTGGAGGCCAGCTTGGTGTCATGCAGGTCGAAGAAAATCCGGTCGGGGTTGGAGACGCGTCCGGCCTCGTACTTCACTTCCTGCTCAAGATCGATGGCGACACGGGTATAGTCCGGCGTGGACCAGTGACGGATTCCGGTGACCAGCGGCAGAGTGCTGCGCGGCGGCGCTTCGGTGGGGAGCTCCTGCGCCTTCACATCCTGCACCTTCCCATCCTGCGGCTTTGCGTCCTGCGGCTTGGCATCCGCGGCGCGCGAGTCCGTGGCGTGGGGCTCCACCGGCTTCAGAGCCAGGTGCGGCTGCTGATCCATCTCGGCGATGGCTTCGCGTGCGTCGGAGGCCTGTTGCATATGCGGATAGCGGCGAATGACTTCCTGGAACGCCTCCCGCGCTTTGTCGGCCTCCAGCAGATCGTCCTTGTAAATTTGCGCGATGGTGAACAGTGCGCCAAAGCGGTACTTGCTGCCGGGGTATTCGCGGCACAGGAACTCGTATTGCGCGATGGCGGCGCGGAGGGACTTTTCATCATTGAAGGTGCGTCCGCTTTCGGCCAGCAGTTCGGCCACGGCCACCACGCTGGCATCGGCCTTGCTGCTGGTGGGCGAGGTGTAATAGACGCTGCGGTAGGCATCCATCACGCGCTGGTACTCGCGGCGGGAGCGGTCCTGCTGGGACATCCCGTTCAGTTCCTCGCGCATGCGCTCGGCGCTGTCAAATTGCGAGCGGGCCTGCTGCTTCCTCACCTGAACGCTGGCGGCAAACGACGGAGCAACCAGCAGGCAGAGCATGGAGAGCGCAGTCATCCAGCGTTTCCATCCGCGCCCTGCGAGTTGTCCTGTCATCGACTGCATCATCCTCGCAACCCTGGCTCGCAACTCATCCTGCCAATCCCGGCTCGGAACCCATCCTTGCACTCAGCGTACGCGGCAGCAGATGCCGCTCCGGCCGCTGGCGCCTGGTCAGTCCGTGTTGCTGATCACCAGCCTGCCGCGATCATCGCGGCGGACCTGAATGGGGAACGAAACGCTGCTGACATGCAGCGCCGGGCCTCCACCCATGAGATTGGTGATGCGCTTCACGTAGTTGCGGGTTTCCGTGTAGGGAGGAATACCCCTGTTGCGCTCCACAGCCCCCTGTCCAGCATTGTATGCCGCCAATGAGAGCGACACATCCCCCTTGAAGTTATCTAGTAACCCCTTCAGATGGCGGACACCGGCATCGACGTTCTGCGCCGCATCGAACGGATTACGCACAGCATACATCCGGGCGGTTTCGGGCATCAATTGCATCAATCCCATGGCGCCCTTGCTGGAAACCGCGCGGGGATTGAAGTTGGACTCAACCTTGACCAGGGCGCGGACGAGATTGGGATCGACATGATGGCGCGCGGCTGCCTCATCAATATAGTGGTCGATCGCGCCAGCACTGACGGAGCGATTTCCGGCGGCCTGCGAGTAGTTGGGATCCTGCGCGGCGAGTTCGCCCGTGACGTGAGTTTTACCCGTGCCCAACTGGGGACGCGACTCAATGTAGCTGGACACCTCACCGGCAACGGCGCGCGCCGAGCGCAGGGCGCGAGGCGAGGCCGGCGCTACCGGCTTCCAGCGTTTCTCGACCGTGCTCCAGTAAAAAAACTGCGATTCACTCCGCGTTGGCCGCTGAGAAGAATCCTCCGCAATCTGCGGTGGACCATCGTTGGTAAAGACAATGTGTCCGTTGATTGAGACTGGCTGAATCGCCTGCGCCAGCATCGGGGAGGGAAGCAGGAAGCAAAGCACGAACACCACGGCGGCGGCCACCCAACGATGGGGATGCTGCGCCGGAGTTCGGTAGGTCCAGACGTTGATATTCATAACCTGAGAGGCCTGGCGCAATGCAAGAACACTGTTTCTGAGTGACTGGATTATAAGTCGGATGAAAGCTGGACAGCAATGCACGAAAGGACCGGGAACCCAGTCAGTGACCGGGTGAAACATGTACAAACAAAGGAGAAAGCGCCGGATGATTCCCGGCGTGGTTACGGCGGTTCATGGCTGAATGGAAGGTGCGGAGAGAATTTCCGTAGGCGCGGAGCTGCTTTCCCAGGTCAGCGCCGCAGAAAATCCGGCGGTGTAGTCACTGGCTGAAATGCCTCCTGGGCCGGGTGGCATACTTCAACGGCGCAGGGATTCCTCGCTACGCTGCGGAATGACAACTTAGGAACAACCGCAAGCGCAAAGACGAGAGCCGCGCCGTCGCGAAAGCTGGCCTCGCCGGCCTCGAGGTATATCAACTCTGGAACTGCTTTAGCCGAGCAGGGCTTCGACCGTCGCGTAGCTTTCGCGGAGCGCCTGATCCAGCGACTCCGGATTTTTGCCGCCCGCCTCGGCCATGTCGGGACGTCCGCCGCCGGAGCCGCCAACCTTTTGCGCCACCTGGCCGACGATCTTTCCGGCCTGCAGTTTGGCGGTAAGGTCCTTGGTAACGCCCACGATGACGGCCACCTTGCCATCGGAAACCGAGCCTACGATCACCACTCCGCTGCCGATCTTGTTGCGGAAGTGATCGACCAGGGTGCGGAGCTGCGAGCGGTCCAGGTTATCGGCGCGGTGGGCCAGCACCTTGACGCCCTTCACTTCCCTCACGTTTTCATCGGCGCTGGCCACGGCCGATGCCGCCGACTTCATGCGAACCTGGTCGAGTTCCTTGCGCAGCTTTTTGAGCTCTTCCTCACGCCGGTCGAGTTCCTGCTTGAGGGCCTCGGCGGGCGTGAGTTCGCTGCGTCCCACCAGGGTCGAGACCATGCCTTCGAGTTCGTGATCCAGGCGGAAGTGGCGCAGCGACTGCTCGCCGGCCACGGCCTCAAGGCGACGCACGCCGCTGGAAACGCTTCCCTCTTTGAGAAGTTTGATCAGTCCGATTTCGCCGGTGGCCGCGACGTGCGTGCCGCCGCAGAGTTCGGTGGAGAAATCGGCGATCTTGAGGACGCGCACCTTTTCGCCGTACTTTTCGCCGAAGAGCGCCATGGCGTGATACTCGTTGACGGCCACGTCGATGGGAACGTCCTCGATGGTTTCGACGCGGTTGTTGATGAGGACCTGGCGGTTGGCGATGTCCTCGATCTCCTGCAACTCTTCGTCGGCGACGCGAGGAGAAGTGCGCGAAGTCGAAGCGCAGATAGTTGGGCGAGACCAGCGAGCCGGCCTGCTTGACGTGCGTTCCGAGCACCTGGCGCAGCGCGGCGTGGAGCAGGTGCGTGGCCGTGTGATGGCGGCGCGTGGCCGAGCGCAGTTCGGAGTTGACGACGGCGATGAGCTTCTCGCCCACGGCGATGGGATGGCGCGCGATGACCTTGTGGGCGCGCACGCCCTGCACGGGCGAGTGCACGCCTTCGACTTCGGCGACAACCACGGTGCGGTCGTCGGAGTAGAGCCAGCCTTTATCGCCAACCTGGCCGCCGCTTTCGGAGTAGAAGGGCGTGTGGTCGAGGACCAGCTCACCCGTCTGGCCGGGAAGCAACTGCTTCGCACCCTGACCGTCCACGACGATGGCGAGGACTTCGCAGTTGGAGGATTGCTCCTGCTTGTAGCCTTCGAAAATTGTCGGCGGCAGCGCGGCGAAGACCGGCGAGGCGGACTTCTGCGAGCCGCCCTTCCAACTAGGCGCGGGCGGTGGAACGCTGCTCATCCATCGCGGCGTCGAAGCCGGCCTGATCGAAATGAACGCCCTGGTCGCGCGCGGCATCGACCATGAAGTCGAGCGGGAGACCGAAGGTGTCGTAGAGCTTGAACGCTTCTTCCCTGCGCATCTGTCGCCGAATCACCTAGCCTGCACCGCTTGCGGAAGGTCCCGTACGGTCAGAATCGAGAAGGTCCTGCAGCTTGCTCGAGTCCCACGGCAACCGTGTTCGGCAAAGCGCGTCTCTTCGCTCTCGATGACCTTGGCGACGCGCGCGGCGGACTCGTTGAGTTCCGGGTAGGCGCCGGACATTTCTTTCACCACGGCATCCACCATTTTGTAGAGGAACGGCTGCGTCTGGCCGAGCAGGCGTCCGTGACGGATGGCGCGGCGGATGATTTTGCGCAGCACGTAGCCGCGGCCTTCGTTGGCGGGAAGGATGCCGTCGCTGATGAGGAAGGTGGCGGCGCGGCTGTGGTCGGCGATGACGCGGAGCGAGCCGCCTGGTGCGCCTTTTCCTCCTTGGCCTCGGTGAGAAAAGCTGAGTCAACTGCCCCACTCAAGCCAACGGATGGCTTGAATGGGCCACCCGCGCGTTCGATTGATTCGCTGTTTTCGCCGGTCAGTTCGGCGGCGCGCTGGATGAGCGGCACGAACAGGTCGGTGTCGTAGTTGCTGACCACGCCTTGCAGGACGGCGGTGACGCGCTCGAGTCCGGCTCCGGTGTCGATGGAGGGCTTGGGCAGCGGGTTGAGGACGCCGTCGGAGCTGCGGTCGAACTGCATGAAGACGAGGTTCCAGATTTCGACGTAGCGTCCGCACTCGCAGGGGAACTTGCACTCTCCGGCGGCGCACTCGGGCAGTTTGCGGTCGCTGGAGGCGATGCCCATGTCGTAGTGGAGCTCCGAGCAGGGGCCGCAGGGGCCGGTGTCGCCCATCTGCCAGAAGTTTTCCTTCATGCCCAGTTCGAAGATGCGCTCGGGCTGGACGCCGGCCTTGAGCCAGAAGTCGTAGGCTTCGTGGTCGCGCGGGACGCCGTTCTCTCCGCGGAAGATGGTGACGTAGAGCTTGGCGGGCGGCATGGCGAACCACTGGGGCGAGGTAATCAGCTCCCAGGCGTAGGCGATGGCGTCCTGCTTGAAGTAGTCGCCGAAGCTGAAGTTGCCGAGCATCTCGAAAAACGTGTGGTGGCGGTTGGTGAAGCCCACGTTTTCCAGATCGTTGTGCTTGCCGCCGGCGCGGACGCACTTCTGCGAGGTAGTGGCGCGGGTGTAGTCGCGCTTTTCGGCGCCCAGGAAGACGTCCTTGAACTGGTTCATGCCCGCGTTGGTAAACAGCAGGGTGGGGTCGTTGGCAGGGACCAGCGAGGAGCTATGCACCTCGCGGTGGCCCTTCTGGACGAAAAAGTCCAGGAACATGCGTCGAACGTCATTTCCGGTAGGCATACGAATCACGATTCTAACATTCCATGAAGATCGCTCCGGCCGCGGGCGCTTGCCGAGTGTATATGGCGGGTACACGGCAACGGACCCCGCTTCGGCCGCGGGCGCTTGGCCAACGGGCGCTGACGGCCGAACGCTGGCCCTAGAATGGGAATATAGCCCGGAAGGAGCTACACCGTGGGAAGCCGATCCTACTCTGCACGGCACAAATAGCGCGACAAGTTCATCCTGGCCCGCCATAATGTTCGGTAGACATCAAGGTACAGAATGAACTACGGACCCAACCCCGGCAATCCGGCTGCGGCTATGCCCAAGCGCCGCGAGCTGCGCCTGCCCGCGACACTGAATGTGCGCATTCTGGGCATTGACGCCGATGGCAAGGCCTTTCATCAGCCGGCGACCACTTTGGACATCAGCCTATCGGGCGCGCGTGTCACCGGACTGGCAGCCAAGCTCAACCCGGGCGATATCGTCGGCCTGCAGAGCGGAGGAGCGAAGTCCCGCTTCAAGGTGGCATGGGTCAATGGCAACCGGGATGGCACCTTCGAGATGGGGCTGCAGTGCAGGGAGCCCGGCGGAAGCCCCTGGCGCGATCGACTGCAGCAGCAGGCAAAAGAGGGTGACCGGCGCAGCGATCAGCGTTATGCCTGCAACGGCCCGGTCACATTGCACTCGACGTCGTTTAACACACCCATCTGGGGCACGCTGCGCGATGTGAGCGAGCGCGGCTGCTATGTGCGATGCAACCAGGTGACGGCCACCGGCGAGATTCTTAGCGGAGAGTTCGTCATCAACGGCGTGCAGCTGAATGCCGTGGCGGAGGTTCGCAACACCGTTCCTGCCGTGGGTATGGGATTGCGATGGAGCGACCTGGGCTGCGATGGAGAGAAACGGCTGAACAGTATCCTGCGCGCGCTGGCACTGGAGAGCGTCGATAGCAATTCCGGCAAGGCGAAGGCGCTGGCGCAGGTGACGAAACTGCATCAACTGGTAAACACGCTACGGGAGCGGCTGGAGAGCGACCACTCCCTGGTGCACGCGGAGACGATCGGGAAGCTGGGCAGCGCGCAGGAGGATCTGCTGGAGGCCCTGAAGAGCATGCAATCGTAGGCGAGCTGCGATACTCTGGTGAACATGCGTAATCTCTCTCTGTCAGCCCTTCTTCTATCCAGTCTGGTCGTCTTCTGTCCGCAGGCGGAGTTCGCCCAGAGCGCGACGGCAACGGTTGTACCCACGGAGATATCGGCCGATCAGGGCGGCTGCTCGGCACTGATCACGGTAACCGGAGCGGGCTCCAAGGCGATCTACAACGCCAAGGTCACCACGCGTATCCACTACGGCTTTATGGGCGCCAAGAAGATTGACTTGGAGACCTACACCAGCGCCGACGGACAGGTGAAAATCGCAGGGCTGCCCGAGGTTCCCAAGAAGCCCATTTTTATCTACATCAGCAAGGACGACAAAATGGAGTCCGTGGAATTCAAGCCGGATGAGCATTGCCGCGCGACCTTCGACGTGCGCTTGAAGTAGACGGCAATGGCAAGGATGATGAGCGGCTTCTACGGCCGTTTTTTTGCTGCCGTCTTCTTTGCAGCCTTCTTGGCGGTAGATCCAGTTCCGGTTGCGGCTTTCTTGCGTGGGGTTGCGGCTTTGCTCCGGCTGCGCGGAGTGCGAGCGGGAAGCTCCAGGCTCTGCCACAGATACCAGCTGGCCACCGAGCACCACGGCTCCCACTTGCGGGAACGGCGGCGCATGGCAGCCTTGTTGGGAAGCTCGCGCAATTTGTAGAGACGCTGCATTCCCTTGCGCACGCCGTAATCGTCCACGGGCAAAACGTTGGGACGGCCGAGGCGGAAGATCAGCAACATCTCCACCGTCCAGCGGCCGATGCCGCGCACCTGCGAGATGCGCTCGATGATCTCCTCATCGGCCATTGCCGCGAGTTTGCGCTTGGTAGGGACGGTGCCGTCCAGAGATTTGGCGGCAAGATCGCGGAGGGCGGCGAGTTTGTTCTGCGAAAGACCGGCGGCGCGGAGCACGGCATCGTCGAGTTCAAGCAGCCGCTTGGGCGTCATGCGGCCTTTGGGAAAGAGCGCCTCGACACGTCCGAAGATGGCCTGGGCCGCCGCGCCCGCCAATTGCTGATAGGCGATGGAGCGGGCCAGCGAATAAAAGATGCTGAAGTGGTGCGGAATCTCCAGGGTGCAGGGGCCGATCTGGGCGATAAGCGCGGCGAGTTTGGGATCGGCGGCGGAGAGATGCTCGACGGCTGCCGACCAATCGGGCTGCGGCTTCATGGCTCGTCGTCATCCGCAGGGGCGAGCTCCGGAGGGGCGAGATCCGGAGGCGAAAGCTCGGCCATCTCGCGCTCCTGCTCGAGGGCGGAGAGCGTCTCGTCTTCGACCCGCCAGTTGCGCAGCAGATGGAGGATGGCGCGGGAGGAAAATCCGGCGCGCGTCATCATGCGGAAGATTCGCGCGGCCTGCTTCTGATCGCCGGGTGGCTTGAGACGCTTGCGTTCGGCGAACTCGCGCACCAGCTTTTGCTCATCCGCCTCGGCGTAGGTTTCCGTAACCGTTTTCTCGATCACTTCGGGATGCACGCCCTTGGCTTTCAGTTCCTGCACCACGCGGATGCGTCCGAACTTTTGGTTGTCGCGGCGGGAGGCGGAATAAGACGAGGCGTAGCTGGTGTCGTTCAGGTAGCGCTGTTCTTTGAGGCGCGCGGTGACGGCTTCGACCAGGGCATCGCTGTCGGGCTGATGCGCGGTGCGGGTGCGCATCAGGCGCTTCAACTCGGCAACGGTGCGCATGCGGCGGGCCAGCGCGCCCACTGCATAGTCGTACAGAGCGGCTTCGGTGTAGGTGCGTTGGACCGTGCTCTTCTTCCATGCCATGGCTTCATCAGTTTCAGACCGATGGCGGATTAAAGCAAGGGACGTGCGCCGGCCGGGCGGTAGCGAAGCGTTCCCCGTACGGCAGTCGCGCGGCGGGTTCATGCAGACTGGTCTCAAGCTGACTGCGGCTTATCACGTTTGACGGCTACCAGCCAGAATTCTTTCCGGATATGAGCCGCATCGCGAAACCTCTCGACAAGCCAAGTTAGAGGGGAGGCGACGATCTGTGCCGCCATCAGGGGAGCGGGAGCTGTGCGGTGTATAAGTTGCGGGTGCAGGTGAGCCACGGAAAAGCCGCAATCGACCACCAGTCGCGCCAGCGTGGTGGGAGTGTAATAGATGCAATGTCCGGTATCCGGGTCTGCGTAGTCAAAAAATCTACACTTGTATGGGTCGCGAACCGCCTTGCCGTAGCGGCCGTCAGGTACCGCGATCATCAGGCCACCATTGGGTTTCAGCACACGCCACACCTCACGCAGTGCGGAACTCGGCTCATGCGTATGTTCCAATACATGCTTCATTACGACAATTTGAAAGGCATTGGAATCGAAGGGCAGGTTTGTCATGGACCCGGTTTCAACAGCGTATCCTTTTGATCGGCAATACTGCGCCACGCCGGGATCGTATTCCACGCCTTGCGCTTTTAGTCCCAATTGCTGCGCGGCATGGATTGTGTAACCCAACGAGCAGCCAATATCCAGCACTGGGCCACGGCTGACGAAATTGAGCACATCCCTGATTTGGTTGCGAGACTTGGCAACTCTTCTGCCCCATCGCGTGGAATAGTGGGTAGCCGCCGGATCAAACGGCGCCGAAACGGTATGCGCTTCTGCCGACCACTGCTTGTATATAACCCCGCACGGGCATTTAACCCAAAGCACTTTTGGGCGCTGCACATACACGCTCGCTTCAGAGTTATGGCATACCGGGCAGCCGGTATGATATTGGTGTCCCGCGTCTCCCCGGGCTAGGCACTCCGCGAGCGCTTGTTTTGCGGTGCTATCAACCATGTATTGATTTTACTATGGGCACGTTTACCAAACGGACTATCCATCCAGACCATTTTGTGGGTGGACGATTTCCTCGTACAAATCTAATCGAACAATTAGCTCCCGCTCACTGCCAGCCGCTGGGGCACGGCTTAGAAGCGCCCGAGCTGCTGGGAGAACTGGTCGCGCGTGGATTCGGCGGTGCCGGAGATGCCTTGCACGCGGAGCTTGAAATCGTCGGGATTGCTGGCGTTTTCGAGGGCGGTCTCGTAGGAGATCAGGCCCTTCTGGAGGAGGTCGAAGAGCGACTGGTCGAAGGTCTGCATGCCGTACTGCGAGACTCCCTGGTGCAGGGCTTCGCGGATGTTGCGCGTCTTTTCGGGGGTGGTGATGCACTCGCGGATGTAGGCGGTGGAGATAAGGATCTCGACGGCCGGGACGCGTCCGGCGCCGTCGCAGCGCTTGACCAGGCGCTGGCTGATGACCGCGCGCAGGGTGGCCGCAAGCTGGAGGCGGATCTGCTTCTGCTCGGGCGGCGGGAAGACGCTGATGATCCGGTTGACGGTCTCGATGGCGTCGAGGGTGTGCAGGGTGCTGAAGACCATGTGGCCGGTTTCGGCGGCGTGGAGCGCGGTGGAGATGGTTTCCAGATCGCGCATTTCGCCAACCAGGATGACGTCAGGGTCCTGGCGGAGGCTGGCGCGCAGAGCGCTGCCGAAGCTCGGGGTATCGACTTCCACCTCGCGCTGATTGACGAATCCTTTTTTATCGCGATGCAGGAATTCGATGGGGTCTTCGATGGTGATGATGTGCTCGGGACGCGATGCGTTGATGCGGTCGATCATGGCGGCAAGCGTGGTGGACTTGCCCGAACCGGTGACTCCGGTGACCAGCACCAGGCCGCGCGCTTCTTCGCAGATGCGCTCGGTAACGGCGGGCAGGAACAGCTCTTCGAGCGCACGGATCTTGGTGGGAATGACGCGGAGCACGATGCCGACGTTGCCGCGCTGCTGAAAGACGTTGACGCGGAAGCGTCCCAGGCCGGCGGCGCCGTAGGCCAGATCGATCTCGGCACATTCCTTGAACTTCTGCTTCTGGCGGTTGGACATCATGCTGAAGGCCATGTTGAGCATCTCTTCGCCGGTGATGCGGGGCTGATCGGTGAGCGGCACCAGCTCGCCATCCACGCGGATGTGCGGATAGTTGCCGACCTTGAGATGAAGGTCGCTGGCTTTGCGCTCAACGGCGATGCGCAACAGGTCATCAATAGTCATGGATTGAACTCTTTTTTCGGAACGATAACCCGAAGCTACCACTTTGCAGGGAGCGGCGCAATGAACGATGGTAATGAGCCTTTCGGGGAATTCGGCGTGAGCCGGACGGGCGTAAAGGCACGAATTGGGACGAGGCAGAATGGGACGGCATGGCGCGAAGTCGGGTAACGCTGCGCTGCCGGCCGCGGGCGCAGTGGCGGGTAACGCTGCGCTGCCGGCCGCGGGCGCAGTGGCGGGTAACGCTGCGCTGCCGGCCGCGGGCGCAGTGGCGGGTAACGCTGCGCTGCCGGCCGCGGGCGCAGTGGCGGGTAACGCTGCGCTGCCGGCCGCGGGCGCAGTGGCGGGTAACGCTGCGCTGCCGGCCGCGGGCGCAGTGGCGGGTAACGCTGCGCTGCCGGCCGCGGGCGCAGTGGCGGGCGCACGGTCCGGCAAAGGGATTGCGGCGATGGACACGGGTGGAGCATCGAACAGGCACATGGGAATCGAGAGCCAGGTCGAGGTTAGGGCGAAGCCGGGCGAGCTGCGCCTGCCGCCGGGTCCAGGGGCGAACCTGCTGACCACCGTGCTGAAGCAGAAGAAGTGGGTGGACCCGATTGCGCACTTCACCCATCTGGCGGAGCACTACGGCGACATTGCGCATTACCGGCTGGGGCGCAGGCACATTGTGTTTGTGAACCATCCGGAATACCTGCGGGAGATTTTTGTGGTGCAGGCGGCGAACTTCGTAAAGGAGCGCACCCAGCAGAGGGCCAAGCTGCTGCTGGGCGAAGGCATGATCACCGCCGACGGAGCCATGCACAAGCAACAGAGACAGGCCGCGGCGCCGGCCTTCCACCGGCAGAAGATGGCGGCCCATGCAGATGAAATCGTGCGGCGGGCCGCGCGGGTGTGCGAGGAGTGGAGCAAGAAGTCGGGTAACGCTTCGCTGCCGGCCGCAGGCGCATCGGCGGGAGAGAAGTGCGACGTCCACCGCGAAATGATGACGCTGGGGCTGGGGATTCTGGGAGCGACGCTTTTGGGCACGGATCTGGGCGATGCGGTGCACGAGCTGAATTCTGCGATGGCCGACATTATGGATGTGTACAACGCGATTGTGCTGCTGCCGGGCATCCGGCTGCTGTTGCAGATCCCTTTTACGCCGCTGCGGAAGTTTGTGCACGCGCGGGCGAAGCTGCATGCGGCGATCGAGCAGCTGATCGACGAACACCGGCGGCGGGCGGCGGGTAACGCTGCGCTGCCGGCCGCAGGCGCTGGGGATGCGAGCGGGACAGACTTGCTAGCAATGCTTTTGGAAGCGCAGAGGGAGCAGGGATGGAGCGATGAGTATCTGCGCGACCAGGTGATGACGGTGACGCTGGCGGGCTTTGAGACAACGGCGATTGGGCTGACGTGGGCGTGGTATCTGCTCTCGCAGAATGCGGAGGCCGAACGCCGGATGCACGAGGAGATTGACCGCGTGCTGCAGGGGCGGCTGCCGTGCTTCGACGATTTGCCGCAGCTGCGCTACACGGAGATGGTGATGGCCGAGGCGCTGCGGCTGTATCCTCCGGCGTGGGCAATGGGGCGGCTGGCGCTGCACGACTTCGAACTGGGCCCATACCGGCTGCCGGCGGGGACGACGGTGCTGGCCAGCCAATATATCCTGCACCGCGGCGCGCGATTCTTTCCCGATCCGCTGCGCTTCGATCCCGAACGCCACACGCCGGAGGCGAAGGCGGCGCGTCCGCGCGGCGCATACTGCCCGTTCGGCATGGGCGCGCGGCAGTGCATTGGCGAGGCCTTTGCCTGGATGGAATCTGTGCTGGTGCTGGCCACGCTGGCGCAGCGCTGGAAGCTGCGCCACGACGAGCGGCATGCGGTGGTGGCCGAGCCGCTGTTTACGCTGAGGCCGAAGGGTGGAATGCCGATGTGGGTGGAGGCGCGGTAGTTCAAGTGGAACGGCAAGAACAAGGTCAACTACCCCACATCTGCCAAAGACGGGCAGATATGGGGCACCCGATGCGATGGGTGGCTGAAGTGCCAGGAAGCTGCACCGGAGATTTGGGCGGCGCAGGGATTCTTCATAGCGTTCAGAATGACACCTCAAAAAAACAAGGGCACGGCAAGAGCAAGATCAAAAGCCCCACCCAAGCCAAAGGAAGGCTTGAATGGGGCACCCGATTCTCTATCTGCTCCGGGCGCTAGGCGCCGGCTTTTTGGCGGACGGGGACGGGGGTGAGCCAGTGGAAACGGTCGGGCTTGCTGCCGTCGAAGATGCTGAAGAGCTCCTGGCGGATGGCCTTGGTGATAGGGCCGACGGCGCCCTCGCCGACGGTGATTTTATCCACCGAGCGGATGGGGGTGACTTCGGCGGCGGTGCCGGTGAAGAAGACTTCGTCTGCGAGGTAGAGCATTTCGCGGGGCAGGTTCTGCTCGACGAGGGGGATGTTGAGCTCCTGCGCGATGCAGATGACGGAGTCGCGGGTGATTCCGGACAGGACCGAGGTGCTGAGCGGCGGAGTGAGCAGCTTGCCGCCGCGCACGACAAAGATGTTTTCGCCGGAGCCTTCGCTGACGTAACCGTTGACGTCGAGGCCGATGCCTTCGACATAGCCGTTGAGCACGGCTTCCATTTTGATGAGCTGGGAGTTCATGTAGTTGGCGCCGGCCTTGGCCATGGAGGGCAGGGTGTTGGGCGCAAGGCGGTTCCACGAGGAGACGCAGACATCGACGCCGACATCCTCGGTGCCTCCGAGATATTTACCCCAGGGATAGTTGGCGATGTAGCACTCGGTGGGGTTGCCGAGAGGATTGACGCCGATTTCGCCATAGCCGCGCACGATGAGCGGACGGATGTAGCAGGGCCAGACTCCGTTGGCGGAGATGGTCTCGCACATCGCATCGACCAATTGCTGGCGGGTGTAGGGCACGGGGATGCGGTAGATCTTGGCCGAGTCGAGCAGACGCTGGGCGTGCTCCTGAGCACGGAAGATGGCGGGGCCGGTGGGCAGATCGTAACAGCGCACTCCTTCAAAGACGGCCGATCCGTAGTTGACGACGTGCGACATGACGTGGATCTTGGCCTCGTCCCAGTCGATAAGTTTGCCGTTGTGCCAGATTTTTTCGGTGGTGGTGACGGGCATGGGTACGCGCTCCTGAGAAATTGCAAACATTTATTATAAGACAGCGCGGGAGCGGGCAAAAGAAGAAGCATCGATTGGCGCCGAAGTGCCTTGCGAACGTAGGTGCAGATTTGAGCTACGCTGGGGTCCTTCCCCTTCGCTACGCTCAGGGTCAGGATGACACCCCAAAAACAAAACACGAGCCAAGTCAAAAGCCCCGCCCAACCAAAGGAAGGTTGAACGGGGCACCCGATTTTCCAGGGTTAGTGCTTAGCGGTTTTGGCGGGCTCTTCTGCAGTGAGCGAGGCAAGTGCGTTGGAGAGCTCGCGGACGAAGAGTTCGGCGTCGGTGACCAGGCCGAGGGCCTGGAAGGTTCCGCGGTCGGCCAGTTTGGTGACGACGGCGGGATTGATATCGACGGCGACGACTTTGACCGAAGCCTTGAGCATGTTTCCGGTGGCGATGGAGTGCAGCATGGTGGCGATCATCAGCACCATCTCGACACCCTTGATCGCCTCGCGCATCCTGAGCTGGGCCTGCTGCACGTCGGTAATCACGTCAGGCATGGGGCCGTCGTCGCGAACCGAGCCGGCCAGCACGAGGTCCACGTTGTTCTTGATGCACTCATACATGATGCCCTCTTTGAGGACACCGCTATCGACGGCCTTGCGCAGCGATCCGGCGGCGCGGATGGTGTTGATGGCGGCCATGTGGTTGCGGTGTCCGCCGGGGACGGGCTGGCCGTTGTGCAGGGCTACGCCGAGCGAGGTTCCGAGCAGGACGCTTTCGACATCGTGGGTGCAGATGGCGTTGCCGCCGAACAGGACCTGAACGTAGCCGTCGCGAATGAGCTTGGCCAGCAGCGGACCGGCGCCGCTGTGCACGATGGCCGGGCCGGCGACGATGAGGACCTTGCCGCCGCGGGCGCGAATGTCGCGCATCTGGCGGGCGATCTCCTCGATGACGAGGCGCTTGGGATGCTCGGAGCTGACATTGGAGCCCATGAAGCTGAAAACCTCGCGCTCGCGCGGGCGCTGCGGCGGCAGAATGCGGATGCCTTCGTGGCCCACGACGACGAGCTCTCCCTGGCGGACCGAGGCGGAGGGGATCATGCGCGCCTCTGATGCGGCGGGGTTGACGACGATGATCAGATCCATCTCGGTGTTCTGCACCTCGACCCAGCGGCCGTTGAGGCGAACCTGCGTGGGCAGGTGGGTGGTGGAGTAGAAATCGGGCGGCAGCACGCCGTCGGCGGGCGCGGGCTTAAAGGCTACGTCGTCGCGCGAGGCAAGGATGGCGCCGAAGGGCTGCAGGGCGAGGAGGATGGACTCCAACTCGCGCTCGGTGTTGGCATGAACCTTGAGGCGGGCGAAGGAGGGCTCGTCCTTGGCGCGGCCGACCTGGATCTCCTCGACATCGAAGGTGCCGCCCATGTCCATGATGGCGTCAAAGGCGCGGGGGAGGGTCCAGGAGTCGATGATGTGTCCTTCGAGGGTAACTTCTTCACTGAACAAATGCATGATGCGTTGTCATCCTGTGGGCGAGCTCGGCAAGCGGCTGCGAACCCTTTAAAAGTCTATAACGGAAAAAGGCCCGCGGGCGATATGCCTGCGGGCCGGAGAATTAGTGCTTGGGCAATTATGAAATCTGAAGTTCTCTCCGCACTCGCTGGGCCGGCAGTGACCGTGGCGGCTGCGGATCTGCATTGCGCAACTTCATTACTTGGAGTTTGCGGGAACCAGCCGGGAATGTCAACCAAGATCAGACGCCGCATGTTACTTTGGTTTTTGCATCCGGCGATAGAATTTGCAGTCCCAGAACCGCGACTTGTGATCTCGCGTCACAGATTTCCGGTGGAGATTGGGTGTATAGAAGAAGTATGCAATTGCGCAGACTGATTGCCTCCGGGCTGCTCCTCGCGGTGCTTTTGGCGCCTGCGCTGGGGCTTGCGCTTTGCAACGGGGCGGGCTCTACCGCCGTGTCCATGTCCCATTGCTCGCATTGCGCGAAGATGGATCATGCCTCGGGTGCGAGTTCTGCCAGCCATCCTGGCCCGGCTTCGCAGCTTCCCGTAGCTCCCTGCTGCCAGCGCAAGGCTTCCCTGCCGGCTCTGGGCGAGTCCGCGGCGCAAATCGTGGCGCCGATGCAGATTGCGTTATTGCCTTCGGTTTCCCCGGTTGCCGCGCTGCCCGCTCTGCCGGTTCTGCGCGTGGACAGCCGTGTCCCTGCTCCGCCTCCAGCTTCTCCGTTGTCGCTCCTCTGCACTCTTCTCATCTGATCTCTCAGGACCGCCGCTGACCTGCGCCTGGCCGTTTGGCTGCCGTGCGCCTGTATTGGCATTGGTTTGCTCTTCGAGAGAGATGATTCATGTTTAAACAATTGTTTGGTTTGCTTCTGCTGGCGCCGATGGCTTGGGCGCAGCAAGTTTCCGCTCCGGCGCCCGCCGAGCTTCGCCTGGATGACGTGGTGCGCGAGGTACTCACGGCCAATCCCGCACTGGGCCGGGCCGCGACCCTGATCGACGCACAACGCGCCCACGTTGGGCAGACAGGCGTTCTGCCCGATCCTTCGTTCACCCTTTCCTGGATGGGCAATGCCGTACCCTTCCAGGTGCAGGACAACGATCCTTCCAGCTATCGGGGCTTCAGCTTTATGCAGATGGTGCCGCTGGGCCACAAGCTCGCCCTGCAACGCGAAGTGGCGCGCCAGGACGTAGCCGTCGAAGAGCGGACGCGCACCACGGCCCAGCGCGCGATGGTCAGCGACGCCAAAGCTGCATTCTTTGATTACCGCTATTACGGACTGGCGCTTGAGGTCACCGCGCGCAATCGCCAGCGCCTTGAGCAACTGGCCGAGATCTCCGAGGCCCGCTACCGCGTGGGCAAGGCGATGCAGCAGGACGTGCTGCAGGCGCGGCTGCAGATCTCCATGCTGATGCAGCGCACCGCGGCCCTGGAGCAGCAGCGTCTTACCTCGGCGGCCCGGCTCAACACGTTGATGGGGAGGCCCGCCGAATCTCCGCTGCCGGCTGCCGAGCCGGAAGGCGATCCCACCGCCCTGCCTCGCGCTGGAAACCCTGGCGCCACTGGCCGAGGCCAACGACCCCATGCTGGCGCAAGAGGCCAGCATGGCCAAGCGCGAAGACGCGGCCCTGGCTCTGAGCCGCAAAGACGGCACACCCGATCTCAGCGTCGGCTACATGGTCCAGCAGCGCACCGGAAATCCCACGATGCAAGGCGCGCAGTTCACCGTGAACCTGCCACTGCATCGCGACCGGCTTCGCCAGGAGGTGGCCGAAGGCGAGTTGCGAGTCCACGCCGCGCGGCAGGGCCAACAGGCCCGGCGTCTGGAAGCCGGCTATGAACTGCGCCAGGCGTATGCCGCGGCGCAAACCGCCAAGCAGATGACCGATCTCTACGACCAGGCGATTCTGCCGCAGGCCGAGCTGGCGCGCGAATCCGCGCAGGCCTCCTACACGGTGGGCAACGTGGACTTCCTCTCCGTGATCACCAACTACACGGCCATCTACGCCTACCAACTCGACTACCGCCGGCAGCGCGCCGACTATGAGATCGCCATCGCCCGCATCGAGGGGCTCACCGGCGAACTGAACTCGCTCGACACCCCGCGCAGCCCGGTGCCCAACCCGGCGCCCAGCACGTCGCCCAACGCCGAGCCCAGCTCCGCACCAGCCGCTTCGGAGGCCCACTGATGAATCCACGTATCCGTACCGCACTTCGCATCTTTGCCCTGCTGGCCGGCGCGGCACTCATCGCCTTCCTGCTGGTGGGCAAGCACGCCGCATGGCATCCTGGGACCTCCGCACAGAGCGCGGCGCCGGCGGCCGGCTCTCCCATCGCCTCCGAACCGCAGAAGCGCATTCTCTTCTGGTATGACCCGATGCATCCGGCCTATCACTCGAGCAAGCCCGGCATCGCGCCCGACTGCGGCATGGCGCTGGTGCCGATGTATGAATCCAAAACTCCGGCCGAGCAAGCCACCACCGAGGCCGGACTGATTCACCTTCCCCAGAGCCAGCAGCGTGCGCTCGGCGTGCGCCTGACCACGGTCGATGAGCAGGACATGAGCCGCACCCTGCGCACCTCCGGCGTAGTAACGGCCGACGAGCGGAACATCGCACACGTGCACGTCAAAACCTCCGGCTGGGTCGAAGATGTGTACGCGAACTTCGTGGGACAGCTGGTGCACAAGGGACAGCCGCTGTTCACCTTCTACAGCCCGGACCTGGTGGCGACCCAGCAGGAGTACCTGATTGCGCGCCGCGGACAGCAGCAGATGGGCAACTCGCCCTATCAAGAGGTGGCCAAGAGCTCGCAGTCTCTGCTCGAATCCGCCCGCGAGCGTCTCAAGCTCTGGGACCTGACCGACCAGCAGATCGCCACCCTGGACCGCACCGGCGAAGTCAGCAAGACCATCACCATCTACTCTCCCGTGAACGGCTTTGTCACCGACCGCAAGGTGTTTCCCAACTCCGCGGCCACCGGCGACACCGACATGTACACCATCGCCGATCTCTCCCATGTCTGGGTCACCGCCGATGTCTTCGAGGCCGATCTCCCGTATGTGAAGGTGGGCGAACAGGCGGTCATTCATTTCCCCTACGCGCCGGGCAAAATTATCACCGGACGCATCGGATACAGCTATCCGGAGCTGGACCCGCAGACCCACACGGCCAAGATCCGCATCGACGTGGCCAATCCGGGGCTGGTGCTGAAACCCAACATGCTGGCCGACGTGGAACTCAAGATTGCCTACGGACGCCATCTCGCCGTTCCGTCGGAAGCCGTGCTCGATAGCGGCACCGTGCAGACGGTCTTCGTGGCCCGCGACAATGCCACGTTCGAGCCGCGCCAAGTCACCATTGGGGCCACCGTCGATGGCAAAACCATCATCACCTCAGGCCTCAAAAAGGGCGAAACCATTGTGGAGAGCGGAAACTTCCTGCTCGACTCCGATACTCAATTGAATGCGCCGATGGACATGAACGGAACGAGCACGGGCGGGGCAAAATCGAGCGGGGGAAGCATGCCCGGCATGGACATGGGAGGGGCCAAATGACCGGCGCGATCATCGAATTCAGCGCGCGTCACAAGGGTCTGGTGCTGATCCTGGTCGCGGTGGCGGCCATGTTCGGCTATCGCGCCATGCGCAACACCAAAATCGATGCGATCCCCGACCTCAGCGACACCCAGGTCATCGTCTACGCCAAGTGGGACCGCAGTCCCGACATCATCGAGGACCAGCTCACCTATCCCATCACCTCGGCCCTGCTCGGCATGCCCAAGGTGAAAGACATCCGCGGCTTCTCCGACTTCGGAGTCTCCTACATTTACATCGTCTTCGACGAGGGCACCGATCTTTACTGGGCGCGCTCGCGAACCCTCGAATATCTCAATGCCATCACCGCGCGACTGCCCAAAGACGCCACCGTGGAGCTGGCCAAGGACGCAACCGGCGTCGGCTGGGTTTATGAGTACGCCCTGGTGGATGACACCGGCCAGTACAGCCTCGACCAGATGCGCAGCTACCAGGACTGGTATATGCGCTATGCCCTGCAATCGTTGCCCGGCGTGGCCGAGGTAGCCCCGGTCGGCGGCTTTGTCCGCGAGTACCAGGTGCAGATCGACCCCATTCGCCTGCAGGCCTACAAGATTCCGGTCAACGCCGTGGCCGACGCCATCAGCAAATCCAACAACGATGTCGGCGGCCGCCTGGTCGAATTCAGCGGCCGCGAATACATGGTGCGCGGGCGAGGCTATCTGCATTCGCTCGACGACATTGGAAACATCGTGCTGCTCAACAACGCCGCCAGCGGCACTGCGGTTCGGGTGCGCGACGTGGCCACCCTCAGCTACGGTCCGGCCATGCGCCGCGGCGTCACCGACCTTGATGGCCGCGGCGAAGCCGTCGGCGGCGTGGTCATCATGCGGGTGGGGGAAAACGCCGAGAAGGTAATCGAGCGCGTGAAGGAGCAGATTGCGCTGCTAGGGCCTTCGCTGCCCAAGGGACTGCGCGTGGTGCCCGTCTACGACCGTTCCGAGCTCATCGACCGCGCCATCGACAACCTGAAGCACACCCTCATCGAAGAGCTGATTATCGTCAGCCTGGTGATCCTGATCTTCCTCTGGCATTTTCCCAGCGCCATCATTCCCATCGTCACCATTCCCATCACAATTCTCATCGCGTTCATTCCCCTGCAGCTCTCGGGCATGACCGCCAATATCATGTCGCTGGGCGGCATCGCCGTGGCCATCGGCGCCATGGTGGACGCGGCCATCGTCGTCGTCGAGCAGACTCACAAAAAGCTGGAGCACTGGGAGGCCGGTGGACGCAAGGAGGATTATCACCGCGTGGTGATCGACGCGGTGAAGGAAGTCGGCGGACCCAGCTTCTTTGCCTTGCTGGTGATTGCCGTCTCGTTCCTTCCGGTGTTCGCCCTGGAGGCGCAGGAAGGCCGCCTCTTCAAGCCACTCGCCCTTACCAAAACCCTGGCCATGGTGCTGGCCGCTCTGTTGGCCATCACCCTCGATCCCGCCATGCGCCTGATGATGACGCGCGTCGATGCGTTCACCTTCCGTCCCGCCTGGTTGGCGCGCCTCACCAGCTCGGTTTTAGTCGGTAAGATCCGCAATGAAGAAGATCACCCCATCAGCAAGCCGCTGATGAAGATCTATCAGCCGGTGGTCGAATTCTGTCTCGATCACAAGTGGCTGCCCATCACCGTGGCCCTGCTCATGATGGCCGTCACCATCCCCATCTATCAAAAGCTGGGCTCCGAGTTCATGCCGCCGCTCGATGAAGGCACGCTGCTCTACATGCCCAGCACCACGCCGGGAATCTCCGTGGGACAGGCCAGCGCCCTGCTGCATGAGCAGGACCGCATCCTTTACAGCTTTCCCCAGGTGCAGTCGGTCTTCGGCAAGGCGGGACGCGTGGAGAGCGCAACCGATCCCGCCCCGCTCTCGATGATGGAAACCGTCGTCGTGCTCAAGCCTCGTGAGCAGTGGCCGGCGGTTGACCGCTGGTACTCCCATCGCATGCCGCATTGGACGCATGCGCTGCTGGCCCGCATCTGGCCCGACCGCCAGACCACCAACGATCTCATCTACGGCATGGGCGGATTGAACGAGGCCCTCACTATGCCGGGCGTGACCAACGCCTGGACGATGCCCATCAAAGGGCGCATCGACATGCTGACCACCGGCGTGCGCACCCCGCTCGGCATCAAGGTCCTGGGCTCGAATCTGGAAGAGATCGAGCGCATCGGCCATGAGGTGGAGCAGGCTCTGCACGGAGTCAGCGGGACCGCCAGCGTCTATGCCGAGCGGACCACCGGGGGCTACTTCCTCGATTTCACCATTAAGCGCGACGCCCTGGCGCGCTACGGCCTCACCATCGACGATGCCCAGTCCGTGCTGATGACCGCCGTCGGCGGAGAAACCGCCACCACCACCGTCGAGGGCCGCGAGCGCTACGCGGTCAGCGTGCGCTACCTGCGCGGATACCGCAGCGACCTGCAATCGCTGGAGCGCGTCCTGGTGCAGATTCCTGGGGCCAACGGACAAAGCGGTGCGCAGGTGCCGCTGGGCGAGTTGGCAACGCTCTCCCTGCGCACCGGTCCCGGCATGATCCGCGACGAGAACGGCCGCCTGAGCGGCTATGTCTTCGTCGATGTGGCCGGGCGCGACCTGGGCAGCTACGTCGCCGAAGCCCAGCGCGTAGTGGATGCGAAGGTCAACGTCCCCACCGGATACCAGCTGGTCTGGAGCGGCCAGTACGAGTCCATCCTGCGGGTGCGGCAGCGCCTCATCACGGTGCTTCCCGTCACTCTATTTGCGGTCTTCCTGCTGCTCTACGCCAACACCGGTTCAGTGGCCAAAACCTCGATCATCCTGCTGGCCGTTCCCTTCTCCGGCATCGGAGCTGTATGGCTCCTCTACTGGATGGGATACAACATGAGCGTCGCGGTGTGGGTGGGACTGATTGCCCTGCTGGGCGTGGATGCTGAGACGGCGGTCTTCATGCTGCTCTACCTCGACCTGTCGTGCGCCGAGGCCGCCGCGCGCGGCCAGCTCTCCACCTGGCCCCAGCTGCGCGATGCTATCGAGCACGGAGCCGTAAAGCGCCTGCGTCCCAAGGTGATGACCGTGGCCTGCATGCTCTTCGGCCTGCTGCCGATTTTGTGGTCCAACGGCGCCGGGGCCGATGTGATGAAGCGCATCGCCGTCCCCATGGTCGGCGGCATTGTGACGTCGTTCCTGATGGAGTTGGTGGTCTATCCGCCGCTGTTCGCCATCTGGAAGTGGAACTGGGAGATGCGTCCCTCGGTTCGCCGCGCGGCCGGAAGCTTGGCTGATCCAAACCTGCAGCCGATCCCAGCGCCGATCAACCTGCAGCAAGGGGAGAACCAATAACGGATCTCGACTCCGGCCATTGTCCCGTACATCTCAGCGGCTAGTCACCGATGCGGTGTGCGGGGCAGGAAAGAGCCGTTCGACGTGATCTTTGGACTGGAAGAAAGCGGAAGAAAAAGAATGGTCGGGGCGACTGGATTCGAACCAGCGACATCCTGCTCCCAAAGCAGGCGCGCTACCAGGCTGCGCTACGCCCCGACGGTGCACGGCAGTAGATGCCGCACTATCTAAATCCTAGCACACGTAAATCATAAACACAGGCTAGCAGGGTTCGTCGCTCGCGGGCGGCGGCGCGGACACGGCGACAAGTTGCGAGCTGAGACCGTCGGCGCGGGCGGTGACGCTGAGGCCGGGGTCGGAGTACGTCCATTGAGGCGAGGTGGCTGGCGCGTGCGTGTTGGGGGACGCCGGGTTCCAGGTTTGGAGTTGGATGCCCATCTCGAAGGTGAGAAAGAGATCGGAGGTGTGGGGCGCGAGGTGGATGGCGGTGACGCGCAGGTTCTGCAGCAGGCGGCGGGCGTCGTCGGGGTCGGTGGAGGGATTGGGAACAGGGGCAGGCTGGAGGGGATTGCCACCCGCTGGCGAACTGACGAACGCCAAATTGTCGTCGAGGACGATGCGCCAGGGACAGCTGAGGGTAAGTTCGGCTCCGTGCTCGAAGGCCAGGTGCCAGACGGGATGGGAATTGGCGGCCGAGGGATGAACATCGAGGGCGGTGCAGAGTCTGCCGACCAGGCGGGGGACGATGAGATCGGCGGCGGTGGCCGATATTTTCTTGAACCAGGCGCGCAGCTCCGGAGTGTTGAGCCAGTAGAGGAGAAAAATCGCAAGCAGCGCGTGAAAGAAGTTCAGGGGGCGGCTCATGAGCGCGGCGGGATCGAGGTTGTGATCGACCAGGAAGGCGATGGCGCGGACGGCGACAGGCAGCGACCAGAGGAGGACGAAAATCCTACCCCAATTCTGGCCCTTCCAGTAATGCCATATAAAGAGCAGTTCAAGGAAGGTCCCGCCGCACATCATGAGCTGCTCGAAGCTGAGAAACGGCGTGAGAGTCCCGCCGAAGAAGTGAAACACACGCCGGATGAAATAAATCACGATCAGCGCGGCCAGCGCAAGCGCGGTGAGGCCCACGCCCTGGGGGCGCGCGGGTTCGTCGTCCACGGGCACTGGGGAGGTGGGTCGCACCATGCGGAGAGTATAGCCGACGCGATGGGCAGGGAAAGCGGGCAGAGGTTTCGCGGGTAGGTCAAGGGCAAGGTCAACTACCCCACTCAAGCCAAAGGAAGGCTTGAATGGGGCACCCGATGAGGTTGACGCTCCACCCGAGCACATTTGCATTACAATCCTGCAATCCATGCCGAGTACGGCAGGGCAAGCGGGACAGGTTTGCGATGAGGCTCGGGATGCGGCTGGTTTACACGGAAAAAGCGAAGCTGCCGATTGGCGAGCACATCTTCCAGGCCAGCAAATATGCCGCGATACGGGATCAACTGCTGGAGTCGGGGGCCTTCCGGGCATGCGATTTCGTGGCTCCCGAGCCCTGCCGGGACGAGGACCTGCTGCTGGTGCACACCAAGCTGTGGGTTACCAAGCTGAAGACTGGAACGATGAGCACGCGCGAGGAACTGGAGCTGGAGGTTCCTTACAGCAAGGAACTGGCCGAGGCTTTTTGTTATATGACCGGCGGCTCGATGATGGCCGCCGAACTCGCCCTCAAGGAGGGCTGCTGCGTGCATCTGGGCGGCGGCTTTCACCATGCATTTGCCGACCATGGAGAGGGATTCTGCCTGGTGAACGACGTGGCGGTTGCGATCCGCGCGCTGCAGCGCGATGGGCGGATTGCGCGGGCGATGGTAGCTGGACTGCGACGTGCACCAGGGCAACGGGACGGCGGCGATCTTCGGCACGGGCGACCCGGAGCCGTTTCCGCGGGCGTCGTGGTCGGCTTCGCTGCTGGCACCGAGCCGGGCAGCGCACGTGAAGACCAGCGCGACGCGCGACGTGTTTACGATTTCGCTGCACCAGGAAAGCAACTATCCGTACTGGAAGCCGCCCTCGTCGATCGACGTGAACCTGCCGGACGGGACCAGCGACGGCGAATACCTGGAGTGGCTGGAGACGGCGCTGAAGGGGGCCCAGGAACGCTTCCAGCCGGAACTGGTGTGCTACATTGCCGGGGCCGACCCCTACGCGGAGGACCAGTTGGGCGGGTTGGGACTGAGCATCGAGGGGCTGAAGGAGCGCGACCGGGTGGTTTACCGCTTTGCCCGCGATAACGGCTTTCCGATGATGACGACGCTGGCCGGAGGCTACGCGCGCAAACCGGAGGACACGGTGACGATCCACGTGAACACGGCGCTGGCCGCCAGGGAAGTATTTGGATGAGCAGCGGGCGCGAAAGCCCAGCAGGGCAACGCGTGCATCTGGGCCACCATCCCATCTTGGCCTTAGGAATTCGCAGGGCACCCGCGTGAGCGAAGTGACCAAAGTAAGAGTGGGCGGGAATAAATAAGGAAAATGCGGGTTTGGGACGGTGGGCCATATCTGTTATAGTTGCGCGCCGGACGGGATGGGTCTCGGAGTCCCGGATGGGGAAAGGTCGAGCGTGCAGAAAGATTCCCGCGAGTTGGACAAGCTGCTATCGGTGACCGCACTGATGACCGATCCGGTGATTGCCTGCGATGAGTGCGGGCAGATGGTTTACGCCAACCTGGCGGCTTTTACGCTGTTTGGCGAGATCGACATGGACCGCAACAGCATGGACGATTGTCCGGAGGCCCTGGGCCTGTTCGACTGCCAGGGCGAGCGGATGCTGGAACCGCAGGAGCTTCCGCTGGCGCAGGCCGCCTACGAGGGCAAGGTGGTCCAGGTGAATCTACTGGTGCGTCAGGATGAAGCCGCTTCGCCGGTGGAGGCCACGGCGTTTCCGGTGCTGGACCGCATGGGACGGCAGATTGGGGCGATGATGGTGTGCCGCTGCCTGGGAGCATTTCCGGATGCGGCGCGCACGGCCCACTTGGCGTGATGGTCCGTTGGAGACGACGAAACCCGCAGAGATGAAGGTGATTGCCTCCCACATCTGCTGACTACTACGGCAGATGTGGAGCACCCGGGCTCGATCAAAGACAAATAAGGACTGCTGGGGCGGAGGACATTGCTTCCCAGGTTATCGCCGCACAAAACGCGGCGCGAACCTGGGGCACCCGGCCTGATTCGTGATCCCAGCAGTTCCCCCTCCCACGCACGCGCCGGGCTGATAAACTAACCTTGGAAACCTTATGTTCGAGAATCTAACAGACAAACTGCAACGTGCGTTTAAGAACCTTCGCGGCCAGGGCAGCCTGACCGAGGAGAACATGGACGAGGCCCTGAAGGAGATCCGCCTGGCACTGCTGGAGGCGGACGTGAACTTCAAGGTGGTCAAAGACCTGATCGAACACATCCGGGCCAAGGCCATTGGCACCGAGGTGATGACCTCGCTGTCGCCGGCCGAGATGGTCATCAAAGTGGTGCGCGACGAGCTGATCGAGACGCTGGGGCGCGACACGGCGAAGTTCAAGTTCGCCTCGCAGCCGCCCACGGTGGTGCTGATGGCGGGCCTGCAGGGCTCGGGCAAGACGACGACCTCGGGCAAGCTGGCGGGCTGGCTCAAAAAGGGCGGGCACCGGCCCATGCTGGTGTCGGTGGACGTCTACCGTCCGGCGGCGCGCGAGCAGTTGAAGGTGGTGGCCAAGGCGGTAGGCGCGCACCTGTACGAAGGCTCTGACGTGAAAGAGCAACACCGAGAGCGTGGTGCGGCTGGCCAAGGAGGCGCGGCGCGAGGCGGTGATCAACGGCTGCGACGTGCTGATTGTGGATACCGCCGGACGCTTGCACATCGACGAGCAGCTGATGGAGGAGATGCAGTCGCTGAAGCGGCTGCTGACGCCGCAGGAAGTGCTGTTTGTGGCCGACGCCATGACCGGCCAGGACGCGGTGAACTCCGCCAAGGAGTTCCACGACAAGCTGACCCTGACCGGCGTGGTGCTGACCAAGATGGACGGCGACGCACGCGGCGGCGCATCGCTTTCGATCCGCGCGGTGACCGGGCAGCCAATCAAGTTTTTGGGCGTGGGCGAAAAGTACGACGCCATCGAGCCCTTCCATCCCGACCGTGTGGTGGGCCGCATCCTGGGCATGGGCGACATTCTTTCGCTGATCGAGCAGGCGGAGGACAAGCTCGACAAGAAAAAGTCCGAGGACTTTGCCAAGAAGGCGTTCAGCGGCGACGGCTTTTCGCTGGACGACTTCCGCGAGCAGCTGCGCCAGATGAAGAAGATGGGCTCGCTGCAGTCGATCATCGGAATGCTGCCCAAGGTGGGCGCGTTTGCCCAGATGCATCAGGCCAAGGACAAGGTGGACGAGAAGCAGCTGACGCGGATCGAGGCCATCATCAACTCGATGACTCCCTATGAACGGGACCATCACGAGGCAATCAACGGCTCGCGGCGCAAGCGCATTGCCAAAGGCTCGGGAACCAGCGTGCCCGAGGTGAACAGCCTGCTTCGTCAGTACGCGCAGATGCGGAAGATGTTCAAGTCGATGGGCAAGCCGAGCTTTGCCCGGCGGCTGGCCGGGATGAAGATGCCGGGGATGTGAGGCAAAGTTTCAAGGTTCGAAAGTTTCAAGGTTTCAAGGTTGAAAGAAAAGGAACTTGGTGCCCCATATCTGCCGCAGTTAGCAGATGTGGGGCTTTTGTTGTTGCTCTTGTTTTTCACTCCAGCCTTTGGTGTCATCTGAGCAATGCGAAGAACCCCAGCGCCGTATAAGTGGGCACGAGGACACATACGCTTTTCAACCAGGTATCTGCAGGACAGGTGGCCAAAGTGCCTGCAAGCAATCAGGCCAGATCTGCGCGGTGCTGGGGTGCTTCGCTTACGCTCAGCATGACACCTCAAAATGCGAAAGCGAGAGCACGGCAACCGCAAGTGCAACCGCCCCACTCAATCCAACAGCGGGTTTGAACGGGCCAACCGCAAAGCAAGTCGGGACCAATCCTCCTAGCGCAAGCAAGCACTACTGCGTCACTCCCTCAAACAAATCGCTCTCCAGCCTCATCGGGGTCACCTGCGCGGTGGCGGCGAGGTGAAAAAGTTCGTGCTCACCGGCGCGCTTCTGGGCGTTCTCAAACACCGGCTGCAGGACGCGCTGCGAGGTGTGGCAGGCAAAGGCCTCGTTCTTGCGCTGGATGTAGGCGGAGACGTCGATGCGGGCGGTGACCGGCGGCAGCGATACGGTGGGGCGCTCGGGCAGGGAGAATTCCGTGGTGACGTAATAGAGCTTTCGGGCGTGCCAGGGAGCGAGTCCCTGCTCAATCTGTGGGGTGCAGCGGGTAGCGCGGGCGGCCCACTGGAAGGCGGCAGAGGTGAACAGGCCGGCCATGCCGTGGTCGGGATGGGCGGTGACAAAGCCTTCGGCCCCGAAGGTAATAACCACGTGCGGACGCTGGGTGCGGATGGCCTGAATGAGACGGCCGGTGACGGCGTGGAAGTCGGCGCGGTCGAGTGCCCCGTCAGGGTAGTCGAGGACCTGGCAGTGGGAGACGCCGAGGTGGCGGCAGGCGACGTCGAATTCCTTGCAGCGCATGGCTTTGAGGGCTTCGTCGTTGGCCGCGCCGCCGCGGTTGGCCGCGCGCTCGCCGGCGGTAAGACAGATCACCGAGCACTCGACACCGGCTTCGGAATAGCGGGCCAGAACTCCGCCGAAGGCACCGGCTTCGTCATCGGGGTGGGCGGTGACGCACAGCAGTCTTAACATTCAATGTCCTCGTCCAGAAACTCTATTCTTTTTTGCAAATCCGGGTTGGAGCATGCCACCGGGGCGTAGCTTTGACGGTGCAACGGACATGGTCCGTGCTGCTGGAGGGCGCGTTTGTGCAGAGGCGTCGAGTATCCCTTATTACTGGCCAGACCATACTGGGGATAGATGGCGTCCCAGTCCCGGAGGATGGCGTCGCGGTGGACCTTGGCGAGGATGGAGGCGGCGGCGATGGAGGCCGAGAGCGCGTCGCCGTGGATGATTTTTTTCTGCGGGCAGTCGAAATCGAGCGTGGCGGCATCGACCAGCAGGAAATCGGGACGGGGATCGAGACGCTCGACGGCGAGCTTCATGGCCAGCAGGCTGGCCTGGTAGATGTTGATCTGGTCGATGCGGGCGGCATCGACTTCCGCGACGGCCCAGGCGATGGCGCGCTGGCGGATACGGCCGGCCAGGGTTTCGCGCTCCTCCGGAGAGAGCAGTTTGGAGTCGCGCAGTCCGCGGATGCGGTCGGCTGGATTGAGGATGCAGGCGGCGGCGGCGACACAGCCGAAGAGCGCTCCGCGTCCGACTTCATCGACTCCGGCGACCAGGCGAGCGCCTGAGAGCCATGCGGCTTTTTCAAACGTGGTGGTGCATTTGAGGCTCTGCAGCAGGCGCAGCTTTTTTGCCGAGGCAGAAAGCGGCGCGGCGCTGGAGGGTTCGCGGGTTGGCGCAGGGCGGGACACGGTGCAGTTAGATTCGCACCGCGAGCACGGCGGATGCAAGCGGGGCGAAGCGGTAGGGATGGCCTCGGAAAAAACAGGAGCAACCGCAACTACGAATGCCCGCAGAGATGGAGGGCGTTGCTTCCCACCTTAGCCGCGCAACGGCAGCGCGTCGAAGGTGGGGCACCCGGCGAAGCGGCAAAATGCATGGAAAGAACAACTGCCCCACTCAAGCCAAAGGATGGCTTGAATGGGCCACCCGCCTGCAGACGCCGTCTGGCTAGGGTTTGGCATCGGCGGTTTGCGTGGGCTCGGTGACGGTGGCGGTGCGCTCCAGTTTGTCCCAGGAGAAGTGGCGGCCGTCGATGGCGCGGCGCAGGGTTTTGATGAGCACCACGGAGAAAAGCTGGCGGTAGGCGAAGCGCTGCAGCCAGACGTGTCCCAGCAGCCACCAGTCGCGCTTGTCGTGCCCGTGGCGGCGCTCCAGGGAGAAGGCAATGGTGGAGGCGATGAAGTCGATCATCAGAAACATGAGGAAGAACACGACCAGCTGATCGAAGCTGGCGGGGTCGGCAGTCTCGGGATGGAAGTGTTTGTCCCAGATGAGATATTTGAGCGTGCCGACGACAAACATGATGTCGATGAAGGGCGACACCAGGGGCAGCAGGATCTGAAAGATGACGATGTTGGGCAGGGCGACGTAGCCGAGCGCGCCCTTCTGCCGAAAGGCGGAGCGGTGCTTGTAGACGGCCTGGAGGATTCCGAAGGACCAGCGGAAGCGCTGGCGCATGAGTCCGTTGGCGGTAGTGGGCGCCTCGGTAAAAGCCAGGGCGCGGTCCTCGTATTCGACCTTGTAGCCGTTCTGCAGCAGGGCCATGGTGAGGTCGGCGTCTTCGGCGACGGTGTCGGTTTTGTAGCCGTTGGCGGCGCGGACGGCCTCGGTGCGCCAGGCGCCGATGGCTCCGGGGACAACGGAGACGCAGCTGAAGGTATTGAGGGCGCGGCGGTCGAAGTTCTGGCTGGTGATGTACTCGAGCGCCTGCCAGCGGGTCCACAGGTTGACTCGGTTGCCGACCTTGGCGTTGCCGGCCATGGCTCCCACGCGCAGGTCCTGGAAATGCGGCACAAGGTAGGCGACGGCATCGGTTCCGATGAGGGTATCGGCGTCGATGCCCACGAAGATTTCCTCGGTGACGAACTGGAGGGCGTAGTTGAGCGCGCTGGCCTTGCCGCCGTTTTCCTGGCGCAGCACGGTGACGCGTCCGCGGGCGATCTCACTGGCGAAGGTTTCGCGGGCGACCTCGGCGGTGCGGTCCGAGGAGCCGTCATCGATCACCACCACGCGCAGGTTGGGGTAGGTGGAGTGCAGCACGCTGCGGATGGTGCGGTTGATGACCTTCTCTTCGTTGTAGGCCGGGATAAGAACGGCGACGGCGGGCTGGAAGGCGGAATCGCCCAGCGCACGCTCGGTGCGGTGGCGGCGGAGACGGTCGAAGATGGCGCAGGCGCCGACCAGGATGAGACGGCCGCTCATCAGCACGTCGCCGACGAAAAAGACGAAAACGATGAATCCGCTGACGGCGCCGAAGATGAGGAAGCCGGCGGAATCGACGGTGGCCCAGAAGCGCTCATTGCGCGAGATGGGGATCATGACGTCGGCATAGCTTTTGCCCAGCAGCTCGTGCACGGAGACGATCTGATAGCCGCGCGCGTGCAGGCCCTCGATGATCATGGGGAGGGCCTTGACGGTGTTGGCGCGGTTCCCTCCGCCATCGTGCAGCAGAATGATGGAGCCGTGGGAAAGCTGGTCCATCACCGACTGGGTGATCTGCTCGGGGGATGGCCGGGGATTGTCGTGCCAGTCGTCGGGATCAATTTTGTCGCCGACGGTGGTGTAGCCCATGTTCTGGGTCAGCTCAAGGGGACGGACTTCGTCGGCGGTATCGGGCTCCTGGTCCACCGAGTAAGGGGGACGGAAGAGCGCGGGCTTGATGCCCAGCTTGGCGGCGAACAGGCGCTCGGTGAGGTTGAGCTCGACCCGCACCATTTCTTCGCTGATGCTGCTGATGTCGGGATGGGTGAAGGTGTGATTGCCGATCTCATTGCCTTCGCGATAGATGCGCTTGAGCAGGCCGGGATATTTTTCCGCCTCCAGACCGATGGTGAAGAAGATGGCGTGGACGTTGTATTGCTTGAGGATGTCGAGGATCTTCGGCGTCCACTCCGGGTCAGGGCCGTCGTCGAAGCTGATGACGACGCGCTTGCCGGGAGCTCCATAGGCATCGACCACGTAGGGACTGGGGAGCTGGCGGAAGACTTCGTTGGTGATGAGGCCGGTGGTATCGACGGTGAGGTCGCGGGTGCCGGCCTCGGGGGTGCTGGCGATGCGCAGGATATCGCCTTCGCCTTCGATGTCCACGTCCTGTCCGGGATCGACGACTTCGAGTTTGACGGGAGCATCGGCTTCGCGGGGCGCATCCCAAACCTTCCACAGCGAGCGGTCTTCCGAACCGAGGCGCCAGAGGGCAAAGGTGGAGATGCCGAGCGAGCGGGCCGCGCGCATCTGGTTGAGGGCGGTGACGGCGTCTAGAAACCAGACGTCGTGCTGCAGGTTTTTTTCGTCCAGGTAGGTGAAGTGGGGATTAAGCAGGTCGGGGTCAAAGGTGACCGCCGCCTCCGAATCGCGGGCCTCCAGCCAGGCGTCCTGCACGCTGACGTTGTGCACGCCGCCCATGCCGGGCTTGCCATTGGGAGCGGTGGTCCAGTCGTATCCGTAATTGCCGATGGCGCAGATGATCTTTTCGCGCGGCACGACCTTGAGCGCCTTGGTCAGGTTCTGGGTGAACCAGTCCTGCCCGGCGATGGCTCCGGGCTCGCCCCCGGGATAGTGCTGGTCATAGTTCATCAGAATCAGCCCGTCGGCGATCTTGCCCAGGTAGGCATAGTCGAAGTCGGAGTTGGCCGAGGGCACGCTAAGGTAGAGCTTCTGATTGCGCTGGTGAAGATCGCCGGCCAGTTCGGCGATGAGGGCGCGATAGCCGGGCTGCGCCTCTTCCGGGAAGCTTTCAATGTCGAGGGTGATTCCTTTGTAGTTGTCGCTGGAGAGGAAGATGCTGATCTCGTGGCGGAAGCGGGTGCGTCCGGCCTCGGATTCAAGCATGGTCGCGATGCTGGCGCGCCACTCGTTGGAGATGGGGTCAAAGTTATTGACCATGGGCAGCACGTCAACCTGGGCGCCGGAGCTCTTGATGAACGGCATGAGCTTGGCATCGATGCTGGCGACGCGCCCGTTGTTCACCACGTTGAAGAGCGTGTTGGCTTCGCTGACCGCCTGCAGGTGCCCGTCGGGTTCCAGCACATGGATCCACTCGGGGAAGACGAAGTCGAGCTGGTGAATGTACTCGCGCAGGGAGCTGTAGCTGGCCGCGTCCCAGGTAACGTAGAAGGCGCCTCGGATGCCTTCGCCGGAGTTGAGCACGACCTGCGAGGCCGGAACCATCGTCTTGCGGCGCGTCTCTCTGACCTTCGAGGGCTTTTTGCGCTCATTGGACTTGAGCGCGCGATAGTTTCTCTTTTGATCGGCCAGCAACACGTTGGGAATGCTGGTTTTGCGGACGACGGTGACGGCAAAAAAAACGATGAGCAGGCTGAATACGACCACGGCGATGTCTATGGACTTGCGGATGCGTTTCCAGCGACGCCGGTCAGGATCAAAAAAGATGGGGTTGGACATTCGTTAATAGCCGTATCTCTATCGTATGGTGCACACTCGGCTACGTCAATGAAACCCGCCCTTCGGTATCTTGCTTTGGGATCTTCCGGGGGTTGGCTCTTTTATCGACGGCTCGGGAGGTGGCCCCGCAGCCACTCGAATTGCTATAGTCGGTAGTGCTCACACTGATTCGAAGGCATGGCTGGTGGTTTGGCGCTACCGCATTGGCGGCGGTGCTGCTGCGTCTGTTTTTCATCTGGAAGATGGCGGTGGTGACCGACGATTCGGTCTTCTACGGCGATATCGCCCGGTGCCTGATTCACAACCACGGATATGGGACTCAGCGGATTGGGGGATGGGAGCCGACCGTGAGCCGGCTGCCGGGATACCCGCTGTTTCTGGCCTTCAGCTTCCTGCTTGGCGGCGACCAACAGTACCGCACGGCGATGCTGCTGCAGCTCGTCTTCGACATGCTGAGCTGCCTGCTGGTGGCCGACATCGCGCGTCGCGTGGTGGGCGAGCGGGCGGCGCGCACGGCCTGGCTTCTGGCGGCCTTTTGCCCGTTCCTGATGAGCTACGTGGCCGCGCCCCTGACCGAGTGCCTGGAGATTTTCTGCACCGCCGCCGCCCTGGATTGTGCGCTGATCGCGCTGGAGAGACGTACTCTCCGCTATTGGGCGCTATGCGGCATCAGTGTGGCGTGCGCGATTCTGCTGCGTCCGGATGGAGGGCTGCTGCTGGGCAGCATTGGGCTGGCCGTGGCGGCGCTGGGCTGGCGCGAGAGGGGCCGGCGGCGCGAGTTGCTGACGGCGATGGTGCTGCTGGTGGCCGTCTCCCTGGCGCCGCTGGTGCCGTGGACGATTCGCAACTGGCGCGTCTTTCACATCGTTCAGCCTTTGGTGGCCATGTCTGCGACCAATCCCGGGGACTTTTTGGCCTATGGCTGGGGGCACTGGGCCAAGAGCTGGCTGATCGACTATGCCAACACGGAGGATGTCGGCTTCCAGGTGCCGGGGCAGCCGGTGAACCCGAACGACATCCCCAGCTGGGCCTACAACTCCGCTGCGCAGCGGGCCCAGGCCGAGAAGCTGCTGGCGCAGTACAACACCAATTACCAGATGACGCCGGAACTGGACCGGCAGTTTGCGTCATTGGCCGTGGAGAATATCCGGCTGCACCCGGTACGCTACTACCTGCTGATGCCCGCCGGGCGGATGCTGGACATGTGGCTGCGGCCGCGCACCGAGTTGATGCCGCTGGACACCCACTTCTGGAGATTCCGCCAGGACCCGCATGACTCCCTGTGCGCCATTGCTTTGGGCGTATTGAACCTCGGCTACCTCTGCGCCGCCTTGGCCGGGGCGTGGGTGATGCGGCGAAGGTCGAAATATCTGGGGCTGCTGCTGATCTACCCGGTGGTGCGTTCGCTGTTTCTGGCGACCACAGGGGCGTCCGAGGACCGCTACACGATGGAGTGCTTCCCGTTTGTCTTTGTGCTGGCTGCCGGATTTTTGAGCTGGTGGCAGAGCCGGAGAGGGTTGGGCGGCGGTGGTGAGCTGGACGCAGCAAGGCCGGAGCTCACGCCCAGGCACTTGAAAGAGCTTACTCGATTGGGCTGCCCGGTGAGGGCTGAGGGTGTTCGGCGGTATGCAGCGGCGAATCGCTCATGCGGAACTTGGTGCGCACATGTTCGCTGATCAGTTCGGCGGCCTCGCGGTTGCCTTCGCGGTCGGTCTGGATGAGGTAGCGCATGGCCTCGACGAGAAGGCGCTGGCCCTCCATGTATCGCGGGTCGCTGGTGCGGATGCGATCGCGTCCGCTCGGGTCCGGCCTCGCCGGAATGATGACTACTTTGGAACGGGCCATGTTTACCCTCCACGTACCCTTTAACCATGAGACGCCGACATCGTACCATCGGTTGCAGGGGTAAGGCAAAAGAGCCCGGGAACTACTTTGCCTTGAGGTCGAAGGCGGAGGGGGGCAGCGTGGGCGGATTGACGACGATGTTGGAGTAGGTGGCCAGTCGATAGTCTCCCTCACCCTGATCCAGCTTCTGCTGCTCGCTCATGCCGGTCTGCTGGTTGATCCAGAGGGTAATGAGGGGGAACATGCTTTTGACTTCCTTCGTCTTGGGAGTCAGCTCGAGCTTGTAGGTGGGCTTGCCACTGATGGTTTCGGTGCCGGCGTAGCGGATCTCGAAGTTTTTCTGCAGATCGCTGCCGCGCCCGCCAAAGCCCAGGGCAAGGAAGCTCTCAAAGCTCTTGCGGTTCTTGCCGGCGTCGTGGCGCTCGGTTTCGCCGCTTTTGAAGGTGTAGATCTGCACTTCGCCGTTCTTGAAGACCAGCTTCTTGGCGACGGGTTGGGTGAAGACGGCGGCCACGTCCACGCTGGCGCCGGTGCGTTTGAAGTACATCACGCCCTTCTGGATCTCGTGCTCGTCCACCACTTTCTGATACTGGTCCCACTCGAAATCGGTTTGCACCTGCTTGAATGTCTCGCTCTTCTTATCAAGGAGATTCAGCACTTTATCGAGATCGGCCTGGCTGGATTGGGCAAACGATGAGGCGGCCAAAAGGAGCGCGACGGACGCCACGAGGATCAGTTTCTTCATTCGACTCTTCTCCGTCCCCACATTTGCGTCGAACGGCACGACGCAGATGTGGGCCACCTGCGAGGATCAGTTCCGACTCTCTATCGGTTATCGATGAACCCAGACATGATATCCCACGAGGTTGCCGTGGATGTCCTGCTCGGGAGCCCAGTGGTCGATCTTGACGCCACCGGCGATGGGTTCGATGACATGGAGCAGGGCTTCCTGCTTTTCAGCCGGGCTGTCTCCGGAGACATCGCGGGCATCGACGCGGAAGATCAATCCGCGCTCACCGTCGGGCATCACAAGGACGCTGCGCGGACGGGGACGGCGCTCGGCGGGCTTGTCCGCGTAGTTGATGAAGCGCGGCGAAACGAAGATGAACAGGAGGATGAGCGTGACCATGACATCGTAGTGGAACGATCCACGGGGTTGCGTCCACCAGATGTAGCCCTTGATTGTCTCCCACAGCTTTTTCATTGCATATTCAGTTTAATTCAAATCGCGGGCTGCGGGGTGCTTCGACTGATTTCGTTCTGCTGAAAGTGCACCTACGGGCCGACTTCTTCCGAATCCGTTGGTGGCTGAAGTGCCTCTCGAACGGCACGGGATATCTGAGCGGCCCTGGGGTCCTTCGCGTGAGCTTCGCGACGGGTACGCGGCAACAGACGCCGCTCCGGCCGCGGGCGCTCGTTGCTCAGGATGACACTCTTAAACTCACACGGCCCTACAGTTTGCGGGCTTCGATTTTTTCGGCGCCGATGTAGGGGCGCAGGACTTCGGGGATGACGACGCTGCCGTCCGCCTGCTGATAGTTTTCGACGATGGCAACCCAGGTGCGGCCGACGGCCAGCCCGCTGCCGTTGAGGGTGTGGAGGAATTCGCTTCCCTTCTTGCCCTCCGGCCTGTAACGGATATTGGCGCGGCGGGCCTGGAAGCTCTCAAAGTTGGAGCAGGAGGAAATTTCGCGGAACAGGCCCTGGCCGGGAAGCCAGACTTCGAGGTCGTAGGTTTTGGCCGAGCTGAAGCCCATGTCTCCGGTGCAAAGCAGCATGCGGCGATAGTGCAGGCCGAGCTTTTCCAGCACGGTTTCAGCGGCGCGGGTGAGCTTTTCGTGCTCGTCGTAGCTTTGCTCGGGACGGGCGAACTTGACCAGCTCGACCTTCTGGAACTGGTGCTGGCGGATGATGCCGCGCACGTCCTTGCCATAGGAGCCCGCCTCGCTGCGCCAGCACGGGGTGAAGGCTGTCAGCGAGACAGGCAGGCGCGCGGCGTCGAGCGTCTCGTTGCGGAAGATGTTGGTGACCGGAACCTCGGCGGTGGGGATGAGCCAGAGGTCGCGCTCGCCTTGCGGAACCTTGAACAGGTCCTGCTCGAACTTGGGGAGCTGGCCGGTGCCGTACATGGATTCGGAGTTGACCAGATAGGGCGGCAGGACTTCGGTGTAGCCATGCTCGCGGGTGTGCAGGTCGAGCATGAAGTTCATCAGGGCGCGCTCGAGCTTGGCGCCGAGATCCCAATAGAGTGCGAAGCGGGCGCCGGTGATTTTGGTGGCGCGCGCGAGGTCGAGGATGCCGAGCTGCTCGCCCAGCTCCCAGTGGGGCTTGGGAGTGAAGTCCATGGCGGGCGGCGTGCCCCAGCGCTTCACCTCTACGTTGGCGGTTTCGTCGCGGCCAACCGGGACGGAGTCGTGCGGAAGGTTGGGGATGGTGGCCAGGATGTCGTAGAGCGCGGTGTCGGCGGCCTTGGCCTGCTCTTCAAGGGCGGGAATGCCTTCCTTGAGCTTGAGCACCTCGGTGGAGAGCAAGTCGAGTTCGGACTTCTGCTCCGGGGTGATGGAGCCTTTTTTCTCGGCTCCCATGAGCGGGCCGATTTTTTTGCTGAGCTCGTTGCGGCGGGCGAGCGCGGTCTCCAGCTCGCGGGTGACGGCGCGGCGGCGCGATTCGATCTGGCGGAAATCGCCCAGGACCTCTTCGGGGTTGGCGCCGCGGTTGCGCAGCTTTTCTTCGACTACGGATAAGTGCTCACGGACAAAGGCAAGATCAAGCATAAGGATTGAGGATATCAAGAACAAAGCGGCGATTGCGAGCCGCATACAGACGGATGGCTACAGCTTTCCCCAAAAGGCAAAGGTCACCGCACCGATAAGGAAGAGGAACGAGACTGCGTGATTCCATTTGACGTGCTCGCCCAGATAGAACCAGGCGAAGACGACAAAGACGCAGAGGGTGATGACTTCCTGGATGACTTTCAGCTGATATGCCGTAAATTCACCGTAGCCGATGCGGTTGGCGGGAACCTGGAAACAGTACTCGGCGAAGGCTATCAGCCAACTCACGACGATGGCGAGGAAGAGCGGAGCGTTGCGGTGCTTCAAGTGACCGTACCAGGCGATGGTCATGAAGATGTTGGAACAGATAAGGAGGAGAACGGTTCTCATGACATCCGGAATGGTATCACTCCGCGGAATCCGCGAGGAGCGACCGAGGAAAAATCAACGGCAACAACAACAGCCTGCGAGTGTGGACGGCATTTCTTCCCAGGTTATCGCCGCAAAAAACGCGTCGCGAACCCGGGGCACCCGGCGTTTCTGATGCTTCGAGCAGGGGGAACCCACGGAAGCAAGGGCGGCAGGAAGTAGAATGAGGGGATGAACACAAAGGACAGGAAACAGGGAGCGCAGTCCGGCGAGCACGAGCCGCTGGCCGTGGACATGCGGGTGAACGTGGCCGGCATTGCGCTGAAGAACCCCATCATCGCCGCGGCCGGAACGTTTGGCTACGGGGTGGAGTTCGAAGACATCGTCTCGCTGGAAAAGCTGGGCGGCTTTGTGGTGAAGGGACTGTCGCGCGAGCCGATGGCGGGCAACGCTCCGCCGCGGCTGTTTGAGACGGCGGCGGGCATGCTGAACGCCATCGGGCTGCAGAACATTGGGGCGCGCGCCTTCGTGGAAGAAAAGCTGCCCCGGCTGCGCAAGATCAAAGACGCGGTAGTGATCGCCAACGTGTACGGCTACAGCACGGGCGAGTACGAGGCAACGGTCCATATTTTGAACGAGGGCGAAGGCATTGCGGCCTATGAGCTGAACGTCTCCTGCCCCAACGTGCGGATGGGCGGAATCACCTTTGGGCAGGACCCGTCGCTGCTCTCCGAGGTGGTGGCGGGCGTGAAGGCGGTTGCGCGGCGGCCGCTGATCGTAAAGCTGTCGCCTAACGTGACCAGCATTGCGCGCATGGCGCGGGCAGCCGAGGATGCGGGCGCGGATGCGGTTTCGCTGGTGAACACCTTTCTGGCCATGGCCATCGACCCGGTGACGCGGCGGCCGCGAATCTCCAACATAACGGCGGGACTGAGCGGCCCGGCCATCAAGCCGATTGCGGTGCGCATGGTGTATGAGGCGTCGCAGGCGGTGAAGATTCCGGTGATCGGGATCGGCGGCATCAGCACGCCGGAGGATGTAGTGGAGTTTCTGCTGGCGGGGGCAACGGCGGTCGAGGTGGGAACGGCGAACTTCTGGGATCCGAGGGCCTGCGAGCGGCTGGTACATCAGCTGGAGAAATGGTGTCTGGAACAGCACATCGAGAGCGTGGCGGGATTGCGCGGCGGATTGATTCTGGGGTGAGGGGCGGAACTGCGAGGAACGGAACGGCAGGGCGGTTGCCGAAGTGCCTCTGGATCGGGGGAGAAGATTGGAGCGGCGCTGGGGTCCTTCGCTGTCGCTCAGGATGACACCCCAACCCCAAAAGCTAAAACCTCAAGCCAAAAACTGGAGATTCCGCTAGGAGTGGCCGGAGATGCGGACGCGCAGCTCTTCGGGGATGCGGTCGCGGAGGTTTTCCGGCAGGCTGTCATGAATCTTCTGGGCTCCGGTCAGGGCTGCGTCTTTGACGACCAGCGGCGCCGGAGTGGAGACGGCAACGATGAGCCAGACCAGCGCCGAGAGGGCAAAGCCGCCCAGCGAGCCGATCTCAAACCAGAAAGCGTGCGGCGGGCTGAAGTGGTGGATGACGGCAAAAGCAAAGACAAAGACGATGGCAGAGACCGTGGCCAAGCCGATCAGGGTAATGTCGATAGTGCGGTGCAGCTTTTGGCGGGAGCGGCAGAAGTTACATTCGGCGAGGTGGGCTTCGTAGTCACCACTCATCTCCGGGGCCAGCCCGGTGATGTCATAGCGCCATCCAGCCAGGATGTTGCCGACGAATGGATCGATGCATTGGCTCATAATCGCTCTACAGCGTAAGAGCAGGGAGTGCCTCATCCTGCGACGCGAGTAGCAGACGGCTGCCCCACAGCCCTTGACGCATTCCCAAAGCCCGCTCGGCCGCAACACGCGCCAGGTCGGGGTGATTATTCTGCTCCGACAGATGGGCCAGAATGAGGAATGCTGCTCCTCCATCATAGTCGTTTGCAAGGAAATCCGCGAGAGATTCGTTGGAGAGATGCCCAACTCGGGACATAACCCGCTGTTTTACGGCCCAGGGATAAGGCCCGCCGCGGAGCATCTCCAGGTCATGGTTGGACTCGAGGACGAGGCCGTCGCAGGCGCGCAGCTGGTCCCGTACGTTGGGCGGAATAAAACCGAGATCGGTGGCGATGGCGACGCGAAGGCCTTCGGCGAGAAAGCGGAAGCCGACAGGATCGGCGGCGTCGTGCGGAATGGTAAAGGGCATCACGTCGATATCTCCGACGACGAACGGACGGCCGGGGTCGAAGGTTTCGAGTCGCTCGGCCTGGACGCGGTTGCCCGCCGAATCCTTGTACTGGCGCTGCCAGGCGCCGTGGGTGGGCGCGGTCATGTAGACGGGCAGACGGAACTTTTTGGCCATGACGTGCAGTCCACCCACGTGGTCGGAGTGCTCGTGGGTGATGAGGATGGCGGAGAGAGACTCCGGCGCAATACCCTGGGAGGCGAGGCGGCGGCAGGTTTCGCGGCAGGACAGACCGCAATCGACCAGCAGGCGCGTACGGGAGCTGGCCAGCACGGTGCTGTTGCCCCGGCTGCCCGAGGCGAGAACTGTAATCGAGAGCGCCACAAGCAATAGGATAGCTGGAAAGGGCGGGGTTTCAAAGGAGCAAGGTTTCAAAGTTTCAAGGTTAACAGCAAAGGCAACAGCAGGAGCAACCGCAAAAGCAGCAGCGAGGACGTCTCCGCCCGCTATAATTCTGCGATGAGTGCTCCTGCCATTGCGACCATTGAACGACCGCGGCTGATGTCGCTGGATGTGTTTCGCGGCTTCAACATCCTGCTCATGATTGTGGTGAACTGCTGCGGGCCGGGCTCGTTCACCCAGTTGCAGCACTCGGCGTGGAGTGGCTGGACGCTGACCGACCTGGTCTTCCCTTTTTTCCTGTTCATCACCGGAGTTTCGCTTACCTATTCGTTCGCCTCGCGGCGGGGAGCGGTGAATCCCACATCTGCCAACAACAGGCAGATATGGGGCACCAAACGATTTGGGGACGCGCGCTGGCAATTGCTGCCTCACATTGTGCGGAGGGCGGCCACCATCTTCGTTATCGGCCTGCTCATCAACGCCTTTCCTCACTATCACTTGGCGACGTGGCGCATCCCCGGCGTGCTGCAGCGGATTGCCGTGTGCTACCTGGCGGGCTCGGTGCTCTATTTGTGGAGCGGGACGCGCACGCGCTGGGCCGTGATCGCCGGGCTGCTGGTGGGCTACTGGATCCTGATGCGCTACGTGCCGGTGCCCGGCTTCGGGATTCCCACGGTCAACATCCCGCTGCTCGATCCGGACCGCAACCTGGCGGCGTGGCTGGACCGGAGGCTGATGATGGGCCACCTGTACGAGAAGGTGCGCGACCCCGAGGGGCTGCTAAGCACCTTGCCCGCCATCGCCACTCTGCTGTTCGGCATCGCCGCCGGGGAGTGGGTTCGCGCGCTGCGCGACGATGCGGGGCGCCTGCTGCGCCGCCTGATGGCTGCGGGCGTGGCCTGCTTTGTGGCCGGAGAGCTGTGGGGCCTGAGCTTTCCGATCAACAAGAAACTGTGGACGAGTTCCTACGTGCTGCTGACCGCCGGGCTGGCCATGATGGCGCTGGCCCTCTGCTACTGGCTGATGGATGTGAAGAAAGTGCGAGGGGCGTGGACTGTCATTCCCCTGGTCTTCGGCACCAACTGCATCTTTGCCTACGCGTTTTCGGAGTTCGTAGCGACTTCCCTGGTGGTGGCCAAAATCCATTTCGACGGGCAGCTGATGAGCTACAAGGACGCCTTCAGCTCGTTCACCTTCGACCGCATCCCGGGGACGGAGTGGTCTGAGCTGGGGTATGCGTTGTTCTACGCGGCGTTCTGCTGGGCGTTCACTTGGCTGCTGTATAGGCGGAGAATCTTTTTGAAGGTGTAGGGCACGGGCGAGAGCACCTACTCGATGGTGCGAGGGTGCCCCATATCTGCCTTCCTTTGGCAGATGTGGGTGCCCACACCACCGGGAAAATTCACTTGCACTAACTCTTGCTTCGCGTGGCTTACCCTAGCAGCCGCACTGGGTGAAGCTGACAACCCGCTCAAATCGTCCGAGATGCGCGCTTTCTGCTTCCCATATCTGGCCAAAGGATGGCCAGATATGGGGCACCAAACAGCAATTACTCAATGCGAGACATGGGCCACCAGCCCCTTGGCTGCTGCGCCTACTACGAAGCGGTCGCCGGGCACGAAGGCGCCTTTGTCGTCGAGGCGGTACATGGTAGCTTTCAGTTCGCCGCCTTCGCTCACAAACTTGACGTAGTGAAAGTTGGGAAAGACGTTGTCCTGGTAGAGGTCGGCGGGGGTTCGCGCAATGCGATACGGTTTGGCTCCGCCGCCGCCGCTTACCAGATAGATGACGCCGTTGCGCTCGAAGCGCTCGTAGCTGTGGATGTGTCCGGCGATGACGACGATGCTGGCCTTGATGTGCGGGGCCGCGGCCTCCAGTTGATGGGCCAGCGCGTCCTCGTTGGGACGCACGTTATGGGAGGGGTCGTCCACGATTGGGTCCGCCATGGGCGGATGATGCAGCGAGACGAAGACGTAGCGGGTCCGCTTGGGCAAAGCTTTCAGCTGCCTGGCGACCCATTCGGACTGCGCACTGCCCGGAGTGAGGTCGAGGTTGCTGTCCACGGTGAGGAAGTAGGCTTGGCCGAAGCGCACCGAGTACCAGCGCCGTCCTTTGAGTTCGGGAAAGTTATTCCACCAGTTCTCGAGGCAGCCCTCCGGGCAGTTCTTCGCGGGGCCATACAGTTCGTGGTTGCCCATGGCGGGAAAGACATGGAGCCCCGCGACGCGCCAGGCCGCCGTCTCCTGGCGATAGACCGCGTAGTCGTTGGCAACTCCGCCGTGAAAGGGCACGTCGCCGCTGAGCAGCAGCACGTCGGGCTTCTCCTCGGCAATCTTTGCCACCAGCGCCCGCCGCGCCTCCGGATTGGTGTCGATCACGTCGGCCGGATCGGTAAAGCGCATGTCGCCGTAGGCGATCAGGGTCCAGCCATGCTTGGGAGCCGCGAGGGTAAAGGTCGGCCCCGCCTGGCTGAGCAGACCGGCTGTGGATGCGGCATCCGCTGCCCGGGCGGGCAGCGCGGACCAGGTTAGCGCCAGCACCAGTATCCATGCGATCCCAAGCAGCTTCCCAAGGTTTCCCAACTTCATTCTGGTTCCACCTCGTCCTTGCGGTTGGCGGGCACGTCTGAAATCGCCTCGACTGCATGCGGCGGGGTCTCCGGGCGCAACGCACGCTGCATCAACACGCTGTCCACCCAGCGTCCGAACTTGAATCCAACCGCCGTCAACGTTCCCACCGGCCGGAAGCCGAGCCGCCGGTGCAGGCCGATGGAGGCCGCGTTGCCGCTGTCCCCGATCACGGCAATCATCTGCCGCCACTCGCCCTGCTGGCAGCGGGCGATCACGTTCTCCAGCAGCGCCTGTCCCAGGCCCTGCCCCAGGTGTCCGGCGTCCACATAGATCGAGTCTTCCACGGTATAGCGATAGGCCCCTCGCGGCCGGTAGGCGGCGGCGTAGGCGTACCCGACCAACTTCCCGTCTACTTCGGCGGCCAGGTAAGGCAATCCGAGACGCACCACGTCCGAACGGCGGCGAGCCATCTCCTCCTGCGGGGGTGGTTCCAGCTCAAAGGTAGAGCAGCTGTGCAGCACATATTGTCCGTAGATGCGCGTGATCTCGCCGAGATCCTCTTCTGTCGCCTCCCGGATTACACGTTCCCCCATCCGTCTCTCGCGCCTCCGCGGTGGTTATCTTAGCGCAGATCGTGCTGGCGGCGTGCGCGAGCAGCAGCGAGAGCAACCGCAACGGCCCCACTCAAGCCAACGGAAGGCTTGAATGGGCCACCCGAACGTTCATTTGCCGGAATGGTAGGAGCCGAGCACACGCAGCTCGACGATACGGGGCTGGAGTTCGGCGAGAGCCTTCGCCATGCGCGGATCGGAGGCTGCGGCGGCGACCTCAAAGAAAAAGCGGTAGTGCCAGGGAGTTCCGACCAGGGGACGGCTGACCAGGCTCATCAGGTCGATGGAGTTCAGGGCAAAGGGCTCCAGCGCATGGAAGAGCGCGCCGGCCTGGTTGGCCACGGTGAGGACAAGGGTGGTGGCGTCGGCGTCCGGGATCGCTTCGGTGACGCAATGCGTTGGTTGCAGCAGGGCGAAGCGGGTGAAGTTGTTGGGATCGTCTTCGACTGCGGAGACCAGGATCTGGGCGCCGTACTCGCTGGCCGCGTACTCGCTGGCGATGGCGGCCACGGAGGGATCGCCGAGCTCCATGATCTGGCGGACGCTGCCGGCGGTGTCTTCGGCAACGGCCTTGCTGATGAACGGATGGGCGGCGAAGAAGCGCTCGCACTGGGCCAGGGCGACGGGATGCGACTGAATGCGGCGAACCCCGTCCAGCGAGGAGCCGGGGCATCCGATGACGCAGTGGCTGATGCGCAGGACGACCTCGCCGATCATGGTATGCGCAGACTGGTAAAGCAGGTCATAGCAGCGCAGCACGGGGCCGGCGAGCGTGTTCTCCAGCGGAGCCAGGATGAGGTCGGCGCGACCCTCGGCGATCGAGTCAAACAGCGACTCAAAGGTGGGACAGGCGACGGTTTGGACGCCTTCGCCGAGCAGTTTGCGGGCGGCAATCTGGCTGAAGGCGGCGGACTCTCCCTGAAAGGCAACGCGGGCGGTAGCGGCTATGTTGTGCATGAGGACTCCGCTCCCTTGTAACGGAAGAGAGCGGAAGCTGTCAATGTGTGGCGGGGCTCTGTATCAACGGGAGGAGCGGGTGCGGGAGCCGGCCAGGATATCTTCGACCGCTTTGCGCAGGCCGTCCACGCCGAATGGCTTCTGGAAAAAGGCCACCGAGCCGGAGTGCAACTCATCGCGCGTGGGAGCGATATCGGAATAGCCGGACATGAAGATGACGGGCAGCTTGGGGCGGAGGGCGCGCAGGGAGTTGACCAGTTCGCGGCCGCTCATGCGCGGCATGACAATGTCGGTTACCACCAGATCGATGAGCAGCAGCTGGCGTTTGGCCATCTCCAGGGCCTGGGCTCCGTCGCTCGCCTGCAGCACAAAGCAGCCCATGGAGCTCAGGGTGTTGTGCAGACAGCGGCGCAGGATGTCCTCATCCTCTACCAAAAGGATGTTGGCGCGGATCGGCTTGGGAATTCCATCCACCGGGGATCCATCGCTGGCCAGTTCGGGTTCGCGAGGCACGGCAGGCAGGTAGATGGTGAACGCGCATCCCTTGCCGGGGGCGCTCTCCACCAGGATGTGGCCGCCGCTTTGTTCGACGACCCCGTAGACGGTCGCCAGGCCGAGGCCGGTTCCCCTGCCCTGTCCCTTGGTGGTGAAGAAGGGCTCGAAGATGTGCGCCTGGGTGGCGGCGCTCATGCCGATGCCGGTATCGGCCACCGAGAGCTGGACGTAGCGGCCGGGCTTGATTTTACCGTTGCCGTTGGCGATATCCCCGGCCAGTTCGATGGTGGAGCTTTGAATGGTGAGCCGTCCGCCGTTGGGCATGGCGTCACTGGCGTTGACGACCAGATTCATCAGGACTTGCTGCAGTTGTCCGGGATCGGCCTCGATACAGGCTTCGCCCGCCCCTGGATGGGTGATGAACTCGATGTCTTCGCGGATCAGCCGGCGCAGCATCTGCTGGGAGGAGTGCAATAGTTCGTCGATGGAGAGCCGCATGGTCTGCAGCACCTGCTTGCGGCTGAAGGCGAGCAGCTGGCGGGTAAGCACTGCGGCCCGGGTTCCGGCTTCTTCAATGGCGTGCGCCTTGCCGCCCATGGGCGTATCCACGCCAAACTCTTCCTTCAGAAGCGAGGCGTAGCTGTTGATGATCATCAGCAGGTTGTTGAAGTCGTGCGCCACTCCGCCGGCCAGCGAGCCGAGGGCTTCCATCTTTTGAGCCTGGCGCATGCGCTCTTCGAGCTGCTTCTTCGCGGTCCAGTCCTCCATGATGGCCATGGCGCCTGTGGGCTGGCCGTGATCGTCGTGCAGCAGAGAGATGCTGTTGCGGAACCAGACCGTGGAGCCATCCTTGTGCGGATAGCGCCGCTCGACGACGTAGCCGGAAATCTCTCCCGCGACCAGGCGGGAGAAATCATCCTGCCCCTGGCTATCGGCAATCACTCCGAATCCGATGGCGGCCAACTCCTCGGCGCTGTAGCCGGAGAGCTGGCATAAGGCGGGGTTCGCCTCCAGCAGTCTGCCTTCAAGATCGACCATGGCAATGCCAACGGCAGCGTTGGCAAAGGCGTCCCGGAAGGCAACGGTGTTCAGCGGCGACGGCGGCAAAACAGACATAGAACAGGCTTCTCACTTCGTAACTGCAGGCAGTGCGAATTTGACGATCCAAATACGATGATACGGAGATGGAGATGAATAGCGAGTAAATTACTTCACCCGGAGACACCAGAGCAATCGGCTGGACCATTACGGAAGTAATCCCGAATGGAGTCGCCATGAAGCGGCAGTCAGGTCGCGAAGTTTTCAGGGGTGGGCTGCGCGGATTCGATCTCCGCCGGCCTGGGGTGTGGGCAGGCCGGCGGAGATGCGGGATTTAGTAACGAGCCGGACGGGCTTCGTAGTCGGTGATGGCCTGCTGTTTCTGCAGGGTGATGTCGATCTGATCCAGGCCGTTGAGCAGGCAATGCTGGCGGAAGGCGTCGAGCGGAAACTTGGCGCTGAAGCCGCTGTGGTCGCTGACGGTGAGGTTCTCCACGTCGACGTTGAGATGGTAGTTGCGCTGGTGGGCCGCCTTGGCGAGCAGTTCGGCCATGGCAGCCTCGGGCAACTCGACGGTGAGCAGTCCGTTGTTGGAGGCGTTGGTGTGAAAGATGTCGGCAAACGACGGAGCGATGACCACCAGGATTCCAAAGTTGGTAAGCGCCCAGGCGGCGTGCTCGCGCGAGGAGCCGCAGCCGAAGTTTTTGCCGGCCAGCAGAATGCTGCCGTGGTTGTACGGCTCCTGGTTCAGGATGAAGTCGGGCAACGGATTGCCCGCGGCATCGTAGCGCCAGTCGTTGAACAGGAACGGGCCGTACCCGGTGCGCTCAATACGCTTGAGGAACTGCTTGGGAATGATCTGATCGGTATCGACATTGGCCCGGTCGAGTGGAATGACCTGGCCGTGATGAGTGCGCATCGGCTGCATTCGACTACTCCTTGTAATCCCAGTTACGCACGTCGGTAAAGTGTCCGGCAACGGCGGCGGCGGCGGCCATGGCGGGACTGACGAGGTGGGTGCGGCCACCGCGTCCCTGGCGGCCTTCAAAGTTGCGGTTGCTGGTGGAGGCGCAGCGCTCGCCGGGCAGCAGGCTGTCCGGATTCATGGCCAGGCACATGGAGCAGCCGGGCTCGCGCCACTCGGCTCCGGCCTCGCTGAAGATGCGGTCCAGACCCTCGCTTTCAGCCAGTTTCTTGACTGCTGCCGAGCCGGGGACGACCATCATCTGCACCTTGGGGCTGACGTGGTGTCCCTTGATGACCTTGGCCGCCTCGCGCAGGTCTTCCAGGCGCCCGTTGGTACAGGAGCCGACGAAGACGCGATCCACGGCGAGCGAGTCCAACGGCTGGCCGGGCGCGATACCCATGTATTGGAGGGCGCGGGCGATGGAGTCCTTTTCAATCTCGTCCTTGCCGTCTTCGGGCCGGGGCGCGTAGCCGGTGACGGGCGCCGACATTCCCGGCGAAGTTCCCCAGGTAACCCAGGGCAGCAGGGCGGAAGCATCGAAATCGAGGACGCGGTCGAAGTGCGCGCCGGGATCGCTGGGCAGGGTGCGCCAGTAGGCGACGGCGCGTTCCCAGTGCTCGCCCTGAGGCGCGTGGCGACGGCCCTTGAGATAGGCGTACGTGGTCTCATCGGGGGCGATCATGCCGGCGCGGGCGCCGCTCTCGATGGCCATGTTGCACAGCGTCATGCGGCCCTCCATAGAGAGGGCGCGGATGGCGGGGCCGGCGTACTCGATGGCGTAGCCGGTGCCGCCGTCGGTGCCGATCTGGTTAATGATGCCGAGCGCCAGGTCCTTGGCGGTGACTCCCGCGGGCAGCGCGCCGGTGACATTGATCAGCATCGATTTAGGACGCTTCTGCTGCAGGGTCTGGGTGGCGAGGACGTGCTCAACCTCGCTTGTGCCGATGCCGAAGGCGAGGGCTCCGAAGGCGCCGTGGGTGCTGGTGTGGCTGTCTCCGCAGACGATGGTTTTGCCGGGATGGGTGACGCCCTGCTCGGGGCCGATGACGTGCACGATGCCGCTCTCGGGCGAATCGATGTCGGCCAGGTGAATGCCGAACTCGCGGCAGTTCTGGCGCAGAGTGTTGATCTGCTGAGCGGCGATGGGATCGAGAATGTTGAAGCGCTCGGCGGTGGTGGTGGGCACGTTGTGATCGATGGTGCCGAAGGTGAGATCGGGACGGCGCACCTTGCGGCCGGCCAGGCGCAGACCTTCGAAGGCCTGGGGCGAGGTCACCTCATGCACCATGTGCAGATCGATATAGAGCAGAGCCGGCTGCGGCTCTTCGTGCCAGACAACATGGGAGTCCCACAGCTTGGCGAACAGGCTGCGGGGTGCTTCGGAAGAGGATGGCTTAGTCAACGGAAAAACCTCAGACGGCAAAGTATGCCATGCGCGAATTAAACGCTTCGGCGGGGCGGCCGGCGAAGCGCGGAAGAAACTCCTGGGTGCTGCGTCCTGGATCATTCCAAGGCAACAGAGCGGCGGCCCTCGGTCCGGAGTGCCGGACCCGCTGGATGGCCGCCGCGGATTCTGCTAGGCCGTCACCAGATTCGGCGAATCGTTCGGCGAGTCGCTCACCGGACCGCGATGGGTAGCCACCATCGAGATCAGATCCTGATCGTAAACCTTTTTCTTGCGATCGGCCAAGTGGGTGAACTTGGCGTAGAGCACTTCGATCTCCTCGGCCGATACGTTGAGGCCGAGCTCGTTGAAGCGATGCATGAGCGCGTGGCGTCCGGAGTGCTTGCCTAAGACAATGCGGTCGCCGGGCATGCCCACCGATTCCGGGGTCATGATCTCATAGCAGATGGGATTGCTGAGCACACCGTGCTGGTGAATACCTGCCTCATGGGCAAAGGCGTTGCGTCCGACGATGGCCTTGTTGGGCTGGACGTTGAAGCCAAGCGTCTGGGAGAGCAGCTGGCTGGTGGCATAGATCTGGGAGCGGTCCACACCGCACTTGAAGGGATAGACGTCAGCAGCGGACATACATGCTCATGACGACCTCTTCCATGGCGGCGTTGCCGGCGCGCTCTCCGATGCCGTTGATGGTGCACTCCACCTGGCGGGCACCGGCGGCGACGGCGGCCAGCGAGTTGGCGACGGCCATGCCGAGATCGTTGTGACAGTGGCAGGAGAGAACAATGTTCTCGCCCTTCACGGTATGGCGGATCTTGCGGATGAGGTTGCCGTACTCGACGGGCATGGTGTAGCCGACGGTGTCCGGAATATTGAGCGTGGTGGCGCCGGAATCGACGGCCGCCTGCAGGATCTCGCAGAGGAAGTCGGGATCGGAGCGGGTGGCGTCCTCGGGCGAGAATTCCACGTCATCGCACAGCGAACGGGCGTGAGAGACCCAGTCTCGCACGTGGCTGAGCGCGTCCTCGCGCGACATCTTGAGCTTGTACTTGAGATGGATGTCGCTGGTGGCCAGGAAGGTATGGATGCGCGGGCGAGCGGCGGACTTCAATGCCTGATGGGCAACGTCGATATCCTTGCGCATGCAGCGGCAAAGGCCGGCGACGCGGGTACCGCGAATCTCGCTGGCGACACGCTGCACGGCTTCGAAATCACCTTGCGAGGCGATGGGAAAACCGGCCTCGATAATGTCCACGCCGAGGCGCTCCAGCTGGCGGGCCAACACCAGCTTCTCCTCGGTGTTCATGCTGCAGCCGGGCGACTGTTCACCGTCGCGCAGGGTCGTGTCAAAAATCAGAACTTGTTCGGATGGGGCGGCTACGTCGATATCCATCTCTCTACATTCGATTGTTCCTGGACATTAGTCAAACTACTTTTCTTGTAGCGTGCATAAGAAAATGTGATTTAATAAGAATCGCTAATTTCACTAGTACGGATGGCTAATTATGGATTTGTATCAACTTGAGGCATTTGTTGCGGTGGCGCAGGAGCGCAGTTTTTCCCGGGCGGCGCTGCGGCTGCATCGCACCCAGTCGGCGGTGAGCCAGACCATCGGCAAACTCGAGGATACACTGGGCGAGAAGGTTTTTGAACGCTCCTCGCGCGATGGCACGCTGACGGCGGCGGGAAAAGTTTTGCTGGAGTACGCCGAGGAGCTGCTGAACCTGCGCGACCGGGCCACCGACGCCATCACGGAGCTGCGCAGTCTGCACGAAGGCAAGCTGACGGTGGCGGCCAACGAGTTCACCTCGCTGTGCCTGCTGCCGGCGCTGCACCTCTACCACCGGATGCACCCCTCAATCAAAATTCAGGTGCAGCGAACGCTGGCCGGCGACGTGCCAAGGTTGATCCTTACGCATCAGGTGGAGCTGGGTGTGTTGTCGTTCAAGCCGGAGGACGAGCAGTTGAACTCGACGGTGTTTTACCGCGACGAGCTGGTGTTTGTGGTGTATCCGGGACACTCGCTGGCGGCGGCGAAAAACGTGAGCATTCACGACCTGGGAGCGGAGTCGTTTGTGGCCCACAACGTGACCTCGCCGCTGCGCCTGAAGGTGATTGAGGCATTCAAGAAGACGCGCACCACTCTGCACATGGACGTGGAGCTGCCCACGCTGTCAAGCGTCAAGGAGTTTGTGCGCATGGGCAACGGAGTGGCGCTGATGCCGCGGATGAGCGTGGAGGGCGAACTGCAGCGCGGCGAGCTGGTGGCGGTTTCGGTGGACGAGCTGCGGCTGGAGCGGACGCTGCGGCTGGTGACCCGCAAGGGCGCGACCCTGTCCCATGCGGGCGTGGCGTTTATGAACGTATGCCGGAACATGGCGGCCGATCCGAAACATCGCGCGGTGTTCGAGCCGGAGAGCGGAGAAACGGCACGGCGCAGGGCGAAGAGCAGTGCGCAGCGCTAAGTTTCGATTGGCCGCGCGGTAAATACGGTTGGAAGACCCCGGAGACGATCCGGGGTCTTTTTGCCCTGAACGGGCGGCGGGGATAGGTCGCTGCCGGGCTAAAGCGAGCGCCTTACTCAGGCAGGGCTGGAGCAGAGCGGCTTATCGGAATCATGAGATTTAGCCGCTCTGGGTTTAATCGGAGCACCCGGCAACGGGTCGATTCTGATACACTCTTTTCCGGCACGGCAGTGACCCCACCAAAATTAGGAGCAGAAAAACATGGCGACAGCCGTAGTAAAAGAAGCGACAGCTGCAGGGCAGGAAATCGATGTATTGACCGCAAAGGCTCTGAAGGCTTTGGAAGTAATGAAGACCTTCAACCAGGCGCAGGTCGACAAGATCATCAAAGCGATGGCAGAAGCTGGCGTGGCCAACGAGCGCTATCTGGCCGAGTTCGCCGTTGAAGAGACCGGCATCGGCAAAGTGGAAGACAAGGTCATCAAGAATCACTTCGGCACTCAGGTTGTGTATGACTACATGAAGGATGCGAAGTCGGTCGGCATCATCGATGAAACCGACGGCATCATCTCGATCGCCGAGCCGTTCGGAGTTGTGGCGGCCGTTACGCCGACCACCAACCCGACTTCGACCACGATGTTCAAGTCGCTGATTGCGCTCAAGGGCCGCAACGTGATCATCCTGGCCTTCCACCCCCGCGCGCAGAAGTGTAGCGCGGCGGCCGCCAAGATCATGCTCGATGCCGCTGTGGCTGCAGGCGCCCCGGCCGACTGCATCCAGTGGGTCACCCAGCCTTCCGTCGAAGCCACCAACGCCCTGATGACGCACCCGGATGTTTCGATCATCGTGGCCACCGGCGGCGGCGCCATGGTGAAGGCAGCCTACAGTTCCGGCCACCCCGCACTGGGTGTGGGACCGGGCGGCGTGCCGATCTTCATCGAGAAGACGGCTAACCTGGACATGGCGACCTCGGACGTCATTGCCTCGAAGACCTTCGACAACGGAACCATCTGCTCCTCCGACCAGTCGGTGATCTTTGACGACAAGGCAACCTGCGACAAGGCCCTCAAGATCTTCCAGGAAAAGGGCGCCTATCTTTGCACGGAAGAAGAAAAGGCCAAGCTGGAACAGGTGATGTTCGACAAGGAGCGCGGCGTTCCTTCGATGGCCATTGTGGGCAAGAGCCCGCAGGTGATCGGCGCACTGGCCGGGCTGAAGATTCCGGAGAACATCAAGATGCTGCTGGTTCCTTTGACCGCGACCAGCGGCGAAGACTGGATGAGCCACGAGAAGCTGTCGCCGGTGCTGGGCTGGTATCTCGCCAAAGACACCAAGTCCGCCATTGAAGCGGCTGCCAATCAACTGGAGTTCGGCGGCGCCGGCCACTCGGCGGGCATCTTCACGGAAGACGAGAAGATTGCCGAGCAGTTTGCGATGACGGTGCACGCCAACCGCGTGATGTGGAACCAGCCTTCGGTCCACGGCACCATCGGCGCGCTGTACAACTCCCTGGTTCCGTCGCTCACTTTGGGCTGCGGCGCACGCGGCGGCAACATCACCAGCGAAAACGTCGGCTACAAGAACCTGCTCAACATCAAGAGACTGGCCCGCAGAAACGCATAAGCGGCTCCGGTTTGTGGCGCAAGCCGCGTGGGGCTCACGCGTGAGAAGAAGCGGTGTTCCGGAAAACGGAGCGCCGCTTTTTTGTTGCCTGGGAAAAAGACAGGAACAAAGGCAAAGGCAAAAGCAAAAGCCCCGCCCAACCAAAGGAAGGTTGAACGGGGCACCCGGATGGGTTCCTCAGGTTTGATCGGTTAGTGGCCGGCGGAGGCGAGAGCTATGTGGGCCGTTGGCGCGAGGCTGAATGCGTACCAGGCGATTGCACCCATAACGGCCAGGGCAAGGCCGGCGGCGGCGCTCAGGTAGGTGAGGCGGGCTTTGCCGCCATCGCTCTCAACGATCTTCCACAGAATTCCTCCCGAGCAGGCGCCGTTGGCGACGTGATAGACCGTTCCCAGGATGCCGGCGAGCAGAAGCACGAGGGTGATGGTGCCCATCAGCGGAGAACTGAAGGGATGGAAGCCGGAAGCGGTGTAGGCAAAGGCGGCGCCGTCGGGCGCTCCGGAGGATACGAGCGCGCTCCAGTGACCCGGCTGGGTCAGCCCGCGGCCGCGCATGCTGGCCACGTGCGCCAGCAAAAAGGCGACCATGGCCACGCCGCTCCAGCGCTGCAGGAAGAAGCGCAGCTTGCCGCCGCGGTTGCAGCTCTTGACGTCGTAGCGCAGGCCTTCCTTGGTGAGCAGGAATACTCCGCTGGCGGCCTGCAGCAGCATGGGCAAAAAGACCAGCAGGAAGACCGCGCCGGGCAGATAGGCCAGCGAGCGGTGCAGCAGGCCCACGGCTCCCTCATATTTGTCCGGGTTGACCCCGGTGAGGCCGATGAGGAAGTGCACGCCCAGGAATACGGCAAGCCACAAGCCAATCGCTGCATGAAATTTGCGGGGCGGACGCAGGACGCCGCAGGCGCATCCGGGCTTGGGCTCGTGCTGCGTCTGCAATAAGGGATGATTGTAGGCCGTGGGCGAGCCGCCTGGCGCGCTGGGAACGGGCTCGGCGGGACTGGTTGCGTTGGACTCCATGGGGAAACCTCCGTTGATAACAGCGGAACCCTCGGAAGCTCACCCGTCGGCCGCTTGCCCTTTAAGAGTGGGGCCAAATCGCTGGGCAAACAAGACAAAGTTTTTTATAGGAGCTATTCGAAAAAGCGCGTGGGGATGGCGGCATCCCACATTTGCCAACTGCTGGCAAATATGGGCCACCCGAATTACTGCTTGGGATACCAGTCGAGGAGGCGGACTTCGATGCCGCTTCCGGCGAGGCGCTGCTTGAAAATGCCGAGGTCAGAGCCGCGGTAGTGATAGGGAATGACGACCTTGGGGTGGAAGGCGCGGACGGCATCGGCGGCTTCCTGCGGCGGCATGGTGTAGGGGAGGTTCATGCAGACGAAGGCGAGGTCGATGTTTTTGAGGGCGCGCATCGCGGGAGTGCCTTCGGTGTCGGCGGAGAAGTAGATGCGCTTGCCGCCGTAGGTGAGGACGTAGCCGTTGTCGCGTCCCTTGGGATGGTAAAACTGGCCGGGAGCGGGGCCGCGCTTGAGGTTATAAGCCGGAACGGCTTCGATGGTCCACTGGTTCCAGTGCTGGGTTTCTCCGTTGGCGATGGGATGGGCAGAGGGAAACTGCGCAACCACCGAGGTCGGCGCGAGGACCAGGGTGCCGGGCTGGCTGAGCGCGGCGATGGCGTCGGGATCGAAGTGGTCGGGATGAATGTGCGTGACGAGGATGAGATCGGCCTTGGGAAGTCCGGTGAAGTTGGCGGGCTTGGCGGGATCGATGTAGATGGTTTTGCCTCCGGCCTGAATGAGGGCGCTGGCGTGGTAGAGAGGCGTGATGGTGACGTCTCCGGCGGAGGTGGGCAGGGTCTGCTTTTGCGCAAAGAGCGAAGTGGCGAGGAGCAGGAGGACGAGAGACTTCATGGCACGGATATGGATGGCAGGAGGAAACGGGAGGATTCCTCAAAGGCAGGAGCTTAGGACCGGGGAAAATCGAAGGTGGCCGAGGTGACTAGGATGCAGCGGCGGAGATTTGGACGGTGCTGGGCTCCCTCGCTGTGCTCGGGATGACAACTCAGAAACACAGGCAGGGGCAATGGCAAGGACAAGGTCGTCAACCGCCGGGGCGGGAAAGGATGTGGGTGAAACGCTGCTTGAGGTTCAGGAATGGCATCTCCAGCCAGCGGTAGCTGACGGCGGCAAAGGCAACGGTGATGGCAAAGGCTACGGCGTTGCGGAACAGGTAGTGCGGCAGGTTGGTGTCCTCATGGCGGATGGTGTAGTCGGTGATCATCAGGCCGAGGACGTGGAAGACATAGAGGCTGTAGGAAATGCGTCCGAGATAGACGAGCGGGGCCAAGGCCAACATTCGCCACCTTCCGTCTTGCTCGGTTCCACCCACATCTGCCAAATGAGGCGGATTGGGGGCGCCTTCCAAACTACCGCTTCGCAGCCGGGTACGCAGTAGCAGACGCCGCTCCGGCCGCGGGAGCTCGGCAGGCGATTTGTGCAGGGCGGAGAGAAACAGGGCGACGGCTCCCAGGGCCATGATGGGATAGCCGAGCAGGACCCGGGGGACGGTGACCGGATCGACTTTGATCTGGAAATAGTTGGCGGCGATGGCAAAGGCGGCGATGCCGGCGGCGAAGAGCGCAACGCGGTGCAGACGGTCGATGCGCGGGGAGCGTCCAGCGAGAAGTGCTGCGAGGAGGATGCCGAGGGCGATGGCGTCGAGCTGGACGAAGGTGTTGGCCCACATTTTGGATTCCCAGGTGTGGTGGGCGGCGAGGTACCAGCGGGTGAGGTTGGCGGTGACCAGCATGGCGGCCGAGACAATCAGCAATCCGCGCTGCGAGAGGCGGCGCATGGTTACCGGCCAGAAGATATAGAACTGCTCCTCGACGGAGACGCTCCAGAGAGGAAAGATGATGGACGAGGGAAAGCCGACGAAGACGACCCACCAGTTTCCGCTGAGCAGGGTGAAGGCCAGTCCGGCACGCCAGCCGATGTGCTGATTGGGAATGTACCACTGCATCACCCAGGCAAAGGCGATGAAGGCGAAGTAGAGCGGCCAGATGCGCAGGATGCGGCGGATGTAGAAGGCGCGGAGATCGATGCTGCCGAAGCGCTGACGCTCGCGGATCAACAGCTCGGTGATGAGATAGGAGCTGAGGACGAAGAATAGATTGACGCCGAAGGCTCCGCTGTTGCCGATGCCGGCCAGCAGCGCGGCGAGCACGGGCGAGGTGCCCATCTTGGTGTAGAAGAGCGTCTCGCGCGGCAGCGAGTGGTGCAGAAAGACAAGGAAGAAGGCGAAGAAACGCAGAGCGTCGAGTTCGGGATGATAGAAGCGCTCCGTGAGCGAGCGGGCTGGAAACGAAGACACAGGGCCAATCCAAAAGCAGGATTTAGACATGGTAGCAGGTGGATGGTTTCTGCGCCCGTCGCTTGCGGGCGAATGGCGTTCCCATCAGGCAGAGCGCGATTAACGTGAGGGGACGCGGCGGAAGCGCTGTTTGAGGCCGAGGAAGGGCTTCTCCAGGCAGAAGTAGCTGATGGAGGCAAAGGCGACGGCGATGGCGAAGGCAACGGCTTCGCGGAAAAAGTAGCGGCCGAGGCTGGAATCCTGATGAGGAACCAGGCGGTCGCTGATCAGGAGGCCGAGGATGTGGAATACGTAGAGTCCGTAGGAGATGCGGCCGAGGTAGCCAAGCGGGCTCAGAACCCACATTCGCCAACTACGGGCGGATGTGGGCCACCCGTCACCCTCGATTTTCTCGCGACCGGGGCGGAGGGTGGAGAGGAAGATGGCGAGGGCTCCGAGGACGGCGGCGGGGTAGCCGAGGAGAACGCGGGGAGTGGTGAGCGGATCGGCCTTGATGCGGAAGTAGCTGGTGGCCAGGAAGAAGCAGACGAGTCCCGTGAGGAAGAGCGTGGCGCGCTGCAGCGAGGAGAGGCGCGGGACGCGTCCGGCGAGGAGGACGGCGACGAAGATGCCGAGGGCGATGGAGTCGAGTTGAACGAAGGTGTTGCACCAGATTCTCGACTCCCAGGTGGAGCGGGCGGCAAGATACCAGCGGGTAAGGTTGGCGGTAGCAAGCATGGCGGCGACGGCCACGAGCAGGCCGCGGGCGGAGAGCTTTCGCATGATGGCCGGCCAGACGAAGTAAAACTGCTCCTGGGCGGAGATGAACCAGAGGTGGAAGATGACCGAGGAGGGAAAGCCAACGAAGACTACCCACCAGTTTCCGGCGAAGAGAGCAAAGGCCAGGGCGGCGCGCCATCCGATGTGCTGTCCGGCGACGAACCACTGCATAGCCCAGGCCAGGGCGAGAAAGCCGTAGTAGAGCGGCCAGATACGCAGAAAGCGCCGGCTGTAAAAAGCCTTGAGATCGATATCGCCGCGGAGAGCTCGCTCGCGGATGAGGAGTTCGGTGACGAGATAGGCGCTGAGGAGGAAGAAGAGCTGGACGCCGAGAGCTCCGACGAAGCCGACGGCGGCGAGCACTACGGCGAGCGCATGGGAGATGTGCATGTTGCCGTAAAAGGCCGGGTCATGGGGTAGCGAGTGGTGGAGAAAGATGAGGACGAAGGCGAAGCAGCGGAGGAGGTCGAACTCGGGATGATAGAAGCGCTCTTGGGAGGAGCGGGTTAGGGAGATCGAAGACATGGGCGCGTTCCGTTCCGGATATGGTAGCAGGTGGGTGGGGCGAGATTTCAAGGTTTCGCATGTTTCAAGGTTAAGAGCACAAGGCAAAGTCAACAGACCCACTTCTGCCAAAGGAGGGCAGAAATGGGGCACCTGCCGTTTCAAGGTTCAGTGGCAGATCTGAGGGCGGGCGAATGTGAGCGTTATAGACCAGACTTTGGAACGCCAAGCGTGGATAGTGGGGTCAGTGGGGTTCCACGGATGTGGATCTCGCATGAGGAGAAAAACATGCACCGTGTGTGTTCGAATCTCGCAACGTTTCCTTCCGTTTAAGTTTTGCCGCAAGTGGCAAGGGAGATTTCAAATGTTCAAGAAAGCCGCATTCGCGTTATTTGGTTTGATTTTGGCTGGTACGTTTATGGCGCCGCCGAAAGCAGTAGCCCAGGTCCATGTTGGCGTCGCCATCGGCGCGCCGGAAGTTGTGGTTGCACCGGCTCCGGTCGTGGTGTATGACGAGCCCTACTATGCCGCGCACAATTGGGACTCCGGACTCCACGACGGTTACTACTACGGCGGTGGCACCCGGTATCAGATGGACGCCCATGGAAATAAACAGTACGACAACAAATTCAGGGACGGAAAAGCTGCACGAGGCCACGCCGATCATCATGAGGATAAGCACTAGAAATCGCTCATGGCATAGGTAAACGTCCGGCTCCTGCGCAACTCAGGAGCCGGAACTGCGTTTGGACGACGGAGGCCGGCGGATAGGAAAAGCCGGAATGTGAGCACTCTAGACCAGACTGAGGAACGCCAGAAGCAGAGACTAAGGTCAGCGGGGTTTCACCACGGATGTGAATCGCGCACGGACGAACAGCATTCTCCATAAATGTTCGCGTCTCGCAACTTATCCATCAGTTTAGGTTTTACAACAGAGAGCCATGGAGGAAGTAATGTTGAAGAAAGCAGCACTCGCGCTATTTGGTTTGGTTTTAGCAATGACGTTCATGGCACCGCCCAAGGCAATGGCCCAGGTTCATGTTGGCATTGCGATCGGAGCTCCGGTGGTTATTGCGCCGGCTCCCTACGTGGAGTATGACGAGCCATATTTTGTGGCGCACAGCTGGAACTCCGGATTCCACGATGGGTACTACTACGGCGGTGGCACCCGGTATCGCATGGACGAACACGGACATAGACAGTATGACAACCGATTCAGAGACGGAAGAAGTGCACGAGCCCACCATGATCGCGGGCATGATGACCGCTACAACCGTTAGAAATCGCGCATGGCGTAAGTAGACATCTGGCTCCTGTGCTGAACAGGAGCCAGTACTGCGTCTGGAGAAGATCGATACCTTGCCAGGCCCAGCGCAAAAATTGATGCTATCGCCGCCGCGGTGGGAGAGATTCTTTTGAACCAATTTCGCATCGCGATGATGTTTGCCGTTTCAGCTGCGATGGGCCACCACTCTGTTCGATGATGGGATGGAACCGGCAGGTTCCTGGTTGAAAAGCCGGTGAGTCCGCAGACCAGAGATGAGCGGCGCTGGGGTCCCTCGCTTAGCTCAGAGTTTGTGACTTTATTGATTTTGTGGCGTTTTTCGCAACGTAAGTATCTGTATTTGCAACACCGATTTTTTGAGAAATCGAAAAAGTCACAAACTCTCAGGATGACACTTCAAACAAAATCAACGACAACGGCAAGAACAAGATCAACGACAACGACAAGAGCAAGATCAACGACAACGGCAAGAACAAGATCAGCAGCAACGTCAAAGGGTCAACGGCGACAGATGAACAACATCCACTGCAAAGTCAAAGGCCCCGCCCAACCAAAGGATGGTTGAACGGGGCACCCTGGTGATCGTTCACACATCGACATTTGTCGATGTGTGGCTGTTACTTGGTGGCGCCGCCGGAGCCGCCTTTTTCTTCCAGCGCCGCTTGCGCGGCCGCCAGGCGCGCGGTGAGGACGCGGAAGGGCGAGCAGGAGACGTAGTTGAGTCCGGCGCGGTGGCAGAACTTGACGGACTCGGGATCGCCGCCGTGTTCGCCGCAGATGCCGACCTTGAGGTTGGGCCGGGTTTTGCGGCCGCGTTCGGTGGCCATGGCAACCAGCTGGCCGACACCGTCCTGATCGAGGGTGGCGAAGGGATCCTGCTTGAAGATTCCCTGGGCCAGGTACTCGGGGAGGAACTTGTTGATGTCGTCGCGCGAGAAGCCGAAGGTGGTCTGGGTGAGGTCGTTGGTTCCAAAGCTGAAGAACTCGGCCTCTTCCGCGATCTTGTCGGCTACCAGAGCGGCGCGGGGCAGTTCGATCATGGTGCCGACCAGGTATTCGACGCGGTCCTTCTTTTCGGCGAAGACTTCCTCGGCGACGCGGCGGACGATGTCGGCCTGATTCTTCATCTCCTTGAGGGTGGTGGTGAGGGGAATCATGATCTCAGGGATGACGGTGATGTTCTGCTTTTTGAGCTGGAGCGCGGCCTCGATGATGGCGCGCGCCTGCATCTCGGTGATCTCCGGGTAGGTAATGCCGAGACGGCAGCCACGGTGGCCGAGCATGGGGTTCTGCTCATGCAGGTCCTCGACGCGGGCGAGCATGATACGCAGTTCCTTGAGCTTGGGGGAGCGGGGCTTGGTGCACTCCAGCTCCTTGATCTGGACCATGAGATCCTCACGCTTGGGCAGGAACTCGTGGAGCGGCGGATCGAGGGTGCGGATGGTGACCGGGAAACCCTTCATGGCCTTGAAGAGTCCGGCGAAGTCGGCACGCTGCATGGGGAGCAGCTTCTTGAGGGCGAGGCGGCGGTCCTTCTCCGTGGACGCCATGATCATGGCGCGCATGAAGGGAAGACGGTCCTCGGCAAAGAACATGTGCTCGGTGCGGCAGAGGCCGATGCCTTCGGCTCCGAAGGCGATGGCGGTTTTGGCGTCGCGGGGAATGTCCGCATTGGCGCGGACCTTGAGACGGCGGTGAGGATCGGCCCAGGCCATGAATTTGACCAGAGCGGGATCGTCAGGCGAGGCCTCAAGGGTGTTGAGCTTGCCCTTGATGACGCGTCCGGTGGTGCCGTCGAGAGAGAGCCAGTCGCCTTCCTTGAAGGTCTGCCCCTTGACGCGCATTTCCTTTTTCTTTTCGTCCACTACGATCTCACCGGCTCCGGCGACGCAGCACTTGCCCATGCCGCGGGTGACGACAGCGGCGTGCGAGGTCATGCCGCCGCGCGAGGTGAGAATGCCGGATGCGACTTCCATTCCGGCGATGTCTTCCGGGGTGGTTTCGCTGCGGACGAGGATGATGGACTTGAACTTGCCCTTGCGGAAGGTAGCAACGGCTTCCTCGGCGCTGAAGACAAGCTGGCCGACGCAGGCGCCGGGGGATGCGGGCAGGCCCTTGGTGAGGACTTCGACCTTGCTTCCCTTCTCGTCGAGACGGGGAACGAGGAAGTCGTAGAGCTGGTTGGGCTCGACGCGGAAGACGGCTTCTTCCTGGGTGATGAGTCCTTCTTCGACCATGTCAATGGCGACCTTGACGGCGGCCAGACCGGTGCGCTTGCCGTTGCGGGTCTGCAGCATGTAAAGCTTGGCGTCCTGAATGGTGAACTCGAAGTCCTGCATGTCGCGGTAGTGCTGTTCCATGCGCGAGGTGATGTCGCGAAGCTGGTTGTAGACCTCGGGCATGACCTTTTCGAGCTCGGTGATGTGCAGCGGAGTACGCACGCCGCTGACGACATCTTCTCCCTGCGCGTTGAGCAGGAACTCGCCGTAGAACTCTCTGCCGCCGGTGGCGGGATTGCGGGTGAAGCCGACGCCGGTACCGGAGGTGTCTCCCATGTTGCCGAAGACCATGGCCTGGACGTTGACCGCGGTGCCAAGCATGTCGTCGATGTTGTTCATGCGGCGATAATGGCGGGCGCGGTCGTTTTGCCAGGAGCGGAAGACAGCGTCGCGGGCCATGACGAGCTGGTCGTTCGGATTTTGCGGGAAGTCGATTTTGGCGTGCTTCTTGACGACCTTCTTGTATTCGGCGATGACTTCCTGCAGGGCCTTGGCGTCGAGCTCGGTGTCGAGCTTGGCCTTCCTCTGCTTCTTTTTGCCGTCGAACACCTCTTCGAAGTGGGACTTTTCGATGTCGAGAACGACGTTGCCGAACATCTGGATGAGGCGGCGATAGGAGTCGTAGGCGAAGCGCGGATTCTGCGTGCGGGCGGCGAGTGCCTTGACGCTCTCATCGTTGAGGCCGAGGTTCAGGATGGTATCCATCATGCCAGGCATGGAGAACTTGGCGCCGGAGCGGACGGAGACGAGCAGCGGGTTCTCTCCGGCGCCGAGTTGCTGGCCCTGGAGCTCTTCAAGCTGCGCGAGGGCGGCGTTCATTTCCGCGTCCACGTTTTCGCTGACGTGGCCGCGCATGTACTCGCGACAGGCCTCGGTCTGAATGGTGAATCCCGGGGGAACGGGGAGACCTGCGTTGGTCATTTCGGCAAGCCCGGCGCCCTTACCGCCGAGGTCTTCCTTCATCTTGCCATTGCCTTCGGCATGTCCGCCGCCGAAGGAGTATACATACTTGACTGCATTGACTGTGGGAGTCGCCATAGCCTCACTCTCTGGAATTGATATCGTTCTCATTAGAGCTGACGGAAAAACCAAAAACTAAAATCAGGAATCTACGGCCGAAGTGCCTCTGGCACGGGGGCGGAGATTTGCACGGCGCTGGGGTCCTTCACTTCGTTCAGGATGACACCTCAGAAACAAATACGTTAACCAAAAGCAAAAAGCAAAAACCAAATCAATAACGTACACCGGCTGCACTCCATGCCGGTTCTAACGCCGCGCCAGATATTATGACACGCCGAAAAAGATTGTCTCAGGAACTCTTTCCGCCGGTGACGATCTCGCTGAAGTCGGCGATCTTCGAGAAATCGTCGTAGAGCATTTTGAGCAGCGAGAGCCGGTTCGAGCGGATCTCCGCGTCTTCGACCATCACCATGACATCGTCGAAGAAGCGATCCAGCAAGGGACGCAGCGAAGCAGCCGAGCTGAGGGCCGCGTCGTAATTGCCTTCGTGGATGCAGGCTTTGTAGCGGGCGCCGGCCTCGACCGCTCCGTTTGTGTAGAGGTCTCGTTCCGCAACCGGAGCGTCGGGTCCAAGCAGCTGCGGGTTGGGATGCGACAGAACAGGTATGGACTTCTCCTCGGCCTGGCGAAGGATGTTCTTGATGCGCTTGAAGCTGGCCGAGATGGCGTCGAAATCATCAGAGCCGCGCACTTTGGCGACGGCCTGGGCGCGGGCAACGGCATCGACGGCGTTATCGGAGCCGGAGGCAAGGACGGCGTTGGTGACATCGTAGGCAAAGCCGCGGGCGTCGCGCAGGTAGAACTCCAGGCGCTCGCGGAAGAACGCTGCGATGTTCTGCGAGTACTGGGCGAGAGCTGTGAATTTGGACTCCGCCTCTGTGCCGTGATATTGGCGCAGGGCATCTTGCATGAGCTGGCTGAGGCTGAGCGGCAGGTTGTGCTCGATGAGGGTACGGACGAGGCCGTTGGCCGCGCGGCGCAGGGCAAACGGGTCCTTGGAGCCAGAGGGGATCATGCCGAGGGCGAACATACCGGCGATGGTGTCGGCTTTGTCGGCGATGGCCAGGACGGCGCCTTCGAGCGAGCGGGGAACTTCGTCTTCCATGGAAGCGGGCTTGTACTGGTCGTAGATGGCCTCTCCGATGGCGATGGCAGAGCCTTCGGGGAGATCCATGCGCTCTGCCTGGTGGACGAGGTAGAGGCCGCCGATGATGCCCTGGAGTTCGGTGAACTCCTTGACCAGTTCGGTGGTGAGATCGCACTTGGCCATGAGAGCGGCTTTGTAGACGACTCCGGGACGGTGCGCGGGATACAAGCCGGAGACGACGGCGCTGATGAGGCTGCCGAGATGCTGGGTGCGGACGGCCTTGTCGTAGTAGCTGCCCAGCTCCTTTTGGAAGGTGACCGACTTGAGCATGGCCACGCGGTCCTTGAGGGTGAGCTTCTGGTCGGTGTTCCAGAAGAAGCGTGCGTCGTTGAAGCGGGCGCGCAGGACTCGCTCGTTGCCGTGGCGGACGATGGCTTCGCCTTCGGCGTCGGTGACCGTGTTGAGGACGGCGAGGAAGTGGGGCGCGAGTTTGCCGTTGGCGTCCTCCACGGCGAAGTACTTCTGGTGGTCACGCATAACGGTGACCAGGACTTCTTCGGGCAGGGCGAGGAACTCGGTCTCGAAGTTGCCGAGGATAACCGAAGGCGCTTCGGTGAGGTTGACGACGGTGTCGAGCAGTTCCTTGTCTTCGCGCCAGCGTGCGCCGGGAATGGCGCGGACTGCTTTGTCGAGGGCCTTGCGGATGGTGTGCTCACGCTCGGAGTAGCTGGGCAGAACACTTGCGGCGCGCAGTTTGGTTGCGTACTCGGCGGGTGAGGCAAGTTGGACGTCCGAGGAGTCGGATAACGCTGCGCTGCCGGCCGCAGGCGCTAGTATGCGGTGTCCGCGCGAGGTACGGCTGGCGGTGATGCCGCCGAACTCGATGGGGACGACCTGATCGTCGAGCAGAGCAACGAGCCAGCGGACGGGACGGACGAAGCGCTCGGGCTTGCCCGGACGCCAGTACATGTTTTTGGCCCAGTAAAGAGCGGCGATTTCCTTGGGGACGAGTTCGGTGAGGAGGTCGAGCGCCGGGCGGCCTTTTTTGACCACGTTGGCGGCGAGGTATTCGCCCTTGGGCGTGGTGGCCTTGGTGAGTTCGGTGAGCGAGACTCCGGCTTTTTTGGCAAAGGCGACGGCGGCCTGGGTGGGCTGCCCGTCCTTGTAGGCATGCGCGGTGGCGGGGCCGAGAAGCTGCTCGGCAACGTCGGGCTGCGAGTCTGCCAGGCCGCGGACGAGGACGGCGATGCGGCGCGGCGAGGCGAAGGCTTCGGAGAGAGCACTGCCTTCCAGGGCGGGGATTGCGAGTGTCGCATCCGAGGCGAGGCGCTCGCGAACGACAAGGTCACTGATTCGCTTCTGCAACTCGGCGGTGGCCGAGGCGATCATGCGGGCGGGGATTTCTTCGGTACCGATCTCTAACAGAAAATCAGACATGAGAGCGAACGCTTCCTTCTAATATTCGGCCAATCGTTGCGCCATTGCGTGAAATCCAACTGCCCGTGCCAACCATTACTCTCAACCTTGTACGGACTAGTACGAATGCCGGGTGCCCCACCTTCCGCCGCGTTTTTTGCGGCTAAGGTGGGAGAGCAACAGCAAGAACAAGTACAAAAGCAACTACCCCACTCAAGCCAAAAGAGGGCTTGAATGGGCCACCCGCCATCACTTTCAACGGCGGTTGCAGGGCTGCATATTCTGCATCCCCACATTTGCCAACAGAGGGCAAATATGGGCCACCCGCACATTGGTGCCCCGAGTTATACCGGCGCGGCGACCGCAACTTCCTTGGGCGTGGACTGCTGATGGACCCAGGCGCGGGCGACGGCGACGGCGAGGTTGCGCACACGGGCAATGACTCCGACGCGCTCGGTGACACTGATGGCGCCGCGGGCATCGAGCAGGTTGAAGATGTGCGAGCACTTGAGACAGAGATCGTAGGCCGGGAGAAGCGGAAAACGGCGGCGCTCGATATCGGTGAACTTGGGCGCGGGGGCGTCCTGTTCCCCACATTCGCCAACGGATGGCGGATGTGGGCCACCCGACTTTTTCTTCTTCGGCTCGGCGGTGGCGGCGGCGTACTCGCTAACTAAAGCTTGGCACTCGGCTTCGTAGGCGTTGAGGTGCTGCCAGAGCTTTTCAACGTCAGCTTTTTCGAAGTTGTAGACGGAGTACTGCTCCTCGTCGGGGAGGCGGATGTCTCCGTAGGTGACGTCGCCTTGCGGGCCGTGCACCCAGACGATGTCGTAGATGGAATCGACATCCTGCAGGAAGGCGGCGATGCGCTCCAGTCCGTAGGTGAGTTCGGAGCACATGGGGTCGAGATCGATGCCGCCGCACTGCTGGAAGTAGGTGAACTGGGTAATCTCCAGGCCGTCGAGCATAACCTGCCAGCCGACGCCCCAGGCGGCCAAGGTGGGCGCTTCCCAGTTGTCCTCTTCAAACTTAATGTCGTGGCGCGCGAGGTCGATGCCGATGGCCTTGAGGGATTCGAGGTAGAGCTCCTGGACGTTCTCCGGCGGCGGCTTGAGGATGACCTGGTATTGCGTGTGCTTGTAGAGGCGGTTGGGATTCTCGCCGTAGCGTCCGTCGGCGGGACGACGCGAGGGCTGCACGTAGGCAACACGGTAAGGCTTGGGTCCGAGGACGCGGAGGAAGGTGTCCGGCGACATGGTTCCGGCGCCGACTTCGACATCGAGGGGCTGCTGAAGGACGCATCCCTGGCGGGCCCAGAAGTCCTGCAGTTTGAGGATGAGTTCCTGAAACGTAAGAGGCTGCACAGTCATGTATGAAATCCGATCTGGAGAAACATTGTAAATGGTGGGGAAGGCGGGTTTCAAAGTTTCCGGGTTTCAAAGTTTCAAGGGTAGGGCAGGGCAAGGGCAAAACCGTTGCAGGGGTGGAAGACGTTGCTTCCCACTTCTGCCAACGGCGGGCAGAAACGGGGCACCAGGCGGAACTAACCTGCCTTATGAATCGCTGACTTCAGGGTGTCATCAATCCGAGTCTGCCAGCCTGAGCCCTGCGCTTTGAAGTGAGAGAGCACTTCCGGAGAAAGACGCAGAGATACAAGCTGCTTCGTCGGGGTTTTCTGAGGGCCGCGCTTGCGGGCGGATATTGCCTTCTGTATTCCCTTCGGCAGCGCTGAGAGCGGTACGGCCCGCTCGACGTCAGCATCCGTCCATTCCGGATTTTCTTTATCGATCAATTTGGGGTTTCGCCGCTTTTTCATAACGCACCACCTCTTGGCGACTCGCCTTTCTCAGGCTGATGACTCGCAACGTCGCTCCGCGCATGGTAAATACCAGCGCGTGCAGCCGGTCCCCGATGAAGCCCAAGGCGCGAATTCGTGTCTCGCCATAGTCCTTCCGGCGGTCTTCCAGGTACAGCGCACTCTCAAAATCAAAGTCCGCCGCCGTTTCGAAGGATATTCCGCGCTCCGTGATATTGCGTTCGTTCTTAGCGGGGTCGAACGCAATCTTCACATCTCTACTTGTAGCTACAATTAGCTATCGTGTCAAACAAAATCCGCGCGGGAAAGGTGCGTTGTTGAGGATGCTAGTCGAGGCGGTCGAGCTGGGCGGCGGTATGCAATTGGCGGTCGAGGTGGCGGTGGATGATTTGCATGAGGAATTTGCGCAGGTCGGCCAGGCGGGTGGCGGGAGTGGGTTCGGGCCCCTGCTGCTCAATGAGGCGCTCAACGGGGCTGCGGAAGATGCGGGCGGCCAGGGCTCGGGATTCGATGGACATCTCCGAGCTGGCGATGCGGCGGTGGTCGCGGCAGGTGAGTCCGTCTCGCAGGGCGTGGAAATAGGCGGGTTGGCCGGCGAGCGGGGCGGCGCACTCGATGCAGGCGTCGAGCGGGGGAAGAAAGCCAAGGAGGCGGAGCATCCACAGATCGAAGTAGGCGATGGGCAGCCAGATGGAGCCGGTTTCGAGCGACTGGAGGACGGCCCAGGCGAGGCGGAAGACGCCGTCGTTGGGCTCACGGTCGGGCAGGAGTTCGTCGAGCATCTCGGCTACGTGGGCGAGGGCGACCAGGCGCGGGTAATCCATGGGCGCGGCCAGCGGCGAGAGGAGCACGTCGCAGGATTCGAGGCGGACGAGGTCCGCGCCGGCGCGATCCTGCCAGTAGGCGCGGACGCAGGTGAGCGGTTCGAGCGAGCCTCCGAAGCGCTTGCGGGAGCGTTTGGCACTCTTGGCGACACCTTTGATTTTGCCCTCGGCACGGGTGAAGAGGGTGACGAGCAGGTCGGCCTCGCGCAGAGGATAGGTGCGGAGGACGATGGCCTCGGATTGCTTGAGGGGCATGGGAAATTGTTATAGCAGGTTTCGAGCTGAAATCGATTGCGGTTGCGGCGCCTCGGGAGCGGCACTCGATATTTGAGGGGGCTGGGGCCCTTCGCTTCGCTCAGGGTGAAACTTCAGGCAAGGGCAAGGGCAAGAACCAGAACCAGATCAAGGACAAGATCAACTACCCCACTTCTGCCAAAAGATGGCAGAAATGGGGCACCCTGGAAGGTTTTGCCGAAAACGAGCCTGCGACCTATGCGAGCGTGGGGGCGGGCTCGGATTCGGGTTGAGGGTCGGCGATCTTCTTGGAGAAATCGCAGGAGCCTGGCTCGACCGAGGGTGCCTGGGCTGCGGGGGCGGCTTTTGCCTTCCCCTTGGCTTTCGATTTGGCGGCCTTGGTGGCGGCGGCTTTGGCTGCGGTTTTGGATTTGGACGGAGCTTTGCTGTTGGGGCAGATGAGGAAGGTTCCTTCCTTGGTTACTTTCTCCAACAGGTAGGGGCTGCCGCAGTCGGGGCAGGCTTCGGCGACCGGCTTGGTGGGGGCGGTGAAGTCGCACTCGGGATATTGATTGCAGCCGTAGAAAAAGTTGCCGCGGCGGGCTTTCTTCTCGACAATCTCGCCCACCTTGCAGGTGGGACACTTGACGCCGATCAGGTTCTGCTTGATGTATTTGCACTCGGGGTAGCCGGAGCAGGAGATGAACTCGCCGAAGCGTCCGTTGCGCAGCAGGAGGTTGCGTCCACAGTCGGGACATTTTTCTTCCAGCGGCGTGTCGGGCTTCTTCTGCACGGAGTCGAGCCGGCGGGTGGTTTTGCACTCGGGATAGCCGGTGCAGGCCATGAAGGTGCCGAAGCGTCCGCGCTTGAGGACCATGGGCTTGCCGCAGTTTTCGCAGAACTCCTCCTCGTTGTTGGAGGAGATTTCCGCGTCACCCAGGTCGGTGAGGTTGATGGGGTTTTCCTTGGTAAAGGTGCAGGAGTTGGGGTCCTTTTTGTCAAAGGTGGAGCAGGCGAAAAACGAGCCGTGCTTGCCCCACTTGAGCACCAGCGGCGAGCCGCACCGCTCACACTTCTGATCGGTGGCCTTCTCCATGCGCTTGACGTTTTCCATGTGCTCGCCGGCGTACTCCAGGTCCTCTTCGAACTTGGAGTAGAACTCGTGCAGGGCGGCGGTCCACTTGGTTTTGCCTTCCTCGATCTCGTCGAGTTCTTCTTCCATGCGGGCAGTGAACTGGTAGTCGAAGATGTCCTTGAGATTTTCGACCAGCAGTTCGGTGACGACGAAACCGATTTCAGTGGGGAAGAACTTTCCCCCGCGGCCGGCGGTCTTCTGCACGTAGCCGCGATCGACGATGGTGCTCATAATGGCGGCGTAGGTGGAGGGACGGCCGATGCCGCGCTCCTCCAGTTCCTTGACCAGCGAGGCTTCGTTGAAGCGCGGAGGCGGCTCGGTGAAATGCTGCTCGGGCTTGAGTTCCTCGAGACGCAGCGACTGGCCCTCTTCCAGCGGCGGCAGCTTGTGCTTGAGCGACTCGTCTTCTTCGTCCTTGGCTTCCTTGGCTTCTTCGTAGACCTTGAGGAAACCTTCGAACTTCTGCACCGATCCGGTGACGCGGAAGTTGTAGCGGGCGAGCGTTGGTCGCAGTGGCGTCGATATCCACGGTGGTCTGGTCGAAGATGGCAGCGGTCATCTGGCTGGCAACGAAGCGCTGCCAGATGAGCTTGTAGACCTTGTACTCATCCTCTTGCAGGAATGGGTGCACCTCGTCCGGGGTGCGCAGGACGGAGCTGGGCCGGATGGCTTCGTGGGCGTCCTGGGTGTTCGCCGATTTGGTTTTGTAGACGTTGGGCACGGCGGGCATGAAGGGCACGCCAAAATCGCGCTCGATCAGGGTGCGGGCTTCGGCCAGGGCGTCATTGGAGACGCGGACGGAGTCGGTACGCATGTAGGTGATGAGGCCGACGGTGCCCTCGGAGCCGAGTTCGACGCCTTCATAGAGGCGCTGGGCGACCATCATGGCGCGCTTGACGGTCATGCCAAGTTTGCGCGAGGCGTCCTGCTGGAACTTGGAGGTGGTGAACGGCGGCAGCGGGTTGCGGCGGCGCTCGGCGCGCTTGACGGTCTGCACGGCCCAGGCGGCGGCCTGCAGGGCATCGACGATGCGCTGGGACTCCTCTTCGTTGGTGACCTCCAGCTTTTCGCCATTGATGCCGATGAAACGGGCATCGAAGGCGGGCGCTTTGGCGGCGTGGAGGCGGGCGTCGAGGGTCCAGTATTCCTTTTTCTCGAACTTCTGGATCTCGCGCTCGCGCTCGACGATGAGGCGGAGGGCGACGGTCTGGACGCGTCCGGCGGAGAGTCCGCGGCGGACTTTGTCCCACAGCAGGGGCGAAACCTGGAAGCCGACGAGGCGGTCGAGGATGCGGCGGGTCTGCTGGGCATCGACCAGGTTCCAATCGATCTCGCGGGGGCGGGCGAAGGCCTCCTGCACGGCCTTTTTGGTGATTTCGTTGAAGGTGACGCGATGGACCGGCTTGACTTCCTTTTTGCGGCCGCGGCCTCCGTCGGCGTTGCTGCCTAGTTCTTCGGCCAGATGGGCGGCGATGGCTTCGCCTTCGCGGTCAGGATCGGGCGCAAGATAGATGGCGTCGGCGGAGCGGGCCAGCTTCTTGAGGTGGGCGACGACCTTTTCCTTGCCGGGGATGATTTCATAGACGGTGGCGAAATCGTTATCGACATCGACGCCGAGACCCTTCTTGGGCAGATCCTTTATATGGCCGAGGGAGGCTTCCACCTCGTAACCGGGGCCGAGATACTTCTGAATCGTCTTGGCCTTGGCGGGCGACTCGACGATGACCAAACCTTTGGACAAATCAAACCTCTTCCGAAACTAGCAAACTGGAACGTAACCTAGCACGAAGGGCGGCGCATGGCAAAATTCGGGAGTGTGGGAAAGCGCCTGCGGAGGTGGAGACGGGACTGGTAATGCGCTGATTCCATTACGGAACGGAGAGGATGGTTACTTTTTTGTATGGAGGCGAGGGTAGACAGGCGGGGTTGCGGCTGAAATGCCCTCGGAGCGGAGCGGGAGATTTGAACGGCGCGGGGATTCTTCGCTGCGCTCAGAAAGACCGTTCAGAAGCAAAGGCAAAACAACGGCAAGAGCAACGTCAACTACCCCACATCTGCCAAAAACGGGCAGATATGGGGCACCCTCGAAAGTTCCATAACCGCTAAAAGACGCGGACGTAGTTTTTGCCGGGAAGCTGGCGGATTTTGTTGCCGAGTTCGAGTTCGAACAGGGCGGTGAAGATCTCCGAGCTGGAGAGCGAGGCGTCAAAGCGCTCGATGAGCTCGTCGATGTGGATGGAGACGTCGGACTGAATGGCGGAAAAGACCTTCTGCTGCGCGGCGGGGAGTTCGGTGGCGGGCGGTGCGGTCAAATAAGGATGCGGCGCGAGGGGTGGGGAGCTGGGATTGATTTTGCTGGAGCTGAGCCGGATTTCGGTGGGGAGTTCCTCGAAGACATCCTCCCAGGTGGCGGCCAGCTTGGCTCCCTGTTTGATGAGGGTGTTGGGAGTCCAGGCGAGTTTGTTGGTGACGTTGCCGGGGACGGCGAAGACTTCCCTGCACTGCTCCAGGGCGCAGCGGCTGGTGATGCGGGTGCCGCTGAACTCTCCGGCTTCGACCACCAGGACGCCGCGCGACAGGCCGCTGATGATGCGGTTGCGCAAGGGGAAATTATGCGGATTGGGGCCGGTGGCGAGCGGAAATTCGCTGACCAGGGCGCCGCCCAGTTCGAGGATCTGCTCGCTGAGCTTGCGGTTTTCGCGGGGGTAGATGATATCGACGCCGGTGCCGAAGACCGCGATGGTGCGTCCGCGGGCCTGGATGGCTCCCTTGTGGGCGATAGAATCGATGCCGCGGGCCATGCCGCTGATGATGACCAGGCCGCAGTTGGCCAGGTCCTGCGAGAGCCTCTCGGCCATGCCGAGTCCGTAGGGAGTGGGGTGGCGGGTGCCGATGACGGCGATGGCTGGGTCGACCAGGATGCGGGCATCGCCACGGACGTAAAGAACAAGCGGCGGGTCGTAGATCTCGGCAAGATGGCTGGGGTAGGCGTCCGAGCCGAGGGTGACCAGCGAGACACCGGGAGATTTGGCGAGCTTTTTCAACTCTTCGTCGGCCAGGCGGAGCGATTCTCCGAGGGCGATGGACTGGGCGCTGGCCGCGGGCAGGCCAACGGCCTCGAGTTCGGTGAGCGGAGCACGGAAGATCTGCTCGACCTCGGGAATGCGCTCGAAGAGGCGGCGGACACGTGTGGGTCCCAGTTGCGGAGTGCAGGCCAGGGCAAGGATGAAGCGGTCGCGGGCGGAGGGAGTGATGGCGTCAGGCATAGAGGAGACGGATTCCGGAATAACTTCCAGCAATAATAATAAGGATGGAGGCGAGTGTAGCCGAGTGCGGCGAGGGAGTCACGGAAAATTGCAGGTTCAAGGTTTCAAAGTTGCAAAGCTTCAAGGTTTCAAGGTTGCGGCAAGGACGGTTGAAAAGCCTTTTGAGCGGACGTGTCTATTTGCGCTGCGCTGGGGCCCTTCGCGTTGCTCAGGGTGACGCTTCAATTGAGTGAGGGCGACTTGCATGGGGAGAGCGCGATCTGTAATGGTAGGCGTGACTCTCTATGCGCGCACTGAAGATTTCGGCGATTTCATTTTTGAATACGGCCCCGCTGATGTGGGACTTTGAGCACGAACCGGCGCGGGAGATTCGCGAGAATTTCGAGATCGAGTACACGGTGCCTTCTCTGTGCGCCCAGGCACTGCGGGCGGGCGAAGCCGATATCGGGATCATTCCGGTGATTACGACGGCCGAGATTGCGGGGCTGGTGGTGCTGCCGGATGTGGCCATCGCGGCGCGGAACAAGGTGCGGTCGATCCTGCTGGTGAGCAAGCGGCCCATGGAGGAGATTCGCACGGTGGCCGTGGATACCTCGTCGCGGACTTCGGTGGGGCTGACGCAGGTGCTGCTGACCAAGTTCTTTGGCGGACGGCGGGGATTAACGTTGCGGCCGATGGCTCCCGTGCTGGAGCCGATGCTCGCCGAGTGCGACGCGGGGCTGCTGATTGGCGATCCGGCGATGATGGCAAAGACCGACGGACTGTATGGCGGCGACCTTTATATCTACGATCTGGCCGAGGTGTGGCGGACGCAGACGGGGCTTCCGTTCGTGTTTGCCGTGTGGGCGGTGCGCAAGGCGGCACTGGCCCAGATGCGCGACGGACTGGAGCTGGGAGGGATCTTCCGGCGCTCGCGCGACCACGGGCTGAGGCCGGAGAGCGTGGCGACGATTGCGCGGGAGTGGGCGCCGCGGATGGGATTGCCGGAGAGCGAGATCGTCAGCTATCTGCAGGAGAACATCCACTACCAGCTGGATGCGGAGTGCCGGAAAGGACTGGCGCGGTACTTTGAACTGGCCGCGGAGTGCGGGGTGATCGAGCGGGCGCCGGAGCTGGAGTTCTGGGAAGGAAAGTAGCCGGACACCCTAATCCTCGACGATAGTTGGAACGCGGGGCGGGTTTTCTGCATCTAACACTGTGTACGTTAAAGCTTCTGTAAGCTTCTAACGTAGCTTCCACCGTACGAATCGTGTAAGGTGGAAGGAGCTCTTTGAAATGGTCCTTGACCTTTTCGGGTCCGCGGTGAAATTGCAGCGGATCAGGCCGGCCACTCCAACCGGAAACTTCCGGCGGAGGAGCGGCTACGACGCAGAAGATTTCCGCAAGCTGCAGACCGAATCTGGCGCGGCAATGCGGAGCCCGACCGAGACTCAAAAACTGGGGTCTCGGCTGGGTACAGATTTTTCTGGGGGCGTCACGGCTTCGACGGGAACGGTTGCGGCCAGGAGGCATGCAGGGGTTCACGCACCCTTAATCGTGTGAAAAAAACACAGTTGCCAACACTGAACTGGCTTACGCAGCTTAATTAATTAAGTTGCCGTTCTCCGCGGCTTCGCCTACGGGCTGCGGTCAGGACGTCGCACAGTAGGCTGGCTCAAGGCCCTACGTCTGGGGGCGGGAGCGAGATCAACAGGCTAGCCAGCTGGGTTTCTTGCCGATTCTTAGCGTAGCTGGCGAACGTTGTGGTTAATGACCACGGCTTGAATCGAATAAGCATGTAGGCTCCTCGCTTTCAGCGTTTTCGGACAGGGGTT
>CAVUKX010000004.1:0-82460 GCA_963742165.1 uncultured Acidobacteriota bacterium | reverse complement strand
AGAGGATTAATGACCGGGAAGTTCTGCGACGTGGTGGAGCCGGTGACGTAGGCGTCTTCATTGTTGTCCACCGCCACGCCCAATCCCTGGTCATTGCCGGAACCTCCCAGGTAGGTTGCATACCGGATGGCCGAGCCTTGTTCGTTGATGCTGACGAGGAATGCATTGGTGCCGCCGGTCGAAGCGTTGCCCGGCTGGTAGGCATTTGTGGACGTTCCCAGGGTGCCGCTTGCGGTTCCGACTACATAGGACTGGCCAGCTGAATCCACCGCAATGGCCCGAGCCGTGTCAGCCTCAAAGTTATTTTTTACGCTGGTCGGGGTATTCTCCAGCGTCCATTCATACGTGCACCCTCCGTGAATGCTCGAGACCTTGAGTACCCAGGCTCCGGTGCCGCCAGCGGAACACGGCCAGAACGTGCTCGCGAGGGATGTCGTACTCGTACCGCCCGCTAGGAAAACGCCACCCTGAGGATCGAGCGCTACGCCGTAGGCATCGCTGAATTCCTCTGCCACGGTACCGGTGTACGGACCCAGATACTCCCAGGAGATGTTGCCATCATAGGTATTAGCCCCCAGTTTTGTATCAGTCCAATCTGGAACCGGGGGAATGCAGGTGGGACAGTAATTGGCAAGGCTGGTACTGGTGCCAGCGTTCAGCGCAAGTTGCACGCCGGTACCGGCGGTGGTGTCGACAACGATAGCGCCCGCCGGATAATTGGCGCCCGGCGTCCAAATTGCCGTGGGCAGGGGCGCAACCGGTTGGGCGCCGTAGGGCTCGGAGAAGTAATAGGTTGCCGTGGCAGTGCTGGCAGGAGCGGGAGACATGGCAGAGGCGATTGGGTTGATGTGTCCTGCCGTACCGAAAGGTAGAACCTTCGAGCCGATGTCCAGATTATAGTCGAGTTTGGTGACAAAGGCGACGCATTGCTCCACCATGGTCTCGAAGGCGCTATAGAACGGAAAATTCCCCGAGCAGGTCTGGCCGACGACGCTTACGGTGGGAGGAACACTGTTTTTGTAGTCGACCGCAATGCCGTTTCCGGCGGTAGAACCGGCGCCGTAGCCGCCGAGGTAGGAGGTACGCACCAGCGTTCCGTCCGCCGCCAGAATGACGATGAAGGCGTCGCTATCGCCGCCCGGCTGATAGCTGTTCGGCACCGTAGGGGGATTGCTATAGGCCGGAGCGCCAGGCAGGTCAAAGAAGTTGGTGGTGCCGACAATGTAGGCCTGGTTGGTGTACGCCGGGTTTGCGGTGCTGAGATCGAGCGCAATACCATTGCCGGAGGCATTCGCACCCGACGGGTTCGTGCCGCCCAGGATGGTGGTATAGAGATAGGCGGTGCCAGTGTGGTTGTACTCGGTGACAAAGGCGTCGCAGATCGAGTTGAATGAGGAATAGGTGTAGCCGGTGGGATTGGGGCTGGTGGTGGTGATGGTTGCAAAATCGGCGGAGCAGGTCTGTCCGGTCACATAGGCGTTGCCGGAGCTGTCCACGGCGATGCCGTTGCCCGCATCCAGTCCGCTGCCGCCCAGGTAAGTCGCGAAGCCGACCACGGGATCGACGATCAGTTCGCGGTTGCGGTCATAGTCGCCCAGGCGCAGATGCACCTTGCCGTTAGCGGCCAATTCATAATCGGAATCCACCGGACGCGCGACACCGTCCACCTTCTGATACGCGTAGGGCTTGGCGAAGCGCACCGGCTGACCGGCGACTTCGGCCACCAGGTCGCCGTTGCTCTCCTTGGAAAGCTTGTCCATGCCGGAGAACGCGAGCACGATGGCGCTCGGATCGGCCTTGGGCGCGACCACATAATCGAATTCGAGGCGGCGATGATCGCCGTAATAGACCACGTCCACGCCGGGATACACGCCGGCGCTGCGCAGCCGCGCATAGCTCTTCACGCCCAGCCGCCACTTGCTGGCATCGGGGCCAACGTAGTAGTTGGTCACGCCCGGCTGCGGCTCCATGGCCTTCAGTTGGGCGGCGGAATTGGCATTCTCGAAGGCAAAGCGCAGCGTCTGCTGCTTGCCCGACTTGGCGTCGTGGACCGCGACCGAGGCTTCGCCGGCGCCGACCAACACCGCATAGCTGCCGTTGCGCGCCAGATAGTGCGCGGGGCTTGCCGTCGGCTCAAAGCTCAGCGGAAGCCGGCCATAGGCGGCAACAGCCGTGCTTTTTGCGGCGGCGGCGTCCTGAGCTTTTTCAGCGACGGAGGAAATCGGTGCCAGCAAGGTGGCGGCGGTCAAGAGTGCGGTACACAACTTCAGCTTCATGATCAGGCCTCAAATGCAACAATCAACGACAAATCGACTTCCGGTCCGATCGCCCACCGTGGAGGTACGGGCAAGCGTCCGGAGAAAGAAACATTAGTTCTGGGCTGCCTGGGTACACCCAGGAGCTGTTGAGACGTTAATCGGCGCAGTCGCGTGCACGGTGACGCCGTTATTCGTATAGCTAACTTGCGCTATGTAGGGATAGGGCGTAGAGGTCGTTGCATCGAAGGTGCACGCCAGGAGGGTTGTGCTGGCTGTCACCAGGCCAGAGTTATTGGCGCTGACCGCACCTGCGGGAGCTGCACCGGAGATGGGATTGCCCGATTGCGCAATCGAGTAGCTGCTGCTCAGCGTCACGTCGCTGGTTTTCGTGTTGGAGTAGGTGGCCGTCACGGTGAGCTGCCCGGTCGGGGATGCATTATCCAGGGAATAACCATTGGCAGGAGTCACATCGATGGACACCACCTTGTAGGTCTGCCCGCAACTCGCCGCGAAAATACACATGAAGCCAACACAAAGTCCCGCCAATACGCGCCTCAACATTTGCTCTCCTGAAGGTGAATATGGCTCGATCTTCGCAACATCAACTCTGCAATTCAAGGGAATTCTGGTTTGCTAACTTGATACCCAAGTGCTGGTACCTTTGGGCACACCAGACCATAGACCGGTCATGTTACCGAGCTTGATCCAATCGCGTACCGAGTGCCGCGCAGAAAACACCTTAGTGCGCGCCGACCGCGCAAACCGCGCTTGGCAGCCACAAAAAGGCCAGCCCCGAAGGGCCGGCCTGATGGGTGTAGAGCAGATCGCCGAAGGTTCAGTTCTGCGCGTCGGCCAGCACCTGCTCGCGGGCCTCGGCGTCCTTGCGCGCCTCTGCCGGATTTCGCGGCAGTGCGATGTCGAGCACCTCCTCGATGCTGGCGACGTAGTGCACCTGTACTCCTTCCATCTGCTCGGGCAGCACGTCCTCTTCCACGTTCTGCTGGTTTTCCGCCGGAAAGAGAATGTCGGTCACACCGGCGCGCTTGGCGGCAAGGAACTTCTCCTTGACGCCGCCGATGGGAAGCACGTTCCCGCTCAGCGTAATCTCGCCGGTCATCGCCATCATCGGACGCACCTGCCGGTTGGTCAGCAGCGAGACCAGCGCGGTCACGATGGTCACGCCCGCCGAAGGCCCATCTTTCGGAATCGCTCCCGCCGGCACGTGGATGTGAAGATCGTACTTCGTAAAGACCTCGTCATCGATCTTCAGCTCCTCGGCGTGCGCCTTCACCCAGCTGAAGGCCGCCTGCATCGACTCGCGCATCACCTCCTGAATCTGGCCGGTGATGCGGAACTCGCCCTTGCCCTTCATCTTCAGCGCTTCGATAAACAGAATGTCGCCGCCGGTCGGCGTCCACGCCAGTCCCACCACCACGCCGGGATGCTTGGTGCGCGCCGCGATCTCGGTATCCACGCGAACCTTGATGCCGCCCAGCATCTCCTGCACCACCTCGCGGGTCACCACCAGTTTCTCCGTCTTGCCTTCCACGATGCGCCGCGCCTGCTTGCGGCAGATGGTGCCGATCTGGCGCTCCAGGCTGCGCACTCCGGCCTCGCGCGTGTAGTGGCGGATCAGGAAGCTCACCGAGTCCGGCGTGAACTCGATCTGGTCGGCCGTCAGCCCGTTCTCCTCGGTCTGCCGCCGGATGAGGTACTGATAGGTGATGTGCTGCTTGTCCTCCTCGGTGTAGCCGTGCAGGTCGATGATCTCCATGCGGTCGCGCAGCGGATCGGGAATCGTATCCAGCTGGTTGGCCGTGGTGATGAACAACACCTTGGACAGATCAAACGTCACGTCCAGATAGTTGTCGCGGAAGGTTGAGTTCTGCTCGGGATCGAGCGCCTCCAGCAAGGCCGCCGTGGGGTCTCCACGGTAGTCGCGTCCCACCTTGTCGATCTCGTCCAGCATATACACCGGGTCGTTGGCCTCGGCGCGCCGGATGCCCTGGATGATCTGCCCCGGCATCGCTCCAATGTAGGTGCGGCGATGTCCGCGAATCTCGGCCTCGTCATGGATGCCGCCCAGCGACATGCGCACGAACTTGCGTCCCAGGGCGCGTGCAATCGATTTGCCCAGCGAGGTCTTGCCCACGCCCGGCGGTCCGAAGAAGCACAGGATCGGTCCCTTCATCTTCGGGTTCAAATGGCGCACCGAGAGGTAGTCGAGGATGCGGTCCTTCACCTTCTGCAAATCGTAGTGGTCCTCGTCGAGGATCACCTTCGCCTTGGTGATGTCCACCTGCGCGCCGCTCGACTTGACCCACGGCAGCACCACCAGCCATTCCAGGTAATTGCGCGTTACCGAGTAATCGGCTGCCATGGGAGACATGCGCGAGAGGCGGTTCAGCTCCTTCATCGCCTCTTTCTTCACCTCTTCCGGCATTCCGCTCTGCTCGATCTTCTCCTTGAAGTCCTCTACGTCGCGCGCGGTGTCGTCCTGCTCGCCCAGCTCCTTCTGGATCGCCTTGAGCTGCTCGCGCAGGTAGTACTCGCGCTGCGTCTGCTGCACCCGGTCCTGCACCTCGCTCTGGATCTTGTTGCGCAGCTGCTGCACTTCCAGCTCTTTGGCCAGATGCTGGTTGATCTTGTCCAGCCGCGAGCGCACGTCGTAGGTCTCCAGCACGTCCTGCTTGTCGCGGGTGGAAAGCGAGGGCAGCGAGCTGGCCACGAAATCGACCAGGCGGCCCGGCTCCTCGATATTCATCGCCACCGTCGAGAGCTCATCGGAGAGCGTCGGCGAGCCGGCCACGATCTGCTGGAAAAGCGTAAGAATATTGCGCTGCAGCGCCTCGATCTCGGCGTTCAGCTCCGGCACCACCTCGGCGACCGTAGCCACCGTTGCCTTCATGTATGGCGCAAGCTGGGTGTATTCCACCACGCTGACGCGCTCCAACCCCTCGGCAAAGACAAACAGGCTCTGGTTGGGCATCTTCACCACTTTGTGAACCGTGGCCAGGGTTCCAATGGGGTACAGATCGACGGGCTGCGGGGAATCCACCCGCGCCTCGCGCTGGGCGATCACGACAATCGTCTTGTCCTCCCCCAGCGAGTTGATCAATTGCACCGAGCTTTCCCGCCCAACCGTAAGAGGAAGAACGGCGTGGGGGAACAGAACCGTATCGCGCACCGGCAAGACCGGAAGTGGCCGGTCGGTACGGTTTTCCGAAGGGGAAGAAACATTGTCAAGATTGCGGGTCTCGTTTGCCACAGTCAACTCCTTGAGTCACACGTACTCAACTTTGATGACTCTATTGTACGAAATGATTCGGCCTCATGGTAACCCATTGCCAAAAGGAGAGTTACCGCTCCTCCCAGCTCCGATTCCGGCAGACCGAGGCAACGTTGCCCCGGCTGCTCCTCTTTTCGCTCGCCGCCGAAGCCAGGAACATGACTGCCTGGCGCATAGAAATCGACAGCGGATTGTAGTCCCTGGAAAGCGGTCAGGCAAGTGGCTTCCGTAGGGGAGAGTAAAAGCCGCATATCGACTCCCGAATCGGCAGCCATGTATCGATTCTGGCTCCAATCCCGCAGCAACCGATTTTTGACAACCTCTTTTCCCCGCGCCGCAACCAAACTATCCGCGCCGCGATCAACCGCGGCAGAAAAGCGAGGTCCGTGCAATATGCTTTGGACGATTTTCGTAATACTCCTGGTGCTTTGGCTGCTAGGGGTCGTGACCAGCTACACCCTGGGAGGATTCATCCACCTCCTGCTCGTGTTCGCGCTAGTGGCGCTGGTGTTCCAGTTGATATCTGGAAGAAGGACAGTAGTCTAAAATCCGCCGGCCTGATCGCTGATCAGCCCATCAACAAAGCGAAAGACAGCAGGAGATTACCATGGATAAGGATCGTATTGAAGGAAAGGCGAAAGACGTGAAAGGCCGCATCAAACGCCAAGTCGGAGAATGGACCGGCGATAAAAAGACGCAGGCAGAAGGCGCGGCGGAACAAGCGGAAGGGAAGGTTCAGAACGCCTGGGGCAAGGTGAAGGACACTGGGCGCGAAGCGCTGGAACAGCACAAGCAGAACAAGCAGCAGGACGAACAGGCGAAGCGGCACGAGCAGGAACGCAAGAAACCGGCCGCCTGAAATAACCTAGCAGGGTAAATCCAGCCGGCAATCTCGGTTTCGAGTTGCCGGTTTTATTTGCCCGGCGGCGCAACGCCCCCAGCGCGCTCGGCAGGATGGCTCGCCACGCTGGCCTTGCGTGCGGCCTCGGCCCGGCGGATTTCCCGCCTGTGCCCTGCATCTTCAAAGCGGCGCTGCTCCTCGGCCGACTCGGCGATCACCGGCGCAACCGAAAGCTTGCGCCCGTTCCGGTCCACGGCGACAAAGGTGAGATAGGCGGAGCTGACGTGGTGCCGCTCCCCGGTGAAGTGGTTCTCCACCCACACTTTGATGCCAACCTCCATGGAGGTCTTGAAGACCCGGTTCACCGAAGACTTGAAGACGACGAGATCGCCTACGCGCACCGGAAAGCGAAAATCCAGGTGGTCGGTCGAGGCCGTCACCACGTAGTCGCGCGAATGACGAAGCGCGGCCAGCGCGCCCGCCAGATCGATCCAGTGCATCAGCCGTCCGCCCAGCAGAGAGCCCAGCGGGTTGGTGTCATTGACCATTACGAACTCCACCATCTCGGAGATCGAGTCGGCTACGGGCCGCGGCTGCAGATTTTCTATCTTCTCCATAATCCTCAATCCAAACTAGAGCAGTTTGCTGCATCCCTGGTCGACCGACGGGTGCCCCAGGTTCCGCGCCGCGTTGTTGGCGGCGCTAACCTGGGAATGCAGGGCACCCCCCACCGTCGGGAGCTACTTCAAGGTTCAACGCGTGACGATGCCGGATTGTGGCGCTCCATCCACGCCTGCACCGCCGCCTCGGCCAGTGGCGCCAGCCGCGCGTCGGGCGCCACCATCCATATTTTCGCAGCTCGATCATAGCGCAGCTCTCCGCACAATGCGGGACGATGTCCGCGCTCGCAGGCAAACTGCACCCGCACAACTCCAGCTTTACCGCCTGAGAGCTGGAAGCGGACAGCGTCAAATTCGGGGTCGGCGGGCAGATGCACACACGCCGCGCTGCCCGTCTCCGCATAACCCAAATTGCAGTGGAGGCGCAAAGTCTCGTCCTCGCAGCAGACGACGGCAGGACGCAGAGCGCAGCCTCCCGCGAATCCATCTCCCAGCGGCAACCGCTGGCGATGCGGCCACAACTCGCGCGGGTGCGGCTCGGCCGGGATGAAGTAGGGACAGGCCAACGGATGCGCTCCTCTCAAAACCATTCTAATCCGACGGTTCGCCGCGCGTTTGAGTAGAACGACCAGGTTTCAAAGTTTCGCAGGTTTCAAGGTTTCAAAGTTAAGAACAACGGCGAAGGCGGGCGATCGGTTTCGATGGGCGCAAACGGGTGCCGCGATGGCACCCTCGCCTTTGGATCATGAACTCCGCAGAGGATTGCGGGCCTTGAACCTTGAAACTTTGAAACCTCTGAAACCTTGAAACCTGGTCCCCGCACCTGTGGTATGTTTTCAAGCATGTCGTCCGAGCGAGCCGAACAACTCAAATCCATTCTTGCGCAAGACTCCCGCAACACCTTCGCGCGCTACGCGCTGGGCATGGAATACATGTCCTCCGGCGAAACCGACTCGGCTGTGCAGGAGTTTCGCGCCGTGCTGGAAGTGGATGCCAACTACGCCAACGCCTTCTTCATGGGAGCCCAGGCGCTGCAGCAGGCCGAGCGCCTCGCCGAGGCCGTGCAGTGGCTGCGCGACGGCATCGTCTGCGCCCACCGCGCGGGCAATCGCCACGCGGAGAGCGAAATGCAGTCGCTGCTGGAAGAGTTGGAACCGGAACTGGATGCCTAGGGGCGGTCTGATAAATCGGTTTTGAAAGGGCACGACTTCAGTTGTGCCGCAAGCAAGGCTCGTTTCACGCGGCTTTAGCCGCTGAGGGAAACGCCTCGGGTATGTCCTTTCTATCAGGAGAACCGCGTTGCAGGTCGCCGAAATCTGGCGCTATCCGGTCAAATCCATGGCGGGCGAGATGCTGGAGCGCGCCTACGTGGACTTCACCGGCATCGATGGCGACCGCGTGGCACACGTGGAGAATTCGCGGCGACTGCTGATTACCGCGAGGACACACCCCAGGCTGTTGGGACACCATGCGACGCTCGATGCCGAGGGCGAGCCACTGGTGGATGGCATTCGCTGGGACGAAGCTGCGTCGCAGAACAAAGTAGTTCGCATCGTGGGGGCGGAAGCGCGCCTGGTGCGCGACCATGAAATTCGATGCTTCGACATTCTGCCGCTGCTGGTAGCCACCGACGGGGCCATCTCCGAGTTTGGACACGACCGCCGAAGGCTGCGTCCCAACCTCATCATCGGCGGCGTGGAGGGACTGGCCGAACGCGACTGGCCGGGGCGTACGCTGCGCATCGGAGAGGTGCGAATCGGGGTGCGCGACCTGCGCGGCCGCTGCGTAATGACCACCTACGATCCCGACACTCTGCAGCAGGACCGGGGAGTGCTGCAAGGGATCGTGCGGCGCTTCGAGGGAACGCTGGCCTTGAACTGCTCCGTCCTATGGCCCGGCGAGATTCGAGTCGGCGACCCGGTGGAATTAGCCTAGCAGGCTGCTAAAAAAGCATCTTTTAGAGTGTCACCCTGAGCGAGCGGCTGTAGTTGCCGCGAGTCGAAGGGCCCCTACTCACGTGTAAGTCCCTGCATTCGCAGGGGTGCTTCGACTGCGCGCGCCAAAGCGCAGGCGCGCTTCGCTCAGCATGACACCCGTTTGAACGTGCATATTGAATTTTCAGCAGCCTCCTAACTCTTCCTCGCGCGATCCATCCGTCGCAGCATCCGCAACATTCCCCAATCGAAGACTCCGGGCAACAGGCGGGAAAAGGCGATCACGAGATGGCCGCGGCGCGGTACCACCACCTCGCGCCGGTTGAATCGGTACGCATTCCAGACGGCGTCGGCAACCCGCGCGGCGGTCACTCCACGCTTCCAGTCGCTCGGCACTCCCAGGCTCTCGCTTCCCTGCACCACATGCAGACCGAAATCGGTGTGCACATATCCGGGGCAGACCGTGTTGACGTGGACTCCATACGGACCAAGTTCCAGCCGGGCCGCGCGTCCTATGCAGTTCAGCGCGTGCTTGGTCGCTCCGTAGGCAGACATATACGGCACGCTGATCATCCCGGCCATACTGGAAATATTGATAATGGCCCCCGAGCGCTGCCGCTTGAGCACCGGCGCAACCACCTGCATGCATTCGATTGCGCCGAACAGGTTGGTGTCGAACATCCGGCGGCAGGCTGCCATGTCCATGCGCTCCACGGAATCGATCAGGCCGAAGCCGGCGTTGTTCACCCACACGTCCACCCGCCCGAAGCGCGCCATCGCCGCCGCCAGCAGGGCTTCGATCTGCGCCCGCACCGTCACGTCGCAGGCCACGGCCAAGGTCCGGTCGAAAATGCTTCTGTCCGCGGCACCCGCTCGCTGCCGCGCCGCCTCCACGCGGCCAAGGTCGCGCGAAGCCAGCACCACGCTGGCGCCCTCGCGCAGGAAGCGTCCGACGATAGCCTCGCCGATCCCCATCGAAGCGCCGGTCACCACCACGACTTTTCCCGCCATGTTCATGCCGAACTTGTAATGGCGCGCTGCGCAAAAGTCAAGCAAGTCCGGATATGGCCTTCCCCGGCAAAATATCCCCGCAACGCCCAAGCAGAATTTCGCGTCTAATGAACACCTTTGGCAACACCGCCATATCAACCGCGGGCGCGTACAACCGGAGCGGCGCTGGCAGAGGTACCGGAGGCCTCATGTCCCTGCCCTGCACCCTCGGCGAGCTACGCAAAAGCCATTTCAGCGAGCAACGTATGTTGCGCCGCAGTGTAAAGGACGAGCTGCGCGAAAACCTGCTCACCCGGCTGCGAGCCGGCGGCCCGGTCTTCCCCGGAATCGTCGGCTATGACGACACGGTGATTCCACAGCTGGTCAACGCCATTCTCTCGCGCCACAACTTCATCCTGCTCGGCCTGCGCGGGCAGGCCAAAAGCCGCATCCTGCGCGCCCTTACCGGGCTGCTCGATGAGCAGTTGCCCTACATCGCCGGATGCGAGATCCGCGACAATCCCTACGCCCCGCTCTGCCGCCGATGCAAAGACCTGCTGGCCAGCGAAGGCGACCGCACTTCCATCGCATGGATGAAGCGCGACGAGCGCTACGTGGAAAAGCTCGCCACCCCGGACGTCACCATCGCCGACCTCATCGGAGACATCGATCCCATCAAAGCCGCGCGCGGCGGACACGAACTGGGCAGCGAGCTGGTCATCCACTACGGACTGCTTCCCCGCGCCAACCGCGGCATCTTCGCCGTCAACGAACTGCCCGACCTGGCGGGCAAAATTCAAGTCGGACTCTTCAACATCATGCAGGAAGGCGACGTGCAGATTAAGGGCTTCCCGGTGCGCCTGCCTCTGGATGTTGCGCTGGTCTTCAGCGCCAATCCCGAAGACTACACCGCGCGCGGAAAAATCGTCACCCCGCTCAAGGACCGCATCGGCAGCGAGATCCGCACTCACTATCCGGCCACCATCGAAGAAGCCATGGCCATCACCGCGCAGGAAGCCTGGTGCGAACGCGAAGGTCCCGAGCTGATCGTCCCGCCCTATGTGCGCGAAACCTGCGAGCAGATCGCCTTCATGGCCCGCGATGACAAGCGTGTGGACCGGCGCAGCGGCGTCAGCCAGCGCCTCCCCATCTCTGTGCTGGAGAACGTCATCTCCAACGCCGAGCGCCGCGCCGTGCTTGAAGGCTCCAAGCTGGCGGTGCCGCGCATTTCGGATATCTACGCTGCCATGCCCTCCATCACCGGCAAACTTGAGTTGGAGTACGAAGGCGAGATGAAGGGCGCAGACACCGTTGCGCGCGAGGTCATCCAAGCGTCCGTGGCCAAAACTTTCGACCGCTACTTCGGCTCCGGCGATCTCAAGCAGGTGGTGCAGTGGTTCGAGCTCGGCGGCCAGGTCACGCTCACCGATAACACCCGCACCCGCGACGGACTCAAAAGCATGGAGAAGATTCAAGGCCTTTTGGAGAAGACCGAGAAGGTCGGAGCGGGCGAAGGCGAGCCCGACGAATCCATCGTCTCGGCGGCGGAATTCATTCTCGAAGGATTGCACGCCCACAAGCGCATCGGGCGCACCGAGGAGCGCGTCTTCACCGCCGGCGAGAAACCCATCCGCCAGGGTGAGCGCGAAAGCTCTACCGAAGCGTTCGAAAGCCCGTGGGAGCCGCGCAAAAAGAATCGCCGCACCTTTAATTGACCCGGCCCCTTGGTTCTTGGGAGTAACGTTCAACGGAGTATCGCAATGAAGCGCGTCAAGTACAGCAAGTACATCCCCAATCTCGCCGAAGAACTGAGCCTCGACGATCTGATGGACGCGCTCGCTGATTTCCTCCTGGAGAGCGGCTTTGAAAGCGAGCTGGGGCAATACTACCGGCCCGGCAACAGCAGCGATGAGTTGGACGCGCTGCGCGAGGCGATCCGCGATGCCCTGCTCAACTCCGGCGCATTCGACGAAGAAATGCGCGAGCACCTGCAGCAAATGCAGAACCAGGGACAGATGGACGACCTGATCGACGAGTTGATGGAGCGCATGGAGCAGGAAGGGTATGTGACCATCTCTCCGCCGCACGACCCGGCCCGCATCTCCAGCACCGGCGGCAGCGTGGGAGACCAATCGCACCCCAGGCCGGTGAAGTTCGAGGTCACCGACAAAGCGCTCGACTTCCTTGGCTATCGCGCCCTGCGCGACCTGCTCGGGTCGCTGGGCCGCTCCAGCTTTGGACGCCACGACACGCGCGACACGGCAACAGGCATCGAGACCAGCGGCGCCAGCAAGCTTTACGAGTTCGGCGACACCCTGAACCTCGACATCAACGCCACGCTCTCCTCGGCCATCCAGCGCGAAGGCCTCACCCTGCCGCTCGCCATCGAATACAACGACCTCTACGTCCACCAGTGCGAATATCAGTCCTCGTGCGCCACCGTGCTCATGCTCGACTGTTCGCACTCCATGATTCTCTACGGCGAGGACCGCTTCACGCCCGCGAAGAAAGTCGCCATGGCGCTCTCGCAACTCATTCGCACCCAGTATCCCGGCGACACGCTCTCGCTCGTCCTCTTCCACGATTCGGCCGAGGAGTTGCCCGTCTCGCAGCTGGCCCGCGTCCGCGTCGGTCCCTACTACACCAACACGCGCGAGGGACTGCGCATCGCCCAGCGCATTCTGCAGCGCCAGCGCAAAGACATGAAGCAGATCATCATGATCACCGACGGCAAACCCTCGGCCATTACCCTACCCGACGGAAGAATCTACAAAAACGCCTTCGGACTCGACCCCATGGTGGTCAGCCAGACCCTCGAAGAAGTGGCCAAATGCAAGCGCGCCGGCGTCATGATCAACACCTTCATGCTCGCCTCCGACCGAGGCCTGGTGCAGTTCGTCCAGAAGGTCACCGAGATGTGCCGGGGCAAAGCTTACTTCACCACTCCATACACCCTCGGCCAGTATTTATTGATGGACTACATGAGCCGCAAAACCAAAACCGTCCATTAACGAGATCAAAGATGGGTGGCCCACATATGCGTCGCGCCTTTCGACGCACATGTGGGAATGCAATACTCTCCGCATCTGGGGCTATGCAGTTGTTGTTGTCTTTGATTTCCGCGCGGTGCATACCGCGGAATTACCTACTTCTTTTCCTCTGCTCCCTCGGCGCGCACCGCCGCCTCTGCCGCCTGGAAGCCGATCTTCGAATGAGTCCCATCGCAAAACGGTTTATTGACGCTGGCTCCGCAGCGGCACAGGGAGATCCACGGCTTCTCCGGTTTCCTCTCCGGCATCGGGTAGGCAACGCCGTTCTGGTCCACCAGTTCGACCAATCCCTCGGGATCTTCCACGCGATAGGGACCGTTGGGTCGAACCGTAATCTTGATCTTCGCCATTCTTCCTCCAATTGAAATTGCCGGGTGCCTCACCTTCCGCCGCGCGTTCTCCGCGCGGCCAAGGTGGGAGAGCAGAATACACCATCCATCGAGCGCCTTTAGCCCGCAGCCTCGGAATCGACCATGGTTTCCCGCTGCGACGGTCCGCTTCGCCCGCGTGCGGCCTCCACCTCGCGTTCAAATTCCTGCGCGCGCTGTTGGCTGGTGTGCGCCGAGAGCACTCGCGCCTGCGCCGCCAGTCCGATGGCGCGCAATTCCTGGGCATCCACATCGCGTAGAAAGCGCACCAGCTCCCCTGCGCTGGCCGGTAGCAGAATCTCGAGCCCCGGCACAAAGAAGCGGTCGAGCCCCGGCCAGTTGTCGCTGGCAATCGCGGCCCCGCAGGCAGCGGCCTCAAACAGCCGCACCGACGGCGAGTACCCCGCCATCACCATATCGCGCCGCGTTATGTTCAACGTCAACCGCGAAGACGAATACAGATGCGGATGCCAGCGCGGATTCAGATGAACAATATGACGCACGTTGCCCGGCCACGGCACGTCCTGCGGATACTGCGGCCCGGCCACGGTGAACCGCATCTGGGGCAGCGCGCGCGCCGCGCCGAAAAGATAGTCCTCCAGCTTCGGCTGGCGGTCCGGAGCATACGTCCCCATGTAGCTCATCGCGCACGCAAAGCGCTTGGACGCTGGATATGCTCGATAGCGCTCAGGATCGAAGCTGCAATACAGTGGCACCGCGCGCCGCACTCCAAAGCGGCGCTGCAACTCATCGAGCATCGGGCCGCCCGTAAAGCTGAAGTACACATCCAGAGACGCCAACTGGTCGGCGCGCAGGTAGTCGCTCGATCCCCGCTCGCGCAGTGCGGCCACGGTAATTGGGGTGTCGATGTCGTAGAACGTCCGCACCGCCGCCGGCGAATCCAGCATCTCCGTCACCGCTGCAATCCCATCGGGAAAATACGAGCCCACCATCGCCACGTCGGCCGAGGCCAATTCGCGCCGCACCGCAGGAAGCACGTCCTTCCAACTCGCATACAGCTTCAACTCGCAGAAGCCAGGTTCGGGCAGATCGCGATTCGACGCATACCACTCCACGTCCTTCTCGAAGAACACAATCCGGTGGCCGCGCGCATGCAACCCACGCGCCAGCGCGCGATACGTAGTCGCGTGCCCATTGCCCCAGGAAGACGAGATGGACAATCCGAAGATGACGATTCGCAATGCGTTTCCCCGTTTGTTATTCGCAAATGCGCGTGTAGACCTACGCGACCGCCCGTTCCTTCTCGCTCACGCTGCGCGCCGCACGCAGAATCCCGTCTACCTCTGCGGCACGCTGCGCATAGGTATGTTCGGCCAGCGCCCGCCGATGCATCGCATCGCCTAGCGCGCGCGCCTCAGCCGCGGGCGCGCCGCGCAGATAACCGACAATTTCCTCCGCGTTCCCGGCCACCAGAATCTCCCGCCCCGGCTCAAAAAACTTTTCGATGCCGCGCCACTTGTCGGTGATCAGGCAAGTCGCCGAGCCGGCCGCTTCAAACACGCGCGTCGGCGGCGAAAAACCCACATCGGCCATCGAGTCGCGATTGATGTTCAGCGCCATGCGCGCCGACGCATTGATGCGGTTGTGCGCCCCGGTGCCCACATGCCCAATCCAGCGCACGTTGGCCGGCAGCGCCTTGCCACCCCATCCCTCGCCGCCCAGCACAAAGCGCATCTCGGGAGCCAGTTCGGCGGCGCGCAAGAAAAACTCCTCCACCCGGCGCTCGCGGTCCGGCAGCCGATTGCCCACAAACACCAGGTCGCAGGCGAAGTCCGCATCGGGCACTTCGCGATGATGCGCCTCCGGATCGAGCGCGTTGTAAATGGGATGGCAGCAGCGCGCTCCCAGCCGCCGATAGCGCTCCACCACCTCATCGCCGCCGCCGTAGGTAAAAATAAAATCGTACTCCGGAATGCAGCGGCGAAACGGGTCGCGCACATCGCTCTCCACCCTTTGCAGTGTCGCTGGAGCATCCACATCCCAGAAGGCAACCTGCACCTGAGGCGAGCGGCATTCCAGCACGCGCCGCTCCAGCAGTTCGTCGTCGCTGCCCACGCCGCTGTGTTTAATCACCAGCTCCGCCGTCGATGCCAGCCCGATCAGCTCGTCGATATCGCGCGGCGTCTGATACACGATCACCTGTGCGTACTCCACCTCGCTCAGATCGCGGTTCTGCTGGCGCCGATAAATGTCGGGCTCGGCGAAGCTGACCTGGTGTCCCAAGGCGGCCAGGTTCTTGTAAATGCCGCGATAGTAGGTCGCAGCCCCATTCCAGTAGCTCGACGTTATGCTGGACCCGAAGACGAACAGTTTCATCCTGTGATCTCTCCGTAAATCTCCATCAGCTGCGCGGCGCGATGGCTGCAGGTATGATGCTGCCGGATCGTCTCCAGTCCACTCGATGCCAGCTCCCGGCGCGCGTCTTCGCTCCGCAGCAATTCGCGCTCCATGCCGATCATCTCCGCGCCGCTGTCCGCCACCAGATAATCCTTTCCCGCGCGGAAGAGTCCTTCCGTATCCGCCCACGTCGAGCACACCAGAGGAATGCCGCAGGCCAGCACCTCAAAGACGCGAATCGTCGGCACGCCGCTCAGTCCGTTAGCATACTGGCGGCGCGGCACATGCAGCGCCACGCGGCTCTGCGCATACACCTCCGGTGCACTCAGGTTCGGCAGATAGCCCGCATAATCAATCCCCGCGTGGCACAGCGTCTCCTGCGCCTGCTGCGGATAGCGAACCCCATGCACCAGCACCCGCCGCTGCTCGGCCACCAGGCGCGCTCCGGGCTCCACCAGAAACTCCATCAGCTCCGCCGTGCGTTCCTCGTCGCCCCAGTTTCCAATCCACACCACATCGTTCTGCTTGGCGCACTCGATGGGATGAAAGACGCTGATATCGGCAGCCTCGTGGAAGGTCCACACCCGCGCCACGCCGAAGCCATCCGCGTAGATCCGGCGAATCGCCTCGCCAAAGGCCAGCACGCCGTCGAACAGGTGCAGCGGCAGACGCAGAATCTCGCTGGCATTGGTATAGGCGCGATGATGCGTGTCATGGAAGAGCGCGCGGAAGCCCAGCCGCGCCTTGCGCGCCAGAATCTCCTGCACTACCTGCGGCGCATTCCACTCGTGAATCAGCACCAGGTCGGAGCCCGCCAGTTCGTGATTGAGAAACGCGCCAAGCGTCGCGTCGCAACGGTAGAAGCGAACGTCAAGCTCCGGATAGGCGCGGTGAAAATCGTCGATCGCACCGGAGGCGGCTTCGCCCTCGCGAACCAGATTGCTCAGCGACCACCCGTCGATCTCTTCGTAGCAGCGGACCTGATGCCCCATCGCCGCCAGCTCGCGCGCCAGGCCCCGCAAAAAATGCGCGTTGCCGTGGTTCCAGTCGCTGATCCAGGAGTGCGCGAACATCCGGATGCTCAGTGCCTGCCTCATGCGGCCCTCGCGCGCTGCGCCAGCAGAGACGCGTACGCCTCCATATACTCATCCACCATGCGTCCGGCCATGTAATGACGGACGGCTCGCTGGTAGGCGCGGTTGGCATATTCCAGGCGAAGCTCACGGTCGCCATCGAGCCGCGCCAGCGCCTCGCGCAGCGAGCAGGCGTCGTCCTTGCGGAAATACATTACCGCGTCCTCCCACACCTCGCGCAGGCTGGGAATATCGTTGGCCACAATCGCGCAGCGCGACAGCGCGGCCTCCAGCGGCGCCAGTCCGAACGGCTCGTACTTCGAGCTCGCAATGTAAATCGCGGCCCGGCTCAGCAGCTCCCGCATCGCGTCTTCGGAAAGCTCTCCCACGCACCGCACGCCCGCCACCGGCGCACCTTTTGCTTCACTCTGGGCGCTGTTGCCCGCCAGCGCCGCGGCGCCGGCAACCAGAATGGGAAGCGGCGGCCGTTCCATCTCCATCAGCAGGCGCAATTGCTTGCCCTCATCCCACATCCGTCCCGCGCTGGCCGCATACTTCTCTTTCCTCGCCATCGGATCGAACCACGCCGGAGTCCTTCCGTTGTAAATCACCCGCGGGTTGCGCTGCCGTCCATAGCACTCTTCAAGCGAACCCAGCATCCACTGCGAGGGCGCGACCACCAGGCTCGCACCGGCCAGTCCCTTCTCTACCACCCCGCGATACCACTTCGCCCATGGCCCACCCGGAGGCTTGCCATGCACCGCCAGATGCCAGCTCATCACGTCGCTGTGCGCCACCACAAGCTTGGGCAGCTTGCCGCCGATCGCTCCGTAGCAGAACTGGCTCAGATGCAGCATGTCGGGCTTGGCATCCCGAATCACGCTGCGCAGGTATTTCGCCGATTCGCCCAGATCGCGCTCCACGTCCTGCATCCACTCCAGGCGAAAGTCGGTCGGGAGAAACCGCACGCCGTCGAGTCCTTCGAGCCATGCGCTCTGCTCCGCCGAGAGCATTCCTCCAAAGCTCACCAGCGTCACCCGGACCCCGCGCCTCGCCAGTCCCGTGACCAGCTCCCGCGTGTAGTTCCAAACGCCGCCCACCGTGTCCGCAGTGATCAGGATGTGCATACTCGTTGCAACAACTTTCTTCACGCCGTCAGCCCAAAGGAAACCAAACTCCTCTGCGCCTCCTCCACCCGGTCCACCGCCGATTGCGAGCGCAGCCACTCCACCAGCTCGCCCATCGCGCCCGCCAGCCGATATTGCGGCCGGTAGCCCAGCAGGCGGCGCGCCAGCGAGATGTCCGCGAAACAATGCCGGATATCCCCGGCACGGTACTTGCCGGTAATTTCCACCGTTGTCGGCACGCCCAGCGTTGCGGCCAGCGTCTCGGCGACCTGCCGGATGGAGACCGGCTCACCGGAGCCGATGTTTAAAGCCAGCCCATCGCCTTCGCTGCGTTCCATGGCCAGCAGGTTGGCCTCGACCACGTCGTGCACGCTCACAAAATCGCGCATCTGTTCGCCGTCTTCAAACACCATGGGCGCCCGCCGGTTCAGCAGCCGCGAGGCGAAAATCGCCGCCACCCCGGTATAAGGATTGGAGAGCGCCTGCCGAGTCCCATGGATGTTGAAGTAGCGCAGCGCCACCACCGGCAGTCCGTAGGTGCGGCCGAACAGCAAGCTCATCTCCTCCTGGTTCTTCTTGCCGATGGCATAGATCGAGCTGCCCTGCAGCGGTTTGCTCTCCGAGGTCGCCGAAGGCTCCGCCGTCCGTCCGCACTCGGGACACCCCGGCTGCCACTGGTGCGCGCGTAGTTGTTCTGCTCCGCGCGCTTGCGGAGCCACCAACCCATGCTCCCGGCAGCAGTACTGGCCCTCGCCGTAGATCGACATCGACGAGGCCACAATCAGCTTCTCCAGCGTGTCGCGCCGCTCCAGCAGCGCCTGCAGAAGGTTGGCCGTCCCCTGGCTGTTCACCGCCATGTAGCGCGCGATCTCATACATCGACTGGCCCACGCCGACGACGGCCGCAAAGTGATAGACCACATCCACGCCGGCCACCGCCTTGCGCAGCGCGTCCATGTCCCGCACATCGCCACGCATCAGCTCGGCCTCGCGGTTCAGGTAATCCGGAACGCTGCCGCCATGCACCTGCTCCTCCAGGCTGTCGAAGACGCGGACCTGATGGCCCCGGCGCAGCAGCGCGTCCACCGTATGCGAGCCCACAAAACCGGCGCCGCCGGTTACCAGCACCCTCCGGCCCATCACTCCTCCGCTCCTACCTCGACCGCCCGCTCTTTGGGAGCGCTCACGCCCGAGGTGCGTCCCCGTGGCGCATAGCGCAGCACCGACCAGCGGGCAAACTCCGCAAAGTCCGCCGGGTCCTTCGCCGGACTGGCATAGTGCGGCGCAATTCCCAGATGCTCGGGCGTGAAGCACAACGTCACGGTGGTATCGAACTCATCGAGCGCGGTCATCTGGCGGTCGAACCACGCTTCCGAACCCGTACGGAACCAGTCGGCCCAGCTCACTCCGGTCCGCACCGCGCGCACTCCCAGCTCGCGCAGCCGCCGCACTCCCATCTCCAGCCGCGGATCTTCAAAGTGAAACCACTGGCAGACCCCCATTCCCGCCGGGAAGCTGGCCGCTGCCAGCTTGGGCGAGCCGTCGGCGCGGAACAGACCCATGTAGTAATGGCGGTAGTAGGCGCTCCCTTCGGCTTCCTTGTGCCGCGTGGTGGCCGTCCAGGCCGCCGGCAAATCGAACAGGCTATACCAGTGCACCCGCTCAACCACTGGCAGCAGCAGCTCGGCCGTGCGCTGCAATCCGAACAGCTGCACCTCCTCGGCGCCAAACGACGAAGCGCCGGCCTCGCTCACCCACACCGGCTTGCCCCCGGCCACGGCGCGCACCTCTTCCAGCTTCTTCGGCCATTCGGAGATCTGCCAGTGGTTCCAGTCCAGCGGAAAGCCGTGCACGGCCACGATGTCCACCGAATCCAGCACCCCGTAGCCGGCCAGCAGCTCGAGAAACCGGGGATCAATCGGCGAGATGCCGCCCAGCACGATCTTGATCTCCGGATTCGCCTCGCGGATCGCCCGGCATCCGGCCTGCACCAGGGCGGCGAACTGCTTCCACTCGGGATCGATGTTGAAATCCCAATGGGAAAGGTTGTTCGGCTCGTTCCACAACATGATGGCTTCCACCATTTCGGCTTGCCCCTTGTTTCCGAATCTCGCCTGCGAAATCGATTGTCTACAGCGTCCCGTCCAACTCCATGGCATGGACAAACCGTCCCGCGCGGCTGCCCGCATCGGGCCTGCAGATCCAGGTCTCGTTCTCCGGGTGCGATTCAATCTCCAGCCCGGAGGAGCGCAGCATGGCCTCGGCGGCGGCCCGGTTGGGAATCCACCAGTTCGTCTGGTCGTTGGAATAGCTCTGTTCGATGAAATACATCTGCGGCCAGCTGGGATCGGCAAACATCTCCTTGCGCCAGAAGTCGTAATCCTGGGCCCACGGCTTCACCTCTTCCGAGCCGCGAATCATGGTCTGGAAGACCAGCCTGCCGCCCACCTTGGTCACCACCTTGTCCAGCGCATAGAGCGGATACCGCAGGTGGTAGAGCACCCCCATGAAGATGACGAAATCGAACTGCCCCGCAATCTGGTCCACCTCGTAAACGCTGCGCTTTTCCAGCTCGATCTCCAGCCCCAGGGTGCGCGAGGCCAGCCGCGCCTGCTCCAGATAGCGGTCGCAGATATCGATCCCAAGCACCCGCTTGGCGCCTCTCTGCTTCATCTGCAGCGAATAAAAGCCGCCGTTGCAGCCGATGTCCAGCACCGTGGCGCCGCTCAAATCCTGGGGCAGCGCCGGCGAAATATGCCGCCACTTCACGTTGGGAAAGTCGCCCAGAAAATGATTGGGGGCCGTCTGAATACCGTGCAGGTCGATGTTGTGGAACCACTCGCCCAGCTCGGAGATCTGCTGGGCCAGTGCCTCGGATGGAACCGCCGGGATGTTGGAGGAAACGCCTTGCGAGCCCATTGCACCTTTCGGTCGCGAAGCTCCAAGCCGCAATCCCTGCGGAACCTCGCCGTCCGAAGGTTAGAGGCGCGGCCATCTACTCGGGATGCCTTGCTGAATCCGGGAAACAGCGTTGCCGCCACTGGAGGCCCCAGACCACCTGTTTGTGCTGGCCAGTGCTGACGCGGGTGCGGTGCCGATGCGGGTGCCCCGTCCTAGCCATCCTTTGGCTAGGGCGGGGTTTTTGCTTTTGATCTTGTTCTTTTCAGACGAGAGCACAGTCTCCGCGGCCTGTGTGCGGAGTCCCAGGACCGGCCATGGAGCAGCTTCCGTCACTAACTCTCTGGCCAGGAAGGCAATGTCGAGATCGAGTCCAGCTGGATGGCAAGGAAGCGAGAACAACTGGGAGGCGACCTCACCGTCAAAGTCAAAGACCCCGCCCTAGCCAACAACGGGCTAGGACGGGGCACCCTGAAGATCGATGACTAGAAACGTGGGTTCCCTACGTCGCGCGCCGTCCGCGCAGCAGACTCGCCAGCAGAACCAGCACGGCGACCAGCAGCAGCAGGTGAATCAGCGAGCCCGCAACCTGCATGCCCCAGCCCAGCAGCCAGAGCACCAGCAGAATCACCACCAGGGTCCACAGCACGGCGCTTCCTCCCTCCACCCATGGGCATGGCCAGCAAGGTCAGACGAGAGCAGCTCTGCTGAAGTTGGCCGCCAGTCACAAAAAAGTACATGGAAAAGACGGACGGGCTTAGCCTCCCGGCCAGATAGAGGTGTCGGCCGCCGCGAGCCGTACCGCTAGTTCACGCTCTCCAGCCGGGCGCGGATGGTGCCGGCCAGCTGGCACACCGAGGTCAGCTTCTCCAGGGCCTCGGCGGGAATCTCCGGCGTCCGCATCGCCAGCTCGGCCGAGAGCAGGATGCCGGTCACCGCGTCGCGGATCTCGCTGCGCAGCTGCGACTCGGCGGCGCGGATGGCGATCAGCCTCGACTCCCTGTTGCGCCGCAGCGCCAGCCGCAACTCGCGCGCAATGCGCTCGGCGTTGCTCACGGCCAGGTTTACGTACACCGGAACCGCCAGCCCGAGATTGTTCAGCATGGACTCCAGTGCGTCGCCCTCGGCCTCCACCATGGGATCGTCCAGCACCACCGAGGAGTACTCGTTGTTGCGCAGCATGGAGGCCGCCTTGCGGACCGTATCGCAGACCTCGACCGCTTCGCCGAACGCCTGTTCCAGGGCTATGCCGCACTCGCTGCGGCGGTGGCTTGATGTCACCAGTAAAATCATGATCGACCTCCTCATCCTGCTTGCGCGTGGTGCTGTTGCTTTATGCTTGCGGGTTCATCTTTGCGTGTTCTGCCTGAGCGTTTTACTTAAGCCGGGTGCCCCACCTTCGCGTCGTTCCTTTCGACGCTAAGGTGGGAAGCAACACGCCCGCTTCACCGGCCCTTGCCTTTGCTCTTACCTCAGCTGTTTGACCATGGGCCTGATTCCTCCGCCCTACTGTCCCTGGAGCCTGCGCGCAGGCGTAGTCCAGCGCGTGGATCTGAGTCCACGTCTCCGTCCGGGCCTCTGCCGGACTACTGCAGCGCGCCGTACTCTTTGAGCTTGCGGTACAGTGTGGTCTTGCCGATGCCCAGCAGCCGCGCGGCTTCCAGCTTGTCGCCGTGCAACTGCTCGATGGCCCCCAGAATGGCCTGCTTCTCCATCTCGGCGATGGGCAGAATGCCGCGCCGCGTGAGCAACTTCTCGGCCATCGGCTCGCTCTGCTCGCGCCAGTTCTGGATGGTGGTGGGCAGATCGGCGAGGTGAATCGTCGGTCCGCTGGTCAGCGCGCAGGCGCGTTCGATGCAGTTCTCCAGCTCGCGGATGTTGCCCGGCCACTCGTAGTTCAGCATCAGCTTCAGCGCATCGTCGCTGATGTTGCGCTGCACCCCGGTGGAACGCGCCAGCCGCTCCAGGAAGTGCCCCACCAGCAGCGGAATATCCTGCTTGCGCTGGCGCAGCGCGGGGATGCGCAGGGTCAGCACATTCAGCCGGAAATACAGGTCCTTGCGGAAGGTGCCCTGCGCCACCGCGTGCTCCAGGTCGCGGTTAGTGGCCGCCAGCACGCGAACATCCACCGGAACCGCCTTGGTGCCGCCCACCGGACGGACCTCTTTCTCCTGCAGCGCGCGCAGCAGCTTGGATTGCAGATCGACCGGCAGCTCGCCGATCTCGTCCAGGAAGATGGTCCCGCCGTCGGCCGCCTGCAGCAGGCCGTCCTTGTTCTTGACCGCGCCGGTAAAGGCGCCCTTGACATAGCCGAACAGCTCGCTTTCGATCAGCGTCGGCACCAGCGAGCCGCAATCGATGGCCACAAACGGCTTGTCGCGATACGGGCCGGAGAAATGAATCGAGCGCGCCACCAGCTCCTTGCCGGTACCGCTCTCGCCCAGGATCAGCACCGGATGCGAGCTGTGCGCCGCCTTGGAGATGATGCGGTAGAGCTTTTCCATCTCCGGCGAACGGCCGATGATCGCCCCGAAGCCTTCCTTGCTCTTCACCTGCTGGCGCAGGATGCGGTTTTCGCTGGAGAGCTGCAGGTGGCCGAGCACGCGGTCCAGGATCAGCCGCAGCTCTTCCAGATTGAAGGGTTTGGTCACGTAATCGTAGGCGCCCTGCTTCATCGCCTGCACCGCCGACTGCACGCTGGCATAGCCGGTCATCACGATGACGACCGTCTCCGGACGCCGCCGCTTGACCTCTTTCAGAACTTCCAGCCCGCCCACGCCGGGCAGGCGCAGATCCAGCAGCACCACGTCGATGCAGGTGGTGTCCAGCACCCGGAAGGCATGTTCGGCGTTATCTGCAATGTAGGTGGAGTATCCGATGCCCTGGGCTACGTCGCGGCAGCCCTCGCGGATCGACCGCTCGTCGTCCACGATCAGCAAGTTCAGCAGGTTCGCTTCCGCTTTTTCGCGAGTCGGTTCCATGGCTAAGGCCCCCAGAATTGTACTGATCGCCACTTCTGGGCTGGAAGTGCTTGCATCACCGCGGGGTGTGCGTTGGGACACGCTGGAATTGTGACCCGCCATCGGTGCCTGGGTACTTCCCGGCTTTGTCTCCGTCATTGCCATTGCCTCCATACCTCTGTCTATTCTTAAAAGTTTTTCATTAAATCGTTTTGATCTTCCGGCGTGCCGCCGCGTGCGCCTTCATCCTTGACGGCTTCCAGTTCGCCACAGGCGGCCAGCAGATGGCTGCGCAGTTCGCGCACCAGGGCGCACCCGCGCTCGCTGCCCTCGCAGATGTCGGCGGCGTATTGCCGCAGCGATCCGCCCTCCAGATACTGCTGGAGCAACCCTGCCGCAATCACAACCCCGGTGAAGACATTGGCCAGTTCGTGCAACCGGTGACGCATCGCCTGCACTTCGGAGAAATCCAGGACGACGGCGCTGTGCTTCGCCGCCTGAGAAGAGCCGTGCCCATCGGGGATGTTCAATTCGCGGTTCACGCCATATCCCAAAGCAATACACGTGCCAAATCGGGTTAGAAATCGCAAATCATTGCAGAGCAAGGGATTTTACCCACTCCAAAGAGTTCAGCCCGACGTCGCAGCCTGCCGCATAGATTCCCAAAACGGAACAGGACTGCTCATACTTCGCCGCAACTGCTTACACATGAATCATTTGCAAAATCGGATCCGATTCCGGAAATGGGAGAAGAAAAAGCGGAAGGCGCTGCTGCAAAGAGCGCGCCAAATAATAGCTTTCAGAAAACAAAAATGGTTCAGAAAAGAGCCAGCCTATACGCTGGAAGCCACATTCACAGGTTGCTAAAGATTATTCTTCGGGGCGGATGTTTGCCGATGCGCTCGCGTCCCTGACCGGCAAACTCACCGTCCATCTACTCCATCCGGGCTTGCGCCAGAAAAGAAGTAGAAGTATCCGACTCCGCTTTTCTGCATCTTATGTACGATGAGGTTAGGTGTGTCTCAAGATGCCCGAGCTGCACAACCGTGCAGCAGGGCCGGAGCTCCCAGGGGATCCGATTCCGAATGGAAATTGAAAAAGTACTGATCGTCGAGGACGAAGAGAACGAGCGCAACGGGCTCGCCGAACTGATCTCAGCCTGGGGATTCCGCACTGAAACTGCCCGCGATGGCGTCGAAGGTTTAGAGAAGCTCTTGTCCTGGAGCCCCGGCATCGTCGTCTCCGACCTCAAAATGCCGCGCATGGATGGCCTCGGCCTGCTGGAAAAGGTCGCGCAGTCTCCCCGCGAGGTTTCCTTCGTTCTGCTCACCGCCCAGGGCTCGGTCGATTCCGCCGTCTCAGCCATGAAGCTGGGCGCCTACGATTTTCTGGAAAAACCGGTCAACCCCGCCCGCCTGCGCAATATCCTGCAGAACGCCTCCCGCCTGCGCGGCGCCGAGCGCCAACTGGAGGCGACCCGCCGCCAGCTGCGCGACAGCGGAAAGCTGGGCTGCCTGGTCGGAGCCTCGCCCAAGATGCAGGAGATCTTCCGCCTCATCGAGCTGGTCGCGCCCAGCACCGCCTCGGTTCTCATCACCGGGGAAAGCGGCACCGGCAAGGAACTGGTCGCCCGTACCATCCACGACCTTTCGCCCCGCAAGAACAATCCCTTTGTTGCCATCAACTGCGCCGCCATCCCGGAGACGCTGATCGAAAGCGAGATCTTCGGCCACGAGAAGGGCGCCTTCACCGGGGCACTGGAGCGCCGCACCGGCTGCTTCGAACTGGCCGAAAGCGGCACCCTCCTGCTCGATGAGATCGGCGAGATGCCGGTCGGCACCCAGGCCAAGCTGCTCCGCGTCCTCGAAGACCACAAACTTCGCCGCCTCGGCAGCAAGGCGGAGACCACCGTCGATGTGCGCGTCCTGGCCGCCACCAACAAAGTCCCCGAAGAGGCCGTCTCCCGCGGCCAGTTGCGCAACGATCTCTATTACCGCCTCAACGTCTTCAACATACACATGCCAGCCCTGCGCGATCACAAGGAAGACATTCCCGCCCTGACCCAAACCCTCATCGAGGCCATGAACGAGAGGCACCAGCGTAGCGTGCGCGCCGTCAGCGACGCGGTGCTGCGCCTGTTCGATGAATTCTCCTGGCCGGGCAACGTGCGCGAGCTGCGCAACTGCCTGGAGCGCGCCATCATCGTCTGCGACTCCTCGGTCATCGAGCCGCGCCATCTGCCCCCGGGCTTTGGAAACAGTGCGCAGCACCGCGTCCTCAGCGACGCCGATGGAATCCACGTCGGCGTGGGCACCACCGTGGACGAGGCCGAGCGTCAGCTCATCGTCAAGACCCTGGAGGCGACGCACAACAACAAAACCCGCGCCGCTGAAATCCTCGGCATCAGCCTGAAAACTTTGCATAATAAATTGAAGGAGTACGGAACCCAGGGGCAACAGCTTTCTTCCGGCGGCTCGGCCATGGAGCGCGAGATAGGCAGCTGACGCCGGCCGCCTCCCATTGCGATGCCGCGACTCAATCTCAAAACCAAGTTGGTGCTGGCAATCAGCGGATTGGTCTTCGCCCTGGCCGCCGCACTCTCCTACGTCTACCTCTCCCAGATCTTCTACCAGCGCATCAATCAAAGCTACGATAGCGCCGAGTTCATCGCCCGCGAGGTTCTGCACGCCGCGCGCCAGGCGCTGGAAGCCGAAGTGCCCTCCAACGGACTCCAGCCGGCCAATCCTACCCAGGCCCGGGACTTCATCGCCGTCATTCTCCAGCACGACCCGGCCGTCACCTCCCTGCTGGAGTCGGTCGTCGGCTACAACGTCGAGGTCTATGACACCGCGCTGGCCGACAACAAGGGCATCGCGTTGGTCCACACCGATGCCGGCTCGGTCGATAAGCCCATGCCCCCGCGTCCCTCGCTCGCCGAGTTGCGCGACGGAGGCTTCTTCGACCAGCTGCGCGCCGTCTACGGACCTGCGCGCGTCTATCAGGTCATCTTGCCGGTGCAGCGCCAGGGCGCACCCTTCGGCGAGATTCGCGTCGGTCTTTCCACCCTCTTCCTCAAGCGCGAGCTCAAGCCGCAGCTCAATCGTGCCCTGCTGCTCTCGGCCGGAAGCCTGCTGCTGTCGCTGTTGATCGCCGCCTTTCTTTCCAACCTCGCGCTGCAGCCCCTGGAGGTCATCGCCCGCCGTCTGGATGCCATGACCGTCGAGATCGAGCGCGCCGAGCCCGAACCTGAGCGAACCCGCACCGATGAGGTCGGCGCCGTCAGCCGCCGCATCGACCGCCTCGGACGCCAGATGCACGATGCCCGCGAGGTCTTCAGCGCCCTCAAGGAAAACCTCGATCAGCTCATGTCCACCCTGCAGGATGGGCTCATCCTGTTCACCCGCGATGGCCGCATTGTGCTGGTCAGCGCCTTTGCCGAACGCTTCATCGGCCACCCCCGCGAACAAATGCTGGGCCAGATGGTCGAATCCGTCTTCGACGACTCCACCCGGCTCGGCCGAATCGTCCTCGACGCATTCGCCCTGCGCCAGGATGTGCCCGCCACAGAGATCGAACTCGAGCACGGGCGCCGCATGCAGCTCTCCCTCGACTTCATCTCCGAGCGCGGCGTGCCCATCGGCGCTCTGCTCTCCATGCGCGACGCCGAATCCGTCCGCCGCATCGAAAACGAGATCGAGCTCTCGCGCCGCCTGGCCGCCATCGGACGCCTGACCTCCGGCGTCGCCCACGAGGTCAAAAATCCCATCAACGCCATCGTCATCCACCTGGAGATCCTGCGCGAGCGCATCCTTCATCTCGATCCCGAATCCAGGCGCCACATGGATATCATCAGTTCGGAGATTCATCGCCTCGACCGCGTGGTCAAAACCCTGGTCGACTTCTCCCGTCCCGTCGATCTCAAGCTCACCGCGCTCGATCTGCGCTCCCTGGCCGCCCAGGTCGTCGCCCTCGCCGCCCCCGAAGCCCTCACCCACCGGGTCGAAATCGTGCAGGACCTCGGAGCGCAGCCGCTCCCCATCCGCGTGGACACCGACCTCATGATGCAGGCCATCCTCAACGTGGTCATCAACGGCGTCCAGGCCATGCCCGAGGGTGGAACCCTCACCCTGCGCGCCTTCGCCACCGCCAAAGCCGTGGTGCTCGAAGTGCACGACACTGGCGCGGGCATTCCTCCCGAGATTCGCGACAAAATCTTCAACCTCTACTTCACCACCCGCAAGTCCGGCAGCGGAATCGGCCTCGCCCTCACCTATCGCGCCATGCAACTGCACAATGGCGCATTGGAACTCGACACCGATGCCGTCCAGGGCGCAACCTTCCGCTTCGTGCTTCCCATCATGACCAAAGACGAAGCCCCTGCGCTTGCAACCGGAAGTGAAGCGTTACCCGACCCTGCGCTTGTGGCCGGAAGCGAAGCGTTACCCGACTTGGCGCCTGCGGCCGGAAGCGAAGCGTTACCCGACTTGGCGCCTGCGGCCGGAAGCGAAGCGTTACCCGACCCGGCCGACGCTTCTCCTGCCCTCGGAGATTCCGCAACCGCCGCGCCGCGCGAACCTGTCATTCCTCCGCCGCATTAGAATAAGATCACGGAAAACCATGATGTCCGCTCTTCGTTCTCTTATCCCGTCCCGCACGCTCCTCGCCGCTGCCCTCAGCCTGACGCTGCTGCTGTCGGCCTGCGACAAAAAAGCCGCCAAGACCACGCCTCCGGTGCTGGTCCCCTCGATCGAAACCGAACCCCAGACGCCCACCGAGCAGCAGACTGCGCCCGAGCCCGCTGCCAGCGCCACGCCCGAGCCCGAAACACCTGAGGCCCCTGCCCAGGAAGCAGCGAAGCCCAAGCCGAAGCCCCATAAGCCGGTCGCGCGCAAGCCTTTGACGCCCGCCATCGAAGCGCCCAAAGCGGAACCGGCCAAGGTTGAGACGCCACCTGCGCCCGCCGCGCCTGCCACTTCGGTCCAGATCACCGCCGACGTACCCCGCGCCGCCGTGCAGTCGCAGACCCAGACCACCCAGCAGCTGCTGCGCAGCTCCGAGGCCAAGCTCGCCACCCTGGGACGCGCTCTGAGCGCCAGTGAACAGGCCATGCAGCAACAGGCCCGCAACTACATCGCCCAGTCCAACGAGGCGGTGCGCGCCGGAGACATCGAACGCGCCTACAACCTCGCCGTGAAGGCGAGCCTATTGGCCAACGAGCTCGCCAAGTAAATGAACCACCGGGCGCCCCGTTCAAGCTTCTTTTGCTTGGGCGGGGCCTTTGATTTTGATCTTGATTTTGACTTTGCTTCTGACGTTGACCTTCCGCATACGAAACCAAAAGCCGGGTGCCCCACCTTCGACGCGCCGCCTTTGCGCGGCTAAGGTGGGAAGCAATGTCACTCCCCGCTAGTCTTTTGTCCTTTGCGGATCGCAGGATTCCCCGGCCTTGCCTACTCCGTCACAAAACTCCCGGCCATGGCATCGTTCAGTCCGTTGAACGCGGCATCGTATTGTCCGCTCTCGGCGGCCGTGCGCAGCCGCTTCACGTTCTCCACGCAGATCTCGGTCACCTCCGGCTGGCTCTTCAGTATCCCCATCACCTCGGCGATGAACTGGTCCAGCGGCATCGCGCGCGGATCGTCCGCCCCGTTCAACAACTCGGTGGCCACATACGGAGGAATCAGCTCCAGCACCTCGGTCGAAGTGGATTTCAGCTGATGGCGCAGCGACTGCGTGTAGGAATGGATCGCCGCCTTGGTCGCGCAATACGTCGGCGTGTACACCAGCGGCACAAACGCCAGCCCGGAAGAGACGTTCATCACCACCGAATACGGCTGCTGGCGCAGCTGCGGCAGCAAGGCCGCCGTCAGCCGGATCGGGCCCAGCAGGTTGGTGCGCACCGTGGCCTCGGCATCGGCCAAATCGTCCGGCTGCGCGTGCAGATTTTCCTGCCGCATGATTCCCGCATTGTTCACCAGCACATTCAGCGCGGGATGTTCCTTGGCCAGCTTCAACGCCGCTGCGGCAATGCTGTCCGCATCGCCTACATCGAGCGCGATGAACCGCATGCCCGCATTGCGCGCCGCGGTCTCCTCCAGCAAATGCCTGCGCCGCCCCGCCAGGATGACCTGATTGCCCAGCGCATGAAACTGCTCGGCCAGCCCGCGCCCAATGCCGGAGCCGCCGCCCGTAATCAACATCGTGTTTCCCGTGATCTTCATCCCGCGCTTCCTCCGCGATCATCGACTGCCCTTGCTCCTGCCCTGTTGCCTTTACTCCTGCGGAGTCATCCTGAACGAAGTGAAGCATCCCAGCGCCGTTCAAATCTCCAGCCGGGTGCCTCAGGTTCCGCGCCCGGCAGATGGGGCGCTGACCTGGGAAGCAGTGCAGTCCAACTCTGCGCCGCCTTCGATTCCGGCGCTACGCCGCCTCGCGCGGCTTGATCTTCTTGATGTCCCTGTTCGCCGCTGCCAAGTTCAAATCGTACTCGGTCTGCAGGTTCATCCAAAGCTTGGCCGAGGTGCCAAAATAGCGGCCCAGCCGCATGGCGGTGTCGGCGGTAATCGCGCGCCGCTCGCGCACAATCTCGTTCACCCGCGGCACCGAGATGTGCAGTTGCCTTGCCAGTTCCGCGGAGGTAAGACCCAGAGGCACGATGAACTCCTCCCGCAATATTTCTCCGGGATGCACCGCGTTCGCGGGCACCTTGCCTTTCACCTTTCCAGCCATCTCGATTCTCCCAATCCCACGTTTATGCTTTTAGTGATAATCAACGATCTCCACTTCGTGGAATTGACCATCCTTCCAGACGAAGCAGATGCGGTACTGATCGTTAATCCGAATACTGTGCTGTCCCTCTCGGTCGCCGCTCAGCGCCTCCAGGCGGTTTCCCGGAGGCACGCGCAGGTCATTCAAATCCTCCGCGTTGTTCAGGTACTTGAGCTTTCGAAGGGAAACGCGCTGGATATCGGACGGAACGCGGCGACTTCTTCCCGCTTCGTAGAGCTCCTGCGCGCCGGCGTCCTTGAAGCTCGCAATCATGCCATATACAAAATAACGCGTCGCGTTATTTCTGGCAAGAGAAATTAACGCATGGCGTTATTTTTCCTGGACGCTATCCTGCCCCCTTACTCGACCTCGACTTTTTGCATGTATTGCGGCACATCCACCGTCCATTCCAGTTCCTTGACGATGGCCTGGCGCAGCGCTTCCGCGGAATCGGGCTCGCCGTGCACGATGTGGGTGCTCTGCGGAGTCTTCTGGAAGGTGCCGAGCCACTCCAGCAGTTCGTCCACGTCGGCGTGGTCGCTGAACTGTTCCAGCGCCGCGACCTGCGCGCGCACGGGAACCATTTCGCCGAAGAGCTTGACCTCGCGCGCGCCGTCCTTGATGAGGCGGCCGCGCGTCCCCACCGCCTGGAAGCCGATAAACAGAACCAGGGTGCGCGGGTCCGGCAGGCGCTGGGTCAAGTGGTGCAGGATGCGTCCGCCCTCGCACATTCCGCTGGAAGAAACGATGATCGACGGGAAGTGGCTCTGGTTGATTCGCTTGGACTCCTCCGTTGTGCTGGCAAAGTGGAAGCCCGGCCATTTCAGCGGCGAGCCGTAGCGCGCAATCAGCTCGCGGGCTTCGGGGCTGAACTCCTCGCCATGCTTGAGGAAGACCTCCACGGCGTGGATTCCCATGGGCGAATCGGCATGCACGGGGATGCGCGGAATCTGCTTCTGCTCCATCAGTTCCTTGAGCAGGAAGAGAAACTTCTGGGTGCGCTCGACGGCAAAGGCGGGAACCACGATGGTGCCTCCGCGGTGGATGGCGGCGTTGAGCAACTCGGCCAGCTCGGGCATCACGTCCTCGTGCGGATGATGGCGGTTGCCGTAGGTGGATTCCATTACCAGCACGTCGGGCGATTCGCCCTCGACCGGGCCGGAGTGGACGACCTTGCCGGGAGCGACGGTGCTGTTGCGGACGCGGCCGATGTCTCCGGTGAAAAGCAGCTGACGGCGGCGCCCGTTCGTGGAGAGAGTGATCTCCGCCATGGCCGAGCCGAGAATGTGAGCGGCGCGCACGAAGCGGAAGCTCAGCTCCGGGGCAAGCTGCACGGATTCGCCGAAGGGCACGGGACGGAAGCGGGCGAGCGATTGCCGCGCCTCCTCCATGGTGTAAAGCGGAAGCGCCGGAGTGTGCTTGGAGCTCTGCTGCTGGTTGTGGAAGGCCGCGTCTTCTTCCTGCAGGTAGCCGGAGTCGGGCAGCACGATGCCGCACAGATCGACCGTGGCCGGAGTGGCGTAAACAGGGCCTTGGAAGCCTTCCTTGTAAAGACGGGGAATCCATCCGCAGTGGTCCAGGTGAGCGTGGGTGAGGATGACGGCATGGATCTGGCGGGCGGGTACGGGCAGGTCGGTCCAGTTCTTGAGGCGCCACTCTTTGGGTCCCTGAAAGAGTCCGCAATCGACCAGCAATTGGAAGCCCGTGGTTGAACCGGATGTGGACGAACCAGAAGTGGCTGAATCAGGAGTGCCGGAGCCGTTCGCCTGCTCGCCAACGTGGATGAGATGTTTGGAGCCGGTGACGGTGCCCGCCGCACCGAGAAATTGGATGTAACTCACGCTTCTCCCCCTGGCTTGCTCTCAATCGAGCGACCATGCGTCATTCGCAACCAAGTTAGGCCGGACGAAGGAAAGTTGCAACCGCAGGTTGAAGATCAGGGATGGTCAGGCGGCGGAGGCGCGATTGCGAGGACGTGGTCGCGGCGAGCGGCTTCGGGGACACTGCCGTCGTTGACCTCGGCCTCGGTGGGGAAGCCGGTGAGGGAGACGCGCACGGTGGCCTTGCTTTTGGCGGGCACCTGCAGCAGTTCCCTGCCTTCGGAGGAGGCCGAGCGCACCAGGACGGAGACCTCGCAGCCGGCCTCGCCAAGATTTTCCACCGTCACGGCGGTCACCGTCTCGCTGCCGAGCGTCTTGCGTACGTCGGTGGACACAATGCGGAGTTGCGGCAGACCGCGGTCGCGATAGACCCAGTCATCGAAGAACGATTCCAGGTCGCGGCGCGGCGAGAACTGCTGTTCGAGCAGCCGCTGCATATATCCGGTATCGCGGTCGTCGGCGGCGCGGTAGGCGGCCAGCGCGGACTGCAAGGGGCGATCGCCCAAACGATCGCGCAGCATCCACCAGACATAGGCGGCCTTGGTGCGGAAGAAGATTTCGTCGGCGGTGGTGACCAACGGCTGCGGACCGCTGGCGGGCGGAGCGTCGGTGGAGTCGGGTAACGCTGCGCTGCCGGCCGCGGGCGCAGGGGCGTGCGATTGAACCTCGGCCACGGCAAGGGACGAGCTGAACTGTGCGAGGTAGTCGAGGGCGGCGCGGCGGCCTCCCTGGTGTTCGCGGACGAGCGCCTGCGCGAAGTTGGCGAGGCCTTCGCGAATCCAGGGGCGCGGCGAGTCGAACATGGCGTGGGCCACGGGGCGAGCGAGGGCGACTTCTGCAGCGGCGTGCGGCACGTTGCGCATGGGCACGAAAAAGTACGAGCCGGCGTCGTAGGGCAGCGCGTCCGGATCGGCGAGCTCGACCAGGACGACTTTGCTGCGCGGTGTGCCGAACCATTCTTCGAGAACCGGAATGACGTTTTCGACGGCGGCCATGTAGTCGCGCGCGGCATTACCATGGGCAGCGGTGTAGTAGGCGGCGACACGAGGCCGGTCCGTGGTTTCACCCGGATCGTCGAGAATGACGACAACCGGATCGACACCGCTGAATTCCTGTGTGAGGGAGTATCCGGAGGCGGGGCCGGTGCCGTTGCCGACGAATGTGTACGCTTCCTTGCCGCCTTCGGCTGGAGGCACGCACGAGAGGTGCACGCGCAGCAGCGAAGCGGACTGGCGCTGGCGCCAGCCGCGCAAGGTTTCAAACAGTTCGTTGCCCTGGCTGAGATCGGCCGAATCCATGGAGACCGGATACCAGGCGACGAAGCCTACTCCGCGCAGCGCGGTAAAGCGCTCGCTGATCTCATCCCAATCGCTGCGCAGCGCAACCTCGTGGGGAGTTCCGATGCGTTCCAGGCGGGTGGCGTCCTTGGCCACGGTGCCGGAGTAGCGCACGTTGAGCAGGAGCGTTGCGCCGGGAGCCAGCGGTGTATCGAACTTTACGATGGCCTCGCTGAGCTGCCCGGTGTGGTCGATGTCGCTGGTGTAGCTCTGCGCCAGCCATTCGACGGGAGCGCCGGCGGCGAGCACCGAGAGCCAGCGCAGCGAACTGGAAATCTGCAGCGCAGCCTCGGATTGCGGCCGGCTGGAGATGTTGCGCAGCTCGACCGTGCCCTCGACAGCGAGGGCCTGCTGCTTAGCATCGAAGGTGAGCTGCAGGTCGTAGCGCGAAAAGCTGAAGGCGTTGCGGTCCAAGGCAAGGGCTGAGGGGGCAAACAGCAGCGCCATCAAACCAAAAACAAGCGCACGAAAACAAGATGCGAACATGCTTCTCTCCCACCTTCGCCGCAAAAAGCGCGGCGAAGGTGGGGCACCCGTCATCGCTGAGAAGCACGCACAGGAAAATACAGAAGCGAAACGGCGCAAGGCTAGTCCTCGCTCGGCTTCTTGCGTTTGGCGGATTTTTGGGGAGCGGGTGGTTGCGCCAGACGGCGCTGGCGCTGGACTTCATACATCACGATGCCGCCGGCGACGGAGACATTCAACGAGGAGACCGCACCCATCATGGGAATGGAAACCAGCATGTCGCACTTGCGGCGCACCAGGTCGTGCAGTCCCTTGCCTTCGGCGCCCATCACGATGGCGCAGTTCATGTTGTAGTCGAGCTGGTCGTAACTTTTTTCGCCGCGCTCGTCGAGGCCGACGACCCAGACGTTGCTGTCCTTGAGCTCGTCGATGGTGCGGGCGATGTTGACCACGCGGGCGACGCTGAGATGCTCGCTGGCTCCGGCCGACGCCTTGACCACGGTGCCGGTGATGCCGGCGGCGCGGCGCTCGGGGATCACGACGCCATCGACTCCGGCGCCATCGGCAGAGCGCAGCAGCGCGCCGAGGTTGTGCGGGTCTTCGACGCCATCGAGCACCAGCAGAAAGCTGTACTGGCCGTGTTTGTGCTCCAGCAACTCCTCGACGCCGGTGTATTCCTTGCGCGAGGTGACGGCCATGACTCCCTGGTGGGTGTTGGTGCGGGTTTCGCGGTCGATGTCTTCGCGGGGGACAAAGCGGACGCTGATGCCCTGGGCACGGCAATCGTCGAGAATGCTCTGCAGGCGGTTATCGGTGCGGTCGCGCGAGACGGCGACGTAGTCGAAACGGCGTCCGCCGCGCTTGAGGGCTTCGCCAATGGAATGGATACCGTAGATCACTTCGCTCATATATCTATCCAGTGTACGGCACGGGGGCTTTGCCTTCATTGCGAAAATGGCGCGGGCTGCTCTCCCAGGTTGGCGCCCCAACGGCAGGGCGCGGAACCTGGGGCACCCGTCAGTTCCGGTATGCATCAACCGGGGGAGCGCGGGCTGGCGCTGGGCGTGGCGGGCATTGCCGTTCTATACTCGTGTGCAGCGGTTTGAGGATACCCATGTCGCTATCCGTCATTATTGTGGACGATGAAGAGCTGGCGCGCGACGAGCTCTCGTATCTGCTGCGCGAAGTCGAAGACCTCGACGTGATCGGCCAGGGCAAAAACGGGCTGGAGGCGGTGAGCCTCATTAAGGAAATCTCGCCGGACCTGGTGTTTCTGGATGTGCAGATGCCGGGGCTGGACGGCTTTGGAGTCATCAAGAAGCTGCTGGAGAAAAAAATTCCTCTGCCCAAGATCGTCTTCACCACGGCCTTTGACCAGTACGCGGTGAAGGCCTTCGAGGTGAGCGCGCTGGACTACGTCCTGAAGCCCTACGACCGGAAGCGCATTGTGCAGGCGGTGGAAAAGGCCCGCAAGGCGCAGGAACCGGAGGCGGCGCCCAGCGAAAAGCTGGACGCCTTGGTGAAGCTTCTGGAAGATCAGCAGAAGCCGCAGACCACCAAGATTCTGCTGAAGGCCAACAGTCGGCTATTTTTGGTGGACCAGAAGGAAATCTGCTTTGCCTCGATTGAGGATGGAGTCATCACGGTGGTGGCGCAGAGCATGGAAGGCCAGTCCAATTGCCGGACGCTGGAGGAGTTGATGAGTTCGCTGGACTCAACCCTGTTCTGGCGGGCGCACCGCTCGTTTCTGGTGAACATCAACCGGATCAAGGAAGTGGTTCCGTGGTTCAAGAGCAGCTACCAGATCCGCATGGACGACCGGAAGCAGACCGAGATCCCGGTGAGCCGGGCGCAAACGCGGCGGCTGCGCGATCTGTTCGGGCTGTGACTGTGCACGATATATTTATTTATTAAGGAACTCATGAAAGCCTACGTTTACGTCTCGATGAAGAAGAGCGTCCTGGATCCGCAGGGCAAGACCATCCAGGGTGCGTTGACCAAGATGGGGTACAAGGGAGTTGCCGATGTCCGCCAGGGCAAGTTTTTTGAGCTTACGCTCGACGGCAGCCTGGACCGCGACGCAGCCCGCGCGGAAGTGGAGCGGATGGCCAGCGAAGTCCTGACCAATCCGGTCATCGAAGAGTTCCATTACTCGCTGGAGGATTAGCTCCGGCTTTAGCGTTCGCTAGATTTCTCACTCCCACATTCGCCAAAGGATGGCGGATGTGGGCCACCCGGTTTCATTCGTTCTCATTGCAGGGGGTCGCGCATGTGCGGAATTGTTGGCTATATCGGTAAGAAGCAAGTGGTTCCGGTGATTGTGGATGGACTGCGCCGCCTGGAGTATCGCGGCTACGACTCGGCGGGCATCGCCGTGGCCGGGGGCGAACATGGGCTGCAGATCCGGCGCGCCGAAGGCAAGCTGCGCAACCTGGAAGAGGTGATCCGCCACAGCCCGATCGACGGCACCTATGGCATCGGCCACACCCGCTGGGCCACCCACGGGCGTCCCAGCGAGGAGAACGCGCACCCCCACCGGGACTGCAGCGGAACCATCGTGGTTGTCCACAACGGGATCGTTGAAAACTACCTGGCGCTGAAGAAGCAGCTGCGCGAAGAGGGCCACACCTACAAGACGGAGACCGATACCGAAGTCATCGCGCACCTGATCGAAAAGTTTTTCATCCTGGAGAATCCGGACAAAAAGATTTCGCTGGAAGAAGCCGTGCGGATGACGGTGAAGCGGCTGACCGGCGTGTTCGCGATGGCGGTAATCTGCAGCACGGAACCCAACAAGATTATTGCGGCGCGCAACGGGCCGCCGGCAGTGATCGGGCTGGGCAAGGATGAGTATTTTGTGGCCAGCGACGTGCCCGCGATTCTGTATCACACCCGCGACCTGTTCTTTCTGGGCGATGGCGACCTTGCCGTGCTCACCCCCGAGGGCGTGACCCTTACGGATTTTGATGGCGTACCTGTGCGGCGCGAGGTGCAGCACATTACCTGGGACCCCATCATGGCGGAAAAGGGCGGCTTCAAGCACTTCATGCTCAAGGAAATTTACGAGCAGCCGCGGGCGGTGCGCGACACCGCGATGGGGCGCGTCTCGTTCGACACGGGCAAAGTGTTTCTGGAGCAGATGGATGTCTCCGAAGAAGAGTTCCGCAACCTGCGCAAGCTGAACATTGCCGCCTGCGGCACCAGTTGGCACGCCGGACTGGCGGGCAAGTACATGATCGAGCGGCTGGCGCGGGTTCCGGTGGAGGTGGATTACGCCAGCGAGTTCCGCTACCGCAATCCGCTGATCGGCCCCAACGAGATGGGGCTGCTGATTACGCAGTCCGGCGAGACGGCCGACACCATTGCGGCGCAGCGCGAATGCAAGAGCCGCGGAGCCAAGACGCTGGCCATCTGCAACGTGGTGGGCGCCATGATTGCCCGCGAAGCCGACGGCACCATCTACACCCATGCCGGGCCGGAGATCGGCGTGGCCTCGACCAAGGCTTTCACCGCGCAGCTGACCGCGCTGTTTCTGTTTGCGCTGTACCTGGCGCAGGTGCGCGGCACCATCAACGGCGAAGAGTCGATCAAGCTGACGCAGGAACTGGCGCGGCTGCCCGGAGCTCTGGAAGCCGTGCTCTCGCGCGAAGAGGAGATTGAGGAGCTGGCAAAGACGTATCAGCGGGTGCAGGACTTCCTCTTCCTGGGACGGGGCATTCACTTCCCGATTGCGCTGGAGGGTGCGCTGAAGCTGAAAGAAATCTCCTACATTCACGCCGAAGGCTATGCGGCCGGAGAGATGAAACACGGCCCCAACGCGCTGATCGACGAGGATCTTCCGGTGGTCATTATTGCCACGCAGGACAAAAACGATGTGGGTTCGGTGCTTCGCTACGAGAAGACGATTTCCAATCTGAAGGAAGTCAAGGCGCGCTCAGGGCGGGTGATTGCCATTGCCACCGAGGGCGACGAGGACATTGCCGAGGCGGCCGACCACGTCATCTTCATTCCCCCTGCGCCGGAGCTGCTGCTGCCGATTCTGGAGATCGTTCCGCTGCAGCTGCTGGCCTATCACATTTCAGTGCGCCGGGGCTGCGACGTGGACCAGCCGCGCAACCTCGCCAAGTCGGTGACGGTGGAGTAGTCCAGGATGGCGATTGGATGATTCCAAATCCGGAGTTCCAGAACCAGCCAAAGATGTTTTGGGCTTATGTCCGTACCTTGAGTCAGACGCTCGGGTACACAGTACGTGGAAAAGAACAGATTAAAGTACCGACGCTCTCAGAAATGCGCGCAGGACTAGGCGCTTTGGGGCTCGATCCAACAAAAATCGCTAATGGCTCGGACTCGCCCACCGCTCTTGGCGAAAATTTGCACAAATACTTTGAGTACCGCGCGGCGGCGCTGAACGGCTTTGTGGGGTCCCAACTGATGGATGCCGATCAGGCTCGCGCGCTTTACGAACAGCTACAGGAAACATTCGCCCATAAGTGTCCTGTTCCGATGAATAAGCAGTCCGGGGATAAAGCAAAGCCGCAGTATTTCACAGCTATCATCAATATGATCATCGCCAACAGCACTGAGGGAGCCGAGTGCGACTATTCGCCTATGAAGCTTACCACCGTAACAAGGAATGGCGCGGCGGTTCGGACACTCTCGCGCCGACTCGACGGAGCTTTTCCGAAGGCCGTAAATCCCGTTGCCGTGTGGGAGGTAAAGGAATACTACTACACAACAACATTTGGGAGCAGAATTGCCGATGGAGTGTACGAGACGCTTCTTGATGGGATGGAGCTTGAAGAACTGCGCGAGCACGAAGGAATCGACGTTAAGCACTATCTGATGGTGGATGCATACGCTACATGGTGGTCCTCGGGAGGGCGCCCCTATTTATGCCGTATGGTCGATATGCTGCACATGCGCTATGTCGATGAGGTCTTGTTCGGCAGAGAGGTGGCTGTCCGGCTGCCTATCCTCGCCAAAGAATGGATTGCTCTTGCCGCCGCAAGATCTCAATCTTTGTAGGTAAGCAAAAGTCGGTCGGTAACATGTTCATCCTCCAGGGTCTGCCCATCCTTCTGGAAGCGGCGGAGCATAGAGCGCCCGCAATCAATAAAAACCTCTTCCTCAAACAGTTTGTCAGGAATGGGTAGTTGAACATTCACTTTGCCGGATTTCTTGGTGCCGTCGATGCTGAGCGCAACAAACACGCCCCTAGACTTACAGCGCTCGATAACTCGAAATAGGTTATTCAGATCAAACGATTGAGCACCGTACAAAATTGCCTGGGAATTGCTGTACGGCGGATCGCAATAAATCAGGTCGCCTGGCTTCGCGCTCTCCATCGCTGCTTCGTACTCCAGATGTACAAATCGGGTACCAGCGGTTCGTCTTTTCCATTCATCTACGCGTGCGGCGAACCTTTTAGGATGAATTGGATCATGGATGCCGCAGGGTGTGGACATGTAGCCATCGGCTTGCCGGAAGCGCACAACGCCCCCGTAGCAGGAGCGGCACAGGAAGAGAAGGTCAGCGCCATTCGGGCGGGCATTGTAGGCCGCCTTTACGCGCTCGTACTGCGCAACCTTCTCCCCGTCCTTAAAGAGTAGCCATCGTTCTGCGTACCACAACTTGAGCAGTTCCGGGTTGGCAGAGAGCACATCCCAAATTTCGACCAGAGGCTTGAACGAATCCGATCCAACGGCACGGTTCGGTGCCAGTGTTGCGAGCACTGCCCCGCTACCAACGAAAGGTTCCCGATAAGTATTGAAGCGCGCAGGAAAGAAAGAAGCGATTGTGTGGGCAAATCTTTGCTTGTTCCCAATCCATTTCAGGAGGCCCATTCTGAGCGGATGAACGGTTCTCGAAGGAAATAGAAATCCTTGCGCGGTGGCCGCGATTCGCACTTCTTCACTCCCAGGCGCGGAAATCGCATCGAATCCTGCCGTCATAAAACGTACCCCAGATTGCATCGCACAACGAGCTTATTCGCAGCCTGATGAATTGTCAACTGATGACTAATCATTAATAAGTTCTTGCTCGAATTCTTCCCGGTGGTTTTCGACTATTTCTGCGACAAGCTTGGAGACAGACATTCTCCCACCATGCACCTGTGAGCGATGGAAGGCAACCAGCTTCAAAAGCTGGAGTGTAGCTTTCGGCAAGTGAATTGCTGTTGTGCTCCACTCAGGGGGTGAGATACTTTTCGCTGGCGTAGGTTGTGGCTTGCTAGGCATGTTTCAGTCTAGGGGGCCGGTTGATAGGGTGTCAATCGTCAAGTAATACCGGTAATCACACCCATAAAGAATATTGATTAGACGGGCGGGTACCGCCCACTTAGAGTTTCACTCACGCTGCGGGATTACGGCGGGGAAGCCTCCGCTGCGCCAGCACTGCGTAGGGAACAAGGAGCAAACAGGCATGGCGGCTCAGGATGTGCCGGAGAGCGGCAGCGAATCGATGGAGGAACTCAGCGCATTGCCGATTGCGGCGTGGAGAGCAGCGACGTTCTCACCCTGCAGGAGATCAGCACGCTGGCGGCCGAGGGCGGCAATCCGGCAGAGACCCTGATGAACGTAGTTGCGCTGATCGCCCAGCGCTTTGGCGCCGATGTCTGCTCTGCCTATTTGCTGGAACCGGACCGGGCCAACCTGGTGCTGGCGGCGAGCATTGGCCTTCGTCCGCAATGCATTGGCACACTGCGCATGACCTTGCACGAAGGTCTCTCCGGATTGGTGGCCGAGCAGGTGCGTCCCGTCGCGATCAGCAAGGCGAAGAACCATCCCCGCTTCAAGTATTTTGCGGAAGCCGGCGAGGAAGTCTACGAATCCTTTCTGGGCGTTCCGCTGATCGATCGCGGAGTGCTGCAGGGCGTGCTGGTGGTGCAGACGGTGGAGGCCCGCACCTTCAGCGACGAAGAAGTCCGCATGCTGGTTTCGGCCGCGGCACAGGTGGCGCCGGTGGTGAGCGAGGCGCGCACCCTGGCCCGCTTCATCGCGCCGGTGCAGGAGCGGCTGTGGGCGCTGGCCCGCAACTTCTGGTGGAGTTGGGACCCGGATTCCACCAACCTGTTCCTCGACCTCGATCCCACGCGCTGGCGGCAGCTGAATCAGAACCCGGTGGCGTTGCTGGGTGAGATGTCCCTGGCCAAACTGGAGCGCCGCGCCGAAGAGCTAGTGCTGCACAGCCGCATTCATTACGCCTATCGCCGTCAGCAGGAATATCTTGCGGCGGACCGCACCTGGGGCGCGACCCATGCCGGCGTTCTACGCACCCGGCCGGTGGCGTATTTCTCCGCAGAGTTCGGCTTGCACGAGTCGTTCCCGGTCTACTCGGGAGGATTGGGCATTCTGGCCGGCGATCATATCAAGAGCGCCTCCGACCTCGACATTCCGCTGATCGGGGTAGGGCTGTTCTATGGCCAGGGATACTTCCGCCAGCATCTGGACCGCGACGGCTGGCAGTGCGAAGAGTACATCAAGACCGACATCAAGCAGCTGCCGATGGAGCCGGCGATTGGCGCCAACGGCGAGCCGCTGACCATCGAGATTGAGACCCGCGGCACGGCCATCTGCGCCAAGGTGTGGCGGGTGAAGGTGGGACGCTGCGATCTGTTTCTGCTGGATTCGGATGTGGCGGGCAATGCACCGGAGGATCGCGACCTGACCTCGCGGCTCTACGGCGGCGACGAGCGCCTGCGCATCCGTCAGGAGCTGCTGCTCGGCGTCGGCGGATTCCGCGCCCTGAAGGCCATGGGCATCACGGCGGGAGTGCTTCATCTGAACGAGGGGCACAGCGCGTTTGCCGTACTGGAGGCGATCCGTTGCCGCATGGAAGAAGAGGGCGTCGGCTTCGATGTGGCGGCGCCGCGGGTGGCGCGGGAATTTTGCTTCACCACGCACACTCCGGTCGCGGCCGGACATGACCGTTTCCATGCCTACCTGATCGAGGAGCATCTGGGCGTTCTGCGCGAGCAGCTCGGCCTCTCGCACGAGGCGCTGATGGCCCTGGGACGCGAGCACCCGTACGATTCGAACGAACTGTTCTGCATGACCGTACTGGCCCTGAAGCTTTCGCGCCGCGCCAATGCGGTGTCTGCTCTGCACGGCGAGGTTTCGCGGAGCATGTGGAATGTGCTCTATCCGGAAAAGAAGGAAGATGCGGTTCCCATCGGGCATATCACGAATGGCGTGCATGTTCCCACCTGGCTGGCGCCGCAGATGTTCCGCTTGTACGACCGCCACCTGGGACCGGGCTGGCACGAGCACAGCGGCGAGGCGCGCATCTGGGAAGGCATTGAAAACGTCAACGACGGCGAGTTGTGGGAGACGCACCTCAGCCTGAAATCACGGCTGCTGGAGTTTGTGCGCAACCGCGCGGTGGAGCAGGCCGGACATCGGGGCGACTCTCCGGAGGCGACGCAGCGGCTGGCGCGCGTGCTTAGCCCGGATGCCCTGACCATCGGATTTGCCCGCCGTTTTGCCACCTACAAGCGGGCCAACCTGATCCTGGCCGACATCGAACGGCTGGCCGCGATGGTGAACGATCCCAAGCGTCCGGTGCAGTTCGTCTTTGCCGGCAAGGCGCATCCGCACGACGAGCCGGGAAAACGCGTGCTGCAGCAGATTGCCCAGTTGATGCGCGATTCCGAATTCGGCGACAAGTTCGTCTTTGTGGAGGACTACGACATCAACGTGGGGCGCTACCTGGTGCAGGGCGTGGATGTGTGGCTGAACAATCCGCGGCGTCCTCTGGAGGCCTCCGGCACCAGCGGACAAAAGGTGGTGCTGAACGGCGGACTCAATCTTTCCGTATTGGACGGATGGTGGGCCGAGGCGTACGACGGGCTGAACGGATTCGCCATCGGGACCGGCAGGACGCACTCCAACATGGATGTGCACGACCACCGCGATGCGGAAGACCTGCACCGCGTGCTGCGCGACGAGGTGATCCCGCTCTACTACCAGCGCGACCGCGACGGACTGCCGCGCGGCTGGATCAAGCGCATGAAGCGGACCATTCGCACCCTCGGCTGGCGCTTCAACGCCAACCGCATGGTGATGGACTATACGCTGAAGTGCTATATCCCCGCGGCCGGCGGCACGTCGAGCGACATGAGCCAGACGCGATAGAGCGTGGCCACCGCTCTGCAAGAGCTTCCTCGGGATTAAATCGAGCGGCGTAACACGGATAGGGCTTCGAGCCCTGGATGGAATCCGTGCGCCGCTCTTTGCTGCCTTCGGCCGCGCTGCTAACTCCCTCAATCTTCAAGAATTGTGACTCGCCTCACAACAGCGCGATGACTTGGCTCACAGAACCGGGATGCACTCCATGCTAAGGTTAGCCCAATTTCCCGCCTCATTCGGGTCGGCTTATCCAGCAGGAGACACTTGAACCGCTGCCAGTTACTCACCGGAATTCTATGCCTCAGTCTTATGCCGGCAGCGGCGCTGGCCGCACAGGCGCCAAGCCACTCGCACGAATTTGAAACCCTGAAATCGCAATACCTGGCCACAAACGACCCCGAACAGCACAGACAGCTAGTAACCGCACTGAAGACGCTGGCCAGAAACTGCCGGCCCGAAGACGCCGGGGCGCTGAATGAGGCCGTTTCCACCATGCTGACGGCATCCGACTCCACCTGGGAGGCCGGCGAGCTGCTGGCGATTGGGGCAGCCAATCCCGCCGGACAGATGGCCGCCGAGCCCAGCGCGGCAGCCGATACCGAATTCCTGGTGGACGCACGGCGCGTGGCGGAAGAGGCAGGCAAGCCGAACGGCGACGTGGAGACGTTGGCCGACATCCGGATCGACCGTTTGCAGAAGGACAGCCTGGGACGCGACGGGCTGGCTTCGGCGCTGGTGCAGCAGGTTTGGCGGATCAACAGCGCATCCGGGGCCAGGAGTTTCTCGTCGCGCTCCGTGATGTACTCCGGGATGACCGAGACGCTGATCGTGGTGCGGGCGCGGGTGCTGAAGAGCAATGGCCGCGAGGAGCAAGCCGCGGTTTCAGCCGACCAGGCGGTGGTGAGGCGGGGCGCATCGATGTACTTCGATTCCCGTGCGCGCGAGCTGCGTTTCGCCCATCTGCAGCCGGGCGATGTGGTAGAGGTCGAATACCGCCTGCTGCCGTCCACCGAGGTGAATCCGTGGACGGGATACTATGCGCGCATCGACCAGTTCAGCGATTCTCTTTATACCCAGCTGCGGCGGCGGGTGCTGATCGCACCCACCTCGATGAAGCTCTACGCCGTGGAACACGGTTTGAGCCCGGCCGTGGTGCGGGAAAACGGCGGGGAGACCACGCGGACGTGGGAGGCGCGCGAGATTGGCGCCCAGGCTGCGCAGGCCAGCGCAAGCGGGCCGTACCTGCATGTTTCGACCATCGGTTCGATGGATGAGTTTGGCCGCTGGTACAACCAGATGCTGGAGCCGGAGCTGAAGCTGGACGAGAACCTGCAAGCGCTTGCAACCCAGATTCTGGGCCGGAAGCTGAGCACGCAAGGCAAGGTGCAGGCGGTGTATGAGAACGTAAAGCGCCTCACCCGGTACACGGCCTTCGAGTTCGGCGTACACAGCTACCAGCCCTATCCGGTTTCCCTGGTGGAGCGGCGGGGCTTTGGCGACTGCAAGGACAAGGCCGCGATGCTGGTGGCGCTGCTGCGCGCCGTGGGCGTGCCGGCCGAGTTCGCCATGGTGCGCACGCGCTCTGCCGGAGCCGTGGATGAGGACGCCTACTCGGTCCAGCTGTTCGACCACGCGATGGCCTTCGTTCCCGAGCTGAACCTTTTTCTGGACGGTACGGCCGACTCCATGGTGATTGGCGAATTGCCTGCCAAGGACCTGGGTGCGATGGTCATGACCGTGAATGCACTGGGCAAGGCCACGCGCCGCACCGTGCCGTTCACTTCGCCCCTGGAAATCCACACGATGCATGAGACTGAGATCGCCCATGTCTCCGACGGCGGCAGCACGCAGTCCGCCGAGCAGGCGAAGATCGCGATTGCCCAAGCTGCGGGTGGGGAGACGGCTCGCGACGGACACTTGGGGATCGAATCGTTGATCGCCGCGGCACAGCGGAAACCCTAACTCACAAGATCGCTTCCAAACTCTTTTTCTCTTCTCGTCTCGATCCTTAGTTCCTTTTGCTCCGCGGCTATTCCGTGGCATACGCGAGTTTACATTTGCCTGCGACGGACTCTGGAAACGGCAGCTCTGGAATTTGCAGGGTTGATGCCGGATTTTCTGCCAACCCTTGCCTGCCCGCCCTCATCCCATGATTGGGAATTGAAAATCAATTTCAGAACTGCACGGGTACCCAAACCGGAGGAGGAATCACATGCGGAACATTCTATTGATTGCCACCCTTTCACTTTGCACGTTCGCCTGGGCCCAAGCAGCGAACGGTCAGGATTTCTACAATCAAACCGTGGCGGCGCAGGCACAGCAGAACAGCTTTGCGGTAGCTGCGATTACACAGTCGGCAGCCGTCGCGGCTCAATCCGAAAACTGGAACAGCGAACAGCCCGGCAGCATTGCTTCCAATTCGGGCGCGGACTTCTTCGACGCGACGGTTCAGTCGCAGGCCACGCTGAACGGCCTGATCAAGGCCGCCATCACACAGTCGTCGGGGAACGAGCAGGAGACGATGCCGGCCATGCGGGAGACCTCAAGCGTCGCCGATCCCCAGAGCATGGCTTCCGATGAGGGTACGCAGAGTGCGGACTCGGATTTTTACGGCCAGAAGGTGGACGAGCAGGCGACTCTGAACACCAACTTTCTGAATGCAGGCCGGCTGGCCGCGTCGGTACAGCCGGAAGGCTGGAGCGGATCAGACCAGCCTGGCAGCATGGCTTCCGATGAAGGCTCGCCGAGCACAAGCGAAGATTTAGATTTCTTCAGCCAGACCGTTGCCATCCAGTCGAATGCGAACCGGATGCTTCTGGACGCCAATCGGCCGCAAGCCGAGTAGCAATTTCAGGGGCAAGAATCTGAAGACCCCGCAAACGGAAGCGGCGCGCTGCCGAGATTTTCGACAGCGCGCGCCGGTTGAAATCAGACTTCATTGAGAGATTGCCTTGGCCCTTCCGGCCACGGAAGCGCGGAAGCTAAGCGCCGTGGCTGGCTGCGCCCAACGCCTCCAACACCAGCCCGCCCATCTCTTCCGTGCCGATGAGACGCTCGGTTGCGCCACGCTTGAGATCCGCAGTCCGGTATCCGCTCTGCAGAACCTGCGCGATTGCCTGCTCGATGGCCTGCGCTTCGGCTTCGCGCTGGAAGCTGTGGCGCAGCAGCATCGCCGCGGTGGCAATGGCCCCCAACGGGTTGGCGATTCCCTTGCCCGCAATGTCGGGCGCCGAGCCGTGGATCGGCTCGTAGAGATTGATTTTGCCGCCGACGGTTGCCGAGGGCAACATGCCGAGTGAGCCGGTAAGCGCGGCGGCCTCGTCGGAGAGAATATCGCCGAAGAGGTTTTCGGTGAGTACGACGTCGAAGCTGGCGGGCGCGGTCACCAGACGCATGGCGCAGGAATCGACCAGCTGGTGTTCCAGCGTCACGTCCGGATACTCGCGGGCTACCTCGATGACCACCTGGCGCCAGATCTGCGAAGACTCCAGAACGTTGGCCTTGTCGACCGAGGTGACCTTATTGCGGCGGCCGCGGGCGACCTTGAAGGCAACGTGGGCGACGCGCTCGACTTCCGCCACCGAATAGACCATGGTGTTGAATCCGTTGCGCGCGGCGCCTTCGCCGGCAAATCCGCGGGGCTGGCCGAAGTAGACTCCTCCGAGCAACTCGCGCACAAAAAGAATATCGGCTCCCTTGAGCACTTCCGGGCGCAGGGGCGAGCAATCGGCCAGCACGTCGTAGGCGATGGCGGGACGCAGATTGGCGAAGCCTCCGAGAGCTTTGCGGATGGCCAGAAGACCGGTTTCCGGCTTCTGGGCAGGCGGCAGCGAGTCGAACTCCGGCCCACCCACGGCACCTAGCAAAACGGCGTCGGATGCGAGACACTTTTCCAGCGTCTTCTCCGGCAACGGCGTGCCGAACTGCTTGACGGCGATTCCGCCGATGGGCAGGTCCTCGAACTGAATGTCGAACTGGCCTCGACTGACGGCGCGCAGGATGTGCACAGCCTGACAGGTAACTTCGGGGCCGATGCCGTCCCCGGGCAGAACTGCAATCTTGAATGTCATGTTATCCGGTTATAGCATATTGGATTTTGTAACAGTGTGGCTTGTAGAACATACGGCGCGAGCCCAGCAAGTGCGGCTGCGCGCCGGTCCGGCCTAAGTCTGTGGAGCAATGGCGACGTGTCCCCAGCTTTGTTCCCTGGTGGCGAGCTGCCGCCGCAGTTCCACGTAGTTGAGCATGCGCACGGTCGCGTTCATGGCCGCCACGAGTTGATCGGGGGCCACGGCGCGGGTGGTGAACAGCGTCTGATCGCTGCGCCAGGTGATGGTCGCCTCGGTGAGCGCGCCGCTGGTTCCTTTGCGCGAGATGGCGATGCGATAGTCCATCAGCTCGGGCATGTCCTCCCAGACGGTGCGCAGAGCGCGCATGAAGGCGTCGAACTGACCATCGCCCTCGCTTTGCGCCGTGAGCTGGCGGTTGTTGCAGCTCAGTTCGAGGCGGACGCTGGGCGATGCGCCTTTCTTCAAGGCGAACTCGTAGTGGACCAGCTTTACGCCATCCTCTTTCTGTCCGAAGATTTCATTGAGCAGAAGAATGATGTCGGCCTGGGTGACGGTGACCTTGTTGTCGCCCAGCTCTTTCACCTTGGCGAGCAACAGGCGCTGCTGCTCGGGCGTGATCTCGATTCCCAGCTCCTTGCAGTTGGCCTCGATGGAGGCCATTCCAGCGGTCTTGCCGAGATCGTATCCGCGCTTGAGTCCGAAGCGGTCCGGATCGAGGCGGTTCTGATAGAGCTTGCCCTTCTTGTCTCCATCGGCGTGGACGCCGCAGCCTTGAATGGCGCTGATGCGGCCGACCACCGGAGCGTTGGGGGCGGGAGCGATGCCGCTGATTCCGGCGACCAGATCGCTAAGCATGGCGAGCGAGCGCTCTTTGACGCTGCTGTTCAGATCGTAGAGATCGCGGCCGGCCACCACCAGGGTCGCCAAATTGGTATTGCCGGCGCGCTCGCCGATTCCGTTGACGGTGACGTGCACGCGCCCGGCGCCGGAGCGCAGCGCGGCGATGGAGTTCGGCACGGCCAGGCCGTAATCGTTGTGACCGTGGAAGTCGAGCGGCAGGTCGAAGTTCTGGCGCATGATGCGCACGTATTCCGCGGACTGCTCGGGATTGAGAACACCGAGGGTGTCGCAGAGCATGACACGCTGCACCGGCAGCCGGGACAGGCCTGTGGTCAACGTCATCACATAGGACTGCGAGTTATTCATCCCCTGCGACCAGTCCTCCAGGTAAACGTTGACGTTGAGGCCTTTGCCGACGGCGTAGCCGACGGTGCGCTCGATGTCGGAGAGATGGACTTCGACGGTTTTGCGCAGCTGCACCGTGCAGTGGTGCTCCGAACCCTTGACCAGCAGGTTCAGGACGCGGCCACCATGGTTCACAATCCAATCCACCGAGGTGGTGCCGTCAACGAAGCCGAGGACCTCGATTTTGTCGGTAACGCCGTGGTCTTTGGCCCAGTCCATGATTTTGCGGACCGCCAGGGCCTCGCCGTGCGAGACTCCCGCGGAACCGACTTCGATGGCGTCGACGCCCGACCGGAGCAGAGCCTCGGCGATGACCAGTTTTTCATCGGCCGTATAGCTGATGCCCGGCGTCTGCTCCCCATCCCGGAGGGTGGTATCCATTACTTCGATGTTTTGCACTCTGCTCTCCCACACGCGCCCGCGAGGGCTCTCTTCATTATGCAACAACCGCTTGCCGCAATCGAACAGAATTGACTGCCGATGTTGGTTTGCGGCTCTCCGGCGTCCCAACGAAGGTCGGCAGCCGGTCCTGCTGCGCCGGATAAGCGCTTTCGATCGTTAGAGATGCCATAGGTTCTAGGTTAGCCGCCAACAACCTATTCCTCCCCGGACTCCTGATATCGCTGGAGCACATCGCCCTGGGAGATGACGCCTTCGAGCTTGTGGAAGTCGGCGCGGCTTACGACCGGCACCAGGGGCCAGCGATCGACGTAGCGCAGCGCCGCATGCAGGGGAAGATCGGGATGCAGGAAAGCAATCTTGCGGCTGGCCAGGACGGAGTCCAGGGTGATATCGCCCTTGCCCTGGCCGACCAGTTCCTTCAGTTCCTGGCTGGAGAGAGCGCTCCAGGCGTAAAAACTCAATCGCACCAGGAGAACCGCGGTTGGGTCCTCCGGGGCGCGCTGCAAGGCGTGCGCGACCGTTTCATTTGCGTCCAGCACCGGTTCGATCGGGGGGCGCATCGCGTCCTCTACGCGCAGGACACCTTCCTCCCGCTGTTCTTCCATGGAAGGCAGTTCCAGGCCGTCTTGCCGGGTGAGCACGTCGAAGAGCGCCGCAGGCTGCAGAGCGCGAGCCAAGGCGTAGGCGATGGTGTTGGCCACAATGACAGGGACGATGATGGAGTAGTTTCCGCTGACTTCCAGAACCATGAAGACCGACGTCATGGGAGCGCGCAGGAAGCCGGCAAACAGTACACCCACGCCCACCAGCGCATAGGTTCCCGGCGACCCGGCGAGGTGGGGCAGAAGGGCATGTTCCGCGCCTCCTACGGCTGCGCCCAGCATGGCTCCGATGAACATGGTTGGGGCAAACATGCCGCCGGGAGTACCGCTGACGAAGGAGAGCAGCGTGGCAACGATCTTGAGACCGGCCAGGATTCCCAGCATCTGCCAGGTGAACTGGCCGTGCATGGCTTCGTCGATGTACTGGTAACCGGCTCCCATCACCTGCGGCGCGCCGAGGACGCCGATGACCCCGATCAGCAGGCCTGCGATGGCCGGCTGAAAGTACTGGGTCCAGCGGGGCAGTGCCTTGAGCCGGGGACGCAACTCGCCAATGCCGGCGGAAAACGCCACGGAAGCCAGGCCGCCGATGAGCCCGAGGATCGAATAGGCGATGAGTTCGGAGGGATTCCGGAGTTGGACCGGGGGGATTCTGAAGAGCGGCTCGGAGCCCAGAAACCAACGCATGACCACGACGCTGGAGACGGCGCTGAGAACCACCGAGCCAAGGATGCCGGCGGTCCAGCGCCCGATGACCTCTTCGATGACGAAGAGCACGGCGGATATCGGCGCGTTGAAGGCGGCGGCCAGTCCGGCGGCGGCACCGACCGGGGCGATCAGGCGCATTCGCTCCCGCGACAGATGCAGGCGGCGTCCTAAGGCAGAGGCAATACAGGCGCCGATCTGCAGCGACGGATCTTCGGGCCCCAGGGAGTGTCCCGATCCGATGGCCAGCGCCGCCGTGATGAACTTGCCGATGGCGGTGCGGAAGGGAATATAGCCGTCATAGATGTAGAGCGCGGCCTTGGTTTGATTGACCCCGCTCCCTCGCGCTCCCGGGAAAACGTGGATAACGAGCACGGCGATGACCAAGCCTGCGAGACTCGGGGCCAGCAACATCCGGATGGGCGAGAGCGTGTAGCCCGACCCGATCAGATAGATGCGGCACCACTCAATGGCAAAGTGGAAGCAGACAACGGCGAGGGCGGAGAAGACTCCGATGAAGACCGAAAGGATCAGGAAGAAATGCTCTTCGCGTAGAACCGGGTGCAGTAAACTCCCGGCAGTGCGCCGCGGGAGGGATTCCGAAACCGGTGCGCCGTGCGAGATGTCCACGCTCGTTCCCTTCATGCCAGGGGAGGAAGTGCTTCGCAACATCAGCTTCCCCACCGCTCCAAAAGTATAGCGGATGCACAGGACGAAAGAATCGCCATGCGATGCGCTTCAATAACGTAGCGGCTGTGACAGGCGCTTGGCTGCGATGGTCGGGAAGATGTAGCCTCGCCACGTGCGGTCGTAACGGAATCCGATGCGGAACATGCGCCAGTGGTTCGCTCCGTCGGGCGTGTTGAAGACCAGATAGGGTGGCCAAGCCAGCCCCAGGCTCGTGCCTTGCGGGTTGCCGATTAACACGAAATGCGGCGGATGCTCGGATTTCCACGACATCTGCCGCTGCAGCCAGCAAATCACCGGCGCACACTCCCGCCGGTCACTGCCCTGGTTCACACAGCCCTGGTCCGCGGGCGAGGCGGCAGGCGTATCCACCTTGCGGAGTCCCTCGGCGAGCGCAAACACCAATCCAAGGGCGATGACAATCACGGCTACGGAAAGCGAACTGCGAACTCTCTTCCTGCGTGTCATTTCTCGGCCACCACCACCGCGCCTATGATAGTTCAAACCCGGGCCCGGTACGCGAGTTGCTGAATCCGGGCCGATGATTGCGAGCGTTGCTGCCACAATCGCGCAGGCTCTGTTTCCTAACTTACTTTCAGGACCGCAGCGGTTTCAGGCGGTAGCGTCACCGAAGCGGAACCCAATCGCACTCCCTCGTTTGAGGCAAGCAACAAGGTGAGGCAGCCTTGCAATGCAATCTCATTGGCGTGCGCGGCGAAATTGCAGAGGATGCGCAGAGTCCCGCGTTCGATGGCGAGCCATTGGGCCGACTCATCAAACCGCACGCGGGTGTGGGCCAGGTCGCCATCTCTCAGCTCCGCGTGTTGGCTCCGCAAGGCGATTAACCGCCGGTACCAGTCAAGGAAAGCGGCGTGCGGTGGATCGTCCAGTTCGGCCCATTTCAACCGCGAGCGGTAAAACGTCTCCGCGGATTCCGGGTCCGGGATCGACTGCCAATCCGCTTCCGCTGCGTGCTCGCGGCGGCGGCCTTGAGAGACGGCACGCGCCATTTCCGGGTCTTCATGATCGGCGAAAAACAGGAACGGCGTGCTGGCCGCAAACTCTTCTCCCTGGAAGAGCAAGGGGACGAAGGGCGCGGTAAGAACAATCGCCGCGGCCATCCTCGCCTTGCTGGCGCCGGCAATCTGCGGCAATCGGTCCCCGAATGCGCGATTGCCGACCTGATCGTGATTTTGAATGCAGCCGACAAAACGGTGTGCCGGGAGATGCTTCGCAGACCTGCCATGGGTTTTTCCACGCCATGGCGAATAGACGCCGTCGTACACATAGGTGGAAGTGAGTGCATGGGCCAGCTGCGCCAGCGATCCAAAGTCGCTGTAGTAGCTGTGCCGGTCGCCCGTGAGCAGGACAAACAGAGCGTGATGAAAATCGTCGTTCCACTGCGCCGTGATGCCCCGACCGCCCGATGAGCGCGGCGTGACTACACGGGGATCGTTCAGGTCGCTTTCCGCAATGAGTACATACGTGCGTCCCAGTTGCAGCGAGAGCGCGTCGATCTCGGTGGAGAGCTGCTCCAGAAAATGGACGGCCGAGCGGTCCACAAACGCATGCACGGCGTCCAGGCGCAGGCCATCGAAGTGATAGTCGCGCAGCCAATGGATGGCATTGTCGCAAAAGAAGCGCCGCACCGCATCGCTTCCCGCCTCCTCAAGATTCACGGCATCGCCCCAAGGCGTGCGGTGGTTTGCGGTGAGGTAGGGGCCGAAGCGGCCGGTGTAGTTTCCCACCGGCCCGAAGTGGTTGTAGACCACGTCGAGGAGCACGGCAAGGCCGGCCGCATGGCAGGCATCCACCAGGCGCTTGAGTCCGCCGGGGCCGCCGCACGGCTCCTGCGGAGCATAGAGCGCGGCACCGTCGTAGCCCCATCCCCAGCGCCCGGGAAAGGATGCGACCGGCATCAGTTCGATATGGGTAATGCCGAGACGGCACAGATACTCGATTCTTTCGGTTGCGGCATCGAAGGTGCCTTGCGGCGTAAAGGTGCCGATGTGCAACTCATAGATCACCGCATCGGACAACGGCGGCGGCTGCCAGCCATCATCGCTCCATGCAAACCGGCTGTGATCGAGCAAGCGGGAGAGCCCATGCACACCGTCCGGCTGCCACGGGCTGCGCGGATCGGGATAGGGATGCGGATCGTCATCGAGAAGAAATGCGTAGCCGCTTCCGTGCCCGGCGGATTCGACCTCGGCATGCCACCAGCCGCGCTCGCCGGCCTGCATCGGATATACGATGCTGTCTACTTCGACGGCAACGGCGCTCGGTCGCGGAGCCCAGACGGAGAAGCGATGCATCGCTAACTCTCGCGCGTCAGCAGCGCCACGGGAAACTCGGAAAGAATGTCGAAGACAGTGACTGTGCCGCCTTGGACTTCCGCGGATGCGAGGCGGTTACGCCAACGCCCCTGGGGCAGACGAATGGTGGTTTCCCGCCAGCTTTCGACCAGGCTCTTGGAGAGCCGCGGCACGACCGTGACAACATCTTCGCCGCGAAGGAACGCGACCACGTTGTCGCTGCCCGGCCCCTCGGCGAAGATCGGCGTGTAGGCGCCGGCTTCGCCGAAAGACGCCGCACGCTCGCGGCGGACACGGTGCGCCTGCCGGATGGTCCACATCTTCGGCAGGCCATCGGGCATTCGCTGCAGAATCTGCTGCGTGCTCAGCGAGTCCAGCTCATCCAGCCAGCGCTTGCGCAGATCGAAGCGCACCGGAGTGCGGTTGTCGGGATCGACCAACCGGTGGTCCCACAGCTCCGAGCCCTGATAGAGATCGGGAATGCCGGGGACGGTACATTTCAGCAGGGTCTGCGCCAGCGAGTTCATGCGGCCCGCGCTCTGGATGTGCGCGACGAAGCGTTCCACTTCGGTGACGAATCCATCGGCGTCTTCCAGCGTATGCTGCACGAACTGGTGCAGCGCGTCTTCATACTCGGCATTGACATCCGTCCAGGAGGTTTCCTGCTTCGCCTCACGCACGGCCTTCAACATGTAGGCGGAAGCCCGCTCAAGCTCAATGGGCCAGGCGCCGATCAACGTCTGATAGTAAAGATATTCCGTGTTTGCGCCGGGCACGCCATCTTTCCGCAAGGGCTCATTTCGCTGGTGCCAACGCTGGATGGTGGCGCGAAAGCAGTCGGGCACTTCGGTGAGCACGGCGAGCCGCGCGCGCACATCTTCGCTGCGCTTTGTGTCGTGGGTGGTCAGCGTCACCATGCGGTGCGGCAGCTGGAGTTGCGCTGCGCTGTTCAGCCGGTGGAATTCCGCCACGCCGACCGCGCCGTGCGCGGGATTGCTGCCAACCTCATTCAGGCCTGTCATCCGGTTGTAGCAGTAGAACACTGTGTCTTCTACGCCTTTGGCCATCACCGGGCCGGTGAACTGCTGAAAGCGCAGAAGAAACTCCGACTCGTCGGCACCGCAGTGGCGCAGCGAAAGCACATCGCCGATAAACTCAAAGAGCCTCACGTCGATGTCCGTCCGATACTCGCCCGCGGCGCGGACGGCTGCATCAATCACGGCGAGGTCTTCGGGCGAGGCTTCGCAACGCTCCGGCGACACATAGGTGCGATAGACCGGAAAACAGGCAGCCACCTCGCGAATGGCGCGGCGGATATCGGCCCGGGTGTAGTCGCGATGTTCGCGGTCGTTCTCGCAGATCTCGACAAACAACGAGGTGAGACGGTTTACATCGCTGCCCATCGCCTCCTGGGTGACCGCCAGTTTTTTCTCGTGCGCCAGGGTATCGAAGTCTGTCGCTTCGCCGGTGAACTCGCGATAGATGCCGTCGATCGCGTTGAGTCCCTCGGCGGAGATCAACAGGCCGTTTACCTGGTTGAGAAATTCGTAGCCGGTGGTGCCATGCACCTGCCAGCTGGCGGGCAGCGCTTCTCCCGGCTGAAGAATTTTTTCCGCAACCACCCAGGCGTTGGGCGCGGTCCTGCGCAGCCGCTCAAAATACTGCTGCGGATCGCGCAGCCCATCGGCGTGGTCCACCCGCACGCCGTCGATGACGCCGTCGCGCAGCCAGCGCAGGATGCGCTCATGGGTCTCCAGAAAAACCCGCTCGCGCTCGACCCGTAAGCCGATCAGCGAATTGATATCGAAGAACCTGCGATAGCTCAGGTCCTGATCGCTGACCCGCCAGTAGGCGAGCCGGTAATTCTGCTGCTGCAGAAACGCATCCATCGCATCGTTGTCCCGATTCAATTCCGCGATCTCCTTGTCGATGCAGCGCAACCCAATCGGAAACTCATTGCAATCGCGCTCCAGCAAAAGGAAGAGCACGGCCTTGTCGCGATGGCGTTTCAGGATTGCCGACCGGTCCTCCGGATCCGGCTGGCCCAGATGGGCGAGGGCCTCCGCTATAAAACCCAGCGTGTCTGAGCCGCAGGCCAGTCCGGCGCGAGAGACAAATGTGGAAACCGACTCGGGCGAGATGGGCAGCGCATGGCTGGCGTAATGCACCTCGAAGCGGCCACCGTTGCGCACCAGTTGAATCGCGCGATCTGCCAGCACGACCCCGTACTGATCGTCGAGAATCGGGAGCAGAACTTTGTTGCTCAAGCGGACCTCGGCCGGGTCCCAGTCGATGTCAAAGTACTCCGCATAGCGGCTGGATGCGCCGTTCTCCAGCACGTCCCACCAGTAGCGATTGTTGGGCGCCACAGACATGTGGTTGGGCACAATGTCGAGCACCTGCCCGAGTCCGCATTCGCCCAGGTGCCGGCAGAAGCGCTGGTGCGCCTCTTCTCCACCCAGTTCCCTACTGACGGCGTGATGGTCCGCGACATCGTAGCCATGCGTGCTGCCGGGAGCAGCCTGCAGATACGAAGAGGAGTAGACATGGGAGACGCCGAGCTGGGCAAGATAATCCGCAACCCCAGAAGCATCGTCCAGCGTGAAGCCGGGATGCAACTGCAGGCGGTATGTGGAGCTGGGGATCAAGGCCGTGCGCAGACTTCGATTCGTTGGAGTGCGCGCGCCTGCGGCGGGTTGCCCTTGCGGAACCCCGTGCACCGGGCCGCTCCGGGCCGGTTGGCGATGCAGGAGTGCGGCAAACTCAGAGCGGACGCCCGGCATCTGCACATATTGCGGATGCTGAGCCGCGAGGTTGGCGCTACGGACCCTCTCTGGTATAAGGATGCGATCCTCTACGAGCTGCACGTGCGCAGTTTTGCCGACGGCAATGGTGACGGCATGGGCGATTTTGCCGGCCTGCTGGGGAAGCTGGATTATCTGCAGCAGCTCGGAGTGACGTGCCTTTGGCTGCTGCCATTCTTCCCTTCCCCTCTCCGCGACGACGGATACGACATCGCCGATTACACCGACATTCATCCCACCTACGGAACGATGGAGGACTTTCGGCGGTTTCTTGAGGAGGCCCACCGGAGAAAGCTGCAGGTTCTGATCGAACTGGTGATGAACCACACCTCGGACCAGCATCCCTGGTTCCAGCGCGCACGCCATTCGCCGGCCGGGTCCAATGAGAGAGACTTCTACGTGTGGAGCGATACCGATACACGCTTCGCGGACGCCCGGATCATCTTTACCGACGAGGAGAAGTCAAACTGGGCCTGGGATGCGGAGGCGAAGGCGTTCTACTGGCATCGTTTTTTTTCGCATCAGCCCGATCTGAATTACGACAATCCCGCGGTTCTGGCAGAGATGCTGAACGTGATGCGCTTCTGGCTGAATATGGGCGTGGACGGCCTGCGGCTGGACGCCATTCCCTATCTCGTGGAGCGCGACGGCACCAATTGCGAAAACCTTCCGGAGACGCACGCCATCATCCGCCGCATACGCGCCGTGCTCGACCGCGAATATCAGGACCGGCTCATACTGGCGGAGGCTAACCAGTGGCCGAGCGATGTTCGGCCCTACTTCGGCGATGGCGACGAGTGCCACATGGCATTTCATTTTCCGCTGATGCCGCGGATGTATGTGGCCATCCGCCAGGAAAATCGCACGCCGATTGTTGAAATCATGCGGCAAACGCCGGAGATTCCCGATAGCTGCCAGTGGGGACTGTTTTTGCGCAATCACGACGAGCTCACGCTGGAGATGGTGACTCTCGACGAACGCGACTACATGTATCTGGCCTACAGCACTGACCCGCGCATGCGGATCAACCTCGGCATCCGGCGGCGGCTGGCTCCGCTGCTGGATAACAACCGGCAGCGCATCGAACTGCTCAACAGCCTGCTGTATTCGTTTCCTGGAACGCCGATCCTGTACTACGGCGACGAGATCGGCATGGGAGACAACGTCGACCTGGGCGACCGGAATGGCGTGCGCACGCCGATGCAGTGGAATGGGGAGCCGAATGCCGGCTTTTCAACCGCTCCGTCCAGTCAACTTTGCGCCCCGGTGATTGCCGATCCCGTGTACGGCTACCAGGCCGTGAATGTGGACGAGCAGATTGAGAATCCTTCGTCGATTCTGCAATGGACGCGCAACATGATCGCGCTGCGCAAGCTGTTTCCGGTGTTCGGCCGGGGAACGCAGCGCTTTCTCGACCCGGACAATCGCAAGGTGCTGGCCTACCTGCGGCAGCTGGACGGCGAGACGGTGCTTTGCGTGGCGAACCTTTCAAGATTTGCGCAGCCGGTTGCGCTGGCGCTCGATGAGTTTGTGGGACGCGTGCCGGTGGAAATGTTCGGATACACTCCATTTCCGGCAATCGAAGGGCAGGCGTATAACCTGACGCTCTCCCCGTATGCCTTTCTATGGTTTCAATTGCAAAAGCAACAGGTGCAGAGCGAAGAAGCCCCAGACGGTGCCTGGCAGAGTGCGGAGACGGTGGAAGAAGAGGTTGGAGCCGCCGCGCAGCCGGCCGTGGCGCAGGCCACAACGCCCAATGCGGAGCTGCGCACACAGAACGGCGAAGCGGACCTGCTGCTGCATTTGGCGCCGCTGAACACGGAGGAATTGCGCAAGTTTGCGGCGTTGATGGAACCTCTCGCGCGGGAGAATCCGGCGCTGCGAATCACGCTGGCCTTTGCCATGACGCCCGCCATCACAGCCGGCAGCGAGCATCCGGATGCCGTCCTGTTGGAACTCGCCCAGGCGGTGAAGGCGGTAGCGCCGACACTTTCCCTGGCCCCGTATGCGCCATCGGCCAACAGCCTGCAGGAGAGCTGGCCTCATCCCGCACGGACCTATGCCGAAGCTGGACGCCTTGCAGTCGAACATAACGCAACCGCCGTGTTGTTGCTCGGCCAGGATGCCGGGTCGCTCAATCCGGAGGCAATTCCCGCGCTGGTGCAGGCCATTCTGGTGGACGGCTTCGATCTGGCGGTGCCGCTTTACCAGGCCGGACGATATGACGCCCTGGTGAACACGGCCGTTCTGCACCCGCTGAGCCGGGCCCTGTATGGCGCCGGGGTTCGCTATCCTCTGGCAGCGGATATGGCGTTTTCTCCCCGCTTCTGCCAACATCTTGCCGCCGCCACCGCCGCCTTCGACGCGATGGCGCAGGATGAGAGCCTTCTGTGGCCAGTTACGGAAGCGGCGGTGAACGACTTTCGAATGGTGCAGGTGCGCGGCTGCTCGCGGCACTTCGCCCCGCCGGCCAATATCGACGTAACCGAATTGCTGGCGTACATCCTGAGCGAGTTGTTTGCCGATGCGGAAAAGCACGCGCGCCAGTGGCAGAAGAGTTACACGCTGACGCCGCTGCGCACGGTAAACGCCGCGATCATCGCAAATCCTTCGCAAGACCACCGCGGCCAACCGGCAGACTTTGCCGGGATGTACGACTCGTTCCGCCTGGCTGCCGGACAGTTGCAGGATATCTGGTCGCGCACCTTGTCGCCGGGAACGCAGCTGCGCCTGAAGCGCCTGGCGGCCCTGCCCGCGGATCAGTTCGCCATGCCGGACGAGCTCTGGGTGAACATTGTCTACGACTTCCTGGTTGCTTATCACGCGCGCTCGGTCAACCGGATCCATCTTGCCGGCGCGCTGGTGCCACTCTACCTGGGCTGGGCTGCATCTTATGTAAAGAGGATGGCGGAATTGAGCGACGAGCAGGCTGAGACACAAGTGGAAGCGCTGGCGGCAACGTTTGAGACAGAGAAGCCGTATCTGATGTCGCACTGGCGCTGGCCGGATCGTTTTGCGCCATAACGAACGTTCGAGGGTTTCCGTACCGGCTCCATCGAGGAGGAACTATGTTGCAGCAAATTGAGTCCGCGCTTCACGCATCGCTGGGCCGCGTGCTCACGCTGATGGCTACGTTTTTGCCTGCGGTTTTTGCCCTGGTTCTGGCGGTGGCGGTCGGGGTGCTGTTGGGAGCCCTGCTCAGCCGCGCACTGCACCGCATCCTGACCTCGCTGCGCCTGGATGATCGCATTCACGCCGGCTCTCCGTCCGGAATGCTGGAATGGTCCTCGATCCGCAGTCCTTCGCTCCTGCTCTCCCGGCTTGTATTCTGGATATGCGTCCTGGGCGGCTCGCTGATCGGTATTTCAGCCTTCGCCGCGGCCTACAACGATACAGGCCGGCTGACGGCTGCCGTTTTTCCCTATGTTGCACGCTGCGTGGGAGCGGCGATCATCTTCGTAGGCGGCAATCTGGTGGCGCGCTTCCTGGCCCGCTCGGTGCTGATTGGCGCGGTGAATATGAACCTTCACTATGCCCGGCTGCTGAGCCAGGGGGTGAAGTGGATGGTGCTGGTGATGACCATCGCCATGACGCTCGACCATCTCTCCATCGGCGGATTGATTGTGGAACTGGCCTTCGGCATTCTCTTCGGCGGGATCGTCCTGACGTTCGTCCTGGCCGTCAGCAAGGCTACACCGGAGATGATCCTCCGTTCGCTGGAACATCATGAGTCTCCCTACCCGGTCGAGGCCCGAACGGGCAGTGTGCGGCACTTTTAAGGCAGCGCTCCGCATGGTGAGTGAGCTGGCTTCAAAGAACCAATCGGGAAATCATTGCACCACGACTGTTACCGGATCGGAGGCGGAGACATCGTCACTCGTAGCCGAAACCGTCACGGTGTATTTACCTGCGGTTGTGCCAGCCTGTTCGGCAGGGCTTTCGTTGCCTCCCCCGCAACCGATGCTACCGCCGATCAGTGCAACCAGAACCAGGAGCATAAGAGCGGAGATCCAGCGCCGCCGCCTCCCCTTGGTCCCCAGGAGACATGCGCAGGCGAGAATCCCAACGCCTTTGGCGGGGAACGGCGCATAGCGGGGAGACCTCGGCCCGCGGCGAGAGGCGGTTTCAATCCCCGTGGTGGAGATTTCTAACATCGAACTTCCGCTGGCGGTTCCGCTGATCTTCACCTGGTTTGAATCGAAGGAACACGTTGGCAGGTTGCTGGCGGTGCCAGTGCCGGCAAACACCACCGAGCAGGTGAGATTCACCGTTCCAGTAAAGCCTCCCACAGGCGTGATCGAAATGCCCGTGTTCCCCGATCCTCCCACGGTAGGAATGGTAATAGTCGTCGGGCTGGCCGAAACACCGAAGGACGGCGGGAGCAGACCAAACGTGGTAATGCTTGCCTGGCCTCCGGCATACACTTTGCCATTGGCAACGACGGGTGACGTGAACTTGACCGCCCCACCGGACTGGTCGCGATTGTTCGACGCCTGGGAGCTGCTGTAAAACACGTTCGCGAGGTTGGTTGCGTCAAACGCATACAAGATCTGGCAGCAACTCGATCCATAGCTGCTGTTGTCGAGAATCCACAGGATTCCATTGCTGTTTCCGTTGGCCGAGATCGTCGGACTGTCGGTGGAGAAGCTGAACGGCTGAGTGCTCTGCGAACTAGGCGAGATGGAGAGCAATCCGCTATTGTTCGCATTGAACGAGAACGCCTTCACGTGGTCAGCTTGGTGGTGGGCTCCTGCGCCCCAATACACCGATCCGTTCCAATACGAGGGAGACCCCCAACATGCCAATCGAGGCGGCGGGAATTTCTTGCACGATCTGGGTGTCGCTGGAGCAGCCGGAGCAGTACTGCCCCATGTTGTTGCGATCCACCAGGTAGAGTTCGCCCTCCTTCCCCATCTGCACCAGCAACTGGGTGTGGGCCGAACCAGCAGGCAAGTCCGGAAGCAGAAGCACGCCACCGCCACTCACGTCGTCGTCGCTGTTGCTAAGGCTGGACTGATTGGTGGGAGTGAACCAGTCGGCCAGCGTGAATTGGCCGCCGCTCGGTCCGCTCAACTTCATGATACTGTCGCCGTAGTCTCCGCTCGTGGGGCCATCGTAGGTGCCGTTGCCGGTCGCGAAGTAAATGTTCCCGGCCGCATCGGCACTGAGCCCATCGCCCGACTGCCAAACTCCAGACGCACTTCCCATTCGGTGATGTATTCAACGCGGCTTCCTGCTTCAGCGTCGATGCACTATAAGACATGACCCAGCCGTGGTAGGGATGGTTGTCGCAGTGCGAAGCCCAGGCGATTACCACGTGACCGTTTTCCAGCAGCAATCCGGGACGATTGAGCCTCCCGCAAAGGATCGAAGGAAATCGAGCTGCCGGTGCCGCCCTCGCCACTCCCGCTTACCGTCGCCGCGATCACTACGGGCCCGCCAAATTTCTCGGCGTGGGTCACGATGTCAATGGCGTGCAGACGCTGGAAGAAGACTCCGTTCTCCTTCGTCTTCGCCACCAGATAAAGAGTGTTCGTGGTGGGATCGATGACCGGCGTGCTGGTGATGCCAATCTCCGGCCGTGTCGCTGCAGGAAACGTCGCTGCTTGAAACCGAAGTAATGCCATCGGCGGGATTGATGAAGCTTGTCTGCCACAGGACCGCGCCTGAATCGGCGTTGATGGCATAGAGGCTGTCATGCTCGGTGGCAACGTAGAGCACGTTGTGCGTGCCGCCGGCAATGTTCTGCACATTCGGCATATAGAGCGGCTGCGCGTACACGAATCCGTCCACCGTCGTCGAAAACAGCTTTCCGAACAGGTTGCTATTGACGTTGCCGGGGGTTAGAACCGTTTCCTGAACGTTCTGCCCGGAGCGGAAATTGTCATTGTGAAACGTGGTTACACTCACTTGCGCGGTCGCGAATGCCGCGATGCAAAGTACCAGAGTGAGCGTGCGTGCGAGGGAACGAACGGTTGGCAGACCCATAGCCATACTGCTGGATTGAAACGACAGAGGTTTCATCGGCTCCACGTGAATCGCCTTCATGATTCTCGCCTTTAGGTGAGGTCGTACAGACCTGTCCGGGCTTGCGCAAGTGAGCACTCTCACCTTGTTCCTGATCGAAGATGGATGAGGAAAGATGAAGCAGAGTTGCACGTGGTTCTGGCTGGAGGAGGTTGAAAACGAGATGGTTAGAACATGTTAAGGAAGAACAATGGCAGGCACGCCGGTCACGAAAGGATGAGACCGCAGTTTCCGCACTTCAGAATTAATATTCCCGAAGCGTTTTCCTCCAGATGAAGGATGGTGCCGCACACCCTGCATGCCTCGGTGCTGACCTCGGACCATCGTTCATTGGAGGCAATCCCAAAGGCTTCCAGTTCGAAGACGTTTTCCATTCCAATGCCCTTGAGCAATTTTGTTCCGACCGTTCGGGTCTGGAAGCCGCGCGCCGAGAGCGCGTCCAGCGAGGAAGCATCGAATACGATTTGACTGGGGCGGGCGACGCTGCAGAGGCGATTCGCCTTGTTCACCACCATGCCGGTTGCCGTATAACTCCGCACAATCTGGCCTTGAAACCCGACTTTGGCGGTTCCATTGGCCAGGCCCATTTTTACCTGGAAAGGACGTCCCCAGAAGCGTGCCATTTCTCCCGCGCGAGTCGCAATCGTGTCCCGAATTTCAAGGCACGCCGCCCCCATCCGCGCGATGTAATCCATTCGTTTCGCCGGCTCGTTGGAGAACCCCATAATCGCATCGCCGATCATCTTGTCGAACGTGACGTCGTATTTGAACAGGATGGGCACGGCGATTCCAAGGAACAGGTTCAGAGCATTTTGATAGGCCTCGACCCCAACGGCTTGCATGACGGAGGTCGAATCACAGATGTCGATAAACAAGACACAGATTTCGCTTTCCTTGACCGAGTCTGAAATCTGCATTTCACCGGTCCGAATGGCATGAACCACCTGGGGGCTGAACTGTTTTGCCAGCTCCGCCAGACTCAGTGCTTCCTCGGTTTTCTCCCGGATGATTTTGGCGCGCCGTTCCAATTCATCATCCAATGCGACTTTGCTTCGAATCGCCGACATGCGGAATTTCTCATTGAAATGCCGGATCACCAGGGTGAGGATGATCGTGCCGGCCATGAAAAACGAATTCACAATGAAGATGGAGGTGCCTGGTTTACCCCACCGCCAAAATGACAAAGCAAAAAAAGGCGCATAAATGAGCGCAAAATTGCAAAGCAGAGCCCCGAAGGTCCACGGAATGAACGATCCAACCAGGATGGCGATCAAGTTGAGACCGGCGTAGTAAGGGGAACCTTTGCCTTCCACCAGAAACGCCATGATGGTGATGATGATCGCGTTCACGAAGACATGGAACGCGCCCCAAGCCTGTACTTTCGTCAGGTTGCGGGTCCTGGTCACCACCAGGTTCACCAGCACGCAGGAGGGAACAACCAGGGACCTGAGACCGGCGAAGAGAAGGAACCTATGAGGTGCGTAAAAGTGATCCGCTATGCAAAAGACCGCATAAAATGGGAGCGACAACCTGCTGGAAACCAAAATGAAGTCGCGTAATTCCCGGATCCTCTCTCTTCGCCGGAGTCTTAAAACCTTTTGTTCATCTAGGTCCATGGCACATCGGTCCAATCATCAACGCAGCGATCAGGCTGTGTCCGGCTTGCGGACGACGCAGAACAAATTCACGCCCTCCGGTTCCTGCTCAACCGAAAAAGTACCGCCCAGATCGCCGAACAGACGTTTGAGATCCTCACGCGATCGATTAATCAAACTCCAGTCCAGGGCAAAGCGCATCCCAAATTGATTGGGAGTGGACTGGTTAAAGTTCCCGATGATGAGTTGGCCGCCCGGGTTAAGACGTTCAAACAGCGCCTTGGCCGCCATTTGAGCCACCGGATCGCTGAGGTAGTCGAATAAGCCGGCCGAATAAATCAGATCGAAATCAGTCTCATCCCATCGGCGCGAAATCAGGTGCCTGACCGCCTTGTTGATGAAGTTCAGTTTGACCGGGCTGTTGGTCCCCTTGACGATTTCCGACAGCTTCTCGTGAGCGTATTTCAGGGCATTGACGTCCTGATCCAGAAGATGGAACTCGCAATGGGAAAGATCCAGGCCATGCTCTTTCGAGGACTCGATAATCATCTGCACTTCACGCGAGGGCCCGCAGGCAATCGATCCGATTTTTAACGGGGATCCAGCCGCGTCTCGAATGACCCGCAGCAGAACGCCGTGGAGGTATTTGGACCGGTTCCTGACAGCCTTCGGCTCCGAGTGATTCAGCCAGTATGCGTGCAGGCATTTCCCATAAAGCGAGTCACCCACCTGCTCGTTGCGATAAATGATATTCATCATCTCAAAATCACCGGAGTATCCCAGCGGCTTGGCCACGCTGCGGTGAGCGAACGGAGACTGGTCAACCAGTTCCTTGAGATGTTCGCGATAGTAATTCACACAGGCAGGCATATCCGCGGCCGGCACGTCCTTCAAACTCGCCTCCAATTGATGATGGGCCGGGGTGGACCACTCCGTGAGGAAGTCGGCGACGATGGGAATCAGCGTGTTTTCAAAATTGTGAATCTCCTGCAAGGAGGCGTGCTTGTTCTCGGCCCTCAACTCCTCGATCCGAGCTTCAAGGTTCTGCAGGAATAGTTTTCCCTCCAGGATAAGGCGGCGGAACTCCTCCGGAATCCTGCTCAGATCCTGCTGAGTTTTGCTGAAACCACTCAAAACCTTGCGAAGTTTGATAATCGTGCTGATTTTATGAATCGGGACCGAGCCGGTTTTGAGTTCGAATGCGACTTGCGTGGCTTCGCGCGAAGGGAACGGAGCTTTTCTGGCCACACATAAATCGTAGGTTCCAACTTTTACGCCATCGACGGTGTGGAACGCCGTGTAGGTCTCCGGCTTGGTAAACAGATCCGGGGTTTTCACCGTAATGGCGATTCCGGTTGCGCTGTAATTGCTCACTTCGAAGGAGCCAAATTGGAACTCTAGTTCAGAGTGTATCCCGATGAATTCAAGACGGTCGGAGCGAATGATGGCTCGGCGTTCCTCTGGGACCTCGAAATTTTCATGCGGTTTTTTGTAGGCCAGATTCATGTGTTGTTCCCTCTTCCCTAATTGGCATTCGCGAACGCACGCTCAGCGGCCCCACTCCCCGCCAATTCAACTTGCACCGCTCACACCGACTCATATTTCCGGGACGACGCGAACGACAGCTCAGTAAAATTTATATATAGAACAAAGCATATACCTTCTCTGAATTGCTTTCGAGAAAAATCAGCAAAACAGGAACGCCTTTACTCATAGATATCTTGTTGAAATGGAACAGGTTTCGGATTGGCGACTCCCCCATCTCCGCATCCCTGAGGGTACCTTAGCCGTCACCCCTTCCCCATGGTGCACGCAGCGCTTCCCAAAATGAAGCAAAAAAAGGAACCGGTGCGGCAGGACACACCGCAAGAGTTGGCTGATGAAAAGTCCGGCGCCCAAGGCACACTGCAACGCCGCCGGCGGGACGCTGCCACGCCGTTGTGTTACCAAAGTGCTCTTCCTTTTTACTTCCGCTCTATGCACCAAGTGTGTTAGGGGCTATGGTGGTTTCCCGGTACACTGAGCCCGGTCAAGAGTAGTTCAACGCGCACCTGGCTGCGCTGCTGCTTCCGGTAGCCGGCAAGGTGCGGAGTCATCCAGACGATTGGCATCGGCTAGTGCGTGCCACACAAGCGATCAGGCGGATTTATGAAGACTTATATGAACCACCGGGCTGGGTCGGTCGCACCTCGGATCCCTGTTTCGGGTAATCGAGCCAATGGCTTCAGTCTCGTCGAGGTAACGTTGGTGGTGGCGGTTGCCGCGATCCTGATGGCCACCGCGTTACCCATCATGAACACCACCATGACCAGCATGCATCTTGGCTCGGCCGCCAGCTCGCTTGCCGGCGCCATCCAGAACACGCGCTACTTGGCCATCTCCGTCGGCTGCCCGTACACGCTTACGGTGGTGCCGTCGCAGAACTCCTATCAGCTGGCGACCGAGCCCATTTCCGGCACCCCGCCCGCGTGTGGAGCGTCGTTCGTCAACACCGGGAGCCCGATCCCATTCGCCAGCTCGGATATTTCGACCACGTTCAACACCCCCGTGTTGCTCAATCCCAGTGGAACCGTTACGGCAGTGGGCAGCACGGTCCCGACCTCATTCAGCATTCCTCTCGCCAGTCAGAACAGTGCCGCAACCAAGCACGTTACGGTCACGGGAGTAGGCGATGTTAAAGTCACCGCTCCCTAGATCCCGCGCGCCGAAGGGTTTTACCCTGCTTGAGGTCATGATCGCCATCGCGGTCCTGGTGATTGCGGTATCCGCCATGGCCATGCTTGCCGGCGTCATGCTCACCCGCGGACGCCAGTCCAAGTACATCAACGTGGCGGCAGCCCTGGCCTCGGAAAAACTCGACGATCTCAACCGCTGGAGCATGAACGCCCAGCCGGTCTGCGTCCAGTCCGGCGACACCACGGAAGGCAGCCTGACCACCCCGGTCAACAAGAACATCTCCTGTGCCGGGGAGCCGTCCAACAACATTAACTACTTCGACGAAATCAGCATTGATTTTGTGGATTCCGCAGGCTGCGGCAACGCCAGCAACGGCTGCTTTGCCGAAACGGTCAGCAACGTTGGGGCGGGTGGAACCACCTACTACACCACCTATCACTCACCCAACGGAACCATCCCCACCAATCCGAACGGGACAAGCACTCCGATCTCCTCCACCACCGCCCCGGGCACCATGACCTTCCAGCGCACCTGGCTGATCGAGAGCAACACCCCCGTCCAGGGAACCCGGCGCATCACCGTCCTGGTCACTCTGACCGACCAATCGGTGAAGCCCCCGGTCAACTTCCAGATGAGCATGGTGCGCCAATGAACATGCCAGACTCTCAAGCCGGATCGGCCCCGCGGCGGACACCTGCCCGCCAGCGCGGGACTACGCTCATCGAACTGATGGTTGCGCTCGCCCTGTTCCTGATCGTCGGCGGAGCGGCCTTCGCTCTGTTCAACCAGCAGCAGGTTGCCACGACAAATCTGCAGGGACAGGTAGGACTCAGCCTCTCGCTGCGCAACGCCGCATCGCAATTGCAACTTGACCTCTCCAACGCAGGCAGCGGCTACTTCCAGGGAATCAACGTGCCTACCTGGCCGGTCGGTGTGACCATCGTCAACAACTGGGTGCCCTACGGCAACTCTTGCTACAGTTCCACCACCGGTTATGGCGCCAACTGCTTCGATCAGCTCAATATCATCACCGCCAACCCCGACGGGCAATATCCCGCCGTGCACGCCACCAACAGTGCCGGATCGACCTCCGCGACCGTCTGCCCGCAAACCTACAACGGCAGCCCGGGAACTCCGACCACGGTCTATGCGTTAAATGCCAACGGCCTCACTCTGGCCCAGACTGCGGCTAAATTCGTCCAAGGGGATCAATTGCTCTTCCTGACGGGCAGCGGCAAGGTGATGACCACGGCAATTCTCGCCGCCAATGGCAGCCGTATCCGGCCCGGCGATTGCGCTGTCCATCTATCAGACTCAGATCGACGGCAGCAACATCCTTGGCAGCGATCCGCTGGACATCACCGCCTGCGACCGCACGTCTGTAACTGTGTCGGGTAGCGCAACCGTCCCGGCTTGCCCGCCTCCCCCGCCGGTGACGACCCCACCCACGCCGCCGAGCGTTACGTTCGGGACCAACTACTGCAGCGCGGACTGGATTATCAAGCTCTCCCCCATCACCTACTCCGTCGCCGCCAACTCGGACCCCAACAATCCCTGGCAGCTGGTTCGCACGCAAAGCGGCACCACTTCCGTCGTGATGGACCAGATCATCGGCTTCAAGGTCGGAGCCTCGATCTGGGACGTGGACGTACTCTGCGGTTACACAACTCCCTGCTATAACTACCAGGCCTCCAGCTACGCCATCGGGAGCGCTACCGCCGGTTCCGCAGCCTGGAACTTCAGCTTGATCCGCTCCGTGCGGGCCTCCCTGATCGGCCGCACCACTCCGAACTACAGCAGCCAGTACACGTATCGCAATACCTTCGACAGCGGGCCGTACCAGGTGCAGGGAACGGCCGTTGTGGTGAACCCGCGCAACATGAGCATGAACGACGACCAGACATTGCCGAATCCGTGAGCATTATGAGAACAGCGTCATGAGAAAACAAATGAGGCTACAAATCTCAAAGCATCGCGCCGCGAAACACCTGCAGCACGAACGCGGGATGGCGCTGATCACCGTTCTCTTTCTCACCATCCTGATGACGATTCTGGGCCTCACCATGGTGGTCTCCGTCAACTCGGACATGATGATCAACGGCTACTATGGCAACGAACGAGCCTCGTACTACGCTGCCGATTCCGGCATCAACATCGCCCGCCAGTACCTGGTCAACCAGCTCTATGGTTCGGTGGCGCAGACCAGTTGCCTGGGCTGGGGAGCCAACGCCGTGGCCGGCTGCACCGCGCCTCCGCTGAATGCAACCACCGCGGCTTCCTCCGCACTCTCCAGCCTGCAATCCACGTATGTCGGAAGCTTCACCCCGATCAACACCACCACCGCCGTCGGGTCATGGCCCAGCTCCTTCATGCTCTTTAGCAACGGCAACTGCACTACGGGCGTAACTCCCTCCGGCACCACTACGACGCAAGCCAATGTAAACGGCTCCAGCCTGATCACCTCCTACGCATTCAGCTTCGCCTACACCCTCTGCTCCGTCGGCAGAGGCGCGGCACTGCAGCGCACGAACGTACAGGAGAGCGGCACCATCACTGTGAACGTGCGCTCGCAGGATGTTCCCCCGCCCACTTTTGCTGGATACGGAGCGTTCATCAACAACTACACTCCCTGCTCGGGCTACCTGGTTCCGGGCACCTTCAGCGGTCCCACGTTTACCAACGGCGCATGGGAGTTAGGGAACTCCGGAGCCTATATCTTTACCAATCACGTTGGGCAGGCCAATTCACAGATCGATTACTGGATTGGCGGCAACTGCAACAAGTCAACCGCCAGCAGCTATTCCGGGATCAATGTCAACTTCCAGCAGGGATTGACGCTGGGTGCGCCGACCGTCCCTCTTCCCCCGGACTCTTACAGCCAAGCTTGGGCTGCCATCGACGGGGTGGGCTGCGGTGAAACTACAGGCCCCACCTGCAATGGGTCCTCCAATGGCTACCCTCCCAGCGCCCTTCAGCTCAGTTCGTACCTGAAAGACGTCAACGGCAATGCCTACCCTTCCACGGGAACTTCGTCGGGCGTATTTCTTCCCTACACGGGCAGCACATTCGGTACGGCCACCTCAACCGGTTCGGGGAGCTATCCCCCGGCCGGCTACGGCGGAGGGATCTACGTACAGGGCAACGCATCCGTTGTCTTGAGCCCCAGCACCGACACCTCGGGCAATCTCACCCAGATCTACACCATCACCCAAGGAGCCACCGTCACCACCGTGACCACCGACCCTGGGGCGAATACAACTACGATTTCTTCTGGAGGCACAACCAAAACGTTGACGGGTATCCCGGAAAACCTTGTCTCCAACCCCGGCTCGCCAACTCCCGGCACCATGCTCTACGTGAACGGAACCATCACCGGACTGAAGGGGCCGGGCCAGGGAGTGCCGGCGATTCAAAGCAATGCCATGGTCACCATCGCCGGATCGAGCAACATCGACATCACAGGCGACATCATCTATACCGTCGAGCCCGTGACGCTGAGCGCGGCCGATACCCTTACCACCCCGGCTGCGAACGGATACAACGCCAGCGCCACCAATACTCTCGGCGTTTTTACCGCCAGTGGAAATATCCAGCTCTCCAGCTCCTACTCCAACCAGAACCTCGAGGTGGACGGAAGCCTGGCAGCCATCGGACAGACCGGAACAGGAGGCTGCACCTCCTCGACCTGCGGCTTCACGGTCAGCGGATCGATCAACACCTTCAACAACGTCGGCGGCCAGATTCAGTCCAACATTTTTGGCGGCAACATGAACACGGAGAATACCTACTTCGACCAGCGATTCACGAACTGGACCGCGCCGGGAGGTGGAGGTTTTTCTCCGCCCTGGTTCCCTTCCATCACCAACAACGGGGGCTACACTCCCCAGCAACCGGCCATCGTGCTCTCGCAGCAGCGCACCAGTTGGGCCTGGGCTCCAGTGCAATAACCCGAAGCCGCAGGCGCTCTTCGCTGAAATTTTCCCCCTACCGGCACGCATAGGTGTAAGTTGCTGAACGGAGGCGCGGAATGAAGAGCTGGGCGTGCGCGGCTGGAATGCTGGCGACGATGCTGGCGGCAATGCTGGGAGTGGGCCGGGCGGATACCATCCGCCTGAAGGACGGAACCGTAATTTCCGCCATAAATAATGTTACGGAAAAGGATGGGCAGGTTCACTACACCGCCGGCGGCGTTCCGCACTCCGTCCCGAAATCATCGGTCAGCGGCATTGAGCATGGCGACCGCTTGCAACCAGGCACCTTGGGCATCACCATCGGCACCTCCAAAAGCGGATGGATCCCGCCGACTGCGGACTCCGGTCCTCACCGTGCGGTCTCCGGGGTTGAGTCCGGCGCTGAGTCCAAGGTCTCGCACAGCCAGCTCGCCGCGGCGCTGCCCCGGGCGCCGCAGATGCGCGGCGTGAACTCCGCCGCCCTGGCCGCGAAGGTGGTGAACGCCGAGGGAGTCAACGAACGCGCTCTGCACGACATTGAAGCCGAAAGCAATTCCGCGCAGTCGGCGGAGGCCTACTTCATCGCCGCGCACTATGCCTACGACCACAGCGACAATGAGGCCGCGCGCCGGTACATGCAGCGCTGCGTTGAGCTTGAGCCCGGCCAGGCCCCTTTGCTGGAGTGGTATTCCATCCTGCTGCTCGACGGCGGGCTATATAAGGATGCGGTTGCGCAGGCCGAGCATGCGGTGCGGCAGGAGCCGCAGTCCGCCGAAGCTCTGCAGGTGCTTGGCATGGCCGATTACGATTCGGGACGCTTTTCCGAGGCCATCGAAAACTGGAAGCGCGCCCAGGAGTTGCATCCCAGCGAAACCGTAGCCGCTTACCTGGACAAGGCGGAACGCGAAGCCAAGGTGGAGGGAAATTTCAGCGAGCGCGAGGGGACGCACTTTGTCTTGCGCTATGAAGGCCGACAGACGGGCTTCACCTTCGCATCCGAACTGCTCTCCGATCTGGAGCGTCAGTATGGCGAGCTGCAGCGCGACCTCGGCTTCTCACCGGACATCACCATCACCGTCATCGTCTATACCGGGCAGCAGTTTTTCGACGTGACCAAGGCTCCGTCCTGGGCCGACGGACTCAACGACGGAAAGATTCGCCTCCCGGTGGCCGATCTCACCAGTGTGACGCCACAGCTTGAATCGGTGCTCCGCCACGAGATGGCGCACTCGTTCGTTCACTCCGCCACCCACGGACACTGCCCGACATGGCTGAATGAAGGCATTGCGCAGATGGAGGAGCCGCGCAGCTCCAGCGCATTCGCCGGACCCCTGGCGGGTTTGTACCATGACGGCAAACAGGCGCCGCTGCGCTATCTGGAGGGTTCGTTCCTGCGCTTTTCACCGGCGCAGGCGCAACTGGCATACGCGGAGTCGCTGGCCGCAACCGAATACCTGCGCGCCAATTACGGCATGCGCGCGCTGCGCCGCATGCTGGAGTTGCTCAACGAGGGAGAGACGCCGGAAGCCGCGCTGAACCACGCAGTTCAAGCCGATTACGCCAGCTTCGAGAGCGGCCTGGGCTCTTATCTGGCCAAGAACGCGCGGTGAGCGCGGCGGGCTACTTCACCTTGTCGAGGCTCTTCATTACGCCGGCGTTGCTCTGCAGGATGCCGAGTTGTTTGCGGTCGCGCTCGCTGGCCATGCGCGGATTGGGCATGGGGCCGTAGGCTGCTTCCGTCTGCCGCGCCAGCTGGGTGATTGTTTCAGGGGTGATGCGCACCTCGCCCAATTCGTCGAACAGGCCTTGGAACATCGGGCCCAGGTGGGTGAGGAAGTGCGCGAGCCCACCGGGTCCGCCGCCGAGATGCATGCCCTGAAACGGCCCCACGGCGGCCCAGCGCAAGCCCAGCGAGTGGGTCACCAGCGTGTCCAGTTCCTCGACCGAAACCACGCCCTGCTGCACCAGGTAGATGCTCTCGCGCAGCACCGCCGCCTGCAGGCGGTTCCCCACGAAGCCGTCGATCTCGCGCTGCAGCACCACCGGAGCCTTGCCCAGCGCGCGGTAGAAGGCCACCGCCTCCTGCACCGCCTCGGGATTGGTTCCCTGCCCTGGGACGATCTCCACCAAGGGCATTACGTGCGGAGGGTTGAAGGGATGGGCAACCATCATGCGCCCCGGATCTTTCATCCCGCGCGCAATCTGCGTGGCCCGCAAACTTGAGGTTGAAGAGAACAGCAGCGCGTTGGGTTTTGCGAACTGCTCCAACCGGGCAAAGCATTCGCGCTTGAAGTCGATCTGCTCCGGACCGGATTCCTGCACCAGGCAGGCGCCGCGGGCCGCTGCCTCCAGGTCGGATTCGATGCGCAGCCGCTGCTCAAAGCCCTCGGCTGCATATCCAAGTTGCCGCAGCGCGGGCAATGCATCGGCCAATGCCTGGCGCACCGCCTCCGCCAGATCCGGACGCGGATCGTACACCCGCACCCGCAGACCATTGGCCAGAAACAGCGCCGCCCAGGAAAGTCCGATCAACCCCGCGCCCACCACCGCGACTTCCGGATATCGGGCCAGCACTGCGCCGGCCTTCTCATGCGAGGTTTGTATCGGCATGGATCGGGCTCTCCTTGGTGGCCGCGCCGCTTCCTGTCTCAGTTGTTCTATGCGCCCGTCACCGGTGCAACGAGCTCATGAGCGGCAATGAGTTCCCGCCATTTTTGCGGAATGACAACCGAGTTTTTGGTTTCAAAGTTGAAGGCGACCAACGTCGTATGACAGAACGCTGCGCGCTGATGGGTATCCTCGCTCCATATCTCAAACAGGAAATCGAACGATTTCCTGCCAATGCGAGTCACCCGGCAGCCGATCGCCACCTGCTCGCGATAGGTGAGCGGACGCTCGTAGGTGATTTCCAGCTTCGCCACCGTGATGCCATTGGCCCCAGTCAGCGATTCCCCAAGCACCTCGGCATGGTAAACACACCGGGCGGTCTCCGCCCATACCAGGTAGGAGGCATTGTTTACGTGCTGCAGCATGTCCATATCGCAGAAAGCAACACGAAAGCGGGTGATGCTTTTAAATTCGTCGAGCGCCAAAGTTTCGCTCCTCTGAAGTTCGTCCATCCGCAAGCACGGCTCCACAGCTGACGTGTGATCAAACCGATAACCCTGGGAGCAGCCGCGCAGTTCCAGGCCCTGTGGATTCTACCCTGATTTGCCATCGGCTGCACGGCCCCGCTGACTCCTCTCAAGTTTCCGCCCCAACATTCCGATGAAGCCACTGTAGATGATCGCGCATACGGTTGGAGCAATCCTTTCAAGGTTCATGGGCAAAGCGCCCGTTACATCACGAAAATCCGGTTGGGCATTCTCCGCCAGCAGTTGTCGCGGTTGATGGGAGTCTTACGAAATGGACGAGTTTATCCAGGAGTTCCTGATAGAGGGCGGCGAGTTGCTTGACCAGCTCGACCGCGACTTCGTCGAGCTTGAAAAACATCCTGATTCCAAAGAACTGGCGGCCAGAATCTTTCGCGCCATTCACACCCTGAAAGGCAGCGGTGGAACCATCGGGCTGCGGAAGATCGAGGCGGTGAATCATCACGGCGAAAATATTCTCGCCCGGATGCGCGACGGCAAGCTCTCCCTGGATGCGGAGATCACCTCCGCGCTGCTTTCGATGATCGACCTGAACCGCCAACTTTTCGCCTCTCTTGAGAGCACCGGGCAGGAGGGCGAGCTGGATTGCAGCGCCGTAATTGAGGCTCTCTCCGCAATCCTCGCGGGGCAGGAAAAGCCGGTGGCCGAGGCTGTATCTGCAGCCGCCATCCCCACTGCGGCAATCGCGCCGCCTCCGCTGCTGGGAGAGGTTCTTGTCCAGCAGGGAGCAGCGGAGCCGGCCGCCATCATTCAGGCGCTCAACAGCCAGCAGGAGGGCGACCCGCGCCGCATCGGCGAAATTCTGGTGGACAACGGGGCAGTCCAGCCTTTTGCCGTGCAGGAGGCGATCAAGGTCCAGGCCGAAGTCCGTGAGGAGACGGCCAACAGCAATATCCGGGTGGACGTTCATCTGCTCGACAAGGTGATGAATCTGGTCGGCGAACTGGTGCTGGCCCGGAATCAGATCCTGCAATTCACCTCCACCCAAAAGGACGCGGCGTTTTTGAGCACGGCGCAGCGGCTGAACCTGATCACCACCGAGTTGCAGGAAGGCGTCATGAAGACGCGCATGCAGCCCATCGGAAACGTCTGGAACAAATTTCCCCGCATCGTGCGCGATCTGTCCAACGCGGCCGGCAAATCCGTGCGGCTGGAGATGGAAGGAACTCAGACCGAGCTGGACAAGACCATCATCGAGGCCATCAAGGACCCGCTCACTCACATTGTTCGCAACTCGCTCGATCACGGCATCGAGACTCCGGCGGAGCGGGAAGCGGCGGGCAAGCCCGGGCAGGGAGTGCTCCGCCTGCGCGCCTTCCATGAAGGCGGGCAGGTCAACATCGAGATCGCCGATGACGGCGGGGGACTGGATCTGGATGCAATTCGGGCCAAGGCCGTGGAGCGCGGGCTTCTGTCTCCGCAGCACGCCGCGAAGATGTCCGAGCGCGAGATCGGCAACTTGATCTTCATGGCCGGGTTTTCCACGGCCAAGAAAGTCACCAACATCTCCGGGCGCGGCGTCGGCATGGATGTGGTGAAGACCAACATCGAAAAAATTGGCGGCACGGTGGACGTCTCCAGCACGCGAGGTTGCGGCACTACGCTGAAGATCAAGATCCCTCTCACCCTGGCCATCATTCCCGCTCTCATTGTTACCACCGGAAGCGAACGCTTTGCGATCCCCCAGGTGAGCCTGGTGGAACTGGTGAGACTGGAAGGCAAAGCTGCCGAGAGCCGCATCGAGATGGTTCAGGAAGCGGCCGTTTACCGGCTTCGCGGCAATCTGCTGCCCATCATTTACCTTGACCGCGAACTGAAGCTGGATGAACCCGGCAGCGAGCTCGGGGAGGCGATCAACATCGTCGTACTCCAAGCCGATGGCCGTCAGTTCGGACTGGTGGTGGATGAGATCAACGACACCGAAGAGATCGTGGTAAAGCCGCTCGGCAAGCAGTTGAAGGGCATCACCTGCTTTGCCGGAGCCACCATCATGGGCGATGGAAAAGTCGCTCTCATTCTGGACATCCTCGGCCTGGCGCAGCGCGCCTCCCTGTCGGTTGCCTCGCGGGAACACGCCATCGCCAAAGACGCAGAGGCGGCGGACAGCGGCCAACGCGAGTCCTGGCTGCTGTTCCGGGTGGGCGACCGCGGCAAACTTGCCGTCCCGCTCTCGATGGTGTCGCGGCTGGAGGAGTTCGACCCCAAGGCAGTGGAGATATCGGGGAACCGCCAGGTGGTTCAATATCGCGGAGAAATCATGCCGCTGGTGCACATCGCCGACGCATTGCAGTTGCCCGCGCAGACCGGGCGCGAGGGCCCGATGCAGGTGGTGGTGCACTCGGAAGGCGGCCAGAGCGTGGGCCTGGTGGTGGACGAGATTCTGGACATCGTCGATCAGCACGTCACGGTGACACGCAAGTCGGAAGATGCCCGCCTGCTCGGTTCGGCGGTCATCCAGCAGCACGTCACAGACCTTCTGAACGTACCCGAGCTGGTGATGTCCATGGCCGGCGGGGGGAGGATCGCATGAGCGCGACGCAGCAGCAGTTCTGCACATTTTTCATTCAAGGGCTTCTCTTCGGCGTCGAAGTGGAAACCGTTCAGGAAGTGATCCGTCACCAGGAAATGACCGGCGTTCCGCTGGCCCCGTCGGTGGTGGCCGGACTGATTAACCTGCGCGGACAGATCGTGACGGCGATTGATCTGCGCCGCCGCCTCGGGGTGCGCGACCGGCTGGAAGGCGAGTTGCCGATGAATGTTGTGGTGCGCACCGGGGACGGCGCGGTCAGCCTGCTGGTGGACGAGATCGGCGATGTGGTGGAAGTCGAGGGAAGCAACTTTGAGGCGACGCCCGACACTCTGGCCGGCACCAGCCGCGAACTCATCCGCGGAGTTTACAAGCTCAAAAACGAACTGCTGCTCGTCCTGGACACGCAGCGCTCCGTGAATATCGGCACCCCGGCAGGCGACAGCCGTCCGGGCGCTCATTAAAAAACGCAATTCCACGAAAATGGGGGAATGGAATCATGGCAGCTAAAGGAATGGCCGCAGGCCGCACACCGGGAAACGGGAGCGGAACGACTTATGCCGGGGGAACTGAACTCTCCCGCGGCGCAGCTTTGGAATTTGAACGTTCCATCAACAAAGCCGGCTACATTGACGACACTCCCGTGCCGGTCGTCGTGATCGATTGCGACCACACCATCGAGTTCATCAACTCCGCCGCGGCCCTGCTGGCGGGCTGCTCGCCGGAGTCGTGCGCCGGGCGGAAGATGTGGGAGGTGTTCGATATGGAAGCCTGCCGCAACGGCTCCTGCACGGCTTCCCACGCCATGCGCGAGGGACACAGCCAGTCCGGCGATGCCGAATGTGTGATCAAGGGCCGCAAGGTTCCGGTCCGCGCCTATGCCTCGCCGCGCTATGACGAACGGAACAAAGTCATCGGTGCCATTGAAGTCCTACAGGATAACTCCGAAGAACAACGCTTCGCCGACGAGCTTTCCAGGCTGGTGAAGGCCGCGACGGGCGGACACTTTGAAATGCGTATCGACGCAAGCAAGCTCAGCGGTGCCGATCGCGAGATTGCCGAGGGCGTGAACCAGACTCTCGATGCGGTCAAGGAAAAACTCAACTGGTACGAGTCGATTCTCGATGCCGTTCAGTTCCCCATCCATGTCCTGGATAAGGACATGAACTGGGTCTTTCTCAACAAGGCATTTGAAAAGCTGATGATCGACTCGGGCACGATCAGGGACCGCAAGGAAGCTCCGGGAAAACCCTGCTCCAGCGCCGCAGCCAACATCTGCAAGACTGAAAACTGCGGGGTGATGCAACTCAACCGGGGCGTCGGCGAGAGCCATTTCGACTGGCACGGCAAGAATTGCAAGCAGGGAACCTCCCGCCTGGTGAACCTGAAGGGAGAGCACGTCGGCTATGTCGAGGTTGTTCAGGACCTGACCTCCATTGTCCGCGACAAAGATTACACGGCCCACGAAGTGGATCGCCTGGCCGGAAACTTGACCAAACTCGCACAAGGCGACTTCGCCTTCGATCTGCAGTTGAAGGAAGCTGATCAGCACACTGCCGCCGCGAAACAGCAGTTCGAAAAGATCAATCAAAGCCTTATCGCGGTGAAGGACGCGGTGGATACGATGGCGGCCGATGCCCACAGCCTGGTCAAATCCGCCTTTGCGGGCGAGCTTTCCACCCGCGCCAACGCCAGCCGTCACCAGGGAGTGTTCCGGAACATCGTGCAGGGTTTCAATGAAACTCTCGACGCCATCCTGCTGCCCATCGGCGAAGGCAACCGAATCTTGGCGCAGATCTCCGGCGGCAAGATCGACGAACTGATCGCGCAGACCTACAAGGGCGACCACGAAAAGATGAAAGAGGCCGTCAACAACGTGGCCGTGGTACTGCAGGGCTTGCAGAAGGAATTGGGCCGCCTGACCGAAGCATCCCGAGACGGTCTGCTTTCCGAACGCGGCAAGCCGGAGCAGTTCAAGGGCGCTTACGCGGACGTGGTCGGCGGCGTCAACCAGATGCTCGACGCCATCCTGCTTCCGATTGGTGAAGGCAACCGCATCCTGGCGCAGATTTCCGACGGCAAGATCGACGAGTTGATCGCGCACACCTACAAGGGCGACCACGAAAAGATGAAGCAGGCCGTCAACAACGTGGGCGTGGTCCTGCAGGGTTTGCAGAAGGAATTGGCCCGCTTAACCGAAGCCTCAAGAGATGGCCTGCTCTCCGAACGGGGCAAGCCGGAGCAGTTCAAGGGCGCTTACGCAGAGGTGGTCGGAGGCGTCAACCAGATGCTCGACGCCATCCTGCTGCCGATTGGCGAAGGCAACCGCATCCTGGCGCAGATTTCCGACGGCAAGATCGACGAGCTGATCGCGCACACCTACAAGGGCGACCACGAGAAGATGAAGCAGGCCGTCAACAACGTGGCCATGGTCCTGCAGGGTTTGCAGAAGGAATTAGCTCGGCTGACGGACGCATCGAGAGATGGTCTGCTCTCCGAGCGCGGCAAGCCGGAGCAGTTCAAGGGTGCTTACGCAGAAGTAGTCGGAGGCGTCAACCAGATGCTCGACGCCATCCTCCTGCCCATCGGCGAAGGCAACCGCATCCTGGCGCAGATTTCCAACGGCAAGATCGATGAACTGGTCGCGCAAACCTACAAGGGCGACCACGAAAAGATGAAGCAGGCCGTCAACACCTTGGCCCTGGTCCTGCAGAGCCTGACGCTAGACACCGACATGCTGGCCAAGGCCGCTCTGGAGGGTAAGCTGTCCACCCGTGCCGATGCCAACCGGCACCACGGCGACTTCCGCAAGATCGTAGAGGGCATCAACGCCACGCTCGACGCGGTGGTAGGACCGATGCAGGACGTCAGCGGTATTCTCAGCAAACTCGCCGGCGGAGATTTTACCGCGATGGTGACGACCAAGTATGCGGGAGATTACGACCTGCTGGCGGGCGCCGTCAACACGGTCTCGCAATCGGTCCGCTCGGCCCTCGAACAGATTGGCCACAACGTTGCATCGCTTTCCAGTTCGGCCGAAGAGCTGAACAAGGTCAGCCAGTCGATGGGCTCCAGCGCCGATGAAACCGCAACCCAGGCGAGCGTAGTCTCCGCCGCGGCCGAACAGGTCAGCAACAACGTACAGACCGTGGCCACCGGCGCCGACGAGATGAGCGCCAGCATCAAGGAGATCGCCAAGAACACAGCCGAAGCCACCCGCGTTGCCTCCTCGGCAGTGCGCACCGCCGAGACGACCAACGAGACCATCTCCAAACTCGGACAGAGCAGCACCGAGATCGGCCAGGTCATCAAGGTCATCACCTCCATCGCCCAGCAGACCAATCTGCTGGCGCTCAACGCCACCATTGAAGCGGCGCGCGCCGGCGAGGCCGGAAAAGGTTTCGCCGTAGTTGCCAACGAAGTCAAGGAACTTGCCAAGGAAACCGCCAAGGCAACCGAGGACATCAGCCGCAAGATCGAGGCAATTCAAGGTGACACCAACGGGGCCGTCTCGGCCATCAGCCAGATCAGCCAGGTCATCGGCCAGATCAGCGATATCCAGACGACCATCGCCAGCGCCATCGAAGAGCAGAGCGCAACCACCAACGAAATCGGCCGCACCCTGGCGGAAGCCGCCAAGGGCAGCACCGATATCAGCAAAAACATTGGCGGAGTGGCCGAAGCTGCCCACGCCACTACCGTGGGCGCAACCGAGACGTCGAAGTCCGCGCAGTCGCTGGAGAAGATGGCCAACGACCTGCGGACCCTCATCTCGCAGTTCCGCTTCTAACTGAAACCCTGCGGGTACAGCCGGAGAAGTTGTTTTCACTCCGGCTGTGCTCCGTCGCAGGCCGAAAGGAGACAGTATGCAGGCCCTGATTGTCGATGATTCCTCCACCATGAGAAAAGTCCTCAAGTCCATTTTGACCGGAGCTGGCTTCGAGGTGAGCGAGGCAAAGTGCGGAGCTGACGCGCTCGCCAGCTTGAAGCAACAGCCCGCCGACCTTGCTCTCTTCGACTGGAACATGCCGGAGATGACCGGCATTGAACTGCTGGGAAAAGTCCGCTCCGACCCCAGCCATCAGTCCATGAAGATCATGATGGTGACCACCGAGAGCGAGCAATCCGAAGTGGAGCGGGCGCTGCGCGAGGGCGCCGACGAATACGTCATGAAGCCCTTTACCCGGGACACGATTCTCAACAAGCTGCAGATTATCGGATTCATCCAATGAAATATCGCGTGCTGGTGGTGGACGACTCGGTGGTCATGCGGCGAATCGTCCGGCAATCGCTGGAGAGCGACCCTGAGATCGAAGTCGTGGGCGTTGCGGCCAATGGAAACATCGCCCTCGCCATGGTTGAGCAGAACACGCTCGACGCCATCACGCTCGATATCGAAATGCCCGAGATGGATGGATTGCAGACCCTGCGCGCGCTGCGGGCCCGCGGCATCCGCACTCCGGTCATCATGTTCAGCACGCTGACGGAACGGGGAGCTTTGGCTACGCTCGACGCCCTGGCCGCGGGCGCCGATGACTATGTCGGCAAACCTTCGAACGTGGGTAACGTCCAGGAAAGCATCTCGCGCATCAGCCTGGAAGTCATCCCCAAAATCAAAGCGCTCTGCTGGAAAAACAGGGGATGCCATTCGCCGGTCGTGCCTCAACCGGCGCACCCGATTCCCGGAGCCATCCGATCCGCCGCCGTCCCCGCTCGGGCGGCCGTTGCTTCGCACACGCCGGCAGCGGAGCAGAGAATCGACATTGTGGCCATCGGCACTTCCACCGGAGGCCCCAATGCGCTCGCCGAAGTGCTGCCGCATCTTCCGGCGGACTTTCCGGTACCCATTGTGATTGTTCAGCATATGCCGCCCACCTTCACCCGCTTTCTGGCTGAGCGCCTCACTGCGTCTTCATCGCTGGTGGTGAGAGAGGCAATTCCCGCCGCCGTGCTCGAGCCAGGGCACGCCTGGATTGCCCCCGGAGACTTCCACATGAATCTCTACCGCACGGAATCCTGCGTTCGCCTGGGTGTCTTCAAAGCGCCTCCGGAAAATTCCTGCCGTCCCTCCGTCGATGTCCTGTTCCGCTCCGTGGCTGAGGTATTCCGGCAGAATGTACTCGCCGTGGTCATGACCGGTATGGGGCAGGACGGGCTTCGCGGATGCGAGTACATCAAGGAAGCGAGCGGTCAAATCATCGTTCAGGATGAAGCTACCTCGGTGGTGTGGGGCATGCCCGGCTTCGTGGCCAAGGCCGGCCTGGCCAGCCGTGTTCTCCCGCTCGGCGACCTTGCGGACGAAATTGTTCGCCGGGTCAACCGCGGCCGCCACACCTTGCCCGGTGCATCGCCGGTGGGCAGAGCGACACAGGCGGTCCAGCGCCTTGCACAAGGAGGCAGCCATGGGGCTTGAGACGGCGGAATTCGAATATCTGCGGCACTTTCTGGCGGAGCACTCCGCGATCCTGCTGGACGAGAGCAAGGGCTACCTTGCCGAATCGCGCCTTACGCCCTTGGCATACCGGGAAGGCATGGATTCGGCGCAGGATTTACTTGCGAGCATTCGCAAGACTGCGTTCGGCGGTCTGCATCGCAAGGTTCTCGACGCGATGATGAACAACGAGACCTGGTTCTTCCGCGATCATCTGCCCTTCGAGGCGCTGCGCCGGGTCATCCTCCCGGAACTCATCGCCGAACGGGCTTCCACCCGGCGGCTTACCATCTGGAGCGCTGCCTCATCCAGCGGTCAGGAAGCCTATAGCATCGCCATGACCATCGCGGAGGAGTTCGGCGGGCTGCCCGGCTGGACCATCTCGATCCTCGGAACCGACCTGTCCTCCGCCATCCTGGAGCGAGCCCGCTCCGGCCGCTACAGCCAGTTGGAAATCAATCGCGGCCTGCCCGCAAAGTACCTGACCCGGTACTTCACCCGCGACGGAAGCGACTGGATTCTCTCGCCCGATATTCGCCGCATGGTGGAGTTCCGCCAGTTCAACCTTACCGAGCCGTGGGGTAATCTGCCCAAGTCCGACGTAGTGTTCTTCCGCAACGTCCTCATCTATTTCCAGGTCGAGAAAAAACGCGAGATCCTCCACCGTCTTATCACGGCCATGAAGCCGGACGGGTATCTTCTGCTCGGCGCAGCGGAGACGACCTATGGATTAAGCGACGCCTATGCCCGGATCAGCTGGGACAAAACCGCCTATTACCGGCCACGAATGTGAACCGGAGACGCGCGTGATACGCCCGTCTTCGCCTACCATTGGAAATTCGAGCGATATAGAAAATCCGGCCGCCGCCTGAAGGCCGCAAGTAGATAAAAAGTCGATAGGCGCTCAAAAGCTCGATTTTATGCGGGTTTTT